>NZ_JASJAV010000015.1 GCF_030066895.1 Breoghania sp. | reverse complement strand
CCCCCCCCCACCCCCCCCCCCCCCCCCCCCCCCCCCCCCCCCCCCACCCCCCCCCCCCCCCCCCCCCCCCCCCCCCCCCCCCCCCCCCCCCAACCCTCCCAGACTTCCCGTCAATAACCCGAATTCCGCCCTTCTCCGCAACTCATTTGCCGGGCCGTCTGGTGCAATTCGTCATTCGGCGTTACCTGTTTGTTCTATGACATCAGCGATTCGCATACTCGGTATCGACCCGGGCCTCAAGAACACCGGATGGGGCGTGATCGACGTGATCGGCACGAGCCTGAAGTTCGTGGCTTCCGGTACGGTGCATTCCACCCAGTCCTTCGCGCTGTGCGACCGGCTGGTGGAACTGCATGACGGCCTGATCCGGGTGATGGAAGAGTACGACCCGCAGGAGGCGGCGGTGGAGCAGACCTTCGTCAACAAGGACGCGGGCGCGACGCTGAAGCTTGGTCAGGCGCGCGGCATCGCGTTGCTGGTGCCGGGTCTGAGGGGACTGCCGGTCGGCGAATATCTGCCCAACCTGATCAAGAAGACCGTGATCGGTGCGGGCCACGGCGACAAGAAGCAGATCCGCATGATGGTGAAGGTTCTGATGCCGCGGGCGACGTTCGATTCCGACGACGCGGCGGATGCGCTGGCGATCGCGGTGTGTCATGCGTATCATCGCGGTGCGGCGGCCGCTGCTGCCCGGGTGGCGGCGCGGATCGGGCAATGAGGAGAAACGGTGCGTGATCGGCAAGCTCAAGGGCGTGATCGACAGTTACGGCGAAGATTACGTGATCCTCGACGTCCACGGCGTCGGCTACCATGTGCAGTGTCCCGTGCGGGTGCTGCAGGCGTTGCCCTCGGCGGGCGAGGCGGCGACGCTTTCGATCGAGACCTATGTGCGCGAGGATCAGATCCGGCTGTTCGGTTTCTCCTCTGATCTGGAGAGCGAATGGTTCCGCATGCTGATGACCGTGCAGGGCGTGGGCGCCAAGGTGGCGCTCGGCGTTCTCGGCATCATGAAGCCTACCGACATCGCCAATGCGATCGCGCTCGGAGACAAGACGACGATCGCGCGAGCGCCCGGCGTCGGCAAGCGGGTGGCTGAGCGCATCGTGACGGAATTGAAATCCAAGGCTCCCGCCTTTTCCAATGCGGATATGGGCACGATCCAGGCCAAAGCTGCGATCGAGGACAAGGTTGCGCCCAAGCCCGTGGCCGATGCCGTTTCCGCTCTGGTCAATCTCGGTTACGGTCAGCCGCAGGCCGCTGCCGCCGTTGCCGCCGCCAGCCGCGCGGCGGGCGAGGGGGCCGATACGGGCAAGCTCATCCGGCTCGGGCTGAAGGAGCTTTCGCAGTGAGGGGAGTGGTTGATTTCGCGTGCCGCCCATCCTTCGAGACGGCGCTGATGCGCCTCCTCAGGCTGGCGTCGTGTGCGCGGGAAAAACGCAGAATTCTGTTCTTCTCTTTCCGCCCCGTCGAGGTCCGCCCATGAGCACTGAACGGATCGTCTCCCCCGCAGAGCACGGCGACGAGGTGGATACCTCCATCAGGCCGCTGGCGCTCGACGAATTCGTCGGCCAGCAGCAGGCGCGCTCGAACCTGTCGGTCTTCATCGAGGCGGCGAAGGCGCGCAACGAGGCGCTCGACCATGTGCTCTTCGTCGGGCCTCCGGGTCTGGGCAAGACCACGCTGGCGCAGATCATGGCGCGGGAGTTGGGTGTCAATTTCCGCGCGACCTCCGGCCCGGTCATCGCCAAGGCGGGCGATCTCGCGGCTCTCCTCACCAATCTGGAAGAGCGCGACGTCCTCTTCATCGATGAAATCCATCGGCTTTCGCCCGCGGTGGAGGAAATTCTCTACCCGGCGATGGAGGATTTTCAGCTCGATCTGATTATCGGCGAGGGGCCTGCGGCGCGCTCGGTGAAGATCGATCTGTCGAAATTCACGCTCGTTGCCGCCACCACGCGGCTCGGGCTTCTGACCACCCCTTTGCGCGATCGTTTCGGCATCCCGATCCGGCTCAATTTCTATACGGTCGAAGAGCTGGAACACATTGTCAGGCGCGGGGCGCGGGGCTTCAGCATCGGCATGACGGATGACGGCGCCAACGAGATCGCGCGACGCTCGCGTGGCACGCCGCGTATCGCCGGTCGTCTGCTGCGTCGTGTGCGCGATTTCGCGGTCGTGGCGGGCATCGAGGCGGTGGATGCGGCGATTGCCGACAAGGCGCTGTCGCAGCTTGAAGTCGACAAGGCCGGGCTCGATGCGCTCGATCGGCGCTATCTCTCCATGATCGCCGAACATTTCGGCGGCGGGTCGGTCGGGATTGAGACGATTGCGGCCGGATTGTCGGAGCCGCGCGATGCCATCGAGGACATCGTCGAGCCCTATCTGATCCAGCAGGGTTTCATCCAGCGCACCCCGCGCGGACGGCTGTTGATGCCCAAGAGCTTCGCCCATCTGGGCCTTGCCGTGCCGCAAGGCGCCCCGATCGCGCAGATGGGGCTCTTCACGGACGAGGACTAGTCTCTCCTCACATAAGCGTGTTGACAAGCGGCGGGGTCTAAACGCCCGGGCAAGCTTGCGCGCCAACTGTCACTGTGCCGTATCGGGAACGCGATAGCGTCCCGCACGTTTGTCTTTCACCGAGAAAAGAAATCCCGGAGACTGTCATGCTCATCACATCCGCCCATATCGGGCCTATCGTTGCCCTGATCGCCGGTGTCCTCATCCTTCTGGCACCGCGGCTGCTCGCCTATATCGTCGCGATCTACCTGATCCTCACCGGCCTCATCGGTCTCGGCATCATAAGCAACATGCTGGGCTGACGGGTAGGCTTTCCGGCGGGGCGTCCCTCTCCGTCGTTGCTCCTCAATCCCCTCCGGCGTCATCCCCCGGCTTCGTCCGGGGGATCCTGCGTTCTCCGCATATGTCGTTGCCTGCTGGATTGCCCGGACGGAGCCTGTGCCCGCGAAGGCGGGTGCCCGGCAATGACGGAGGAGAGGGGCGAGACAAGGGGGCATCTGAAGCCGGGGACGGCGCTCTCGTTACTCAAGAAGCGTCTTCGTCGCGCCTTCTTGAATTCCGGAATGAGAGGTCCATATTTAACTCCCATGGATACGACCGCCCCGGATAGGCGCGCTCATCGCGCCCCGCGTTGTCACGACGAAGATCGTCGCGAGGGGACACATGCTCGCGGGCGTCCGCGCCAGTACGACATGCACTCGGTGCTGGATGCGGCCTTGCGGCTTTTCTGGGAGAACGGTTTCGAAGCAACCTCGGTCGACGCGCTGACGGCGGCGATGGGGATGTCGAAATCGAGCTTCTATGGCGCCTTCGGCTCCAAGCAGGGCGTTCTGTTGGCTGCGCTGCAATGCTATTCCGATGAGGTCTATGCCGGCTGGGTCCGGCTCGCCGAAGAGGCGGGCGAGGGGGCGCCAACAGCGCTCGTCCATGCCCTTGCGCGGCCTGAATGCGGCTCGCGGGGCTGTCTTTTCGCAAATATCGTTTCTGAACGGGGCCCGCATGACGATGAGGTGGCCGATCTCGGCCGCCGTCATTTCGCCCGGGTGGAAACGCTGCTTGCCGGGTGTCTGGTGGGCGATGCGCCAGAGGATGCGCCATTGACGGCGCGCGACAGGGCGCGCGCGCTGATGGCGCTGGCCTTCGGCGCGATGATCCTGCGCAAATCCGGCGTTGTCGAAGACGATATCGAACGTGCCCTCGCTCAGGCCGAGCGCTTGATCGGGGAGCGATAAAATGGCCCAATCCTGCCTCATTGAGCACAGGAACGGCGATTATCGGACCTTTCGGTCCGCAAATCCGGACAAAACTTCCCGGTTTCCTTTTGTCCGCGCTTTCAGGAGACTTTCATGACGACCGCGAAGCTTTTCACCCCGACGAAGGTGGGCGTATCGACGTCGCCAACCGGGTCGCAATGGCCCCGCTTACCCGTAACCGCGCCCGGCCCGAGGACGATGTGCCGATGGCGCTGAGCGCCGAGTACTATGCCCAGCGCGCCATTGCCGGTCTGCTGATTTCGGAAGGCACGCAGATCTCTCCGGAAGGCAAGGGATATGCCTGGACGCCGGGCATCTACTCCGAGGTGCAGGTCGCCGGCTGGAAGAGCGTGACGGATGCGGTCCATGCCAAGGGCGGCAAGATCGTCGCCCAGCTCTGGCATGTGGGCCCGGTCTCGCACGATACCCTTCAGCCCGACGGCAAGCCGCCGGTCGCGCCCTCGGCCATCGCCGCGGAATCGCGCACCTTCGACGGCAAGGAATTCCTGCCCGCCTCCACGCTGCGCGCGCTTGAGCTTTCGGAAATTCCGCGGATCATCGAGGATTACCGCAAGGCTGCCGCCAATGCGAAGGTGGCCGGCTTCGACGGCGTGGAAATCCACGCGGCCAACGGCTATCTGCTCGACCAATTCATGCGTGACGGCGCCAACAAGCGCGAGGGTGTGCCTATGGCGGGTCGATCGAGAACCGTGCCCGCTTCGTTCTGGAGGTGACGGAAGCGGTCGTGGGTGTTCTGGGCGCGGGCCGCGTCGGCATCCGTCTCAGCCCCTTCTCCAATGCCAACGGAATTTCCGACAGCAATCCGCAGCCGCTGTTCGAATATGTCGTCGGCAAGCTGAACGGCTTCGGTCTCGCCTATCTGCACATGGTGGAAGGCCAGACGGGCGGACCGCGCGAACTGCCGGAAGGCACCAGCATCGAGGCGCTTCGCAAGCTGTTCGACGGTATCTACATCGCCAATAACGGCTATACACGCGACATGGCGATCGATGCGGTGGAGAGCGGCAAGGTCGATCTCGTCGCTTTCGGGCGAACCTTCATCGCCAATCCGGATTTGGTGGAACGGCTGAAGCGGGATGCACCGCTCAATGCCACCTTCTATGGCGGCGGCGCCAAGGGTTACACGGACTATCCGTTCCTGAGCGACAAGGTCGCCTGACTTTTCGGCGTGCGGCGAGTTTCGCCGCACGCCCTTTCTGCACGAAGTCGAGAATTTGAACCGGCAGAAGCCGGGAAATTGCGCCCGGTCTCTTTGCAAGACCCTTGGATTCTCGCGGGTTTTGGGAATATTCCGAATTTATATTAAATATATTATTTAATGACTATTGTATAGTCTTAGAAACTCTACGTAGTTTAAGAGTCTATTGATGGGATCCGTCCTAGTTTCCTCCCCCAGTGTTTGAAGGGGGAAGCCATACTTCCAAAAGCCTGCCCACGAAAGTCTCTGCCATCTTCCTGATCGGTGCCTTCGTCTTGTGCGCGGCGCTGGTGGGAACGGCGGCGTGGCTTGGGGGGCAATGCCGCCAACGCGCAGGCGGACAAGGCGCTGTTGAGCGCCACCGTGGGCAAACGCAAGGGTCTCGAGATGACCTTGCAGCAGATGCGTGAAAACGTGGGCTTATTCACATCCCAATCTACCGCCAAGGACAGCATCATGAAGATGTGGGCGGGCTGGAAGAACCTGAAGCAGGATCAGGGTGCTCAATTGCGCAAGATCTACGTTCAGGACAATCCCAATGCGCCGGGGGAGCGGCACCTCTTTATCGAAGCGCCGGAGCAGAACTACTACACCACCTCCCACGGGATCATTCAGGAGAAGGCTAAGGAGATCGTCGATTAGCACATGTTCTCCGACATGGCGCTGAACGATCCTGACGGCAACATTGTCTATACCTATCAAAAGGGCGAGGACTCCGCCCGCGTCTTTGACGATCCGGCACTTGCGGGAACCGTGATGCAGGTCGCGCTCACGTCGCTGATGGATGCGGTCACGGCCAAGAGCATCAAGGTTGGCGACATGTATTTCTCCGGCTTCCGTATCTCTTCCGGTCAGATCGTCTCCGCCGTCGTTGCCATGCCGGTCTTCTATCTCGACACGTTCTTCGGCGCTGTCGCCTTCATGGTCGACATGAGCCGCATCGCGGCAATCGTGAACGACGTGACCGGGATCGGAGAGATCGAACGGGCCATGCTGGTGACGCCGGAAGGCGATGTCGTGGTCCTGTGAGCGGCAACGGGGCCACCGAGATCCTGAAACTCGACGATATCCGCAAGTCCGACAGCGTTCTCGATCTGAACGGGACGGTGTTGCGCTACAAGACCTCGTCCGGAACGTTCCTGGATCGGCGGTTCATGGTTCTGGAAGCGGAAGAGCAGAGTGAGCTGTCGTCGGCGGCCAACCGGATCACGTTCGGTTTGATCATTGCCGGTATCTGCTGTCTGGTGCCCTTCGCCATCGTCATCTGGTGGCTGACGCGGCGCATGTTCGCACCTTTGGCCAAGCTCTCGACCGTCTCGCGGCGCATTGCCGACGGCGAGCTTGAGACGGAGGTTGCCGGGCTTGAGGGCGGTGATGAGATCGGCGAAATGGCGCGCACGGTCGATATCTTCAAGATGAATTCCGTTGAACGTGAACGGCTGGCGGCGGAAAGCGCGACGGGCGCGGTGCAGAGCAAGAAGCGGGCGGAGACGATCGAGTCGTTGATTGCCGGGTTCCGCGCCGAGGTCACGGACATGCTGATGAGCGTTTAGCGGGTTCTCGACGGCGTGGCGGAAACGGCGACGTCGCTCAGCAGCATCTCGACGGAAGCGGTTCGCCAGGGCAATGACACTGCCCAGGAATCGGAACGCGCCTCCGGCAATGTGGAGGCCGTGGCGGCGGCGACCGAGGAGCTGAACGTCTCGATCTCGGAAATCGAGCGTCAGGTGGCGACTACGGCCGATGTGGTGATGCGGACCACCGAGAACGCCACCTCGTCCAACGATAAGGTCATGGGACTTGCCCGCTCCGTGGAGCGGATCGGCGACGTGGTGTCGTTGATTTCGGAGATTGCGGAGCAGACGAACCTGCTCGCGCTCAATGCCACGATCGAGGCCGCGCGCGCGGGTGAGGCGAAGCGTGGCTTTGTGGTCGTGGTGGCGGAGGTGAAGGATCTCGCCAGTCAGACGGCGAAGGCGACGGAAGAGATTTCCAGCCAGATTGAGGGGATCCTGTCCTCCACTGAGGCGGCCGTTACCGAGATCGGCGTGGTTACGCAGTCGATCGAGGAAGTCAACGGCTATACCGGGGCGATCGCGAATGCGGTGGGCCAGCAGGGGGCGGCGATGGGCGAGATCTCGCACAATGTCGCGGAAGCCCCGACGGGAACGCGGATCGTCAACGAATCCGTCGCGGCCTTGTCTTCGCGGGTCGGGGAGAGCGCGCGGTCCATGGATGAAATGCGCACATCGACCCGGGAGATGAAGGACCAGGTCGATTGCCTGCGGGCCTCCATCGATCGTTTCCTGAGCGAAGTGGCGGCTGCCTGAGGCAGCCCCCGGACTTCACGGGCAACGACCACTGCGGGAAACGGTCGTTGCCGGCATCCGGCGCAAGCGCCGTCGGTCGGTCAGAGATCGAGAGACTCGACCTGTTCCCTCATCATCTGCGCGCTTTTGGCGAGCGCCTCGTGTTCCTCGCGCGCAAGCACGGGCGTGAGCGTGGCGGTCACGCCGTCGCTGCCGAGAACGCGGGGGACGGAAACCGCCACATCACGCACGCCTTCGACGTTTTCAGTCACGCTTGGGAGGGTGAACACCGCGTGCTGGTTGCGGCCGATGACCTCCACCAGGCGCGCCAGCCCGCCGCCGATGCCGTAATAGATCGCGCCCTTGCCGTTGATGATCTTGTAGGCGACTTTGCGTACGCCGTCGTCAATGCGCGCACGTACCTCGTCATCGATCGGCATGTTCACCTGAGCGGAGATTTGGTCGAGGGTCAGCGAGTCGACGCGCGCATTCGACCAGGCGAGCACTTCGTTGTCGCCGTGTTCGCCCAGCACATAGGAGTGGACGGAGAAGGGCGACACGCCCAGATGGCGGCCGAGCAGGGTGCGGAAACGCGCCGTGTCGAGGATCGTGCCGGAGCTGATGACACGCGAGGCGGGCAGGCCGCTCACCCGCGTGGCGGTGTCGACCGGGTTGGCTGCAGCGACGAGGATCACATTTGGAGCGACGCGCAGAACCTCGCCCACGATCCCGCCGATGATCTTCGCGTTTCAGGATAACAGTTGCAGTCGGGTCTCGCCCTGCTTCTGGCTGGCCCCGGCCGCCAGAATGACGATGCGCGCATCCTCGAGGTCGTCATAAGTTCCGGCGCAAACCTGCGTTGCGGAGGCGAAGGGCACCGCGTGGGCGATGTCTTCGGCCTGCGCATCCACCAGCGCCTTGTTCAGGTCGACCAGTACAATCAAACTCGCATGTCCCATGAGCGCGATGGCATAGCCCGCGGCGCTTTCGACCATGCTTGCTCCGATAATCCCGACTTTCACGATAACTCCCGTCTTGTTCTCGAAAATGTAAGGGCGCCGGAGCACTACCTTCCTCGTATATGGCCGCAAGGCGGGCTAGCGGTGGGCAGCCCGTCCAAAAATGCAAGGCTCTCCGGGTACCGTACTATCCCGCACATGAAGTGGGCGTGCGGGCGCCCTCGGCGATGTTTTTTCGCGGCTCCTTGACGGTTCGGCCGCGCATGCCGGAGCAAAATTCCGGTCTCTATCGCGTGACGCAGTAGTCGAGCGTGTCCACCATGCTTTTCACGGTGACGCGCGCGCCCCTTGGCGATCACGTATTCGCTTTCCCCATATTGCACGAAATCGGTCTCGCCTTCGACACCCGGCGTATCGAAGGCCCAGTCGAAGGTGTAGCCGAACGAGGTCCAGGGGTAGCCGGTTGGCAGGGCGACGCCGTAGGAGGAGTACTGGTTGAGGTAGAAATCCCGGTGCGCATGGCAGGCCTCCGCATCGTTGCCGGAGCCGGGGAGAGGACAGGATGGCGGGAGCCCGAGCTGACAGGAGCTGGTGGTGACGTCTGGCGAGACGCAGGGACGGAAAAAGCGCGTCGGGTCTCCGGGCTTCTCCACTTCCATCTCCACGAAGGCCGTCTTGGCGCTGTGCGGCGGCAGCCCGAGGCGCTGCTCAAGGCGAAGCGTCAGCCCCTGGAGATCGTCGCCGTGCCCGGCCCCGTCCATTCGGCGCAAAAGCGTTGCAGATGCAGGGCGACGGTGACCCAGGTGTCGCCGGAAACCTCCATCGTCGTGCCGATCTTCTTGCGATACCCGTCCGCCTGGTCGGCGCGCACCCAGCTCACCGCGATGACCGTGCGCGACGGGTCGACCGGATCGAGCAAAGTGCTCTGGTCGGCCGGGTCGGCCTGGGTCATGGCGTGGATGGCGTCGCTGTAGTTGATGTAGCGCTGGCGCAGCCGCTCCGCCTCGCCGTGGGCCGGGACGCACAGCGTCTTGCCGAGCGGCAATTCATCGGGATTGCCGATGAAGGGGAAGCCGTCCGCCGTGCGGCTGTTGGTGGCCAGCATGATGGCATAGCGGTAGCTGATATCGGCGAAATAGAGATCGGCGAGCCAGGCGAGCGTGATCTTGGAATGAGCGATGGGGGGCGCCTGGCAATCGATCTGCATGGCGGTGCGAGCGGCAAGGGGACCCGGCATGCACAGCCAGATCGTCGCGCCCAACAGGGCAGTGATTATCGCTTTCATGAACGTGCTCCCGAAGGGGCCGATCGTATGGACGATGGAAATAACTATCTGATCTAAATAAAATTTAAGGATCATTATCAGCGAAAGGATCGCGCGGATTCAGTCGCGTCAGATGGCTTTCGCGCGGCGTGAAACGGGACGGCCTTTGCGCGCAATTTGCGGGTGGATTGTCGGCCCGGCGGCGACTGGCATCTGTTGAGGGGCACAAAAAACGTGTAAGTCACCCGCCATGTCCGACACGAAGCAGCCCTGGTCCGGCCTTTCCGGTCGTCTCGAAACCGGCGAGCACATTCTTCCCGTGCGCGTCTATTACGAGGATACGGATTTTTCCGAGATCGTCTATCACGCCTCCTACCTGCGCTTCATGGAGCGCGGACGATCGGATCTGCTCAATCTTTGCGGCATCCATCACAGCAAGCTGGATGCGGGAGTGACCGGCGAGCGGCTGGTCTTCGTCGTGCGCCACATGGACATAGATTTTCTCAAGTCCTCCCATATCGATGACATTCTGGAAGTCCACACCCGTTGTACTGAGGCACGTGGGGCGCGGACCATCCTGGAGCAGAAGGTTATGCGGGGGGATGAGGTGTTGATCACGGCCAAGGTCATGTCCGCGGTGATCAACGGGGACGGCAAGCCCCGGCGTCTGCCGGCGGAACTCGCCGTCAGGCTCGGTATCGTCAAGAATCGGTAGGGTCCGGAGAGGTGTTGCTGCGTCAGGTGACCTTGTCCCACCTTCGCGGTGATGCGTTTTCTCGATTTTTCAGATTTCTTCAAAACGGCGGAAGTCGATGTGTCCGAGGCGGATCGGCGGTCCTCAACCGCGCATAATTCCACGTCATCGTGCGCCGCGTTAAGGCGACAGTAACCTTGACAATGTCTTGCTAGGGTGAGCCATAAGCGGGCAAAAGCCCCGGTTTCGCCAAATTCCGCCGCCACAGAGGCAGCCGCAATGCGAGGGGCATGGCGGCCACGAAGGGAGACGGCGCGCTGCGGCCCGCGCGGCCACGCGCATATATTGAGGTTCATCTGAATGATTTCCGAAGCGTTCGCGCAGATAGAGTTTGCCGCGCCGGCGGGCGACATCTCGTTTTTCGCGCTGTTTCTCGGCGCGCATATCGTCGTGAAGATCGTGATGCTCGGCCTGATCTTCGCTTCGGTCTGGTGTTGGGCGATCATCGTCGACAAGCAGTTGCTCTACACCCGCACCAAGCGGCAGATGAACCGGTTCGAGAACGTGTTCTGGTCCGGGCAGTCGCTGGAAGACCTCTACCAGACCCTCGTCAGCCGGGCGAACACCTCCATGGCCGCACTGTTCGTTGCCGCCATGCGGGAGTGGAAGCGCAGTCAAGAGGGCAAGAAGCCGGCGATCGCCAGCCTTCAGCAGCGTATCGACCGGGTCATGGACGTGACGATCATGCGCGAGATGGAGCGGTTGGAAAACCGGCTTCTGGTGCTGGCGACCGTGGGCTCGGCCGCGCCCTTCGTCGGCCTGTTTGGTACGGTGTGGGGCATCATGATCTCGTTCCAGGCGATCGCGGCTTCCAAGAACACCAATCTGACGGTGGTCGCGCCCGGCATCGCGGAGGCGCTTTTCGCGACCGCGCTGGGGCTCGTGGCCGCCATCCCCGCGGTGATCGCCTACAACAAGTATTCCGCCGATGCCGCGCGTCTGGGAGCACGGATGGAAGGGTTCGCCGATGAATTCTCCGCCATCCTGTCGCGTCAGATCGACGAACGCACGCAAGGATAAATCATGGGTATCCAGGTGGGAGCGGGGGCAGGCGGCGGTCGTCGGCGCGGACGCGGACGGCGGCGGCATCAGCCGATGAGCGAGATCAACGTGACGCCGATGGTCGACGTCATGCTGGTGCTCCTGATCATTTTCATGGTGGCGGCCCCACTTCTGACGGTGGGCGTGCCCATAGATCTGCCGGAAACCCGTGCCAAGACTCTGCAGGACGACCAGGAGCCGATCACCATTTCGGTTTCCAAGGACGGCAAGGTGTTCCTTCAGGATACGGAAGTGAAGGCGGACGAGATCGTGCCCAAGCTGACCGCGATTGCGAAGAACGGTTATGACGAGCGCATCTATGTGCGCGGTGACCGCGATGCCGACTACGGCACGGTGATGCGCATTATGGGGCGGATCAGCACGACCGGATTCCGTCGTATCGGGCTGATCGCAACCGAGGAACAGAGCCGCTGAGAATGCGTACTGGGCTCGTTGTATCCATCATCGGCCACGTGGTCGTTCTGTGCTGGGGGCTGATCGCCTTTCCCAGTGCGAAGCCCTATTCGGTCGAACCCGTGGATGCGTTGCCGGTCGATCTCGTGCCGATCGAGGAAATCACCAAGACCCGGATCGGCGACAAGACGGCCTCCAAGGACAATGCACCCGCCCCCGCACCGGCCGAAAAGCCGACGGAGGCTACTGAAAAGGCTCCCGATCCGGGCAAGAAACCGGCGAAAGCGGCCAAGCCGTCACCTGCCAAGGCCGAGCCTGCACCGCAGGCGGAGCCGGAAGCGGAAAAGGAGCCCGCGCCTGCACCCCAGGTCGAGCCCGCGCCCGCCGAGGAGCCTGCACCGGAGAAGGCTGAGGCCAAGGAAGAGACGCCCGAGCCGCCGAAGCCCGTCAAGGTGGTGCCGCAATCCAAGCCCACACCTCCCAAGCATACGCGCACGACCGCGGCCCAGCCGATCAAGAACCGGCAGGAGCCGAAGAAGAAGGACACGTTCGACCCGAACGAGATTTCCAATCTGCTCAGCAAGGTGGAACCGGAGGGCGGCACGCAGACGGCGGTCAACGAGCCGGCCGGACTTGGGGCGAACAAGGCAACCCAGCAACAGGGCTTGTCGGCCAGCGATCTCGATCTGCTGGTTTCGGAGGTCAAGGAACGCTGGAATTACGTTCCCGACACTTTCCCGCCCGATCTGGTGGTGAGAGTGCAGTTCCAGCTTAGTCGCGACGGCCATCTGATCGGCACGCCGCAGATCATGAATTCCCATCCCTATCCGCGCTTCCGTCAGTTGGCGGAGGCTGCGATCAGGGCGATCATCGCGGTCGACAGGTCCGAGGGCTTTTCTTTCCTGCCGCGCGATTGCTACGAGGGGAACGGGGGATGGAATACGGTGTTAGCCAATCTGAAGCCGCAATGACGTCTCTGACCGCAATGACGGGCCCGCTGTGCAGAGGATGTCGGGCGCGCGCCGAAAAAAGCAGACTGAAGGAATAGCGATGCACGTCTTGTTCAAACGATGGGCCGCGATGGTCGCCGCCGTGCTCGGGTTCATCGCGCTCGGCATCCAGCCGTCCAACGCGTTGGTAGAGATCAACGTGGCGGGCGGCAATATCGAGCCTTTGCCGATCGCGTTGCTGGTCTTCGGCGGCGACGATGCGAAGCTGTCGGCCGATATCGTCTCCGTCATCACCGCGGACCTGAAGCGCTCGGGCCTGTTCCGCCCGCTCGATCCGCAGAGCTTCATCCAGAAGGACATGGACGTGAACACCCAGCCGCGTTTCGGCGACTGGCGGGTGATCTCCGCTCAGGTTCTGGCCACCGGCTCGGTCTTCCGCCAGTCGGATGGGCGCCTGAGGGCGGAATTCCGGCTGTGGGACGTCTTTGCCGGCGAGCAGATGATCGGCCAGCAATATTTCACCACGCCGGAGAACTGGCGCAGGCTCGCCCACATTATCGCCGATGCGATCTATGAGAGGCTGACCGGTGAGAAGGGCTATTTCGACACCCGCGTGGTCTTCGTGTCCGAAAGCGAACCGAAGGACAAGCGCGTCAAGCGGCTCGCCATCATGGATCAGGACGGGGCCAATGTGCGCTATCTGACCCGTGGCGACGATCTGGTGCTGACGCCGCGCTTTTCGCCGACGAGCCAGGAAGTCACCTACATGTCCTATGCGGGCGGCAATCCGCAGGTCTATCTCCTGAACATCAAGACCGGACAGCGCGAGGTGGTGGGCAATTTCCCCGGCATGACCTTTGCGCCGCGCTTCTCGCCGGATGGGCAGAAGGTGATCATGAGCCTTCAGCAGAACGGCAACGCCAACATCTTCTCCATGGATCTGCGGTCGCGCCGCACCACGCGGCTGACGAACTCCGCGGCCATCGACACCTCGCCCTCCTATTCGCCGGACGGGCGGCAGATCGTATTCGAATCCGACCGCGGCGGTAGTCAGAAGATCTATGTGATGAACGCAGACGGCTCCAATCCACACCGCATCAGCTTCGGGCCCGGCTCTTATTCGACGCCGGTCTGGTCGCCGCGTGGGGATTTGATCGCCTTCACCAAGCAGCATGAGGGCCGGTTCATGATCGGCGTGATGAAGCCCGACGGCAGCCAGGAGCGCATCCTGACGGAGGGCTATCACAACGAGGGCCCAACCTGGTCGCCCAACGGCCGCGTCATCATGTTCTTCCGCGATACGCCGGGCGCCAACGGCGGCCCGCAACTCTGGATGGTGGATCTGACTGGCTACAACGAGCGCCGCGTGGAGACGCAGGGCTTTGCCTCCGACCCAACCTGGTCGCCCCTGCTGGAGTAGGAAATGCATTTTTTCGCGTTGCATGGGCCGGTTGAAGGAACCGATCGGCGCGTGGCGGGTTACCGATCCGGTCGCCCGGGCACAAGCGGGCGGTATGGCCTTGATCGGGCTGTGTGCGGAGATTAGGTTCTCATTCCGCTCTTTTCCCGGCCGAGGCATTGTGTTTCGGTCGGATTAGGGCTTTGTTAACCATGTCTGCAAACCACGGCTTAACCATCTCGGGCTAGGTTCAGTTTACCCTATCGGGGCTCGGTGGGGACCAAGGAGTAGCGGGACTATGAAGATGAATGGGACATTCATGCGCGGATTGCGCGTTGCGGCGGTAGCGCTGTTCGTTGCAGCCTGCGCTCAGACGCGGCCGGACAACATTGCCAACAGCACGGTGGCACCGGGAACGGCCCAGGACTTCGTTGTCAACGTGGGCGATCGGGTGTTCTTTACGGTCGACAGTTCCGACCTGACCACCGAAGCCCGTGAGACGTTGGACAAGCAGGCACAGTGGCTGCAGCAGTATCCGAAATACACCGTGACCGTCGAAGGTCATGCGGATGAACGCGGCACGCGCGAATACAACATCGCGCTGGGCGCCCGTCGTGCGACGGCGGCACGCGATTACCTGATCAGCCGCGGTGTTTCCGCCGATCGGCTGCGTACCATTTCCTACGGCAAGGAACGTCCGGTTGCGGTGTGCAATGACGCTTCGTGCTGGACCCAGAACCGCCGCGCGGTGATTGTGGTCAATAACGCAGGCAGCTGACGGCCGGCATAGCCCGCGCCTCAGCCTGAAAGACAAGAACCGGCGGTCCCGAAACGGGGCCGTCGGTTTTTTGCGTGTTGGGGGAGGGATGTGCGTTGGGCACCGATTAGCTCTCCCCTGGGGAGGGGATCAGCTCGTGCCGTGTTGCAGGGAGGCTTTGACCACGTGGCCCATCCTTCGAGACGCTTGTTGACGCAGGCTCCTCAGGATGACGTTATCGTTGTGTTGGTTTTGAAGAAACGAGCAACATACACAACGTCCTCCTGAGGAGGCGCTTCGGCGCCGTCTCGAAGGATGGGCCGCGCCAAGAAACCGCCTCCGGCGCTCCCGAGCCGCACCTCACCACGCCGCAACCCCTCTCCGCCGTTGGCGATTTGCAAAGCACTGGGGCAATCTCGTATATTTCACCTAGCGGAAGGTCAAAATTTGGCCGAACTCGACGCAACCTATGTTAGGAAACGCGAAACGCTCTTTCGAGGGCTCCCAATGTCCCTTCGAGGGCCCGTGACAACGGATCGATCATGATGACATTCCGCATTCCCGCAAGCATGCGCTCCGCGGCTTCGGGCAGTTTCATTCCTCTGACCCTCGGTGCGGCTCTGATGATCGCCGCGCCGCTGGCCGCCTCCGCCCCCGCCGCCGCGCAGGGCGGCTTTTTCGGATCCTCCTACAACCGCGAGGACGGCCAGATCGCCGTGCGGCTCGGGCAGCTGGAAGAGCAGGTACGCTCTCTGACCGGGCAGGTGGAGGAACTGACCCACCACTTGCGCCAGACGCAGGACCAGCTTCGCCGCGTTCAGGAAGACGCCGAATTCCGTTTCCAGGAACTGGAAGGCGGAAAGCCGGGCAAGCGCTCGCAGGCGCCAGCCGCCGCTCCGGCGCAGAATTCCGCCAGCGCCGCCAATACGGGCGGGCATTATGGGCGCGCCGAAGCTCCCAGCGATAACGAGCCTTATGCTGCCGAGCGCGACGCGACGGTTCAAAATCTGGGCTCCTATTCCACATCGGGACAGGGTGCAGACGATACCGGCGGCGGATACACGCCCTCGGGCCAGCCGCTTGACCTGTCGGCCCTGGCGCGCGGTAATTCCGGCGGCAATTCCTATGAGGAGCCGGACAATCCGACCGTCGGCGGTTCCGGTGTTCCGGGCGTCAACACCCATGACGATGCCATCGGACGGCTGGCGTCCGCATCCTCTTCCGACGGATCGGCGCGTGCGCAGTACGATCAGGCCTATTCGATGGTGCTCAACGGCCAGTACAATCAGGCTGCGCAGGGCTTCAAGCAGTTCCTGGCCAGCCATCCGGATGATCCGCTGGCGGCCAATGCGCAATACTGGCTGGGCGAGAGCTATTTCGGGCGCGGCAAGTATCGCGATGCTGCCGATGCCTTCCTGAAGACCTATACGGGCTATCCGGCGAATGACAAGACGTCGGACAGCCTTCTGAAGCTTGGTCTGTCGCTGGACGGATTGGGGCAGAAGGATGCTGCGTGTGCAACCTATTCCGAATTGCTGACCAAGTATCCCGGAGCTTCCGGCGCGGTTCTCGACCAGGCGCGCAAGGAGCGGGAGAGTGCCGGTTGCCGCGGATGACGACACGCCGCTTCGCGATGACGAAGCGGCTGCTCTCTTTGCGCCGCTGAGGCGCTATGGACTGGTCGCGCTGGCCGTTTCCGGTGGCGGCGATTCAACGGAGATGCTGCATCTGTTCGACCGATGGCGACGCACCATTCCCGATGCGCCGGATGCGATCGTTTTCACCGTCGATCATGGATTGCGCGCGGAAGCGGCGGCCGAAGCCGCCGGGGTCGGTCTGGTGTGTGCAAAGCTCGGGCTTTCGCACCGGACCCTGCGCTGGGAAGGCCCAAGGCCGGAGACCGGCATCCAGGAGGCGGCGCGGGGCGCCCGTTATGCGCTGATGATCGAGGAAATGGGCAGACGGGGCGCCGAGGCGCTTCTGCTGGCCCATACACGGGACGATCAGGCGGAAACTTTCCTCGACAGACTGGCGCGCGGCTCCGGCGTCTACGGGCTTGCGGCCATGGCGCCTGTGAGCAGACGTGACGGCGTCGATCTCGTGCGCCCCTTGCTCGATGTCTCGCGCGCCCGGTTGCGCACCACGTTGCGTGCCGCCGGGATCTATTGGGTCGAGGATCCCTCCAACGAGGATTGCCATTACCGGCGGGTGCGGATGCGGCGATTGCTGCCGACGCTGGCCGATGAAAATCTCGATGCGCAACGTCTTGCCTCCACTGCTCGCTCCATGGCACGCGCGGCTGCCGCGCTCGATGGGTGGGTGGACCGCGTCATGGACGAGGAGGTGACCCGTCATCCCGCCGGGCCGTGTCGTCTGGAGGCTGCGCTTCTCTCCCGTCTGCCGGAAGAGATTGCGCTGCGGCTCTGCGCCCGGCTGGTGCGCGATACGGGGGGCGGGGCTCATGTGCCGCGCCTGGCGCGGTTGGAAGCGGCTGTCGCGGATCTCTCCTCTGCGGAAGCCGATCTCTCCTCTGCGGAAGGGAGACGCACTCTGGCCGGTTGCGTGCTGGAGCGTCGCGGCGCGGATATTCTGATCTATCGCGAGATCGGCCGTGCGGGGCTCGAGGCGGTGGATGTCGCCCCCGGTCAGACGGGGATCTGGGACGGACGGTTCGCCGTCACGCTGTCGGCCGATGCCGCCGGGCCGGTGCGAATCGCGGCGCTGGGTGCGGGCGGATTGCGACGTGCGGGATTGGTGCCGCCCGAGGGCTGGCCACGCGATGCCTTTGCCGGTGCGCCCGCCGTGCGTTGGGAGGGGGAAGTTCTGGCCCTGCCGGGGTTCGAGCTTGCGCCCGTCGCCGGATGGCGGGGCTCGGTCCAAGCGCGTCCTATCGCCGCGATCTCGTGAGTTTTGCGGGGCAGAAATCTGCCCTTGCGTTTTCTCGTCGCCTGTCGACCGGCCTGTGGGGGAGAGGGGCCGAAAATCGGGAAAACTGCCGAAGGGGCATGTTCGGAACCGCGAATGAAGCCTGTTTCGATCCTTCGCGGCTTAACAAAATGTCGACATCAATCGATTGATAATGGGCGGCAGCCTTGTTCCGAGGTGGGCGAGGCCTATCTTTTCGCAGGAAAGCCACGGACGGCGCCGCGAGCGGTGACGTCCAGTCGAACCCCGGACGGGGGCGTGCGCGGCCGGTATCATCCGGCAGGCGGCAGGTCCTGCGATCGGCGGCCAAGGAATCATTATGAACTCAAATTTCCGGAATTTCGCGCTCTGGGTGATCATCGCGCTATTGCTGATCGCCTTGTTCCAGCTGTTCCAGAGTTCGAACACGCGAGCGCCGGCGAGTGAAATTGCCTTCTCGCAATTCCTCAACCAGGCGGAGCAGGGTGACATCCGCGACGTCACGATCCAGCAGCAGCAGATCACCGGTCACTACACCAAGGGCGGGGCCTTCCAGACCTACGCCCCTGAGAACGGACAATATGTGGACATTCTGCGCAACAAGGGCGTGACGGTCGTCGCCAAGCCGCGTGCGGAGAGCTTCTCGCTGCTCAACACCATAATCGGCGCCCTGCCGATGCTGCTCATTCTGGGTATCTGGATCTTCGTTATGCGACAGATGCAGGGCTCGGGCGGCAAGGCCATGGGCTTCGGCAAGTCCAAGGCGAAGATGCTGACGGAGGCCCACGGCCGCGTCACCTTCGAGGACGTCGCCGGCGTGGACGAAGCCAAGGAAGACCTGGAAGAGATCGTGGAATTTCTGCGCGACCCGCAGAAGTTCCAGCGTCTCGGCGGTCGTATCCCGCGCGGCGTTCTGCTCGTCGGCCCTCCGGGCACGGGTAAGACGCTCCTGGCACGCGCCATCGCGGGCGAGGCCAACGTTCCCTTCTTCACCATTTCCGGTTCCGACTTTGTCGAAATGTTCGTCGGCGTGGGCGCCAGCCGTGTCCGCGACATGTTCGAACAGGCCAAGAAGAACGCGCCCTGCATCATCTTCATCGACGAAATCGATGCGGTCGGCCGTCATCGAGGCGCCGGTCTCGGCGGCGGCAATGACGAGCGCGAGCAGACGCTGAACCAGTTGCTGGTTGAGATGGACGGCTTCGAGGCCAACGAGGGCATCATCCTGATCGCCGCCACCAACCGTCCTGACGTTCTCGACCCCGCGCTTCTGCGTCCAGGCCGTTTCGACCGTCAGATCGTGGTGCCGAACCCAGATTTCACCGGCCGCGAGAAGATCCTCAAGGTTCACATGCAGAAGGTGCCTTTGGCGCCCGATGTGAACGTGAAGACGCTGGCACGCGGCACGCCCGGTTTCTCCGGTGCGGATCTGATGAACCTCGTCAACGAGGCTGCTCTTCTGGCAGCTCGCCGGGGCAAGCGTCTCGTCACCATGGCGGAATTCGAAGACGCCAAGGACAAGGTGATGATGGGTGCGGAGCGCCGCACGCTCGCGCTGACCGAAGAAGAGAAGAAACTCACCGCCTATCACGAAGCGGGCCACGCGCTGATCGCGCTGCATCAGCCGGCTTCCGATCCGATCCACAAGGCGACCATCATCCCACGCGGACGTGCGCTGGGCATGGTCATGCGTCTGCCGGAGAAGGATCAGGTGTCGCTGACGCGGGCCAAGTGCTACGCAGATCTGGCGGTCGCTATGGGCGGACGTGTCGCGGAAGAGGTGATCTTCGGCTACGACAAGGTGACCTCGGGCGCCTCGGGCGATATCCAGATGGCGACCAAGCTTGCCAAAGCGATGGCGACCCAGTACGGCATGTCCGACAAGCTCGGCCCGCTGATGTACGGCGAGAACGCGGAGGAGGTCTTCCTCGGTCATTCGGTGTCGCGCAACCAGAACGTCTCCGACGAGACGCAGAAGCTGGTCGATGCGGAGATCAAGGGCTTCGTCAACGCCGGTTACGAGACCGCCAAGCGGATCATCACCGAGAACGAGGACGAGCTGCACACCATCGCCAAGGGGCTTCTCGAATACGAGACGCTTTCGGGCGACGAGATCAAGGATCTCCTGAACGGTAAGCCGCCGGTGCGCGACCTCGACGACGAGCCGATCATCCGCGGTTCCGCCGTGCCCAAGACGGGCTCCCACAAGAAGGGCGGCGGTGAGCACGCCGGCGGAATGGAGCCCCAGCCGCAGGGCTGAGGCGTTCCTGAATTAGCAAGTTTGGAGAGGGCCTGCTCGCGCGGGCCCTTTTCGTTTGGGGGGAAGGTTTGTTTCGGGCTGGTTTTGCTCCTGACTGTCATCCCCGCCTGCGCGGGGATGACAATTGTGCAAAGGAGCCGTCATGCGGGCTAAGCCGGTCTCGATGACCTCATCGTCCTGCACAATGTCATCCTGAGGCGCGCTCGTTGGAGCGCGTCTCAAAGGATGGGGCACCCGCACCGTCTCCGCATCGCTTGCCGCATTGTCACAAGCGCAAACAATTTTTGAACTCTTTGGTGACCATCATTCGCTATGTAGACGGCAGAAAAATTGTGTCTGCGGGCGCGCCGACGTTGATGGCGCAAATTGAGCCCCGGACCTCTCAATAGTGCGTTCAGGCGACGGCGCTTGTCCTGCGGCTTGTCGCATGCAGGGTATTCGAAGATCGATGACACGCAGCTATTTCGGGACGGACGGTATTCGCGGGCAGGCCAATCGTTGGCCGATCACGCCCGAAGTCGCCATGAAGGTCGGCATGGCAGTCGGTGTCATCTTCCGAAACGGCGGACATCGCCACCGCGTCGTCCTGGGCAAGGACACCCGTCTTTCCGGCTATATGACCGAAACCGCGCTGGTCGCAGGGTTCACTTCCGCGGGCATGGACGTCTTCCAGCTCGGGCCCATCCCGACGCCGGGCGTTGCCATGCTGACGCGCAGCTTGCGCGCCGATATCGGTGTGATGATTTCCGCCTCGCACAATGCCTATGCCGATAACGGCATCAAGATTTTCGGTCCCGACGGGTTCAAGCTGTCCGACGAGGTAGAGCACGAGATCGAGCGGTTGATCGAAAGCGATCTATCCGGTCGGCTTGCCGCCCCCGCCGATCTAGGCCGGGCCAAGCGCGTCGACGGCGTGCGCGACCGTTATGTCGAATACGCAAAGCGGACCTTGCCGCGCAACATGAGCCTGGAGGGGCTGCGCATCGTCGTGGACTGCGCCAACGGTGCGGCCTATCGCACGGCGCCGGAAGTGCTGTGGGAGCTGGGTGCCGAGGTCTTTTCCATCGGCGTGGATCCGGACGGTCTCAACATCAACAAGGATTGCGGCTCCACCTCCATCGGCGCGTTGTGCGAGAAGGTGCGCGAGCTGTGCGCCGATATCGGCATTGCGCTCGATGGCGACGCCGATCGGGTGATCCTGGTCGACGAGAAGGGCGAGGCGGTCGACGGCGATCAGCTCATGGCGGTGGTTGCGGAAAGCTGGAAGAAGAGCGGCCAGCTTGCCCAGCCGGGGATCGTCGCCACCGTGATGTCCAATCTCGGGCTGGAGCGGCATCTGTCCGGTCTCGGTCTGGCGCTGGAGCGCACAAAGGTCGGCGACCGGCACGTGGTCGAACACATGCGCCGCCACGGTTTCAATCTCGGTGGAGAGCAGTCCGGCCACATCATCCTGTCCGATTTCTCCACCACCGGCGACGGGCTCGTCGCAGCCCTTCAGGTGCTCGCGGTGGTGCGCCAGGAGAACAAGCCGGTTTCGGAAGTTTGCCGCCGTTTCGAGCCGGTGCCGCAGATCCTGAAGAACGTCCGCATTGTCGGCGGTACGTCGCCGCTCGACAGCGAGGCGGTAGTCACCTCCATCGAGGCGGCCAAGGGGCGGCTCGGCAAGGGCGGCCGTTTAGTGATCCGTCCGTCGGGTACCGAACCGCTGATCCGAGTCATGGCCGAAGGCGACGACGTGGATCTCGTCAATACCGTGGTCGACGATATCTGCAGCGCGTTGAGCGAAGTCGCGGCCTGAAGCCGGTAGCGACGTTTGCCCAACCCTGTCTGACGTTGTTGTCCGAAGGCTTCCCGTTCGTCGCTTCTTGCCAACGGGAGTAACGGGGCGATCCCGTGCGGCCATAGTGTCGCAGTGTGCCTGAAAGACGGCACAACCGCACGTAGCTGACGCAGATCTGTCCCTGCCAACGACTGCACAACCGACAGTCATAATTTGCCGGTCAAACGTAAGGTCCGATCTTCCGATCCGGGGCGCTGCTGCCTGCGCGATAAGGCGTTTTGCAAGCGTAGAAAAAAGAGCCCCCTGAACTCTCAACGTCTTGAACCGGCAAAACGTATTCCTTTGTTTTAAATCGTCGGAACGGCGATATCTCGGAAGTTTTTCTGAATTAAAAATCGTATATTCATGCGTTTTCAATGTACATATGAACAATAAAAACGTTAGAAATATTTCAGATATATATATTATGAGTTTGAATCATCAAGATCTGACTTAATTACTGGTTCAAGAGGAGCGTAGTATTTGCCGGTTTTCTTTACTATTTTCTGGTTCTTCCCATTGCCCTGATCATCTGAACGGCCGGTCCGATGATCGGAATCCGGGCGCTTGTCTGTGCTTGCGTTGGTTCGGATTGTTGAGGGGGGATGATGGTGTTCAAGACAAATCGTACGTGGCAGATCCTGCTGGCGTCGGTAGCGATCATCGTCACCTGCGCAATGTTGAACGAACCGGCCTTGGCCGGTGATGTGAGCTGGACCGGCGGCGGCGACGGCGCGAGCTGGGACGATGCCGACAACTGGGGCGGAACTGTCCCGGACGACAATGACGACATCACGATCGACGGCTACTACACCGTCACGACGTCAGAGCTTTATCTCGACGATACGTATGGCAACGATCACTACGCGTCCCTCACCTTGTCGAACGGCGCGACGCTGACCGATACCAACGACGAAACACTCGTCGGTGTGTTGATGGGATCCGGGACCGTGACGGTCGAAAGCGGCGCAACCCTGAATACGGTGTCGCTGGTCATCGTCGATGGCTCGTTTCTCTTCTGGACCAGCGAAGGAACGGTGACGGTTAACGGAGAAGGGTCGCTGATCACAGCGAGCGGATCCGTTTATGTCGGTGATGACGGCGACGGCACGCTGACGGTCACCGTCGCCGACGGCGAGAGAACGATCTATGTGTACTATTTCGGGGGGACCACGGGCACGCTGATCATTGGTGCCGCCGAAGGCGAGGATGCGGTTGGGGCGGGGACGATCAATGCCGCCAGTACCGTCCTGGGGCGCAAGAGTTCTTCGGACGCCACGCTCTACATCAACATTACCGATAGCGACTACGAACCGTCGTTCAACATATCCGGCTATGGCAGCGTGACGGTGGCCGCCGGAACGGTGACGCTGACCGGCACGAACAGCTACACCGGCGGCACGATGATCGATGCCGGCGCAACGCTGATCGGCGATACGGATACGATCACCGGCGACGTCAAGGCAAACGGCACGCTGGACCTCGACGAGGCCGAGGGCGATGCAGGCATCTATTCCGGCGACGTTACCGGGTCCGGTACGGTTGCGGCGACGGGGGCCGGTACGGTGGTTGCCACGGGCGACTGGTCGGACACGCTCGCGGTCGCGGTCGCGGTCGCGGTCGCGGTCGCGGTCTCCGACGGCATCCTGGTGGTTGAAGGTTCCACCGGGGACGTCACGTTTTCCGGCGGCACGATTGCGCCGGGCGGTTATTCCTCGTTGCTTGAGCTGATCTCGAGCCTGACATCGAGCGACGATGCTGCAACCGATATCGGCACGTTGACCGTCGATGGCGACGTCACTTTCGAGGATGGCTCGACCTATCTCGTTCAGATCGACAGCTCGGGCGACAGCGATCTATTGTCGGTTTCCGGGACGGCGACGATTGAGGACGGCGCGACGCTCCACATCTCCTCCGCCGACGTCACGGAGGACGGGACGTCCTATGACGTGCTGACGACCTACACGGTCATCGAGGCAGACAGCATCGAGGGTACGTTCACGATGGTGGAAGACGATTTCGCCTTCCTCGATGCCTATGCGAGTTACACGTCGACGATGGTGGACGTGACGATGGTGCGCAACGACGTCGACTATACCGACGTCACCACGACCTCCAACCAGTACAACACTGCGGCCGGCGTGCAGTCGCTGGGCTACTGCAACGATGTCTACGAGACCATGCTGACCATGACGATGAGCCAGGCGCAGAAGGCGGACGCCCTGTTGTCGGGCGAGGTTCACGGCACGGCGAAGAGCCTTCTGGTGAGCACGGCGCAGCAGGTGTCCGGCGCGGCGATTTCGCGGATCCGCAATGCTTTCGGTGCGGCCGGTTCGGCCTCGATGCCGGTGTTCGCCTCCCATGGCGACAACGAAAAGGGACGCGAACCGAAGGCGGAAAGCGGCATCGCGGTGTGGTTCTCGGGTTAGGGGGTCCTGGGGCGCGCGTGACGGCAACGGCAATGCCGCTTCCGCGGACTATCGCTCCGGCGGCCTGTTCTTCGGTGTGGATGCTCCAGTCTATGTGGGGCCGATGGGCGGTTGGCGCGTCGGCGTGATGGGCGGCTTCGG
Source organism: Breoghania sp. (assembly GCF_030066895.1). GTDB lineage: Bacteria > Pseudomonadota > Alphaproteobacteria > Rhizobiales > Stappiaceae > Breoghania. The sequence continues at coordinate 96,579 of NZ_JASJAV010000015.1, read as the reverse complement.
ACGCGACCAGATTCGGTCGACAGCCGGTCCTCGGACAGCTATACCGCGGGCGTCTACGCAGGCGGGCAAATAGGGAATGTCGCGCTGTGGCTCGGCGGCGCCCATACGTTGCAGGCCTTTGCCGAGGCCGGCTACGGTTTCGCCACCTCGTTTGCGCGCTTTGAGCCTTATGCGGGGGTGACTTACGCCTATCAGCAGACGTATGCCTTCCACGATACGGGTGGTTCCGCGGTCTTGTCGGGTGACGACAGCAGTCTCAACAGCGTTTCGACCACGTTGAGGCTGCGCGGGGAGGCCGATCTCTTCAAGGTTGGCGAGCTCGGCGTGTCGGCGCGTGGCGGTCTCGGTTGGCGTCATGCCTATGGGGACGTCGATACCGACACGAGGCTGCACTTCTCCGGCGGTAGCGACTTCACGGTCGATGGACTGCCGATCTTGCGCGACAGCGCGGAAGTGGAGGTTGGCCTGAACGTCTCTTTCAACGGAAACGCGGCGCTGGAGCTGAGCTACAATGGCAGCCTCGCCGAAGATGCCCGCGATCACGACGTCTCCGCGACATTCCACATCCGCTACTGACTCTGTCTGGATTACTTGCATCCGAAATCCGGATTTCGTTACGGGATGTCGCAGCGCGAGGACTTTGATCTTCTGTGAGCCTGCGGCATCTCTCTTCCCGTAAGGTTATCTCAATACAGGAATGGCACCGCGCCGGAACGACTCCTGAGCGGGGCGGAAATCCGTGAAACCGAGCCTTTGCGCGCCGGAATGGGGCAAGAGCGGGTGGGGATGAGCGCCGGATCGGTTGGCCGAAAAGGTTAATTTCAAGCATCTGGATGGGGTGTTTGCGCCATTCATGGTTAACGGCATGACACGATCCGGGAGGGCGGCACCCGGGTGCCGATGCGCGCGTTCCCTCGCCAATTCTGCCATTTTTAACCGAAAACAGGGACTTGTGAGCCCGAGCAGGCACTCTTGTCGGACGCGGGATAAGCATTTTCAATTAAGAGGCACTAACAAATAGCTAATACAATCTGTTAATTTAAGCAAAGTATTAACTAATTTTACTAGAGTTAATAATAATTTAAAATTTCAAAATTCATTATGACAACCATCGCGTATGAATTTTACTGCCGGCACTCGAGGTGCCCGGCAAGAGAAGGGTGGGTGCAACATGAGCAACCTGAGGAAATTAATCGTCTTAGCCAGTATTGCGCTCGCACTTCCGACACTTGCGAGTACTGCCGATCTTCCCGAATACATTCCTGAACCTTATGTCGCGCCGCAGGGTGGCTGGTACCTGCGCGGCGATATCGGCTTCAAGATTTACGCCGATCCGTCGGCCCGCACGACCTACAACAATATCGGCGATTTCTCCAACGAGGGTCTCGACAATACGGCGCTGATCTCCGGCGGTGTCGGTTCTTACTTCAATGACTGATTCCGCAGTGACGTCACGGTCGACTATGAATTCAAGTCCGGGTTCGATGCGCACGCCCTGTATCGGGTCTTGCGGTAGCTCGTCCACGTCGCATGAGACCGCCGGTATCGACGCTTTGACCTTCATGGTCAACGCCTACGCCGATCTCGGCACCATCTACGACTTCACGTCCTATGTGAAGGCGTCCGGCATTCGCTACGACAATGGCGGCGGCAACACCGGTTCCTACGGCAGCCACGGCCGCTGGAATCTGGCCTGGGCGCTGATGGCCGGTGCATCCTACGAGATCTCGCCGAACATGATGGTCGATGCCGGTTATCAGTTCCGTTCGCTCGGCAAGGCCAAGAGTGGCCGGATCGATGGTACACAGAGCCGCATCGAGTACGACGATCTCTATGTCCACGAACTGCGTCTCGGTCTGCTCTACAACTTCAACTGAGCCGCGCGAGACGACTTCAAGTTTCTAGAAAAAAGGGCCGGGAAGACTGCTTCCCGGCCCTTTTGCGTCTTGATATGTCGGTTCCGCCTTGTCAGGCGCGCCCTTCCTGACGCTGGAACGACACATAGGCCAGCGTGAAGACGACCACGATGCCCGCCACCAGACCGGAGAAGTCCGGCCAGACGATCAGCAGGCTCTGGCCGAGCGACAGAGGCGAGCCGACCAGCGCGCCCTGAAGCTGGGAGCGGAACAGAAGTTCGAGCTCCCAGGTCGAGGGATGCAGGATGCCGGTCAGCATTTCGGCATAAAGCGTTGCCGGCGAAATCTGCATCAGGTCGTGCTGCAGGTTGTACTGGGTCAGCGCGGTCATCGGGTTCAGAAGATCGACGGGCGCCAGAATGTTCGCCACGATCGGGGAAAGCATCGGCCAGAAGATCGTGAATACCAGCCACAGGGCGAGCGCGGCAAGGGCTGCAGTCGCGGTGGAGCGGAACCAGGTGGAAAACAGCAGCGCGATGCCGAGCCAGATCGCGGAATTAGGCGACCGAGACCACCAGGAAGGCGACGCCGCGCGCCACTTGCTCGCCGCTTGGCGGAAGGCCAAGGGCGAGAATGCCGACGCCGGTCACCAGCAGTCACAGCGTGATCACGCAGATGGTGAGCACTATGAGCCCGCCGAAGAGCTTGCCTGCGAGCAGCGCGTTCCGGTGGATCGGCTGCGACAGCACCCGGCTCATGGTGTGGCGCTGATATTCCCCGTTGATCGCGTCGAACGCCAGGGTGATGGCGACGAGCGGCAACAGGAAACTCAGGAAGCCCGCAAACGAGGGCAGGGGCTGGTGGCCGGTAGTGAACAGCCTCAGGAACAGGAACGGATCCGATCCTACCGTCTCCTTCAACTGCCCGGCCGCGCCATAGGCCGCGCCCATGGCGGTGAGAACGACGAGGCCCAGCACGATCTTCATTCGCGCGTTGGTGAGGTGGTCGGCGGCCTCCTTGGAAGTCACCGCCCAAAGCCCGGTTCAGGGCGATCCTTCACGCCGCATGGCTCATATCCTCGAAATAGCGCTGGTAGACGTCATTGAGGTTCGGCCGGTGCATGGCGATGCTCGAAAGACGTTCGCTGTCCTGCACGATTTTCGCCGCCACGTCCGTGCGGATATCGGCATGCGTCCGGATGTAGGCATGGCCGCGCCGCGGCGTCTCGACCCCGGTCGCGCCGGGAATGTCGACGGTCACCTTCCCGATATCGACGCCGTCTGCCTCCACCTCGATCGTGTAGGCTCCGCCCAGCACCTGGGAGCGGAGCGTATCCACCGGTCCGGTCAGCCCTATCCGCCCGTGATTGATCAAGGTGACCCGGTCGCAGATCGACTGCACCAGCGATAGCATGTGCGAGGACAGGAGCACGGTGCGCCCGTCATCTCGCAGTTTGCGGATCAGACCGAGCAGCTCGGTCGTCGATTGCGGGTCGAGTCCGTTGGTCGGCTCGTCGAGGATGGCGATGGGGCAGTCCTTGACGAGCACTTCGGTCAGGCCGAGCCGCTGCCGCATGCCGTGCGAGAAGCCGGCGACGGCTTTCTCCGCCACGTCGTGCAGGCGGACGCGTTCCAGCGCATTGTCGATGCGCCGGTCGGCCTCGGCCGTGTCGAGCCCGGCAAGCCGCGCCGTGTAGCGCAGGTTTTCGCGCGCCGTCATGGTGTCGTAAAAGCCGACATCGTCCGGCAGGTACCCGACCGCGCGCTTGACCGCGAGCGGTTGGCGCAACGGATCGAGCCCGGTGACGCGGACGGTTCTCGAGGTGGGGTCGGTTAGGCCCAGCAGGATCAGGATCATCGTGGTCTTGCCGGACCCGTTGGGCCCCAGAAGCCCGAACACCTCGCCCTCGTTGACGGTGAGATCAAGCCCCGCGACGGCCTCCGCGCCGCCGTAGAGCTTGACGAGATCCCGCATCTCGATGACGGGATCTCTCTTCGCCTCGCCGCTCATCTGCGGCCGTACCGACGCACGCCGACGGCCATCACCAGTAGGGCGGCTGGGATGACGCCGAGCCCGGTCGCACCCCACAGCGTGGAGGTGGTGACGGTCACGCGGGAATCGGCCGACTTGGAAACGCCGGAGCCGGACGCGCTGAACGAGGTCATTTAATCGCCTGCAACCGCGTTCTTGGCGGGCGTCATATGGACGGAAACGTCTTGCTTGGCGTCGGGCGCCAGTTCGGGCAAAACCTTCGGCTCCACTTCCGTTTTCCACCCCGAAGGCGCGCGCGTTCAGCTTGACGTCGCGGGCAATGTTGGAGCCGATATTGCGCACGGTGAAGGTGAAATCGCGCTCTTCGCCGGCCGTGGCCGTGTCCGACAGCAGGCCGCTGGGGCCTTCCAGTGCGATCTGCGGCTGACCAGTTACCTGCAGGTGCAGGGTGGTCTGGGTGGTGACGGTGTCGCTTTGTGCGGCAACGGCCACGTCATAGGTGGCTGCAGACACGTTCTGCGGCGCCTTCACCTTCGCCTTGACGGTCTTGTTCTCATTGGCCTTCAGCGGCAGGGAGGTGATCTCTGGCTGCCATAGCCTTCGGTGAACGAGACCTGGAAGCCGTCGGGTGCCTTGGAGGCGAGGTTCACGACCGCGTCCTTCGGGCTGTCATTCTTCAGCTTCAGCTCGAAATCGAAGGAGGACTTGGCCGTGCCGCGCAAGGTGGGCAGCTTCGGGTCGAGCGTCAGCTTGGCGGGCTTTGCCTCCGCCATGGTGAGCTTGACCGGCAGATCCAGCGTCTCAGGCGTGCCCGCACTTGCATCGTCCACAGTGCCCAGCACCTTGAACGAGAAGGAGCCGGGTTTGGCATTCTCCGGCGGGGTCAGCACCAGATGGAGCGTTTCGGTGTCGTCCATAGGCACCATGGCGGCGGAGACTTGCGATCCGCTGCCGTCGATCTCGGACTTCCAGCTTTCGGGGAGACCGTCGAGCTTGAGTTCGACGCGCTCGGGCGGCAGGGGCTTGTTGCGCAGCGAGATATCGAGCTTGACGGTATTGCCGAAGTCCACCGTTCGTTCGGGGAATGGGGTGGTGAGCCACAGGCCGCGGATCGGGGCCGATTGATCGCTCCCCTGGCCCATCATCATGGTTGCGGCTGAAGCTGGAAGAATGGTGATGAGAGATGCTGCGGCGAGTGCCGGCAGCCATGCGCGTCCAAGCGACATGGTTTGGTCTCCTGCTGTTCTATCCGTTAAGTGACGGGTCGTAGAAACGGGCCCCTTCGCGTCGCGAAATGCGGTGTTGAGGGCAGGTTTTGGACGCGTGAAATTTCGTGACGGAAACTGGGCGAAAACGTGTTGAAAAAATTACAATGCGGTAATGTGAAAAACACGAGTTGAGTGCCGGGGAGGCGGAGGGGAAGCATTCTCGGAGTGCCTCGGGATGCTTTCAGGGAGGCCGGGGAACAACTCCTTGAAGCGCTTCCGCACCATTGTCATTCCCGCGAAGGCGGGAATCCATTAACCAACGAATTTTTCTTATGAAAATAAACCGCTGGCCGCACTGGGTGCTGGTTCCCCGCTTTCGCGGGAATGACAATGGTGCGGGGGCGTAAGACGTGCGCCATCCGGAGGTCCACGTCGACGGGCGGCTTCGCCTTCGCGGAAACGTCCCCCGAACACGCCGGTGTGATCCGGCGCGTCCGGAGTGCCGTCGTCTCCGTTTACTCGGCGGGCTGGGCCGCACCGTGGCCGATGGCGTCCTTCGGCGTGCCGAAGGGCAGGATCTCGCGGCCGTGGGTCTCGTTGATGACTTACTTCGGCCGCCGCCAGATAGAAGGCGAAGACGGCGGTCAGCAGGCCGGCATAACCGCCCGCATGCTTGATCGCCTCCAGTCCGGTGAAATCGCCCGCCGCCAAGAGTGCGAAGGTGATCCACAGCGACAGGAACACCATCTGCAGCGCGCGCGGCAGCGTCAGGGTTCCGACCCCCACATGAAGAAGGTGAAGACGCCCCACATGGCGAGCCACCAGGCGACGAAACCGCCCGCGACGCCCGCGGAGAAGAAGTTGACGAACAGCGCGAACGTCCACCAGAAGGCGCCGTAGGAGCAAAAGGCGACGCAGCCGAACGTATTGCCGCGCGGCATTTCCATCAGTCCGGTGGCGAATTGCGCCGTGCTGCCGAAGGCAAAGGCGGAGGCCAGCACGAGGGGCACGCTGGAGCCGGTATAGAGCCCGGAATTCACGAGACTGAGCATCCAGATCGTCAAGGCAAAGCCCGTCAGTCCGAGCGGGGCCGGATTGGCCAGTTTTCTTTCCATGACAGTTCTCACGTTGCGCGCACGCGGGTTTGGCGTGTCTCAGGCTTTGATCTGTGCGTAGACGGTCCTGTTCACTGTCGGGGTTCGCCGACCGACCTCTTTCACGCGCTCACGTTACTTTCCGACCATGTATTAACGTGCAAACCGTGTCGGAGTTAAACTTGAGTTGCAAGATATAGAATGTCGCAGAGTGTGAAATGATGCGATAAATATTTGTTATCGAGATAAGAAATTCTATCGGCGCAAGGTCTTCAAGCGGAATGCACGGGAGGTCGAGGGAGAATACGGAGCAGGATGTGCGCGACATTCGTGGGACTGGGCGTCCTGTCCTTGCCGGTTCCTACGACCTTCTCCGTCGTTATCCCGGGCTCTGCCCCTGGATCCATTCCATGAGGCCTCGGCGAAGAATGTGGGTCGATTAGCGTACTACATCAACCTCTTCCCGTACGACGATATTACGGCATGGATTACCGGTCGGGGCCGGCAATGACGAGAAGGTATTTTGTAGGCAATTGGGGACGAATTATGAGCCCTTCAAAAGTTCATCGTCGATCTCACGCAACCGCTGACGAATTGCTTCTGTTTCGGATTAAACTATTTGCCTTGCTTCCCTATATGCGCCCTCTAAAGCAGTTGCTTTTTTCGGGAGTTCAGTGCGAGCTTTTTCTCCTTCTGAACGAATCTCATCCATACGCTGCTCTGAAATTTCTGGATCGCCAGAAAAGCGCCTTGGAGCGCTGATGTAATCAAAACACTCTCTAAGTGCTCTAACTGCTTCGATTACGCTCTGTCGAGTATGCTCGATTTGGTGGGTATCACGCATCGATGTCTGCTGTGCTTCGAGCTTGATGATAATTTTGTCGCATGTAGATAGGAAATTGTATGCCCAAGTTATCGTTTATATTATTATAATTCCAACAATACGAATCTGACTCAGTGTCATACTCCGAGTATATTGTCATATTAATATTGTTTATTAAGCTTTCTATTTTTAAAAATGTTGTTCTTGCGCGGGCTTCCACGTCCTTAAGACGTCTAACGATTGTAGACCGGGCGGAAATGTCCTGTTGCACCTGCATTTTTTTGAGCTGAAGCCAAGCGGGACGAGCAGTAACACATGCAGCTAGAATTGCTAGCCCTGCGCTTACGAGCGTTTGGTATTCACTAAATGTTCGAGCAACAATACATATTCTATTTTCGCACGGAGCCGACGGGATTAAAGGAACAAACAGCGCGTTGACTGCGGATAGAAAAATAAGCGAAAACACAAGTATCGTACAAAATACAAGAAATCTCAATGGGATCTCCGAGTCAGTGAGTGTGGTTGGCGCAATTTCAAACTCGAACGAAATTTAGCGAAACTATTGATCCTTGGCTTCCGTAAGGTTGTGTCGGGTGCCAACCCGTCGCCTGAGGAGAGCCTAACACTAAGAGATATTCATTAATCCCCAAAGCCTACCCCGAAACAATCTATCATTTGCCCTTCTCCGCATTTTCGCATATGCGGGTCAGTGGGACACCCTTCCCCAACGAAGGGCGCCTGTCTGAAAGGGTAGTATTCATGACTGTGACTGAGAAACCGGCCCGGCGGCCGGCCAATCCCAATTTTTCGTCCGGCCCCTGCGCCAAGCGCCCCGGCTGGAGCCTTCAGGCTCTCGATGACGCCCCGCTTGGGCGATCGCATCGCGCAAAGATCGGCAAGGCCAAGCTGGCCGCCGCCATCGACAAGACGCGCGAACTTCTAAAAGTCCCCGACGACTATCGCATCGGCATCGTTCCGGCTTCCGACACGGGCGCCGTGGAGATGGCGCTGTGGTCGCTCCTGGGGGCGCGCCCCGTGGACATGCTGGCCTGGGAAAGCTTCGGGTTGGGCTGGGTGACGGATGTCATCAAGCAGCTCAAGCTCGAAGGCGCCCGCAAGATGGTGGCTGATTACGGCGAGCTGCCGGATCTGAGCGCGGTCGATTTCAGCCATGACGTCGTCTTCACCTGGAACGGTACGACCTCGGGCGTCCGGGTGCCGAATGGCGACTGGATTCCTGCGGATCGTGAGGGCTTAACGATCTGCGACGCGACCTCAGCGGCGTTCGCGCAGAAGCTCGATTTCGCCAAGCTCGATGTGGTCACCTTCTCCTGGCAGAAGGTGCTGGGCGGCGAGGCCGCGCACGGCATGCTGATCCTCTGCCCCCGCGCGGTGGAGCGCCTGGAAAGCTACACGCCCGCATGGCCGATGTCGAAGATCTTTCGGCTCACCAAGGGCGGCAAGCTCATCGAAGGCATCTTCGAAGGCGCGACCATCAACACGCCGTCCATGCTCTGCGTCGAGGATTATATCGATGCGCTGGACTGGGGCCTCGGTCTCGGCGGGCTCGATGCGCTGTGCGCGCGGGCCGATACAAATGCCAAGGTCATCGCCGACTGGGTGGCAAAGACCCCGTGGGTCGATTTCCTGGCCGCCGATCCCGCCATTCGCTCCAACACCTCCGTCTGTCTGAAGATCGTCGATCCGACGGTCGCAGCCCTCGATGAGAAGGCACAAGGGGCGTTCGCCAAGGCGATCGTCTCCAAGCTCGACGCGGAAGGTGTAGCCCATGACATCGGGTCCTACCGGGATGCTCCGGCCGGGCTTCGGATCTGGTGCGGGGCGACGGTGGAGGCCTCCGATCTGAAGGCGCTGACGCCGTGGCTCGACTGGGCCTTTGCGCAAAGGTTGGCCGCACAAGAGACGGCGGCCTGAATGGCGGCGGGCGATCCCATGAGCCGGAAGTTCACCGGGTTCGTCCAAGCGGTGGGCATACCGGTGCGCTTCGAGGCGTTGCCGGACCCCACGTTCCTGCCGGGGCTAGATATCCGTTTCGGCACGCTCTTCATCGATGAGGACCGTCTGCTCTATCCGGGCGACATCCTGCACGAGGCCGGGCATATCGCGGTGAGCGATCCGGCCGAGAGGGCGCGCGAGAAACTGGATTCTGGGGGACGAAATGGCGACGATCGCATGGTCGTACGCTGCCGCCCGCCACCTGAACATTTCGTTGGAGGTCCTCTTCCATCCGGCCGGATACGAGGGCGATGCCGAGGCTTTGGTCGAGAATTTCTCGACCGGCCACTATCTCGGCGTCCCTCTCTTGCAGCTCTACGGACTGACGGTCGAGCCGCATCGCGCCGAGGAGGAGGGCGTCGATCCCTATCCCCATATTGCTGAGCTGGCTCAGAGGAGAATAGCCGGCCGATAGAGGTGGATCATGGCTCCCAGAATTCTCATTTCAGACAAGCTTTCGCCCGCCGCCGTTCAGATCTTCAAGGATCGCGGACTGGAGGTGGATTTCCAGCCCGAGCTGGGCAAGGACAAGGACAGGTTCGCCGAGGTCATCGAACAGTATGACGGACTGGCGATCCGGTCCGCGACCAAGGTGACCTCGAAGATCCTGGAACGCGCCGACCGGCTGAAGGTCATCGGCCGGGCCGGGATCGGCGTGGATAACGTCGATATTCCCGCCGCCACCGCCAAGGGCGTGATCGTGATGAACACGCCGTTTGGCAACGCGATCACGACGGCCGAGCATGCCATTGCGATGATGTTCTCCGTTGCCCGGCAGATCCCGGCCGCCGATGCCTCGACGCAGGCCGGCAAGTGGGAGAAGTCCCGGTTCATGGGTGTGGAGATCACGGCCAAGACGCTGGGGCTGGTGGGCTGCGGCAATATCGGGTCGATCGTGGCCGAGCGCGCTATCGGGCTTCGGATGAAGGTGATTGCCTACGACCCCTTCCTCAGCCATGAGCGGGCGCGCGATCTGGGCGTGGAGAAGGTGGAACTGCCGGAGCTATTGCGCCGGGCCGACTTCATTACGCTACATACGCCGCTGACCGACAAGACCCGCAACATCCTGTCGGCCGATGCGATCGCCCAGACCAAGAAGGGCGTGTGCATCATCAACTGCGCGCGCGGCGGTCTGGTGGACGAGGCGGCGATGCGTGAGGCGCTCGATTCCGGCCATGTGGCGGGGGCGGCTTTCGACGTGTTCGTGGAGGAACCGGCGAAGGAAAACGTGCTGTTCGGCGCGCCGAACCTTGTCTGCACGCCGCATCTGGGGGCTGCGACGGAGGAGGCGCAGGAGAACGTGGCGCTGCAGGTGGCGGAGCAGATTTCCGACTATCTGATGACCGGCGGCGTCTCCAATGCCTTGAACATGCCGTCAATTTCGTCGGAAGAAGCTCCGAGGCTGCGCCCCTTCGTGAAGCTTGCCGAGCAGCTCGGCTCGTTCGCCGGACAGGTGACCGAGACAGCGATCACCGGCATCCGGATCGAGTATGAGGGCTATGTGGCGGAGATGAACACCAAGGCGCTGACGGCTGCGGCGCTGACCGGGGTTCTGACGCCGCTGCTGCAATCGGTCAACATGGTCTCCGCGCCCTCATTGGCGCGCGATCGCGACATTCAGATGGAGGAGGTTCACCGCGCGCAGCAGGGCGCCTACGAGACCTATATCCGCCTGACGATCCTGACCGAGCGCCAGAGCCGGTCGGTGGCCGGAACCATCTTCGCCGACGGTACGCCGCGTCTCATCCAGGTGAAAGGGATCGACATGGAGGCCGCGCCGGGGCCGCACATGCTCTACATCACCAACGAGGACAAGCCGGGCTTCATCGGCAAGTTCGGATCGCTCTTGGGCGAGGCCGGGGTCAATATCGCGACCTTCAATCTCGGCCGCACTGAGCCCGGCGGCGACGCCATCGCATTGATCGAGGTCGACGGCGAGGTGCCGGCGGAAACGGTGGAGAAGCTGCAGGCCCTGCAGCTCGTCAAACAGGTCAAGCTGCTGCGGTTCTAGAGGCCGAAATCAAGCCGGGCGGCGACGGGGATAAACCGGCCGCCACTCGGGTTTTTGAAAGTGTTTTTGTCAGGTCATTCTAATTTCATCGAATTCTTTCGAATCCGTATCGCATTTCTCGAACGTTCAAATCCGCTCGCGACCGGGGCGGCTCCTCCGCAACAGCAGCCTCGGAATCCGCCCGTCGATGGTGACGAGAGCGGCGGCAATCAGTGCCATGCCTGCCCAGTGTCGCGGCTCCAGCACCTCACCCAACACCAGCGCACCGGCAAGAATGGCGCTGACCGGCACCAGGAAGGTGACGAGCATGACATTGGCCGGACCGGCTTGCGACAGGATGCGGAAGAACAGGATGTAGGCGAGTGCGGTGGACAGGAGCGCGAGACCCAGCATCGAGGCTATCACCGGGGTTGAGGGCCAGTTATCCACGAAACCCGCACCGCCGGTGACGAGCACCATGACGAGCAGGATGAGGCTTGAACCGGTGAGCTGGCCGGTTGCCGTCACCAGTGCGGGCGTATTGCGGAAGCGGCGACCGTAGAGGGCGGAGAAGCCGTAGGAGACGGTGGCGCCGAGACAGGCCAGTTCCGCCACCACGTGATCGCCGACGCCTGCGATCGCCTCCGCTCCGATCATCACCGCCACGCCGCAAAAACCGAGGATGACACCCGCCACCTTCAGCGGTGTGGCCCGGTCGGTCTGTGTAAAGAGGTGCAGGATGATGACGGTGGAGATTGGCGTGAAGGCGTTCAGGATCGCGGCCAGCCCGGAGGCGAGTTCCGTCTGGCCCCAGGTCAGCAACCCGAAGGGCACCGCATTGTTGAGGAGCCCCATGATAAGAAACGGCGTGAAAGTGGAAAGCGTGGTGGGGAAGGCGGGCCCCTTCAGCCGCAGCACCGCGTGAAGGACGATGGCCGCGATCAGGACCCGTAACAGGACGATTTCCATCGGCGCGATTTCTGCCACCGCGACCTTGGTGAAAAAGAACGAGCCGCCCCACAGGATCGACAGAAAGATCAGCATCGCCCAGGTGGCGGGCGACATCTGCGAAGAGGAGGGGACGTCGGGTTGCATGGTCATCGTCGGGATCCGGCATGGTGCGAGGGGCCAAATCTAACGGTTTCCGGGGGGCCGGGACACCCGTTTCTTGCGGGGGGAGAGGGGGGGGGCGTTTTGCCCGTGACTGTCATCCCCGCGCAGGCGGGGATCCAGCATTCCAGAGACGTACGCGGTTCGTGCGCGGCAACCCGATCCTGTGGTTACTGGGTCCCCGCCTGCGCGGGGATGACAATCGTGCGGAGGAAGCGCGTTCGTCCGCGCTCTACCGGCTAAGCCTCTGCGCCAGAAAGATCCCTGAGAGAATCAGCGCGTAGCAGACGGCGTGGTAGAGCTGGAAGGTTTCGCCCAGAAAGACGATCGCCAGCAGCGAGGCGACCACCGGGATCAGGTGGAAGAAGGGCCCCGCCCGGTTCGGGTCGATCAGCTCGACCCCGCGGTTGAAGCAGATATAGGCGACGATGGTGGCGATCAGGATCACGTAGGTGAGCGACAGGATCATCTGCGTGTCGACCTTCATGGTGAAGCCGGAGGCCATTTCCATTGCGGTGGCGGGCATCAGGATCAGGCCGCCGAGGCCGATGGTCAGCACCAGGAAGGACATGGGGTGGATCGGCGGGCGTTTGCGCAACAGCGAAGCGTATAGCGCGTAGGACGCCATGGCGGCGATGAGGAACAGATCGCCTGGATTGACCGACAATTCGCTCAAGCGCGCGGGATCGCCGTCGGTGATGATTGCCAGAACGCCGAGCGAGGACAGGAGGATGCCGCCGATCTGGCCGCGGGTCAGGCGGTCGCGGAAGAGAAGCAGCGACCACAGCGCGATCGAGAACGGCGCGGTCGACTGCATCAGCGCGCCGTTGACGGCCTGCATATATTGCAGGCCCACATAGGCCAGCGAATTGTAAAGCGTGATGCCGACGAAGGAGAGCAGCAGCAGGATGGGGAAAGACCGTCGGATAACCGGGAAATCCTGCCTCACCTTCGGCCAGAAGATGAGCGTCAGAATCACGAAGGCGCTGATCCAGCGCGTCCAGCGCGCCTGGGCGAGCGCCAATGGTGGAATGTGACCGGCGGCGACGTGGCCGATCACGATGTTGCCTCCCCACGCCGTCGCGGTGGTCGACAGCAGGATGTAGGGTTGGGAATAGAACCAGGCGCCGAAACGTGCCGCGGGCGTCGTCATCTTTTCGAAATCCTCCCTCACGCGCCGTTTCGCGGCAGCACTGAGGGTCCCCCTCGCTCAAACCGGCACTTGATTGCCGATTATTGTGTCCGGCCGTATGTGTAAAGACGAAGACGCATCCTTTCGGGGACTCGTCACGGCTGGTCGATATGTCTATAGTCCGGCCGCTTCGTGCGTGCCGGGGACGGCGCGCCGATTCCGGTTGAGCCCGTGTAATCGAGGTCGCCATGTCCACGAATTTTCTGGCCGCCGACCGCCGTAAGAACAGCAGGCGGTGCCGGGCGCCGAAGTCTCAAGGAAAAATAATCTAATGGCCAATGTCGTTGTTGTCGGATCGCAGTGGGGAGACGAAGGCAAAGGCAAGATCGTGGACTGGTTGTCCGAGCAAGCGGACGTGGTCGTCCGCTTTCAGGGCGGGCACAATGCGGGACATACGCTGGTTATCGACGGGGTGAGCTACAAGCTGTCGCTGCTGCCATCGGGCTGTGTGCGCGAGGGCAAACTCGGTGTCATCGGCAACGGCGTGGTGTTGGATCCGCATGCGCTGGTGGCCGAGATCGGACGTCTGGAAGCACAGGGCGTGACCATCACGCCGGACAATCTTCGCATCGCGGAAAACGTGCCGCTTATTCTGTCGCTGCATCGCGAACTCGACGCCCTGCGCGAATCATCGAATGTCGGAACCCGCATCGGCACCACCAAGCGCGGCATCGGTCCTGCCTATGAAGACAAGGTGGGACGGCGCGCCATCCGGCTGATGGATCTGGCCAATACCGAGGAAGCGCTGCGCGACGAGATCGACCGCCTGCTGGTCCATCACAATGCGCTGCTGCGCGGCTTCGGCAAGGACGAGATCAAGCCGGAGACGATCTACGAGGAACTGATCAGCGTTGCCGACAAGGTGCTTCCCTTCATGGATATCGTCTGGCGGCTGCTGGACGAGAAGCGCAAGGAAGGCAAGCGCATCCTGTTCGAGGGCGCGCAGGGCGCGCTGCTGGACATCGATCACGGCACCTATCCTTTCGTGACCTCCTCCAACACTGTTGCCGGTTCGGCTTCGGCCGGCTCGGGCATCGGGCCGGGCGGTCTCGACTACGTGCTGGGCATCACCAAGGCCTACACGACGCGCGTCGGCGAAGGTCCGTTCCCGACGGAGCTGAACGACGAGGTCGGCCAGTTCCTCGGCGAGAAGGGCAAGGAATTTGGCGTGGTGACGGGCCGCAAGCGGCGTTGCGGCTGGTTCGACGCGGTGCTGGTCAAGCAGATCGTGCGCACCTGCGGGATCAACGGCATCGCGCTGACCAAGCTCGACGTGCTGGACGGGCTGAAAGAGGTCAAGATCTGCGTCGGCTACAAGCTCGACGGCAAGGAGATCGACTATCTGCCCGCCTCTCAGGGCGCTCAGGCCCGGGTTGAGCCGATTTACGAGACGCTCGACGGCTGGGAAGAAACGACCGCAAGTGCCTGTAGCTGGGCGGATCTTCCGGCCCAGGCGATCAAGTATGTTCGTCATGTTGAAGAATTAATCGGAGCGCCGGTTGCGTTGTTGTCGACGTCTCCGGAGCGGGATGACACAATCCTTGTTCAGAATCCGTTTCAGGATTAACCCTAAACTTCGCAGAATTGTTCTGTCCTGATTAAGAGTTGCCAATGGCGGACTATCACGCTGTCTTGAAGCGGGCTATCGATGCACTTCCCGGAAGTACGGGAGCAGCGCGTCGGGCTGTCTATCAACGCGCGCGACAGGCGATCGTCAATCAGCTCAAGAACTATGATCCGCCGCTGGCCCCTTCGGACATCACGACCGAGCAACTCCGTCTGGAAGAGGCGATCCGCAAGGTGGAAGCCGATGCGGCGCGCGCCTCGCTGGGGCTCGGGCCCGCAACGCGCCCAGCCTCCCAGCCAGCCTACTCTCAGCCTGCGCATTCCCAGCAGGCTCAGGTGCCGCATTCCGCGTCCGCGAACGAGCCCGCCCATCAACCGGCTCGCGAGCCGGTCGGTGCCGGTCATCACGAGAGTGCGGGAGCCCCGCCCCGTCATGAACCGCCCGTTCGCCATGAACAGGCGGACGCGCCCGCTGTGCCGCATCGCCCAGTCGCCGAGCATGCCGCTCAGCCCGCGGCTCCTCAGGCCAACGGAGACGTGCGTCACGGCGCATCTCAGCCTGCGGAGACGGTGAAGGGCGAGCCTGCTCCGTCGGACGAGGACGACATCTTCGAGGGCAACGGGAATGGCAATGGGGCCCAGGCCGAGGCGCCCGCGCCCCGCAAGCGTTTCGAGCCGCTTCCCGGCGGCACGAGAGTCTCCCATGCCCAGGTTGTGCCCGAACCGGAAAAGGGTGCTCAGAACAAGTCAACGTCGTCGGAACCGTCCGGCGGCAATGGCGCTCCCGGTATCGATCAGCACGATGCGATTGCCGATCTCGACGCGATGACGCGCGACGGCGATGCCGCTCCGACCGCCGGCATGCCCTCCTACCGGCGCGGCGGGCTGCGCTCGTCGCGTTTGCCGGTGATCGCGGCCGCTATTGCCGCTGTTATCGTTTTCGTCGGTTTGCTGACGCTGGTCTTCAGTCACAGCGATGACATTCTGGCGTTGTTTAAAGGATCGGATACGCCACAGGTGGCGGACGGTGCCATGCCCGCAGCCGGGGACAATGCCGCTGCGGAGAGCGACAAGGATACGTCGCGCCTTCTCAACGACGACGGATCGCCCGCCGCACCGGATGCGCGTGCCGTGACGACGACGCGTGCCGTGACGACGACGCGCGTCGTGCCGCCGAACGAGGATGACGCCGTTACGGTGGCATCTCAAGGCGATGAACCGGCGAATGCGCCGGCGGAGAGTGAGACGCCGGCCCCGGCCGTCGCCCCGGCTCAGCCGTCTTCCGATACCTCGTCTCAGGCAACGCCTGTGGCCCAGTGCGCCATCCTCTATGAGGAAAGCGCGGATGCCAGCTCCGGCGGATCTGCGGAACAGGGCCGCGTGCTGTGGTCGACGGCGGAGGAAACGCCTGCCGGGGGCAACCGCGCGGATACGGTGATCAAGGCGACGGTCACCATTCCCAGTCAGGATGTCACTGTCGGTCTGACGATCCGTCCCAATCAGGACATCACGCTGCCTGCGAGCCACCTGATCGAGCTGAAGTTCTATCTGCCGGACAATTTCTCCGGAAAGGCAGCCTCCTCGGTTCCCGGTCTGATCATGAAGACGACCGAGGAAGCACGCGGCGATGCGCTGATCGGCGCATCAGTTCGGGTCGCGGACGGGTTCTTCTGGGTGGCGCTGTCCTCGATCGAGGCGGAGCGTGAGCACAACATGACGCTTCTGCGCGACTGCGGCTGGATCGATATTCCCATTCTCTACGAAAGCGGCAAGCGCGCGATCCTGACGCTCGAAAAGGGTTCTCCCGGTGAGCGCGTCGTGCAGCGCGCACTGGACGCCTGGGCGAAGAAGTAGGGCCTTCGATACGGCGATATGCGTGTGTCCGGGTGACCTGATACAGGCACGACTGTCATCTCAGAGACCTGAGTGGCTCGTGCGCAGCAATCCGATCCTGTGGTTACTGGATCCCCGCCTGCGCGGGGATGACAACCGGGGACCAAACGGGCAACCCCGCTGAGGCAGCCTGGCTGCTTGCGCCTCGATTTCCTACTCTCGATATCTCCTGGCCGCGACATTTGGCGCGCGATCGTGCCGTCTTGCATTGGCGTGCGATCCGTCTCACACTGGCGTTACTTCCGAGGGGTGTTCGCGAACGCGAACTGAGACGGCCGGATCCCGAGACGTGCGCTGCAAAGGCGCTCACGACAAGGGACTGGGGCCGAACCCTTCGAACTTGATCCGGGCCATGCCGGCGAAGGGACGGAAACCTGAGCCTTATTTTCCCGGGTCTTCATGGTCTTTGATGTCAAGGACGGGCAGATCCTATGTTTCGACCATCCGATCCGCCGCAAGGCGGTAGCCCCTATTCGAGCCGGCTTTGGTGCTCTGCGTGCCTTGCGCGCGTGTGGTTACGAGCGTGGCTGCTCAGGCGGCTCGCCCCGATGGGGCTTTTCTTTTCAGCAGAAATTCAGGTTTAGCGCGGCTGCCCTCAGGTGCGGCGGCCCGTGTGCGCGTGCGCGCATCGGCGGGCCCATCGCGTGGGGTTCGGCCATTGGGCTGCAAGACGCCGTCTCAAGGTTTGAGCGGCAAGAGGAGAATCATGTCGGACTTGTCTCAGCGGACCGTGCGCGGGGGCGTGACCGCCATCTTGTTGCTGGCGGCGTGGGAGGCGGCCGTGCGCGGGTTCGATCTGCCCTCCTACATGCTGCCGGCGCCCTCGCGCGTGGCGCAGGTGCTGATCGAGCGGGCTGATTTCCTGTTCTATCAGGCCGGTATCACGGCCTACGAGACGGGGCTGGGGCTTGTCTTCGGTGTGGTGTCGGGGGTGGTGCTGGCGCTGATGCTGTCGGTGCTGCCGATCGCGCAGCGCTATCTCTTGCCGGTGGTGGTGGTCAGTCAGGCGCTGCCGGTTTTCGCCATCGCGCCGCTTCTGTTGCTGTGGTTCGGCTTCGGGCTTGCCTCCAAGATCGTCATGGCGAGCCTGATCATCTTCTTTCCCGTGACGTCGGCCTTTTATGACGGGCTGCGGCGCACGCATCCCGACCTTCTCGACTACGCCCATATGGTGCACGCGACGCCGTGGCAGACGCTGATGATGATCCGGGTGCCCGCGGCCTTGCCGGCCCTTGGCTCGGGCCTGCGCGTTGCGGCCGTCTTCGCGCCGATCGGGGCGATCGTCGGGGAATGGGTCGGTTCTTCGAAAGGGCTCGGCTTCGTCATGCTGCAGGCCAATGCTCGCGCGCAGGCCGATGTGGTGTTCGCCGCCCTCGTGCTGCTCGCGGTGATGGCGCTTCTTCTTCGAACCATCGTCGACAGGACCACGCGCGCCATGACGCCGTGGCAATCGGAAACGGACTGAAACAGGGCGATCGAGACATGCTGACATTCATGAGTAGGGCGGTCGTGTCGCTGGCGCTGGCCGTTATGACGACGGGGCTGATCGCAGGATCCGCTTCGGCTGCTGACAAGCTGACGGTGCTGCTCGACTGGTACGTGAACGCCGATCACGGCCCGCTCGTGGTGGCCAAGGAAGGGGGGTTCTTCAAGGCGGAAGGGCTCGATGTGGATCTGCTGACGCCCGCCGATCCAAGCGCTCCGCCGCGCCTCGTTGCGGCCGGTCAGGGCGATATCGCGGTCTCCTATCAGCCGACGCTCTACGAGCAGGCGCAGGAGGGGCTGCCGGTAAAACGGATCGGGACGCTGATCTCCACGCCGCTCAACACGTTGATTGTGCTGAAGGATGGGCCGATCAAGTCGCTTGAGGACCTGAAGGGCAAGAAGGTTGGCTTCTCCATTTCCGGGTTCGAGGACGCGATCCTGGCGACCATGCTGGGGACTGTCGGGCTTTCGGAGGACGACGTGGATCTGATCAACGTCAACTTCGCGCTGACGCCCGCGCTTCTTTCCGGGCAGGTGGATGCGGTGGTGGGTGCTTATCGCAATATTGAGCTGAACCAACTGGATGCGGAAGGAAAGCCCGGCTTCGCGTTCTTCCCGGAAGAGCACGGCGTGCCCGCCTATGACGAGCTGATCTATATCGCCAACAAGGACAAGCTCGATGACCCGCGCTTGCCGCGTTTCCTCGCTGCGGTGGAGGCGGCGACGGTGTTCCTGACCAACCATCCGGAAGAGGGGCTGAAGCTCTTCGTCAAGAACCACGCCGATATCGATGATGAGCTGACGCGGCGCTCCTGGTTCGACACACTGCCGCGCTTCGCCAAACGCCCGGCTGCACTTGATGCTGGCCGCTATGCCGGCTTCGGGGCGTTCACGGAAAAGGCTGGGCTGATCGAAAAGGCGCCGAGGGTTGAGGATATCGCGGTGGAGTTGCAGTAAGGAGTGTGGGAGCGGGCGGTTGTCAGCGAGTCGCTTTCGCCCGTCTTTGCCCCCCCTCTACCCGACCGATTTCTTCAGCTTCAACAGTCGTTCCTCGAAACCGTCGTAGAATGCCTCGAGGCTTTCCGGGGCGGCGTGGTGCCAGGCGGTGAGGGCGATGTCGGCGTTCCATCTGTCGCCTGCCCGCCAGGCGGCGACGAGCTTGTCGTGCTGGGTCTTCAGGGCCTGGAATTCCGGCGTTGCGGTGAGCTTCTCGTCTCCCATCAGCGCGAAAGAGGCCGAACCGGTTCGGACTTGCCCTTGAGCGGGATCTCGCCCGCCTCCAGAAGCGCAAAGCCGGGGACGGCGGCGGCGGTGTGTCGGCGGAGATCAGCAGATCGGCGCCGACCGCCTTGCAGCTCGATTAAATGCGCGCAGCGACGTTCACCGCATCGCCCACCACCGAATAGTTGAAGCGGCGGTCGGAGCCCATGTTGCCGACGCAGGCCGGTGTTGATGCCGACGCCGATGCGGGCCTGCTGGATCGGCTTGTGCCCGGACTGGAAGCCGAAGGCGTCGCAGGCGTTCAACTCCGCCATCATCTGGCGCATGTGCAAGACGGCCCGGCAGGCACGGGTTGCATGGTCGTCCATTTACAGCGGCGCGTTCCAGAACGCCATGATGCTGTCGCCGATATATTTTGTCGATCGTGCCCGCCTCGTTCTGGATGGCGTCGGAGAGCGGCGAGAGCAGCGTGTTGAGGAAATGACGAGATCCTCCGGCGTCAGCATTTCCGAAATCGGCGTGAAGCCGCGCACGTCCATGAACATGATGGAGAGTGGCCGCATTTTGCCGCCGAGCTGCATGGCGTCGGGCCGGGGGCCTCCAGTCGGGAGAGCAGTTCGGGCGCCAGATATTGCGAAAAGGCGCGGCGCACGAACCGCTTTTCGCGGTCGGAGACGATGTATTGCTGCAGGGTCGCGGCGCCGTAGACGAAAAGGAGGACAATGCGGGCGTGATCGGGCCGATCAGCAGGGATGCCTGCTTGAAGGGGAGGACGGCGGCGGCAACATTCGCCGTTGGCGGTGGTGGGAATGGAGAAGGCGCCGACGCGCAACGCGGTGATGGCGGCGCGTCCCGTATCGGCCTCGCCGCTTGCGCCGGTGGAGCGCACCAGAAAGCCGATTGCTCCTTGCGCCAGCCGCAGCGCATCGACCGACAGGTTGGGGTAGAGGTGGTCGCCGCTTGAGAAAAGAAGCGGGATGCGCCTGACCACGCCGCCGGTATCGGCGCGCGACAGCGAAATGCCGCCAGCCCCGGCCCGCCGCTTCCTGCAATTCGGGCAGGCTGGCGAGCGCGGAGCCGAAGGAGGGCAGGATCTCCTTGGGATCGGTGCCGCCGAAGACAACGCCTGCCTTGGGCGTCGGAATGCGGCCGCTGTCGGCGGAAAGGGCCGCGAAGCCGAGGGTGACGGGTTTGTCCTTCAGCGCCTTGGCAAACTGGGCGCCGGTATCGGGCAGGCGTGCCAGCAGGTCCCGTATCCGGACGGCGTCCGGCGTTCCGTCGAATTGCAGCGTTTCGACATAGCGTGAAGGCGAGGTCCGGTCGGGCTCGGAAAAGACTATGTCGAAGGCGACGGAGGCCGCCCCCAGATCGATGAGCCGCTCCACCATCGCGGCAAGGCGCGTGCCTTCGGCCATGGCCATTGGCCGAAGGCACGCAGCGAGGCGTCATCGATATCGACGATGCAGACCTGCTGTGGCTCATAGGGGCGCGGCCAGATGCGCTGGTAGTAGTCGAAAGTGAGTTCGCGCACGGCCGCCACAAAGGGCGGGTTGGCAAAACGCAGGCTGAGCGCGGCGGCGAGCAGCGCCAGTCCGGCGAGGACAACGAAGACGGTCTTTCTGCGTTGGGTGCGTCGAGCGGTCATGTGAGGGGCCGGTGATGCGCGCGTGAGATCAGGGACCCGGACGCCGACACGGCGGACCATGCCGGACGGGGGCAATACGATAGGCGAGGCGGGGCAGGGCGGCAAGGCGGAAGGGCGAGCGACCGCTTTGCCTCGCTCCATCGCTATTGGATCATATGGACTGGAAAAACAAGTCATATGATCCTATATTGCGGAGCATGGAGGATGATCGCATGGAACCCCGCGTACTCGAGTGCCCGGCCGCAGACGTCCAGGCAGTGGCCCTGAAGGCCTTTTGCCGGATCGCCGACGCATGGTCGCTGACCGGGCGGGAGGTCGCTGCCCTTGCCGACATGTCGGCAAGCTCGTGGAAGCGCGTTCGGCGTCAGGCGTTTGCTGGGGAGTTGAGCCGGGATCTGATGCTTCGTCTCAGCGCGCTTGTCGGCCTCTACAAGTCGCTTGAGCTGTACTTCAATCGGCCGCTTTCGACGCAATGGGTGAAACTTGCGAATCAGGTGCCGGAATTCGACGGTCGGCGTCCGCTCGATGCGATGGTGGAGGGTGGGTTGCCGAAGATCCTTCGCTTGCGCGCCTATGTGGATGCGTTGCGAGGTGGCGTGTGAGGATTTCGCCGCTCAATGATCGCGGTCTCGTGCGTCTGATCAGCGAGACCCATCACAAGCCTCCCGTTTTCCGCGGTCTCGTTGACAGTGACGAGGGAGAGGAAATTCTGGCGGAACTGGAGGGCGGAACGAGCAGTCGCCTGATCGCCGAGCGCGAGGGAAGTCCGGCGCTCGACCGGCGCGAACTGGTTTTCGCGTGGCGGGCGCATGATCTGCGCGTTTATGGCCAGAGCCACATCAATGCGGCCTTCACCTATTTCCGCCACCTATTTCCGCGCGTCCGGCAATCGCTTCAATCCCGGTGACCGCGGGGCGTGGTATTTGCGCCTTCGAAACCCTGACGGCTGCCGAAGAGGTCGGCTATCACCGCACGCGCGAACTCGGATATGTCGGGATCTACGAGGATGAGGCGCACTATATGGAGTTTCTGGCGGACTTCATCGGCGACTTTCCCGACATTCGCGACGAGCCGGATCATCCGGCGCTGACGCCCGATCCCGATCTCGGCTATCCGCAAGGCCAGGTGCTCGCCGCATCGCTTCGTCGCGAAGGGCATCGCGGGCTTCTCTATCCGTCCGTGCGCAGGCCCGGCGGGGTGTGCTTCGTCGCCTATCGATCCGGGCATCATCCAGAATGTCTGGCCGGGGGCGCAATGGAAGCTGATCTGGAAGGGGACGCCCGAATACACGATTGAAGGCGTGTAGGTTCCGCCTCTTTCGAAAGGTCAGCGACGTGGTCTTCGTGACCCGCGACGGCCTGATCCTGAGCGACTGCGACTTGCGGGTCTTGCAGTCGTTGCGCCGAAAGCGGCTGATCAAATCGCGAAACGGTGCTCCATACATCATCTCCATGCGTGGCCGACGGATGGTGCGCGCCCAATACGATAATCAGGGGATCTGACATGCGTATCCGTGAAGAAACCGGGTGGGACATATCCGTCATCGCCGATGCCATCGATGAAGCCTTCTGTACGGCCGCGCATACATAGTTGCGGGCGGGAGACAGAAATCGTGCAGGGCTTGCGCGAGGCCGGGGCGTTGACCCTGTCGCTCGTGGCCGAAGAGACGGGAGAGGTGGTAGGTCATATCGCCGCCTCGCCCGCGCGGGTGGGCGAGGCGGGGGACTGGTTCCTGATCGGTCCTGTCGCCGTTCTCCCGGCAAGGCAAGGGCAGGCGCGGTGTGCGGGCGGTCATCGACCGTTTGCGCCCGACGGCGCGCGGCATCGCGCTTGTCGGCTACCCGGACTACTACGGCCGCTTCGGTTTTCGCACCTTCCCCGGACTTAACGTGGAAGGCGTGCCACCGGAGGTGGTCATGGCGCTGCCGTTCAAGGATGGGGAACACTTCCGGCGAAGTGATCCATCATCCGGCCTTCGGGCTGGAACAGGACGGCACTCGCTAGGGCGGGAAGCCAGAAAACGGGGCGGCGACGGGATGTCTCTGTCGCCGCCCTTATCGCAGGCCCGGGATCTGGCCGATGGTCTTGTAGACGTTGAGCCGGTCGTCGCGGCTGATGGCGTCGGGGTTGGAGCCCGGTTCGCCTTCGGGAACGTCGATGCCGAAATAGGCGTAGTAGTCGATCCAAGTTTGGTGGGGACGTCCGGTGGCGAGATCGCGGAAGCTCATCGGGGCTTCCTTGAAGAAGGGCGTGCCGCCATTGGCATGGCGGAACATGGCGACCACCAGTTCGCTGCAATAAAGCGCGTAGTTGTGCGACAAATACAGCTCGTCATAGGGAATGTTGCGCAGGGATTTGCTGAAGCGCATGATCGGCTCGATGAGGTGTCTGTGCTTGTCCTTCAGCCGCGCCAGCATCAGCCACGGTTCCCGGGCCTCGTTGAAGGAGCGGCGGGCGAAGACGTCGAAAGGGGTGAGGCGGACGGACTTCCGGATAGAAGGCTTTCGAGCACGAAGACACCGCGCGGAGCCACCTCGATCACGCCCATATGATTGAGCCGGGCCCCGTGGAAGCCCTCGGTGACGGCAGAGATCGCATTGTCCTCGCGCCCGATGGCGGAGAAGATGAAGTCGCCAGTTTGCATCTCGCGGGGCGTCCTGGGCCGGGCCTCTCTGATGGGGGGCATCTCTGATTGGTCCCCCTTGCCGCTATCACGGTATCGTGAACGTCTCAACGTCGTATTTTCACGCGAATAGATCTCTCGGCCGTTTTCGGCGGGAAAGGGGAGGTCGTAGCGACGTTTTGATCCAGGCAGGCACTTGTGTCGGGCCGTGGATATCGTCTTGCGATCCGCAGCATCCGAGCCTGAAACGCGAAAGGGACGGCGTCTCTGCCATCCCTTTTCCCAAAAACAAAAAGATCAATTCGGGTCGCTTGCGGGCCTCAGGCCGTCGCCTCCGTGGCGACCGGGGCCTGAGCGTCGGCGAGAGCCTGCTTCTTCACCGCTTCCTGCACCTTCTCGAAGGCACGAACCTCGATCTGGCGCACGCGCTCGCGCGAGACGCCGAATTCGCCGGAAAGCTCTTCCAGCGTGATCGGGTCTTCCGACAGGCGGCGCGCCTCGAAGATGCGGCGTTCGCGGTCGTTCAACACGCCGAGCGCCTGTTTCAGTATGCCGCGACGGTGGTCGAGTTCTTCCTGCTCGGCCATGACCGTTTCCTGGCTGTCGCTGTCATCCACCAGCCAGTCCTGCCACTCGCCACCGCCATCGCCGTCATTGCGGATCTGGGCGTTGAGCGAGGTGTCGCCGGACAGGCGGCGGTTCATGGAGATGACTTCTTCCTCGGAAACGCCGAGGCGCGTGGCGATGGTGGAAACGTCTTCGGGCTTCAGGTCGCCCTCGTCGAGCGCCTGGATCTTCCCCTTCACCTTGCGCAGGTTGAAGAACAGACGCTTCTGGTTCGCCGTGGTGCCCATTTTCACCAGCGACCACGAGCGTAGGACGTATTCTTGGATGGAAGCCTTGATCCACCACATCGCGTAGGTCGCCAGCCGGAACCCCTTGTCCGGCTCGAAACGCTTGACGGCCTGCATCAGGCCGACATTGCCTTCCGAAATAACCTCGCCAATGGGCAGGCCGTAGCCGCGATAGCCCATTGCAATCTTGGCAACCAATCTTAGATGTGACGTAACGAGCTTATGGGCCGCGTCAGGATCTTCGTGTTCCTTGTAACGCTTGGCCAGCATGTACTCTTCCTGCGGCTCCAGCATGGGGAACCGCCGGATCTCGGTGAGGTAGCGAGACAGTCCGTTTTCGCCGGCGGAAATCGCCGACACCGTCGCTTGGGCCATAAAATGCACCCTCCTTCGTCGTGAGAGGGATCTCCCCGGTGCGGGCAAGATCTCTTGTGCGGACATCCGCTTGGGCGTGTCCATCCGATCTAATATCGTGTCCATCCGATCTAATATAGAGATTAATGCGTCGAAAACACGGCTCTGTCAGATTAAAGTTTCGTAAAGGTCAATGAGTTCCGCAAAGTCTGCAGGCAGCGGGCTTTCAAAGCGCATGACTTCGCCGGTGACCGGATGTTCGAAGGCGAGCAGGCCCGCGTGAAGCGCCTGACGGCTGAAACTTGCAACTTTCTCGCGTATTTCTTCCGGAAGACGGTTCACCTTGGTGCGAAAATGCGCGCCATACTCCGGATCCCCCACCAGCGGATGGCCGATATGGGCCATGTGCACGCGGATTTGATGGGTGCGGCCCGTCTCCAGCCGACATTCGATGAGCGAGGCGATCGCCTCGCCGTCCTTGGCGCCGTAGCGCTTCTTGAACTGCCAATGGGTGACCGCATGGCGCGCGCCCTTCGCCTCGGGGCGCACGACGGCGGTTTTCAGCCGGTTGTTGATGGAGCGGGCAAGCGCGGCATCGATGGTGCCATTCAGGCCCGGAGACGCACCCCAGATAAGCGCGGTATAGGCGCGCTCCAGCGCGGTGGTGCGGCCGTGATCGGCAAACTGCGCCGACAGTCCCTGATGCGCGGTGTCGGATTTCGCCACCACCAGCAGGCCGGACGTGTCCCTGTCAATGCGTTGGACGATGCCCGGCCGACGCACGCCGCCGATACCGGACAAGCTATCGCCGCAATGGAAAAGCAGCGCGTTGACGAGCGTTCCCGTCCAGTTTCCCGTCGCCGGATGCACCACCATGCCGGTGGGTTTGTCGATGACGATCAGGTGGTCGTCCTCGTAGACGACGGCGAGCGGGATATCCTCCGGCTCCGGCATGGCGTCCTCGGGCTCGGGTTCGCTGAGGCGTACGGTTTCACCTTCGTTGACCCGGTACTTGGTCTCGACTATGGTCCGCCCGCCGATCCGCACCAGGCCCTGTTTGATCAGGTCTTTGTAGCGGCTGCGGGAGAAGGTGCCGGTGCGCCGGGCGAGCCAGGCATCGAGCCGCTCACCGGCATCGCCTGCTTCGACCGTCAGTTCCACGTTCACCCGTTCTTCGCTGAGCCCGTTCGCCATGTCCGATCCTGTTTTCGACGACGAAGAAAAAGAAGAGCCGCTCGACCCCGCCGCTGCGCGGCTGCAGGCCAGAATGAAGCGACTCGTCCTGATCTCCTCCTTTATCATGGTGGCAGGGCTCGTCGCGGTGTTTTCGGCGATCATCTACAAGGTGAACAGCCGCGACGGCAATAGCGGAGGTGTTTCCGGCGTCAACATGGCGGCGACGATCTCGGTTGGCCCCGATGCGCGCGTGCTGTCGACGCAGGTCGACGGCGGACGCCTGTTCGTGCTGGTGGAAGAGGGCACAAGCCGCGCGCTGCTGCAGTTCGATGCAACCACGGGCAAGCTGCTGGGCCGCACGGATTTCGTTTCGCGCTGAGGCGTGGGGCAGGGTTTTACTCGCTGGTGTTCAGGGCCCTATCTTGCGGGACGGTGCTGAAACCTTCGGCTTGAAGATCCAGAAAAAGAAAGTGCGTTCTGCCCCTGGCTGTCATCTCCGTGAAGGCGGGGATCCAGCATTCCAGAGGCGTGCGCGGGTCGAGCGCTGCAACCTGATCCTGGGGTTACTGGGTCCCCGCCTTCGCGGGGATGACAATCGTGCGGAGGCAATCCGCGCGGGCAAAAGGCTGGATTTCGGTCGTGGTTTGCCGATCTATTCGCACCCTTCTTCAATGGCTCCTCCGTCATTGCCCGGCACCCGCCTTCGCGGGCACAGGCCCCATCCGGGCAATCCAGCGGGCTGCAGCATATGCGGTGAGTGCTGGATCTCCCGGACGAAGCCGGGGGATGACGATGGAGGGGGGTAGTAGCTGGCGACGGATCCTTGTCGCGGGACGGAGGTTGCTTGCCTTTTCCACCAGGTGTGGGGATGAGTGCAAAAGAAATCGCTTGAACTGGCTTCCCCCTCTTGCAATGTGTGACCCCACAGGCTACATCCGCCATCCATCGCGCAACGGTTCGCGCAACGGTTCGCGCGACACCGCTGCTCCCATCGTCTAGCGGTCTAGGACGCTGCCCTCTCACGGCAGAAACAGGGGTTCGAGTCCCCTTGGGAGTACCAATCTTCTTCCCCCTCCATCGTTGACCTGGTCGGCTGCTTTCAGCCTTGCGCGTGCAGTGCGTCCGCTTTCGCGTCTGTAGATCAGGCGTGCGGCTGTTCCTGCTCCAGGCGCACGGTGAGGCCGCCTTGCGCATTTCGGCGCAGGATGATGTCGATGCCGTTCGTGCTGCAGATTTCCTCCGCAATGGCCAGACCCAGCCCGTGACCGGGGCGTTGCTCGTCGAGCCGCACGCCACGGCGAAAGGCACGGATCATCGCCTCTTCGCTCATGCCGGGGCCGTCGTCGGATATTTCAAGGGCGATCCGTCCGTCCGCGGTTTGCGTCGCGACGATAATCTTGCGCTGGGCCCATTTCACCTCGTTTTCCAGAAGGTTACCCAGAAGTTCCATGAGGTCGGCGGTGTCGATGGTGAAGATCGCGCCCGTGCCGATCTCGATCTGCCAGTCGAGCACGTTGCGGTCGGGCGTCTGCTGCAGGGTGTGAACGATCCGCTCGACCTGGGGTCTGAGTATCGTGTGGGCGGCGGAACGCGTTTGAGCGCCGGTGCGGATGCGGGCGAGCACCAGCTGATGCTCGATCTGGCGGCGCATGTCGTCGGCGGCCACCGAATCCAGATCGTCGGCCGCCGCGGTGCCGCCTTCGCGCCTCAGCCGGGCGGCCAGCGAGGTGAGAACGGTCAGTGGCGTCTTCAGCCCGTGGGCGAGATCGGCGGCGCGGGTGCGCGCATGAGCGATGGCCTTTTCCTGATCGGCGAGCAGGTCGTTGACGGCCTCCACCAGCGGCATAACCTCGTCCGGCTGGTTGCCGGGAACCTTCGTGGTCCGGCCCTTGCGGATATTGGCAACGTCGCGCTCAAGACGGCGCAAGGGACGCAGACCCGCATAGGTCTGGATCGCGGCTGCCGCGATCAGCGCCAGTGCGAGAAGGCCGAGCGAGGGCAGGATCGCGATCGCATAATCGCGCCGTGCCCCCGGATATCGTGGCGATGGGCAACGCCTGTGGAAAGCTCGTCGACCGGCAGGTTTAGCATCGCATCCCACAAGGAGCGTGAGCGCAGCACCTGACCTGTCCCGTTGACCGTGATCGACCAGTAGAGACCGGAGAGCGGTTGGGAAAAGCGCGGATCGGCAAGCTCGCGGGCAAGCTTCACCTCGCCCGCCTAATCGATTGCCACGTCGGCGACGAGCTGCTTGATGAAGGTGTCGAGTTCCTGTTCGATGCGCGCTTAGTACTGGCGGGTGAAGATGGCCGTCAGGCCGACCGCGGACAGCGCAAGGGCCGCGATGACCATGACGGCGGAAAAGGCCAGCAGTCGGGCGCGCAGCGAAGAGGGCTGCATCATTAGGCAGAGGCTGTCGCGATATAGCCGAAGCCCCGGCGGGTACGGATGTGATTTGCGCCGATCTTCTTGCGCAGCCGCCCGATCATCACCGCGATGGTGTTTTCATCGCAATCGGGGTCGGGGCCGTAGAGATGCTCCATCAACTCGGTGTGGCTGACGACCCGGTCCTGGTGATGCATGAAATAGGACAGCAGCCGATATTCCTGCGGTGAGAGATGCAGAGCGCGGCCGTGGGCGATGACCTGCTTGTGCCGGGTGTCGAGAGCGAGATCGCCGAGGCTGATGCCGGCGGTGGCGTGACCGACTGAGCGGCGGATGATGGCGCGCAGACGGGCGAGCAGTTCCTCCATCTGGAAGGGCTTGGCGAGATAGTCGTCGGCGCCCGCCTCGATGCCCTCCACCCGTTCCATCCAGGCGCCGCGGGCGGTCAGCACGAGAATGGGAAAGGCGCGCCTGTTGGCGCGCCAGCGCTTCAGGATCGTCAGCCCGTCAAGGCCGGGCAGCCCCAGATCCAGCACCACACCGGCGTAATCCTCCGTATCCCCCAGGAACTAGGCTTCGTTGCCGTCGGCCACGTGTTCCACCGTGAAGTCCGCTTGCCTGAGAATGTCCTCAATGTTCTTTGCGATGCGGTGGTCGTCCTCCATCAGCAGGATTTGTATCGTCACTCCACCTCCAGAATATGCCCGTTTGACGGGTCGACATGGTATTTGCGCACACGCCCCGTCTTGGTCAGAACCTTCAGTTCGTAGACCGGACGGTCGTCCTCCATCTCCAGTTCCACGCCGCTCACCTGGCCCTCGCTTTCCACGCCGCTCAGCCGGATGACGTCGACAAGCGGCAGGATTGCGCCGCTTTCGCGTAGCTGGGTAGCGCGGTCCTGCGAGGTGAACTGACGGTCCCGGTGATGATGCCGGGGTTTGTTGTCGTGATCTGAATCCGCGTGGGCGACGGCGATCGTCAGGCTCGCAACGACGGCCAGCGCCAGCCCTGTCGCAAGGGTGCGGCAACGGGTGGAGATGTGCGGGCAGTATTGCGGGCGTGTGTGCATATCCTCTTGTTGCTCTCCGCGCATGACAATTGGCTGACAGTTTCCATCAGGCAGTCGTCAGACGGCTTCCTCTAGGGTCGTTCCATTCCCCGGATCCGGTGCCGAATACGGCAGGGACCGGAGCAATTGTGAATCCTCGAGAGGAGAAAGACTATGGGTAAGTTTTCGACGTTTGCATGCGCCGTCCTGCTGACGGCGGGGACCAGAGTGGCGGTCGCCGGCACGGCACAGGCCTCCGAGAGAGTGTGCGGCAATGCGCCGAAGGCTCAGTGGATGAACAAGGACACGGCCAAGGCCCGGGGCGTGAAACTCGGTTACGAGGTGCGCCGGGTGAAGGTGGAGCGGGGGTGCTACGAGCTCTACACGCTCGACACGAAAGGCCACCGCGCGGAACTGCTGATGAACCCGCTGACCGGCAAGATCGTCGGTTCCGATGAGGACGATTGATGAGCGATACCGTCAAGATGACCCGTTCCGGCCGCGCGACGCGGCCGGACGAGGTCCGGGTGTGGGATCCGCTCGTGCGCGTGCTTCACTGGAGCCTGGTTGCCGCTTTCGCCTTCGCCTTCCTGACCGGCGACGAGTGGAAAAGCGCCCATGAGACTGCGGGTTACGTGATCGTCGGACTGGTCGTCTTCCGCATCCTGTGGGGGTTGGTGGGGCCGCATCATGCTCGTTTCACCAACTTCGTGCGCGGGCCGCCGTCGGCCGTCGTCGATTTCCTGCGCGCCAGTGCGCGCATGAAGGCGCTGCGCCATATCGGGCACAACCCGGCAGGCGGGGCGATGGTCGTCCTGCTGCTGATCATGCTGGCCGTCATCACCGGCACCGGCATCATGATGATCACCGATCGGTTCTGGGGCGTGGAATGGGTTGAGAACGTGCATGAAATCGCCGTCAACCTGACGCTCGGCCTCGTCATCCTCCATGTGGCGGGGGTGGTGCTCGCAAGTTTCGAGCACGGGGAGAACCTGGCGCGCGCGATGGTGACCGGCCGCAAGCGGCGTTAGAGTGCCTTGCGTTCATCATCCCCGCGAGGAGGGGGATCCGGCAACTGCGCCAGATCCGGCTTCCGGCCCCTGATGGTGGATCCGCGGTTCGTCGGACTCCCGTCTTCGCGGGGATGATGCTTGCGCCGGGCGCGTGCCGCCTGACGTTCCGGAAAATGTTCAAGTCTTTCCGGGTTTCCTTCATCGTCGCGCGGCATTCCGCTCCCTAGTTTCCAGCCAAACGTCCGGTTTTCATGGCCGGACGAGTGGAAGAACAGGCCTTGCGACGTCCTTTGGGAGGCGGCGAGGGGCCGATATGGGAGGAAATCCATGCGTACCCAGGTCGCCATCATCGGTGCGGGCCCGTCGGGCCTGCTGTTGTCTCAGATCCTGCACAAGGCAGGGATCGACAGCGTCATCCTCGAGCGCAAGTCGCTCGATTACGTGCTCGGCCGCATTCGCGCCGGTGTGCTGGAGCAGGGGCTTGTCGACATGCTGGACGCGGCGGGCGTCGGTGAGCGCATGCATGCGCGCGGCCTCGTTCACGACGGCACCGAACTGTGCTTTTCCGGTAAGCGTCATCGCATCGATTTCAATGACCTGACCGGCAAGATCGTGATGGTCTACGGCCAGATCGAGGTCACGCGGGACCTGGTGGACGCGCGGCAGGGCGCCGATGCCAAGCTGATCTATGAGGCCGAGGACGTGGCCTTGCACGATTTCGACGGCGACAAGCCGTGGGTCACCTATCGCAAGGACGGGGTGGAGCATCGCATCGACTGCGATTTCATCGCCGGCTGCGACGGTTATCACGGCGTCTCGCGGGCGAGCGCGCCGCAGGACGTGCTGAAGACCTTCGAGCGGGTCTATCCCTTCGGTTGACTGGGCATTCTTTCGGAAACGCCGCCGGTCTCCGATGAACTCATCTATGCCCGTCACGAGCGCTGGTTCGCGCTGTGCTCCATGCGTTCGCAGATGCTGTCGCGTTACTACGTGCAGGTGCCGCTGACGGACAAGGTGGAGGAATAGGTCGGACGAGCGCTTTTGGGACGAGCTGCGCCGCCGTGTCGACGAGAAGGCCGCCGACCGGGGCCAAGCGGCTCAATCTCGCGGCCTCCGACGTGCACTACCTGTCAGAGGTGCTGATCGCGTTTTACGGCAGCGGCGAGGGCGAACTGATCGAGCGTTATTCGGAAAATGCGCTTCGCAGGATCTGGAAGGCGGAACGGTTCTCCTGGTGGATGACCAACATGATGCACACCTTCCCGGAGGCGGCCGAATTCGACGCCAAGATGCAGGTGGCCGAACTCGACTATGTCACCTCCTCACGCGCGGGCGCTGCGGCGCTAGCGGAGAACTATGCCGGGTTGCCGTTCTAGGCGACGCGTTTTTTCGAAGAATGGGCCTCACCCGAAATAAGCGCTCAGGAGGCGCCGGCGCGCTGTCTGGCGGGCTCGGGCTCGTTGCGGGTCTGGTCGCGCAGGGTGCGGATGCGGTCGGCGAGGCTGTCGCCGCTCAGGGCGTGCACGTCGCTCCGGTTGGCGGCGGTCGCTTCCTTAAGGATGCGGTCGGTCTTCGAGTCTTCGCCTTCGAGTGCGGTCGTCATGGCCACGACCTCTGCCGCGATATCGGTGATCTGATCGCGCAGCAGGCGGTTGTCGCGGTTCTCGTCGGCGCTGATGGCGTCGAAGCGGCTGCGCAACTGGTCGTGCTCGGCCGACAGGCGGTTCAGCTCTTCGGCAAGGGCGTTGTTTTCTGCCTTAAGCGAGGCGAGCACGCCCTCCACATTGTCTCCGGCGGCGCCGTGGAGCGCCTCAAGCTGCAGCGACAGGCGCGTGATCTCGGCCTGCGATTCCACCTTCTGACCTTCCAGATCGAGGATCATCGATTCCATCTTCTGAAAGGCGGCCTCGGCGGAGGTGCGCGGTTTTGCGCCGCTGGCGCGCGCCTTCTCCAGAACCTCCAGCTGATGGCGCAGGCCGTCGACCTCGCCCTCCAGGCGCAGGATCTTGTTGGCATCGGCGGTGTGGCGCGCCTTGTGCCCGGCAATCCCCTCTTCCAGTTCGGAGATGGTCATGTTGACGCTTGCGGGGATCTGCGGCGTTTCTTGTGCGCGAGCGGCCTCGGCCTGGGGGAGTTCGGCGACCTGGCGGCTGCGGCGCTCCAGGTCGCGATCGGCTTTGCGCAGGCGCGCGGAAAGCTCGGCGATATCTTCCTGCTTGGCCAGGATCTTGGAGCACAGGCCATTTTCGCGCCCTTCCATTTCGCGCACGATGCGGGCCTTCTCGTCGCGCTCCAGAATGGCGGCCTTCAGCCCTTCTCGGGCCTCGGAGATGTCGATCTCCTGACAGATCATCCGTTCCTTCAGCCCCCGGCGCCAAGCTCCAGCCGACGCGTCTTGACCGCGTATTCGGCACGCAACTGATCGCGGGAGGCGTGGACCTCGGCAAGGGACATGGGGGAGGTGGCTTCAAAGGAGCGACGGGTCAGGCGCACGGCACGGCGCCACACGGCAGGTCCGAAAACCAGCATCAAAAGTCCTGCGGTCAAGAAACCCAGGACGAAATACATCGCCGCGTTGATCACAGTTCGATCCCGTCTACGCCGGTCTTTTGCGACTTCTGGCCTTTGATAAGTCTAAGACCTAATACCGGAAGTTGTCCGGTCCGCTAAGTCCCGCGATCGCGCCCGATTCCCTCTCCGGCGTCCGTTGCCGGTCCGTTTTACCCGTTTTGTCAGCCGTTTCCGCGCATCCCCGTCCTCGCAGCAGCCCTCGGGTTTGAGCCGATTACGCTGAGGAATGTGCCAAAGCAACGCAATGCGCCGGATGCCCGCCCGTTCCTTCAGGCGAATGCCCGGCGCACGATCAATGAACCGTGTCGAAGCCTCGCCCCCTTACCCAGCGTGCCGATTTTCGCCCGAAACGCAATGGCGCGCGAATGCGGACCCGCTTTTCATGGGATCCGCCTTCGTGTGTTCCCGTGCGCCGTCAAGCGAGGGTACGGGGCACGTCAGAACGGGTTCCAGGTCGGCTTTTCGGTGAACTTCAGATATCCGACATTGATGCCGAGACGCGCACCTACGCCAGCGTGGATCGGCACGACATAGATATCATGATTGGACAGAACCGTCATGCCGAAGCCGCCGACCAGATAGGCCGAACCGTTGGCACCGACATAGCGGCGATAAAGGGCATTCACGGCGGGTAGGTTGTAGACCAGCATCATGACGCGGGCGCCGTCGCCGCCGAAATCCCAGCCGACGGACGGTCCCTGCCAGAAGACCTTATGGCTGCCGGCGTTGCGGGTGTAGAGCTCGCCCTCGCCGAAGCGCGCTCCGGCAACGAGCGCGCCGGAGCCTTCCTCGCCGAGGATGTAGCCGTTGGGCTGGCCGTACTTGGAGACGGCCTTCTCGACCACCGAGGCGAGCCCGCCGGAAACCTTGCCGAAGAAGCGGTGGCCGGCATTGACGATTTCGTCCTGGGAATAGGACTCGCTGCCCGGCGCCTTATTGTAGTTGCCCTGGCTCTGGGCTGCGGCGGGGGCGAGAGACGCGGCGAGGAGCGTGGCGGCGACAAAGGTCGGCGCCGCGATACGGGGCACGATCTTCCGGATCGGCAGAAACATTCAAAAAATCTCCCTTGTACCCAAAGCTGGTAATCGGTGCAGGATGCCTGGCGGCGGTGTCAGAGGCCCGGATCAATGCTATAGATTCGTATTCAACGTAGGCCAGCGGCGCTTAAACGGGACGCTCAAACGGCACACGGGCGAGGCGGATGCGAATCGATCACAAAGTCTAGTCTAAATCCGACAACCTTTGGGCCGCGAACCTTTTTGGCGCGGATATTCTCGTCTGCGGCCGGTGTGAAGGCGCAATTTCTGCGGTGAAGTCTCGTTTTGTTGGGGGCGTTGCTTCTCGTAGCGGGCATGACCACGGCAAGGTGCGCGGCCGAGGACAGTGGCGGTTATTCCATTCCTCAACGCTTCGTTCTGGTGGATCCGGCCACGGGACTTGCCATCGGCGGCTACGATCCGGTGGCCTATTTCGTCGATCGCAGACCCCGGCTCGGCAAGCCGCACTTCGAACTGCTGTGGTCGCAGACCATCTGGCGCTTCGTCAACGAGGGCAATATGGCGGCGTTCAAGGACACGCCGGAGATCTATGCGCCGCAATTCGGCGGTCACGATGCGCGCGCCATGGTCGATAACAGTCTCGCCTCCGGCGATCCCTCCGTGTGGGCGATCTACCATCAGCGGCTTTATCTCTTCTATTCCCCCGCCCGCCGCTTCTTTTGGTTGGTGACGCCGGAGCGCCATATCCGGCAGGCAAAGGAGAAGTGGGACAAGCGGCTGAATTTCACGCTCGGGGATAGACGAGCGCTGACCTGCTGCCCGCAAACGGGGTGCGAGGACTCCGGGAGGGGTAGCGGGAGGGGAAAGTTGCCCGACGGCAGGCGCAGACCCCGACGGCGACTTGGCACCGCAGGGGTGTCGGTGTAACCCTCGTACGGCCCGCGCCGAATCAGGCAGGACGCGTCCCATTCACGGATCTGAGGTTTCCATGGCCAAGCCGATTGACCTGTCATCGCTCGATCTTGCAGCGCTGATCGCCAGCCGCGTCTGCCATGACATCATTTCCTCTGTGGGGGCCGTCACCAACGGGCTTGAGGTGCTCGACGAGGAAAACAACAAGGACATGCGCGAATTCGCCATGGACCTCATCCGCAAGAGCGCCCGGCAGGCATCCGCCAAGTTGCAGTTCGCCCGTCTCGCCTTCGGAGCAGCCGGTTCCGCTGGAGCCGACATCGATCTCGGCGATGCGCGCTCGGTGGCCGAAGGCTACATGGAGAACGAGAAGTCCACGCTGGTGTGGGAAGTCCCCCGCCTGCTGATGGGCAAGAACAAGGTCAAGCTGCTGCTGAACCTTCTCCTGATCGCCAATCAGTGCGTGCCGCGTGGCGGCACCATCACGGTGGAACTGACCAACGGTGATGCAGAAAAGCCCAGCTTCCGGATGACGGCGGAAGGACTGAACGCCCGCATCCCAACCATGGTTATTAACCTGATAAATGATCAAGATGTCGAGCGGATTGACGCTCATGCAATCCAGCCCGCTTATGCCAGTCTTCTGGCAGGCGACAGCAACATGTCGATTTCGATGGAAAAAAGAGATGATTCAGTAGTTATCACTGCTGAATAGCTCATCCTCGAGTAAACACCACTACCCACCCTCGCTTCAACCTATCTTAACTTATTGATCCGAGACTTGGCGACGCGGGCATTCAGCTCGCGGGGCGCCTTACGGCCCCCTTTTGCCGTATAGTTTGTGGGTGGGTACCAGACATGGACGATCTCCTTCGTGGGTTCCTGACTGAGACCAACGAGAGTCTGGACGTCGTCGACGTGGAACTCGTGAAGTTCGAGCAGGAACCCAACAACGCCACGATCCTCGACAACATCTTCCGTCTCGTACACACGATCAAGGGAACCTGCGAGTTCTTGGGTTTGCCGCGTCTGGAAGCGCTGGCATATGCCGCCGAAACGCTGATGGGCAAATTCCGTGACGGAGCGCCCGTGACGCAGGCCGCCGTGTCTCTGATCTTGTCCTCGATCGATCGCATCAAGGGGATCCTGGCCGAACTTGAGGAAGCTGAGGGCGAGGAGCTGGCAGGTTCCGATGAAGGCCTTATCAAGCAGCTTGAAGACATGTCGGAGCATGCCTTCGACAGTGTGAAGACTGCGGATGCCGCCGTGGCTGAACTGGCGGCCGCCGAAAAGCCGGCCGCGCAGGCCGACGCCGGTGGCGATGCCGAGTGCAGCCGATGCAGCGGCAATTAAGCCTATGAGGCAATCTCTGGAACGCGAACTGCGCCCGGGCGAGGTTTCGCTCGACGAACTTGAGCGCGCCTTCCAGGAGACCGAGATCGAACTGCCGGAGCCCAACCCGGTCGACCTCGCCGCCATGACGAACGACGCCAAGGCGGA
The DNA here is from genome assembly GCF_030066895.1 of Breoghania sp. Taxonomy (GTDB): domain Bacteria; phylum Pseudomonadota; class Alphaproteobacteria; order Rhizobiales; family Stappiaceae; genus Breoghania. Next base: position 60,054 of record NZ_JASJAV010000015.1, on the reverse strand, counting down.
AGAACATCACACCGAAAAGGCGCCGGGCGACAAAAAGTCCTCCGTGTCCAACTAGTCGATCCGCGTCAACGTGGAAACGCTGGAACATCTGATGACGATGGTTTCGAAGCTGGTGCTGACGCGCAACCAGCTTCTGGAGATCGTGCGCCGTCACGAGGACAGCGAAATTCAAGGTGCCGCTGCAGCGGCTTTCCAACGTAACCGCGGAGCTGCAGGAAAGCGTCATGGAGACGCGCATGAGCCCATCGGCAACGCCTGGCAGAAGCTGCCGCGCGTGGTGCGCGACCTCGACCAGGAACTGGAAAAGCCGATCGAGCTGGAGATGATCGGCGCCGATACCGAGCTTGACCGCCAGGTGCTGGAGTTGATCAAGTATCCGCTCACCCACATGGTGCGCAACTCAGCCGATCACGGCCTGGAAGGGCCGGAAGAGCGCAAGGCCGCCGGCAAACCGGAGAAGGGCATGATCACGCTCGCCGTCTATCACGAGGGCGGGCACATCATCATCAAGCTCAAGGACGACGGTAAGGGCCTCGACGTCGATGCGATCAAGTGCAAGGCGATCTCCAACGGCATGCACACGGAAGCCGAACTGGAGAAGATGACCGGTGCGCAGATCCACGAGCTGATCTTCGGCGCCGGGTTTTCCACCGCGGCCAAGATCACCAGCGTGTCCGGCCGCGGTGTCGGCATGGATGTGGTGCGCAACAACATCGAGCTGATCGGCGGATCGGTCGACCTGAAGTCCGTTCAGGGCAAGGGCACCAGCTTCATCATCAAGATTCCGCTGACGCTGGCCATCGTGTTCACACTGATCGTCGAAAGTTCCGGCGACCGCTTCGCGATCCCGCAGCTCTCGGTGGTGGAACTGGTTCGCGTCCAGAACAATTTCGAGCATCGCATCGAGCGCATTAAGGACACGCCGGTCCTGCGCTTGCGCAACAAGCTGCTGCCTCTGCTGCACCTTTCGTCGCTCCTCGGCATGAAGACGACGGCGAATGCGGACGAGGCGCTCGACCAGGACAACGGCTTCATCGTTGTCATTCAGGTCGGCAGCCAGACCTTCGGCGTGGTCGTCGACGGCGTTTTCCATACAGAGGAAATCGTCGTCAAACCGATGTCGACCATGCTGCGCAACATCGCGATGTTCTCCGGCAACAGGATCCTCGGCGACGGTTCGGTGATCATGATCATCGATCCCAACGGGATTGCCAGCGCCATGGCGAGTCACGCCTCTTCCGCCCTGCTGGAGCAGGAGGAAGACGAGCACGACGAGCGCAAGAAGTTCATCGATCATCATGCGACGACGTCGATGCTGCTGTTCCGGGCGGGGAGCGCCGAGCCCAAGGCCGTGCCGCTGTCGCTGGTCACGCGTCTCGAGGAATTCTCGGTCTCCGATATCGAGCGCTCCAACGGCCGCGACCTGGTGTAGTATTGCGGCGCGCTGATGCTGCTCGTCTATATCGAGCCCAGCCATGGGCACCGCACGGAAGGCACGCAGCCCATGCTGGTGTTCTCTCGACAGCGGCCGCTCGATGGGCCTCGTCGTGGACGAGATCGTCGACATCGTGGAAGACCGGCTGAACATCGAGGTCGTTTCCGACCAGCCGAGCGTCCTTGGATCCGCGGTGATCAAGGAGAAGGCGACGGAAATCATCGATCTCGGCCATTATCTGTCGCAGGCCTTCGAGGACTGGTTCGTGCACAAGGAGATGGCGACCGAGGCTCTGACCAAGTCGCTGCTCTTCGTCGACGACAGCTCCTTCTTCCGCAACATGCTGACGCCCGTTCTCAAGGCGGCAGGCTACGACGTGACCAGGTGCGAGAGCGCGCGGGCCGCGGTTCAGGTTCTGCAGTCGGACCGCAAGTTCGACGTGGTCGTCAGCGACATCGAGATGCCGGACGTCAACGGCTTCGAATTCTGCGAGGCGCTGCGGCGCGATCCGCGGTTCCGCGAGATCCCAGTCCTGGCGCTGTTGTCCCTGGTCACGCCGGCGTCGATCGAACGCGGCCGTCAGGCGGGCTTTGACGACTATGTCGCGAAGTTCGACCGGCCCGATCTCATCGCCGCTCTCAAGGATGTGCTGACCAACGAAGCAAAGGCTGCAGCATGACGGACAAACAGAAGAACAATGCCGCGGCCGGAACGGGCGCAGGCAATGAGAGCATCCAGTACGTGACCGTCGTGATCGGCGGTCAGCTCTTCGGGCTGAAGATCAGCCAGGTGCATGACGCGTTAGTGCCGGAGAGCGTCACGCGGGTGCCTCTGGCGCCGCCGGAAGTGCAGGGCGTTCTCAACCTGCGCGGACGCATCGTGACCGCGATCAACATGCGCCGTCGCCTGCTGCCGCCGCTGGAAGGCGACCAGACGATGATGGTCGTTGGTATCGAATACAAGGGGGAATCGTACGGACTGGTCATCGACACTGTCGGTGAGGTACTCACGCTTCCGGTCAGTTCGCGCGAGCCAAACCCGACCAACCTTGATCAGCGCTGTGCGGAGATTTCCGCCGGCGTGCACCGTCTGGAAGGCCAGTTGATGGTCATTCTGGATGTAGAGCGTCTTCTGGGCGCAATGATGAACGAGCCTCTCGCTGCTTAACGGAGCCATATCTGGGCGTGCCCCGTGATCAGGAGTTCAGGTGATAAAAACATGCCTCGTGATCGATGATTCCAACGTCATTCGAAAGGTTGCGCGCCGGATCCTGGAAGACCTCGATTTCACCATCGTGGAGGCCGAAGACGGCAAGGCGGCACTGGATAGTTGTCGGAAGGAAATGCGCGACGCTATCCTGCTCGACTGGAACATGCCGGTCATGGACGGCCTGGAATTCCTGACAGCCCTTCGGCAGGAAGAGGGCGGGGATCGCCCGACGGTGGTCTTCTGCACGACGGAGAACGACGCCGGGCACATTGCCAAGGCCATCCGTGCCGGCGCCAGCGAGTACATTATGAAGCCGTTCGACCGAGAAATCGTCGAGGCGAAATTCCACGAAGTCGGTCTCATTTAGGCCTCTTCGAATGCGGTCTCGTGGTGAGACCTTTATCGGTGAACCAAAAATGGCTACAGCGACCCAAACTGCCGCTCCGCCTGCCGGAACGGTAACGGACTCCATTCGCGTAATGGTCGTCGACGATAGCGTCGTGATCTGTGGTTTGATCAGTCGTTGGGTCGATGCCGATCCTGCGCTGGTCGTCGTTGCCTCTCACCGCAACGGCAAGCTCGCGGTGGACGATATCGAACGTTCCAATCCGGACGTCGTCGTTTTTGATATCGAGATGCCGGAAATGGACGGGCTCACGGTCTTGCCGCTGATGCTCGCCAAGAAGCGCAACCTCGTCGTCGTCATGGTCTCGACACTGACCCGGTGCAACGCCGAGATCAGCCTCAAGGCCCTGTCGCTGGGTGCGCAGGATTACGTCCCCAAGCCGGAATCCTCCTCCTCGATCTCCACCTCCGTCGATTTTCGGCGCGAGCTGATCGAGAAACTGAAGAATCTGGGACCGAAGGCCCGTCAGGGCGGTGCCGCCGACCGTCGGCCGATGCGTGCGTAAACGCAGGCCGAGCGCACGGATGCGACCGCCGCAACCGCCGCTGCCGCTTCACCCGCGCGCCAGCCCGCCTTTCAGAAGCCGGCCTTCACCCTTGCGCGACTACTCCTCGGTGCGCCCGCGCATCCTGGCGATGGATCTTCCACCGGCGGACCGCAGGCTCTTCAGGAACTTTTCCGGGTGATCGGCAGTGCGGTGAACGACATACCCGTCGTCGTTACCCAGCACATGCCGCCAACCTTTACCGTCATTCTGGCCGAACATCTGGCCAAGACCGCGCTCCGGCCCGCCGCGGAAGCGCAGAACGGCGAGGTTCTCAAGGCGGGACAGATCTATGTGGCGCCGGGTGGCAAGCACCTGGTTCTTGAAAAGACCGCAGGCGGTGCGCAGGCGCGCCTGACGGACGATCCGCCGGTCAATTTCTGCAAGCCCGCCGTCGATCCGCTGTTCGACAGTGTGGCGGGCATCTATGGATGCTGCGGCGCTCGCCATTGTTCTGACCGGCATGGGCCATGACGGCGCAGCCGGCGTCAAGACGATCGCGGGAGCAGGCGGAAGCATCATCGCGCAGGACGAAAAAATCAGTGTCGTGTGGGGCATGCCGGGTGCGGCTGCCCAGACCGGTCAGTGTTCGGAGGTTCTGCCCTTAGACGAAATCGATCCGAAAGTGATCCGAATCCTGGGAGGCCGGCGGTGACACCGACTGAATTTGAATTCCTCAGAACGTTCCTGAAAAGCCGTTCCGGCCTGATGCTATCCAACGAGAAGCAGTACCTGGTCGAAAGCCGCCTGCTGCCGCTGGCGCGCAAGAGCGGCCTGGGCTCCCTGTCCGACGTGATCACGCGGTTGTAGAAGGGCGGCTCCTCGAAGCTGGAAAACGACGTGGTGGAAGCGATGACGACCAACGAGTCGTTCTTCTTCCGCGACAAGACGCCGTTCGATAAGTTCACCAACACGATGCTGCCTAAGTTGTTGAAGGCACGGGCGGACAAGCGCCGCATCCGGATCTGGTGCGCGGCGGCCTCGACCGTCCAGGAACCCTATTCGCTGGCGATCCTTCTGAAGGAAGCGGCGGCAAAGTTGTCGGGCTGGCGCGTCGAGATCATCGGCACGGACATCTCCACCGAGGTGCTGGAGAAGGCCAAGACCGGCGTCTTCAGCCAGTTCGAGGTGCAGCGCGATCTGCCGATCCAGATGCTGCTGAAATATTTCACGCAGAACGGCGATGTGTGGCAGGTCAACCTCGAGATTCGCGGCATGGTGCAGTGGCGCATGCTCAATCTGCTGGATTCGTTCTCCTCGCTCGGTGAGTTCGGCGTGATCTTCTGTCGCAACGTGCTGATCTACTTCGATCAGGAGACCAAGTCCGACATTCTCAACCGGCTTGCCAGGCAGATGCCGGGAGATGGCTACCTGGTGCTGGGCGGCGCGGAAACCGTGGTGGGACTGAGCACAGCATTCCAGCCGGTTCCGGGATTGCGCGGTCTCTACAATCGCGGCGGGAGCGGTGCCGGATCCTCGGCCGCATCCGGCACGGGAACCGATTTCAAGTCGCGGGTGTTCGCCGGCGGGTAAGCGACGGCTTTCTCTCCGACCTATTCAAAAAAGGCGCCGCCCTTCGGGGCGGCGCCTTTTTCATTCGGGTTGTCTCGACGTCGGGGCGTGCCGAGGGGATGCAGGCATGAAAAAAGCCTGGGCGTTGCCGGGCTCTTTCACACATGCCAATCTGGCACGAACATCGTTTTTATGGCACGAACATTGTTTTCGAAGTGGCGCCGTCCTCAGGAAGCGACGCGCTCTTCGTCGGGTTCGCGCAGCACGTAGCCGCGACCCCAGACTGTCTCGATATAATTGCGCCCGGCCGTCGCAGCGGCCAGCTTCTTGCGCAGCTTACAGATGAAGACGTCGATGATTTTCAGTTCCGGCTCGTCCATCCCGCCATAGAGATGGTTGAGGAACATTTCCTTGGTCAGCGTCGTGCCCTTGCGAAGCGAGAGAAGTTCGAGCATCTGATATTCCTTGCCGGTCAGATGCACGCGCTGGCCGTTGACCTCAACCGTCTTGGTGTCGAGATTGACCGTCAGGTCGCCGGTGGTGATGACCGACTGGGCATGACCCTTCGAACGGCGCACGATTGCGTGAATGCGTGCGACCAGCTCGTCCTTGTGGAAGGGCTTGGTCATGTAATCGTCGGCGCCAAATCCAAGGCCACGGACCTTGTCTTCAATGCCTGCCAGACCCGAAAGGATCAGGATCGGCGTTTTCACCTTGGAAACGCGCAAGGTGCGAAGGACCTCGTAGCCCGACATGTCGGGCAAGTTCAGGTCAAGCAGAATGATGTCGTAATCATAGAGCTTGCCGAGGTCGATACCTTCTTCGCCAAGATCCGTCGTGTAGACGTTGAAGTTTTCGAACTTGAGCATCAGCTCGATGCTCTGGGCCGTAGCGCCATCGTCTTCTATGAGCAGTACTCGCATGCCAATATCCTCGTCTTTCCTATTCTGGGCAAACCGCACCAACCTAGGTAGGCGATCGCGGCGAAGGACTGCTGCTAACCGCGTCTCGAAACCTCGAGGTTCTAGTTAACAAATTCCGATTCGCAGCGGAAGCGTTTTGATACATAAGCTCTGAAACTGACGAGAATTTCTTAAAATTCCCGCCGAATTTGCGCCCGTTGCTATCGACAATCCACATGAAGAATTGCCTCTAACCGATTCAACGGACTCACAGCTTCGACTCTTCGGCCTATAAAGGTTCCTAATCTGTGAACATTCTCTTCAATATGATTAACCAGAACCGTAAACGATCGGTTACCATCGCTGTTAACCGGCTTAATCAGTCCCCGGAGCGGCGCACGTGCAATCTTTGATCAACGAAATCGAATCACTGGAGGCCGTCGAGGTCTACGGTCGGGTTGTCGGTGTGCAGGGCCTGCTAGTGGAGGTTTCCGGTCCCGTGCATGAGATGAGCGTCGGTTCGCGGTTGTCCATTGAAGGGGGGACGTCGAACCACGTGCTCGCGGAGATTGTCGGCTTTCGCGATGGGCGCGCGCTTTGCCTTCCTTTCAGCGGTTTGCAGGGCGTGCGCATAGGCTGCCGTGCCGTTCTGGCGGAGCGCGAAAGCGTGGTGCGCATGTTGGACGCCTGGCTCGGCCGGGTGGTTAACGCCATGGGCGAGGCGATCAACGGCAAGGGCCGACTTTCCAAGGGCGGGGAGGCGCGCCAGTTGCGCTCCAGTCCGCCGCCTGCGACGGATAGGGCGCGAGTCGGCGGGTCGATCGATCTGGGCGTGCGGGCACTCAATACTTTCGTGACGTGTTGTCGCGGGCAGCGCATGGGCATCTTCGCGGGCTCCGGCGTCGGCAAATCAGTGCTTCTTTCCATGTTGGCACGCAATACGGCCCATGTTGGCACGCAATACGGCCGCCGCTGTGGCGGTGATCGGGCTGATCGGCGAACGCGGGCGCGAGGTGGCGGAATTCGTGCAGAACGACCTGGGCGAAGAAGGCCTGAATCGCGCTGTGGTGATCGTGGCCACATCGGATGAAAGCGCGCTGATGCGTCGCCAGGCGGCCTATCTGACGCTGGCGACGGCAGAATTTTTCTGCGATCAGGGCCTGTCCGTGCTGTGCATGATGGATTCGGTGACCCGTTTCGCCATGGCGCAGCGCGAAATCGGACTGGCTGCGGGCGAGCTGCCGATCTCCAAGGGGGTTATACACCGACGGTTTTCACCGAATTGCCGCGACTTCTGGAGCACGCGGGACCCGGGGTGGTCGGATCCGGTTCGATTACGGGGCTTTATCACCGTGCTGGTGGAAGGCGATAGCCACAACGAGCCGGTGGCCGACGCGGTGCGCGGTATTCTCGACGGGCACATCGTGATGGAGCGCGCAATCGCGGAACGCGGCCTTTATCCGGCGATCAACGTGCTGAAATCGGTCTTTCGTACCATGCCCGGTTGTGTCCAGCCGGAGGCTCTGCCCATCATTCGCGAGGCCAAGCGGCTGATGTCGACCTACGCGGATATGGAGGAATTGATCCGTCTGGGCGCCTACCGTCGGGGATCTTACGCCACGGTGGGTCTTGCCATCGACCGTCACGACGCGCTGGAAGCCTTTCTGGACAGGGAAATGGTGAGTCATCCACATTGGATGACGGTTATGGTGAACTCGCCAACCTTTTGGAAATGAGTTTGGGCTAGGGTCATCGCTCGTTAGGGGGAGTAGTGCCCGATGAAGTCCAGAGAGAGCATTATTCGGTTGAAGCGTTTTCAAGTCGACGACAAGCGTCGGCAGGTGGCGCAGATTGAGGCGATGATCGCCGATTTCGACCGTAGGGTGAAGGAACTTGACGATCAGATCCTGGCCGAACAGGAACGCGTCGGTATCACCGACGTGGCGCATTTCGCCTATCCGACCTTTGCCAAGGCGGCTATGCAGCGTCGAGATAATCTGAAAGCTTCGGCCGATGAACTGAACGGTCAGCTCGAACGCGCCCAGGATAAACTTGCCGAGGCGGTGGAAGAGCTGAAAAAGATCGAACTGATGGAAGAACGCGATCAGGAACGCGAGCGTGAGGCCGCCGACGAAGCCGAACTCGACGAAATCGCAGGGCGGAATCACGCCTTCGGATCCTGATCCCCGGCGTTTGCCGTGCTGCCTGCCTGAAGGCCCTCGGCACGCGCAACCGGTTTTGCGCGAATTTTTCAGGAGAGTGAAACAGGGTCGGCTTTGTCCGGCCCTTTCGCCGTTGGGGCGGGTGTTTTTCCCGGGAGCGACTCGCGGTTGACGGTCGAGCCGTCGGAACGGCATCGACGTTTTTTTCAGAATCTGCCTCACATCCGGTAGAGGTTTCTGCCGAATATAGTTCCCCCGTCATTGCCGGCTCCGACCGGCAATCCATGCCGTGATGCCTCATCCCGACAAGGGGCGGGACGGGGCTCTCTCTCCGGGGTTTCCTCCTGCTGCGGATCCTGAAAAGGACAAGGACGGCGCTCGCGCGCCGACTGAACCCTGGATTGCGGATCTCTCGATACACGCTTCGCGCGCACTCGGTCCGGAATGAGGAGCTCGGGGGAGGTCGCCTGGATCTGCAGCTATAGTCGGGGGATGACGACGGGGAGGCCGGCGCGTGCTTCTTCTCCCTCCCATTTCCCTGCCTTTCGCACGCAGAACGGGCAAAAGCCCGGCAAATTGCTCGAAATTGGTGCGAACGTAGCGTCAGATTGGATTTGACTATTTGGTCAAAAAAACCGCAACTGACGTTGCGATCTGCCCGCGACAAATGACGGGCGACGCGACGATCACCTGGAGTATATCCGCCGCGCGGATCCGAGACCGTCCCTGAGGCGGCGGAAGATGCGTTGCGGAAAAGGGAACATCGTCCGGATTCGCCGCGCAAGTGCTAGGGCGGGAAGATTCGGCGTATGTTCTGAGAGATGGGAAACGTGTGGGGATTCGTGCCGTTCAGCGGTGCGCCGGTTCTGCGCGACGAGGAGGTTCCATGACCGACATCGCGTCCGGTCCGGATATCGCGCGCGGGCGTCTGCCTGCGGAAGCTTACCTGACGAATTTCACCGATCTGCATCCGCCGCTCGACGCCCATGAGGCGGTGGTGGAAGCGGATCGCTTACTTCTGTTTCGATGCACCGTGCACGGTCGAGTGTCCGACTTCCATCGATATTCCGCTGTTCATTCGCCAGATCTCCACCGGCAACGACATGGGCGCGGCAAAGACTATTTTCGCGCAGAACATTCTGGGCGGGATGTGTGCCCGCGTCTGCCCGACGGAGATCCTGTGCGAAGAGGCCTGCGTGCGCATGGAGGCGGAGGGAAAGCCGGTTAAGATCGGCCTTTTGCAGCGCCACGCGATCGACCGTTTCATCGAGACGAAACCTTCAAACCTGGCGGTGCGCCCGCCTGATACGGGCAAGCGCGTGGCGGTGGTGGGCGGCGGCCTGGCCGGGCTTTCCTGCGCGCATTGGCTTGCAGAACTGGGGCACGCGGTCACCCTTTTCGATGCCCGGCCGAAACTCGGCGGGCTCAACGAATACGGCATCGCCGCCTACAAGACCGTGGACGGGTTCGCGCAGGCGGAGGTTGATTTCGTCCTGTCTGTTGGTGGGATCACGGTGGAAATGGGCAAGGCGCTCGGGCGCGACATCACGCTCGCCGGTCTCAAGGCGGATTACGATGCCGTCTTCCTCGGGATGGGACTTGCCGGGGTTAACGCCTTGAAGATGGAGGGCGAGTATCTGGACGGCGTGCTCGATGCGATCGATTTCATCGCCGGGCTTCGACAGGCCGAGGATCTGTCCACCTTGCCGGTGGGGCGCCGGGTCGTGGTTCTCGGCGGCGGCATGACGGCCATCGATATCGCGGTGCAGATCAAGCGGCTGGGTGCGGAAGAAGTGACCATCGCCTATCGTCGCGGGGCCGATGACATGAAGGCGAGCCGGTTCGAGCAAGAACTGGCGCTGACGAACGGGGTGACCATCCGCCACTGGATGAAGCCCGCCGTGCTGCTTGGCGGGGGCGGGCGCATCTCCGGCATCGTGCTTTGAGCATACGGAGCTCGATGTGGGCGGGCGGTTAGTCGGCTCGGGCGAGACCGTGCGTTTGGCGGCCGATCCGGTCTTCAAGGCGATCGGGCAGACGTTCGAGGACGATCTGCTCGAAGGGGCGATGGTGGCCGTATCGCGGTTGACGAGGAGGGACGCACGTCGCTTGAGGGCGTGTGGGCCGGGGGCGATTGCGTGGTGGGGGGAGAGGATCTCACTGTAGCCGCGGTTGCCGACGGCAAGGCTGCGGCCGATTCCATCCACCGTTCCTTTGGTCTTTGAGGGAGAAGAGGATCATGGCCGATCTTTCCAGCAGTTTCGTCGGCATCAAGTCGCCGAACCCGTTCTGGCTGGCATCCGCGCCGCCGACGGACAAGGAATACAACGTGGTGCGCGCCTATCAGGCGGGGTGGGGCGGCGTCCTGTGGAAGACGCTCGGCGACGGCGATCCGGTCGTCAACGTCACCGGCCCGCGCTACGGGGCAACCCACGGCAAGGACCGGTCGCTGACCGGCTTCAACAATATCGAGCTGATCACCGACCGGCCGCTGCAGCTCAATCTGCAGGAGATCAAGCGGGTCAAGAAGGCGTGGCCCGACCGGGCTCTCGTCGTCTCGCTGATGGTGGCGTGCGAGGAGGAGAACTGGGCCAATATTCTCAAGCTCGTGGAGGAGACGGAAGCCGACGGGATCGAGCTGAATTTCGGCTGTCCACATGGCATGTCGGAGCGCGGCATGGGCTCCGCCGTCGGTCAGGTGCCGGAATGTATCGAGATGGTGACGCGCTGGTGCAAGAAGCACACGCGCATGCCGGTGATCGTGAAGCTAACGCCGAACATCACCGATATCCGCTATCTAGCATGCGCGGCGAAAGCGGGCGGGGCGGACGCGATCTCGCTGATCAACACCGTCAATCCCATCACCTCGGTCGATCTCGACCTGATGGCGCCGCAGCCGACCGTCGACGGCAAGGGAACGCATGGCGGCTATTGCGGCCCGGCGGTCAAGCCGATGGCGCTCAACATGGTGGCGGAAATCGCGCGTAATCCCGAAACCCACGGCGTGCCGATTTCCGGTATCGGCGGGGTGACGACGTGGCGCGATGCGGCGGAATTCATGGCGCTGGGGGCGGGCAACGTGCAGGTCTGCACGGCGGCGATGACCTACGGTTTCAAGATCGTCGAGGAGATGATTGCCGGATTGTCAGACTGGATGGACGAGAAGGGCTATGCCTCGATCGACGAGGTCGTGGGCCGCGCGGTGCGCCGAATATCACCGACTGGAAGTACCTCAACTTCAACTACATCGCCAAGGCGCGGATCGATCAGGATCTCTGCATCAAGTGCGGGCGGTGTTACATCGCTTGCGAGGATACCTCGCATCAGGCGATTTCCTCCACGATCGCGGGCAAGCGCGGTTTCGAGGTGATTGAGGCGGAATGCGTGGGCTGCAACCTGTGCGTCAATGTCTGCCCGGTTGAGGGATGCATTTCCATGGAGGCGATGGCACCGGGTACGGTCGATCCGCGAACGGGTCGGACGGTGTCGGCGGACTACGCCAACTGGACGACGCATCCGAATAACCCGAGCCGGGTGATGGCGCCTGCGGAGTAAGGGGCGGGGCAGAAATGCCCGACAGCCGCTTCCCATCTTCCCGTCATTGCCCGGCTTTGTCCGGGCAATCCAGCACGATCGTAATATGCGGAGAGTGATGGATCCCCCAGACTTTGCCGGGGGATGACGATGGAGAGAGCGAGAGGTTCTCTACCTTCAGGGGGCAGTGCAAGGAGGTGGCACCTGGATCAGTCGCCTCTCTCCCTCTCTCACACCTGCGCCTTGGCCAGCGGATCGCCCGCGATGCCTCCGGGGCGCAGGATGAGGAGCAGCGTCATGGTGGCGAAGCTTGCCACGTCGCGGTAGGTTGCATCGAAAGCCGTTGACCACGCGGTCTCGAAAATGCCCAGCGCCAGAGGGTCGAGAAGCGTGCCGACGGGAGAGGCCAGGCCGCCCAGAATGGCGACGTAGAGCGCCTACAGGCCGATGGCGAGGCCGCTGTGGAATGAGGAATTTCCGTAAAGCACCGCCTCAGGGCCCCGGCCGTTCTCGCATAAAGCGAGGCGAGGAGGACCGTTCGGGCAATGATACAGTCGATGTCGACGCCGAGAAGACGGGCCATGACCGGATCCTCGCTGACCGCGCGCCACAGGCGGCCGAAGGGCGTGCGTTTCAGAAGATAGAGCAACCCGGCAACGAGAGCCGCGCAGGCTCCGAGCGTGGCGAGACGGATCGGGATGGTGCGGGCATCGAAGCCGCCGTCGGTCAGGCTGAGCGCGGTGTTGTAGACCGGTTCCATCCACAATTCGCGCGAGTCGGATGCCATGCGGATGATTTCTTCCAGAACGATGGCAAGGCCGATGGTGGCGATCAGCATGGCAAGGCCCGGCTGGCGCGCAAGTGGGCGGATGGTGAAGACGGCGATTATCAACCCCAGCAGGAAGGTTGCCGAAATCCCGTAAAGGAGCGCGAAGGCCAGCGGCAGGGCGGCACCTGCGATCAGGAACCCGGCGATCGTCATTGATCCGTCCCACATGGCGACCGCGCCGAAGGCGAGTTTGATGCGGTTGGTGGTGCCGTGCAGCAGGACATAGGCGATGGCGATGAGCGCTTAGAAAGCCTGCGATCTGCACCGTGTTCAGCCCCTGTTGCACCAGATAGCCCAGAGACATCCTTCCTCCTCCCCGCTCGCCCTTCTTCGGCCCCTCCTCCGGTCGCCCGTCGCGCGAGCGCGCTCAGGGGCACAACTTCACACCAGAGAGAGGATTTCGGTCAAGAAGACTGTCGTATCGCGCGCGCTGTTTGCAGGCAGATTGGCGGAAGATAACAATTCCTGTTAAGTTTACGTTTGGTCATTTCGCGCGGAGGGTGCTGAGGGAGGTGGAGGATGTTCCGGTACCGCTGGATTCTCGTTTTGATCCTTGCGCTTGTCGGCGGAGCTCTCTCCGGTTGCGGTGAGGACGGCGACTATATCGAGGTGGTCGGTGGGGGCTTCCTCTACAATTACCGGATTGCGGAGGCTACCTGCGAGATCGTCGCCAAGCCGCTCCGGGCCGCGCCGGAGGAGGCGAGCCTGGAGGCACGCTTCCAGAACCCGGACGGCGGAGAGGAGCTGGTCGTGCGCAAGAAGGTGTTCCCGGCGGAACGCCGATATGCCGTGGTCTCGCCGCCGCTTGCCGGGATCAAGGCCGGGCACGAATACAAGGTCTCGCTGCTGTTGCTCGATGCCGACGGCAAGACGCTCGAGACGCACGAGAAGAACTTCAAGGCGAAGATCGATCGGTCGGCGCTGCCTGAAAAACCGCTCACGATCGGGCCGGGATACGTGAAGAATCCGTAGGCGCAGTAGGGGGGCGGGGAGAGGAACTGGAGGGCCGTCCTTCGATGTTGCCCGCCCCGCCTCCGTCATCATTCCGGACCGAGCACGCGCGGGAGTGCGTGTCGAGAGATCCGGAATCCAGGGTTCAGTTGGCGCGCAAGCGCCGTCCTTGGTTCTTTCTCTGGTCTCAGTATGTCGTGATGTCGGAAAATTAAGGGCGCTGGTCGCGCCTAAGGCGCCTGTCGGCGCTTCTTGCGCTGGATCCCGGATCTGTCGACACGCGCTCTTGCGCGTGCTCGGTCAGGGATGACGACGGAGAGATACGACAAGCAGGCGTCTCGAAGGATGGGCGGCGAAAAAACTTTACCTGCGCCTCCCCCACCGAACGCTCCTCACGGGATCACCGCACTTTAGAAACAGCGTCTTCAGCGTTTCCTCCGCGCCTTTTCGGAATTTCGGTTCCCGCACGGAGTGACCGGTGATTGCCTCGATCTGGATCTCGAAATCCGCATAGTGCTGGGTCGTTGCCCAGATCATGAAGACGAGGTGATAGGGATCTATCGGTTTCATCCGGCCCTCGTCGATCCAGGTGCGGATGACGCCGACCTTGGTGTCGACCAGATCCTTCAGCGGGCCTTTCAGTACCTCCATCATCATCGGCGCGCCTTCCAGCACCTCGTTGGCGAAGAGGCGCGAGGCGGTGGGGTTTTTGCCGAATGTTCGAGCTTGCGGGAAATGTAGTCGCCAAGTTCGGTGGTGGGATCGCCTGCGGCGTCGAGCGCGCGCAACGGCTTCAGCCAGGCATCCAGGGTTTCTTCCAAAATCGCCTTGTAAATCAGTGTCTTGGATGAATAGTAGTAGAGCATGTTCGATTTCGACATGCCCGCTTGACGGGCGATCTGGTCGAGCGTGGTGCCGCGAAAGCCGAAGCGGGAAAACACGTCCAGCGCTGCGGTGAGAATCCTGGAGCGATTGGCCGTCTGGATCCGCGTCGCCTTGCGCGGCGCGGTCTCGTTCAAACTCATCGGCATCGCTCCTCGGCAGGCGTCATCACAATATATGGGCCTCCTCTGCCCCGTCCCCGGCGAATATGGGGTCCGCTATAGCGCGTTTCGAGCATCTTGCCCCATCTTCCGTGAACGACAATTCCGCCAAGCTGTCCCAAACGCCCATTTTTCAGGCGGTCCGTTGCGTAAAACGAAGAAAATTCCGGCTTTTGCGCTGATTGCTTTTGCATCGGCATGGATAGAAAATGGCCTTGACCGCCCTTGTGCGGCGCTCCTATCACTATCTGGTCAGAATTCGCAACGTGAGACGCCTGAAAAGTCTTGATCCTCGCGTAGGGTTTCGATGTTTCGTTCAGGCGTCTGGTCGTTTGGTTTCGGACGGCGCAAGGCGGTCGGACGCAGCGAAGTCTGATTCAGATGCGTGCGCGGGCAACGCGCCGTTTCCGGAGGTGTTATGTCGCAGGCCGTCACCAACAATCTCGAAGCTTTCTGGATGCCGTTCACGGCGAACTGGCAATTCAAGAAGAATCCACGCATGCTGGTGGGTGCCAAGGACATGCACTACACCGCCGCCGACGGGCGGCAGGTCCTGGACGGTACGGCGGGTCTGTGGTGCTGCAATGCCGGGCACGGGCGGTCGAAGGTGGTGGAAGCCATCCAGAAGCAGGCCGCCGAACTCGATTATGCGCCCGCCTTCCAGATGGGCCCACCCGAAGGCGTTCGAATCGGCCGCACGACTTTCCGCACTGATGCCGAAGCCGCTCGACCACGTGTTCTTCACCAATTCCGGTTCGGAATCGGTGGAAACGGCACTGAAGATGACGATCGCCTATCACCGGGCCAAGGGCAACGGGGCCAAGACGCGGCTGATCGGCCGTCAGTGCGGCTATCACGGCGTGAATTTCGGCGGCATTTCCGGCAACCGCAAGATGTTCGGCTCGCTCTTGACCGGCGTTGACCACATTCGCGATACGCACGACATCGAGCGCAACGCCTTCTCGCGTGGCCAGCCGGAATACGGGGCGGAATTCGCCGACGATCTTCTGAATGTTATCAAGCTGCACGATGCCTCGGCGATTGCGGCCGTCATCGTGGAGCCGATGGCGGGTTCGACCGGCGTTCTGATCCCGCCCAAGGGCTATCTGGAACGGCTGAGGAAGATCTGCACCGAGAACGACATTCTGCTAATCTTCGATGAGGTGATCACTGGGTTCGGGCGTCTCGGCTCACCCTTTGCTGTCGATCATTCCGGTGTGGTGCCGGACATGGTGACCACCGCCAAGGGCATCACCTCGGGCACGGTGCCGATGGGCGCGGTGTTCGTTTCCTCCTCGATCTACGAGGCCTTCATGCAGGGGCCCGAGCACGTGATCGAGTTCTTCCACGGCTACACTTATTCCGGTCATCTGCTGGCTTGTGCAGCGGCGCTCGGCACCCTCGAAACCTATGAGGAAGAGGGGCTGATGACGCGCGGGGCGGAGCTTGAGGATTACTGGGCGGATGCGCTCAACAGCCTGCGCGATCATCCGCACGTCATCGACATCCGCAATCTCGGGCTGATCGGCGCGGTGGAGCTGGAGCCCATCGCGGGCGAGCCGACCAAGCGCGCCTTCTCCGCCTTCCTGGAGGCTTTCGAGCAGGGGCTGATGATCCGCACCACCGGTGACATCATCGCGCTGTCGCCGCAGCTGATCATCTCCAAGGCGCAGATCGGCGAGTTGTTCGGGATTCTCGGTAATGTGCTGAAGTCGGTCGACTAGAATTCGTTTGCCTTCGGGCGAACAGAGATACGGCGTCATCCCCGCATGAACCCGCGTGAAAAAGCGGGGGCGGAGCTGACGGACAATAAAGACTTGGGAACAGTTGAACACACAGGCGGCATGCAAGTGATGGACAGGACATCGGTCACCAGGGGAACAGAACCTGGCCGCAACAACCAGTGCTCCGGGCGAGAGCCTGCGCATCAACCCGGATCGGCTGTGGGACAGCCTGGTGGAGATGGCCAAGATCGGGCCGGGCGTTGCGGGCGGCAAAACCGCCAGACCGTGATCGACGAGGATGCGGCAGGCCGCGCGCTCTTCAAGAAGTGGTGCAAGGACGCCGGCATGACCATGGGGCTCGACACCATGGACAACATGTTCATGACGCGGCCGGGCACAGAGTCGGATCTTCCCGCCGTCTATGTCGGCTCTCACCTCGATACCCAGCCCACTGGCGGCAAGTATGACAGCGTGCTCGGCGCGCTGGAAGTGTGCCGTTCGCTCAACGATCTCGGCATCAAGACCAAGCATTTGATCGTCGTCACCAACTGGACGAACGAGGAAAGCACCCGCTTTGCCCCCGCCATGCTGGCGTCCGGTGTTTTTGCCGGGTTGTAGGAGGAGGAGTGGGCGAAGGCGCGCGAGGACGCCAAGGGTCTGAAATTCGGCGACGAACTTGTTCGCATCGGCTGGCAGGACGACGAGCCGGCGGGTTCGCGCAAGGATAGGATCAAGGCGTTCTTCGAACTCCACATCGAGCAGGGGCCGATCCTGGAGCCGAGGGCAAGAACATCGGCGTTGTCACGCACGGCCAGGGGCTGTGGTGGCTGCAGGTGACGGTAACCGGCAAGGACGCGCATACCGGCTCCACCCCGATGCCGATGCGCCGCAACGCAGGGCTTGGCATGGCGCGGATGGCGGAGCTTGTGCACGAGATCGCCATGAGCCACCAGCCGGATGCGGTCGGGGCCATCGGGCGCTGGGCACAATGCCTGCTGGATCAACCGCGTGGCGCCGACCTCGATGGTCATGTGCCCGTGCGTCGACGGGCTGTCGCACAATGAGGCGGAAGAGATTTCCAAGGATTGGGCGAAGGCCGGGGCCGACGTGCTGTTCCACGCGGTGGTGGAGACGGCGGAGATCGTGGGGTGAGACATGCGGCGGGGGGCGTGGCGAGGGGGGGCGTCGGCACGACCTTCCCGCCCGCCATCGCCGATCTGATCGGGGATGACGGATGGCCGGTTCTCGGAAGGAGCCAGGGCTTGTCACGGGCGTCCCCCTCTCCCGGAGGGACAGGTGACTGGGCGCGGAGTGAGGAGCTTTATGAGGAGGAAGCGTGGCGGCTGCTGTCGGGGTAGAGAAGGCTGCCATTTGAACCTGGCGAACCCGACAATTGCCGCGGGACCGGTGCCGACCACGGCTATTCCCAAACTCAACGTGCTGCAGGCCGGCCGTGGCCTGGCGGCGCTGGCCGTGCTGCTTTTCCATGTGAATGTCGTCTACGCAAAGGAAGTGGCGCAGGGGTTGAAACTGTTCTCCATTCTCGGACTGGGCAGTGTCGGTGTCGAATTCTTCTTCGTTCTCAGTGGCTTCATCATGATGCTCGTGCACCAGCGCGATATCCGTGCTCCCGCGCGCGTCAAACGCTATGCGCTGGCGCGGCTTGTGCGGATCTATCCGGTCTTTTGGGTGGTGTTCACGCTGCTGCTCGTTGGGCAGGCCGTCATGGCGCGCGCTGAGCCCTCTCTGACGGGGCCGCTTTCCTATCTCTGGGATCTACGCGCTGCTACCGTTCGATGGTCATCCCCCGCTGTCGGCGGCGTGGACGCTGTCGTACGAAATGCTGTTCTACCTGATTTTCGGTCTGGCGATCGTGAACCGCCGGCTCGGCGTTGCCGTGCTGTGCCTGTGGACGTTCACCTGCGCTGCCGCGATGCTCAGGCGCGCGCTCGACCTGATCGATCTGTCCTATCCGCTCTCCTTCCTGCTGACCGATTACAACATCCTGTTTGCGTTTGGCATCGTCTCTGCCCTCCTGTTCCGCTCGCTGTCGGTGAACGGCGCCAGTGGTGTTCTAGCCGCGGGCGGGGTCGTGTTCGCGATCGCCGCCTATCTCGTGGTGTGGCACGACCAGTCGGGGTTGGCGGTGGTGTTCGGACTGGCGGCGGCACTGGTCATCACGGCGCTCGTGCGGTTCGAAATCGCAGGGAAGGTGCGCGTTTCCAAAGGCCTCGTGCGCCTGGGGGATGCGTCCTACTCGGTTTATCTCATGCATGGGCCGGTCATCGTTTTCGTCGCCATGATCCTCGACAGGCTCGGGCTGGCGAGCTGTCTGAGGACCGTCACAACCATGGGCGTGATGGTTGTTGCGGGGCTGGTGGCGGGCCTTGTCCTCCACGTCGCGGTCGAGCGCTCCATCCTGCGCGTTTTGTCAAAATATCTGGTTGGCCGGCGGCTGGGAGTCCGTTGCGGCTACCCGTCAGGCCACGATGGAGGATAGGTGATGAGCACGGTCATCAATGGCGACACGGGAGGAAATCGATGGATCTGACGACAATCCTGTCCTTCGCCGTCGTGGTGGCGTTGCTGGTGGCATCACCCGGACCGAAACGGCGTGCTGATCGCGCGGACCGTACCGACCTTCGGGCAAGGCGGCCGGGTTCGCCGATATTGCCGGGTTCGTCTCCGCCTTCTTCCTGCACGAGGCGTTGGTGGTGTTCGGCCTGTCCGTTCTTCTGGTGCGCTCGGCGGAGCTGTTCTTCGTCGTGAAGATGCTGGGGGCGCGGCCTATCTGTGCTGGATCGGGTTCAAGGCCCTGAAAGAGGCCTGGCGCGGTAACACGCTGCCAGTTTCGGCCCGTCCCGCCCGGCGCAAGCGCACACTTCTGGTGGCCTATGGCGAGGGGTTCCTCACCAATGCACTCAACCCGAAGGTCTCGATATTCTATCTCGCGGCCTTCCCGCAATTCCTGCCGCCGGAAATGGCGGTGACCGCCAACACCTTCACGCTCGTCATCATTCATGCGGCAATCAACGTGGTGTGGTTCGCGGTCATGGTGGCGTTGTTTGCGCGCCTTGCCGCGGCGACCCGGTCCGGCCGGTTCCAGCGCTTCATCAAGGCCGCGACGGGAGCCGTGTTCGTCGGCTTCGGCCTGAAACTTGCGACGATGAGGGCGTGAGGAATGCGGCCGAAAACATCCTAGAGGGGTGCGCGAGCGCAGCCTGCTCATGACGAAACTACCGACCGGCTAGAGCCAGAACGTGACAAACGCGCCTAGCCGAAACCAGATGGGAGCAGACATGGCATCGAAAATCATCAAGGGCGGCACGGTCGTCACCGCGGATCTGAGCTACGAGGCGGACGTCAAGATCGAGGGCGACGTGATCGTCGAGATCGGTCCGAACCTGTCCGGCGACGAGGTGCTGGATGCAACCGGCTGCTACGTGATGCCGGGCGGGATCGATCCGCATACAAATCTGGAGATGCCCTTCATGGGGACCTAATTCTTCGGATGATTTCGAGACCGGCACGCGGGCGGGGCTTGCCGGTGGCACGACCATGGTGGTCGATTTCGCGCTGCCGAACCCGGAGCAATCCCTGCTGGAGGCCATCCAGCGCTGGGACAACAAGTCGACCCGGGCCAATTGCGACTACTCCTTCCACATGGCGATTACCTGGTGGGGCGAGCAGGTCTTCAACGAGATGGAGACGGTGGTTCGCGAGAAGGGTATCAACACCTTCAAGCACTTCATGGCCTACAAGGGCGCGCTGATGGTGGGCGACGACGAGATGTTCGCCTCCTTCCAGCGTTGCGGCGAGCTTGGCGCCCTGCCGCTGGTTCATGCGGAAAACGGCGACGTGGTCGCTCAGCTTCAGGCCAAGCTGATGGCCGAGGGCAATAACGGGCCGGAGGCGCATGCCTATTCGCGACCTGCCGAAGTGGAAGGCGAGGCCACCAACCGCGCCATCATGATCGCCGACATGGCGGGCGTGCCGGTCTATATCGTGCACACGTCGTGCGAGCAGTCGCATGAGGCGATCTGCCGGGTCAAGCAGAACTGCATCCGCTGCTACGGCGAGCCACTAATCCAGCATCTGCTGCTCGATGAAAGCGAATATCAGAGCGGCAACTGGGGTCACTCCGCGCGCCGCATGATGTCGTCGCCGTTCCGCAACAAGAAGCACCAGGACAGCCTGTGGGTGGGCCTTGCGGCGGGCACCCTGCAGGTGGTCGCGACCGACCATTGTGCCTTCACCACCGAGCAGAAGCGGTATGGGTTAAGCGATTTCACCAAGATCTCGAACGGCACTGGCGGAGTGGAAGATCGCCTGCCGCTTCTGTGGACCTACGGTGTGGGCACGGGGCGGTTTTGACGCCGAACGAGTTCGTGGCCGTGACGTCGACCAACATCGCCAAGATCCTAAATATGTACCCGAAGAAGGGCGCGGTGCTGGTGGGCGCCGATGCCGATCTCATCGTCTGGGATCCGGAAAAGGAAAAGACCATTTCCGCCACCAGCCAGCCATCGACTACAACCTCTTCGAGGGCAAGCACGTGAAGGGTCTGCCGCGCTGCGTGATGTCGCACGGGCTGGTGTCGATCGTCGACGGCGAGGTGAAGACGCAGGAAGGCCACGGAAAGTTCGTGGCGCGCGAGCCATTTACGGCGGTCAACAAGGCATTATCGCAGTGGAAGGAAGTCATGGCGCCGCGCAAGGTCGAGCGATCCGGCATTCCGGCGAGCGGGGTCTGAGGCACATGGATATTTCTTCGCTTGCAACCTTCGCGCTCACCGAATTCCTGCTTTGCCTGACGCCGGGACCTGCGGTTCTGCTAGTGGTGGGGATTTCGATGCGGCGGGGCTTTGCCCTGTCGCACTACGCGACGCTCGGAATTCTGGCGACCAACGTCGCCTATTTCACCTTGTCGGCGGTGGGGGTGGCCTCGCTCATTCTAGCGAGCGCGACGCTCTTCACGGTGCTGAAATTCGGCGGCGCCGCGGACGGGCGGATGGCGGCGGCTTCAAGGTCGCACTGGCCGGTCTTTCCAAGACGGAGTCCGTGCCGGGGGTGGAGCTGCCGGGTCGGCTGCGCCTGTTCTGGAAGGGCGTGAGCCTGCAGGCCTCGAATCCGAAGAACCTCGCGATCTTCGTGGCGATCATTCCCCAATTCATCGATCCGGCAGGGCAGGTCGTGGGGCAGATGGTGGTTCTGGGCATCATCTCCGTGGTGGTGGAACTGCCGGTTCTGGTGGCCTACACACTCGCCTTTTCCACGCTGGCGTGGGTCATCACGGCGTCGGCGATCCTGTGGCTGGAGGCGGCGGCCGGCGGTGTGCTGGTAATGCTCGGCGGGGCGCTTGCCTGGCAACGGAGGACGTAAGGAGCGTCGATGGCGGAGGGGGACGCCGCGGGTAGGGAAAATCACAGGCCGGGAGCTGGGCGAACGCTGCTCGGCGGCACGTACTGTCCTACCTGGTGGCGGTTTTCCTCCACACGGCGCTTCCCTTCGAGCGGTTCGGCCCGTTGCCGCTGTTTTCGCTGGCGGGTCTGTGGGACTTGCAGGGGGAATGGTGGGAACTGGGCTGGATGGTCTTTGTCCCGGTGACGCGGTTTCTGCTGGCCCGCGGGCGGCGGGATTGGCTGTCCTTCGGGCTCGCCGGGATCGTCTATGCGTTCGCGACCACGATGGGCGTTGTGTTGGTCATCGTGGCGAGTACGGAGCTGGGAGGATTGGCAGGCCTCATCGTCCTGGCCCTGCTGACGGCGATCCTGTCGGGAATCTTCATCCCGGCCAACCTGATCTACTGGGCGCTGGCGATCCATCCGGGAACGCTCGGGGTATGGCAGCGGATCTGTGGAGGGGGCACCGGACGGGAGGCGAAAAGGGGCGCCTGAGCGGTCGCCGCAGATTGGGCTCCAGATGGGGGCTTTGGCGAGTATGGCGGCATGCGCCTTGCTTGTCCTTGCGGCACTTTCGATGCCGCTGGGGCCGCCATGCAGGACGGGTCGAGAGAATACGGCGGGAGGGCGAATGTTCGAGGCCGTCTCCGGCGAGTGCTGTGCAAACAGAAGAAACGGAGGACGTGAGTAGGTGACAATCAGTGAGGCAGTGAAGTCTCCGAAGCAGGCGGACGGCGGCGCACATCGAGCGGCGGCGGGCGCATCCGTCATCCATGCGCAGAATCTGAGCTTCACCTTTCCGGCGGCGGACGCGCCTGTGCAGGCGCTTTCCGACATCAATCTGGAGGTGAAGCGCGGCGAGTTCGTCTCGTTCATTGGACCGTCAGGCTGTGGCAAGACCACGCTCTTGCGCGTCATCGCGGATCTAGAACAGCCGACATCGGGGGCGATCTCGGTCAATGGCGGCACGCCGGAGCAGGCGCGGCTCGACCGCTCCTACGGCTACGTGTTTCAGGTCGCGGGGCTTTATCCGTGGCGCACGATCGCGGGGAACATCGCGCTGCCGCTGGAAATCATGGGGTTTACCAATGCTGAACAGCAAAAGCGCATCGCGAAGAACCTGGAGCTGGTCAATCTCTCTGGGTTCGAGCGCAAGTTCCCCTGGCAGCTATCGGGCGGCATGCAGCAGCGCGCCTCGATCGCCCGGGCGCTTTCCTTCGATCCCGATCTCCTGCTGATGGACGAGTCCTTCGGCGCGCTCGACGAGATCGTGCGCGATCACCTCAACGAGCAGCTTCTGCGGCTATGGGCGAAGACGGAGAAGACGTTTGTCTTCGTTACGCACTCGATTCCGGAGGCGGTGTTTCTGTCGACCAAGATCGTGGTGATGAGCCCCCGGCCGGGCCGCATCTACGACATCATCGAGAGCGACCTGCCGCGCGACCGCACATTCGATATCCGCGAGACGCCGAAGTTCCTGGAGATCGCGTACCGGGTGCGGGAAGGCTTGCGGGCGGAGCATTCCTATGAGGATTGAGGCATCAAGTTCCTCCGTCGTCACCCGGCGCAGTCCGAAGGCTGTATGTGTCCATGCTAGCCCCATATTCAGCGGCATCCCGGCTTCCGAGCCGGGATCCATTGGCGCTGCAGCGGTTGCCGGCCGTGCTTCGGCGCGCAGATGCGCGCATCTGCGCCCGAAAGGGCGCTGCGAGGTCAGGGCCGAAGGTGCGTGTCTGCGACACGCCGGGGCGGAGGCTTCGTCTGGCGAGAGGGTAATGGATCCCGGCTCGGAGGCCGGGGTGACATCGAATGTGAGGTTGGGTCTATTCGTTGGCCGCGGGCGCCAATCACCTCTCCCATGGGGAGAGGTCGACGCGAAGCGTCGGGTGACGGATGTTGGGCTATCGTGGATACGGAAAATGCGACACCCCTCACCCCGGCCCTCTTCCCATGAGAGAGGGGGGCTTGTCCGGAATTTGTCGGAACGGAGGGCTGCCGCATGACTCGCCTTTTCTCTGGTCGTACCGGGCCCGTGCTTGTCGTCGTTCTCGCTATCATCGCAATCTGGTATGCGGCGGCCGTCCATCTCAATGCGCCGTTCCAGCGCGATACCTATGCGCGCGCCAAGCTAGCGGACGTGCCGGTCTCGCAGCTTATCTCCGACACGCTCAATCAGGAGCGGCCCGTTCTGCCTGCGCCGCATCAGGTGGCGGAGGAGATCTGGAAGACGACGGTCCTGAAGAAGATCACCTCGAAACGCAGCCTCGTCTATCACGCAGGGATCACGCTTTCTTCCACGATGCTGGGCTTCATCATTGGCACCGTGCTCGGCATTCTGCTGGCCGTGGGCATCGTGCACAGCCGTGTGCTCGACAAGTCGTTGATGCCGTGGGTGATCTCCTCGCAGACGATCCCGATCCTGGCGATCGCTCTGATGATCATCGTGGTGTTGAACGCGGTGGGCATATCGGGGCTGCTGCCCAAGGCGTTCATCTCCACCTATCTGTCGTTCTCCCCCGTCACCGTCGGCATGGTGAAGGGGCTGAGATCACCGGAAATCCTGCATCTCGATCTGATGCGCACCTACAACATCTCGAAAAACCAGGTCTTCTGGAAGCTCAGATTTCCCTATGCGGTGCCCTATCTCTTCACCTCCATGAAGGTGGCGGTGGCGGCCTCGCTGGTAGGCGCTATCGTCGGTGAGCTTCCGACGGGAGCTGTCGCCGGGCTCGGCGAGCGGCTTCTTTCCGGCTCCTACTACGGGCAGACGGTGCAGATCTGGTCGGCGTTGATCGCGGCCTCCGTCATGGCAGCGGTGCTGGTGGCACTGGTCGGGCTCGTCAACGGGGTCGTTCTGAAGCGGATGGGGATGGCGCGACGAGCAAGATGAGCGGTTCGGGGTGACCGGCGTTCTTGCCGGGGGTGTACTGGTTGCCTGCCTGGCTTCGATCTTATCGCCTCCCTTTCGGTAGGCTGATTCGCAAGGGGTGAAACTTTAACTCGTCGCCGCGGCTGCGATCCTTGCAATATTGTCGCTCGGATTGTTGGAGCCGAGACTGCGCGGATTTGTTTCCGACAGCCTTCTCAGCTTCCTTCCCCCTGGATTTTCGTCATTCCGGATGCTCTGTGGGATGGCGGGACGGAACTCCATGCTCGGGCGGGGCGGTTGGCAAGCGCGTACCTCTTGCTGGCGGCGATCGCGTTTGCTTTCGTCACATTGGCGCACGCGGCATCCTTACAGCCGGGAGATGTGGCCGGCGAAATCTGGTGGCTGACGATTGCGGCCTGGGGCGCGCTGCCTGGTTGTTCGTGGAACGGTTGGCTCTCTGGCAAGCTCGGAGCTGCACGATACAGCGATTGATCAACCTGTCGATACCGTTGGCGTTCGGCATGACGATCCTGCTTCTGTGGCAAGTCGCCGTCACCGGTTTCGGCGTGCCGAAAGTGCTTCTGCCTGCACCATCCGAAATCTGGGTGCGACTTGTCGGCGGGTTCCCGACGCCGCTTTGGGAGGATTTCTGCCAGACGTTCCTCAAAGCCGTGCTGATCGGCTACGCGCTGGGCTGCGGGACCGGGTTTGTCGTCGCCATTCTGGTGGATCGGGTGCCGTTCCTGAAACGCGGCCTGTTGCCAGTGGGCAATCTGGTCTCCGCGCTGCCGTCGTGGGCGTGGCGCCGATCATGGTGATGTGGTTCGGCTTCGACTGGCCGTCGAAGGCGGCGATCGTCATCATCCTGACCTTCTTCCGGATGCTGGTGAACACGGTGTCGGGGCTGGCGGCGGCCGATCACATGCAGCGTGATCTGATGCGCACCTATGTCGCTTCGCACTGGCAGACGCTCGTCAAGCTCAGGCTGCCGCAGGCGCTGCCGTTCATTTTCAATGTCCTGAAGATCAATTCCACGCTGGTGCTGATCGGCGCCATCGTCGCGGAATTCTTCGGCACGCCCACCGTGGGCATGGGCTTTCGCATATCGACCGAAGTCGGCCGGATGAATGTCGACGTGATCTGGGCCGAGATCGCCGTAGCGGCGCTCGCAGGCTCCGCCTTTTACGGGTTGATGACGCTTTTGGAGAGGGTTTTCAAGTTCTGGCATCCTTCGTTCTGCACATAAAAAACAGGGAACGGGTTTGCCGAAACCAGAGGGAGAAGAGAAATAAGGAAGGTAGTGTGGGGGGCCTGGCCTTGGCAGCCGGGTTCGGCATGGCAAGTGCGAGCATGTCCGGGGCCCAGGCCGCCGACGAGGTGACGCTGCAGCTCAAATGGGTCACCCAGGCACAGTTCGGCGGCTACTACGTGGCCAAGGACAAGGGTTTCTATGACGAGGAAGGCCTCGATGTCACCATCAAGCCGGGCGACCCGGACATCGCGCCGCCGCAGGTGATCGCCGGTGGCGGGGCCGACGTCATCGTCGACTGAATGCCGTCCGCTCTCGTAAGCCGCGAAAAGGGCGTGCCGCTGATCAATATCGCCCAACCGTTCAAGAAGTCCGGCATGATGCTGACCTGCCTGAAGGAAAGCGGCGTCAAGACGCCGGAGGACTTCAAGGGCAAGACGCTGGGCGTCTGGTTCTACGGCAACGAATATCCGTTCCTGTCGTGGATGGCGCATCTCGACATTCCGACGGACGGCGGTCCGGACGGCGTGAAGGTGCTGAAGCAGGGCTTCAAAGTCGATCCGCTTCTGCAGAAGCAGGCGGCCTGCATCTCCACCATGACCTACAACGAGTACTGGCAGGTGATAGACGCCGGTATTTCGGCCGACGATCTGGTCGTCTTCAAGTACGAGGACCAGGGCGTGGCGACGCTTGAGGACGGGCTCTACGTCCTGGAGAAGGACCTTGATGAGTCCCGCCTTCGTCGACAAGATGGCGCGGTTCGTGAAGGCTTCGATGAAGGGCTGGGCCTATGCGCGCGAGCACCCGAACGAGGCGGCCGACATCTTTCTGGAAAACGATGCCACGGGCGCGCAAACGGAAAAGCACCAGCGCCGGATGATGCGTGAGATCAACAAGCTCACGGAAGGGTCCGACGGCTCGCTCGATGAGGCCGATTATACGCGCACGGTCGAGACGCTGCTGTCGGGCGGTTCGGACCCGGTCATCACCAAGAAGCCGGAAGGCACCTGGACGCACGCGGTGACCGACAAGGCGATGTGAGCCAAGGCACTATCGCGGACAAGGCTCGGGCGAGGGGGAGACCTCTCGCCCGAGGCGTTTTGGGGGAAGGCTGGGCATTTCTCCTGACCTCTCCGTCGTTTTATCGCTGTAACGATCTTACGCCGGAAAGCTGGAGCCGGATCGGGCACGTTTTGCCCGTGACTGTCATCTCCCCGCGCAGGCGGGGATCCAGTACCCTGTGAGGGGCGCCATCCCACTCCATGTGCGAAATCCTGGGGTTACTGGGTCCCCGCC
The DNA here is from genome assembly GCF_030066895.1 of Breoghania sp. Lineage (GTDB taxonomy): Bacteria > Pseudomonadota > Alphaproteobacteria > Rhizobiales > Stappiaceae > Breoghania. The sequence goes on along the minus strand of NZ_JASJAV010000015.1, from coordinate 32,988 downwards.
TGCGCGGGGATGACAACCGTGCAAAGGAATACCGGCGGAGGCACACGACGGTATCTCATCGCATGGGAGCGATGCCTTATCGTCGAATTTTGTTCGAACCTTCAAAAATAACGCAAGGTCATTGAATGAAATCCGATCGCGGATAGCATGGGCACATGGATCCGTTCATCCTCATTGTCCTCTATATTGCGATAACGCTTGCGCCACTCGTCCTGGCCGTTGCGACGAATTTTTCTCTGCGCAATCTCGGCGATGAACTGACTGCCGGGCTCGGGATGGCTACCTTCGCGATGATCCTGGTGGAGTTCGTGCTGTCGGGGCGGTTCCGGCTGGTTTCTCGGCGCATTGGGTCGGACGTGACCATGCGCCTGAATCAGTTGCTTGCGCGCACCGCGCTCGTCTTTGCGCTGCTGCATCCCTTCTTCTACATCTCGCCGCTCACGGTGCCGCGTCCCTGGGACGTGACGCGTGATGAGATCCTGCTCTACCGCGCCGATTTTCTGGTAACGGGAACATTGGGCTGGGTGCTGTTGGTCCCGTTCGTTTTGATGGCGATCGGGCGGGACAGCCTGCCCTTTCGATATGAGACATGGCGGGCGATGACGGGGCGGGGGCGGCGCTCACCGTTGCCGCGCTCGGCTATCACACGCTGGTCGGGGGACGCTATGCGGGCGATCCGGTGCTCGCTGCGTTCTGGTTTGCGCTGATTGCGATTGCTGCGGCCGCGGGCGGGCGGCTCGGTGTTTGTCTACAAGGCAGGTCAGTTCGCCTGGCTCAATATCGGCCACAGTCCGTTTTCGCTCCATGAAAATCCGTTCTCGATCTCCTCGGCCCCGGCGGAGCGGGAGAGGGTGTGCTTCCTCATCAAGGAGGTCGGCGATTTCACCCGCACGCTCGGTACCATCAAGCCGGGAACGGTCGCCTTCATGGACGGGCCGCACGGCCATCTGACGATTGCGGGTAGAAAGGCAAACGGCGTGGCGCTGATTGTGGGCAGGGTGGGGCTTGCTCCGCTTCTCGGCATCGCCCGGCAAGCGCAGGGGGAAGGCGACACGCGGCCGATGGTGCTGATTTACGGCAACCGCACGCAGCATCAGATCGCGCATCGTGACGAACTGGAGGCCATGAGCCTGGAGCGGGAGACGTCCAAGGTGGTGCATGTGTTGAGCGAGCCGCCCGACGACTGGCAGGGCGCGCGCGGTCTGGTCAGCGAGGACATCATCCGTGCATCTTGTGGCGGCGATATTCCCGCCGATTGGCTTTTCGTCTTATGCGGCTCTGCACCAATGCTGTCGGCGGTCGAGACGCTGCTTCGTTGCACGGGCGTTCCGGCCCACTCGATCCTCAGCGAACGCTTTGATTGCGATTGAGGATTTTCCGTTCATGACGTCGGATCAACGCCATCTTCTCGTCTATGCCGGGCTGACGCTCGTTTTGGTCGTCGCCGTGATCGTTTTCGCGATGCGGTAGAAGAGGCGGAATGTATTGGTCTGTAAATTGGTCCCGAAACCCATTAGATAGCGCTTGCGGTCGGCTCGCTCCGAGTCCGGCCCTTTTCTTTCGCGCACGAGCGGATTCGGTTCGATTTGAAGCGGATCTCGGTTCTAACTCTTTGTTTTTGTGCAAGTCCGGACGAAGCAGCTGCGTCCGCCTGTCCCGGACTTGCTTCAGGCGGGATTGCAAGGCCTACCCATGAGCCCCATGACCTTCACGTTGGATCTGGCAAATTGGGTGATCTCGTATCTCGGCGAAAACCCGCACCTCTCCGTCGCTGTTGTCTTCATGATCTCGATGGGCGAGGCGCTGCTGATCATCGGGCTGTTCGTGCCCTCCACCGTGGTGCTGGTGGGCGCGGGGACGCTGGTCGGCGGCGGGAAGCTTGATTTCTGGCCGATCTTTGTGGCGACCACGATGGGCGCGATCATCGGCGATGCGGTGTCCTACTGGGCCGGGCGGGTTTATGGCGCGCAGCTCAAGCGCATGTGGCCGCTGTCGCGTTATCCGGGGCTGGTAACCAAGAGCGAGATGTTCTTCGCCAATCACGGCGGCAAGTCGATCGCCGTCGGCCGGTTCGTGCCCGGCGTGAAGGCGGTCATTTCCGGCATCGCGGGCATGATGGGCATGAGCAACCCGCGCTTTCTGACCATCAACGTGCTGTCGGCCTTCGTTTGGTCGCTGACCCATCTGCTGCCCGGCGTCTTCATCGGCAAGGGACTGGCGGTGGCGAACCAGGTCTCGGGCCGGTTCGCCATCGTGCTTTTCGCGCTGATCGGGGCCGTGTTCATTGCTGCGTGGGTGATCCGGGTCGTCGTCATGAGCGCGATCCCGCTGCTGATCAATCTGCAAACGCGCTTCGTCACCTATGCCGCAGCGCGGCCGGAGCGCGTGTGGCAATGGCTGGCGGACACGCTGGCGCCGGAAAATCCTAAGGCGTTGCGCGTGGTGATGCTGAGCGCGGTGCTGGCGGCGGGTGGCATCGGTTTCGCCTCGCTGCTGGAAAACCTGATCGCCCAGAACTCGCTCGCCTATGCGGATCTCTCCATCGCCAATCTGGCGCAATCGGTGCGCAACACGCCTGCTGACCGGGTGATGGTGGCGATCACCATGATCGGCGACGGCACGGTGCTGATCGCGCTGGGGGCGGTGATCGTCACCTGGTTGCTGGTGCGCCGGGCCTGGACGATCGCGGCTGCAGCCATCGTGACGATGGCGTCGGCGGCGCTGTTCGTCCCCTTCATGAAGCTCATCCTGCAGAGCGCGCGGCCGAACGACATTTTCGGCGGCGCGGATCTCTATACCTTCACCTTCCCCTCCGGCCACGCGACGCTTGCGACGGTGGTGTTCGGGGTTCTGGCGGTGCTGATCGGGTTGGGGCTCGGGCGATCGGGCAAGGCGGTGATCTTTGCCTGCGCGGGCGCCATCATCGTGGCGACCGCTTGTTCGAGGATCTATCTCGGCGCGCACTGGCCGTCCGACGTCGCGGGCGGGTTCCTGTTCGGGATCTCCATGACAGCGGCCTTTGCGCTGGCGCTGGAAGCGACGCGGCCGGAAAAGATCGCACCGGTGGCACTCGGTGTAGTGTCGCTGGCCATCTACGGCATCGTCTCCTTCGTCTATGTCTCCAACGGACATGCCACGGCGATGCTGTTCTACAGCGAGCCGATCCACACGACGGTGATCACCGAAACCAATTGGCGCGAGACCGGCTGGGCGGACATGCCCGCGCGCCGCATCGAGCTTACGGGCGAAACCGGCGAGCCCTTCATCGCGCAATGGGCGGGGCCGGTGGACGCGCTGGAAAAGCGCATACGCGACAACGGCTGGGAGATCGTGCCGACCTGGTCATGGGTCGACGTGCTGGCCTATTCCGACGGGCGCAACCGCATCGACAAGCTGCTGCCGCGTCCCTCGCTGCATGAGGGACAGCTGGCCAATCTCAGCGCGACGCGGGCGACTCCCGCCGATGACGGGCGACTGGTGCTCCGGGCCTGGAAAACGGACACGATCGTGACCGGAAAGGACGACGAACGCTGGCCGCTGGTGCTCATCAGCCTGACGCTGGAGCGCAAGAAGGAACTACCGCTGGTCGCGCTGCCGCACGACGTTCCCGCACCGCAGGAAGACGTGATTCCGACCCTGCGTCTGCTGGCGCGCGATGCGCGGACCGAACCGGTTCAAAAGGAGCCCGGCTCTAAGCGGTGCCCGCCGATGCTGATCCGGGCGATCCGGTGAGGCCTTCCGATTTTTGACGGAAACGGATGGGAGCTGTCCGGTTGAACCGTCGGGTCACCCATCCTTCGAGACGGTGCTCACGCGCCTCCTCAGTATCTGGCCCGAAAATGGTATTGGGGTGTTCCAGTTCCATTTCTTCCGTCATTGCCGGCTCCGACCGGCAATCCATGCTGTGAAGTTTCAAAGCGGTAAGAGGCAGATATTGTGGAATAATCCAACCGCTTTCCATGCCGATAGATCACGGAATGGATCCCGGCTCGGAGGCCGGGATGACGAGCGGAGAGTATTACGGGCAACCCGATACCGTTTTTAGGCCGGGCATTCAGGATGGGCCGCACAGCCGAAACCCGTCGGTGTGGAGCTTGTCGGCTCCACTCCCCAAAGGATGCTCCCCCGAGCGCCGTGTTTTCCGATTGTGACGTGAGGATTTTTCAGTGGGCTTTCGAGCCTTGTTGAAGGCCGGGGCGAGAAAGGGCCGCCGTGTGCGATCCCATCAGGTCGCCCGGTCACTCCATCGCGCCGGTTTCCGCGCTCGTGCGTTTCGACTTGAGGGCGCTGATCATGCGCTCCAGCACGTCATAGGCCTCGTGCATCAGGTCATGCCCGATATCGGAGATGATGGATTCGTACAATCTGTCCGACTCGGGCGCGATCTGCTTGAACAGAGCCCGTCCCTTGGGGGCGATGGTTACGATAACGCGGCGCTGGTCGGCCGTGTTGGGGCGCCGGTCGATAATGCCCGCGGCGTCCAGCTTCGGTAATATGCGCGACAGACTGGCGGGATGAATGCCGCACACCTCGCTCAAATCGAGGATCTCGCGCGAATTCACCTCCATCAATGCCCTAATGATGCGCCATTGCTGGTCGGTCAGACCATTCGCATGGAGATGTGGGCGAAACCGCAGCATCACCTCCTCACGGGCAGCCATAAGTTGCATCGGCAGCGACTGGTGAAACGGACGTAGCTCACCTTCCTCACTGCTTACGTTGTGTTGCGGACCGGACTTCAAATTATTTGCCGTCAATTGGATCGCCTTGTGTTTTGCTCAATGCTGCGGCAATGGGAAGTCGTGCCAGTTTCTATCAATGTTTCCGGGGTATTGGAGACCGTCCCGGTTATTAAGTTGACTTATAAAATATATTTATTACCGGATCTTATATCATATTATCGGTAATGGAATAGGACTGTACCGGCACTTGTCAAAAAACATTTCGCGTGTTTGCCCGTATCGTCACGACTTTGGTTGTAGATTTGCGCCGCGCCGCGCCGCGCGGCATGGCAGGGTATGGAACGGTTCGAAGGGGTGGTTTTCACAAACGTGATTCGGACAGGGCCGATCGTCGGGTGCATCGTTCGGGATGCGGATTGCGATCGTCTCGGGGGCGTGGACAAACGTGGAGTGCGCGAATGCGGCGACTTGCAACGACAATAGCGGGCCTGGCTGCCCTGACGACTGCAGCCGTGGCAATGGCGGGGGGATTGGCCGTGTGGGAAGCCCAGGCCGTCGGGTGCCGCAATAATCCGGGCGATTTCAGCCGCTGGCTTCAGGACTTCAAGGCCGAGGCGCGGAAGGCGGGCATTTCACAGCGCACGATTTCCGCCTCGCTCGACGGTCTGCAATACGATCCCTCCATCGTGCGCAAGGATCGCGCGCAGAGCGTTTTCTCCCAGAGCTTTCTGCTTTCTGGAATTTTCCAACCGGATGGTCTCCGGCTATCGGATGAAGCACGGCACGCGCCTGCTTCGCGAGAATGCGGCGAAGTTCCGCGAGCTGGAACGCCGCTACGGCGTGCCCGGGCCGGTCATTATCGGCTTCTGGGGGCTTGAGACGGATTTCGGCGCCAATATCGGCAATCTGCCGGTGATGAAATCGCTGGCGACGCTGACCTTTGACTGCCGTCGTCCGGAGCTTTTCCGCGAGCAGTTGATGAGCGCGCTCAAGATTGCGGAACGCGGAGACCTGCGGCCGCGGGAGATGATCGGCGCGTGGGCGGGCGAACTCGGCCAGCTGCAGTTCCAGCCCAAGGATTATTACGAGCTCGGCGTCGACTATAACGGCAATGGCCGGGTCAACCTGCTCACGGAAGTGCCCGACGTGCTGGCCTCCGGCGCGCGGCTCATCCAGAGCCACGGCTGGCGGGCGGGCGAACCGTGGCTGGTGGAAGTGCGCGTGCCGCACTCGATGCCCTGGCAGGAAGCGGGACTTGAGATCCATCACGGAGAGGCCAAGTGGTCGTCCTGGGGCGTGACCCAGCGCGACGGCTCGCCGCTGAAATCGACGGGTCTGGAATCGTCGCTGCTGTTGCCCATGGGCCGCAACGGACCGGCCTTCCTCGCCTATCCTAATTTCGACGTCTATCTGCAGTGGAACCAGTCGCTGGTCTACGCCACAACGGCGGCTTATTTCGCCACCTGTCTGGCCACTGCGCCGCCGCGTTTTGCCGGCAATGCCAAGGTGGAGGCGCTGAGCTTCAGGCAGATCAAGCAACTGCAGCATCTCCTGCAGGGGCGCGGTTATGGCGTGGGCTGTGTGGATGGCATGATCGGCGCCAATACGCGCGCCTCCGTGCGCGACGTTCAGGCCAAGCTCGGGCTGCTGGTCGACGGCTATCCCGCGCAGAGCCTTCTGCAGCGTCTTGCGGGTAACTGACCCGTGACGGGCGGTTCCCGGCCGTCTCCTGATCGTCCCTCGTGTCGGCTCGCCTGCAGGCCGAAAGGCCACAGACAGATATAACAATACCTTACTTAACAGCCCGGTGTTATCGTCATCCACGTGAGTTGTCATTAGAACGGAACATGCAAAAGCGGCATCGTTTTGTAGGCAGCCCGAGGAAGGGCAACGTTACCCCGCTTGTTTCACGTCTCAAGATCCCGGCATGACGCGCTTTTAAGCTTCTGGTGATCCCCGCAGGACGGTCGGATGACGGGTATGCTTGGCAGGTACAAAGGCAGCGTCGCTAACCGGATAATCTTCTGGCTCGTCGTCTTCAGCATCCTGGCCGGCACGGTAGTGACGGCTGTTCAGTTCTACTTCGTATACGAACGACAGGTCTCGCGTATGGAGAAAAGTCTCGCAGGCGCGGAACGCTCCTACATGCCGAGCGTGAGCCGCGCCCTGTGGATCCACGACACAACGCAACTGGAGATGCTGGTCGAAGGCATCGAGGCGGCGGGCAACATCGTCTATGTCTGCGTGTCGGAGAACGATCGTCCGTTGGTTGAGGCGGGGACCCATCCCGGCGACGACGCGGTCGTGTGGAACAAGCCGATCACCTTCGTCCATCGCGGAACCTCGGTGAATATCGGCAGGCTGCTGATCTCCGCCGATCTGAGCAACATTCATCAGCATATGCTGGGGCTGGCGGTCCGGCTGTTCGCCACGAACATGGCGATCACCGTGGCGGTGGCGATCTTCGTCTATTTCGTCTTCTCGCGCCTGGTGACGCGGCATCTGGGCGCCATTGCGGACCAGTTGAGCGGCATAACCGCCCACGATCTGGGATCCGTTCTCAAGCTGCAACGTCCGGGGCGGGGCGCGGGAACGGCCGATGAGTTCGACCTTCTCGTCTCCGCCTTCAACGGCCTCAGGGAACGGTTGCGGGAAAGCCAGCGTACCGCCGGAAAAGGGCGCGACGAGCTGAAGGCGGGCGAGCGGCGCTATCGCAGCATTCTCGACGAGATGCTGGATACCTACTACCGCACGAATGCGGAGGGGTGGGTGACGATGGTCACGCCCTCCATGTACGACCTGCTCGGTTGGCACCCGGAGGAGGCGCTCGGGCACAAGGCGGCGGAATTCTATGTCGATACGGAGGACCATCGCTGGTTCCTGGAGGCCTTCAAGCATCAGGGAGGTGCGGTGCGTGGCATCGGGACGGTCGCACGATCTGGGTGTTGACGACGGCGCGCATCTACCAGGAGACGATCAGAGGAAAATCGCCGGCATCGAGGGGATTGCGCGCGATATCACCGAACAGAGAAATGCCGCGGATGCGGTGCGCACCAGTCGCAACCAGTTGCGTCTCATTGCGGATTCCGTGCCTGCGCTGATCCTCTACGTTGATCGCGATCTCAAGATCCGCTTCGCCAATCGGGAGGCGGCGGAATGGTTTGCGCGCGACATCGACGAGCTTGTCGACGCCGATATCGCGGCGGTCTCGAACGATGTTTGGGTAGAGTGGCTGCAGTCGCATTGGGAGGCGGCGCTCAAGGGTGAGATGTAGCTTGTCTCCGACACGCTCCCCAATCCCGACGGCAAGGAGCGCGTGCTGGAATTGCGGCTCGTCCCGCGTGTGCGCGCCGACGGCCGTGTGGAAGGCTTCTTCGCCCTCGGGCTGGATCTGACGGAGAGACAGGCGCTGGAGGTGCGGCTATTCCAGTCCCAGAAGATGGAGTCTGTCGGTCAGCTCACCGGCGGCGTTGCCCATGATTTCAACAACCTGCTCGGGTGATCCTGGGCAATGTGGAGTTGTTGAGCGAAGAGCCGGAAATGGATGTGAGCGAACGCGCGACGCTGCTCGGTGCGATCCAGCGCGCAGGCGAACGCGGGGCGCGGTTGGACGCGGCAGCTCCTAGCGTTCTCGCGCATGCAGCCTCTGGAGCCCGCCGCCCTCCATCTCGACCGCGACCTGAAGGAATTCGTCTCCATGCTGCGCCCGACCATCGGCGATGCGGTGACGCTGGAAGCGGAGCCGGACCTGTGGCCGTGCATGGCCGATCGAGGTTTTTTGGAACTGGCGCTGCTCAATCTCACGCTGAATGCACGCGATGCGATGCCGGAGGGCGGCGACGTGCTGATTTCGCTGTCGAATGCGGACCTGAGAGAGGGCACGCAGGCGCGGCAACTGGGGCTGACGCCCGGCGCGTATGTCATGGTCTCGGTCTCCGATACGGGGCAGGGCATTCCGCTTGAGTTGCAGCAGAGCGTGTTCGAGCCCTTTTTCACGATCAAGGATGTGGGACGGGGCTGGGACTGTCGATGGTCTACGGCTTCATCTCCCAGTTGGGCGGGTAGGTGACGCTGGACAACACGGTGGGGGCGGGCACCACGATCCGGCTCTATCTGCCGATGGCGGAGGGCGATGCGGAGGTTCCGGCGAAGATCGAGCTGCCGGTCAAAGTGGGCATGTGCGGTCAGCGCGAACGCATTCTCCTGGTGGTGGACAATGCGGATTTGCGCGAACTTACCGCGATGATGCTGGAGCGGCTCGGTTATCAGGTTTAGCTCGCCTTTGATGGGCCGAGCGCGCTGGCTTCTCTGGAACAGGCGCCTCCCGATATCGTGCTGACCGACATGCGCTTGTCAAACGGCATGCTCGGCCCCGACGTGGTGCGTGCCGCGCGGGCGATCGAACCCGTGATCCGGGCGATCTACATGACCGGCTATGCCGATCCCCATGAGGTGGGGAGCGATGGTCTTGCCAGTGACAGCCCGCTAATCAAGAAGCCGTTTCGTTCGGACGATTTCGCCCTTATGCTGGAGCGCGTGCGCAGCGGCGCATGAACAGTGCGCCCGCCGCGATCCCCTTCTTGCCCTTCAATTTTCCGGATGATTCAAGACATGACCACGAACGAGGCCGGTTTCGTCATTACCCCGCCGGCTCGGCCGGTTCTGCCGGTCGTCGGCATGGATGAGATGTTCCCCGTGCAGCGGATCTACTGTATCGGGCGCAACTACGCCGCCCACGCGATCGAGATGGGTCATGACTCCGATCGCGAGCCACCCTTCTTCTTCCAGAAGAACCCGGACAACATCGAGACCTCCGGCCGCTTCGTCTATCCCGTGAAATCGGCCGACGTGCATCACGAGATCGAGATGGTGGTGGCGCTGAAGGCGGGCGGGTCCAACATTCCCGTCAAGGCGGCGCTCGATCATGTCTTCGGCTACGGCGTCGGGCTCGATATGACGCGCCGCGATCTTCAGGCGGAGGCCAAGAAGCTCGGCCGCCCGTGGGAGATCGCCAAGGCGTTCGAGGGTTCCGCGCCGATGGGCCGCTGGTTCCCGCCTCCCGGACCGGTCATCCGGATGCGGGCCGGGTGGAACTGAAGGTCAACGGTGCGGTGCGCCAGCAGGGCGACCTCAACCAGCTGATCTGGAAGGTGCCGGAGATGATCGCCTATCTGTCGGATTATTTCGAACTGGCACTGGGCGATCTCATCATGTTGGGCACGCCCTCCATCACTTCGCCGCAATTGAGCGCGGCGACGTGATGGAGGGCAGCATCGAGGGCGTCGGAGAGATCCGGGTCGAGGTGATTTAAAAATCCTCGTGCCGACAGCCCCCGCAGGATTTGGAGGGCTGTCCAGATGCCGTGCGCCTCAGGCTGTTGCCTTTGATTCCGGAGGTTTCTTGCCTGCTCCCCGGATATTGACGAACTTCTGGAGCGTGTCGAACCAGAACGGCGCGCCGAGTGCGACCGCGAACCCGGTGAAGAGCCAGCCGATAATGGCGGAAAGCCAGGACTGCCATGTGGGAGCCGTGCAAAGAACGGAATTTTTCCAGCCGATCGGCAATGGCGCAATCTCCTCGTAGAGTTCGTTTACCTCTGTGTAGACGCATTTGGTGTATTCGGAACCCTCTTTGTCTTTGCAAAGTTTCTGCATCGGAGAGCCCGCGTAATCCTCGGCCGATGCCACGATCTGCTGCCTGAGTGCGGTGTTCTTCTGCAATTCGCTGGTAATACGCAGGGTGTCGATATTCAGGAAAAAGGCAAGGGCGAGGCCGATCACCAGTGCAATCGTCTTTTGATGGCGGGTGTATTCGCCGCTGAGGCGCGCCATGGCCGTGTCGTACCAGGCCGCAAGTCTGGTTTCGAAAGTCGTCACGGACTCCTGGGCGTCCGAAAGCATGGCCAGCAGAATGTCGCGGAGCCGGCTTTCTTCCAGTTTTTCGACGGCCCCTTTCAGATCGTCGAAGGTGATGGCGGATGTCAGCTTGGAGGCGTCTTCCAGCTTGACGACCGCCATGGTGAGCGCCTTGGCGAAATTTTGCCCTTCGATGTAGGAGGGGTGGTTCTTTGCGTTCTCTGCGATGTTCTGATCTGCGGATGTCCGCTTGGCAGAGACAATGAACCCGTTTTCGTAGAACAGCTTTCTCAGATTGTCGTCATCGATAAGCATGCTGATCGATTTCAGCAGCATTGCGGAACGGTGTTTGAGCCAAACCGCAACGAATTCGGTTATCGATGTGACGATGAAACTTACGATCAGGTAGATGAAGATGAGAGAAATCGCGATTTCAATATAGGGGCCCATGAGTTCTCTTCTGCCAAGGCTTCGGGAAATTGTATTCTAATATTATTTTCTATCCCGAGTTTTGATGCCCGATTTAAATTGGAGTTATATAAGTTTATTGGTCAAATTCACGGCTGTTCTTGAGGACATAATTGACTGTGCTTGAGGCGGACTCAAGCGAAAATGCGCCGTATCGGATGCGGAAAAGCAGGGACGCGACGTCCATCCTTGGATGAGTACCGGCAGGGCGCCTCTCGGAGGATGGACGTCGGTCGTTTTCGGTCTCACGTCCTCCAGCGAAGGAAGTATTTCTCCGCCAGGCCGATGGCTCAGGCGATGATCAGGCCCATCACCGAGAGGATGGAGACGCGATTAGCTGGTCGGTGGCCATCAAGCTGCCGGCCATCAGGATGTAGGCGCCCACGCCGTATTCAGCGCCGATCATTTCGGCCGCGACAAGCAGCACGATGGCGATCGAGATGGAAATCCGAAAGCCCGACAGGATCGCGGGCATGGCGCCGGGGATGACGATCTTCCGGACGATCGAGGTTCATGACAGCCCGAAGGACTGGCCCATGCGGATCAGCGTGCGGTCGATATTGTCGACGCCGGAATAGGTGGAGATCACGGTCGGGAAGAAGGTGCCGAACAGGATGGTGGCGACCTTGGAGCCCTCGTCGATGCCGACCCAGATGACGAAGAGCGGCAGAAGCGCGATCTTCGGCACGGGGAACAGCGCGGAGACGAGCGGTTGCAGGCCGGAGCGCGCGACCGAGGAAAGATCGATCGCCAGCCCGGCAACGATGCCGAGCGCGGTGTCCGCCGTCCAGCCGACGATGAGACGGCCCAGCGAGGTGCTGAGATGCTTCCACAGCAGGCCGGAATGGACCAGATCCATGAAGGTGGCCCAGGCTTCGGAGGGAGCGGGCAAGACGAACGGGCTGATCCAACCCATGCGGCACCCGATCTCCCAGATGGCGATCAGCACGAAGAAGACCAGCGGGCCGGCGGCATGTATGGTCTTGTAGACGAAGCCGCCGCCACGGAATGGCACGGGCCGAACGGCGGAGTTCGTGTCTGCGGATGAGGTTTTGTCGCTCGTCTCGGACATGGCCGCTCCGCTCATGGTGGTGTCAGACATCGGCAAGCTCCCGGTCGGCGGCGCTGGCTTGCTCGCGCATGAGGTCCCACAGGTGTTTTTGTTTGTGTTCAAGCTCGTGGACCCGGTCCTTGCGCTCTTCGAGCTGCATGTCGACCTCGACGATATCGCGAATGCGCCCCGGTCGGCGAGAGAGCACGACGATACGGTGGCCGAGACGCACGGCTTCGGCAAGGTTGTGGGTGACGTAGACGGCGGTAAACGGCTCGCGGGTCCACAGATCGACCAGATCGTCCATCAGCAGGTCGCGCGTCTGGCTGTCGAGCGCCGACAGCGGCTCGTCCATCAGCATGACGGCGGGGCGAACGGAGAAGAGCGCCCTGGCGATCGCCACGCGCTGCTTCATGCCGCCGGAAAGCTGGCGGGGCAGCGTCTTGGCGAAATCGAAAAGATTGGTGCGTCGGCCTTGGGCAGCTTGTGATCCTCAAGCGCCAGGCTGATATTGCCCTCCACCGAGCGCCACGGCAGCAGCGTGAAATCCTGGAACACATAGGTCAGCGGATTGAGCGAGGCGGCCGGTGGCTCGCCGATCTGAAGGATCTCGCCGGATGTGGGGCGCCCAAGCCCGCCGATAAATCGCAGCAACGTGGACTTGCCGCAGCCCGAGGGGCCGATCAGGCAGACGATCTCGCCTTTCTTCACGGTGAGCGAGATGTCGTCCAGAACATGCGTGTGGCCGTAGTGGTGGCTGATTTGGTCGAGTTTCAGGTCCATCGACCGGATCTCCTGCGACGCGCCGTGCCTGTCGACCTGTCTTGGCTTGCGCCGAATTCCCGGGCGGGGCCGGGAATTGGATAAGGTGGCGTCGATTGAAAGATGCACTGGGAAAACGCCTGAAACGGGGCCTCATCCGATTTGGGAGATGAAGTCCCGGAGACAGGCAAGAGCGCCTGTCGCGTTGGGAATGGGCGTTTTCCGATTGAAACCGAAAGCGATGCCCGCCCGTTCAAGGCAGGCGCCGGGTCGTGTGCCTCAGTAGGTTTCCACGAAGCTCGTGTCGACCAGCTTGTCGAGCGTCAGGTCCGCGGGCGCCAGATGTTCGGCCTTGAACCAGGCGAGCTGGTCCTTGACGTTCTTCATGTCGAGCTTGGCGTTCAGGTTGAGTCGCATGGCACCGTTGATGATCGACTTGGAGGCCTTTTCAAAGGGGCGGTCCACGTAAACGTACTTGTGGATCAGCTTGGCCATCTCGATCTGGCCTTCCTTGCCCTCGGTCTTGTCGACGAACGCGGCGTTGAAGTCGGCGGCTCCTTCGGAGAAGACGGCGAGGAAGCGCTTGATAAGCTCAGGATTTTCCTTGATCATCTTCGTGGAGGTGAAGACCGTGGTCACCTGATAGTCGGGGGCGTAATCCGCGACCATGCCGACCTTCTTGGCGGCACCGGCTTCGATAAGCGCCTTGGCAATGTGCGGCTAGATGGCCCAAGAATCGATCTGGCCCGACTTCAGCGCGTCGACGATCGCGCCCACCTTCTGCAGCGGCTTCACCTTCATGTCCTCCAGGGTGAAGCCTTCCGTCTGGGCGATCTTGGCGGCCATGTAGTGGAAGGAAGAGCCCGTCTGGGTGATGCCGAAGGTGCGTCCCTTGAGCTTGGAGGGATCGGTGACGTCTTCGTCATAGGCCTTGTTGGAGGTGAGGATGATCAGGCCGTCGATGCCCTTTTCCTCGTGCAGCACGCCACCGATGACCTTGATGACGCCCTTGTCGGCCAGCCCCATCAGACCGCCGGAGATCGCGGTGACGCCGAAATCGACATCGCCGGATGCGATCGCCACGGCCATGGGTTGGACTGCCTGGAAGAATTTGAACTCCACGTCGAGGCCGTGCTTCTTGAAGTAGCCGCGCTCATAGGCCACGTAGCTGGCGGCGTGGGAAGTCAGGCGGATCGTGCCGAGAGTTACCTTTTCGGCGGCGACGGCCGAGGCCGAAGACAGAGCCGCGAGCGCCAGTCCGGCGGCTGCGGCGCGCATCAGGGTCTTGCGGATACTGAATATCATGCTGGCACTTCCTTCCTGTGGAGCATCGTCAATTATTGCGCAAGCGGTTGACGCTTATCCGGATCGCGCATGCGGGCAGGAAATCTATTCTAATCAGTCCACACTCACGCGCGCGGCCGGAGGCGGCCGCAGCGCTGATGCTTTCGGCTATAGCCTGTGCAAGTGGAGTGGGTAAACCTGAATCTTCACCAAAAGCGCGGTTGCGAGGCCTGTGCGCGAAGGTGACGTATGGGTATTACGTTAGGGCAATAAGTAAAGAGAAAGGGAAAACGATGGCTTGTCTTCCCTTCTTCTGCTCTTGCCGCTGTCATTGTCCGGCCTTGTCCAGGCAATTCAGCACCGTCGTTGCGCGGTGAGGGCGATCGATCCCCCGGACTTTACCGAGGGATGACGGTCGAGAGGTGTGGAAATGAGCCCGCCGGGGCTCACGGGCGCGGTGGGTAGATCTCGTAATGCAGCATCAGCGGCTTTGCGCCCGACCACGGGATCTCGACATCGCCGATGGAACTGGCCGTCATGCCGGGCTGCGGCGGGGCGAGCTTGTCGGCGAAGCTGACGATCAGCAGGCCGTCGCGCTTGAGATCGGCGCGGGTGACCCACGGCGAATAGGCGAGATCGCGGTCGACGACTATGGCCGGGTGATCGATGCTGCCTGCGGAGACGAGACCGGCAAGCCAGGTGCTGCCGCCGACATAGCGCAACGGGTGCCCCGTCGCCGCGCGCCAGGCGGCCGTGACGGATCCGGCGATGGCGGGCATGGGCGCGCCGTCGCGCGGCGGTTTCTTGACGAGCTGAAAGGCCACGGGCACCTGGGCTGCGAAGGCGACGGGCAGCACCACCAGAAGGACCGCAGCCCCGGCCAGAAGACGGCGTGCCGCCGTATCGGTGAGGCGGCGCGACAGCAGCGCGACGGCGAAAAGTCCCGAGGTGGTGAACATCGGCGCGCCCCACATGTCCTTGAGCCCGGCGCCGATGAGGGCAGCCCCTGCGGCGGTGGCAAGGACCGGAGCGAGCGTCATGATCGCCAGAAAACGGACGGCTTGAGAGGGGGCGGACAGCTGCTCGCTTTCAGGCGCGCGCGCGAGCCAGGGCAGAAACGCGAAAAGAAGCGGCACCAGCATGGGCGCATGATCGCCCAGTTGCGCCAGCAGGAAGCCTGCCGGGCGCCACGGACTGTCGGCGGCTGCCGCGCTGCGGGCCTCGGCATAGGTGATGGGCATGAAGTCGGTCCGCACCAGCCAGACGAGATGCGGTGCGGCGACGAGAAGGGCGAGCACGGCTCCCGCCCAAGGGCCGATTGTCAGAAGGGCCCGTCGCAGGCGCGGTTCGACGAGGATCCAGACGCCCAGCACCGCATAGAGCAAGACGACGGAATATTTCGCGTAGATACCGATGCATGCGGCCAGTCCGAGCCCCAGCCACGGGCCGATCTTGCGGGGATCTTCGCGGATGACGGCGAAAAGCCAGAAGCAGGCGGCCCAGATGGGCATCTGCACCACATTGTGATTGAGTTCCGGGGTCGGCCAGGAAAAGTAATAGACGCCGGTCGAAAGCGCGGTGCCGAGAAGCGCGTTGCGCGCGCCCAGAAGCCGTTTGCCCAGCAGAAAGACGAACACGAACGTCAGCGCAACAAGTAGCTGGCTGGCGACCATCGGCCCGAGAATCGGTTCGCCGGTGATCATGCGTGCGGTTTGCGCGATCCAGGCGGGCAAGGGCGGATGCTTGTAGTAGCCGAGCTGCCAGTGCTCGCCCCAGGCCAGCATCTCCACGATGTCGAGCGGCGGGGCCGTGCTGGTGGCCGCGGGCAGCACGCTCCAGAAGGCGACCTGCATCAGGCAGATGACGAAGAGCCCCTTTCCCGGGCTTTCGAGAAAGCGCTGGCCTAGTCTGGAAAACACGGGGCGTCGATCTCCGTTGGATGTGAACTGAAGCGGTCGGGAAGACTGCATGTTGTCCATCCTTCGAGACGCCGTCTTGCGACGGCTCCTCAGGATGACGTTGTGTATATTGATGATTTCTTGCGAAATAACAACACGATAACGTCATCCTGAGGAGGTCGCAAAGCGACCATCTCGAAAGATGGGCGACACGCCTCGCGGTGCGATTACAATGCGATGCGTCCCGCGCCGAGTGACCCGCGTTATCGGGCCTTGCGGTCGAGAAAGCAAGCGGGTGAGCGATTGCGTGCGAGCGGCGAACGCGCTACCCGGAGGGCCACGGCAGATTTGATTTGCGATGCGTGAGGGATCCAGACGCGTGGACGGGAACGGTGAGGTGCAGCAGGACGGTGCGGCAATCGCAATGGGGGCTCCGGAGCGCTTTCGCGGGCCGCTCGACGTGTTGCACGACGTATTCGGCTATCAGGCATTCCGGCCCGGCCAGCGCGAGATCATCGGCCTTTTGACCGGAGGCACGAGCGCGCTTGCCGTCATGCCGACGGGGGCGGGCAAGTCGTTGTGTTATCAGATCCCTGCCATCCTCTCGGAGCGGCGCACCGTGGTGGTTTCGCCGTTGGTCGCGCTGATCGACGATCAGGCCGCAGCCCTGCGGGCCAACGGGGTGAATGTCGCTGCCATCCATTCCGGTCGCGCGCGTGAGGCCAATGTGGAGGAGTGGCGCGATTTCGCGGCCGGGCGGTCGAAACTTCTCTATCTCTCGCCGGAACGGTTGATGACCCCGCGCATGCTCGCTGCAATGAAGAGAATCGATCCGGGCCTCTTCGTGATCGATGAGGCGCATTGCATTTCGAAATGGGGTCCGAGCTTCCGGCCCGAATACGAACAGCTCGCCGAACTCGGCCAGCATTTTCCGAATGCCACCATCGCGGCCTTTACCGCCACCGCCGACAGCGCCACGCGCGCCGATATCGCCGACAAGCTCTTTCACGGCAACGGGCGGACCATCGTGCACGGGTTCGACCGTCCGAACCTGCAACTGGCCGTGCAGCCGAAGACGAACTGGCGGCGGCAGCTGATGGAATTCCTGGGCGGCAAGGAGGGGCAGTCGGGTATCGTCTACTGCCTGTCGCGGCGGTTGACGGAAGAAGTGGCCGATTACTTGTGCGAACAGGGGATCAAGGTGATCGCCTACCATGCCGGTCAACCCGCCGATCAGCGCCGCGAGGGCCAGGACCGGTTCATGAGCGAGGATGGGGTGGTGATGGTCGCCACCATCGCCTTCGGCATGGGCATCGACAAGCCGGATATCCGCTTCGTCTGCCATCTCAATCTGCCGGGCTCTATGGAGGCCTACTACCAGGAGATCGGGCGTGCGGGCCGCGACGGGGCGCCTGCGGAGACGCTGATGCTCTACGGGCTCGACGATATCCGCATGCAGCGCCAGTTCATCGAGAATGACGGCGAGAACGACGAGCACAAGCTGCGCGAGCACAAGCGGCTCGACGCGCTGCTTGCCTATTGCGAGGCCTCGGGGTGCCGGCGCCAAGCCCTGCTCGCCTATTTCGACGATGCCAGTGAGCCTTGCGGCAATTGCGACAATTGTCTGCATCCGCCCAAGGTGGTGGACGGCACGGGCGAGGCGCGCGCGCTTTTCGAGGCCATCGCCAGCACGGGGCAGTTTTTCGGGGCCTCTCACATCATCGATATTCTGCGCGGGGCGGAGACGCAGAAGATCGCGGAGCGCGGGCACGACAAGCTCGACGTCTTCGGCATCGGCAAGGCGCGGCCCAAGGATTTCTGGCAGGGCTTCATCCGTCAGGCGGTGGCGGGAGGGCATCTCGTCATCAACATCCAGCGCTACGGCTGTCTGGAACTGACGCCGAGCGCCGATGCGATGATGGTGGGGCAGGAGACGTTCTCGATCCGCGAGGAAGCGTTGATGCCGTGCGCAAAATCGAAGCGCGAGGAAAAGCGCGCCGCGCGCGTTCAGGCGGCGGCGAACGAATTGTCCGAACGCGATCAGAGCCTGCTGAAAGAGTTGAAGGCGCTCCGGCTAGACCTTGCCCGCGAGCGCGGCGTTCCGGCCTATGTGGTGTTCCCAGATGCGACCCTGATCGAACTGGCCAGGGTGCGGCCGACATCGGAGGCGCAGATGGGAGAGGTCAACGGCGTCGGCCCGAAGAAGCTCGCCGAATACGCGGAGCCGTTCCTGAAGGTGATTGCGGCGGCTTGAGTGGGGCTGCAAGCGGCGGAATTGGGTGGTTTGCGATCTGCGATTTGTGGCCCATCCTTCGAGACGCCCGCTCCTCCGTCATCCCCCGGCTTCGTCCGGGGGATCCATTGTGTGGTCCGGGCATGGTGCGAGCGGCAATGGATTGCCCGGACTTCGCCGGGTAATGACGATGGAAGTGACTGACGGGTCTCAGCCCAGCACTTCCGCAACAGCTTCCGCCGTCTTGGCAACGACGATGTCGGCTTCTTCCTTGGAGAGGCAGAGCGGCGGGGCGAAGCCCAGGATGTCGCCCTGGGGTATGCCGCGGTCGAGCACGTCGCGTGCGGTTAGAGCTGCGGCCACGCGGGGGCCGACCTTCTCGGCCGCATCGAAGAACACCACGTCGTCCTTGTCCTTGACGAACTCGACCGCCGCCAGCATGCCGTGGCCGTGGATGTTGCCGACATGTGTATGATCGCCGAGCGCCCTGGTGAGTTCCGCACGAAGATAGGTGCCGACCGTACCCACATTCTCCACGAGGCCGAGCTCGTCGATGATCTGCAGGTTGGCAACACCGGCGGCCGCACAGATCGGGTGGGCGGAGTAGGTCCAGCCGTGGCCGATCCGGCCCATGGCGTCGGAGCCCTGCACCAGCACGTTCCATATCTTCTCCGAGACCACGGAGCCCGACAGCGGCGCTTAGGTCGAGGTCAGGCTCTTGGCGATGGTGATGAGGTCGGGCTTCATGCCGTAGTGGTCAGAGTCGGACATGGTGCCGAGACGCCCTAAGCCGGTGACGACCTCGTCGGCGACCAGCAGGATGTCGTACTTCGCCAGGACAGCCTGGATCTTTTCCCAGTAGGTCGCGGGCGGGGGCACGATGCCGCCGGTACCGAGCACCGATTCGCCGATGAAGGCGGCAACCGTATCCGGGGCTTCCGCCAGGATCAGTTCCTCAAGCTTTTCCGCGCAGTGGGTGGCGAACTGCTCTTCCGACATGGAACAGTATTCGCGGCGGAAATAGTAGGGGGCTTCCGTGTGAAGGATCGGCGCGCGCGGCAGGTCGAAGGCCTGATGGAAGGCGGCGAGGCCGGTCAGCGAGCTGGTCATCACGCCGGAGCCGTGGTAGCCGTGCTGGCGGGAGATGATCTTCTTCTCCGGACGGCCTAACACGTTGTTGTAGTACCAGATCAGCTTGATGTTGGTTTCGTTGGCATCCGAACCGGACATGCCATAGTAGACGCGGCTCATGCCTTCCGACGCGCGGTCGATGATCATCTTCGATAGCGTGATGTTGGCTTCCGTGCCGTGGCCGACATAGGCGTGACAGTAGGCAAGGTTCCTGGCCTGCTCGGCGATGGCTTCCGCGATCTTCTGACGGCCGTAGCCGACATTCACGTAGTAAAAACCGGCAAAGGCATCGAGGCTTCTTCTTGCCCATGGAGTCGGTGATGTAGACGCCCTCGGCATCGGTGATGACGCGGGGCGGGGTCTCGCCGCGCGCATGCTGGCCCATGTGAGTGGAGGGGTGGAAGAAGTGATCGCGATCCCACGCGGTCAGTTCATTGGAACGGTCGAGCATCGGATGTCCTCTCGGGTTGGTGTCTGTTGACGGGTGATTGTGTCTTATTGCTCCCTCTCCCAATGGGAGAGGTGAGTAGGCGAGCCGTTTGTCTGCGAACTCACGCGGCGTCGCTGCACACGTATTTGAGCTCGGTGAAGGCCTCCAGGCCGTGCCGCGAACCCTCGCGGCTGAGGCCGGATTGCTTGACGCCGCCGAAGGGAACCGGCGCGCCGGTGATCTTCACCCGGTTGATGGCGACCATGCCGTAATCGAGCGCGCGGGCCAGACGGCGCTGACGGGCGCCGTTTTCGGTCACGACATAGGCGACGAGCCCGTATTCGGTGTCGTTGACCCGGGCGATCACCTCCTCTTCGCTCGCAAACGGCGTCACGGCGACGACGGGGCCGAAGATCTCCTCGTGCATGATGGCGGCATCCTTCGGCACATCGGCGAGAAGTGTCGGCGTCACGAAAAGGGGATCGGCAGGGTGGAGATCGCCGCCGCAAAGGATTTTCGCGTCTTTGGCCGCGGCATCGGCGATGTGATCTTGCGCCTTCTTCACCGCGCGCTCGTGCATCAGCGGGCCGATTTCGGCTCCTTCGTCCAGACCGTTGCCGACCTTGAGCCCGGCCACGGCTTGTCTCAGTCGGGCGCAGAAGCGCTGGTAGATCGGGGTCGGCACGAAGATGCGGTTGGCGGCAAGGCAATCCTGACCGGAGGTGGCAAACTTGGCGTCAAGCGTGGTCTTCACCGCACACTCGATATCCGCATCTTCGAAGACGATCAGCGGGGCGTGGCCGCCCAGTTCCATCACCAGCCGCTTCATGGTGGGCGCACACTGAGCGGCGATCAGGCGGCCGATCTCGGTGGAGCCGGTAAACGACAGGGCGCGCACGCGGGGCTCGGCGCAGAAGCGTCCGACGATTTCCGATGCGCTGCCGGTCAGTATGTTGAGGACACCCGCCGGGAGGCCTGCGCGTTCGCCCAGTTCCGCCAGCGCCAGCGCGGATAGCGGCGTCTCCGACGAGGGGTGAGCGACCACGGTGCATCCGGCGGCAAGGGCTGCTGCGGCCTTGCGGGTCAGCATGGCGCAGGGAAAATTCCAAGGCGTGACAAGGCCGACAACGCCGAGCGGCATGCGCTCCACCGACATATGCGCGCCGGGCAAGTGGCTGGTGGCGCCTTTGGCGTTCAAGCGCTTGGCCTCTTCGGCGAACCACTCGACGAAATCGGCGGCATAGTCGATCTCACCGTGCGCCTCCGCGATGGGTTTTCCCTGTTCGAGCGTCATCAGGAGAGCAAGATCCTCTTTGTTGACAAGGATCAGGTCGTATCAGATGCGAAGGATGCGGGCGCGCTCCTGCGGCAGGAGGGCGGCCCAGGCGGGGAAGGCCGTGGCGGCCGCTTCTATCGCCGCATCCGTTCCCTTGGCGGACAGGGCGGTGACCCAGGCAAGCGGGGCGCCGGTTGCGGGATCGGTGACCTCGAAGCCACGCCCGGTCTCACCTAAGGTTCAGGCGCCGTTCACATAGGCAAGCTCGCGCAAGAGACGGCGGTCGAGAGCGTCGTGGCGGTCGCGGCGGGCATGAAGCGCGGTCATGGGTCTCTCCTCCCAGATAAGAGGGCCAGAGGGCGGCCAGAGGCGGCGCCGGGGCCTGTTGCGGAAGGAGTTTGGCCGCGAAGGAGAAGAGAGAGAGGCTGTTCGGGACGCTACGTGGAGAGAAGTGGACTATTTTAGTGCGCCGGAAGGAGAGAAAATCTCTGCAACGAGCGGTTCAGTAGTGAAAGCGCAATTGCGCTATTTCGAGGCTTTGGTCGTTTCCGGAACCCTTGACGCGGTACACCATGCGATCATCGCGCGAGATGCGGCGGGATCACCATACTGCGAGGTCTCCGCGAAGCGGTTCGGGTTTGCCCGTGCCCCTGAAGGGCGTTCGGGTGCATTGCTCGATCAGCTCATTGATCTTATTGCGGATTTTTTCGTTGTTTGCGGCCCAATACAAATAACCCTCCCAAGCCTGACTGGAGAACACCAGCTTCACTTGATCAGCTCGTGTTCCCGGCCGCCGTCTGCATCGAGTTCGGTGATGGCGGCGCGCAAGCGAGAGGCATTGTTGGGAGTGGAGAGTAGGTGGAGCGTCTCGCTTATGGCGTTCCATTCGTCGAGCGAGACGACAACGACCGCCTCGCCCTGCTTGCGCGTGACGATGACCTCTTGCCTGTCGTTGATGGCTTGGTCCATCACCTGCTTGAGGTGGGCTCTGGCATCCGAGTAGCTCATGACGTCCATAGGGGGATCCATTTTTCTGTCCCATAATATGTACAATATTTTGTACTTATCAAGGTCAGAATGCGAAGGGCCTCCTTTCCCTCGCCCTCACCCGTTATCGGGCAGCAACTCCGCCACGGGCATTGCGATCTCGTCTTTCACCGTCTTCGTCACGATGTAGGTGAGAAGTAGCGATCGATGCCGATTTCGCGTTCCAGTAGATCATCGACGAGGCGCTGATACGCGTCGATGTTGCGGGTTGTAACCTTCAGCATGTAGTCGATGCCGCCACCGACCGACCAGCAGGAGACGATATCCGGCACGTCGCGGATCACCCGCTCGAACCGGTCGAAATCGGTCTGGCGGTGATTGGCGAGCGTCACCTTCATCAGCACCACGGCGAAGGGCGCGACGGACTTCAGGTTCAGCCTTGCGTGATAGCCGGAGATGATGCCCGGCTTCTCCAGCCGGGAAAGCCGCGTCCAGGCGGGCGTGGGCTACAGCCCCACCTTTTCGGCGAACTTCAGTTTGGTGATGCGGTCGTCGCGCTGGATTTCGCTCAGGATCCGGAGATTGATCGCGTCCAGTTTGGCGGTATCCGGCTTTCGGACAGAGCTTGCCATGGGCGGGTCCGTAGAAGTGTGTTGAGGACCAGATGAAAATGCCAGAAAATGATTGTCAATTGACCCGATTTTCCTCTCTTATATGTCATGACATTCTGGCGCCCCGACCCAACCCGTCTCCGACGCCCCGCCTATCTCTCGCTCGCTGATCAGATTGCGCGAGCGATTCGTGAGGGCGTGCTAGTCAACGGCACGCGCTTGCCGCCGCAGCGCAAGATGGCGATCGATCTCAACCTTTCCGTCCAGACCGTGTCCCGCGCCTATGAGGAATTGGGCCGGCGCGGGCTGGTGACCGGCGAAATCGGTCGCGGCAGCTTCGTGCAGACGCTGCGGTGTGAGATGAGGCCTCCCTATCTGCCGGACCGGCTGGGCGAGGTGATCGATCTCTCCATTCTGAAGCCCGTGTGCGAGACCATGCACGTGGACAAGCTGAAGGAGGCGCTACATTGGCTCAGCGACAATCTGCCGGCGCGCTCTGCCCTGTCGTTTCGGCCGAACGTGGTGTTTTCCGCGCATGTGGCGGCCGGGGTGGAATGGCTGAGGGCCTGCGGGCTTGATTGCTCGACCCAGAACGTGACGCTGACGAACGGCGCCACCGGGGCCCTGACGGTCGCGCTGATGAGCGTGGCGCCTCCGGGCTCGCTGGTTGCCTGCGAGGCGGTGACCCATCACACGCTGGGGCCGCTGGCCTGTTATCACGGCTTCACGCTGACAAGCCTTGCCATGGACGAGGAAGGTCTGGTGCCCGAGGCGTTGGAGGAAGCCTGTCGTCAGAGCGGCGTGCGTGCGGTGTTTCTTCAGCCGACCGTCGTCAATCCGGTCGCGGCACTGATGGGCAAGGGGCGGCGGGAGGCGATCGTCGAGGTCGCGCGCCGCTATGATAGCGCGATCGTCGAAAGCGACGTGCTGGGGCCGCTGGTCACGCACCAGCCGCCGCCGATCGCGGCGTTGGCGCCGGAGCGCACGCTCTATATCACTACCTTCACCAAGGTGACCGTGCCGGGCCTCCGGATCGGCTATCTGGTGGCGCCTGACCGCTATGTGGCGGCGACCTCCAACCGGCATCTGGTGACGAACTGGATGGCGACGCCCATGGTGGCGGAAATCGCGACGCGGTGGATTTTCGACGGAACGGCGATGGAACTGGTGCGCTGGCAACGCGCGGCGCTGGCCAAGCGGCATGCGATCGCGGTGGAGATGTTGCCGGGTGCGGCCTATGTCAGCCATCCGCAGGCATTGCATCTGTGGTTACCGCTGACGGACGGGCGCACCGAGGAGAGCTTCGTTGCCCAGGCGCGGCTGATGGGCGTGGCGATTGCGCCGGGCTCCGCCTTCCATGCCACCCGTGAGTCGCGGTCTCCCGCCGTGCGGATTTCCATCGGATCGACCACCGAGGACGAATTGCGCACCGGTCTGGACGTGGTTGCCAAGCTTCTGCGCAGCGATCAGGAAGTCGTTTTGCCCGTAATCTGAATGGATTACCTTGAATCTCAGCATTTGACGATAGATTGATATGATATCATTTTATTGATTGAAATGATTTGAAAGTCATTTCATCGTTCAGGGGAGCTACTGACGCGTACCGTATTTCTTGCGAAAAGCTCCGATGAACGTGCCCACCCAAGAGCCCATCATCGAGATCGACGCCATCTCCAAGAGCTTCGGGGACTTTCAGGTCCTGAAGGGGTTGTCGATGAAGGTCATGCCCGGCGAGAAGCTGGCGCTGATCGACCCGTCCGGATCGGGAAAGACGACGATCCTGCGGATTTTGATGACGCTTGAGGGTATCGACGACGGGCATATCCGCATCGACGGCGAAGAGCTTTATCATATGCCGAAGAACGGCACCCTGGTGCCGGCCAGCGAGGCGCATCTGCACCGCATGCGCCAGAAGATCGGCATGGTGTTCCAGCTCTTCAACCTGTTCCCGCACAAGTCGGTCATCGACAACATCACCATGGCGCCGATGTTGACCAAGGGCGTTTCCCGCGCGGATGCGGAAAAGCGCGCCATGGAGCTTCTGGACATGGTGGGCATGGCCGACAAGGCGAAGGCCATGCCGGCCCAGCTTTCGGGCGGCCAGAAGCAGCGCATCGCGATCGCCCGCGCGCTCGCGCTTTCGCCCAAGATCATGCTGTTCGACGAGGTGACCTCCGCGCTCGATCCCGAGCTTGTGTAGGAGGTGCTGAGCGTCATGCGCAAGCTCGGCGAGGAGATCGACACGACGATGCTGTTGGTCACGCATGAAATGGGTTTTGCCCACGATTTTGCGGACCGGGTGCTGTTCTTCGACGGCGGCTGGATCGTGGAAGAGGGGGCGTCGTCGGAAATCTTCACGAACCCCAAGGAGGAGCGCACGCAGGCGTTCCTCAGCAAGATCATCGCCGCGGGGATGCGCGTGTGAGCGCCTGACGCTCACGGGCCCCGTGTCAAGAAACATAAATAAAAACAATAACACCGCATCACGAGAGGAGTAACGAGATGAAAACCATCGGATGGATTGCCGCGATCGGTGTCGCCGCTGTCATGCTAGCCCAGCCCGTGCTTGCCGCGGATCTGGATCAGTTGAAGGAGCAGGACTTTGCCCGCGTCGCTATCGCCAACGAGCCGCCCTACACGGCGGTCGGGGCTGATGGCAAGGTTTCGGGCGCCGCACCCGATATCGCACGCGAAGTTTTCAAGCGCCTCGGCGTGCCGGAGATCGTGGCGTCGGTGTCCGAATACGGCGCGATGATCTCAGGCCTGGAGGCCCGCCGCTTCGATGCGGTCACCGCCGGTCTGTTCATGAAGCCGTAGCGTTGCGCGGCGGTAGCCTATTCGGAGCCGATCCTGTGCGATGCGGAAGCCTTTCTGGTGAAAAAGGGCAATCCGATGGGCTTCAAGAGCTTCAAGGACATTGCCGACAACGCGGACGCCAAGATCGGTGCGCCGGGCGGCGGCACGGAGGAGAAACTGGAAGCCTGTGTGCCGCGCAATCGCGTCATCGTCGTGCCGGACGGACAGTCTGGCCTGAAGATACTACAGGACGGACGTATCGACGTCTATTCGCTGCCGGTTCTCTCGCTCAACGATCTGGAGAAGAAGTCGGGCGACGACAGCATCGAGGTGATGGCCCTGGTTCAGGGGGCACCGGTCTATTGCGACGGCACGGCCTTCCGCAAGCAGGATACCACCCTGTGCGACGCCTATGACAAGGTGCTGACGGAGATGAAGGCATCGGGCGAATTCGCCGAGATCATCGAGCCTTACGGCTTCTCCGCGGTGGCCGCGAAGTCGACCTCGCGCGAAAAGCTCTGCAAGGGCTGAGGACAAGGGCAGGGCGACGAGCACGTCGCTCTGCCGCCCTCGCGTCGCTGGAACGGCGCGGGGTGGACTGGTGTGCATGGAAGTCGGGTGCCTGGAGCCGATCCTTCGAGACGACCCTGTCGGGCCTCCTCAGGATGACGTCATCGTGTTGGTGATTTCGACGATACGAGCCACACGCACAGCGTCTCCCTGAGGAGGTCGCGTGAGCGGTCGTCTCGAAGGATGGGCTGCAGACACCTCTCGCTCTCCATACGCATCACCTCGGTTCTCTGCGCCTCTCTTCCAACTGCCAAGTGCAAGTGAAACGCCATGATCGATTAGTCCGGATATTTCAGTCTGATCCTGAAAGGTGCGCTGGTCACCGTGGAGCTGACGGTGATAGGCTGCGCGCTGGCTCTTGTCATGACCTTCATCGCGGGGCTCGGGCGGCTGTCGCGCTATTTCGTTCTCAGGGTGCTGGCCACCGCCTATATCGAATTCTTCCGCGGAACCTCGATTTTCGTTCAGCTCTTCTGGGCCTATTTCGTGTTGCCGCTGTTCGGCTTCGAACTGACGCCGCTGCAAGCCGGCGTGCTGGCGCTGGGGCTCAATGTGGGGGCCTACGGGGCGGAAGTGGTGCGCGGGGCGGTGCAATCGATCGGCCGCTCGCAATACGAGGCCTGCGTGGCGCTCAACCTCACCAGATACCAACGCATGCGTCACGTGATCCTGCCGCAGGCCTTCCTCATCATGCTGCCGACATTCTGCAACAACGCCATCGAATTCCTGAAGGCCACGGCGATCGTGTCGCTGATCTCGCTGTCCAACATGACGTTCCAGGCGCAGGTGGTGCGTGCGCAGACCGGGTCGACGCTGGTGCCGTTCGCCACCATTCTCCTTCTCTATTTCCTGATGGCTCTGGCTATCTCCCGGTTCGGGCGTTCGCTCGAAAGGCGACTGTCGCGCGGCCTCGACGGTGTGAGGGTCTAGACGATGGAATGGGACTGGGACTTCGTCTGGAAGATCATGCCGACCCTCATCGGGGGCGTGAAGATCACCATCATTGCCACGCTGCTGGGCTCAGTTCTCTCCACCGTGGTGGGGCTCGCGGTCGCGCTCCTGCGACGCTCGGCGGTGCCGGACGTGTCGCGCGGCGTGGGATTTGTCGCGGAGTTCATTCGCGGCACGCCGCTTCTGGTGCAGCTCTATTTAATCTTCTACGTGCTGCCCGATTTCGGCATCCTGCCGCCGCCGCTCCTGGCGGGCGTCATCGGGCTTGGGCTGAACTACGGCACCTACTACACGGCGGAGGTCTATCGCGCCGGTATCGACAACGTGCCGCGCGGCCAGTGGGAGGCAGCCAAGGCGTGCAATCTGACGGGTCGGCAGACCTGTACGCACGTGATCCTGCCGCAGGCGATCCCGCCGATGATCCCGGCGCTCGCCAACTATTTCATCGCTATGTTCAAGGAGACGCCGCTTCTTTCGGTGATCACCGTTCTGGGACTTATGAACCAGGCCAAGAGTGTGGTCAATTCCTACTACCGTTACATCGAGCCGATGACCCTCGTCGGCGTTTTCTTCCTGACGATCAGCCTGCTGTCGGTCTTCGGACTGCGCTGGCTGGAACGGCGTTACGGGCGCATCGAGAGCGGCCGTGTTCGGCGGATTGTCGCTCGATGACCGCGCGATCGAGAAACGGGTCGGGCTTATCGTGCTGGCAAGCGATCACACCAGCGAAGCGAACTATGCCCGCATGGTTGCGAGCCGGCGCATCGGCGTCTTCACCAGCCGGGTGCCTTACGCCAATCCGGTCACGGCGGAAAATCTCAAGGCGATGCAGTCGGATCTGACGGAAGGCGACGGGTCTGATCCTGCTGGAAGAGGCGCTCGACGTGGTGTGCTACTCGTGCACTTCGGCTTCCGCGGTGATCGGCGATCAGGCCGTGATTGATGCCATTCGGGCCGTCAAGCCGGATGTTCCGGTTGTCACGCCGCCGCTGGCGGCCTCCGCCGGGCTGAAGGCGCTGGGCGCGCGGCGCATTGCCATGCTCACGCTCTACACGGTGGAGACGAGCTGCCCCGTGACCGACTATTTCAAGGGCGCTGGGTTCGACGTGGTGCGGCTGACCTGCCTCGGTTTCGACGATGATCGCGTGATGGCGCGGATCCCGACAAGAGTGCTGATTGCGACCGCGCGCGAAGCGATGACGGAGGAGGCGGACGCGCTGTTCGTTTCCTGCACCGCATTGCGCGCACCGCATCGGTGCTGGCGGAGATGGAAAAGGCGCTCGGCAAGCCGGTCGTCGCCTCCAACCAGGCAACCGCCTGGATGTGCCTCAGGCTTCTGGGCGAGACGGCGCCCAAACCCGAATACGGACGGTTGATGACGTTGCAGCTTGGGAGCGACAGCGTGGTTCGTACGGGTGCCGCATGACGATCGACTGCCTTCCGCTGCCTGAAATTCTTGAGGCGCGCCGGCGCATTGCCGGACTGGTGGAGCGCACTCCTTGCGGTTCCTCCGCGCATTTGAGCGAGCGGGCAGGCGTGCCGGTTCATCTCAAGATGGAGCATCGCCAGACGACCGGCAGTTTCAAGCTGCGCGGGGCCTCCAATGCCATCGTCTGTCTTTCTCCCGAAAAGCGCGCAAACGGCGTTGTGACGGCATCGACCGGCAATCATGATCGGGTTGTTGCCTATGCGGCGGCGCGTGAGGGAATTCCGGCGACCGTGTGCATGTCAGATCTGGTGCCGCAAAACAAGGTCGACGAGATCCGTCGGCTGGGGGCGGAGATCCGCATCGTCGGCAAGAGCCAGGACGATGCGCAGGAGGAGGTCGACCGACTGGTCGCCGAGAAGGGCATGGCGATGGTGTCGCCCTTCGATGCGCGCGAGGTGATCGCGGGCCAAGGCACGCTCGGCTTTGAGATCATGGAAGACGTGCCGGAGGCCGCATGCGTGGTCGTGCCGCTTTCCGGCGGCGGGCTCATTGCGGGCGTGGCCAGTGCGGTGAAGGTCGTGAACCCGAAGGCGCGTATTGTCGGCATTTCCATGGAGCGCGGCCCCGCCATGAAGGCAAGCCTCGATGCCGGACACCCGGTGCAGGTGGAGGAGGAGCCCTCGCTTGCGGATTCTCTTGGCGGCGGTATCGGGCTCGACAATCGTTTCACCTTCTCCATCTGCCGGGCGTTGGTCGACGAGGTGATCCTCCTCACCGAAGAGGAGATCGCCTCCGGGATCCGCCATGCCTACGCCAGCGAGCGCGAGGTTCTGGAAGGGGCCGGTGCAGTCGGGATCGCGGCCTTCTTGAGCGGCAAGCTGACGCTTTCCAGTCCGGGCGTGCTGGTTCTGTCCGGCCGCAACATCGACATGGATGCGCATCGCGAGATCGTCTGTGCCGAACCTCGACAGTTTCGCGATCAAGATCAGTCAAGGCTTCTTCGATAATCCGAAGCTGGGTCTTGCGAGCGTCAACGGGCTGATGGTGCTGTTTTCCTCGCGAACGGGGTTCGTCGAGGCGCTTTTCCTCGACAATGGATACCTGACCGACGTGCGCACGGCGGCCGCCGGAGCGGTGGCTGCGAAATATCTGGCGCGTGAGGATGCGTGTGTCGCGACCGTTTACGGGGCTGGCGTTCAGGCGGGATTGCAGCTTGAGGTCTTGATGCTGGTGCGTTCCATCGCGCAGGCGCGGATCTGGGCGCTCGATCCGGCAAAAGCGCTGCTCAAGGCGGAAGAGCTGAGCGATTGGCTTGGCATTCCCGTTACCGCAGTGGAAGACACGCACGAGGCTTCTGCCGGGGCGGACATTCTCATCACCACGACGCCGGCGGAGACGCCTGTTCTGATGTCCGACTGGCTGGAGGCGGGCTAGCACGTCACCGCCATGGGGTCGGACGCGGAGCACAAGAATGAGCTGGATCCGGCCGCAATTGCGCGTGCCGACATCTATGTCGCCGACAGCTTTGCTCAGACGCGGCGGCTCGGCGAATTGCATCATGCATCGAGGTCGGATTGATCGGTCCCGATGGGACGTTCCCGGAGCTTGGCGACATTGTTGCCGGTTCAAGCCCCGGGCGGGAGACGGCGATCACAATCGCGGATCTGACCGGCACCGGCGTTCAGGATACGGCCATTGCAACTCTCACCAGACAGCGGGCGACCGCTGCCGGGGCGGGAACAGTTTTTGACACGTGACGCTCGCGGCCGTTGGGCCGCGCTTACCGAGGATCAGCCCATGACGGGTCCCAACTTGAAATTTTTCCGCGCGGAGTATGCCGAGCGACGGCGAGCCGCTCTGGTTCGGCCGCGGGCAGGATGCCAACGGCGCCAAGCGCACGACCTGGCTGTCCCACCGCAATATCGTCGGCTACGCGGACCACTACGTGCAGTCCACGGAGCGGCACCCGATGGACCGGCTGGCGGAGGTGCTGAAGGCGTGCTGTCTCGACAAGGGCGTGATCGGCGTGGAACTGGACAATTACTGGTTCACCGCCGCCTATCTGGCGCTTCAGAGCCAGTTGCCCAATGCGCGCCTTGCTGATGGCACGGCTCTGGTCAACTGGCTCCGGGCGGTGAAGAGCGAGACGGAAATCGAGTACATGCGCCGCGCGGATCGTTGAGCGGGTTCACGA
This sequence comes from Breoghania sp., assembly GCF_030066895.1. Lineage (GTDB taxonomy): Bacteria > Pseudomonadota > Alphaproteobacteria > Rhizobiales > Stappiaceae > Breoghania. Next base: position 2,380 of record NZ_JASJAV010000015.1, on the reverse strand, counting down.
GCGCATTCTGGAAAAGGCGGAGTCGGGGGCGCGCAAGTGCGATCTGGCCGCTGAAATCTACGACGTGACCCTGCGCGGTGCGGAGCATGAGGAAGGGGCCTTCGGCGGCGACTATCCGGCCATCATGCCGCTGATGCCGTTGGGCGCGGATGCGTCTGCCCCGCATCTGACTTGGGACGACAAGCCGATGAAGGAGGGCGAGGGCACCTTCTTCGAGGTGGCGGGGTGCTACAACCGTTACCATTGCCCGCTCTCGCGCACGGTCTTTCTCGGCAATCCGGGGCAGGCCTTTCTCGATGCGGAAAAGGCGACGCTCGAGGGCATGGACGCCGGGCTTGAGGCGGCGAAACCCGGCAACACCTGCGAGGACATCGCCAACGTCTTCTTTGCGGTTCTGGCAAAGTACGGCATCGTCAAGGATAACCGCATCGGCTATCCGATCGAGCTTTCCTATCCTCCCGACTGGGGCGAGCGGACCATGAGCCTGCGCACCGGCGATAAGACGGAACTGCAGCCGGGCATGACCTTCCATTTCATGACCGGGCTGTGGCTGGAGAACATGGGACTGGAGATCACCGAATCCATTCTCATTACTGAGACAGGCGTGGAGTGCCTCGCCGACGTGCGTCGCAAGCTTTTCGTGAAGGACTGAGCCTTGTCGGTCATACTGGAGGCCGCGCCGCTGCGGCCCTCGCTCATTTCTCCCACCGTCGATTTCGAAAAGGACGGGGTGCAGCACGGGCTGTTGCGTCTGCCCTACAGCCGCGACGATTCCGCCTGGGGGGCTGTGATGATCCCCATCTGCGTGATCCGCAGCGGCGAGGGGCCGGTGGCGCTTCTGTCAGGCGGCAATCACGGCGACGAAGAAGGCCCGCTGGCGCTTTACGATCTCGCCAACAAGCTGAAGCTGGAGGAAATTTCCGGCACGGTGATCATCGTGCCGGCGATGAACTTCCCCACCATTTCAGAATGGCTCGCGTACCTCGCCGGTCGATCACGGCAACATGAACCGTACCTTCCCCGGCAAGCCCGACGGTACGGTGACGCAGAAACTCGCCGACTACTTCCAGCGTCACCTGCTGCTGATGGCCGATATCGTGCTCGATTTCCATTCCGGCGGGCGCACGCTCGACTTCCTGCCGTTTTGCGCCGCGCACGTGCTGGACGACAAGGATCTGGACGCGCGCGCCTTTGCAGCGGTGCAAGCGTTCTCCGTCTCCTATTCGGTGCGCATGCTGGAGATCGATGCTGTCGGCATGTACGACACGGCGGCGGCGGGACGGCGCGTGCCTCCACCGTGCGGATTGTGCGGGCTGGCGTGGTGAATGTGCTGAAACATGCGGGCATTCTGGCGGGTGAGTCCGTTCTCACGTCGACGCACTGGCTCGACATGCCCTCGGTCGACTGCTTCTCGTTCGCCGAGGACGGCGGGCTTTACGAGACGATGGTGGATCTCGGCGAGCGGGTGGAGAAGGGCGACGTGATCGCGCGGGTCCATCCTTACAACCGCATGGGCCGGGCACCGCAGGAACTGCGCGCCAAGCTCTCCGGGGTTTTGTCGGCTCGGCATTTCCCGGGGCTAATCAAACCGGGAGATTGCGCGGCCATGGTGGCCGTTCTGACGGATTGAGAGAGGCATAAGGCGCCGCGTGATCCCCTCTTCCCCACGGGAGAGGGGACTTGTCCGTTAAAAGCTGCCGTCTACCTTCATGCGTGAATCGTCCTACAGAATGGCGCAAATCGGAACCGATAGCGGATATTCGGCGTGGACACAAAACGGCTCATCATCGCGATCACCGGCGCATCGGGTGCGATCTACGGTATTCGCGCGCTGGAACTCGTCCGGGACGTGGAGGGCGTGGAAAGCCACGTGATTCTGTCGCCTGGCCGTGTCCACGCTCGCGGCGGAGACCGAGTACACGCTGGAAGACGTCACGGCGCTGGCCGATGTCGTCCACGATTTCCGAAATGTCGGGGCGTCGATTGCGTCGAGGTCTTTCCGTACGCTCGGTATGCTGGTGGCGCCGTGCTCGATCAAGATGCTGTCAGGCATCGCCAATTCCTATTGCGACAACTTGACGGTGCAGGCCGTCGACGTGTGCTTGAAGGAACGGCGCCGTGTCGTGCTGATGGTGCGCGAGACGCCGCTTCATGCCGGCCATCTGGACCTGATGGAACGTGCGACCCGCTCCAGCGCGGTGATCATGCCGCCGGTGCCGGCGTTCTATACCAAGCCGGAAACGCTCGACGATGTGGTGACGATTCCGTTGGCCGCGCGCTCGATCTTTTTGATATCGAGACGGCGGGTGTCAGGCGGTGGCAGGGGAAATAGGCGGCAGCGCCGTCTAGGCCCCGATCCCTCCGTGGGGGGGGCGGCGGG
>NZ_JASJAV010000014.1 GCF_030066895.1 Breoghania sp. | reverse complement strand
GAACGGTTACAATCAGCCTTTCGGTTGCGAGCACAGAGGCCAGAGATGCCGCCAGCGCCGTCATCAGGATACCGCGGTCGTCCAAGTCCACATCGGATTCGCCATAGAGCGTCTGCAGCGCGCCGACGGCGGCAGCAACAGGATCGAGCCGCCCGCGCAATCCCCGTTCCAGCGAATTGGTGGTCAGGATTGCCTTGTCATTGAGGAGTGCGAAGGTATTCGAGAAATTCGCCCGGCCGCTCAAGGCCAGGACGATCACCATGGAAAGACCGACGAGCAAGGCATAAGAACCGCCGGCAATGAGGACGATCGACGGTTTTCCCCTCGCCTTGCGCCGCCGACGCCACCACTTCATGCCGATCCCCGTCCTCTCAGCCGCTCTTCCATCCCGTCATGGACGGCCGCGCACAATCACAACCGGCAAGGGCGCTTTCAACAACCATACGTCATCCCGGAACATTACGGTATCGTCGCCTGTCAGGCGATGGCGGGGTCGATCTAATCGAAAAACGGTGTGAACAGCGGTTCGTCGCAGCGATAGCCGACCACGCATTGCGAGTTGTCGCGCGTGGGCGCACGTTCGGGGAAAAGTTGCTGCCAGCGATCGCAATAGCGTTGCTGAGAAACGAAACGCTGAAAGGTATGAGGCCCGGTCGTCATCACCACCGCGCCGTGGCAGCGAACGAAATCCTGTGCCTGAGCACAAGTCATGGATCGAGTATCGGGTCTGGCCGCGTATGCAGAGCCCACCGACAGAATGCACGAAACGAGGATCAGGATCGAAGCCGCCATCCGCCGCATGATGAAACCCTTTCGAGGTGGAAAACGGAGACGATCAGTATAGCAGATCAAGGGCGCAACGCTGTAAGTGGCAGGGCGCATTCCACTGACCCTAAACAGAATACGCCCCTTGCCGACGAGGCATTCCGGGATTTCGGGTCGCTCTCCCGGGGCCCGCTCTCACTCCGTCTCGGTTATCCGCCCGAGTTCGGCAAGAATTTCCGCCGTGTGTTCGCGAAGGCGCGGCGAGGGACGGTCCATCGGCATCCCGGAGCGCGAATAGCGGATGGGGCTGCGCACGGAGGGGATATGATCGCCCTGCGATGAGGTCAGTTCCAGTTTCAAGCCGCGATGAATCACCTGAGCGTCATCGAAGACATCGGCCACCGTGTTGATCGGCCCGGCCGGAATGCCGACGGCCTCCAGCTTCGCCAGCAGATCGTCGCAGGCAAAGGTTGCGGTTGCGGGCGCCAGTTCCTCCACCAGTTCCTCGCGGTTCTTCACCCGTCCCGCATTGGTCTTGTATGCGGCAATCTCAGACAGATCCGAACGTCCCAGCACCTCGCAAAAGCGCACATATTGGCCATCATTGCCGACCGCAACAATCAGGTGCCCGTCGCTTGCCGGGAAGACCTGATAGAGCACGATATTGGGATGGGCATTGCCGAGCCGATGCGGAGCATTGCCTGAAACCAGATAGTTCATCGCCTGATTGACAAGAATGGCAGTGGAGGTATCCATCAACGCCATGTCGATGTGCTGGCCGAGCGCGGCGGCCTCGCGTTCGCGCAAGGCCGCCAGGATGGCGATGATGCCATAGAGCCCGGTGAAGATATCGCATACGGCGAGCCCCACCTTCTGCGGCTCGCCCGCCGGATCGCCGGTCAGATCCATGATCGCACTCATGCACTGGATCATGAAATCGTATCCGGCGCGGTGGGCATAGGGCCCGTCCTGGCCGAAACCGGTAATCGAACAGTAGACGAGGCGCGGGTTCACCTCTTTCAGCGTCTCGTAGTCGAGGCCGTATTTCTTAAGGCCGCCGACCTTGAAATTCTCCACCAGCACATCGGCCCATCGCACCAGATTGAGCACAATCTCGCGGCCTTCCTCGGTGCGGAAATTGGCAGTGATGGAGCGCTTGCCACGGTTGCAGGAATGGAAATAGGCAGCGCCCAGCCCCTCCCCGTCCGCACCTTCCACGAAGGGCGGCCCCCAGCCCCGCGTGTCGTCTCCTGCCGGGACCTCGACCTTGATCACGTCTGCGCCGAGATCGGCGAGTGTCTGTCCGATCCAGGGACCGGCAAGGATCCGGGCAAGTTCAAGCACACGAACGCCCTTGAGCGGCGCATCCGAAGAGGAAGACTAGGGCACGGCGAGTATCCAGGACTGGGGCAAGGATTACAACAGGACGGAACCGGGGCGCGAGGAGCTGTTTGCTGGGCCCATTCTTCGAGGAGGCCCGACAGGGCCGTCTCGAAGAATGGGCCCAGCAAAAAACACCCCAAACCCCCGGCACCACACTCCGGTCGGATCATTGCGGAGCGACACGCGCTCCGCAACGTCAAACGGCGTTGATCAGAAGAACGCCTGCAAGAGCGCATGGGCGTCGTGCGTACCCTCGTAGGTGTTGACCGTCTCCAGGTTCTGGGCGTGACGCATGACATGGTATTCCTCGGAAATACCGTTGCCGCCGTGCATATCGCGGGCCTGACGGGCGATATCCAGCGCCTTGCCGCAATTATTGCGCTTGATGAGCGAAACCATTTAGGGAGCAGCGCGGTGGTCGTCTAACAGGCGCCCGACCCGCAAGGATGCCTGAAGGCCCAGCGCGATTTCCGTCTGCATGTCGGCGAGCTTCTTCTGGAAGAGCTGCGTGTTGGCGAGCAGACGGCCGAACTGCTTGCGCTCCAGACCGTAGGCACGTGCGCGGTGCCAGCAATCTTCCGCAGCACCCATCGCGCCCCAGGAAATGCCGTAGCACGCCCGGTTGAGACAGCCGAACGGTCCCTTGAGACCGGAAACGTTGGGAAGAAGCGCCTCTTCGCCCACTTCCACGTTGTCCATCACGATCTCGCCGGTGATGGAGGCGCGAAGCGAGAGCTTGCCCTGGATCTTCGGTGCGGAAAGGCTCTTCATGCCATTTTCCAGCACGAAGCCGCGGATCTGGTTGTCATGCGCTTCCGACTTCGCCCACACGACGAAAACGTCGGCGATCGGCGCGTTGGAGATCCACATCTTCGAGCCCTTGAGCAAATAGCCGCTCTCGGTCTTGATGGAGCGGGTGCGCATGGAGCCGGCATCGGGCTCGGTCAGGCCGAAGCAGCCAATATATTCGCCAGACGCAAGCTTGGGCAGATACTTGGCCTTCTGCTCCTCGGAGCCGTAGGCGTAGATGGGGAACATTACCAGCGAGGTCTGGACCGAGCTCATCGAGCGATAACCGGAGTCCACCCGCTCCACCTCACGCGCTACCAAACCGTAGGCGACGTAGGGGGCGTTGGCGCAGCCGTATTCCTCCGGCATGGTCACACCGAGAAAGCCGAGCTCGCCCATCTCGTTGAAGATCTCTCGGTCGATCTTTTCCTAGGCATAGGCCTTCAGCACACGCGGCAGGAGCTTTTCCTGCGCGTAGCCGCGCGCGGTCTCCAGGATCATGCGCTCGTCTTCGGTGAGCTGATCCACCAGCAGGAAGGGATCGTCCCAGACGAACTTGCCGCCGCCGGAGGGGGAAGGCGCGGAAGGCCTGGGCGTGGTGGTGGTGGTGGCGGTCGCAGTCATATGCTGTCTCTCCCATCATCAAGCGAAACGGCCGGTCGTCGTCTCAGACCCTCGGCCCCGGCGCACATCTCGCGGTATGCGTTAATTACCTACCGTCCGGCCGGTAATAAATTGTATTCAGAAAAAGTTAATCCGAGGCAATGCTCGTCAGGATGATCCTGGCGTACTCGGCCGCGCTCTTGCGCCCTTGCGCCCTTGCGGATTGTATCATCGCGTCATCCAGTTCAACATGCCCAGGATACCGCGCGTGGTGAGGGGCGCATCGTCGAAAACGAAGGCGCCCTGCGCCCTCCCCTCCTCCAGAATGGCCGTCAGAAAATCCGTATATGCGCGCCGGGCGGCCATCTGCTCGGGCGTGAAGACATAGAGATCACCGCCCCGGCCGATGAAGGCGGCGCGATAGGGATTGCGGTTGGCTTCGAAATAAGCCGATGCCCGGCCATGAAGGCGGCGACCCGCTCGCCCGGCGTCTCCGCCTTCACCACACGCTCCTTCGCCCAGTCGAGCATGTCGGACAGGACGGCGAGCACGATCGTGTCGAACAGATCCTGCTTGGTGGAGAAGTAGTGGTAGAGCCCGCCCGGCCTTGGTCACGCCGACGGCGGAGGTAACGTCCTGAAGGGAAGTGCCGTCATAGCCCTTGGCGGCAAAAAGCGCGGCAGCCGCATCGCGGATGGTGGCGGGGCGGCCGGGGCGCGGCGGGGTGTCCTTAGTGCTCATGGAGAACTCGGCTACCCCATAGAAGATGCTTGAGCAAACCTTCTGAGCGGATCGCACCTAAGAACTTCACCACCGAATGCGAAAAAACCGGTACATCGGAAGATGCGCGCCCCCAGAATCGGGGATGATCATCTATCCTGCTCTCACAGACATGCAAAAAGACGGCGAGCAATAGCGCCGGGGAAAGCGATGATCGATTACGAAGCCGAGTACAACAACCGGGTCATGGTACCGGAGCACCCCGAGATCATTGCCGGCTGGGAGCGGGATGCCGCCGCCTATCGCGAAAGCGCGTCCTGCGATCTCGATCGTGCCTACGGCCTCGGCCCGCGCCTCTTCTACGATCTGTTCCACCCGACCGGCGGCACGGAGGCGAATTCGATCGCTCTCTTCCTGCATGGCGGCTACTGGCAGTCGCTCGATCGCAAGCATTTCTCCCACATGGCACGCGGGCTCAACGCCCATGGCTATACGGTCTGCGTGGCAAGCTACGATCTGTGCCCGGAAGTGCGCGTCGGCGATATCGTGAGCGAAATCCGCAGCCTTGCGGAATATCTGTGGGAGACCTACCGCAAGCCAATCCTGAGCTACGGCCATTCGGCGGGCGGGCATCTGACCGCAGCGCTTCTGGCAACCGACTGGCGGGCCCGGCGTCTGCCGCCCGCCCTTGCCAGGGCCGGGCTAGCGATTTCCGGCCTGTTCGATCTAGTGCCTCTGCTGGGCACCAGCGTCAACAAGGCGTTGGGGATGGATCAGAAGGAGGCGGTCACCAATTCGCCGATCACCATGGGCATTCCCTATGGCACCAAGCTGATCGCGACCGTCGGCGGCGCGGAGTCGAAGGAATACAAGCGTCAGTCCCGCGTCATCGTCGATTTCTGGAACCGCGGCGGCACCGAGGCCACCTTGCACGAAGAGGCCGGAGCGAACCATTTCACCGTCATCGCATCGTTGGCAGATACCGACAGTTCACTCGTTCACGATCTCACCCAACTCGGCAAGTAAGGCCTTGTTGCATCATTCGTTCCCTCCCTTCGGCCGCCACCTGGCCTGTCAGGACCGTTTCGAGATGACACCAAGGGCCCAGGACAGGGGTTTTGCGCTTCTCATGCCCCGTCCCGGACTTCTATAGAAGAGCATTCGATTTAAACCAGAAGCGCTTTTCAAAGCGCCTGAAACCAGCTTGGAGATTTGCCGATGCGCACCGATGAGGCTCAACCCATCCGCCTGGAGGAATACCGCCCCACGTCCTATGCGATCCGCACGGTCGATCTGGATATCCGCCTTGCCCCCAAGGCGACCAGGGTGACGGCAAAGATCGCCTTTTCGAAGCGCGATGAGACAGCGCCGGGAACCGCGCTGGAGCTTGCGGGCGATGAACTGAAACTTCTCAGCCTGTCGCTGAACGGCGCGCGGCTCGACCACACGGACTACGAGGTCAGCGCGGACAAGCTCGTCGTCAAGACGCCGCCGTCAGATCCGTTCGTCTTGGAGATCGTCACCGAGATCTATCCGGACACCAATTCCAAGCTGATGGGGCTCTATTGCTCGTCTGGCACCTATTGCACCCAGTGCGAGGCGGAGGGCTTCCGCCGCATTACCTATTTCTACGATCGCCCCGACGTGCTGGCCGTCTATACGACGCGCATCGAGGCGCGCAAATCGGATGCGCCGATCCTGCTCGCCAACGGCAACCCGGTTGAATCGGGAGATATCGAAGGCACGGATCGCCACTACGCGATCTGGCACGACCCGTTCCCCAAGCCGTCCTACCTGTTCGCCATGGTGGCGGGCGATCTGGCCTGCGTTTCCGACACCTACCGCACGCTGATCAGCGGTCGCGACGTGGAACTGCGCATCTATGTGGAGCACGGCAACGAGACGCGCTGCGACTACGCCATGGACTCGCTGAAGCGCTCGATGCGCTGGGACGAGGAGACGTTCGGGCGCGAATACGATCTCGACATCTTCATGATCGCCGCCGTGTCCGACTTCAACATGGGCGCGGTGGAGAACAAGGGCCTCAACGTCTTCAACGACAAGTACGTGCTGGCGAACCCCGAGACCGCAACCGACCAAGACTATGCCGGTATCGAGAGCGTGATCGCGCACGAGTACTTCCACAACTGGACCGGCGACCGCATCACCTGCCGCGACTGGTTCCAGCTCTGCCTGAAGGAAGGCCTGACGGTCTTCCGCGATCAGGAATTCTCCTCCAACATGCGTTCGTGCCCGGTCAAGCGCATCGCCGACGTGCGCCTTTTGCAATCGCACCAGTTCCCCGAGGATGGCGGCCCGCTCGCCCATCCGGTACGCCCGACTGCCTACCGTCAGATCAACAACTTCTACACCGCGACCGTCTACGAGAAGGGCGCGGAAATCGTGCGCATGCTCAAGACGATCCTCGGCGAGAAGGGCTTCCGCGCCGGGATGGATCTCTATTTCGAACGCCATGACGGCGAAGCGGCGACGATCGAAGATTTCCTGAAGAGCTTCGAGGACGCCAACAAGACCGACCTCACCCAGTTCGCCCGCTGGTATGCCCAGGCGGGCACGTCGTCGCTGAAGATCTCCGAACAGTGGGACGAGGCCAACAAGCGCCTGCGCATGGACATCGAGCAGTCCTGCCAGCCGACGCCGGGCCAGGACACGAAGCTGCCCTTCACGATCCCGGTGCGGTTTGACCTGATCGGCCCCAATGGCGGCGAGATGGAATGGACGGCGGCCTCAGGCGCCGAAATCCGTGACGATGTCATCGTGCTTACCGAGCCGAAGCACACGATCACCTTCGAGGGATTGAGCGCAAAGCCCGTTTCCTCGCTGCTGCGCGGCTTTTCCGCGCCCGTGCGGCTGACCGACAACAAGGACCACGATGCGTTGGTCTTCCTCGCCCGCCACGATCCCGATCCCTTCAATCGCTGGCAGACGGTTCAGACGCTGGCCATGCAGTTGCTGAAGCGCGGGGCGCATTCGCCGTCCAATCTGGCGACGCAGGAAATCCAGGATCTCGCCTCGCTGATCGGCGATGCGGTTGCCGACGAGAATTTCGAGTCCGCGTTGCGCGCGCAGCTGCTGCAGCTACCCTCTGAATCCGACATCGCCCGCGAGATCGGCTCCGACGTCAATCCTGATGCCATCACGTCTGTCCGCAAGGCGGTGCAGGTGGCGATCGCGGGCCATTGCACGGACGGTTTCCTCATCCTCTACGAGGCGCTTGCCGACACCGGCCCCTATTCTCCGGATGCGGATGCCGCAGGGCGGCGTGCGTTGCGGCTTGTGGTTCTGGAATATCTGGCCGGGATCGACGGGGAAGCCAGCGAACGGACCCTTGCCCATTACAAGGCCGCCGCCGACATGACGGACCGGCTGGCCTCGCTCCGTCTGCTCGTCCACCGCGCGGATCGCGGGGCGCAGGAAGCGCTCGACGATTTCGAGGCACGCTTTGCCAAGGACGCGCTGGTCATGGACAAGTGGCTGACGGTCCAAGCAACCGCCCCCTTCCCCGAGACGCTGGCGCGCATTCACACGCTGACCGAGCATCCCGCGTTCTCCTACGCCAATCCGAACCGCATCCGCGCGCTGATCGGGGCCTTTGCCGCCGGCAACCAGACCCAGTTCAACCGTCCGGACGGTGCCGGGTTCGAATTTGTCGCAGATACGGTACTGTCGCTCGACAAGCGCAATCCACAGGTTGCGGCGCGTCTTCTGTCCGCCTTCCAGTCGTGGAAGGCGCTGGAGCCGGGTCGGCGCGCACTGGCGGAAGCCGCCCTCAAGCGAGTGGCGGAAACCGGCGGGCTTTCCAGCGATGTTCAGGATATTGCGACACGCTCTCTGCAATAGGCAGAATTGGCGTTGCCAGCTCTTCGCTCATGGTTAACGCGAGTGGTTAAGCCCTGTCTGGAGCCGTAGATTATTTTTTGTCTGCGGACTCTAGACAAGACGATTCGCGTGGATTCAAATGAACCTGGTTCGGACGTGCGACGTACATCGAATCCACGAGGCTGACAACTATTTTTGAAGGAATACCGAATGGCGCGGGCCTATATAGGCAACGCGACAGGGCGGTGTTTTGGCTTTATTTCCAGACAATGGAAGGCCGCCAGCGCCCGATCGCCGAAGACGACGCTGACCGGCCATATCCGGCTGCTTGCGCGCCCGGCCTATGCCCGTTTGGTTTCCACCGAAGGGTTCCTTCGGCGCGCAATTCCGGTCCTGAGCCTTCTGTTCGTCGCCTCTCTCGCCTACTACCGCGGCGTGGAGATGTCCGGAGATCACGCCGAGACGGAAGCGCGGGCGCGCGATGATCTCACCCTGATCGCCACCACCCTCGCAACCCGGCTTTCCAGCACCGAAGAAAACCTGCACGAAGTCGGCTATCAGATCGCGTTGCGCAACGAGCTTTCCCAATCGTTGCCGCCGCGCGCGACCAGCTTCGGCCGACAGATCCTGGTCACCAACCCGGAAGGCACGGTCGTTGCCTCGCAACCCTCGCGTCCCGACCTCGAGCAGCGCTCGCTAATCTCGCTGCTCGGTCCCAACCAGCCGCTCACCACGTTCGGAGCGCGGGCCGGGGTTCTGGAGATCACGGAAGCCAACGGCAACGAGGTTCTGGCCATCGTTCAGCATCTCGACAGCAAGCTCGGCATGGTCGCGGTCGTGCAATCGGTCGATGACATCTTCGCCGGCCGGCGCTCCTCGTTGCACGCCACGGTCACCTTGTTCGTCGGCACCTCGTCCGTCCTGATCGTGCTCATCTACGCCTTCTACAGTCAGGCGGCGCGCGCGGAACAGGCGGACGAGATCTACCAGGCGGCGACCACGCGTATCGGAACGGCTCTCAATCGCGGCAGGTGCGGACTGTTCGACTGGGACCTCGGCCGGGGCCGAATGTTCTGGACGGAGAGCATGTACGAGATTCTTGGCCTGCCGCCCAGCGATGAATTGGTGGGATTTGCCGATTGGGCCGCATTGATGCACCCCGAAGACGGCAATCTCTACGAAATCGCCTCCGAGCTTCTGGAAACCGGCGAGACGACGGTCGACCGCATGTTCCGCATGCGCCATGCCAACGGATCCTGGATCTGGACGCGGGCACGCGCCGAAGTCGCGCAGGAACCCGGTGCTGCCTCCCCGCATCTGATCGGTATCGTGGTCGACGTCACCGAACAGCGCCAGCTTGAGGAATCCTCACGTACGGCGGATCTGCGCCTGCGCGACGCCATCGAGACCATTTCGGAAGCTTTCGTGCTGTGGGATTCCGCCAACGAGCTGGTCATGTGCAACACCAATTACATGGAGCTGCACAACCTGCCCGCCTCGCGCATTCACGCAGGCATGCCCTATACGGACGTGATGCAGAATGCGCGTCAGCCCGTCGTGACCGCGCATATCGATCCCGCCGACGGCCTGCCCGCCGGATCGCGCTTCTACGAGGCGCAGCTTGAAGACAGTCGCTGGCTGCAGATTTCCGAACGCCGCACCAAGGACGGCGGCTACGTGTCGGTCGGCACCGACATCACGGCGCGCAAGCTGCACGAAGAAAAGCTGATGGACAGCGAGCGGCGGCTGATGGCAACCGTCGCCGATCTGCGCCAGTCGCGGCAGAAGCTTGAATACCAGGCGCAGCAGCTCGTCGAACTGGCGGAGAAATACGCCGAGGAAAAGACCCGCGCCGAAGACGCCAACCGCGCCAAGTCGGAATTCCTGGCCAATATGAGCCACGAACTGCGCACGCCGCTCAACGCCATCATCGGCTTCTCCGAAATCATGGTGGGCGGCATGTTCGGCGAACTCGGCTCGGAGAAATACGGCAACTACTGCCGCGACATTTACAAGTCCGGCACGCATCTGCTCGGCGTCATCAACGACATTCTCGATATGTCGAAGATCGAGGCGGGGCAACTGGATCTCTCCTTCGACGAGTTGAACCTCGCCAACTTCATCGACGAGACGGTCCGCGTCATCTCGCCGGAGGCGGATGCCAAGGAAATCACCGTTTCGCGCGATGTGGATGCCGACCTGTCGATCAATGCCGACGGCAAGGCGATCAGGCAGATCCTGCTGAACCTGATGTCGAACGCGGTGAAATTCACGCCGAAGGGCGGCGAGATGACCGTGGCGGCCCGGCGCAACGGCGAGGCCTATGTGGCGATCGACATCACCGACAACGGCATCGGCATCGCCAAGAAGGACATCAACCGGCTGGCGAGCCCCTTCGTGCAGGTGGAAAACCAGTTCACCAAGAGCCATCAGGGCTCCGGCCTCGGGCTCGCCATCGCGCGGTCTCTGGTCGATCTCCACGACGGCACGATGGAAATCAAGTCCAAGGTCGGGATCGGCACAACCGTCACGGTGACGTTGCCGGTCAAGCAGCAGAAGCTGTGGCCGGGTGCGGATGACAAGGGCGACAAGACCGTCGAAGCCGCCGCAGGCGGACGTCGTCAGGCGATCTGACCCGCCGGTTCATTCTTCAATACTTGCGCCTTCCGGCAGCAGTTCCTCCACCACATGGGCGGGAACCATGCGATGCGTCGGCCGCGAGAGACGGCCATCCAGCAGATCGAAGCCGCTGCCGAGATCGACCGCTACCCCGCCCCTGCGCTTGATCGTGGTGCAATAGCCTTCCGCCCATACCCCCGTACCGACGAGACACAGGCAACCGGTCAGATCCTGCGGCAGGGCCACTTCCGTTGTCCCGATGAAATCCGGCGCCGTCAGGTGCACCCGGCCGGGTGTCGTCGCCCCGACTGGGATCCAATCAATCGAGGCACCCGGATTGCGCGCGCGTAACCGCTCAACGACCATTCCGCGATTGGTCAGGCAGATCGTTCGCGATGCGGCCGCGATCAGCCTGTCGACGTTGCGCGCAACGCCAAAATAAAAATAGAGGTGCTGCGTCACCGGGATCTGCCCCTCAAATCCCGTCTCGCGGGCCCGCCGAAGCATCAGGTCCACGCCGCGCCAGTGGCCGACCGTTCCCCTGAGTGCCGTCATTGTCTTCGCAGCCGCATCCCGGGTCAGCGGGTCGTCCTCGAGGGGCGGACGCCACAGCCCCAGCACACCCACGATATCAGCCTGTTCCACCACCAGTTCCATCTGGTCCCGTAGGAGCGAAAACCACACTTCGCCCAGCTGGAACCGGTCATATCGCTTGAGGATGGAGGCTGCGAAACAGAAGCGATCGAGATGTGTGTCCCACAATAGCGCCCAAAGGCCAGGATATTCGCCTCGCCGTCGCCGATGCGGATGACCGAATACGGGACACGGCAATGGATGGCCTCAAGGATCAGGTCGGAAATCTCGTCGGAGAACGGGTCGGCGCAGTAGGGGATCGCGAGCGCGTCGTATTGCGTGCGCACGAAGTCGGCGTCGTAGTAGCGAACATCGATACCGGCCGCACAGTGATCGATTCCGTCCTGCGGCACGCTCCCGAGATCATAGGGGTTCCGCCATTCCGAAGCGACGCTACCAGTCGGCCGCATTTTTCTGGCTGTCGCCGATCATCGGAAGTGACGCATCCACCCAAGCGGAAAGCCGTCCGGATCCTTGCCGCGGCCTTTGCCTGCCCACGCTCCACCCCTCTTTCCGTCCATATGTGCGGATCCTCGAAACCCGTTGCCCCAACGTGAATATAAGTATTTATCGCATTGATTTAAATGTCCATTATTCGCATTGTACTGGACAAATATCCAGACAAAAAAGGGGCAGCTGTCGCGGCCCCTCTTCTCGGATTGAATCTCGACACAAGCCGATCTTACTGATCGGCAGGTCCGCCGTCATTCGCCGGGGCCGCCGCACGGACGGTTCCAGTTGTGATGGAAGCCACCGCCGCGAGGTCCGCCCCAGCCACCACGGTCACCCTTGGCCACCATTGGCATCATGACGCGCAGTTCCTCGGCATCGACGACGTCGTCATTGTTGCGGTGCGGTCCAGAAGCGCGAAGCGCTTGCCGCGATAGGCGTCGAACTCTTCCTTGGAAACCTTGCCGTCGCCGTTTGCGTCAAACCGGGCAATCCGATCTGCGGCACGGGCCTGCATGCGCTTCATGAAGACCGCGGTCACTTCTTCCTGGGTAAAACGGTCCCGTCCTTGTTGGTGTCGAAGCGCGCGAAGAAGAGGCTGACACGGCCGGCGAATTCGTCCTTGGAGATCTTGCCGTCCTTGTTGACGTCCATCATCTAGAACATGTTTGCCTTTGGCTCACCAGGACCACCGGCGCCCGGCTGGCCCGGAGGTGTCTTGCCCTGAGCCAGTGCAACACCTGCGAAGGCGGAGGCCGCTACCACAACAGCGGTTTCCGTGAGAACAAAGGCGCGAGTAAGGGTCTTGTTCGATTTCTTTGTCATAGTCTGCGTGGCTCCTCTTGCATCGATGTCCCCGATGCTTAATACGTCCGCAATATGACAAGGCTCGGTTGAACCCCGGATGAACCGGCTCTTCAGAATTACTTTTCTATTGTTTCCCGCAGAATTATTGGGCCAATAATCCTCTCGAAAGTGGCCCGAACAGCGCCTTGCGTTTCCCGCACTTGATCCTCCAACCGCGCGAAATCCGTCAGATGGACGGACCGGGCCAGCAGATCACGCACCCCGGCGGGCGCGGCTTCAGGATCGAATCCCTCCCCCACCGACAGACGGAGAATCTGCGTCAGCGTGTGGTAGAGGCGGATGGCAGGAGCGAGAATGTCCGCATCGCCCGCCGACAGAAGACCAAACTCCGCGGCCCGGCCGAGCGCCTGCTCCGTCATCTGCGTCAGAATTTCGGGGTGCTCGGCCGCATTCGCAAGCTGCAGATATTGCGCGATGAACTCGATATCGATGATCCCGCCGGCCACCGTCTTCAACGACCAGATGTCGCTGGAGCCCTTTTCCGCCTCGATCCGCGCCCGCATGTCGGCCACGTCAAGCCGCAGGTTTTCGAGATCCCGCGGGCGACACAGCACCTCGCGAATGACCTCCTTCACTTTGTCGCGCAACGCCTCATCCCCGGCGATCACGTCGGCGCGGGTCAGCGCCATGTGTTCCCAGGTCCAGGCGCTTTCCGACTGATAGACGGAGAAGGCGGAAAGCCGCGTGGCAAGCGGCCCCGCATTGCCGGAGGGACGCAGGCGAAAATCGACCTCGTAGAGCGTGCCTTCGGCCGTGGGGGCGGAAATGGCGGCAACGAGGCGCTGGGTCAGGCGCATGTAATATTGAGACGGAGAGAGCGGACGCTGACCGTCCGACGACGCGGCATCGTCCGGATAGTCGTAGAGCAGAATCATGTCAAGATCGGAGGTCGGCGTCATCTCGAAGCCGCCGAGCTTGCCCATGGCGAGCACCGCCACCTCGCCGCCCGGCACCCGGCCCGAGGCTTCCGCCAGATGGTCGGCGGCGCGCACCAGAAGCGCGCGCACCAGCACGCGGGCAAGCCTTGTATAGGCACGGCCCGCCTGCCCCGGATTGAGCGTATCGGACAGAAGCCGCACGCCGATCAGGAACATCTGCTCCTGACCGAAGATGCGCGCACGGTCGAGCGCATCCTCATAAGAGCGCACTAGAGCAAGCGTCGTCTCCAGCCGGGCCGCGAAATCGGCCTCGCGCGGCATGTCCTCATAGAAACTCGGATCGAGGATCGCATCGAGCACGCTCGCCCGCCGCGACACGATTTCCGACATACGCGGCGCCTCGCCCATGATCGTGGCGAGCAGCGACAGCAGATGCGGATTGGCGTAAAGCAGCGAGAACAGCGGCACTCCTGCGGGTAGCTTGGACAGGAACCGGTCAAAGGAGGAAAGCGCAGCATCCGCGCCCGTCGTGCAACCGAAAGCATCGATGAGGGCGGGATGGAGTTCCGTCAGCCGTTCGCGCGCCTTGGCGGAGCGGGTCGCCGGATAGCGCCCGAAGTGCCATGACTTGACGATCCGGATCGCATCGAGAGGCCGCTTGAAGCCGATGCGCGACAGGGTTTCCAACGTGTCGGGGTCGTCGTCGTCGCCGGTGAAGACGAGATTGCCGAGTTCGGAGGCAAGCTCCGATTCCGCTTCGAACAGATCCGCATAGTGCTTCTGAACCACATGCAGCCGGATCCGAAGCGCGTCGCCAAAAGGCTCCGGGCTCGAGAACCCCATCAGGGCCGCGATGCGCATCAAGCCTTCGTCGATCTCCGGCAGGGTCTGGGTCTGCTCGTCATTGACCATCTGGATGCGATGTTCGACGGCGCGCAGGAAGCGGTAGGCATCGTCGAGTTCGGCGCGCGCCTCGTCATCCACCCACCCTTCGGCGCACAGCCGCTTGAGCATTTCCAGCGTGCGCCGGTTGCGAAGCCGCGGGTTGCGCCCGCCCGCGATCAACTGCTGAGTCTGGACGAAGAACTCGATCTCGCGAATGCCGCCGCGCCCGAGCTTGACGTTGTGACCGGAGACCGCGATCGCCGCATGGCCCTTGTGGGCGTTGATCTGGCGCTTGATGGAATGCACGTCGGCGATGGCCGCGAAATCGAGGTGCTTGCGCCAGATGAAGGGCGCAATATCGTGCAGAAAGATGCGACCGGCCTCCTTGTCCCCGGCGCAGGGGCGCGCCTTGATCAGGGCTGCACGCTCCCAGTTCTGGCCCATGCTTTCATAGTAGATCAGGGCCGCAGGAACGCTCATGGCGAGCGGTGTTGCGCCGGGATCGGGGCGCAGCCGGAGATCGGTGCGGAAGACATAGCCGTTGGCGGTGCGCTCCTGCATGATCTTCACCAACCGCTTGGTGAGGCGGACGAATTCAACCGGCGCCTCGACGCCCTCTGCCAAGGGGGCGACGTGCGGATCGTAGAGCACGATCAGGTCGATATCGGAGGAGTAGTTGAGCTCCTCTGCCCCGTGCTTGCCCATGGCCAGCACGATCCAGCCGCTGTCCTTTGCCGGATCTTCCGGGTCGACAGGCTTGAACTTGCCGCGCTCGCTCAGTTCGGTGAGGAGAAATCGGATCGTGGCGTCGAGTGCGGCATCGGCCAGTGCGCTCAACGATGCGGTGACCGGCTCCAACGGCCAAGCGCCGGAAAGATCAGCCAGAGCGACGGCCAACGCGGCTTCCGCCTTGGCGCATCTCAGATCATGTTCCAGCGCGGCCTGACTGTCCGGCCTCAACGTCCGCACGCACTCCAAAAGGGCGAGAACGAAATCCGCCGGATCGCTTTCCAGAATGCGCGCGAGCCTCGAAGGTTCTGCCATGGCGAGATCGCGCAAGTAAGGCGCATTGGCGAAAACACCGGAGAGGAACGGTTTGAGGGCGTCGTCTTCATCGAGCAGCGCCTGAAGGCGCTCGGCCTCTTCCCCGGCGCGCTCGATCAGATCGTTGATGACCTCGCCGTTGGGGCCGCCTTCATGGATTTGCGGCACGATATCGATGCGGGCTGCCAGCGATCCGTTGCCAAGCACGGCATGAATCGCAGATTCCACCCGTTCCTCCTCAACGCACGCAGCCCGGTTCATGCGTTCCTCGCCAACCCGTGTTTTCGTTGGCCTCTGCTTTGCCAGTTTCGAGGGCGGTTGTCATCCCTAACGAAAGGAAGAGGAGAACGGGCAGGCCCCCCATGACCGGAGACACGGCCGATCCCCCGGAATGGTCCAACACGCTTGAACAAACACGCGGCGTAGGTTTTCCTCCTCCACCAGAAAGCTCCCAAGGGCCCAGCCTTGAGACCCCGGCATTTCCAACAAATGAGTTCTTCCGTCATGTTCCGCGCAGTTCATTTGAGATCGCTATTTCTCGGCTTTTTCGTCCTCACCAGTATCGCCGCCCTCGCCCATGCCTATGAGATCTGGGAGGGACTGGAGAGCGGCGATCTCGTTTTCATCGAGACAACGGGACCTCTGGCCACCTTCCTGAAAAAGGCAACGGGCAGCCGACTGACACATGTCGGCATCATGCGGGACACAAGCGGCGGTGCATACATCCTCGACGCCACGCCGCGGGAGGGCGTCTTCGAATCCCCGATCGACGCGTTCATTGAACGCGGGGTCGGGCACCGGTATGCGGTCTATCGTTTCAACGGTATCAAGCACCCGCACCACACCAACCATCCCGCCATCACGACGGCGTTCGACCATCACTATCTGAAGCCCTACGATCCCTATTTCCGGTTGGAGAAATCCGCGTTCTACGATGCCGAACTCATCTGGACAGCCTATGCGGAAGGCGGAGCCAGGATCGGCAAACTTCTGCAATTGGGGGAGCTTGGAGGTGAGACGCCGGAAGGCCGGGTCGTGTTCCTGCGCGACTGGCAGCACAATCCGCTGTGCAAGACCGTCGCGCCTGATGCCGAGGCTTGCTGGTCCCGGATCCGGAACCAGCAGATCATCACGCCTTCAAGCATTGCAGCCGACCCGCGGATGAGGCGCGTTTATTCCACATTCGACGAGGGGCACTGAGATGCTTCGTCATCGTCACCGTGGAGGCGTGGAACGAGGCGGGTGTTTTTGCATGGCCCATCCTTCGAGATGCCGTCTTGCGACGGCTCCTCAAGGTGACGTTATCGTGTTGTTTTTTTGAAGAAATGAACAGTATAAACGACGTCATCCTGAGGAAGCCCGGCAGGACCGTCTCGAAGGATGGGGCACACAAAGACACCGGGAACGTCCGGTCTCCTCACCCCACCTTCGGCAGTATCAGCCGGACAGCGAGGCCGGGGGCATTGTTGGCCAGTTCCAGCTTGCCGCGATGAAGGCGGGCAACCGCGTGGACGAGTGACAGCCCCAACCCCGAGCCCGGAGCCGTACGGCTTTCCTCAAGGCGCACGAAACGGCGCAGCACCCGGTCATGATCGGCTTCCGGAATGCCCGACCCGTTGTCGGCGACCGTCAACACCACCTCCTTGCCCTCACAGGCGACCGAGAGGGCGATGTGCAGATCGCTCTTCTCGTTTTCGCCGTCTTCCTCCCCTTCGGCCTTGGGCGGGAAACCGTATTTCAGAGCGTTGTCGACGAGATTGGAAAGCGCCTGGGTAATCAGCTCGCGCGAACCTTCGACCGGGGCGGTTTCGCAGATCTCAGAGGTGAAGGTCACGCCCTCGTCCTCGGCCACCGGCTCGTAGAATTCGGCAACCTCGGCCGCGATCTCGCAGGCATCGATCCGTTCCAGCCCACCGTCGGGCGAGCCCGCCTCCACGCGCGCGATCTTCAAGAGCGCGTTGAATATGCGGATGAGCTGGTCGGATTCATCGATGGTCGCTTCCAGCGCCTCGCGGTAGCCCTCCTCGGACGGTTCCTCACGAAGGGCCGCCTCAACCCGGTTCCTAAGCCGGGTCAGCGGGGTTTTTAGGTCGTGGGCGATGTTGTCGGAAACGTCCTTCAGCCCCTGCATCAGGAGCTCGATGCGCTCCAGCATGGCGTTGACGTTTTCCGCCAGCCGGTCGATTTCGTCGCCCGATCCGGTGACATGCAGACGGCGGGAGAGATCACCCTCCATGATCAGCCGCCCTGTCTCTGAGACCGCATCGATGCGCTTCATCACGCGGCGGCCGACGAAGAGCCAGCTCAGGATCGCCAGAACGCCGACCACGGCGATGGTGATGCGCGACGCGCTCTGGATCACCTCGCGAAAACGCTTGCCCTCGCTGATGTCGCGGCCGATCAGGATGTGAAAACCGCCGGGCAGCACGAAGACGCGCACCGCCGCTTCCTGGGGTTGGGCGTCGGCGCCATTGCGCAGATAGCGCACGATCTGGATGGGGATCTCCGGATCGCGCGGCATGGTTCCTTTCAGCTTCGCGACATTGCCCGCGATCACGTCACCGGAATAGTCGGTGACCATGTAGAGGCTCGCGCCGGGTTGGCGCGAACGGCGCTCGACGACGTCGATCAGACGGCGGATGCCGCCCTGGCTGTACTGCTCGCCGAGCCCCTTGACCTCCGCCTCGATGGTCTCGTTGAGCTGCTCGTTCATCATCCGCTGGGTGTTGTGGCCGATATAGACGACCAGGAACACCGCGAAGACGGCAAAGGCCGCCAGATAGACGACCGAGAGCTTGAAGGCGGTCGTGCGGACGAGCTTACCGAGCGTCGTCGCGGATCGTGTACCCCGCGCCGCGGATGGTGTGGAGGAGAGGTCGTTCGAAGCCTTTGTCGATCTTCGCGCGAAGCCGCGAAATATGGACATCAATGACATTGGTCTGCGGATCGAAGTGGTAGTCCCAGACATTCTCCAGGAGCATGGTGCGGGTGACGACCTGGCCCGCATGTTTCATCAGATATTCCAGAAGCCGGAATTCGCGCGGCTGGAGAACAATGGGCTGGCCTGCGCGGGAGGCGAAATGGGTGAGCCGGTCGAGTTCCAGATCGCCGACCTTGAAGGTCGTGTCCGCATCCGCGGGCCGCTTGCGCCGCCCCAGTGCTTCCACCCGCGCCAGAAGCTCGGAGAAGGAATAGGGCTTAGGCAGATAGTCGTCGCCGCCCGCCCTCAGGCCCTCCACTCGATCATCGACCTGGCCGAGCGCGGACAGGATGAGGATGGGCATGGAATTCCCTTCCGCCTTCAATCCTTCGATGACGGACAGCCCGTCGCGTTTCGGCAGCAGCCGGTCGACGACGAGCACGTCATAGTCGGTCGTCGAGGCCATGGCGAAGCCCGTCTCGCCGTCACCGGCGTGATCGGCCACATGACCCGCTTCCTTCAGTGCCTTGATCAGATAAGCGGCCGCTTCCTGATCGTCTTCGATGATGAGAATCCGCATGACGGGCATCTTATATCAAGCGACGCGAGAGGTGTGTTTCGTGTTGGGAGGGGAGCGCGGAAGCTGGGGTCCATCCTTCGAGACGGGCCACATCTCCACTCTCCACCGTGAAAAACAGACGGCGGCGAACCGAAGTTCGCCGCCGCTGATTGGTCGGAAGAGATGTCGGGGGCGACATGAAATTCATCCCTCCGACCGAATTCTTCTCGAGACGACCTCAGCTGTCCTTCTTCAGCGACAGCGCCACGAAGCGCATATCGTCGTTGTGCTGGACGCGGAGCAGGAGAGCCTTGCGACCATCCTTGCGCGCCGCTTCGGCCTGCTTGGCGACATCCTGGGGCGTTTCGACCTTGGCGCCACCCGCTTCCAGAATGATGTCGCCGGACTGAAGGCCCTTGTCAGCGGCCGGACCATCGGGATCGACCGAGCCGATCACGACGCCGTCGCTGTCGAGCTCTGCGTCACGGGCATTGGCGAGTTCGAGGCCGAGAGCACCGACAGTGCCCTGCGTATCGCCGCTGTCGGCGGAAGCCACCTGCTGCTTTTCAGGCATCTTGCCGAGTTCGACGGTGACCGTCTTTTCCTCGCCGTCACGCCAGATCTTGATGTCGACCTTAGCACCGGGCTCATAGCCCGCGATCACCTTGGCGAGTTCGCGCGGTCCCTTCACCGGCTTGCCGTCAACCGACAGGATGGCATCGCCGGTCTTGATACCGGCTTCGGCCGCGGGGCTGGTTTCGGTCGGGTTGGCGACCAGAGCGCCTTCCGCCTTCTTCAGACCCAGGCTGTCGGCGATATCCTGCGAGACGGGCTGGATCTGGACGCCGAGCCAACCGCGCACCACGTGGCCGTCATTCTTCAGCTCGCTGATGACCTGCTTGGCGGTCTCCGCCGGAATGGCGAAGGCGATACCGACATTGCCACCGGAGGGCGAATAGATCGCGGCGTTGATGCCGATGACCTCACCCTTGGTGTTGAAGGCCGGACCGCCGGAGTTACCGCGGTTGATCGGCGCATCGATCTGGATGAAGTCGTCATAGGGGCCTGCACCGATGTCACGGCCGCGTGCCGATACGATGCCTACGGTCACCGAGCCGCCGAGACCGAAGGGGTTGCCGACGGCCACGACCCATTCGCCGACCATCGGCGTATCGTTGGCGAAGTCGACATAGGTGAACTTGTGGTCCTTGCCATCGACTTTCAGCAGCGCCAGGTCGGTGCGCTCGTCGGCGCCGATGAGCTTGGCACCGTATTCGGTTCCGTCGTTCATCTTCACCGTGAACTTGTCGCCGCCTTCGACGACATGCTGGTTGGTGACGATGTAGCCGTCATCGGAGATGAAGAAGCCCGACCCTTGCGCCATGCCGTAGCGGTGATGCTTGGGGGCCTTCTTGTCCTGATTGCCGTGCTGCTCGTTCCAGAAGCGCTTGAAGGGATGGTTGGGCGGCAGGTTGCGGAAGAAATCCGGGACATCCCCGCCGAAACCAAAGCTCCAGCCCTGCATGTTGTCGGCGACGGGCTTGACCTCGGAACGCACGATCACGGAGACCACAGCGGGCTGAACCGCCTTGACGACGCCGGTGAAGTCGGTGGGGCCTGAATCCTCGACATGGACGGGATCGGCAAGAGCGAACTGACCGGGGATCATCGTCTGCGCCGTGAAGCCGCCGACCAGCGCCAGCGCCAACGCGCCAGCCATCAACTTGGAGCGGCGCATGCGCAGGATGCCGGAGGGGGACTTTTTATCGTTTTCACAAGTCATCGTTGGCTTGCTCCGATATTGAAATTCTGGAAGCTGGAGCGAGGAGGGGGTCGTTCGCTCCATGCTTGACCGTCAATATGGGGCAGGCCGGATTACAGACGCCTTTCGGGCGGATTAAACATTGGTAATGTCGGAAAACTGACAAGTGAGCGTCTCGGAGAACGCCTTGCCAGCAAAGAGCTGGACGCTTTTCTTCCAGTCGCCTGCCCCTCTTGCGATTGTCATCCCCGCGAAGGCGGAGATCCAGCAACCACAGGATTCAGCTTCGGAAACAGGAACGCAACACCTTTGGAATGCTGGATTCCCGCCTGCGCGGGAATGGCACCTTTTCGGGGAAGCCCTGCGCAAGGCAACAACTGACACGTCTTTTTCTTGCCGGGACTTGTTGCTGTGCATTGTCGCCGAAGAACCGCTCATCACGGGGTGAGGCTCAC
This sequence comes from Breoghania sp., assembly GCF_030066895.1. Classification (GTDB taxonomy): domain Bacteria; phylum Pseudomonadota; class Alphaproteobacteria; order Rhizobiales; family Stappiaceae; genus Breoghania. The sequence continues at coordinate 80,344 of NZ_JASJAV010000014.1, read as the reverse complement.
CCCTCCCCCATGATCCGCTTCAGCTCCGCCTTTTCCTTATCATTGAGCGGCACGGCGCCCGGAGCTTCAGCGGCTGTCTGCTTGCGGCGGCGGTAGTTGACGAATATGATCACCGCTCCCAGCACCAGCGCACCAGCCGGGCCAAACCACAGGAGCAGCGTCTTCAGTTCCAGGCGCGGCTTCAAAAGGACGAATTCGCCGTAGCGCGAGACCAGATAGTTGCGCACCTCATCGTCCGTATCGCCCTTTTCCAGCCGTTCGCGCACCAGCAGACGCAGGTCGCGGGCGAGATCGGCGTTAGATTCGGCGATCGACTCGTTCTGGCACACCATGCAGCGCAGACCCTCGGAAATATCGCGCGCGCGCGCCTCAAGCTTGGGGTTCTTCAGGATCTCGTCCGGCTCCACCGCTTGAGCCGTGGTGACACCGAGACCGACAAGGCCGCCTGCCCCGACGCCAAACAACGAAACAGCGAGCACGAGGCAAAGACGGCGCATCTGACAGGTCCCAATCATCGTCGCAATACCTTCACTAGAATAATCCTATTCAGCCGGAGCCGCCGCTGCGACATGATGTGCACGGCGCGGCGCGCCGACGCGCAACCGGCGATCGCTCAAGGACAGCAGACCGCCGAGCACCATGACCACGGCGCCCAGCCAGATCAGCGTCACCAGTGGCTTGTAATAGGCGCGCACCACGATGGCTCCGCCCTCCTTGGGATCGCCCAGCGAGACATAGACCTGACTGAACCAGAAGGTCTCGATGGCGGATTCCGTCGTCGGCATCTGACGGGCCATGTAGAAGCGCTTGGCGGGCTTCATGTCGGCGACCACCGCTCCGCCCTTGCGTAGGGTAAAGTGGCCGATATCCTCGCGATAGTTGGAGCTGGAGCTGGGGCTCAGACCGTCGAAGGTCAGCTCATAGCCGCCGATCGCCTTGGTCTCGCCAGGCGCCATGACGGTGATCACTTCCTGCTGCCAGGCGGAAACGGCGACGATGCCGAGCATGGTCGCGCCCATTCCGAAATGGGCCACCATCGTGCCCCAGGAGGAGCGCGGTAGACCGACAGCGCGGCGGAACGACTGGCCGAGCGGCACCCGCCTCAGCTTGGAGCGCCAGACGATTTCCGAAACCGCCCCGGTCATCACCCACACGGCGATGCCGATGCCGATCCGCACCATGACGTTGGTCGCCCCCTTCACCCAGACGACCGCCAGCGCGATCACGATGGCGAGCGCAAACGCCATCATCAGCCGTTGTGCAACCGCCAACAAGTCACCGCGCTTCCAGGCCAGGAACGGCCCGAACGGCATGGCGATGAGCAGCGGGATCATCAGCGGCCCGAAGGTCATGTTGAAGAAGGGTGCACCGACGGAAATCTTGTCGCCCGTGGTGACGTCAAGCGCCAGCGGATAGAGCGTTCCCACCAGCACCGCCGCACAGGCTGCGGTCAGGAACAGGTTGTTGAGGATCAACGATCCTTCCCGGCTGATCGGCGCAAACAGTCCTCCCTGCTTGAGAAGTGGCGCGCGCCAGGCATAGAGCGACAGCGACCCGCCGATGAAGATGGCGAGGATCGCCAGGATGAACACGCCGCGAGAGGGGTCGGTGGCGAACGCGTGGACGGAGATCAGCACGCCGGAACGCACGAGGAAGGTGCCGAGCAGCGACAGCGAGAAGGTGAGGATGGCGAGCAACACCGTCCAGACCTTCAACGCATCGCGCTTTTCCATCACCAGCGCGGAGTGCAGCAAGGCGGTGCCCGCCAGCCACGGCATGAAGGAGGCGTTCTCGACCGGATCCCAGAACCAGTAGCCGCCCCAGCCGAGTTCGTAATAGGCCCAGTAGGACCCCATGGCGATGCCGAGCGTCAGGAAGATCCAGGCGATCAGGATCCAGGGCCGAACCCATCGCGCCCAGGCAGCATCGATACGTCCGTCAAGCAGAGCGGCGGCGGCGAAGGAGAAGGTGATGGAGAAGCCGACATAGCCGAGGTAGAGCAGCGGCGGGTGAATGGCGAGCCCCACGTCCTGCAGAATCGGGTTGAGGTCCTGCCCCTCCATCGGCGGATTGGGAATGCGGATGAAGGGATTAGAGGTGAACAGGATGAAGGCGAGGAAGGCAACCGAAATCCAGCCCTGAACGCCCAGCACGTTGGCCTTCAGCGTTTCCGGCATGGTGCGCCCGAAGGCGGCGACCAGCGCGCCGAACAGCGACAGGATCAACACCCACAGGAGCATGGAACCCTCGTGGTTGCCCCAGACGCCGGAGATCCGATAGATCAGCGGCTTGTCGGAATGGGAGTTCTGACAGACGTTGAGAACGGAGAAGTCGGACTGGATGTAGGCCATCGTCAGCGCGGCGAAGGCGAGGCCCACCATCAGGAACTGAACACCTGCGACAGGCGCGGCCACCGACATCAGCCGCTCGTCGCGCGTATGCGCCCCCCAGATCGGCACCACCGATTGCACCAACACCAGGACAAGCCCCAGAACGAGCGCGAAATGGCCAAGCTCGACGATCATCAGTTCCCTCTCCCCGGGCTCCGGCCCGCTCATTCTGTTTTGCGGCTACCCGCTGCTTTTGCATTCCCGCCGCGCCCCTCGTCGCTGGGGCGCGATTGCCGAGGTCTCTAGTTTTCGATTCTCGGGTGGCCCACCCTCAGCCCGGTCTCAAGCTCCACATCCGGAGCCTGTCAATTCGTCAGTTTCACTGCCGCGTCCTGCGGCTCGGCCCGGGACGCCTTGTCGGGCGCGGGCGCGCCCTTCGCCTTCGGATTGTCGGCGCCCATCTGCCATTCGCCGCGCTCCTTCAGCGCCTCGACGACTTCCTTGGGTATGTAATTCTCGTCGTGCTTGGCGAGCACGGTGTCGGCGTGGAAAATGCCGTCATCGCCCACCTTGCCCTCGGCCACAACGCCCTGCCCTTCGCGGAAGAGATCGGGCAGGGTGCCGGTATAAATGGCCGTGAGGTCGCCGCCGCCGTCGGTCACGACGAAGCGCACCGTCTCGCCATACTTCACGATCGAGCCGTCCTTCACTAGCCCGCCCAGACGGATGCGCTGGCCGTGCGGCACGTTGTGCTCGGCAACGTCGCTCGGCGACTGGAAGAAGACGATTTCATCATTCAGCGCATAGAGGATCAACCCGCCCGCAACGGCCAGAACCGCGCCTGCTCCACCAATCATCGACAAACGCCGTTGCTTGCGGGTCATCGCCATTATCTTCGTCCTCGTTTTCCCGGCCGACTTCCAGCCCAACACTCACATACAGATAGGGCCGCGCCTGCTCCGCGAGAAGGTCGACCTTTGCTCTCGCGGCCGCGCGTCAAAGCCCCAGATGCTTCACCAGCGCATCGATGGTCTCCAGACCGTCCGGATCGTCCTTCAGATCCGCACGTGCCCGCTTCACGGCTTCATCCGCCAGTTCATGCTCGCCCAGCACCACATAGGCTCGCACCAGCCGGATCCATTCATCCACGGTGCCGCCCTGCTCCTTCAGCCGCTCGTCGAGCTGGCTGACTATGCCGTGGATCATGGCCTGACGATCTTCGTCGGACATCTCGCCTGCGGCTTCCACATCGCCCACGGTCGGTCCTTTCAGGTCCTCGCCGGACGCGGATTGCTGCGCCTGAGGCGCGGGAGCGCTCGCCATGGGCCCGGCGGGCGCGCTGCCGCCCAAAGTGGCGGGGTCGACGCCCAGACCGCGCAATTCGGCCTGCGCCATCGGCACCCAGACCTCGTTGCCGTCGGCGTCCTTCAAGAGCGACTCCCAGGCGGCGATGGCCTGCTCGTTCTTGCCTTGCTGACCGAACCCCAGCGCGAGATAGAAGCGCGGCTTGACCATTTTCGGCGCCAGTGCGGCGGCCCGTTCGAACGCCTTGCGGGCGTCCTCGGTCACGATCCCGTCATGGGCGGCGACGATGGCCTCACCCTGATTGGCGTGGCGCGGCGCGTTCTCGCCCACGAGCCTGATCGCATTGGCATAGGCCTTGGCCGCATCGGCCGCCCGGCCCATGCGCATATAAGCCGGCGCGATCACGTCCCAGCCGCGCCCGTCGTCGGGCTTTTCGGCAAGGCGCTTCTCGACCTTGGCAACGAGATCGCTGAACTGATGGAAACCGTCATCGGTGGACATGACGCGGGCGGTCAGCGGTTCGTCCGGCATGGAGGGGGAGCCCAGCGTCAGATAGAGCGACACCGCGACCACCGGCACGCCGACGACCGCGATCGCCACCGCGACCAGAGACCTGCGGCCGCCCTTGTCGGCGGGAGCGGCCTCTTCCTTGGTCCGTGCGGCCTTGAGCAGACGGCGCGCGATCTCGGTTCGGGCCGCTTCCACGTCCTTCGGCTCGATATCGCCGCGCTCCAGGTCACGCTCGATTTCGGAGAGTTGATCCTTGTAGATGGCGACATCAGGCTTGCTGTCCTCGCCCGGCTCGCCTTCAGACCACTTGTCGGGTCTGCGCGCCAGAGGAACGAGGATCGCCAGCGCGGCAGCAACGGTCAGGACGGCGAACAGAAACCAGATCATCATGGTGCGCGCAAATACCTAAGATTGGCCGGGTCGGGCGGGACAACTGGATGAAAGGCGGTCAGAATCCGGAACGCTGTCCGAACCCCCCAATCACCTTAGAACGGCTCTACACTATCCGTCGTCCTACCGCGTGGCGACAATGTGTCGCCCGTAACGTAACTTCGGCGGATATGCGTATTTCTTATGCGTCAGGCACGCCGTTTCAACAAGGCATCATTTGGGGAGAACATGTCGGGCGGGATCAGGATCCGTCTCATTTATGGGGACACGCCCTAGCTTGCCAGCGGTCGCTTATCGACGTCGATTACCGCGGCACGGCGCTTTTTGAGGATCTCGACATAATCGTCGCCGAAGACGATTTCGGCATAGGAGATCGCGCGCTCCAGCGTCAGCTTGAGGGCCTCGCGACGCGGGCCGACGCTAGACCTCAGTTCATCGACCAACTTCTTGCTGGCGTGTCCAGCACCTGCTCGATGGCTCGGCGGGCGCGGTTAACCGTCTCGGAGACGGCGAGCAGATCCGGGCTCTTGCAAGCGAGATAGAGGATTCGCAGCGAGCGATAGGCGGTCGCCGCGACCACCTCGTTGAGCTGCACCTTGCCCGCCTCGTCGGCGTCCGGCACCTGCAGGGCGTCGTGAATCGGGCGGTGAGCTTCGAAAATCTGCCCGGCGAGGACTTCCGACATGTCGCGATTGATGTTCAGCATCTTGCGGCGCCATTCGGCGACCTCGCGCAGATCGATGCCGGTGCGAAGTTCGCGGAGCTGATCGTGGTAGCGTGACACGGCGACCACGACGGCTTCGCTGTGCCATTCGATGCCGTGGACGGGATCCTTCGAGCCAGCATCCGCCACCGCTTCCTGCGCCATCAGCACGTAACGGCGCAATTAGCTCAGCGCCATCTCGACCATAGGCGCGAAGAAGTCGGAATGAATCGCGGAAGGCTGGGTCAGTCCCGTCACACTTCCCGCGATGCGCACCGGCAGGGCCGGATCGTCGCAACGCCACAGCAGGATGGCGGAAAGCCATCTCACGAAACTGGGATGAGTCTTGAGGGCATCGATCACCTGCGTGCGCATCTTGGATGCTTCGCGGGTGGCGAAGGAGCGGCGGGTGATCACGGGGGGGAAGATGGGCGGTGAACCCTTCAAGAACAGCGTCGGCCTTCAGGATGCCGTGAATATCGATGAGCTCTTCCAGCAGATCCTCACCGCCGACGCGATAGGCGACACGCTGATGCGCGACGCCGGGGCCGTTCGCCTCAACCAGCACGTCGCCGATTGCCGCGATCATCACCTTGCGCAGCCGGTCCGCTGTGCGCCCGACGACCTCGACGTCATAACCCTTCTCGGCCAGCAGATCCTGCGCTTCGGCGATACTGTCCGGCATCACGTCGCGCAAAACCCAGGTCCATATCGCATCAAGCCAGCAACGGCGGATACGGCCTGCCAGCTTCTGCGGCAGTTGTTCGGTGATGAGATAGGGTTCCAGCGGCAGGAAAATGGCGCGCTTCAACAGGTTCTGACGGTGAGCGCGCGGCTGGTCGTCGGCGACGCGCTTGCGCAGAAGCGGGCGTGCGGCCTCTAGGAGCGTACCTTCAACGTCATGAGGCTCTGATCGACCATGTGTTCCTGTCCGAAGCGGAGCCGCCGCGCGTTGCAAATGGCGCTACGGCCTGATTCCTCCTCACCGGGCGGCAGGTAAAACGGAAAGCACCGCTCGGGCCCATCGTCACCAGAGTGGCCGACAACTTTTAACTAAAGCTTTCGCTAACCGTAAAAATGAAACGATCGGAAAGGCCGGATTGCGCAATTTTGACGTTTCGGCATGTTTTGCCATGCGTAACGCAAACAAAAAGGGAGCGGCCGTTCGGGCCGCTCCCTCTTCATCGTTCATCATGTTACCGGCGATCACGTAGCCAGCAGGCCGATGATCCGGCCCCGCCCGCCTCGGTCAGTTGACCGGACGCCACGTGCCGTCGGGTTGACGGCAAGCCGTGCCGCGTGCGACTTCCGACTTTCCGTCGATATAGATCGTGTGGGTGTAATCCCGGCAATCGGCGTTGTTGATGATGTAGCCCGGCCCCGGGACCACCTCGCCATAGTGACCGCTATCGGGATTGCGCCATTCAACCGGCTGGCCCGAACGGGAGTATTCCAGCGCCCGGTACTGGGCGTTGTAAACCTCCTGACGATCGCGCTCGTCGAGCGAACGACCGATCTCCTGGCCGATCAGCGCTCCGATGACGGCACCTGCCGCCGTCGCCGCCGCCTGGCCGGAGCCGGCGCCGAACTGACTGCCGATAACACCGCCGGCAACGGTGCCCGCCACCGTGCCAATTCCTTCCTTCGGGCCTGTATTGGTGCAAGCAACCAGGCCAAACCCGGCCAGGAGCACCACCGCAACCTTCAAAATCCGCATCATTTTCCCCATCCAGTGCCGCATCGCGTGGCGAAAGCCCGCCCGGAACATCCCGCCTTTCAGGCTGTTCACCCTGAGGCGGATCACTCCGTTCCGCAGAGCCGAAACATCCCGGACACGTTCAAAAGAACTCGAACGCGGGAATTCCGGTGGCCGGCTCGCCTCTTTTCCGTGGTAACGCCACCACCGTTAACGAAACGAAAGCCGCAGCGCAAACGCGCGCGAAGTCCCATAGCTTTGTGGCTAAAGTGGGCCGCTTACCGCGCGATACAAGATACGTCCCTTCCCGGTTTTCGACTGGATGGAGGGCCTCGCTCTCGCCAACCCCCTCTCCCCTGTCTTGACCAGATACTCCCCTTGCAGGGACGAGAAGCGAAATGTCACTCTATAAACTTGAGTCTTTTATGTAAGATATATTGCAAGCTTGGCCGTCGCCCTGCGGACGGCCCCCTCCCCTTTTCTGGAAGAGTCAATTCGATCGGTGACTTGCGACGACAAACCCACCACCGAATCCGCGTTCGACCATCGCCGGCGCATGAGTTCGGGCTCGCCGAAAGCGGCATCCGCCGCCGCCGTGCACGCGCATCATGCTCCCCCGCCGCGCGAGGTATTGCGGCTGAATGATCTTTTCACCACGCCCAGCGACGATCCGCTGGCCAATGCCTTCGCCCGCAAGACCGCCGTTCACCCGGCCATGAACGCCGCCCCGATCTCAGGCGACGACATGGTACGGACCTGGCAGACATTGGCGAATACGCCACAGTGCGGAAAATCCGTCGCCTACCTGCACATTCCCTTTTGCGAGAATCATTGCCTGTTTTGCGGCTTCTACCAGAAACCCTGGAGAAGTGGGCGCAGCCGCACCTATGCCGATGCGCTGATCGCGGAGATTCAGGCGGGCAAGGACAGTCCCGCTCAAAACGAGGGCCCCATCCACGCGGTCCATTTCGGCGGAGGCACGCCGACCGCGCTGGAGGGAGAGGATCTCGCCCGCATCGTCCAAGCGGTGCGCAAATATCTCCCGCTGGCCCCCGATTGCGAGATCACGCTAGAAGGCCGCATCTACAGTTTCGGGATCGAGAAGGCCAAGGCCTGTTTCGAGGCGGGCTTCAACCGGCTGTCGCTGGGCGTCCAGATCTTCGATACCGCACTCAGACGCAGGAAGGCTAAGAGCACGACGTTGCCATCGCAGCCGATCTGGGGTTGGACGGCTTCGATCTCTACGCGCTCAACCTGCTGCCCAACAGTCCGCTGGCGCGCTCCATCGCCAAGGGCAATCTTTCCCCCTGCCCGCAGCAAAGCGAAATGGGGCATTTCTACCGCCTCGGCCATGAGGTTCTGGCCGATCACGGCTGGCAGAGCATTTCGACGAGCCATTGGCGCCGCACCACGCGGGAGTGCAATCTCTACAACCTGCTGGTCAAGTCTGGCGCCAACTGCCTTGCGTTCGGCGCGGGCGGGTTTCTGGGCGACGTCTCATTCCGGCTTGCAAGCGATCTAGACGTCTATTTCGAAGCGGTGAAAGAGGGGCGCAAGCCGCTCGGCTTCATGATGCGCTCTCTCCAGGGCTACGACTTCCTGAAAGAGCTGAAATCGCAAATGGAGGTCGGCCTGCTCGACGTGGCCCGGCTTGAGCGGGTGCTTGCCGACCACAGGATCGACGCCCCGCGCCATGTCCGCCCGCTCATCAACCAGTGGCAGACCTGCGGACTTCTGGAACTGACGAACGGCTGGGCACAGCTGACAACGACCGGGCGCGTCTGGCAGACGACCATGACGCAGAACCTGCTGCAATGGATCCGGCAAAACGTTCGTCCCGCCGCCTAACGGCTTTCCCCTCAATCGACACCATCAAAAAGGGCTTTCCCGCATGACCGACCTGACGTCGCCGAAACACGCCGAGATCTCCAGACGACTGGATGAGGAACCGGGAGCGGTTCTTGAATATGTGGCCAAGGAAATGGGCGTCTCTCCGGCCGATGTCATCCGCTGTCTTCCGGCCGATCAGGCGACCTCCGTTGCAGGTGATCTGCTCGAAACCGTGACGAACAACGTCGCCGAGTGGGGCGAAATCACCTTCATCGTCAACACCGAGGACGTGATTTTCGAGGCCAAAGGCTCGCTTCCGCACGGCAGCAAGGCACGCGGCTTCTTCAACCTTCACGGCGACCCGATCGGCGGTCATCTGAAGGACGAGAACTGCGGCATGATCGCCTTCGTCTCGCGCCCTCTGTTCACCACGCAAACGAAATGCCTGCAGTTCTTCAACAAGTCCAGCAACTGCATGTTCAAGATCTATCTGGGAAGGGATGAGGAACGGCAGATGCACGCCAGTCAGGTCACGGCATTCGATGCCCTGCGCGACCGGCTCGCCGCCGGGGTTGCGAAGGAGTGATCGGTTCGGTGGGGTGTGATTGAGGCCTCATCGCACGCGCCCTTTCCCGAGGCCCCACCATCGTCATCCCCCGGCGAAGTCCGGGGGATCCATCACGCTCCGCATATGACGTAACCCACTGGATTGCCCGGACTTCGCCGGGCAATGACAGAGGAGAGTGTGGATTTCGAAGCATGTTGGAGATTGAAGTAAACAGTCACCTGTTTCGGCGGCGTGGCCCATCCTTAGAGACGGCCCTTACGGCCCTCTTCAGGATGACGTTATCGTGGTGTTGGTTTTTAAGGCTCGTGCAACATACACAACGTCATCCTGAGGAGCCCGCGTCAGCGGGCGTCTCGAAGGATCGCCAACACGACGAACGAGCGCGCGCCCGGCGCTCACAAATCGTCCGTGGCAGCGGGCAATTCCAGACGGGCGCCCAGTCCTCCGAGTTCGGATTCCTCCGGCACGAACCGTCCGCCTTAGAGCCCGGCGAGTTCCGCCACGATGGACAGGCCGAGCCCGGCGCCCGACACCATTTCGTCGAGGCGCCGGCCCCGCTCGACCGCAATCTTGCGTTCCGCCTCGCTCAATCCGGGGCCGTCATCGGCGACGACAAGAGACAGGATCGATCGTTCCGTCTTCTCTCCCTCGTGCCGTCGCACGGTGAGGCTGACGGTCGACGTCGCCCATTTGCAGGCATTATCAATCAGGTTGCCGAGCATCTCCTCCAAATCCTGCTGCTCGCCGCGAAAGCGCAATCCGGCGGGGGCGTCCAGCACCAGATCGAGCTCGCGCTCGCCATGGATCTTTCCCATGACGCGCATCAAGCGCGCGGTAGCCGGCGTGATTTCGGTGGTGACGCCGACCATCCGGCGCTGCGCGGCCATGCTGGCGCGTTCCAGGTGGTGCTCGATCTGCATGCGCATGATCGCGGCCTGTTCGGAAACCTTGTCGGCAGCGGTCCGTGGGCGGCGCGAGCCTCGTTGGTAATGACGGAGAGCGGCGTCTTGAGCCCGCGCGCCAGATTGCCGACATGGCCGCGTGCGCGCTCCACCGTTTCCTTGTTCGAGGCGATCAACGCGTTGAGTTCGAGGGCCAAAGGCGCCAGTTCGCTGGGCAGGTTCTCGTCGATTTTCTCCGCATCGCCCCGGCGAACGGCCGCAAAAGAGGCCCGCAGTCGCTTCAGCGGCCGGGTGCCGATCCACACCTGCAAAAGCACCGCGCCGATAAGCCCGATACCGAAGACGGAAAAGGTCAACGCGACCTGACCGGCAAATGTCGAAATCTGTTCCATCAGGCCCGACATCTCGCCCGCAACCGCGATGATATAGCGCTTGCCCGGACCGAAGCCGACGGCCCGCTAGCTGACGCGCACCTTCTCGCCACCCGGGCCAGTGGCGTATCCACGCCAGACGCCGCTTGATGAGGAGATCTCGGGCAGGGTCAGACCGTCGTCTCCCAGGAGCGAGGCGGAGGCATACAATATGCGCCCGCTTTCCGCATCGCGGACCGTCCAGTACCAACCCGAAAACGGCAGACGAAAACGCGGCTCGCCGGTAAGTTCCAGGGATGAAGGAACAGTGTCGGCATCCGCACCGGCGTCGGCCGTCGCCGCGCTGTTCGCTGCCCCGTTACTGGTAGCGCCGTTGCTCGTCCCTTGAGCTTCCTGCTCGCCGTTCTCTTCATAATCGAGACTGGCCAGCGCGCCGATGACCGTGGTCACGTAGACATCGATACGCTCATCGAAGAATCGCTCGCTCGCGCCGGAATAGAGGTGAACCAGCACCCCGCCCGCAATCAGCAGCGACACGACCGACCAGACCATCGCGGTCGCGATCATGCGCAGGGTCAGAGACTTGTGACGTCTCACCTGGCAACGCTTTCGCCTTGGGAGTTACCTTCGTCGCCCTCACCGCCGTCGGGCGGATTGAGCCGATAGCCGAGACCGCGCACCGTCTGGATGAGATCGGTGTCGAGCTTCTTGCGCAAACGCCCGATGAAGACCTCGATCGTGTTGGAGTCGCGATCGAAATCCTGATCGTAGATGTGTTCGGTCAGCTCCGTGCGCGAAACCACGCGGCCCATGTGGTGCATCAGGTAGGAGAGCAGGCGGTATTCGTGCGAGGTGAGCTTGACCGCCGATCCGTTGCTAGTCACGCGGCTGGTGCGCGTATCGAGACGGATGTCGCCGCACACGAGTTCGTTGCTGGCATGTCCGGTCGCGCGGCGAAGAATCGCCAACAGTCGCGCCAGCACCTGCTCGATATGAAACGGCTTGGCGACGTAGTCGTCCGCGCCCGCATCGATACCGGCGACCTTGTCGGACCAGCGGTCGCGCGCGGTGAGCAGCAGCACCGGCATGGTGCTGCCCGTTAGACACCGCCACATCTCCAGCACGGTGATGCCGTCCATTTTCGGCAGGCCGATATCCAGCACCACCGCGTCATACGGCTCGGTATCGCCAAGGAGCTCGGTATCGCCAACGAAATGGCCTTCTCTTCGCCATCCACAGCCGTATCGACCGCGTATCCGGCTTCCTGCAAGGTATCCGAAAGCTGGCGATTGAGATCGGGATCGTCTTCGACGACGAGCAGTCGCACCGCCGCATCTCCTTCTTTTTCATCCTGCCCGGCCTTTCGTCCGGTCGGGCCTGATCGTCATGTTGCGGTTCAGTGCCAGTGGAGGATCCGGCCGGTCTCCGCATCGACGATCATTTTCTCGACGCGCGAGCCGTTCAAGACCGCGATCAGGTAAACGAGACCGTGCGGCGTTCGACACAGCATCGTACGAACGATCTCGCCGCCGCCGATCTCACGCATGACCGGCCCCAGCGGTTTGGCCTCTCCCGCGCGCACGGCCTCACGCATTTCGCCGCCACGCAGGCAATGGTACGGGCCCCGACCCATGCATCGACCGGGCCCTCTGCCCGGCCCCGGCCCCTGGCCATGCTCGCACCCCGGACCGAATCCGGGCCCCTGGTCGGGGCCGAGCCCCGGCCCTGCTCCGGGTCCAGCTCCAGGTCCGGGCCCGCGCCTGGGATCCGTATCCGAGTCCATCTCGGGAACGAGCCCCTGATCCTGTCCCTGGTCGGGTCTCCAGTCCGGGTCGCGCTGATCCACGAGCGTGAAGATGCTCGCCCCCGGCAAAGGCAACTGCGCCGCGGCCGGCTCGGCAAGTGCCATCGCACCGAGAAACGCGATCGCGGCGAGACGGGATGCTCGAAGATGCGGAAAAACCGGGAAACCATTCATGACGCAACTACTATCGGAAGGCGCGCGAACAGGACATGAATGAATCTTTCCACCTCAAGCGATCCCCGCCCGCTTTTCCGACGAGCGCTGCCAGACATAGACGCCAAGCACCGAGGTTCCCATCCCGTAAAAGGCGATGAGAAAGCCGGAAATCCCCGCCAGAGCGTTGATCGCGGCCGTGTCGCCGTGCCAGAGAGTGCGCACCAGCGTCAGGGCCAGCGCGATGAAGGCGACGGCATAGCAAAGCCCGAAAATCGGCCGCCAGATGCGCTGGAGCAGGCTGCTCGCGGTCTGTTCGCTGCGCATGGTGGCGTTGACGTCGGCCAGCATGTCGGCCCAGTCCTCGCGCCGCTCGATCTCGACCGCCCACATGGCCTTCCCGCACTTTCCGGATCAGACCGGTAGGCCTCCTCGATGGCTTCTGGCGTCGAGGCGGTGTTCAATCGTGCGGCAAGTACATCGACGACCGCGGCTCCCGCCTCCCCGACGGCGCCTCCGGCATGACGAGCGATCAGTCGTTTGAGAAGCGGGGCGCCGACCTCCAACAGGATCGGTACGAGCAGAGCGAGCGGAAAGGCCATGAAGATCTCCTCCTTGTGGTTTGCTAAAGTCTGGCAACGAGCAGACGCAGTTCATCGCGGTAGCGCCAGGCGACGAAGCCTCCCGCCAGCATGAGCACGGCCACGGCAAACCCCACGGCGAGAAGCAGCGGATCGCCCCATCCGTCCCCGGCAACCGGATTTTCGGCAAAGACACCGGCGGTACTGCCGCTGACGACGGTGTCGCCGCTCGGTGGGAAGGGGCCCCCGATGCAAGAACGGGGAAATTTTGCGCCCTGTTCGGCGATAAGCCCGGCCAATGGCGCCGGACCCGGAAAACGGAGGACTTCGCAGAGGACTGGGCTGTCACCCATTCTCCTCAAACATACAGGCATACAGGCCGTTATGCGCAACATCCCCGGCCACGTCGCCGGGGAAGTACTCCTCATTCCCGCTTGCCGTATAAATATAAGCCCGTTCCCCTCAGCACGATAACGTCGCCCGGTAGCCGAGCCGTCAAACGTGCATCCATAGGTCGTCTGGGAACTTTGCCCCATGGCAACCGTGAAATAGCCGGGGAAGGCAGGCGTACCGATAACCGTTATCGTGCGGTTCAGGATCCGCAGGTTCGCATTATCTGAGCTTCAGATATGACAACCGCTGCCGCCACTGATCGTGTAGTCCCCAGCCGCTTCGAAATAAGCCAATTCCCAGGGGAAAATATGACAATAATGACTGACAGTCTCGATCGCGCCGAAATCCAGATTTCGAAACGTGAACCGCGCGGAATTGCTCTGGATACCACGCGATAGTCCTGCCCCTTCGATCTTGAAACCGCGCAGATACCATGATCCGACGACGTTGGCGGCAGTGATCGCAATCCCGATTGCCGGAGATAACAACACGTTGGAGGGTGTCGTCTCATCACCGATGATGTAGCAGGGGCCGCCGACCAGATCCGTCAGCCCGACGTTTTCCGCATAAGTTCCGGCTGCGATCGATATCGTTGCGACGTTACCGGCCATATCGATCGTCGCCACTTCGTCGACGGCGCGCTGGATCGTGGCAAAGGCAGAAGCGGAGGTGCGGCCGTCATTGGTGTCGTTACCGCTCGTTGCATCGACGTAGTAGATCCGGTTCGCCGTCAACGCCTCGCGCACGCCGCTTATCCCGGCGCGGAACCCAATCAACCCCGTTGCGTGATCGATCGACAAGGCGGTCGTGAACGTGGCCCCGTCGGGCGATACCTTGATCTGATAGTCGCCGTCGCTAAAGAGCCCGGCGAGCGCACGCGCCTCCCAGCCGATCTTGAAGGCGTGACCAGCATCGTTTGCATCGACCGCCTTGTTAAGGGTCACGACCATGTTGCCGTTGCCCGGCGTCACATCGTCATGGGAGTAGATGACCTCGTCCGACTTCACCGAAAGCCGCTGGATCTCTGAGACTGTCGTCCCGACGCCGAGCATGGACAGGTTCTGGAGCCAGAGAAACGAGGCGAAATTGTTCCAGCTCCCGTCCGAGAAGACAATCAGCGCCTCTTCGTCCACCACGAAGGCGATCAGCCCGTCGAAGGGCGTATGGAAGCGCCAGCCGCCATCGATCTTGGCGGCGATCTGGCCATCCTCGCCTTTCCAGTCACCGGTTGCAGAACTTGCGACGATATAGGCGTCGCCATCTGCCTCCCCACCCGCCGGGGCGGTCAGATCGCGGTCGAGCACTCTCAGGTTGACCAATGTATCGAACCCGACCAACGCCTCATTGTGGGTCACGTGCTTTTGCGCCTGCGCCGCCTCAATCAGGGGTAGGGCCAGTCTCGGAGTACCAGACATGGACGGTCGCCCTCCTTGCGCTTCCGCGCCCGACATGGGCGGAAATCTGGGTCAATGAGAGCGAAATCTCGTTCGGCAGAACGCCGAAATCCGCGATCTGGTCGGCCGCTGCATAGTTCGCCTCGGGGCTTGTCAGGCTGAGCGTGCGCAACACCGTGCCACCCGCAGACGCGAGAATTTCGAGCTCGTAGGCTTCCGCATCCTCGCCAAGCGGCACCTCCACCTGCTCCCAACCGTCACCGCCGAGCCGGGTGCGGCGGATCCAGCTCAGCGTCACGTCGCCGGACGTCTCACGCCGGACCCGAACATGCACCGGCGAGAACGGTCTGAGCGCCACTCCGTCGACCGCGAATTGAAGCGAAGTCGCCGCGTCGTCATCGATCGCACGATCCGTCGGCACCACCCGCCAGGAAAGCGGCAGCGAGAGCCGATCCCACCCGACATCGATGAGCGGCAACCCGGTATCGAGCAGCACGAAGGCAGCACCGACGGAGGCCCCCGCCGTCATCGACTCCTCCGTTCCACCCTGGGCGCGCAACAGCCGCGAAAGCCGCCACGCATTCGTGCCGACGAGTTCGGCTTGCGCGAATTGCATCACTTCCCGGGAGCCGTCATCGCAAAGGACGGCGGCCGCATTGGCACCTGCCAGCGCGTCGAGATCGGCTCGAGCCGACAAGTTTCCGCCGTAAAGCGTGACCCAGATCTCGTTGATTTCGTCCCAGCGCCCCGTCGGGCCGGCGAAAAGCGCTCCGGACAATTCGCCCATGGTCGCGGGTTCGGAGATATCGCTCACAGCCTCGAAGCCTGCCCCGCTTGCCGAGCACCAGACGGTCATGCCGCCAAGCCAGGGGCGGGCGAAGGCCGCCGCACGGAAGGCGGAGACGGGCTCGTCGCCTTTCAGAAGTGGCAGATCAAGGAGAGGTCGCACTCGGTAGATTGCTGCGCCGGGCCAACGAGGCGGGCGGATGCTCCCGCAGACGATCGGAAGCCGCACTTACCCCTTCCAAGCGACGCATCGTGCCGTCCTAGATCTGGGTAATGCGGATGAGCGCGCCGTCGAGCGTGACGAGATCGCCGGGCTCAATCGCAAGCCCCGTTTCCGAAAGGGCGAAGGCGTAGCGCTCGCGCCCCGCCCAGGCATCGCGCAGACGCGCTTCGGCCGCCACCTGCATCATTCCCGCATCGGCCGCCACATTGAGATCGATATCACTCACGCGGCGGCTCAACCCGGCAAACCTGCGCGAAGCGATGGCAAGGCGGGCATAGTCCCGCGTCGGGTCGGTAAAGCTCAGGCGAATTTCGGACGGCAGTTTAGACTCTTGCGCACGCGTTGCACTCAACAGCGCCATCTCCGGGCTCGGTTCCGCCAGATCACCGCGCGCCATTTCTTGCGGATGGTCGAGCGGAGAGCGAAACGCAAGCGCGGTGCCCGTATCGGCGGAGATGAACCCGAAAATCGTGGCAAGCTGTTCCAAAATCGCGCGTGCGCTCGTCGGCGAGGGAATAGTGAACCCGTCGATGGAACCCGCGAGCGTTCCCACGTCCACATCCGCCACAGAGATCTCGAAATCGGAGAGGATCGCTCTGACCAAGCCGTCCAGCCCGCATCCTCCGAGCCGTCCGTTCAGCCAATGGCCGAGCTGCCAGTTGTCACCATCCGCCCACACGCTTGTATCTGATGGAAAGGCAGGCCAGGGCCGCGCATCCCAAGCCCACAGATGGATGCCCGACGGGGCGACCATCGGCGCGCCGTAGACGGAGGAGACAGGATTGTCTCCGGCCGCGAGTTCCGGATGATCGTTTCCCCACCAACTCAAGAATGCTTCCAGGGCGCGGCGCTGCTGATAGTCGTTGCGCGCACCGTTAGAGAAATACGGCAAGGCGCTTTCCGACGACTTCGGATCGTAGAAGACGTTCGACTCGTTCGCCCCTCGATCAACGGCGGGGAAGCCCAGTTCTGTCAGCCAGATGGTTTCGATTCCGGCACCCAGGCCGTCGGGCTTGCCGCTTCCACCCCGTCGGAGCGGTCGTAATGGGCATTCGACCCCCAGCCGACCAGATCCTTGGCGCGGTAAACCCAGGGCTTGTCATAGGCCCCGTCCGTGATCGACGTGCGTAAACCTGCCTCCCGGTCGGCGGTGCTTGCGTAATACCAGTCGAAATACTCTCCGCTCGCGATGCGTCCGCGCAAATAGTCGAGATCGTAGGGCTCCAGTGCCAGAGCTGTATCGGCGTGGTCGCCGTCGCGCCAATCGATTATCGGCGGATAGAAATCGATGCCGACGAAATCGATGTCATCGGAGGTCCACAGCGGATCGAGATGGAAGGTCACGTCGCCCGAACCGTCATCGGGCCGGTGTCCGGAATATTCCGACCAGTTCGCGGCATAGGAAATCGCCGTGCCGGTCCCCAGAACGCTGCGCACATCGGCCGCAAGCGCGACCTAGGCCTCCACGAAAGGATAACCCGTGTCGGAGCGCACCTGCGTGAGGGCGGGCATTTCCGAGCCGATCAGGAAGGCATCGACGCCACCGGCGGCGACCGCCGGATGGGCGTAATGCAGCACGAAGCGACACCAGGACCATTCCGCCGGGCCGGAATAGACGACAGTGCTTGCGGTTGCCGCGAAATCGGACGGCCCAGCCTGACCGACAAAGGCCGCAACCTGATCTGCCACATCCGCCGTGGTGTCGGGATACCCGGTCTTGCCGGGGGCTGGATGGCAGGTGATGTGCCCGCACCAGGGGTAAGCGGCCTGCTCGCTTGCCCCGTAGGGATCGGCAAGGCCGTTTTCCTCCGGCACGTCCATCAGCACGAAGGGATAGAGCGTGACCTTCAGGCCGCGCGCCTTCAGATCGGCGATGGCGACCTTGACGGTGGCATCGGCAGGCGTGCCGCCATAGGCTGGGCGGCCGTCCTTTTGCGACACCGTCCGAGCGGAGGAACGTGACAACCCGCCTGCCAGCCAGGTGACGCCGGAACTCTTGGTGACGTGATCCTCCACGGCCGGACGAATCGTGCAGTCGCCACATCTCAGATCATCGCCGAACCAGGCAACCACCAGCGCGACCTGCTCCAGATTGGGGCAAAGCGCCTGCAACTCGTCGAGCGATGCCTGCCAGTCGGTATCGGCGTGCACGATATGGCGGTTGGCGCGTGAACTGCTTCCCTCGCCCGTGTTGATCTTCACCCGCCGGTCCGCATAGACGAACTCGCCCGCACCCGGAATGAGGCAGACGGCGCGCACCATCTCCTCCAACCGATCGACGGAACGGATCACCTCCACCGCGATCTGCGGCAGGCGGTTGCCGTAATCGGCCAGCGGCAGACGGTCGAAGACCAGATAGGCCGTGCCGCGATAGCCGGGCGCATATCCAAGCCCCTGCTTTGCCTCGATCAGCGGGTCCGGCTCCTGGGTCTCACTCCCGAGATAGCGGCGGACGGTGATCTCGGTCGTGTCCATCAGCTTGCCGTCGACCCAGACCCGGCCGATATAGCTGACCGGCACCTCGCACAGAGCGACCGCGAAATTGGCGTAATAGGAAGTAGGTGGTCACCGTGGTTGAGGAACTGCTGCTCGTGCTGCCCTTGCCGTCACCCTCCTCCTCTTTCTTGACGACCTCCTCGAATCGCGTCGCCCAGATCACCTGTCCCGTCAGTCATGCCCAGCCATAGACGCGCGTCATGGACGTGCCCTCGGTGGAGGACTGCACGTCGAGATAGGAGAGACGCGACCCTTCCACGGAGGAGTGGTGCCGAAGATCTGCTGGTCGATCGCCTGACCGGCCAGCGCACCCGCCGTGCGTCCGATCACGCCGCCGATGGGACCGCCGATCGCTGTGCCGACGGCCTGA
Source organism: Breoghania sp. (assembly GCF_030066895.1). Lineage (GTDB taxonomy): Bacteria > Pseudomonadota > Alphaproteobacteria > Rhizobiales > Stappiaceae > Breoghania. Next base: position 61,539 of record NZ_JASJAV010000014.1, on the reverse strand, counting down.
CCGACAGTGGAGAGAATGAGAGTTGCCATCACGCGCTCACATTGGGAAAGCAGAAAACGAAAGCGAGGCGGCGACGCCACCAGGGCACCAGCCGCGTTTCGACGACACAAGCCGCCTCGTAGGAATGGATGAAGAGGCCCGATTGCGCTGTGCCCGCACTCAGAATGCCCGCATGCTTGGCCGAGGCACCGGAGACGAAACGAAAGAGAAAGACATCGCCGGGGAGTGCCTCCTCCGGTTCGCGCGGCACAAGATGGGCACGGCCGGCTTCCGCCAGCTGTTCCGTACCGCCTGCTTCCGCCCAGTCGGGCGTATAGGCCGGCAGAGCCGTGGGCTCGACGCCGTGAAAGGCCCGCCAGACGCCACGCACGAGGCCGAGGCAATCGGTGCCCACGCCTTTGAGGGAGGCCTGATGACGATAGGGCGTGCCGAGCAGTCCCGCGCCTCGGTGACAAGGGCGGCCCGCGTGTAGGTCGTCTGGGGCATGGGGCCTCGATAGGATTCGGATGGGGAAATAAGAAAAGAAGCGGAGGCGCGTTGCGCCACCTATTGCGCTGGATTCCGGATCAGCGTTCGGCTGCGCCTCACTTGTCTGGAATGAGGGAATGTGGGGCTGAGTTGTAAGCACACGCGAATTTGGAAGCCTGATGCTGCTCGCTCGCGATCCGCGTGTGGTTACAACTCTCCCCTTGCTCGTCATTCCGGACGGTCTGCAGCGAAGCTGCATGGCCAGATCCGGAATCCAGCGCGGGCAAGCTGCACCGCAGGTGCTCCGTTTCCCTTCGCGCCTAGTCCACCAGCGTGCCGTCGTCGTTCACGCCGGTATCGCGGTCGGGGTAGGATAAGGCGAAATCATTGCCCGGCATGTGCGGAAAGCCGCGGAAATTGTCGAGGTTGACGAATTTCGTTAGGCACGTCGCCGCGCGCTTGTCGCACCCGGCCGTCACGGTGAAAGCATCGCCGATCGCAATGGCGGACGACGGCGCCAGCCACACGGATAGGACAGCCCCGTCCGCGCCGATGGCATGGCTCGCCACCTCCACCGCACCGCCGAGATTGTCGCCCGAGGTTCAGCGCAGCAGACCGCGGGCAAAGAAATCCTCCGCAAAGCCGTCGATCCCCGCCGCAACGATCCGGCGCTCACCCAAAACTGCACTGACCACGCCGGAGCCCAGATAGGCCGAAGCCTGAAGATTCACCCCGCAACGTCCGTCCCCCAAATCCGCATCGCAGACATGAGAAAAGACGCGGCCGCGCACCTCCTCCAATCCTTGCACCAATGAGCGCAGTTCGGCACGGAAACCGCCGTCGGCGCGAGTTACCTCTCCGATTTCGGCAATGCGCATCAAGACGCGCTGATCAGGGGCGGCCCAGTTGACCCGCCAAACCTCGATGCGTGCCCGGTCCCAAAGGCCAGCCGCCAGATCGGCCTCCGATAACGGCTCGGCCGAGAGAGCCAGATCGTTGAGCGCACCGGAAATCTCCGATCCGCCGACGGCAAGGCCCGGTCCTGTCGTCGCCTCGCTCGCCTCCGGACCGCTGTCGGCGAGATAAGTCACCCCATCGAAGACGATATCGGCATCATGATCGGTGAAACCGAGAACCGTGCCGTCACTGCGCGTCACCTTCCAGCAGGTCGCAAGCGTCGTGGCGCCGGAGCCGAGATGGTCTGCCAGGTCAGGATCTAGCGTTTTCACGGAAGCACCTCCACGATGGGAACTTGCGGGATGGCGCCCACCGCGAAATGGCTCATCGACACGTCCAGCCGGTCGGTGTCGAAGCGAGTGGGGACGTCAAAGGCAAATCCAGCGGTGACTTCTACCCCGGCTGCCGAAACCGATCCGACCTCGAAGGTGACGAGCCCGGTGGTGTCATCGACCGCGAAGCCGGTCGTGAATTCCGTTCCTCGACGGCGACGCGCACGGAGCCCGCCACTGGCTTGACGATGGTTCGGACATAGGCGATCGGCACCCGTGCCGTAGATCTTGACGAGCTGGAAGGCATCGCTTTCCCCGTCGCCTGAACCGATGACGCAATCGCCCGAGTCGAGCTGGGCGGAGGGCAGGCCCAATTTCCAGTCGAAGGGATCGCCGAAGCGGAAGCCGCACAGGCGGCCGCGCCGCTCCTCGAAGAAAGAAACCACCGCCGCGAAATCGTCGAAGGAGCGGATGCCGTAGCCGGCATCGAACCGGCGCGCGAGCGGGCCCAGCGAGCGTTACGCGCCTCCTTGCCGGAGTCGAGCGCCACGATATCCGTGCGCCGTTCTGGCCCACCGGAGGAGCCGAAACCGACTGCGACCAGAAACCGCACCTCGTGGAAGGCCGCTATCGTCGCCATGCGTCACCTTTGCGCTAGGGATTTGATTTGCGTCATGTCGAAATGGCGGTGGGTGGGCAACAGTCACCATATGACGGAGGAAAAGGCTCATGATGCACGTGCCCCATGAGCTGCAGGAGGAGTTCCCCGAGGCAGCGCAAGTACTTCATCAACTGAAAATGTCAGATCCGCACCTCGACGCACTTTGCGAGCACTACGGCGTGGTCAATCACGAAATCCATCTCATCGAGATGAAAGTCACGCCGACGTGCGACGTGACCACGGAGGATATCAAGAAAGAACGGCTGGCATTGGAGGACGATATCGCAGAGGCACTCCGCAGGGCCAGTACCATCGGGTGATTTTCCTCTCCTTCCGGTCGCGATAAACCCGCCGGTCGCTGATAAATTTCAATGAGCTCTTCCACCGTTACTCCATAGGGTGGGGAACGGTCCGCTTGAGTGACCGAGACTGGCCTCCTGCACGGATTTCCCCTCCCCGTACCGGAGACCCGACGCACCGTTGCCGCAGCCCCTCCTCGCGGTAGCGGTGTTACAGCCCGTGTTGCCCCCGTCCGGCAACGCGGGCAACCATTCTGGAAAGCTGCAATTCGGAGCGGCTGAAGCTTTCCGCATCCGGGGTCGTCACGGTGAAGGTCATCGCGACACCGTCGGACCTGCCCGCTCCCCGCACGCCGAGCCGTCCGTCGACTCCGCACGCCATCGGCAGGATAGCCCCCGCCCCCGCCCCCGCCTCACCCATCAACCCGATCTGACCGCCCGACATCGGAAAGTAGGTTGGCGTCGCCACCACGCCGCCCTCGACGAAGGCGCGCACCGTTCCCCCTTGGCAAAGGCCGTCGCGGATCCGCCGGAGAAAAGACTGGTCAGCCCGGACGTGACCGAGCTTGCCAGCGAGGACAGCGACCGGGATACGAGGCTTGAGGAAAAGCTGAGGGCTACCTGGCGCAACACGTCATCAAGCTGCTTGCCGTCGGAGACGACCCCCTTCAGCGCACTGGACAGAACACGGGAAAAATCGTTTGCAGCCGAGTTCAGCAGGTTCATTTCGGAGCTGAACCGGGTGAGATCGTCAAAGGGTAGATCGAAGCCCTGATCTTCGAAATCGGACATGGAACGTCCTTTCTGGTTTCAGCGGTCATGCGCGACGGGTTGCGCGGCAATTTGCAATCTCTCCACCCCTCAATCGGGATAGCGGCGCAGCAGCGCGGCCAGTCGTTCCCGGCTCGACCGCTCGCTTTTCCCTTTTCCGCTCGACAGGGCGACGGCAAGTTAGCGCGGGGTGGAGCGCCACATCACGTCCGGCGGTCATCTCAGGTGCGCCAGGCAGAAATACATCACCTCGTCCCAGGGAAAGGGCTCTATCCGACGAAAGGGCCGGAGGTCCTGTCCGCCGCCGAAGGTCGCCTTGAGAAGATCGCCGACGATTGCCGCAAAGCCGGGCGCGCCGCCTGCGGCCATCATGCGCTCCACGTGCTCGTTCTCCACCATGTTGCCGGCACCGCGAAGCCCCGCCCCGATGAAGCGCACCGCATCACGCGCCAAAAGTCGACCTTCCGCGAAGCGTTCGGCAAGCGCGCCCATGTCGGCGACGGAAAACGCATCCCCCAGTTCCGCCAGTGCGCCCAGCGTCAGGCAAAGCGTCCAGCGTCGGCCGTCGAGCATCGCCTCGATCTCACCCCTGTGTCGATTGACCATCATCACCTCCCTCGTCATTCGACCCTGAATCCCTCGTCATTCGACCCTGAATGTGAGCGCACCGGCGGATTCCAGCGCCATCTCGTAAGTCACCTCGCCCGCATATTCCAGCGCGGTAAGCTAAGGGCCTAAGGGCCCGGCAACGGTGCCGAAATCCGGGATCACCACCTGCCAATCGCGAATTGCTCCGGCGAAGAAGATCTCCCGCACGGCTGCATCGGAGGCCCCGTCGCGAAATATGCTGCCGCCGGAAAGCCCCGCGCGACGGATGCCCGCACCTTCCAGCAATTCCCGCCAGCACCCGGTGCTGTCGCTGTCGGTCACATCGACGGCTTCGGCGTTGAAGGTGAGACGACGGGTCCTGAGCCCCGCCACGGTGACGAAGCTGTCCGACCCATCGGTATCGAGCTTCAGCAAAAGGTCCCTGCCCCTCTGCGCACCCATGGTGTTCTCCTTGAGTTCTCCTTGAAATGAGATGAATGGTTGGTTGGAAGACGCTGAGCTCCCCCACCTCTACCGCTGTCATCCCCCGGCGAAGTCCGGGGGATCCGGCAACCTCAGTGCATGCCGACGATGCTGGATTGCCCGGACGAAGCCGGGCAATGACAAAGTAGAGAAAGGAGAATGACGACGGCTCACGTCAGCCCCGTCGGCTCCGTCACGGCGCGATACACGACCGTGCCGCGCCAGGTGCGCCCGTCGCGAGTGCGAGTGACCGTTTCGCGGATCCTCACCAGGCTCACCAGCCGATACCCGGAAAGAACAATCTCTCTCTCGTCGATCAGGCTCCCGAGTTGCGCCATCAACCCCAACGCCTCCTTGCGACCGCCTGCGCGGGAGAAGACGACGAATTGCAGCTGATGCTCCTCGCCGGGCCAGTCGTCATCGGCAATCGGGCGGCTCGTCCATTCGCCGACCACGATGTTGGGATAGGCGGCGGCGCGGCGCGCTCCATCCTCCACGCGACCATCGCCCAGCAGAGCGGACAATGTGGCATCGCTCCTGAGAAGAGTGACAAGTGCTGCCTGGAGCTCCTCGGCGGCGTGGGTCATCGGCCTTCCTCCTCCGCCAGCACGTCGAGCCAGCGACCGCGATTGTCCGGATCGCTTGCCGCCAGAACACGAAACACACGCAAACCCTGAACAAGCCGCCAGCCGCCCGCGATATCGGCGCGATGGCGCAGGCGGATGCGATGGGTAACGACGCCATCAAACCGATCATCGGTAAAGCGCTCGACCATGCCGCGCACCATCACCGCGCCCCAGACAGAGCCTGCCGCTTCGAAGCTCGTTTCGCTGCCGCCCGCACCGTCGTCGGTGAGCACGGGGCTCTGCAATTAAGCCTGGTGGAGAGGTCCGCGATCCGGGTCATGTCCACGCTCCCAGACCGATCAGCCGGTAAGGCGCGATGAGCGCAGCGACGGACCCCGGTACGTCCCCGCCTTCCGGGCCCTCGTGGGTTTCGTACCATTGGGCGACGAGCCGCCGGATGGCGAGGGTGAGCGGCGCGGGCACGTCGGTGACCGTGCCATAGCCTGCGGTGAAATCAATCTCAATGCCGTTGACACTCACCCCCGGGGTAGGCGCGCCCGCATCGATCACCAGTCGCGCGGGACGGCTGGTGGTATCGATCTGGTAGTCGGCACTGCCCAGCACTGTGGCCGTGCCGTCGGCGTCATAGACGGTCACCGCATCGATGATTGCGACCGGAGCCCGCGCAATCCGCACCCACCCGGCGCGAGGGCCAGGCATCGAGCACGGTGTGATAACCCTGGCTCATCAACGCCCGGCCGGTGATGGATTCCACGCGGATACGCGCGGCCGAGATCAGGGCCTCGATCAGGCCGTCCTCGTCGTCGTGATCGATCCGCAGGAAGGCCTTCGCCTCGGCCAGGGAGATGGGCTCGGCCGCGGGCGGCGAGATGGAAAGCGTGGGCATGGGGACCTCGGGGAGATTTCAGGGATGCGGGGCGGGTGCACAGCTCCGGTCGACGGCTCTCCGTTCTCTCTGCCCTTCCGTTCCCGCTGCCCCTCCGTCATCATCCCCCGGCTTCGTCCGGAGGATTCATCACTTTCAGCGCATGCCGACGGTGCTGGATTGCCCGGACGAAGCCGGGCAATGACGATGGAGAGAGCAGGAGCGATCGAGAGCACAAGGAGGGCGGAAAGACAGAAAACGCGGCATGGGACTGCCGGGCAGCACAACCGCGCACGAACCGTCGGCAACCGACGTTCATCTGGCCTCCCAAGCGACCCCACCCCCAATCTGGAGATGGGACCACCCGGGGGACGGCCGGCGGGAGGCAACCAGCCGCATCACGGTCAGGCGGAGAAGGCCAGCAGCTTGATGGCATTGAAATCCTGCACCCCGCCGCCGACGCGCTTGGTCGTGTAGAAGAGCACGTAGGGCTTGGCGGAATAGGGATCGCGCAGCACGCGCAGACCCATGCGGTCGATCACCAGATAGCCGCGCGCGAAATCGCCAAAGGCGATGGGCGTGGCATCGGTTGCGATATCGGCATGTCCTCGGCTTCGGTGATGGGGAAGTTCATCAGCGAGGCGTTGGCGCCCACACCGGCGGGCGGCTGCCAGAGATAGTTGCCGTCGGCGTTCTTCAGCTTGCGGATCTCCGCCTGGGTGGAACGGTTCATCATCCAGTGGGCGTTCTGGCGGTGACCGCTTTTCAGCGAGTAGACCAGATCGATCAGCAGCTCGTCGAGGGCGGAGTTGATGCACTCCAGCTTTTCGTCGGCCAGAACGTCACCGCGCGTTTCCAGCGCCTGCAACCTTGAATCATTTGCGGCCTTGAACTCCTAGAAAGCATTGAGGAATTCGTCGAGCGCGCCGCCCGTATCATCGCCCGTCCTGGGGGCCGTCATCGCCGCCACCTTGGTCTCACGCACAGGAGCCCCGTGCTCCGGGGCACCGCCGCGCAGGGATTTATGTTCCATAACGTTCGTCATTTCACTCACCTCGTTTGAAGGGTTGGGGTCGAAGGTCTGCTTGTTGGGATGGCTATCGTATGTGGTCGGGGCGGCCGCGCCCGCGTCGCGAAATCGCATCGACGTCATCCCCCATTCTCTCCGCCGTCATCCCCCGGCGACGTCCGGGGGATCCAACGCCCTCAGCGCGTACCGAAGGTGCTGGATTGCACGGACGAAGCCGGGCAATGATGGCGGAGGGAGACGGGGCGACAGAGAGTGATGCGTGGACAACGAAACCGGGACGACTGAAAAACCCGCCCTACCCGCACATCAACGTGTCCATCCGCAAGCGGTGGGTGAGATGACCTGTTTCAACGCCACGATCCGCGCACCCTCCTGCATGGGGAAGGTGACGACGGAGATCTCCCACAGGTCGACCTCGTAAAGCCGCCACACTCCGGTACGCGCATCCCGGTTGCCGCGCACGGTGCGAAAACCGATGGAGAGGCCGTCGAGTGGAGAGGCCGTCGAGAACGCCCGCATTCATCAGGCTCCTCACCTCCCGGGCGCGGGAGAGATCGGGCAGCAGGCAGCCGCGCACCTTCAGGCCGCGGGCATCCTCCGCAATCTCCTCCCAGCGGCCAATCAGTTCGCCCGGTTCGTGCTAGTAGAGAGGCTTGATGCCCCCCGCACCGCGCCGCTTGAGCGTGGCGGAAAAGGCGCCGGGCATGAGAATGTCGCGACCGAGATCGGCCACGCCGAAGAGCGCCGCATAGCCGGAGAAGGCATCCGCCTCGTCGAGGACGAGCCCCGTCTCGGGAGGGATGCCCGGCGGGGTGAGAGCGGGGTCGGATTGAGACATGACCGCCTCCATCAATGTGAGGCCTGGCGCACGCGCGGTTCCGGCCGGGATTTGGCCAGCACCTGTTCCAGCGTCCGGGCAAAGCGGGCGAAGACCTCGCGATAGGGCTTGCGCCGGAGGAACATGCGAATCCGATGAAAGGCCTGCATGGCTTTCCTGTTCCTGTCGTTGGAGGGAGAGAAAAGGACCGTCAGAGACAGCAGACAGGTCGGGAGAAAGCCACGCGGATGCCCACTCCCCTCGCGATTTGTAACGCCTCGTCATTTAACCTAGAGAGTGATTCAATCATGGTCAAAAGATTATTAATTGTAACCGCTTACGTGGATTCCCTCAAATCTTACTCACGGCCGTTGAAGCGTTGATTCAACCGGGCGATTTCCTGGACGAAATCGTTGAACCGGCGGTTTGACAGCGCCAGCTCGCGCAAGGACCAGGCGAGCAGCGAACTCGCGCCCGAAGCCCACAGGAACAGGGCCGATGGGCGAGCTCCCCGCGCTCGATGACGGACCGGGTGATGTTTTCCACCTCACGCGCCTTGTCCCTAACCGTCCTGTCCGGGACCACCCTCGGGGGTGTAGCCGACCGCCTCGCGTTTCCTGACATGGGTCAGGAAGTCGGCCCGCTGGAGACGTCCCCACAGCGCTTCGCGTTCCACCGACAGGGCCTCCGCCGCATCCGTATCCCAACCGAGCCGCAAGCCCTCGCCGTAGTGGGGACCGAGCCAGCCGGCCAGCGCCCTCGCGGTGCGCGAGACGAGCAGCAGCACGGTCTGACGCTAGAAGGCGCGGTTGGCTTCCTGATAGTTGGAATAGGTGTTGTCGCCGGGAATGCCGAGCAGCATGGGCGGCACGCCGAAGGCGAGTGCGATCTCGCGCGCGGCCTGGTTCTTGGCGCCGATAAAATCCATTTCCTGCGGGGTCAGCCCCATCGGCTTCCAGTCGCGCCCACCTTCCAGGAGAAGCGGGTGGCCGGCATTCTTCGCACCCTGATAACCGTCCTCCAGCTCGTCCTTCAACCGCTCGAACTGCTCGTCGGTGAGATTACCGCCGTCGCGCGCGGCATAGACGAGCGCACTCGACGACCGGGCCACATTGTCGAGCAACGCCTTGTTCCAGGCCCCCGCCGCATTGTGCACGTCGAGCGAGACCTGCGTCGCCTCGATGGGAGCGAAGCCATAGTGATCGTTGAGCGGATGGAAGAGCTTCAGATGGAGCACCGGTGGCACCCCGCCCGTCCCTTCCGCCGCCAGCCGGATCGAACGCCCCGCGACCGTATATTCGAACGCCTCGGGCTAGCCGTCGGACCCGGCGATCACCTTCATCCGGTCTGGCCTCAGCGCATGGAGTTCGTGCACCGTCCCGTCGAGGGCAACCGCCTCCACATAGGCATTGCCCGCCACCAGAAGGGGCCTGTAGAGCGTTTCAAGGAAATCGCCGCCTTGCCTGACGCGGGTTCGACCGGGCCAGCAGATCGAGGAGCGGATGGGCGTCGCGCTCGGCGTCATCTTCGTAGAGCAGCCAGGGCACGGAGGCGGCGGCCTCTGAAATCATCCGCACGGCACGGTGGACGACCGGATTGTGCGCAAAGCCTTCGCGTGCCAGCGCCGCATAGTCGCGCGGCGTCCACATCGACCGCCCGGCCGTATGCATGGCGACGAGCGGCGCGGCCTGCGAGGCTTTGAAGCCCAAGACGTTTAACACGTCAGACGCGGCCTGCGTCCGACGAAAGAGATCGAGCAAGCTAATGGGATGATCCTGATTTTGAAGAAATGCAGGGTTTACGCGTGACCGACATTTGCGTGATTGGGGTCACAGCCCGCATGACGCAACGTCGCTAGTCTTCAATCATCGGCAGACGGGAAATCCCCGCTTCCCCAAGCCACAGAAAACAGGCCGAGAACCGACCGCCTTCAAGAGAACAGATGCCATGTTTCGCAAGACCGCCATCGCAGCCCTGACCGTCGCCGTCGTGGCGACTTCGGGCATTGCCACCACCACCTCCACGGCCGAAGCCAAGAACGGCAAAAAGGGAGCATTCGCCGCCGGAACCGTCATCGGACTGGCCACGGGCGCCATCGTCGCCGGGGCCGCTCGCGACCGCACCTACGACAGGGGCTACTACGAGCCGCGCCCGCGCCACTGCTGGGACAAGCCGGTCCACCGCTGGGATCCCTACTATCGCGAATATGTGATCGTCGGTTACAGGACGGTCTGCCGCTAAGGCGCACATCCTGACCTGCAAAAAGAAGCCCCGGTTCCCCGCCTGGGGTTTCTTTGCGTTTTGGGGGCCGCTCCAAAGGCCTGAACACACCGTTCAGCCGGCGTTCAGGGACCGGGACCGAAAGTATTTTCACTGATGACGGTCCGGGTGTGTGATTCCGGTCACGGCAATCGGGGCTCTGGCGCCCTATCTGATCGCCATCGCCAATTCGAACGTTACAGGCGGACAACTCCCCCGCCGCCCGCTCATCAGGCCGAGATCCGGCCACCAGCAGGAAGACCCGTCGTGTTTTACAAGATCACTCTTTCCGTCGTGACCTTTTTCATCGCCGCTATTTCAGGCGTCGCCGCCAGCCTTGCCTCCCTCCAATTGCGAGGCCATCGACAAGAGCCATACGAGCGCACGCGAATGGTACGAAATGCCCGCCTACAAGTGGGATCCGGAAACGCAATCGAACAAGTTCGTCGGATATCGCCGGATCTGCCGGTAAGAGACAACGGGCCCTACCCCAAGCTTTTCCCTCGGCCCCTGCTTCATTCCGCCCAAAAGCCGGAAGCTAAGGGACACTCTCCTTCATCATCCCCCGGGCTTCGTCCAGGGGATCCAGCGCTCTCCCCACACGCCGCTGCCTGCTGGATTGCCCGGACGAAGTCGGGCAATGACGATCGAGAGAGAGGAGCCGACGGCGGTCTAGCATTCCGCTGCCACCCTCACAGCACGTCTAAAACGGCCGCCCCTTCAGTTCGCCGCTCTCGTTCAGCATCAGCGCGGTCAGCACCCAGACGAGCGCGTCGAGGCGGTCGGGCAAGTGACCGGACGACAGGCCGTCCAGCCCAAAATCGCACATCTCATCTTCAAGCTTGGCAAAAGCGCCGACGTGGTGGACGCGGCCCTGCTCGTAAAGAGCGGCCACCGGCTCGGCGCGCAGCCACTTGCCGCGCATGGCCCGGACCGGTTTGACCAGCACACTTCCATCGATGCCAAAGAGCACGGCAGACACCATCTCGCCGCCCTGGTTCACCTCCGCGATCAGACAATCGGCGTCATGGCGATGGTAGAGCGCAATCGCCGCCCGGCCCCAGCCCGCCGGGCGCACCTCCTCCATGGTGCCATCTTCCAACACATAGGCATGACCGTCGGCGCCGAGCCCCGCCACGACGAGACCGCAGACATCCGCGCCCTTGCCGGATGAGGCAGGCGGATCGATCGCCACCACGATACGCCCCATGCGCGGGGCGACGCTGGCGCGCGCCTCCTGGATTACCTCACGCCGCCACAGGGCGTCGGGGCGATCCTCGATCAGTTCGCCGTCCAGTTCCTGTCGGCCGAACCGCGTTCCGGCATAGCGGCCGACAATCGCCTCCAGAAAGCCCGGGGCGAGGTTGGTGGCATTGTCGCGGGTGGTCGCCCGGCTGACCACCGTGCGCGGATCGCCGAGCAGGCGTTTCATCAACGCGATGGGGCGCGGCGTGGTGGTCGCCACCTGACGGGGACGCTCTCCCAGCCTCAATCCGAATTGCAGCATGTCCCAGGTCTCCTCGGCGCTCTTCCATTTGGCGAGTTCGTCACACCAGGCGGCAGCGAATTGCGGATCGCGCAGGCTCTCCGGATCCTCGGCGGAAAAGGTCTGCGCCACCGCGCCGTTCGCCCATTCCAGGCGGCGACGCGAGGGCTGCCATTGGGGGCGCTCGGCGCGTCGATGAATGGCGAGCAGATCGGGAGACGCCCTCCACCATCACCTCGCGTACATCGCCCTGATTTTCGCCGACAAGCGCGATGCGACCGACCGGCTCACGCGTATAGGGCGCAAGCCCCAGCGCCATGCCGCGCACCCATTCCGCGCCCGTGCACGTCTTGCCCGCTCCGTGTCCGCCCATCACGAGCCATGTGGTCCAGTCCCCGGCGGGCGGGGTCTGGTCGGGACGGGCGAACAGCGCGAAATCATGGGCGAGACGTTCGATCTCGGTGCCGTCAAGGCTCGCCAGCATCGCTTCGATCCGGGCCCTCGATGAGCGCCTCAAGGCGGTGCGCAAGGCTTCGGCGGAATTCGTCAAGGTTCTCATCTCCTTCGCCCTCGTCCCCGTGCGCCCCTCGCCCGGCTTCTCGCCGCCGCTCCACGCCGTATCAAGCGTGACGAGGCGGGCCAGCGTCTGGGCGAGCGTGGACAGGAGCTTGGCGTCGCAATCATCGAAGGCCGGATCGCCGGTCTCGCCGTCTTCCCCGGCGCGCGCCTTCAGCTGGGCTCTGAGAGATCCTCCAGCTCACCGACCTGACGCTCAAACGCGCGATAAAGCTGGGCGACCAGTTTCTCGCGCTTGTCGCGCGCCACGCCCTGCCGATAGACTAGCACTCCTTCCGCCCGGACCCAGCCTTCGCAGCGAGCGTGATAGGCAAGCGTGCCCGTCGACATGCCGAGTCGACGGCAGATCTCCGCCTGGCTGATTTCGGCCTGCGTCTCGAAAAGAACCCGCGCCTCGGCAAGCGTCTTCTCATCGACACGCGGACGTCCAGACAAGGCGACAGGGCGCTGTTGCGGCATGAAGGCCTCGTTCATGGTGATGAGTTGGTGCGGAGGGCACACAAAAAAGCGGACGGAGACAGGCAAGAACCCGGCTTGACCACCTCTCCCATGGGGGAGAGGTCGGCGCGAATGCGCCGGGTGAGGGGTGTCGAGCTTTCCGTATCCACGGGAGATCTCCTCCACTCACCCCAGCCCTCTCCCCATGGGAGAGGGAGTACGTTTAGGGCGTGCGGCAAGGATCGGAAAAACGACTGAAATCCGCTTACCAAATCGGGTTCGAATAGCCCCCCTCGTTAGCCCGTTACTCTCTATCGTCATCCCCGACGCAGTCCGGGGGATCCAGCACTCTCAACACATGCCGATGGTACTGGATTGCCCGGACGAAGCCAGGCAACGACGACGGATGGAATGGAAGGAGGAAACAGGGACGGCAGAAACAATACTTTGTAAGGGAAGCAACCCCGCCCCCTTCATCTCCACCCCCAACACAAAACGGAGACCGGATGGTCGAGGCGAACCGTTTGACCACGATAAGTCTTTACTCTTTATGGGAAAATCGGTCGGATCGACGCAGAAGCGACTGCCGTCAGACCACGTTGCGCAGCACCAGCACGCCGTCATCGTCCGCCGTGTTCTCGGCGGATTCCGCGGCTGCACACCCGATCGTTGCCCGGCGCGAGCGCATGGCGACGTCGAGAACTGGCGCGTGGCGCGTCGGCTTGGGGGCAAGGCCCGTCCATTCGGAGACGAGATAGCGCGCGACACGGATGTCGAAATGTCCGCGCATGGCGGCAAGCTCACGCACGCGATCGAGCGAGAAGGCGGCGGGGCTGACCTGCAGCATGAGCGAAACCGTGCGCGAGGTGGCCATGCCCGCAGCCATCGCCAGCGCGATCAGCGGTTCGCCGTGCGGATCCGCGATCATCCGCTCGATGACGTGAGCCGGCAGCTCGAACGTCAGCGACAGGAGGCGGCGCAGGGTTTCCATGTCCTTGGCCGCCGACGTGCGTTCCAGGCACTGGACGAGTTCGGTATCGATCTTGGAGCGCATGCGCACCCGCGAGGCGGCCGCCTGAGCAAGAACCTGCACCTGAGCGGAAACGATGACCTCGGCGCGACCTTCCGGCCCGGCGGACAGGAACCGCTCCAATGCGGGCCGACATTTCGGCAGCACGACGGGAGCGGAAGCCTCCGCAGCGGAATCAGGCCGGGAGAAACCGGGGGTCGGTGCGGTGCGCGTGTCACGCGGGGCGAGTGTTGCGCCCGGCTGGACGGCCCGCTCGCCGGGAGCGGTCACGAAATCGGGGCGCGGCTGCGCATCGATCCGGACCCGCGCGCCCGTGATCTCGAGCGTCGCGTTCCGGGGAGCGGCATTTTCAACGCGTTGTGACGGCGCGCGCTTTGCGCTCAGCGCCAGCAGAACCGCGGCGAGAGACCCGGGACGGGCCGGAGGCGACGTGCGGCGCAGATCGAATTCGGCGCGCGTCGGCAGCTCGTCCTCATCCTCTTGCCGGTCCTCGATTTCGACAACGCGGGGTTCGGAGGGCTTGCGGAGCGCGGCTTCAAGCGCCGAGATATGAATGGCCGATGAGATTTCGTCCGCGATCTTGTCCGAGACCGAGAGATCCTCGTGCGTCTCTTCCGGCTCAGCTTCGGGCTCGGGGACGGTTCGCGCCATGTCCTTGAGCGCCTGCAACACGGCATCGGCCTGACTTGCACGGTTCTGGATGTCATCGGGAACCGTTTCGGCGACCTGCACGGTCACATGTTCGGGCTCAGGCTCCGGCTCGGCTTCAGGCTCGATTTCCGGTTCTGCCTGGACGGTGCTCGTCAGTTCGGGCTGCGCGGAGGCTTCCGGGTTCGACCCATTCACGGCTTCTTCCAGAAGGGCGAGTTATTCGGCTCCGTCGGCCTGCTGGCGCAGTGCGGTGCGCACGGCGTCGGAAATTTCGTGGCGCAGGGAAATCGCGCGGCGGATGGCGCGCAGACCGCGGCCGATGTCGGCGATCAGGTCGCAGTCAGTCAGAACCTCGGAATAGGCCAGCACGCGATGGGCGACGGAGGCATCCTCGTCCTGCGACAACTCCAGCACGCAATCATGCGGAGCGTAGGGACAGTGGGAGAGGAGCGTCGCGATCTGACGGCGTTCGGCGACGGGCGTGACGTCAACATACTGGCGGAAAAGCTCCGCGTAGACGTGTCGCTCGATCTTGGTCGGAGCTTCTCCGGCGACGAACAACTCCGTCGCGGCGAGCAGCAGTTGGGTTTTGCGAGTCCGACCGTTCGCCTGCACGAGTGACCCGACGCCTTTCGGTGTGGTGTAGCCTGTCATGGAGTCGAATACGCAAAACTTTGAGAACGACCACGGGAATAATCCTTAGAATTGCGCCGAAAGCGTTAGCAATAGATTAACCACGCGTGCCCGCGCGCCATTATTTGTCTGTTTTTACGGGGCCCCCGGCCCGTGCGGCGTTTTGCGCGCGGCCGCGAATGCCGCATCGCCGAATGTTCGAAAAGCGCAGAATCTCGCTGCTTAGTAACGCGTTACGCGGCGCGGGTTAAGGATCCGTTAACCAAGCGCCTCGCCTAATATTAATACGACGTTACGGATGGAGCCGGAACGGGACGAACGCCGCGGTTCAGCCCCATGAAAACCTCACGCATGCGCAACGACGGGTGCGGCTCGCCTTCCAGCCTGTCGCAAGGTCCCGTTGCCGCAGTGATTGGTAACGGAGGATATGATGGGCACCTTGCTGGACTTTTCCGCTACCGCCCGGCCTCGTTGGACGGACCGGCCGCAACTGCCCGAGGAGGGCGCGACGATACTTGTCTTCCCGGGCGTACGCGTGGACCGGCAGACGGTTGATCTTGCCGCGCAAATCCGGAAAGTGACAAAGGAAACTGGCAGCAGCGCGCAGCCGGAGGTCTGAACCCGCATAGTCGCCCGCGGAAAAAGCGGTCCTGATGCGGGAGACGGCCCGGAGCGGTGCACGCGTCGCCGTTGAGGACTAGATGCAAGACATGCTGCGGCGTGGAATACGGCTCGCGCCGATCCCGTCCCTGGCGGTGGGACTGCTGGCGATCGCGATCACCGGCCTCGTCGCCGGCAGTGCGCGTCCCACGGGCGATTTCGCCGAGCGTCGTTCATGACGAGGTCCTGCCCGATGCCGGGCGCGTGCTGGCCGCCAAACGCGGAGAGCCCACCTCCACCTTCAATCTCACCGACACGGAAGAGGATCTGCGCAACCGCGCCTGGGCGCTGATCCGGCCCCCCTTCCATGAGCGACTGGGTCGGCGGCGCGGCGACAGAGGCCCAGCGCACGCGCCTCATCAAGTCGATCGACGACAAGCTCAACCCGCAGGTCTATTACCCTCTATCTGCGCTCCGACAAATTCCGCTCCTCCGAGACGCGCTACGAGCGGGTCATCTTCGACATCACTGGCGATGCGGAACTGGTGCGCCCCTTCTGCCGTCTTGCAACGGAGGTGGAGGACGCGGACACCGAGCATCTGAATGCCACCAACCGCCGCCCCGATCTGAAGCCGGAGGAATATGCCGCGGCCGTCGGGCGGGTGAACGAGAACCGGGAGATCGTCTCCTGGGTCAAGCGGGCGCTCGCCTTCCGGCTCGCCGCCTATCGCTATGCCATCGACCGACTGGAGATCGAGACGCCATCACGCGAGCGGGTGTGGGACGCCAACACCGCCTGGCGCCGTCTGGCGGGCGAAGTTGCCTTCGCCGACGGAGGATGCCGGGAGAAGAAGACATTCGATGCGGAACTTGAAGAAAAGGCCCGCAAGTCGCGCATCTACACCCATTGGGGCAATGAACGTCCGGCGCCGGTGAAATAGCGCGCGGGGATGACAATCGGGGCAAGGTCACGCCATCGAGGCAAATGCCGCCATCGCACGGTCAGGTATCCTTCCCCTCGTCCAGCGGCCAGTCCATCACGTGGTTCTCGTATTCCTCCAACTCCATGCCGTCTTCCGGCACGGTGCGGCCGCGGACGGATATGCCTGTCTCATGCACCGTCTCGGCGGAACCGGAGACGAGCGGATGCCACCAGTAGAGGTAGCACCCCTCCGCAACCAGGCGATAGCCGCAGGTGGGCGGCAGCCAGGTCAGCGTGCACACCTCGTCCGGGGTCAGCTGCACGCAATCGGGCACGGTCACGGCGCGGTTCTCGTAGTCGCGGCAGCGGCAGGTTTCGCCGTCGAGCAGCGTGCAGGCGACGTTGGTCCAGGCGATCTCGCCCGTTTCCCAATCTTCCAGCTTGTTGAGACAGCAACGCCCGCAGCCATCGCACAAGGCTTCCCATTCGCTAGCCGACAGCTCATCCAGGCTCTTTTCGTGCCAGAAGGGACGGCTTGCGGGTTCGCTCTGGTTCATGATCTTCATCTCTTTGACATCGCGCACAACGCCGCGTTCGCAACCCGGCATCTTCTTCCCATTGACGGGAGAGCCCAGTTGGGTTTCCCTCTCGCGGGACAATCGAGGGACGGGGCCGCTTCGATGCGTACTGGCGCAGTCGTCACGCCGTGTAAAACGGTCGGGACCATTCACGTTTTCGCGTGTTTCGCCGACCACCGGGCCCGTCCTATACTGTCTGACACCCGATTTGAAAACGCACCTTCAGCGAAAAAGGTCGCGAACAGCACGGCGGCGCATGGCGCCCGCATCGACGGAAACCGGAAACGTTGAGCGACCAGGAACTCGATAAACCGGCCGGACCAGACGAAACGTCCGGCGATATGCCTGAATCTTCCCAGGCATCCCAGTAGGTCGCCTCCCCGCAGGAGCCCAAGCGCAAGAAGCGCCGCCTGTCGGAACGGTTGCTGGCGGCCGACACCTGGATCGACAGTTCCGTCTGGCGCATCGGGCACGCTATGTTCCGCGCGGTCGAAGCTTATTCGATGTGGCTGCGGCGTTTCCGCGTCAATGGCTTTGCTCGCCTTGCCAACGAGTTGGCCTGCGATGGACTGATCTTCGGGCTCGCCGGCTTCATCCTGTTGCTGGCGCTGGCCATGCCCGCCTTTCAGGCCACCCGCAAGGCCGACTGGAAGACCACCAACGACTTCGCCGTCACCTTCCTCGATCGCTACGGCAACGAGATCAACCGACGCGGCATTCTGCTCAACAACTCCGTGCCGCTGGAGGAATTGCCGGATTACCTGATCAAGGCGACGCTGGCCACCGAAGATCGGCGCTTCTTCTCCCATTTCGGCATCGATGTACTGGGCACCTTCCGCGCGCTCGTTGCCAACCTGCGCGCCAACACGGTGGTGGAAGGCGGCTCGTCGATCACCCAACAGCTTGCCAAGACCCTGTTTTTGCTGAACGAACGGACGCTCGACCGCAAGATCAAGGAAGCCTTCCTGTCGCTGTGGCTTGAGGCGAACCTGACCAAGCGCGAGATCCTGAAGCTCTATCTCGACCGCGCCTATATGGGCGGCGGCACGTTCGGCGTGGGGGCTGCGGCGGAATTCTATTTCGGCAAGTCGGTGCGCGACGTGACATTGGCGGAAGCCGCCATGCCGTCCGACCTATACAAGGCGCCGACCAAATACGCGCCCCACATCGATCTCCCCGCCGCCCACCTTCGCGCCAACGAGGTGCTGACCAACATGGTTCAGGCGGGCTTCATGACCGAGGGCCAGGTGATCGGTGCGCGGCGCAATCCGGCGACCGCCGTCGACAAGTCCAAGGACGAGTCGCCCGACAACTTCCTCGACTGGGCGTTCGACGAGATCAAACGTCTAGCGCCGGGTAACGACCGCATCCTCACCGTGCGCACGACGCTCGACCCCGCGCTTCAGGCCCAGGCCGACCGGGCGATCACCTCGACGCTTCGCCAATACGGGCAGGAGCGCCACGTCGACCAGGGCGCGATGATCTCGGTGAGCACTGACGGCGCCGTGCGGGCGATGGTGGGTGGCCATGACTACGGCGCCAGCCAGTTCAACCGGGCCGTCGATACGCTGCGCCAGCCCGGTTCCTCCTTCAAGCCCTTCGTCTACATGACGGCCTTCCTGAACGGCTATTCGGAAAATTCCATCATTCCCGACGCGCCGATCACCATCGGTGGCTGGAGCCCGCGCAACTACGGGCGCCGCTATCACGGCTCTGTCACGCTGAAGCAGGCGCTGCCCCACTCCTACAACACCGTTCCGGTGCGCCTGACGCAGGCAGTGGGCAAGGACAAGGTCATCGCGACCGCTCACATGATGGGTATCCGCAGCGAACTGGAACGGTCGATTATCATCGCGCCGGGCGTGTCCGAAGTGACCGTGCTGGACATGGCGGGAGCCTATGCCTCCTTCGCCAACGGCGGCTACAAGGCGACGCCCTAAGGCATTCTGGAAATCAAAAATTCCGAAGGCAAGATCATCTGGCGGCACGACAAGGACGCGCCCAAGCCCAAACTCATCCTGCCGCGCGACAAGGTCGAGGAAATGAACGACGCGCTGCACAACGTGGTGGAGCACGGAACGGGCCGCCGCTCGCGCATCGACGGCGTCGTCTCCGCGGACAAGACCGGAACGACCCAGTCCTACCGCGATGCATGGTTTGCCGGATACACGGGCAACTATTGCACCGTCGTGTGGTTCGGCAATGACAACTACACGCCGACCGGCCGGGTGACCGGCGGCAGCCTGCCCGCGATGACCTGGCAGAACTACATGCGTTACGCACAGGCGGGCGTCGACCAAAAGCCGCTTCCCGGCATCAACGAAAACCCGGTCGACGCCAAGGTCGCCGATGCGAATGCCGACGGCGACAACCCAGACTTCAACGCAAGTTCCTGCCAACTGACCAAGGAAGGCACCGAAGTGCTGCGGCGCATCCGCGAGATGTTCAAGCAGGCAGCGCCCCTGCCACCGCCGGATCCGCAACGCCGCGCGTTTGCTCCGCCCTTGCGCAAGGTCGGCAAGGGCGAGATCACCGGATCGATCGGCATATCCCGGTCGCGTGAGGTGAACTAGGTCATGGCGCTCGTCGACACTTCCGTGAAACCGATCCGGCGGATCGCCGGAGTATTTGCGTCCGCACGCTGCCTGCGTCCCGGGGGGCGAAAGCGCGGCGATGCACGCGCGCCTTCGCCGCGCGACGACTGGCGTATCGATCAACTGCCGAAGAAATCGCCGTCGCAGTATTTCCTGCTGAACCTGTTCCTGGCCGTCGTCGTCGCGCTGGTCTTCGGCATCGGCTCGGCCTACCTCGCGGTCGATCGCGGACGCTTGTTCGGCGAAGTCCGGCTCGGTCAATGGACGACCTATCCGACTGCCGGTACGCCGGATGCAGATCCCTATTCCGCCGCCACGACCGCGCGCACGGGACAGATCCCGCTCGGCAAGGGTGAGGGCATGGCCTTTTTCGCCGACCGCGACAATGCGGGCAACCGTCTGGAGCCGAACTGCGACTATCGGCTTGTCGGGCAGACCCCGCCCGGCCATCTTTGGACGCTGACGGCGACCGATGCGCATGGACACCTGTTGCAAACGGATGCGGAACGCGACGTTCTCGACAGTCGCGACATCGTGCGCCGCGACAACGGTGACTTCGACATCACGGTGGCGAAAAACGCCCGGCCCGGCAACTGGCTTCCCATCGGCGGAAATCAGCCGCTGACGCTGGTACTCAAGCTTTACGACACGCCGCTGACCACCGGTTCCGGACTTGCGGAAATCGCCATGCCGGAGATCATCAAGGGGACGTGCCGATGATCCGCACCATCCTGTGGCTGATCGGCGGGTTGATGCTGGGCGGCATCATCCACATCATCGCCGTCATTCTGGTCCCCTATTTCACCACCGAGGATGCCTGGGCGCGGGTTGCGCGGTTTGGACCGGATGCGCAGTTCAACGTGTTGCCGGAGGTAAAGCCGGGCGCCGAACCGCTGCCGATGCTCGATCCGGCGATGGCGCATGCGGTGTGCCGTTTCTCGCTCGATGACGGGCCGATCCGGCTGAACGCGACGATTCCCTACACGTTCTGGTCGTTCTCGCTGTTCAACGAGCGCGGCGAGACGACCTATTCCTTCAACGACCGCACATCGGGTGAAGGCAAGCTCGCCATGCTCGCGCTGACGAGTTCCCAGCTTTCCATGCTGCGCGAAAATCCGCCGGACGACCTGGAAAGCCTGATCGTCATCGAGACGGAAGACAACCACGCCTTCGCCCTGCTGCGCGCCTTCATCCCTGACAAGCGTCGGGAGAAGGACATCGACGCGGCGCTCGCCAAGGCCAAGTGCACGCTGTTGAAGATCTGAGGGGCTGCCGGGCTTGAGGAAGAGCCGTGTTACCCATCCTTCGAGACGGCCGCTCGCGCGGCCTCCTCAGAATGACGTTGTGTGTGAGGCTGACTTTCTTATGAATATCAATACGATAACGTCATCCTGAGGAGATCCGCAGGACCGTCTCGAAGGATGGGCGACATACCGTGCCGCCGCCCTTTCCCTCTCCTCCTGTCATTCCCGCGCAGGCGGGAATCCAGTAACCACAGGATCGGGTCGGCGGACACGAACGAAAAGTCTCTGGAATGCTGGATCCCCGCCTGCGCGAGGATGACAGTCCCAGAAGGGACACACTATTTAGTGCCTGTCAGAAAAGCTCCTGCTATCAGACAAAGAACGTGACCTTCACCAAGGAATATAGGGCGAAGATCACGTTCGCGTTGCCCTGTAGCACGAATGAAATCAGCATTGCCACGCAATAGGCGACCCACGCGGGCCTCACCTGTCCCCACACCAATCCGCTGATCGCAATCACCAGATTCACGCCTGTAAGCAATTCACGCCTGTAAGCAGGTAACCTGAAAACGCGCTGCCAACGCTCGTCCCGAGAAAGAACGGCCGGAACTCAAGCTGAGCGACGCTCACGAAAAACACGAACACGACCATCCACGCCAAGAGACGATCCGGGTTCTCCGCCCATTTTCTCCTGACGGTATCGACAAAGCCCATTTTACCTCCCACCCTGCCTGAACAAGCAGCCTGTCGCGCGCGCTCCGCCCCTACTCCGCCAGATCGAGAAAGTGTCGTCCCTCGCGGTCCTCGATGTCGAGCACCCAGAAATCTGGGTCCATGCGCTCCTCGCGCTCGAACTTTTCCTGGACGTCGAGCGGGTTCAGCCCTTCGCCGATCGGCTCGAACAAGCGTTCGCCGGTCGCATCCTCGTCAAACATGCTCTGCGGGGCGGGACCGTAGAGATCGATCGTCCCGTCCAGCCGGTCGACTCGGACGAAGATGGCGCCGGCCTCCGGCGAGCCCTTGCGCACCACGGTGGCAAAGGCGCCCTCGCCGAAGCCCCGGCGGATATGGGCGGCAACCCAGAATTCGGAGGTAAGGCGGGCCACGCAGTGGACTGCGTCAGGCCGCGGCCAGCGCCGCATCCGCGTCGCGGCGGATACGTTCGACCATCGAGGTCAGGCCGTTGGAGCGCTGCGGGGTTAGGTGTTCGCGCAGGTCGATACGGCCGAACGTCGCCTCGATATCAAGGTCATGGATCTCCTTGACCGTCTTGCCGGAGATGAGCGTCAGCAGGATCGCGACGAGGCCGCGCACGATATGGGCGTCGCTGTCGCCGAGATAGGACAGCCGGGTGTTGCCGTCGGCGTCCTTTTCCACCTTGCTGACCAGCCAGACCTGGGAGACGCAGCCCTGCACCTTGTTGGCGTCGGTGCGCTCGAATTCCGGGAATTCCGGCAGCTCGCGGCCAAGCTCGATCACATAGCGGTAACGGTCTTCCCAGTCGTCCAGAAACTCGAAATTCTCAATGATGTCTTCGATATCCGTCATGCCGCAACCGCGCTTTTCTCAATTCTCCGCCGCTGGACCGTCATGATGGGCCGCGGCTCGTCCTATCCGACATATAGGCTTGCCGGCGGCGTGGCAAATAGCGCCTTTGGGGAGGGCTGCGTAAAAAGAAAAAACGCCGCAAGAGGAACGGGCAGAGACCCTTTGCGGCGTTGGCAGGAACACTCTGCCTCAGTTGATGTCCGTCCCGAAGCACGCGAACCGCTTCGCGGCAACGGCCACGTGAGGACATAGCTTTGTAGTGCGGTCGGGACGAAGCCCTTTTCGATCATGCCGGCTTGTCCTGGGGCAGCAGCGGCACCCAGGCAGGAGCGCGATCGCGGGCAGTCAGAGTGCCGGTATCGAGCGACACGGACTTGGCGGAACCTTCCGACTTCGCAGGAACCTTGGCCGGATATTCGCTATCAACCGGCGCATCCGCATTCGCGCCGTTGATACTCGCGGTCACCGTGGCGTCGGCTTCCGCCTTCGGGCTGTCGCCCTCCGGGTCAAGATACTGATAGATCATCCGCGCTCCCGTGCACGCCTTGGCGGAGAAGACATCCAGCGCGGCGCCGCCGGTCTCGCAGGCAACGGTGTTGCGCTCGCAGAACCGTATCATATCGACATAGGTCTGCTGCGCGGCGCCCAGTGCCTGAAGTGCGGAGAGATGAGTCTGATCCTGATCGCCAGTCATGTCGTCGGTGGGAATAAGCATGATGACGAGCGACAGCCAGAAAGCCGTCCGAAGAAGGAAAAACATGACGCAACCCTTTATTCAGTCTTACAGGCGTCCGCTCGTTCAAGCGGCGAACTTTCCCGGTACGACTGGGAGGCTAGCAAAGACACGCCAAGACGCCGTTTCGTCGGACGTCGAGATTTTCGACAAATGCGACGCGAATTCGAGACGAATTCAATTCAAATTTTAATCGAATGCGAAAAGTCCGCGGATTGCCTTTGGCGACGCGGGTGCGTACACGGTTGCAGGCGGTTTCGGAGCTGTGAAAATTGCGCCCATCAAGCCCTTGAAATCGTCTTTTTCGACCGCACCGCACCCTTGCCCACGCAAAAGTCGACACGTCCCTACCTTTTGCATAAGTACAAGAGCGCAATTGTCCGAGCGCGCTTTAGCGTTCCTTAAGTCGTTGCTGGCATGATCTGCTCAGACTCACGATGAGGGACGGTGCCCGCGTATCCGGTGCCGAATTCAAGGCTTTGCTTAGTATCGAGTTTATTGCCTCCGCAGGACGTTTTCTGGATGGACTGGTGCACCCGTGCGCCGCCGCCGATTCGTTGATGCGAAGCCAGCACAGGGCCTTCATCGCCGCCAATCTGACGGCGGGCGCCCTTGCGCTGTTCGTCCTTCCGTTGCATCTGGCCTTCACCGGCGGCATCTCGTTGCCGCAGGCTCTCGCCTTTGCCCGGCTCGCCGGGCAGATGCCGATCGCCATGTACCTTTCCTATTCGGGCAAGCTGGAGACGGCGCACGCGCTGTCGGCCGCGCTCTTTTCCTGCTTCATCGACTGGATGGCCTTCGTCACCGGCGGACTTGATTCGATTGCGCTGGTCTGGCTCGCGATCGTTCCGCTGGAAGCCGCACTGTCGCGCTCGCGCAAGGTGATCGAACTGGCGACCCTGTCGGCCGTCGCCATCGCCGCCGCGCTGCTGATCGCGCGCAATGCCGGAATCACGGCCGGAGCCTTTTCCGCCAACTGGGCGTCCGATCAGGTCAAGACCCTGGCAATCATGGGTGGCCTCTTCTATGCCCTGCTCGTCGCCTTCCGGGTGGAATGGTCGAGCACCAGCGCGGACGACGTTGCCAGCAAGCGCGAAGCCCGCTATTGGCTGGTGGCCGACAACGTTTCCGACGTGATCACGCTGCATTCGGAAGACGGCGACACGCTGTTCGCCACACTGTCCATCCGCACCCTGCTCGACCTTTCGGTCCAGGAAGCGACCGGCGACGGCCTTTTCCAGCGCGTCCATGTGGCCGACCGGCCCGCTTTCCTGACGACGCTCAACGACGTCGCTCGGCAGAAGGTCGCGAAATCCTTCCAGTTCCGCGCCCGGCGCGGACCTTCCAAGCCCGGCGAGAGCGATCAGTCGAGCTACGTCTGGCTGGAAATGCGCTGCCGCCCGATGGGCTATCAGGAGATCGTCGACGGCGAGGCGGCGGTGGTTGCGGTCACACGCGACATCACCCGCTACAAGACCCACGAGGAAGAGCCGGAAGACGCCCAGCACGAGGCGGAGGCGGCCAGCGCCGCCAAGATGAGGTTCCCGGCCAATGTCAGCCACGAGCTGCGCACCCCGCTCAACGCGATCATCTGCTTTTCCGATATCCTGCGCGAGTTCACGCCCGAGCAGCTCCCGCCCGAGCGCCAGCGCGAATATGTCGACCTGATCCACGATTCCGGTCAGCACCTGCTGCAGGTGGTCAACGACATTCTCGACATGTCGAAGATCGAGATCGGCAATTTCGAGCTCTGCGTTGAGCCGTTCCTGCCCGCGCGTTGCATCAGCGAATGCGTCGACATGATGCGCCAGCAGGCCGCCAACCGCGACGTGACGATCCATCTCGACGTGCCGGAAAGCCTGCCGGAACTGGCCGGTGACCGCCGCGCGTGCAAGCAAACCTTCATCAACCTGATTTCCAACGCCATCAAGTTCACCCGCTCGGGCGGCTCGGTGACGGTGAGCGCCAAGCGGCACGGCTCCTTCATCGACATACAGGTGCGCGACACCGGCGTCGGCATCGCGCCAGACGATCTGATCCGCCTCGGCACGCCGTTCCTGCAGATCGACAACGGCTACGACCGCAGGCACGAAGGCACGGGCCTCGGCCTGTCGGTGGTCAAGGGTCTGGTGGCGCTGCATCACGGCGAGGTTCACTTCGACAGCACGGTCGGCGTCGGCACCTGCGTCTCGGTGCGCTTGCCCGCGCATACGCCCGGCCCGGACGTCCGCGAACTTCCCACCACAAAGAATGCCGCCGATGCGCGGACGATGGTGGCGTAATGCGGCGGGAACCAACCTTCCACAGCGACCGCAATACAGCGCGCAACGATGCGCCTGCCCGGGCTCACCACAGCCACGGTGCGGGCGCCGCCGTTCTGAGAGCAACCGGCGTCGCCTTCGACAATCCGGTTGCGGCGGGCGGTACGCTGGTGATGCTGCTCACGGCGAGCCTGATCGTCGCCAACGCGCTTTCCTTCCAGCCGGGCAAGCACCCTGCTCCGCTTTTCGCGACCCGCGACACCGGCGTGGAGCAGTCCGTTCAGCCGGAACGTCCCAAACCGTCCGAACTGGTGACCGACCTGCAGAATTCTCTGACGCGCATGGGGTATTATGCCGGTCCGGTCGACGGGCTCGACGGTCCGCGCACGCAGGACGCAATCCGCGCCTATGAGCGGGCGTCGGGTCTTGCGGTAACGGGACGCCCGAGCCACGCGCTGCGCGCCCGGTTGATCCTGGAAGACGTCGCCCTGCCCCGCACGGCTCCCACGCCGCCGGCGTCCTCGTCTTCTTCGTCGGCCGACACCTCCGGCATTCCCTTGCCGCCCGCCGACATCCGCGATCAGAATCAGGCGACCGACTCCATCGGCACGCTGATCTCGCGCGATACGGTTAGCTCGGTGCAGCGGGTGCTGCTGCAGCTCGGCTACGGGCCCATCACCGTGGACGGTCTGATGGGCGGAGAAACGGCCAGCGCCGTTCGCCGGTTCGAACTCGACTGCGGCATGCCCATCGACGGCCAGCTCGACGAGCGCCTCTATGCGGCGCTAGAAAAGGCGTCGGGCGAAAAGATCCCGCGCTAAGACGCCACGCACCGTAACGTGTTGCGGCTTTTCTCGCATCGGTTAGCGCAGTCTGCTCCCATCATAATCGTTCTGGGAGAGGAACACGGTGACGCCTGAGAGTATCAGCCGCACCGTGTTCCGATTGCCCGACAGATCCTACCAGGTGAGCGTCCGGCTGTTGTACTCAAACAGGGCACCCCCGTGATCTCCGGTGCGCCGACCTTCAGACCGTCCAGCAGATCCTCCTTCTTCACCCCGAGTGGTTCATGCACATGGGGCAGACGATGATCGTGGCGCCGTCCGCCAGAAGACCGGCAATGGTCGCCTTCTGACCGGAAAACCGTTCGTTGTTGGCTTTCGAGGCAGCGAGAACCGCCCTGTCATTCAGGAAAACCGTCAATTTGTGGCGGAGCTTGTGCTGTTTGCCGCCAAAGCCGAGTGCCATGTTGATGCGGTGTCCATCGTCTGACGTCAGGTTGATGAACAACGGATCGGTGTCACCGGCGAAGGCCGAAGAGGCCACAGGAGCAAGAGCGGAGGTCATCAGCAGGCCGACCGCCAGGCCGGCAACGGCGAAAGTCGATTTTGAACGCGACATGATGTGGTTCTCCAAAATGGAAATTTCCGAGATATTTTAGCTTCTTTCGGTTGAGTATCCATTGCTGAAGGAGGGAGGAGCGTGGGCGAGGAAGGCGACGGCCTTGTGCTTGAAGCCGATGCGCTGCAACGCCGCGGTAAAGGGAACTTCGCGCCACGACCGCATCCCGAAGGAGATTTGCGTCACCTCGGCGACGGTCATTGCGAGACGATGGACAACGAAGAAGGGGCAATCGCTCTTCCCCTTGCCCGATGCCCCGTCCCCCGTGGGATCGGAGCCTGCCGGATCGCTGCCGTGACAGATGATGAAGCCCGGCAGCGGCCCCGCATGGTCAGGCCCTGCTGGCATGTAGCCCGCCGGAATGCTTGATCTCAGGAGAAGGGCGCAGAAGACGAGCAGGACAACGCCCGAGCGCTTTCGCTGAGGAAGCGAAGTCGTTCCGATACGCTTCAGGGCGCCTCTCCCGAGTTCCAAAACATGAAACTCTGTATTGTCTTATTTTATGATAAAACAACACCGAGAGAACGTTGCGTCAACTTCAATTCCGGCTGTGCCGTCACACCGTTCAGAGAGGCGCAGGAATGTCCAGCAGGTTTCGCAGTTCCGTCAGTTCCGGATTTTCAGGCAACGCATTGCCGGGCCAATCAATTTCGGATGACGTCCGCTCCGGTTTGAGCGGCGCGAAGTCGCGTTTCAGAGAAACGGCAGAGTGGGTACCTCGTCAGACAGCCGGTCGAGCGCCGTAGACGCGCATGAACACGTCGACGGCAGCAATCGCGCCCTCTTCCGGATCGATCACCGGCTCGCTGCCGAACAGGACCGGCTACAGAATGCCCGCCTCCAGCAACCCCTTGAGATGATAGGTAGTGCGCAGCGGCGGGGCGGAGATCAGGACGCCCGCCTCCATCAGACGTTCCATGTAGCCCGCGATTTCATCCCACGCGCGCTTGGGTTCCAGTTCGTAGAGTTCGACGCCGAGGGCATTGCCCACGCCCGAACTAGATGTGGTGCGGATGGTGGCCTGCAGTTCCGGCGTGCGGATGAAGGAGACGTAGCGCAGCGCAAAGGTCTTCAGCGTCGCGACAGGATCTTCGCTGCTGACCTCCAGCAACTGCAGCATCTGCTCGCCCTGCTCTTCCAACGCGGTCATCATCACGGCCGCAAACAACGCTTCCTTTGAGTTGAAATAGCCGTAGAGCGTCGCCTTTGAGCCGCCGAGACGGGCCGATATCGACGCCATGCTGGCACGCTGGTATCCCATTTCCTCGAATATCTCCGCTGCGGCGGTCAAGATCTCCTATCGCTTGGCATCTGTTCTGGTGCGCATGGGCGCCTCCATTCCTGTACATATCTGTACATTTTTGACTTGACACACGCAAGTTTTCTCTGAAAACAAAACCGTACTGTACGGTTATGTATCGATCACGGCACATGAAATACAAACGCCCGGTGCCCGGCCTGAAGGTCCGGGGTTCTTATTCGGCTTGACCCTGACGCTGGCGGGATGCGTGACCGCTGCGGACAGGCAAGACCTTCCAAAGCCTGATGCCCTGTCGTCCTATGCGGCCGCGCGCTCGGTTTCGGGACGCGACGTACCCTGGCCCTCGGATGACTGGTGGCGCGGCTACGGCGATGCCCAGCTCGGCACCCTCGTCGAGGAGGGGTTGAAGGGCGCCTCGCATATGCGGATCGCGGCTACGCGCGTCCAGCTCGCTCAGGCGGCCGTCGGCCCGGCACGCGGTGCGCTTGCCCCGACAGTGGGCGCAACCGCCAAGGTCGATCAGAAACGCCAGTCCTACAATTATCTGATCGGCTCGGATTTCGTGCCCAAGGGTCGGAATGACGGCGGCTTCGGCGCCATCAACTTCAACTGGGAAATCGATTTCTGGGGCAAGAATCGCGTTCTGGGGCAAGAATCGCGCCGCTCTGGCTGCCGCCACTCGTCTTTCAGTCTCCACCGACATTGCGGCGACCTATGCCCGGCTCGCCGCGCTCTATGCCGACCGGGATGCCGCGGTCGAGGCCATTCTGGTACGCAAGAAGACGGTCGATCTGATCGGAGACCGCTTCCACAAGGCACTTGAAAACGAAAGTGCGCTAGAACGGGTCCGCTCCGCGGAAACAGTCGCCGAGGCCGAACTTTCGGCAATCGACGAGAACATCGCCCTGACCCGCAATGCGCTGGCCGCCATGATCGGCGCGGGGCCGGATCGCAGCCTTGCCATCAAGCGCCCCAAGGCCATAGGCGGACGCTTCACCGTCGTGCCGAAAGCTCTGCCGGAAGAGCGGGCTTGCCACCTACCTCAAAGTTCTTTCCGCCGAAGACGTTCTCATCAGTGCGCGGCGTGCCACTGCCGCGCTGCGGGCGCGGACCTTTGCGCTCGACGTCGCCATGGTGCGTGCGCTGGGCGGCGGATATCACAATCCGGAGAAATGATCGTGAACAAGCTGTCCGAAATCAATGCCGAGGCCGAGGTTGATCTTGACGCTGCGCTTCACCGCAGGGCCCGCAAGAAGAAGCGCGGCCAGTTCTTCGGTGCGCTGGTCGGCGCGGTGATGATCTGCGGCGGCGGATATTACGCCTATGACGTGCTCTATGCCCCAGGCACGCGATCACCGACAATGCCCATGTGGGCGTAGATATCGCGCCGATCACGCCACTGATCGCAGCTCCCGTGGCGAGCGTCGAGGTCTCCGACACACAGCACGTCGCCAAGGGCGACGTGCTGGTGCGGCTCGACGATACCGATGCCAAGCTTCATCTGGCCGCCACCGAGGCCGCCTATCAGAGCGCAATCCGCCGGATGAAGGCCTATGAGGCCAACGACCGCAATCTGACGACCCAGGTCAAGGGCCGAGAAGCGGACCGGGCGCGCGCTCAGGCGGGGCTCGCCTCCGCGCAGGCTGCTTTCGACAAAGCGAAGGTCGACTATGACCGCCGCAAGGCGCTGGCGGGCAACGGGTCGATCTCCGGCGACGAGTTGACCGCAGCCGAAGCCGTCTTCCAGACGGCGAAGGCCAATCTCGATGCAGCCCATGCGGCACTCGATGCGGCAGCCGCCGCGCGCGAGGCTGCCGAAGGCGCACAAGCCGCCAATGCGGCGCTGATCGCCGACGTCTCGATCGATCAGAACCCGGAAGTCCTGGCAGCCAAGGCCGCTCGCGATCAGGCGCAGGTCGATCTGGACCGCACCGTGATCCGCGCGCCCGTTGACGGCATCGTGTCCCAGCGTCGCGTGCAGGTGGGCCAGCGCGTCCAGCCCGGCATGACGCTGATGACCGTGGTGCCGATCTCCACCACCTATGTCGACGCCAATTTCAAGGAAGTGCAGCTTGCCAACGTGCGTAAGGGCCAGAGCGTGACGCTCGTTTCCGATCTCTACGGTTCGGATGTCGAGTTCTCCGGTCACGTCGTCGGCTTTTCCGGCGGTACAGGGTCGGCCTTCTCCATGGTTCCCGCGCAGAACGCGACGGGTAACTGGATCAAGGTCGTCCAGCGTCTGCCGGTGCGCATCGCGCTCGATCCGGCACAGTTGAAGGCGCATCCGCTGGAAGTCGACCTGTCGATAACCTCCGACATTCATCTGAAAGATTGATCTCCCATAAGGCATCCCGCTCATGTCCACGAACTCCGTGGCCGACGCCGAACCACTCGTCGGCGCCAAGCTGATCATTGCCGCACTGGCGATCGGCACCGGTACCTTTCTGGTCATCCTCGACACGACGATCGCCACAACGTTTCGGTGCCGACGATCGCCGGCTCGCTCGGTGTGTCGTCGTCGCAGGGCACATGGGTGATCACGTCCTATGCGGTGGCCGAAGCGATCACGGTGCCGCTGACCGGCTGGCTCGCCCAGAAGTTCGGGGGCCTCAAGACCTCATCGCCTGCTATTTCGGCTTTGCCAATTCTCTGGAGACGCTGATCCTCGGCCACGTGCTGCTGGGTCTCACCGGCGGGCCGATCATACCGCTGTCGCAGATGCTGCTGGTGAAAATCTTCCCGAAGGAAAAGGCGACGGCCGCGGCCGTTCTATGGGCAATGACGACGCTGATCGGCCCGATTGCCGGGCCGATCCTGGGCGGGATCATCTGCGACAGCTACGGCTGGGAGTGGATCTTCTTCATCAAGGTGCCAGTCGCGATCATCGGCGGACTGGTCATCGTGGCGATGATGCGCGGCCAGCCGGATCCGACACGCAAGGCGCGCATCGACGCGGTCGGACTGGGTCTTCTGATCGTCTGGGTGGGATCGCTGGAGATCCTTCTCGAAGAGGGCCGCGACAAGGACAGGTTCTCCTCGCCGCTCATCTGCGCTCTGGCCGTCATCGCCGCCGTCGGCCTCATCGCCTTCCTGATCTGGGAGCTGACGGACGACAATCCGATCGTCGATCTCCGGATCTTCAGGCACCGGTGGTTCACCGCTGCGGCGGTGACGTTTGCCGGTGGCTTTGCAGCCTTCTTCGCCTCCATCGTGATCCTGCCGCTGTGGCTGCAGCAGAACATGGGCTACACAGCCACATGATGGGCGGGCTATGCGACGGGCCTGATGGGCATCCTTGCGCTCATATCGGCGCCCATCGTCGGCAAGACCAACGAGGTCATTGATCCGCGCATCATCCTGACCACGGGCATTCTCGGGCTCGGTGCGATGACGGCCTAGCGCATGGACTTCAACGGCCAGGTCACCTTCTGGCAGATGGCGTGACCGACGCTGCTCACGGGGCCGTTCATGGTGATGTTCTTCGTGCCGGTGACAGATCTGGCGCTCGCCACCGTGGAGCCGCATGAACAGGCCAATGCGGCCGATCTTTCCAACTTCATGCGAACACTGTCCGGCGCGTTTGCCACATCGCTGGTGCAGGCAAGCTGGCAGAACGCGGCGCGCGCCAACCAGAACGAACTGGTCAACTCCATGCCGAACGTCAACGGGATGATCTCGCAGATGGTCGAGGGAGGCATGTCACAAAGTTCGGCGGTGGCGAGCCTGACGCAGATGGTCTCCCATCAAAGCGTGTTGCTCGCCACCCTCAACATGTTCGGCGTGATCACCATCGTCTTCCTGTTCGCAGCCCTGCTGCCTTGGCTGGCACCAAAGCCGAAGAGCCACGGCGGTCACTAATGGCGCGAAAGCGGGCGGGCGCCTAGGGCGCCTCGCCATCTCCTGCAACACCGATGCGCGGGCGGTAATCCTGCCCACCCCAATGGCGCATGCGCCCGCACTCAGGCCCTGTGACGCCCTCTTCCAACCCGTAGTGGCGGGCGAGGCCCGACAGTGCCAGCTTGGCCGAGCGCGCAGGCCATGCGTGGCGCCGCTCCAGCGCCTCCAACCCCTGCAATTCGCAACAGACATCGACGAGGACGCCGCACAGTTCCGGCCCCACATCCGATAGCGCCCGGTGGACGCGGTCGCGCGCATCAAGCGCCGCATCGCTCAAATCCTCGATCCCGCCGCGACCGCCCGACCACTTGCCCGCCCGGTGAGGGTTATCGCTCCAGTCCGCCGTGACGCGGGCCATCAGCCAACCGCACGTGTCATCGCGCCGCAAACGCTCTCCGGCGGCAAGTTGGGTTGCGGAGATCCAGGAGCATCCGTCCGCCCGTCGCCGGCTTGCAAGCCACGCGAGCGGGCTTTCAGAGAGATCGATAGTCACCGCAGAAGCGGCCCCCTCCCCGTCACTCGCGGTGGTGCGTACGGTCTCGCGATGCTGTTCGGTGAAGGCGTCTCCGTGCGACAGGGCACGGCGCAACCAGCCGCGCCCCTCCGCACTCACGCTCACACGCCCGTCACGCGCCTTGCTCAGCAATCCATCGACCATCATGCGCCGGTAAAGGGCTAGGGGAACCTCAACGCTGCGGGAAAGCTCTCCGGACGCCCCGCAAAACGTCAGGCGCACCGTTTCCGCATCAATGCAGCGGAGCGCTGAGGAGCCGACCAGTGCCTTCAACAACCGGATGGTCATGCGGCCGGCCTCCCGCTCGCTCAATCCTCCCGTGAGCGGCCGTGCCCCCTTGGTGAGAGCGGCGCAGCCCGTATTTCCCGACCCTTGAGCGGGCTTCGCCGCCGGGGCCCGGTCACGTTGCGCGACACGGCTCAATTCAACGTCTCCCAGCGGCTGTCGGCGGCCTGACGGCAGGCGCAGACAACGTGCTCGATCGCGGTCACCATGCCGTCGAAGGCCGGATCGTCGCGCCGATCCTCCACCGTGCGGCAGACATAGCCCGCCGTCGTGCGATCGCGACCGAACAGGCGGCCAACCTCGGTCAGGGACAGTCCGAAACTGACATAGGCGACGTACATGGCAACCTGCCGGGCAAACGCCACGGGAGCGCGAGAACGCGTCGGCGCCTTGAGCATGTCCGATGCAATGCCAAAAACAGCCACAACCGTGACCTGAATCAGGTGACAGCTCATCGCGTTCTCCATCAACGCAGGCTGCACCGTTCCCCCGCAAATACCGGGCGCTGAAATTTCGAAATGCCCGCTCGTCATCGAGCCCCTCCTCTCGTTCAAAATACAATTGGCAATTGCAACTTAAATTTAGGAATTTATACCTATATTCTGTTAGAACGACTGATAGTACTGGGGATAAGTTTCCTGCTTTGGTTAACTCGGGATTGTCTTTGGCAGACACCGTATTCCCCCTCCCAAACAGCTTTATTCCCGCCCTTTCGCCCCATGCCATGCTGAAGAGAAACGTCAGCAGGAGGTCTATCGGGCGATGTCAGGCAAACGCCGAGACGGCACAGGGAATGGAACCGGCGCGGACATGTCGACGCGCAACGGGGACGAGGCGGGCCAGGCGGCGTTGCGGTTGCGCACTCTGGCGCGGCTGCTGCCCGACAGGCGGAACGCGAACAATCACAACGCAGATGGATCCGGTGAGAAGGAGACGGATAGCGAGGCGGCCCAGCGGGCAATCGTCGCTCGTCTCGCGTCTCGCCAAGGCGCTTCGCGGTGAGAGGCGGCACGGACGAGCGGGGCACTGGACCTACGATCTCAATCGCCACATCGCGCTGATGCAGGCCTACCGGGCCGAGCGCGCGCTTCTGAGCACCCACTGACCAGGTCTTGGGGCTCGCGACACCGGAGCCCCGGCGCAGCCGCGCTGAGCCGCGTAAACCAAGGGCCCCAAAACAAGAAAAGGCCGCAGCGATGATCGCTGCGGCCTTTTCTTCACGATAGCCAGACATCCGGCACTCGGGAGGTACGGCCGGACCCCCGTCTTGTGGCGTTGGCTTACTTGCCGCGGCGACGCTGCTGGCCCAGACCCATCTTCTTGGCAAGGTTGGAGCGCGCGGCCGCGTAGTTCGGCGCAACCATCGGATAGTCGGCCGGCAGGCCCCACTTCTCACGGTATTCTTCCGGAGTCATGTCGTAATGCGTACGCAGGTGGCGCTTGAGCGACTTAAACTGCTTACCGTCTTCAAGACAGATAATATAGTCGGGCGTGACCGACTTCTTGATGGGAACAGCAGGCTTCAGCGGCTCGGGCTCAGGCTCGGTCACGGCGCCGCTCGTCTTTTGTAGCGCGACATAGACTTCATTGATCAGCTGAGGAAGATCCGTCGCCGGAACGGTATTGTTGCTCACATAAGCGGAGACAATGTCGGCTGTCAGGTCGATTAGGTTGTCGTCAGTCGCATTTTCCGTCATCTTTCACCCGTTTGTTGTCTGACTTTTTGCTTTTTAAACATAGAGATTCTGGCGTCGACACTGACTGTCGTGGTCGCCTGGAAAAACCGACTTCGACGGATACTAGGCTGAAATTCGATTCCGAACTCTCGAAAACTCGACGCAAGTTTATATACATTGATACCGCTAATAACAACAAAAAATATTAAAATACTGGTCGCTAATTCAATTGATTTGCCGCATGTGCCTGTGTATCCCTGTTCACGCTATATCAGCGGTTACATTTGCCAAGAAACTGTACGGGTATCACCCACGGTAAGATACACGACCTCCGTGCCCGCGTGCGATGACGCACCGGTTTCCGGATGTTCCAGATAAGAGGCCGCCACAAATCGCGGCGGCCAAACAAAAGCAAGGAAAAACGGAGAAATTCTGATGACCAAAACCGCAGGTGGAAAAAAACGCACCAAAGGTTACTGTTTTTTGCCGTCCTGGGCTTTTGCGAATTCATCAAGCTCGGTGATATCGCAGGGCTTGTAGCCGACCACGTAGGCGGCGCGCGCCAGAAGGTGGGAGGAGATCGGCGCCGTCAACATGAAGAAGATGACGCCGGCAACCGCGCGCGTCACCACGTCCAGTTCGCCCGCGTGAACGGCGAGCGCCAGCAGCAGAACGCCGGAGCCCAGCGTTCCGGCCTTACTGGCCGCATGCATGCGCATGTAGACGTCCTTGAAGCGCATGAGGCCCAGCGAGGCGGTCAGGCAGAAGAGCGACCCCACGACCAGCGCGCAACCGACGATGATGGAAATCATGACCGCCCCTCCTTTGCCGAATCAGCCGTCGCGACGGAACCGTGCACGAGCTGGGTCGATTGCGGCTCGCGGTGCGTTTCCGCGGTGATTGCGGCATCACCGGCAAGCCCGCGGTTCAGCAGGAAACGCGCGAAGGCGACGGTCGCCAGAAAGCCGACCAGCCCGAGCGCAATCGCGATATCGAGATAGAGGTAGAAGTCCGTCTTCACGCCGATCACCGCGATGAAGCCGATCCCCACCGTCACCAGCATGTCCAACGCGACGAAGCGGTCGGGGAAGGTCGGCCCCGTGACGATCCGATAGACCGTGAACAGGAACGCAAGCGACATCACACCCAACGCGATGTGGATGCAGACTTCCAGAAAGGGTCCGCCGTCGATCATCGGAACGCCTCCAGGATCTTGCGCTCGAATCCTTCGTGGATCTCGTCGATCACACTTTGCGGGTCCGGCGCGTTCAGCGCGTGGACATAGAGGACCTTGCGGTCCTGCGACACGTCAACAGACAAGGTGCCCGGCGTCAGCGTGATGAGATTGGCCAGGAGCGTGATCTCGAAATCCCGGTCCACCGTCAGCGGATAGGCGAGGATACTGGGGCGCAGATACGAGATATCGGGCGTGAGCACGATCTTCGCCACGCGACAGGCCGACAGAACCAATTCGTAGAAGAAGAGTCCCGCCAAGCTGGCCACCCGACCGACACGGCGGAAATAGCCGCCCGTCCCGATCTGTTCGCGGATCGTGTAGAGCACGGCCGAGGAGAGAATGAAGCCGAAGGCCAGGTTGACGAAGGCAAAGGATCCGGTCATCACCCCCCAAGCCAACGCCATCAGGATGTTGATGAGGAAGATGGCAATCATAGCTGGCCTCCAGTGGAGCCGAATACGGATCCGATATAGCCGCTGGGATCGATCAGGCCGGCGACGCCAGTCTTGGCGATGGCAACCAGACCGTTCGGCGCAACACCGATGAACAGGGACAAACCGACCAGCAAGCCGAGCGCCAGCCACATGCCCGTATAGGCGGCGGACACGTCGGGGGTGGCGACCTCATGGCTTTGTGCGTAGGCGAAGGCCGTTCCATCGGGCGTGCCTTCCGGCCCGCCACGCCAGAAGGCATAGAGACCGATGCGCGTCAATGCGATCGTGGTCAGGAACCCGGTCACGAGAATGGACCCGGCCAGCCACGGCGAACCGGCCTTCAGCGCCGCATCCACAAGCACCACCTTGGCCCAGAAGCCGGAGGTGGGCGGCAGCCCGGAAAGCGACATGGCCAGAATGAAGAAGGCCAGAGCCAGCAGCGGGCTCTTGCCATAAAGCCCGCCGAGCTTTCTCAGCGCGAAGGTGTCGCTTATGCGCACCGCCATGCCGGTGACGAAATAGAGTCCCGTCATCACGATGATGGAGTGGATCGCATAGAGGATCGTACCGGTCAGCGCGAGCGTCGTGGAAACGGCGATACCGGCCAGCATCGAGCCGATACCGGAGATGACCAGATAGCCGAGCGCGCGGCGCAGATCCGACTGGGCCATGGCACCCAGGACGCCCGAAATCATCGTGGCGACGGCGACGACCGCCAGAACGCCCGACAGCATCGCGTGATGAACGGGCAGCAGCATCACCATGGTGCGCATCAGCGCGTAGATGCCGACCTTGGTGAGAAGACCCGCGAAGACACCCGCGACAGCGATGCGCGGCGTGTGGTAGGAGGCCGGCAGCCAGAAGTTCACCGGGAAGGCCGCCGCCTTCATGCCGAAGGCCAGCAAATAGAGCATCGCGACGGTGGTGATCGGCGCCTTGTCCGGCAGGGTCAGGACGGAGCGCGGAATATCGGCCATGTTGAGCGTGCCGATGAGCCCGTAGAGATAGCCCGTGGCGATCAGGAACAGCGTCGTGGCGATCAGGTTCAGGATGCCGTATTTCACCGCGCCGTCGAGCTGCGCCTTGTCGGAGCCCAGGATCAGGAGCCCGAAGGACGAGATCAGCAGCACCTCGAACCACACATAGAGATTGAAGATATCCCCGGTGAGGAAGGTGCCGGACACGCTGGTCATCAGCAGCATCAGGAACGGGTAGAACCCGTATCGTCGCGCGGTCGCGTCACTGTCGCCGACGCCGTAAAGCGCCGTGGCGAAGGCCACGATGGAGGCGATCAACGCCAGGATCGCGCCGGTGGCATCGACCGAGAAGGCGATGCCGTAGGGCGGCAGCCACTGGCCCATGACCATGGTGACGACGCCCTTGTCGAGCACGCGGGCCAGCAATCCGAAATTGGAGAGCATCAACAGAGCCAGCGTCGCGATGGCGATGCGCGGCTGGATTTTGGTGTGCTTGCGCAGCATCAGGCAGACGACGCCGCCAAGCACCGTGATGATGATCGGGGTGACGACCAGCCAATCGCCCGGCGGGACCGGGGTGCTGATCATCGCATGAGAAACATCTACCGTGTGATCTGTCACCGCCATTGCTCAGTACCCGATCGGCGGCTTGAAGTCGCCCTTGGGCTCGGCGACGCGCATCTCGTTGGCGTCATCGGTGCCCAGATCCTGATAGGTGCGGAAAGCCAGCACCAGCAGGAAGGCGAAGACGGAAAACGAAATCACGATCGCCGTCAGGATCAGCGCCTGCGGCAACGGATTGGCGGTCACGCCGACCGAAACCAACGAGCTGTTGGGAATGACCGGCGGCACCTCGCGCTCCAGGCGTCCCGCGGTGAAGATCAGAAGATTGACCGCGTTGGACAGGATCGAGATGCCGAGGAGGATGCGGATCAACTGGCGCGCCAGCATCAGGTAGATGCTCGCGGCGAAGATGAAGGCAATCAGAACGGCAAAACCGGCTTCCATCAGTCCGACTCCCTTTCTTCAAGGGCGAGGGCGATCGAGGTGATCGACCCGAACACGACGAAATAGACGCCGGTATCGAAGACTATCACGGTCGACAGGGCCAGATCGACGCCGAAGACCTCCGGATAAACCCAGTGAGCCGTGAGAAAGCCGACATGGGAGAAGAACGACGGCAATCCCGACAGGCAGGCCAGCAGGAGGCCGAAGGCCGACAGGCTCATGGGGTGGACGCGGAGCGCCCGGCGCACCGGCTGCACGCCGCAGGCGATGCCGTAGATGGCGAAGGCGGAGGCCGCAATCAGACCTCCGATGAAGCCGCCACCGGGCTCGTTGTGTCCACGCAGCAGAACGAAAATCGAGAACAGGACCATCAGCGCGGTAAGAAACGGGGCGACGGTTCGGAAGATGACCGTATTCACGGGGCTACCTCCGGCTTTGCATCGGAAACGGGGGCGAGCGATCCATCACCCGGCGGCGTCTCCTCTTTCTTGCCTCCGCGCTTGCGAACACGGATCAGCGCCAGGATGGCAAGTCCCGTGATCATCACGACCGAAATCTCGCCCATCGTATCAAATCCGCGGAAGTCCACGATGATCACGTTGACGATGTTGCGACCGTGCGCCACCACACGGGAATTGGCGGCGAAGAAATCGGACAAGCGGCTGTCGAAGGGCACCTGGGTGACGGCCAGCAGCAGCGCACCGAAGCCGATGCCGCCGGCGATCGCGATGACCGCGTGAGAGATCGTCTCGCGGAAGGGTCGGTTGTCGTGGGCGCTCAGGTTGAGCCGCGTCATGACGAGCGCGAGGATCACGACCGACAGGGTTTCGACCATGAACTGCGTGAACGACAGGTCCGGCGCGCCGAACAGCATGTAGAGAACGGCGACCGCGAAGCCCTGAATGCCCAGCGAGACAATGGCGATCAGGCGCGTGCGCGCGACGAGCACCGCGATGACGCCCATCACGATCAACGCCAGAACCAGCCACTCGTAGAAGTGGAAGTCCGGCATGGCCGGCATGGACGGCGCCTCGCCGTAAAGCCCCATGGGCACCAGTAAGGCAAGCGCCACGACGACGAAGACCGTGTTCATGTAGACCTGCATCTTGCCCGGCTGGACGATGGCCGTGAATACGCCCGCAAAGCGTACCACCAGACTGATGAACTGGTCGAAGCCGCGATCCGGGCCCCAGCCGATCGCCTTCAGCACCCGCGCCATGATCTGCCGCACGGCATCAAGCCGACAGAAGATGAAGAGGCCGAGCGCGATGGTGATCAGCGACAGGTAGAACGGCGCGCTGATATGCGCCGGGATCAGGTGATAATCGCCATGCACCGGAGCACCAGCCATCGGCGCGATCAGGCTTCCGCCCGTCCAGCCGATACCGACGGCCGCCGCCAGACCGCAGAAGGCCAGCGTCAAAGGACCGAGCCACATCAGGACGGGCCCTTCATGGGCGTGCTTGGGCGTCTTGGTCGGCGCACCGAGGAAGGGTTTGAAAGCGACCCCGAAGGCGGCCGCGAGCATCAGCCCGTTGCCGAGGACGGCCACGACGGTCAACAGAAGTGCATTGTCGGCCAGGTTCCAGGTGCCGTCATAGAGCATCTCCTTGCCGATGAAGCCGATGAAGGGCGGCAGACCACCCATCGACAGCGCGGCCAGCACGGCGGCGAGGAAGGTGATCGGCATTGCCTTGCGCAAACCGCCCAGCCGCATGAGATCGCGCGTGCCACACTCGTGATCGACGAGCCCGGCCACCATGAAGAGCGAGCCCTTGAACAGCGCGTGGGCGAAGAGATAGATTACCGCGCCTTCGATCGCGACCTCGCTGCCCGCCCCCGTCAGCATGACGAGAAGGCCGAGCGAGGCGACCGTCGTATAGGCCAGGATCAGTTTCAGATCGGTCTGGCGCACGGCGAGAAGCGTGCCCACCAGAAGCGTGAGGCCGCCGAAGAACGGCAGGATTGTAATCCAGGCCGCGGTATCGCCGAGCACCGGATTGAGCCGCATCAGCAGGTAGACGCCCGCCTTCACCATGGTGGCGGAATGCAGGAAGGCAGAGACCGGCGTCGGTGCCTCCATGGCGTTGGGCAGCCAGAAATGGAACGGGAACTGGGCCGACTTGGTGAAGGCACCGAGCAGCACCATGATCAGGATCGGTATGTAGAGCGAACTGTTGCGCAGCGCCTCGCCGGAGACGATGACGTTCGACATCTCCGTTTCGCCGGTCACATTCATGATCATCAGCAGGCCGGCCAGCAACGCCAGGCCGCCGCCGCCGGTGACCACCAGCGCCTGCATAGCGGCGCGCCGGGAGGCGGCGAGCAGGTGATCAAAGCCGATCAGCAGGAAGGAGGTGATCGAGGTCAGCTCCCAGAAGATGAACAGCGTCAAAAGATTGGAGCCAGTGACCACGCCGAGCATGGAGCCCATGAACAGGAACAGGAAGGACATGAACCGCCCTTGCTGGGGGTGTCCTTTCATGTAGCCGCCGGCGTAGAGAATGATCAGCGTGCCAATGCCGGAAACGATCAGCGCGAAGAGAACCGCGAGCCCGTCGAGGTAAAAGGTGAAATTGACACCGTATCCCCGAACCCAGGCAAAGCCTTCTTCGAAGGTCTGACCTTGAGAAACCGCTCCGACATAGCTGAAGAAGTGGAGGAAAACCAAAGCCGGGACAATTGCCAGAAGCCAGGCAGCATTGTGCCAGAACATACGCACCGCGGTCGGTGCGACAAGGGCCGCGGCAAACGGCGCCAATACCGCAATGACCGTTTCATCAACCCCGAATAGCGCCATACCCGTCCCTTGGTCCGTCGAGCAGACCCGTCACTTGAGTCCGTATCGTGAACCCCACACGTGGACCCGGTTCGCGGGTCCTCCAAAGTAGATCCGAAGTCCGGATCCCACACATGACTCTGCCGACGCAGGCTCATCATCACGTGGGTCCGCCGATCGACCCCTTCACTTAACACTCGCACTGCGAGTTTCTTCACGGGCCTGGCGTTAAAGACCACCCGTCGCCGATCAATCAACGCCCGGCGGCGCCTTTCCCCTCCGAATCGCGCACCATCGACAAGACTCTCGCGACTAAGTCACCGTTTCGATATACGTCGGATGAGAAAAGTGCAAGTTGCCGACCAGACATGCTATTTCATGTTTATCTGAACAAGCGGTTTGTGAACGCTGACCTTTCGTCAGCAGAGTTTAAAATGGCCCGTTTCGTGATTCGCGGGAGATCTTTCTGAAAGAAGATAATCCGAAGTCAATTCGCTAAGAAAGCCCACTCCGTCCCAAAGGAAGCTCGCAGCATACGACACAGGCGCGCATCCGCAACGGAACCTGCTGCCGCAAAACCACGATCGCGACTATTGCCGTATACGTCGCCAATTCTAAATATTGGGACGAAGACGCCGCCGACACAGGAGCGCCCGACATGAGCAGCGACACGAAGGACAAGGTGGTACTCAGTGATGCCGAATGGCGGGATCGGCTGAGCGCGGATCAATATGCGGTCACCCGCCAGCATAGAACCGAACGTGCAGGGACGGGCCCCTACCTCAACGAAAAGCGCGCGGGCATCTACAAGTGCGTGTGCTGCGGGGCGGACTTGTTCCCCTCCCAGACCAAATACGAATCCGGATCGGGCTGGCCGAGCTTCTATGACCCGCTCGACAAGGATGCCATCGCCGAATTCGACGACAATTCCCTGTTCATGCGGCGCACGGAAATCCGCTGCGCACGCTGCGATGCACATCTGGGGCACGTTTTCCCCGACGGGCCGCGCCCGACGGGACGCCGCTATTGCACGAACGGGCTGGCACTCGACTTCGCTCCCGACGACGAACAAGGGGACTAGACGTCAAGCATTGCGCCTGTTCGCACCTCAGTCGTCGACCACATAATACCGATGGGCGAGCGAGCGCAGACGGCTTAAGCGGAAATGCTTCAGCTTGGCGGGCGGTACATCGAAGTTGATG
Organism: Breoghania sp.; assembly: GCF_030066895.1. GTDB lineage: Bacteria > Pseudomonadota > Alphaproteobacteria > Rhizobiales > Stappiaceae > Breoghania. Next base: position 19,517 of record NZ_JASJAV010000014.1, on the reverse strand, counting down.
CCGGTTTCGTTGCCGCACCGCCACCGCACCGTGGTGGGCACGATCGTATCCTCCAGTTCATCGAAGAGCACGATGATGGCGGGAAGCGAGATCTTGGCCGACAGGACGAGGCGCGCACCGCCGGGCGAGAGATCGCGGATCACGCATTCGCTGACGAAGCGGTCATCGAGATCGGCGATCTTGCCCATGCGCAGGCGCGTCGGCTTGCGCGGATGACGGCGCGCATCGCGTCCAGGCTCGGGTTTCCTCCCCATACCGCCATTTCCCTCCCTGCGGACCACGCGCGTGGCGACCAGATCGATCACCTTGCCATTGGACGCCCCCTCCCCCGCATTGCGGGAGCCGCGCGGACGGGATGAGGCCGGGGGATGCGGCGGGGCGATTCTCGACTCGATCATACCCAACCGATAGCGCACGGGGCTTGCGCGGGGCTGATCTTGAGGAAGGGGCTGATCTTGAGGAAAAAGCTCAGGCGTCTTCCTTTTTGCCGTCGTCCCCGTCCCCCCGGATTCGGTAATGCGGCTGTGAAGCGGAGTAAGCGTGGAAAGGTCCAGCACGGCCGCCCTGTCGAGCGCCTCGCCGCTTCCCTCCACATCGCCGGAGACAAGCGTCAAGAGGTTGGCATCGTTACGAATTCGCGCGACCTCCGCTTGGATCTGCTCCAGGGAAGCGGGAAGATCCGCCAGGCTTTCGAGATTCTTCAGCGCGGCACCGGCCTTCTGCTCAAGCTCCTTCTCGTCGGCAATGGGAACCGGATCGGCAAAAGCGGGATAGGACGCCAGAGCGCGCCAGCTCTTCGGCCATTCGGTCATGATGACGATCCAGCGGGCGAGTTGCAACCAGCGCGGATTGTCGCTTTCCCAGTCGCGCTGCTGGATGGCAACGGCATTGTACATGGTGACCGCGTTGACGATCCGCTTAATCTGGCGCGGATTGGCGGGCAGATGATCGGCCAGCGGCAGCAGACGGTGGGAGGGCTCGGCTTCCGCCTCTTCCGAAGCCGCGGCCCGGATGGTCATCTCGTCCTTGAGCCAGCGCTCGAATTTCACGTTCGGCGCGGGAGCGTCCCCAGCTTCCCCCGATCCCGTGAAGTCGGCTTCGAAGACGAAGTCCGGGCTCGCCTGTTGCGCACTACCGACTTCCTTCCAGACCTCCTCTTTGATACCGACGAAATCCGTCGTGGTGACGGATTTGATTTCGGCAACCTTCTGAAAAGCCTGCCGCCAGACTTCCGCCTCCTGCGGAGTAACCGCATCCTCCGGCACAGGCGGGGTATCGTCGCGAACGCCCATGAGCAGGCGGCGAACATAGCCCTCCTGGTTCTTCGGGTTGAGCGCGGGCAGGATGAACGACATCTGGATCGCCTTTTAGACGAACCGTGAACCGAAGGTTTGTTGCGAGCCAACATTGATGTCCTTCATCTTGTCGTGGTGAACCTCGAAGACCCGCTCGATCCAGTCGCGGTCACCGAGAACGACGAAGACGACACGCGGCGAACGCAGTAGGGTCTGCATGCCGCGCACCAGATCTACGATGAATTCCGGCTTGCAGCGATCGAGATCGTCCACCACGACCAGAACGAGCCGACGGACTCGCTCCATGGTTTCGTAGAAATGCTTTCGGAAGCGCTCGAACGGATCGCCCGCGCCCAGCGACAAGCGTCCGGCCAACGTGTTGGTGCCGGGACGAATGGACTCGGTGAATAACGCGCCAATCGCCCAGAATACGCTGATGCCCGTCAGGCCGGAGAGAATTAGACCCAAGCCGGTTCCCAGATCGAACCCGCCACTGCCTGACGGCAAAGCAAATCCAAGCACGGATTTGCCGTCCTTTGGAAAAACCTGGACTATGCCAAAAAAATACAAGCACAAAAGCAAAGCGATGCTAATGCCCGCGGTGATCAGAAAGGATTTGACCTTCGGATTGGAAAGCCACCACCAGAGTTCCGGTCACCAGAGGCGAGCTCACAAGCGGACGCGATCGTTGCCGGAAGGTCTCCGGCGGCGATGTCTTGGTCTCCGGGGCAACAGGATCGAGACCTTCGTAGATTACCGAGTCGAATGCTTTGCGGCGGATGGTTTGATAGAACACCCACCAAGGCGGTGTGACATGTTCTGCCTGCCAGGCGTTGAACGGCACGACAATCCACGGTCTGCGCGCGTCTTCCGGCCAGTTGCGATGCTCCTCCTCGAGAAAGGCGCCAGAGATATCGGCATCCCCACAGCGCTCGCGCAGAAACGAGCCGGCGCCGCGGCTGTATCCGGTCGGGTTGAGGACGCGGGCGAGTAAATTGGCGAAGGTCATCTTGCCGCCGCCCCATGGCGCGTCGAGGTGCAGGACGAAGGCGGCACGGGTGTGATCGCGGTCGAAGAAACGGTTTTTGGTCTCCGTCCGTCCGGTCCAGGAGGCGGAATCGATGCCCTTTGAAGGAACGGAGCGTTCGGTTCGCATATCCCCCGGCTGCGCACCGTTCAGCCGACACCAGATAAGATGAAGCCTCCGGGCCAGCGCGATGGCCAGCACACCGCGGCCGAGATCGTCATGCTCGGTTTCCGCGTCATCCGGCGTGAACCAGGTTTCGGTCTGGAGGTTGTATGGTGGTGGGAGAGGCGCCTCGCCCATCAGCGGCCCTGTCCATGGCGGCGCAGGAGGTCGTCGGTGACCAGAGCCTCCTGTGGTTTCAGCTTGAGGATCGATCCCTGCTAGAAGCCTCGATCCGGCATTGCGTCACGCTGGACCTCATCGAGAGGCACGAGGATCTCATCGAAGAATTCAGTGACGCGGGTCCGGAACCAGCAGATGCCGTCTTCCTCCTTCACCTCGGAGGACGCAATGCGAGACCGATATCGGTGATGCCACCGCGATCGTCTCCCTCGATCGTGCGGCGATAGATGACCGATCGCCTTCGCAGATCTCGGACAGCACGCCCATCCGACCGGACTTCCACGACAACGGTCCTCCCGGCCGGACCTTCGCGAGCCAGTACTTCGTGCGCTCGTCCGGCTTGTACTGAAGCATCCAGACGTTGGGGCTTTCGGCGGGTTCAGGGGCGGAATCAGGGGGAGTTTTCGGGTTATCGTCGCCGTATTGGCGGCGTAGTTCGTCCATCCGGGCCTCGACGGCCTCAGGTCCCTTTCGCGCCAACTCGGTCAGGTTGAGGAGTTCGGCATTCACCGCCGCAGCACCCTGCTCCCAGAGAGGTTCCGGCAAGGTGACACGGGCAACTTCGAGGGCTTCGTCACTCGGCACGCCTTTCAGGCGGACTTCGTACCAGTCGGTCCAGACATGCCAGTTTGGGTCGTGGGAGAACAGAGTTTTCTTAAGATAGTCGAGGCTCCTAGATAGCGCGGAAGGCACGTTATCCGGCCAAAGCGACCTTTCTGTGAGAACGGCCACAGCTCCACCGTGAACAAGGAATGCTTGATCATCGGCAAAGGCGGCTCTAGCCGCGGCGTCGGCTACAGTGAGGACAGAGGCAAAGGCACGGGCGACGTCGGCGCCCCCTAGCATTATCATCGGTGATCGCAATACCAGAGGCAAAGTCCCTGGCAGTTGTTGAGGCCGCGAAGGCGGCTCTGACAATATTGGCAAAGACAGTATCGCCATGGAGGAGACCGCGTTACCAGCGGAGGTGAAGGCGGCGGAGGTAAGAATCTCTCTGGCGCGAGCAGGGTATTTGGCCGCACCCCATGGCAACGCCAAGACCCGAAATAGCGGCAATAAAATTCGGTCAATTACCAATGGGTTGGACGTAGTTCTATTATGCCACATGACATCGATGGAGCCTTGGCATCATCCGCAGGGCGGTGCACGCCGCGATGGCGAACAAGACCTCGACCTTCTGATTGCGCAGCCACGCCTCGAACTCGTCTTGGTCAAATTTCGGTGCTAGCTCTTCGGATGCCGACCCCGGTTCTGATGACGACTCCACCGTTCCTCCTCTCGCATTGCCAATATCTTATGTATTTCCACTCAGAGAAGGAACACGCCGCTTGTCATTCCCGTGCAGGCGGAAATCCAGCATTCTAGAGAGGGGAGAAATTGCGCGCGACGGTCGAGGCCGGTGGGTACGGGATCCCCGCCTTTGCGGTAATGACAGCCGGAGGAGATGGGATGTCTCGTGGATACCGAGAATCCAACACCTCTCACTCGGCGCCAAAGCGCCGACCTCTCACCATGGGAGAGGTAATGGGGCCGGGCTCTTGTCTGAAACACACTTCGAAACAAGCGGGGCCTGCTCGTCATCTTGTCCGCCGCAGCGCCGCCATCACTCGGACTATCGCCCCAAATGCAAAAAGGGCGGGCCTGTCGGCCCGTCCTCTCGCAAAACTCTTATTCGTCGAAACGGCTTATTTGGCCGCTTCGTACAGCTCCTCGACATATTCCCAATTGATGAGATTGTCGATGAAGGCTTCCAGGTATTTCGGGCGCGCGTTGCGGTAGTCGATGTAGTAGGAGTGCTCCCACACGTCGACGCCGAGGAGCGGCGTGCCGCCGTGGACCAGCGGGTTCTCGCCGTTCGGCGTCTTGGTGACTTCCAGCTTACCCTCAGCATTGAGAACCAGCCAGGCCCAGCCGGAGCCGAACTGCGTGGCACCTGCGTTGCAGAAGTCGACCTTGAACTTGTCGTAGCCGCCCAGATCGCTGTCGATCTTGACCGAGAGCGCACCCGGGATGGACTTGCCGCCGCCATTCGGCTTCATCCACTTCCAGAAATGGACGTGGTTGTAGTGCTGGGCGGCGTTGTTGAAGAGGCCCGGAATCTTGCCGAAGCTCTCCTTGATCACGTCCTCGAGCGACTTGCCCTCAAGACCCGAGTCCTTCAGCAGGTTGTTGCCGTTGGTGACATAGGCTTGGTGATGCTTGTCGTGGTGGTATTCCAGCGTCTCGGCAGACATGTAGGGTGCGAGCGCATCGTAGGCATAGTGCAGGTCGGGAAGTTCGAACGCCATCTGGGTCCTCCTTTCGATGGATGAAGACATGGGCCTCTCCCGGCGCACGGCCCCCTCGATTGAGGACCGGGCCCCGGTCAGGCCGGTTGAATGCTTCGAGCGTAGTCCGTCGTTCGGGATTGCGTCTCGATCAGAATTGCAGCGCGGGCGCCGAACCGCGTACCGCCGGTGACTGGCAACATAAGTAAATGTGCCGGTCGCGACAATGGCGCGCGCACCCGTCCGTTCATTTTGATAATGAAAGATTGCCGCCTGAGGTTCCATCCAGGATGCCGGAAAACACAGATTTTTTTCGTGCCTTAGGCGGGATGCTCCGGAAAACGCCTATTCCTCGCGGAAGGCGTTGCGGAAGATATCTGCGTCAAAATTTTCCGGCACCCGCCCCTCGTAGGCATAGACGTAGAGCGCCGCCTTCAGGATCGCGTTCAAGATGGAAACGATCAGCCCGGTGATGAAGAACCGGGCCCCGATGCAGGCGAAGACGAAAATCGACAGCGCGGGCGCGGTCTTGAAGTTGAAGACGGCCCAGAAAATGAAGGGAAAGGTCATCCAGCTCGCCACGGTGGAAAGCAAGCTCAGCCCCACATTGGCAAGCAGCGCCTCGCCCCAGGTCTTGCGGATCATGGAGACGGAACGGGCCAACGCCCTCCACCACAAGCACCGGCACGACGAAATAGACCGCGATCGACCACGCCGCCCCCAGAAGTCCGACGAACAGTCGCCCCAGCCCCTTGAAGCGGCTGGCAATGAAGTTCAGCAGCATACCGATGGAGGCGGAAAACAGCGCCCAGGCGAAAATCTGCGGCAGCATGCGGGAGGAAGCACGAATGCCGTCGGCGACCATCGGGTCGTCGCCCGATAGGCGGATCATGGCGCAGGCGAGCAGCCCGGCATTGAAGAAGGTGATGACGAAGTAGCTCAGGAAATAGAGCAGGAAGAGCAACACCACGAGCCGCGGGTTCTGGTAGATGTCCGGCTCGGCGGCAAGCGCCTGCTAGAATTGGGCGAGATCGCCGCCAGCAAACGCGGGAACGAAGATGCCCGCCATGACAAGCCCCAGCGCCACGAGTGACATGAGCGGAAAGAGCAGCATTTCCTTGTCGAGCATAAGCACCCGCCAGCATGCCCCGCTCAGCGTCACCGCCATGTTGAACTTGTCGATCGTCTCTTGCGCCTCTCGCACGCCCGCCTGCACGTCCGTCTGCTCAGGCAAGCGAAGCATGCGAGTCCCTAAGTTTGGGTGAAGACGTAGCGGAATGAGAGGCCTCGCCCGCCCCCGTCAAACAAGCGCTTGGCGCGGGCGCATGACATGACATGCTAACATGTCAGAATGTCGCAGGTCGCAGTCCCCTCCTCCGTATTGCCCGTCGCTTTCGGCGGACTTTTTTCGCTCGTCGCCGCCATGGGGATCGGGCGTTTCGTCTATACGCCGATCCTGTCGTTCATGGTTCAGGATGCGCGGATCACGCCGGCCGACAGCGGGCTGATCGCGTCTGCCAACGTCCTCGCCTACATGGTCGGCGCGCTGGCCGCGGCCTCCGGACGGCTGACAGCAATGTTGCCGGGCGACAGGCGCACGATCTTCCTGTCGGCGCTGGCTCTTTCGGCCGCCACCACGGCGGCGATGGGGCTGGTCGACAGCGTTCTCGCGTTCATGGTGATCCGGTTCTTGAGCGGCATTGCCAGCGCCTATGTGCTGGTCTTCGCCTCCGCACTGGTGCTGGACCAGATCACGACGGCGGGGCGGCCGGGGTTGGTGGGCCTGCATTTTGCCGGTGTCAGCGCTTGCCTCGTTCGGCGCAGATTGGCGCATGCTGTGGTATGCGAGCGGGCTCGTCTCCGCGCTCGCGCTTGTCGTCTGCGCGTGACTAGTGGAGAAGACCAAGGAGCCGCCCGCCTCCCGCAACCGGCACCGAGAGCCGGTGAATCGGCGGTTGATCGCGCTCTATGTCAGCTATGGCCTGTTCGGCTTCGGCTATGTCATCACCACCACCTTCATTTCCACGATGGCACGCATGTCGCCGACGCTCAGCCCCTACGAGACTGCGATCTGGGTCGCCGTCGGGCTTGCGGGCATGCCGTCGATCGCCTTCTGGACCGCAATCGCGCGGAGGATCGGCAATGCGCAGGTCTACGCGATCACCTGCCTGGTGGAGGCGCTGGGGGTGACGCTGTCGGTGGTTTCGAATTCCGGCGTCGTGGTCGTGCTCGCGGCGATGATGGTGGGCGGCACATTCATCTCCATCACCGCGGTCGGGTTGATGCAGGCGCGCATTCTCTCGCGCGGCAATGCCCATGCGGCGGTGGCGCTGATGATGGCGGCTTTCGGTCTTGGTCAGATGATCGACCCGAGCGTGGCGGGCTTCGCCTTCGATGCGACAGGCAGCTTCCTGCTGCCCTTGCTCGGGGCGGCGGTCACGCTCGTCGCCGCAGCAGCGCTTACGCTGGTTCCGGCGCGCTCGGGAGAGCTCTAGGGCGTTTCAGGACGGATGTGGGTCGCAACGTTGAGAGCGTCGGATGGCTCATCCTTCGAGACGGGCCTGTTGGCCCTCCTCACGATGACGTTGTGCGCGAGTCTTATTATCTTCGTAATATCAATGTGATAAAGTCATTCTGAGGAGGTGCGAAGCGCCGTCTCGAAGGATGGGCCGGACCACCGTAACAGGCGCCCCCTCTCCAACGTGGGGCAGAAATGATTTCGGCGCCCGTGCGCAAACGTGGACGCCGATATTCGTGTTCGGGCTCGCGGCCCGACCTCCGATAGTCGGGCTCAGGCGTGGGCGAAGTCCCAGTAGAGCTCGCGGGCGCGCTTGGCCACCGGGCCGGGATGCAATTCGCGGCTCTCGATGCGGCCGACCGGCATCACCTTGGAATAGTTGCCGGTGGAGAAGATTTCGTCGGCATCCAGGAAGTCGTCCATCACGAGGTTGCGCTCATAGACATCGACCCCGGCTCCGCGCAGCAGCTTGATGATGCGCTGGCGCGTGATGCCGTTCAGGAACGTGCCGTTGGCATAGGGCGTGTGAACCGATCCGTCCTTGACCATGAAGATGTTGGCGCTGGTCAGTTCCGCGATGTTGCCGAGCGTGTCACGCACGAGCGCATTGTCGAAGCCGCGGGCCGTGGCCTCGCGGATGGCGCGGGCGTTATTGGGATAGAGACATCCCGCCTTGGCGTTGACCGGCGCGATCTCCGCGGTCGGACGGCGATAGGGCGACAGCGTGACCGAGAACGTCGCATCCGCCGAAGCCATCGGCGCCGCGAACAGGTTCAGGCAGAAACGCGTCGTCTCCGCATCCGGCGAGATCAAGCCGATGCCGTTGCCTTCCGACCAGTACATCGGCTTGATGTAAACGGCCGTGCCCGACTCAAATTTCTTCACGCCTTCCCATGCGAGGTCGCAGATCTCGCCCACCAACATGGTCGGCTTCAGCCCCATGGTCAGCGCCGATGCGTTCACGCGCTCGGCATGCAGCTCCAGGTCGGGCATCACGCCTTCGAAATAGCGAGCACCGTCAAATACGCTCGAGCCCATCCACATGGCGTGCGTGTTGGGGCCGGCGATGAGGGGATTACCGTCCGCCCAAGTGCCATCGATCCAGCTCCACGTTTGCGACGGTTCCGTCATAAGTTTGTCCTTTTATGTCTCGGAAGCGCAGATCAAACGCCGATGCCGACCGAGGATCAAGGCTTGCGGCGATTTTCTTCAATATGAGAAATAATAATCCCCATTTGCATTTATGTTCTATTTATGTTCTAATCTACCGATCGATAATACGAAATTTCTGACCTTGCACAGGAGATCGGCAATGGGACAGCGTATTATCCTCATAACCCTGGGTGTAACCGACCCCCGACGGCAAGAACCTTCTTCGAGGAAGCACTTGGGTGGCACCGCGCAACCTTCGACAGCGATCAGGTCGCTTTCTACCAATGCGATTCGGTGGCATGGGCGCTTTTCGGCCGCGACGCGCTGGCGGAAGACGCCGGACTTGGGGGATGTTGCCAGACCCAATAACGGGCCTTTTGCTCCCGTCTCCATTGCCTGGAACGGGCACAGCGAGGCGGAGGTGGACGAGGTCTTCGTCGAGGCGCTGGCGCGGGGGCGGAGCCGATAAAGACGCCGCAACACGTCTTCTGGGGCAGCTATTCCTCCTATGTGCGCATCCCCGGCAGCGTGCATCTTCTGGAGATCGTCTACAATCCCGGCTTCCCGCTGGACGAGAACGGACGGATGATCCTGCCGTAGCGCGTGTGATGACCTTGACGCCTGCCGCGCCACGCGGTCTTCTCGAGGTGCGATCGTCAAGGAGTTCGACCCATGCCCCATTCGGCCTACGTCTTCGACGCTTACGGCACCCTGTTCGGCGTCCATGCGGCGGTGCGCAAGCACGCGGAGGCGGTCGGTCGGCCCCGATGCAACGCAGCTCTCGACGCTGTGGCGGGCCAAACAGCTCGAAATATTCGTGGGTGCGCTCGATGATGGGCCGCTACCAGGATTTCTGGAACCTGACCGAGCAGGCGCTCGGTTTCGCCTTCGAGGCGATCCCGACGACCGATCCTTCCATGCGTGCGCAGCTGCTGGAGGCCTATCACCAGCTCGATTGCTATCCGGAAGTGCCGCAGGTTCTCAAGCAGTTGAAGGATGTCGGGCGCCAAGCTCGCCATCCTGTCGAACGACTCGCCGCAGATGCTGGCGGGCGCGGTGACGGCTGCCGGGCTCGACGAGGTGTTCTCCGTCGATCTCTTGCGCGTCTACAAGACGGACGAGCGGGCCTACGAGATGGTGACGAACCACTTCCGCATCTACCCGGAGGCGGTTTAGTTCCAGTCATCGAACCGCTGGGATATCGCCGGCGCCACTGCCTTCGGCTTCCGCACGGTCTGGATCAACCGCGCCAACATGCCGGAGGAATATCACGACATGCCGCCCAACGCCGTGCTGCAGGACCTCAACGAACTGGCCGCGCTGGAATAGACGGAACCGGGTGCAGCTTGGGCACGGGGATGACAGTCAGAGGGGCCCCAGATTGTCTGCCATCATCCCCCGGGGAATCCAGCACTCTCCGCAGATGCCGCTGTCTGCTGGATTGCTCGGACGAAGCCGGGCAATGACGATGGAGAGTGAAAGGCACGAGAGAGTGTGTGTGGCGGGGCCTACCGGATCGCTACCGGCACCCAGTAGTCCACCCGGAATTGCCCCCCCTCGCTTCTATCCGACGACAGCCCCGGTACCGCCTATCGGCGTGTGCATTCGCCCGTCGTCATGTGGGTCAGGGCGGCGCTCATATGGGTCAACCAGTACTGGCACTGCATCTCGCTCTTGAAACACGCCTCGCGGGCGATGTTGCGGGTCTCGTGCGGCCCGAGGAAGATCCGTCCGCCCGCAAGGCCGCGCCAGTAGATGCCGGGCGCGCTCGACTTCTCGACTACGGAGCAATCGAGATCGGTGCCGGTGGCATCGAACACCTGGCCGGTGCGGTGGTCGTAATAGGTGGAGGTGCCGTAACACCCGGCAAGGCCCAGAGACAGGACACCGGCCGCCGCGAGCGACCATGTCCAACGCCGCATCCGCGTGCTCCGCGAATGTCCGCCGCGCTTCGTTTCGACCGTTTCTTCCTGCGCTTCGTGCCGCATGTCAGCTCCCGCTTTGTCCGGCAATGGCTGTGCCTGTCGCCCGACCAATACCATCTTTCGCCGGTCATGGCAGGCATGGGGTTGAAGAAGTTTTCGTTCCCCCCCGATGACAAACGGGTCCTTAAACCGTCCATATTACCCCTGGGGAAAATAACTAGAGTATTTCCACCATGCCTCATTCGCCGGGTCACGCTCCCTCCGTTCTGGTCATTGCAGAAAGCCGCAGTTTTTCTGCGCTGCTGGAGCAGATGTTGCACGGGATCGGGGTCGGGGCGACCACGACGATCGACGAGGCGGATGCGGCCCATCTCTGGCTGCGCAAGAACGCGGTCGATGCGGTACTGGTCGACAGCGATTTGCCGAAGGCTGCCGCGCTGAAGCTCCCCCACCAAATCCAATGCGATGCCACCCAGCACAGCCGATGCGTCCCGCTGATCCTGATGAGCACAAAGAGCGAGCCCGCGATGATGCGCCAGGCGATGAATGCGGGTTCCGACAGCGTAATGCCGAAGCTGGTGCACCGCGTTCATCTGCGCGGCGAACTGAAGCGCCTTCTGGAGCGCCCGCGCGTCTATATCCGTCTGCCATCGGGCTATTGCGGGCCGGATCGGCGGCGACGGGTGATGTCGGACTATGATGGTGAGGACCGCCGCGACGGCGACAATTTCCAGCTTTTCACCGAAGAGGGACCGGTTTCGCGGGAAGCGCTGGAAACGCTCCATCACACCTCCTCCCAGGACGCGGATATCGATGTCCTGTTGGTGCGCGGCGCACAAATCATTGCCGGCTATCGGCTCGACTCGCGGGCCGGGGTCCGCCACGCGCTCGCCTGATCTCCCTCTCCTTCTCCGAATTTCCGCCGTATTTTCAGTCCCCTCGGCACGAATTCGACCCTTGACGTTGCGCAAGGGGCTTTCGCTGCACCGCAGAAGATGTCAGGGTTAACGCAGCGGTAGAAACGTCCTGCGAGGACACCTCCGCACTCCGGCAGGAGAGATAACCACCATGACAGGCAGGATCATCACCATCACCCAGCAGAAGGGCGGTTCCAGCAAGACGACATTGACGACGCACCTGGCCGTCGCTCTGACAACACGGCGCGGTATCCGCGTGGCGCTGCTCGACGTGGATCCGCAAGGAAGCCTCGGCGAATGGCTGGAGGCGCGCGAAGAGACGCTGGGCGAAGACGGCACGGGGCTCATTTTCCGCACCGCAAGCAGCTGGGGCGCCAGGCGGGAAGCGCGTTCGCTGGCGCGCGACTATGACTACGTCATCATCGACACTCCGCCCAAATCCGACCGCGAGGCGCGCCCGGCGATCGAGGCGGCGGATCTGGTCGCCATTCCGGTTCAGCCCTCCCCCGTCGACGTGTGGGCAAGCGCCCAGACCCTCAACATGGCGACAGGCGAAAACGTGCCCGCGATGCTGGTGCTGAACCGCGTGCCGCCGCGCGCCGCGCTGACAGGAGAAATGATCGAGGCGCTGTCCAAATTCTCGCCGATGACCGCCAAGACGCGGCTCGTCAATCGCGTGGCGTTCGCCGCCTCCATGAGCGATGGGCTGACGGTGACGGAAAGTGCTCCGTCCAGCAAAGCGGCGGAAGAGATCGCCGCACTTGCCGACGAAGTGAAGAAGATGTTGCGTAGGAAGCAGGCGGCCTGACGGCTTAGGCTGACAGGTCGAGCAACGTCCCCGGCTGGATTGCCTGTCCCGACGTCGAGCTCGTATAGGCCAGCGCTTCGGTGAGAGTTTCCACGGACTCGCATCACCCGAAGACTCGTCGTCATCGGCGGAGAGACTTTCGGCAAGTTCATCCGACGGCGGCGGGCCCTGCAGCGGCTCCGGGGGAGCCCCGGTCGGCGGACCGGGAGGCGTCTCGAAATGAGGGTTCAGCGAGCGGACCGCTCTCACTGCCGTTTCGGGATCGATCAGGACGGTGGGACTTTCCTCTTCCGCCGCGGCCCCGGTCCGGGCTGCCTCGTTGGTTTGCGCGGTGGGGAAAATGGGTTCGACACGTACGCTGGAGCTGACCTGGCGCAGCCGCGTCTTAAGAGCTGAGATCTAGTATTCCTTGTCCCCTTCACAGGTCGCGCATTGCTGCTCGGCGCGCACGGACTGGATTTCCGCCTGAATGCGGGCCTGTTCCTTGCGGACCGCCTCTTCCGGATCCCCACCCTTGGACAGGGTGTTGGACAGGGAAACAGTCAGTGATGTGCTCAGGGGCGCGACCATGGTTGATCCTGACGACACACACGACATGTGTCGCTGCGTCAGGGGCAACATCCGCTCAGATCATTAAAGCAAGATTATCGACAACAAAAATGTGATCGAATCTCACGGAAATGAAATAAAAAGAGACCTGCAGGTAAGTAGAACTCCGCCTGCAGGCCTGTATTTATTGATTGTTTTGTGTATGAAAAACATCCTGATGCCGGATTTTTCCGGCATCAAAACATGAAACTCGTCAGACCGCCTGGGAGAGGCCGGGAATGGCGTCGATGATGTCCTCGACCACCTTATCCTTGGCATAAGCGACGACTTCCTTGGTCACCGTCTGCACTTCGCCCATGGAGAGCCCGGCCTGGGTCAGTTCGTTCAGCGCGCCCATGCCGGTCATGGCGGCGAGATCGCCGAGAAGGCCGCCCCTCCTGCCACCTTCGACGCCCTCGAGAAGCGCGCGGGCGTCGGGCATGGCGTCGATCACCTGATCCACCTTTTCCGTCGGCCCGTCCTTGTGCAGGAAGCGCAAGATGATGCCGACGGCCTCGCGGGCCGTATCTTTGCTGATGCCTGCCTTGGCACAGATGCGGTTGATCAGTTCTTCCATTGGCTCCTCCAAAACGCGCAAGTATGACGAGCGGCGAGACGCATTCCCCCGCACCTCGCCGCCATGTGACATGATCCTAACATCATGTGCAACTGACATAAGGTCACCTACGATGGAAAGGTGGCGCAGACAATCGTGTCACCCATGCGAAACCGACGAAAAAAGCGCAAAATTCCACCGACTGTCTGGCAAAACCCTTGCCGCTCCGTAACCATGGTAAACATGACGGGCAGGTGATTCTGCTGAGGCGGATCTGTCGACTTCCGACAGCTGGGCAGCGGGCAAGCGGAAGATGTTTCAAGGATGCACAAGGACGGCTCGATCTTCCTGAGCGCCTCACTCTCATCCGAGACGGATGCGCAGCCCCAGTTCATCGACCTCAAGCTCGCCAATCGCCACGGATTGATCGCGGGCGCGACCGGCACAGGCAAGACGGTAACGTTGCAGATCCTGGCGGAAGGGTTTTCCGATGCCGGGGTGCCGATCTTCTGCGCCGACATCAAGGGCGACCTGTCCGGCATCACCGCCGAGGGCACGACACGCGAGGCACTGGAGGCGCGCGCGGCGACGATCGGGTTCGCCGATTTCGGCTACCGCAACTTCCCGACCGTGTTCTGGGATCTCTTCGGCGAGCGCGAGCATTGCGTGCGCACCACCGTCACCGAGATGGGCCCGCTGATGCTCTCCCGGCTGATGGATCTCAATCCGACGCAGGAAGGCGTACTCAACATCGCCTTCGAGCTGGCCGACGACGAAGGCCTGCTGCTGCTCGATCTGAAGGACCTGCGCGCGATCCTGACGGAGGTCGGCAAGCGGGCAAAGGAATTTTCGCTCGTCTACGGCAACGTCTCCACCGCATCCGTGGGCGCGATCCAGCGCCGGTTGCTGGTGCTTGAGCGCGAAGGCGGCGAGGCGTTCTTCGGCGAACCCGCGCTCGATATCCGCGATCTTCTGCGCACTACAGGTGATGGGCGCGGCGTCGTCAACGTTCTGGCGGCGGAAAAGCTGATGGGCTCGCCCCGGCTTTATGCCGCGTTCCTGTTGTGGCTGCTGTCGAAGCTTTTCGAGGAACTTCCCGAGGTGGGTGATCCGGAAAAGTCGCGGCCCGTCGTCTTCTTCGACGAGGCGCATCTGCTTTTCGATGAAGCCCCGGACGCGCTTCTGGAGAAGGTGGAACAGATCGTCCGGCTGATCCGCTCCAAGGGCGTGGGCATCTACTTCGTGACGCAGAACCCGCTCGACATTCCCGAAAGCGTGCTTTCCCAGCTCGGCAACCGCATTCAGCACGCGCTGCGCGCCTATACGCCTCGCGAGCGCAAGGCGGTCACGACGGCGGCGGAAACCTTCCGTCCGAACCCGGCGCTCGACACCGCCACGGTCATTTGCGAACTGGGCATCGGCGAGGCGTTGATCTCCACCCTGTCCGGCAAAGGCGTGCCCTCCATGGTGGAACGCACGCTGATCCGCCCGCCCGCCTCTAGGCTCGGGCCGCTCACGCAAGCCGAACTGCGCACCACCATTCAGGCAAGTCTGCTCTTCGGCATCTACGACCGCATGCGCGACCGTGAAACGGCCTACGAAATCCTGCAGGGCCGGGCATTCGAGCAAACCGTGAACGAGGAGCACGCGCGCGAGAAGGAGGACAGGGCACAGGAGAAGGGACGCCGGATCAATCGGACTCGCACCGGCTTTACCGTCCTTGATTTCGGCCGCAACGACGGCCCGCAAACGCACCGCCAAACGGCACTCGCAATGCCAGGGCATTGCCGAGACGGCGATCAAGGCGGTGGTACGCTCACTCTCCTCCTCGCTCGGGCGCGCGCTGGCGCGCGGGCTCCTCGGCTCGCTGAAGCGCGGCGGCTGACCGGCCGCCGCCGCCTTTCGGAACCCGGCAAAACGCCGTTATCCAGACCTTTCCCGCATCCACACGACGCCCCGCCCCTTCCGACGTTTCCGTTACCCGAATTCCGGTGTAAAAGCCCTCCGCATGACACGTTGCAGCTCTCCCCCCCGCCTCGCCCTCTCCCTCGTCCTCCTCGCCGCTGCGCCGCTTCTCACCGGATGCGCCGTTCCGTCGAACATCGCATCCTTCGGCGATACGTCGCCGGAGCCCGAGACGAGCGATATTCCGGCGCTCCTCAAGATCACCGCGACGTATATCGGCCCGCTCGACGCATCGACGCGCTATTCGACCAAGATCATCGAGGCCGCCCTGCCCGGCTTCACCACCCAGCCCATCCAGATGGCCACCGAAGACTGCACCTTGTGGACGACCGGCGTCTTCCACGACGGATTCCAGGTGCTGCAGGTTCTGAAGGGCAAGGACGGCAAGATCGGCGTGGTTCACGGGGTCTCGCCGAATATCGAGGGCCCGAACGGCGAACGGCTGGGCATGCGGTTCGATCAGGAGGGCACGGCGGTAAGCCAGTGCCGCGTCGGCCGCAACCTGGCGATCTGCCCAGCGCGCGGGGCGCCGAATGTCGATCTCGTCTATGCGGTGACGCAGTAGGACGGCCCCTTCGACAAGCTGCCGCCACGCGAGCTGCTCGAAAAGGCCACGATCCAGCGCATCGTCTGGCACGCGCCGAACGAATAGGACGTTTCGGAGAGCGCCAGTTTCGGCCGTGGGACCCATCCTTCGAGATGGTCCCTCAGACCTCCTCCGTGTCCGGTCCCAAAACTGTATCGGGTTGCCCGCAATACTCTCCACTCGTCATCCCGGCCTCCGAGCCGGGATCCATGCCGTGATCTATCGGCATGGATTACCGGTCGGAGCCGGCAATGACGAGAGAATCGTAGCTGAAATAACCCGATACCATTTACGCTCCGAACCCTCAGGATGACGTTTTGGCGGAGAAGTCTTCCACGCCCTCAATGACGACGCCCCCCTCGCTCGAACTGCGAGAGGGGCCCCGTCCGGCGTTGCCTCGATCCCTGCGATCAGGCCGCAGGGACGGTCTCCGGCCCGGCAAACCGGCCCGAACGAAAAGACATCGGCTTCGGTTCAACAGCCTCTAGCGGATGGACGACCGCATTGCGCGGAAATCCGAGGGGCTGACCTTGCCGTCCTTGTCCGTATCCGCCTTTTCAACGCGGGCCTTGGCCGCATTGAGGAAATCGGCCTTGGAGACCTTGCCGTCGCCATCCTCGTCCATGACGGCGAAACGGTCGGCCTTGGCAGCCTGCCGGGCGTTCTGACGCGCCTGGTTCCAGCCCATCTGAGCCCCATGCGCACCGCCATGTATTCGCTCTTGGTGACGCTGCCGTCGCCGTCCGCATCCATCGTGGCGAAGACCTTTTCGGCGTTGGCGGCCGCCTCGTCGGCAACGATCACGCCATCGCCGTTTTCATCGATGACGGAGAACCGGCGCATCATGCTGGGATCGCGGCCGTAACCCGGCCCATAACCTTGGCCGAAGCCCTGCCCGTAGCCCGGACCATACCGGGACCGGGGCCGTTGCACGGACCCCAACCCGGACCATACCCCTGCCCATAGCCCCAGGGTTGCGCCTGCACCGCGAGAACCATGGCACCCGAAAGGAACATCCAGATATGCGCTTTCATGAGAGTGTCCTTTCCCGTTCGAACGCCCCCCTGAAAGCGTAACGTAGGGGTTGTCGGGACACGGGCATTGAAAATGCCGCAACCGGCCTGCCGCGTTTGTCACGCGATGACGTGACGCCATCTCGGCTTTGCGCTACGCAAGAACCATGACCGGCCAATCCGACGACGCACGCATCAAAGATCTTGCCGACGGCCTGATGGCCGGAAACCGGGCCAAGCTCGCCCGGGCGATCACGCTCGTGGAATCGAAGAAGCCCGCCCATCGCAAGCAGGCCGAAGCGCTGCTGCAGGCCATTTTGCCGGAAACGGGCAAGGCGCACCGCATAGGCATTACCGGAGTGCCGGGGGTGGGCAAGTCCACGACGATCGACACGCTCGGCTCCAACCTGACGGAGGTCGGGCGCAAGGTGGCGGTGCTTGCGGTCGATCCCTCCTCCTCCGTGACCGGCGGCTCGATCCTCAGTGACAAGACGCGCATGGCGCGACTGACCGTCGACCGCAACGCCTTCATCCGGCCCTCGCCGTCTTCCGGCACGCTCGGCGGCGTGGCGGCCAAGACGCGGGAGACGATGCTGCTGTGCGAGGCGGCAGGCTTCGACGTCATTCTGGTGGAGACGGTGGGCATCGGCCAATCGGAGACGACGGTCGCGCAGATGGTCGATTTCTTTCTCGTGCTGATGCTGCCGGGGGCCGGCGACGAGTTGCAGGGCATCAAGAAGGGTGTTCTGGAACTCGCCGACATGATCGCCGTCAACAAGGCCGACGGAGACGGCGCGGACCGGGCCAAGGCGGCGGCGAGCGAATATCGCGCCGCATTGCATATCCTGGCACCGCGCTCTTCCGTCTGGGCGCCGCCGGTCGTCACCATTTCCGGGCTCGCCAACGAGGGGCTTTCGGAGTTGTGGTCCGAGATCGAGCGACACCGCAGGCTGACGACGCAGAGCGACGAATTCGCCTCCACCCGCGCCCACCAGCAGGTCGCCTGGCTGTGGGCGATGCTGGAGACGCGGCTGATGGAGGCGATGAAGACCAATCCGAAGGTCGCCAACATCCTGCCCGACCTTGAGCGCGACGTGCGCGACGGCCATCTCGCCGCCTCCGCCGCCGTGGGCCGGATCGCCGAGGCAATGGGGATCTGAGCGATGACGCGCACCGTTCTGGTCACGGGGTTCGGATCGTTTCCCGGCGTGGAGAAAAATCCCAGCGCCGCGTTGATCCGAGCGGCTACGCGCAAGCCCTCCGTCATTGCCCGCCGACTGGACGAGCGCCTTTCACGTGCTTCCCGTCACATGGGAGATGCTTGAAGACGAGCTGCCGCGGCTTTACGGCCTGCATGGACCGGTCGCAACCCTGCGTCTCGGGGTCGCCCCGCGCCGACGGATGGTCTCGGTAGAAACGCGCGCGCTCAACCGTACGGCGACACATCTGGCGGATGCGGAAGGGTTCTGCTTCACACGCACAAGCCTGGAGCAGAATGGTCCGCGCAACCGGCCCGCAACGCTTCCCGCGGGCACCCTGATCGAGGCCATCCGCAGGACGGGCGTGCCTGTACGCACCTCGCGCGATGCCGGGGACTAACTGTGCAATGCAACGCTCTGGGCGAGCCTTGCGGCCGGGTACACCGCAAGTTTCCTGCACATTCCGCCGATCGACGAAAGCGAAGGCCCCGCGTTCGACGCCCTTGTGGACGCAGTACGTGCGGCGGTGGAAACAGTGTCGATACGGTTGGACGGACTAAACACTCAGCACGTGCACTAAGGCTCAATCTGGGACAAGCGACATCAGAAGCTGACAAGCGCCCGAAATTGCGAAGCAGAACGTGCCCGTCATCATGACGGTATCCCGAATCCGATCCTTTACTCACGGCTAGCAACGACGTAATACACCGGGCGATCCACATGATAAAATACATAAATTCAACTAATACAAGCCCAGACAAAATTAGAAATATTAGAATAAATGAAGAATGATACATAAGAAATATCGATCTAAATGCTCCATTTTGAAATATTTTCTTTCCGATTGAAGTATCAAAAATTTCTACAGTCGGAACACCATCACCCAGTCTGAGAATAATAAATCCAACTGCGCCTAAAATGAGAGCGTAGTATGTTAGCAGATCGAGCAAAAATCGCCCGATTGGATTCACGACACTCTTAAAATCTATATGTCTTGAATATCTCATAATTTATAACATCCAATATTCCATTAAATATTAATATATAAAAACTCTTAAGTTCATTTGTTTCTACCAAATAATCAGAGCCCATCATCAGTGCAATCGCTGATAGAAAAGGGCTAACAGAGCTTCCTATCGAAAAAATAAAATAATAAATTATATAATCAAAATCTTCTTCCTTTATTTTATTAATATATTTAATTATAATATAATAAAAACCTATTGAATTAAATAATATTCCCAACAGGGTATGAATTTGGATACCGATTGATGAGGTCGCTAGAATTAAGAACAAAAAAATTCCAGACGAATGGTAAACATAATAGATAAATTAATACAATTATAAATAAGAAAAACT
>NZ_JASJAV010000036.1 GCF_030066895.1 Breoghania sp. | reverse complement strand
CTCGGCCAGCGTCATCGTGATCGCTGCGGTCAGGGTCGTCTTGCCGTGGTCAACGTGGCCGATCGTGCCAATGTTAACGTGCGGCTTGTTGCGCTCGTATTTCTCTTTCGCCATCGGATTTCTCCGCTCTCTCGATAGTTGTTGTCAGGCTGGCCGATCTATCAGGCGTACTTGGCCTGAACTTCCTCGGCGACCGCCTGAGGAACCTGCTCGTAGTGATCGAAAACCATGGAGTACTGGGCACGTCCCTGCGACATCGACCGCAGGTTGTTGATGTAACCGAACATGTTCGCCAGCGGCACGTGCGCACTGACGATACCGCGATTTTCCGTACCCGTGATCTGCCCGCGCCGGGAATTCAGATCGCCGATGACGTCGCCCATGTATTCTTCGGGCGTCACCACCTCGACCTTCATGACCGGCTCCAGCAGCTTCGGAGAAGCCTTCTGGATACCTTCCCGGAAACCGGCACGCGACGCGATTTCGAAGGCCAGGACGGAGGAGTCGACGTCGTGGTAGGCACCGTCGATGAGCGTCACCTTGACGTCAAGGATCGGGAAGCCAGCTAGCGGACCGGAGCTCATGACGCTCTCGACACCCTTCTGGACGCCCGGGATGTATTCCTTCGGAACCGAACCGCCGACGATCTTGGATTCGAACTGGAAGCCCGAACCCTGCTCATCCGGCTCCAGAACCAGCTTGACGCGGGCGAACTGACCCGAACCGCCGGATTGCTTCTTGTGGGTGTAATCGATCTCGACCTGCTTCGTGATTGTCTCGCGATAGGCAACCTGCGGCTGACCGATATTAGCCTCGACCTTGAACTCGCGCTTCATGCGGTCGACAATGATGTCGAGATGAAGCTCGCCCATGCCGGCGATGATGGTCTGCCCGGATGCCTCGTCGGTCTTGACGCGGAAGGACGGATCCTCGGCAGCTAGGCGGTTCAGGGCAAGGCCCATCTTCTCCTGGTCGGCCTTCGTCTTCGGCTCCACAGCGATCTCGATGACCGGCTCGGGGAATTCCATGCGCTCCAGGATCACCGGCTTGTTTGCATCGCAAAGCGTGTCACCGGTGGTCGTGTCCTTCAGGCCCGCGACGGCCACGATGTCGCTAGCGTAGGCGATATCGATGTCTTCACGGCTGTTGGAGTGCATCTGCATCATGCGGCCGATGCGCTCACGCTTTTCCTTCACCGTGTTGAGCAGCGAAGAGCCCTTGTTCAGGACACCGGAGTAGATCCGGCAGAAGGTGAGCGAACCGACGAACGGGTCGTTCATGATCTTGAACGCGAGCATGGAAAGCGACTCTTCGTCGGAAGAATGACGAACGACTTCCTCTTCCGTCTTCGGGTCGATACCGCGGATGGCCGGAACCTCGGTCGGGTTCGGCAGGTAATCCACGACACCATCGAGAAGCGGCTGAACGCCCTTGTTCTTGAACGCGGAGCCACAGAAGACCGGAACGAACTCAGTGGAGATGGTACCCTTGCGGACCAGTTCCTTGAGCTTCTCGTCGCTCGGCATCTCGCCTTCGAGGTAGGCCTCCATAGCGGCCTCGTCGACTTCAACGACCGCCTCGATGAGCTCTTCGCGAGCGGCTTCCGCCTTGTCCTTCATGTCCGCCGGGATCTCTTCGATATCCCAGGCAGCGCCCAGCGTCTCTTCCTTCCAGACGAGACCCTTCATCGCGATCAGGTCGACGCAACCGACAAAGTCGTGCTCGGCGCCGATCGGCAGCTGAAGAACGAGCGGCTTTGCGCCCAGACACGTCTTGATCATCTCGACGCAGCGATCGAAGTCCGCGCCGAGCTTGTCCATCTTGTTGACGAAGATCATCCGCGGGACGTGATACTTGTCGGCCTGGCGCCAGACGGTCTCCGTCTGCGGCTCAACGCCAGCATTGGCGTCCAGCAGCGCTACGGCGCCGTCGAGCACACGAAGCGAGCGCTCCACCTCAATGGTGAAATCGACGTGGCCCGGCGTGTCGATGATGTTCAGCCGCTTTTCTTTCCAGAAGGCGGTGGTGGCAGCAGAGGTGATCGTGATGCCACGCTCCTGCTCCTGCTCCATCCAGTCCATCGTGGCGGCACCATCATGGACTTCGCCGATCTTGTGGCTGCGACCGGTATAGTAGAGGATCCGCTCTGTGGTCGTCGTCTTGCCGGCATCAATGTGGGCCATGATGCCGAAATTGCGGTAGTCCTCGATTTTATGCGTGCGCGCCATGGCGTCAGACCCTCAGGCTTGCTTTCCAGCGATAATGCGAAAACGCGCGGTTGGCTTCAGCCATGCGATGCGTGTCTTCACGCTTCTTCACAGCAGTACCGCGGTTATTTGCAGCGTCGAGCAGCTCACCGGAGAGCCGGTCGACCATCGTCTTTTCATTGCGACCGCGCGAAGCGGCGATCAGCCAACGAATTGCCAGCGCCTGGCGACGCTCGTTGCGGACCTCGACGGGGACCTGGTAGGTCGCACCGCCGACGCGACGCGAGCGAACTTCGACGGACGGCATGACATTCGCCAGCGCATCGTGGAAGACCGCAATCGGGTCCTGCTTGGCACGACCTTCGATCACGTCGCAGGCACCATAGACGATGCGCTCTGCGGCAGACTTCTTACCGTCGAGCATCACGTAGTTCATGAACTTCGTGACAACGATATCCCCGAATTTCGGGTCCGGATTGATCTCTCGCTTTTCAGCGCGATGACGGCGGGACATCTTTTGATCCTCAGCCCTTGTTCACAAAAACGACTTACTTCGGACGCTTGGCGCCGTACTTCGAACGGCGCTGCTTGCGATCCTTGACGCCCTGGGTATCCAGAACACCGCGCAGGATGTGGTAGCGTACGCCCGGCAAGTCCTTGACGCGGCCGCCACAGATCATCACCACCGAGTGCTCCTGCAGGTTGTGCCCTTCACCCGGGATATAACCGATGACCTCGAAGCCGTTGGTCAGACGCACCTTCGCAACCTTACGCAGAGCCGAGTTCGGCTTCTTCGGCGTGGTCGTGTAGACGCGCGCGCAAACACCGCGCTTCTGGGGGCAGGCCTCCATGGCCGGCACCTTGTTCCGCTTCGGCGGATCCTTCCGCGGCTTGCGGATCAACTGGTTGATGGTCGGCATATTAGCGCTTCACCTTCTGCTGCATACCCGTGCATGCGCGGAATCGCGCCGTTCCCGCACTTAGCCAGTGCGAAAAGGCGCTGCGAAATACAGAGGGCCACGAGGCTATCCCCGCGATCACATGCTCGACGATTTACCGCCAAATTTGAACCCGGCAGCGTCTAAGCCGTAAGTCCAGAGCGTGTCGCTCCGAAACAAGTAAAGCTTACCGCCTGCCTTGGGAGTGGGGGGAACCTACTCATACGGCCGCGTTCCGTCAAGGGCTTTGCCGAGAATTCTTGCGAGTTTGCGCCGGAAGCGGAATACCCGGCTCCAAAACCGGATTCCGTACAAGACGGCGCAATAATTGGAAAACTCATAGGCCCGTTTGCGACACGGAATTTCGAGGAAGATTCATCCCCTCCCCGATTTTCAGATCCCTGAAGGACTTTCGCGTCGAAGATTCTTCCCAAATGGTGAATCGCCTGTCCGGAATCGGTTCGCGGAATCTGAATTTGCGTAGGATTCGCAATCTCTTCGCTCGTTCACCTTGAATCCGTGGCTAAGCCCTTTAGTCGCGGAACGTAATGACCGCGACATTCCCGTCAACGGCATCCTGATAGGCTTCCTCGAAGGTCGGGTCGTCCGGCTCCCCGTCAAGGGTCCCGACCTGGTCGAGTTCGGCCTCCGCATATCCTTCGCCGGCCAGGGCCTCGAGCGCGCGGCGCACGGCGCTGTCGTCATAGGGCGCTGCGACGAAGATGTTCACCACCTTCACGGCATCGTCCGAACCGCCGTCCTCGCCTTCCCAGACGCGCCCGACAATGACGAAGACCATGGGGCCATCACCGTCTACCTTGTTCAAATCCATTTCGTCACTCCTGAATTCTGCAGCGATGATGATTGACGCATCTGTTGCGAGCAATGGTGCAGAACACCTGCCCCTGCAACCGCGACGTCATGCCCGACCGCTCGATCCGGACCACCTGGCCCGGAAGGCCCGCCCTCAAAACATCTGGCCGGGCCATGGCCGGCGATCATCATCGCCTTGCACCTAAAGGAAAGGCCGCCCGAGGGCGGCCTTTCTTCGAATTTCATGTCGGGGCAGAAAATTACTCTGCCGCACCCTGTTCGCTCATGTCGGTCAGCATCGGATCGGCCATCTCCACGCCGGAACGCTTCTTGCGCTCCTCGAGGATCAGATCGTCGCGATGCGAAGCGACCTTGCGGACCCGGGTGATGGCGCCGCCGGAGCCCGCCGGGATAAGGCGGCCCACGATAACATTCTCCTTGAGCCCGTCGAGCGTATCCGACTTGCCGTTGACGGCCGCTTCGGTGAGCACGCGCGTGGTCTCCTGGAAGGAGGCCGCGGAGATGAAGGAGCGCGTCTGCAGCGAGGCCTTGGTGATGCCGAGCAGAACGGAGTTGCCGCTTGCAGGCTTCTTGCCTTCCTCGATGCACTTGGCGTTCATCTCGTCAAGGTCGACCCGATCGACCTGCTCGCCGGTGATCAAATCCGTGTCGCCGGCATCGGTGATCTCGACCTTCTGCAGCATCTGGCGAACGATCACCTCGATGTGCTTGTCGTTGATGCCCACGCCCTGCAGCCGGTAGACTTCCTGGATCTCGTTGACGAGGTAGTTGGCTAAAGCCTCCACGCCCTTGATCGCCAGGATGTCATGCGGAGCCGGGTTACCATCGAGAATGTACTCACCCTTCTCGATGATATCGCCTTCCTGCAGGTGGAAGTGCTTGCCCTTCGGCACCAGGTATTCGACAGGCTCGGCGGTCTCGTCGAACGGTTCCACAATGATGCGACGCTTGTTCTTGTAGTCGCGACCGAACTTGATAGTGCCGTCGACCTCCGCGATGATCGCGTGGTCCTTCGGACGACGCGCCTCGAAGAGTTCCGCCACGCGCGGCAGACCACCGGTGATGTCCTTGGTCTTGGCGCTTTCCAGCGGAATACGGGCGAGCACGTCACCGGCACCGACCTTGTTGCCGGCGTCAACCGACAGAACCGCATCCGGCGACAACAGGTAGCGCGCCTCGCCGCCGCGCGGCAGCTTCAGCACTTCACCCTTCTCGTCACGGATGACGGTCGCGGGCTTCAGATCCTGCGTACGCGGCGAGGACCGCCAGTCGATGACGACACGCTTGGTGATACCGGTCGCCTCGTCGGTGGACTCCGTCACCGTGACACCGTCGATCATGTCTTCAAGGCCGACCGTACCGGACAGCTCCGTCAGCATCGGGCGGGTATAAGCATCCCACTCCGCGATACGCTGACCGCGCTTGACCGCGTCGCCCTCATCCACATGCATCTTCGAACCGTAGGTCACGCGGTGCACCGTACGCTCGATCCCTTCGGCATCGACGATGACCACCGACATGTTACGCGCCATGGCGACGAGGTTGCCCTCGCTGTCGCGCGCCACATTCCGGTTGCGCATCTTGATCGTGCCGTCGAAGGACGACTCGATGAAGGAGCTGTCGACCACCTGCGCCGTACCGCCGATGTGAAACGTGCGCATGGTGAGCTGCGTGCCCGGCTCGCCGATCGACTGAGCCGCGATAACGCCGACGGCCTCGCCGATGTTGACCGGAGTACCGCGGGCCAGGTCGCGACCGTAGCAGGCCGCGCAGCACCCGATCTGCGTCTCGCAGGTCAGAACCGAGCGGATGCGGATCGTCTGGACGTTGGCCGTCTCGATCTGATCGACTTCCTTTTCCTCGATCATCTGACCGACCTTGACGATGACCTCGCCCGTGGACGGGTTGACGACATCGTCGGCAGCCGTACGACCCAGGGCCCGCTGGCCCACCATCGCGATGACCTGACCGGAATCGACCACCGCCTGGATCGTGATGCCCTTGTCGGTGCCGCAGTCCTCTTCGAGGATGATGCAGTCCTGGGCAACGTCGACGAGACGACGGGTCAGGTAACCGGAGTTCGCCGTCTTCAAGGCGGTATCGGCCAGGCCCTTACGAGCGCCGTGCGAGGAGTTGAAGTACTCCAGAACCGACAGGCCTTCCTTGAAGTTGGAGATGATCGGGCTTTCGATGATCTCGCCCGACGGCTTGGCCATCAGGCCGCGCATGCCGGCAAGCTGCTTCATCTGGGCGGGTGAGCCACGGGCGCCGGAGTGTGACATCATGTAAACCGAGTTCATCGGCTTCTGACGACCCGTATCCTCGTCGTACTCGACCGTCTGGATGCGCTTCATCATCTCGTCGGCGACCTTGTCCGTGCACTTGGCCCAGGCGTCGACGACCTTGTTGTACTTCTCGCCCTGCGTGATCAGACCGTCATTGTACTGCTGTTCGTATTCGGTCACGAGCGCGGCCGTCTCGTCCACCAGGCTCTGCTTGGTGTCCGGGATGACCATGTCGTCCTTGCCAAACGAGATACCGGCCTTACACGCATTGGTGAAGCCGAGCTTCATGATCTGGTCGCAGAAGATGACCGTCTCCTTCTGACCGCAGGCGCGGTAGACGGTGTCGATCATCTTGGAGATGTCCTTCTTCGTCATCAACTTGTTGCAGACGTCGAAGGGCACTTCGTGATGCTTGGGCAGGAGTTCGCCGATGATCAGGCGGCCCGGGGTCGTCTCGTAGATGTGAGAGATCCGGTTGCCGTCCGCATCGACCGTCTTGAACCGGCCACGGATCTTGGTGTGGAGCGTGACGGCCTTGGTCTCCAGGGCATGGTGCAGTTCGCCCATGTTGCCGAAGACCATACTCTCGCCCGGCTCGCCTTCCGTCATCAGCGACAGATAGTAGAGCCCCAGAACGATATCCTGCGACGGCACGATGATCGGCTGACCGTTGGCCGGGTGCAGAATGTTGTTCGTCGACATCATCAGGACGCGCGCTTCCAACCGCGCCTCAAGCGACAGAGGCACGTGAACGGCCATCTGGTCACCGTCGAAGTCGGCGTTGAAGGCAGCGCAGACGAGCGGGTGAAGCTGCAGGGCCTTGCCCTCGATCAGCGTCGGCTCGAAGGCCTGAATGCCCAGACGGTGAAGCGTCGGCGCGCGGTTCAGCATGATCGGATGTTCGCGGATAACCTCTTCGAGGATATCCCAGACCTCCGAACGCTCCTTCTCGACGAGCTTCTTCGCCTGCTTGACGGTCGAAGAATAGCCCTTGGCGTCGAGGCGCGAGTAGATGAACGGCTTGAACAGCTCAAGCGCCATCTTCTTCGGCAGACCGCACTGATGCAGCTTCAGCTCCGGACCCACGGTGATCACCGAACGGCCGGAGTAGTCGACGCGCTTGCCGAGCAGGTTCTGACGGAACCGGCCCTGCTTGCCCTTCAGCATGTCGCTGAGCGACTTCAGCGGACGCTTGTTGGCGCCCGTGATGACGCGGCCGCGACGGCCGTTGTCGAACAGCGCATCAACGGATTCCTGCAGCATGCGCTTTTCGTTGCGGATGATGATATCCGGCGCACGCAGCTCGATCAGCCGCTTCAGACGGTTGTTCCGGTTGATGACGCGGCGATAAAGGTCGTTCAGGTCCGACGTGGCGAAGCGGCCGCCATCCAGTGGAACCAGCGGACGCAGATCCGGCGGAATGACCGGGATGACCGTCAGGATCATCCATTCCGGACGGTTGCCCGACTCCAGGAACGCCTCGATGACCTTCAGCCGCTTGGCGAGCTTCTTCGGCTTTAGCTCCGTCGTCGTTTCCGCGATCTCGACGCGCAGCCGCTCGCTCTCCTTTTCCAGGTCGAGCGACATCAGCATTTCGCGGATCGCCTCCGCGCCAATCATGGCGGTGAAGCTGTCATCGCCATATTCGTCCTGGGCGGTGATGAACTCTTCTTCCGAGAGAAGCTGGTTCTGCTTGAGCGGCGTCAGGCCCGGCTCCAGCACAACGTAGTTCTCAAAATAGAGGACCCGCTCCAGATCCTTCAGCGTCATGTCGAGCAGCAGACCGATGCGGCTCGGCAGGGACTTCAGGAACCAGATATGCGCAACCGGGGCGGCCAGTTCGATATGGCCCATGCGTTCGCGCCGAACGCGCGACAGGGTCACTTCGACGCCGCACTTCTCGCAGATCACGCCCTTGTACTTCATGCGCTTGTACTTGCCGCACAAGCACTCGTAGTCCTTGATCGGCCCGAAGATCCGCGCGCAGAAAAGCCCGTCCCGTTCCGGCTTGAACGTACGGTAATTGATCGTTTCCGGCTTCTTGATCTCACCAAAGGACCAGGAATGAATCTTCTCGGGGCTGGCGATCGAAATCTTGATCTGATCGAATGTCGCCGGCTGAGCCTGCTGATTGAACAGGTTCATGACCTCTTGATTCATAGGTTATCTCCTTCAATGCTCGGGCGGGATGGCGCGCCGTTTCGCGCATCTGCCGTCCCGGCACTCAAACAGAAATCGCTCGCGGTCGATCGCAGGACAGCGGGCCTGACGTTGCGGGCAAAACTGTGACGTTCCGCCCGCTAAGCACGACGGATCATTCCGCCGCGTCCGCCTGTTGCTCGTCTTCGTCTCCGGGCAGCTGCAGCTTGCTATCGGCCAGTTCGACGTTGAGGCCCAACGACCGCATCTCCTTGACCAGCACGTTGAAGCTTTCCGGGATACCGGCTTCGAATGTGTCGTCCCCGCGCACGATCGACTCGTAGACCTTGGTGCGGCCCGCGACGTCGTCCGACTTCACGGTCAACATCTCCTGCAGGGTGTAGGCGGCGCCATACGCTTCAAGTGCCCACACCTCCATCTCGCCGAAACGCTGGCCACCGAACTGCGCCTTACCACCCAGCGGCTGCTGAGTGACTAGCGAGTACGGGCCGATCGAACGCGCGTGGATCTTGTCGTCGACCAGATGGTGCAACTTGAGCATGTAGATATAGCCCACGGTGACCGTCCGGTCGAACGGATCGCCGGTGCGTCCGTCATAGAGCTTCGTCTGACCCGAGGGGGGCAGATCGCCCTTCTCCAGCATCTCGACGATATCGGCATCAACGGCACCGTCGAAGACCGGCGTCGCGATTGACACGCCCGTCTTGAGCTGGTCGCCGAGGCGAACGATCGACTCGTCGTCGAACTCCTTGACCGGGTCGCCCTTGATGTTGTCACCGTAGATATCGATGATTTTCGCCTTGAGCGGCTCCAGCTCACCCGACTTGCGATACTGCTCGTAAAGCTCGCCGATGCGCTTGCCCATGCCCGAGCAGGCCCAGCCCAGATGCGTCTCCAGGATCTGGCCAACGTTCATGCGCGAGGGCACGCCCAGCGGGTTCAGCACGATATCGACCGGCGTACCGTCATCGAGATAGGGCATGTCCTCGAGCGAATTGATCTTGGACACCACACCCTTGTTGCCGTGACGGCCGGCCATTTTGTCGCCCGGCTGGATCTTGCGCTTCACCGCCACGAAGACCTTGACCATCTTCATGACACCCGGCGGCAGCTCGTCGCCGCGCTGCAGCTTCTCCACCTTGTCGATGAAGCGCTGCTCCAGACGCTTGCGACTCTCGTCGTACTGGCCGCGCAGAGCCTCGATCTCGCCCATCAGCTTCTCGTCGTCGACGGCAAACTGCCACCACTGCGAGCGCGGATACTCGTTCAGGACATCGCCGGAGATGGCGCCGTCCTTCTTGAAAGCCTTCGGCCCGCCGGATGCGACCTTGCCGATCAGCATTTCTGCCAGACGGCCGTAGACATTGCGGTCGAGGATAGCCTGCTCGTCGTCGCGGTCCTTGGCGAGACGCTCGATCTCTTCGCGCTCGATCGCCATGGCGCGCTCGTCCTTCTCCACACCGTGGCGGTTGAAGACGCGCACTTCCACGACCGTTCCGGTCACTCCAGGCGGCAGACGCAGCGAGGTGTCACGGACATCCGAGGCCTTCTCGCCGAAGATGGCGCGCAGAAGCTTTTCTTCCGGCGTCATTGGGCTTTCGCCCTTCGGCGTGATCTTGCCGACCAGGATGTCGGACGGGTTCACTTCCGCACCGATGTAGACGATGCCGGCCTCATCGAGGTTCTTCAGCGCTTCTTCCGAGACGTTCGGAATGTCGCGCGTGATTTCCTCCGGCCCGAGCTTCGTATCACGCGCCATCACCTCAAATTCCTCAAGGTGGATGGAGGTGAACACGTCATCGCGAACGATGCGCTCCGACAGCAGGATGGAGTCCTCGAAGTTGTAGCCGTTCCACGGCATAAACGCGACGAGCACGTTCCGGCCCAGCGCCAGATCGCCCAGATCCGTGGACGGACCGTCGGCGATGATGTCGCCCTTGGCCACCACGTCGCCCACACACACCAGCGGACGCTGGTTGATGCAGGTGTTCTGGTTGGAACGCTGGAACTTCATCAGCCGGTAGATGGCGACGCCCGACTTGGAGGCATCGATCTCTTCCGTGGCGCGGATAACGATACGGGTCGCGTCGACCTGGTCGATGACGCCTGCCCAGCGCGCGGCAATCGCGGCACCGGAGTCATGCGCCACCACCGATTCCATGCCGGTACCCACGAACGGGGCTTCGGCATGCACCAGCGGCACCGCCTGACGCATCATGTTCGAGCCCATCAGCGCGCGGTTGGCGTCATCGTTTTCCAGGAACGGAATGAGCGATGCCGCGACCGACACAAGCTGCTTGGCCGACACGTCCATGTAGTCCACGCGCTCGGCGGGAACGAGCATCACGTCGCCGGCATGGCGGCAGAGGATCAGCTCTTCCGTGAAGCGCCCGTTCTCGTCCGTCGGAACGTCCGACTGCGCGACGTAGTGCTTCGATTCCTCCATCGCGGACAGATAGGACACCTCGTCCGTCACATGCCCGTTGTCCACCCGGCGATAGGGGCTCTCGATGAAGCCGTACTTGTTGACGCGCGCAAACGTCGCCAGCGAATTGATCAGACCGATGTTCGGTCCTTCAGGCGTCTCGATCGGGCAGATACGGCCGTAGTGGGTCGGATGCACGTCGCGCACTTCGAAGCCGGCACGCTCACGGGTCAGGCCGCCCGGGCCAAGCGCCGAAAGACGACGCTTGTGGGTGACCTCCGACAGCGGGTTATTCTGGTCCATGAACTGCGAGAGCTGCGAGGAACCGAAGAACTCGCGAACGGCTGCGGCTGCGGGCTTCGCGTTGATCAGATCCTGCGGCATGACGGTGTCGATCTCGACCGACGACATGCGCTCCTTGATCGCGCGCTCCATGCGCAGCAGACCAATGCGGTACTGGTTCTCCATCAGCTCGCCGACAGAGCGAACGCGACGGTTGCCAAGGTTATCGATGTCGTCGATCTCGCCGCGACCGTCACGCAAGCCCAGAAGCGTGCGGATAACTTCGATGATGTCTTCCTTGCGCAGGACACGCACCGTGTCCTCGACATCCAGATCGAGCCGCATGTTCATCTTCACGCGGCCGACGGCGGACAGGTCGTAGCGCTCGCTGTCGAAGAACAGCGAGTGGAACATCGCTTCCGCAGTGTCGACGGTGGGCGGCTCACCCGGACGCATCACCCGGTAGATGTCGAACAAAGCATCTTCTCGGGTCTCGTTCTTGTCCATGGACAGCGTGTTGCGCATGTAGGCGCCGGTATTGACGTGGTCGATCGCCAGCACCGGGATCTCGTCATAACCCTGCTCGACGAGCGCCTCCAACGTCTTGTCGGTGATCTCATCGCCGGCCTCAGCATAGATCTCGCCGGTCTGCATGTTTACCATGTCTTCGGCCAGATACTGGCCGTACAGATCTTCCACGCCGACCTTGATCGACTTGACGCCCTTTCCCACCAACTGCTTGGCGTGGCGCGCGGTCATCTTCTTGCCGATCTCGAGGATCACTTCGCCGCTATCGGCGTCAACAAGATCCTCGATGGCCTTCATGCCGCGCATCTGGGTCGGGTTGAAGGGCTTGCGCCAGGCGTCCCCGACCTTGTTGTAGGTGAAGGACTCGTAGAAGGTCGAAAGGATGTCCGACGGATCGAGCCCAAGCGCCATCAGAAACGACGTCACCGGGATCTTGCGGCGACGATCGATACGCGCATAGACGATGTCCTTGGCGTCGAACTCGATGTCGAGCCAAGAACCGCGATAGGGGATCACGCGAGCCGCGAAGAGGAGCTTTCCGCTGGAATGCGTCTTGCCCTTATCGTGGTCGAAGAACACGCCCGGAGAGCGGTGCATCTGGGAAACGATGACGCGCTCGGTGCCGTTGATGATGAAGGTGCCGGTATCCGTCATGAAGGGCATGTCGCCCATGTAGACGTTCTGCTCCTTGATATCCTTCACCGACTTGGCATCGGTCTCTTCGTCAACGTCGAATACGATGAGCCGAAGCGTCACCTTGAGCGGTGCGGAGAAGGTCATGCCGCGTTGGCGGCACTCTTCCACATCGTATTTGGGCTGCTCAAATTCGTAGCGAACGAATTCCAGCAGGGACGTGCCGCTGAAATCGGAGATCGGAAAGACGGACTTGAAGACAGCCTCCAGGCCGTCGACCGCGCGGCCGCCCTCGGGTTCCTCGACCTGCAGAAACTGATCGTAGGATGCCTTTTGCACCTCGATCAGGTTCGGCATCTTCGCGACATCGCGAATGTGACCGAAAAACTTACGGACCCGCTTGCGACCGTTGAACGTCTGCGCCATTGTCGCTCCTCGCATCGCCATGAGCACCCGAACCCCCGACGGATAGGTGCCCTTGCATTTAATTGTCGACCGCAAGGTCTCCGGACTGGGTCCGTGACCGTCTCGGTCCTGGTGACGGCTAGCCGGATCGCCGGTGAAACCGGCCCGACATCGCCCTGCTGAAAGCTCGCGGGGCGAGCCGCGATCTGGGTAACCGTCCCTCGAACACCCTCCCCAAAGTCCCAGTGTGTGGGATCAGAAAGACCGCTCGTCCTCGATAGTTCTGAAACTCGCAGGTGGCGCCCGGTCGGCTCACCTGGCTCCAGGGGAACGCTCGCCCCGGTCACGGGAAGAACCCGCCGGGACCTCAACTCAATTTGTCGGATGCCTGGTTAAGCCGGACCCTCCGGCGACATCCTGATGTGCGGCCCCGGGTGATCCCGGGACCGCGAAGTACAAGCAAAGGAAGACCTTACTTCAGCTCGACGCTCGCGCCGGCTTCCTCGAGCTTCTTCTTCAGCTCTTCGGCCTCGTCCTTCGAAACGGCTTCCTTGACCGTCTTCGGGGCGCTCTCGACCAGCTCCTTGGCTTCCTTCAGGCCAAGACCGGTGATGGCACGAACTTCCTTGATGATGTTGATCTTCTTGTCGCCGACTGCGGTCAGCACGACGTCGAACTCCGTCTTCTCTTCAGCAGCGGCAACCTCGCCACCGGCAGCGACGGCAGCAGCGACGGCGACCGGAGCCGCGGCAGAAACGCCCCACTTCTCTTCGAGCATCTTGGAAAGCTCGGCGGCTTCCATGACGGTGAGGGTGGAAAGCTCTTCAACGATCTTCTCGAGATCAGCCATTTTTCAAACCTTCATATTCGAACCGTATTGGTTTCGATGTGTTTCAAGCAGTCGCGTGCCTTACGCGGCTTCGTCCTTCTTGGCGTACGCGCCGATAACGCGGGCAACCTGCCCGGCCGGTGCGCTGAGAACCTGCGCAATGCGGGGCGCCGGCGTGCTGATCATGCCGACAATCTTACCGCGCAGTTCATCGAGCGACGGCATCGAGGCAAGAGCCTTGACCCCATCCGCGTCGAGATTCGTGGAGCCGAGAGCCCCGCCCAGAACAACGAGCTTCTCGTTGGTCTTGACGAAGTCCATCACCGCCTTGGGAGCCGCAACCGGATCGCCCGAATAGGCGATGACGGTCGGCCCCTGGAACAGGTCGGCGATGTGTTCGGCGTCCGTGCCTTGAAGGGCAAGCTTGGCAAGGCGGTTCTTCGCGACTTTGACGGACCCGCCAGCCTCACGAACCTTCGCACGAAGCGAAGTCATGTCCGCGACCGAGAGACCCGCATAGTGGGCCACGACGACAACACCCGCGTCTGTGAACACGGTGTTGAGCGCCGATACGGCTTCGCGCTTTTCCGCTCTATCCACTTGCCTTCTCCACTTGGCGGACAACAACATGCCGCCCGCCGGTTGGCTTTGCCGCTCCAAAGAGCCCCCTCTTTCGAACGACGCTCAGGGTTCCTGCCCCCTCACGCACGCTCCAGGAGCGCGGCAAGGCCTACGGTTCGAACCGGGTTGACCTTTCGGCCGGAAATCGGTTCTCCCCCGTCTATGCAGGCCCGGATGGCTTAAACCGGATCCTCATCGGATCCGACACCTGCAGTCTCGGACAAGACCGGCTGACAACAAGACCCGAAAGCCTTCCTGACAGCCGCATCCCGCCGAGTTTCCCCGGCGGGAATTCTTCTAACCGCCCCCTAGGGCGAGAATTGCTTTCAACGCCTTCGAGCGTTGGTCGCTCAGGCAGCGCCCGCAGACACGGCGGTGACCGACGACGGGTCGAGCTTGATGCCCGGGCCCATAGTCGAGGTCAGCGCGATGCGCTTCAGGTAGTTGCCCTTAACTCCGCTCGGCTTGGCCTTCATCACGGCGTCGGTGAAGGCCTTGATGTTCTCAGCGAGCTTCGTGTCGTCGAAGGAGGCCTTGCCAACGCCCGCATGGACGATACCGGCCTTCTCCACGCGGAACTGCACCGCGCCACCCTTGGCGTCGTTGACCGCAGCGGTCACGTCCAGCGTCGCCGTTCCGACCTTCGGGTTCGGCATCAGGCCGCGCGGGCCCAGGACCTTACCCAGACGACCGACGAGCGGCATCATGTCCGGCGTCGCAATGCAGCGATCGAAATCGATGTTGCCGGCCTGCACCTGCTCCATCAGATCCTCGGCGCCGACGATATCGGCGCCCGCTGCTTTGGCCTCGTCCGCCTTCTCGCCGCGGGCGAAAACCGCCACGCGAACCGACTTGCCGGTGCCGTTGGGCAGGACGCACACGCCGCGGACCATCTGGTCGGCGTAGCGCGGGTCGACGCCCAGGTTGAGAGCGATCTCAACCGTCTCGTCGAACTTTGCGGTTGCCCGCTCCTTGATCAGCTTCACAGCCTCGTCGAGGGTGTAGAGCTTGTTGCGGTCAATCCCGTCGCGGCTAGCGACGATACGCTTTCCGATCTTCGCCATGTTCTTACTCCGACACCTCGAAGCCCATCGAACGGACAGAGCCCTCGACCATCCGCATGGCACCCTCTATATCGACGGCGTTCAGGTCCTTCATCTTCGCTTCCGCGATTTCACGAACCTGTTCACGCGACACGGAGGCAATCGGCGCCTGACCCGGGGTCTTGGAGCCCTTCTGCAGCTTGGCGGCCTTCTTCAGGAAGAAGGACACCGGCGGGGTCTTCACCTCGAAGGTGAACGACTTGTCCCTGAAGAACGTGATCACGGTCGGGCACGGTGCACCCTTTTCCACATCCTGCGTCTGCGCGTTGAACGCCTTGCAGAATTCCATGATGTCCAGGCCGCGCTGACCCAGCGCGGGACCGATCGGCGGGGACGGCGTCGCAGATCCCGCAGG
Organism: Breoghania sp.; assembly: GCF_030066895.1. Taxonomy (GTDB): domain Bacteria; phylum Pseudomonadota; class Alphaproteobacteria; order Rhizobiales; family Stappiaceae; genus Breoghania. The sequence continues at coordinate 1,553 of NZ_JASJAV010000036.1, read as the reverse complement.
CACCTGAAGCTTCAGAGACCCTTGAACTTTCTTCGCCATTTGGCTCTCCTAAAACGTTCGAGCCGGATTATCCGGCACCAGAGAGGTGGTGGTCGGGCCGCTTGCACTGGCGAGAGCCGCCAAGAAACCTTCCACCGACACCCCAATCAAGCTGCTCGAGAAAATCTCTAGAGCTTCTCCACCTGGGCGTATTCGAGTTCGACCGGGGTCGCCCGGCCGAAAATAGAAACGGCAACCTTGAGCCGTGCACGTTCGTCGTCGACTTCCTCGACAAGACCGTTGAACGAGGCGAAGGGCCCATCGGAGACCCGCACCTGTTCGCCGAGCTCGAAGGAAATGGACGGTTTCGGCCGATCCACGCCTTCCTGCACCTGGTGCAGAATGCGTTGTGCCTCCGCCTCGGAAATCGGCATCGGCTTGTTGTCAGCACCGAGAAATCCAGTAACCCGCGGCGTGTTCTTGATCAGATGATAGGCCTCATCGGTCATATCCATCTTCACCAGCACGTAGCCGGGAAAGAACTTCCGCTCAGCGCCGACCTTGCGGCCCCGCCGCACCTCCACGACCTTTTCGGTCGGAACGAGGATTTCGTCGAACAGATCTTCCAGGCCTGTGGCCTGCGCCTTCTCCCGAATGGAGTCGGCAACCTTCTTCTCAAAATTCGAATAGGCGTGGACGATGTACCAGCGCTTGGTCATGTGACCCCAGTCCGCATCATTTGGATATCGTGTAAAGCTCGGATTAGAAGCCCATACCGAGAAGGAGCTTCACACCCTCGGCCATGACCTGATCCGCCAGCAGGAAGAAGATTGAGGCGATCGCGACCATGATGAACACCATGACGGTGGTCACCGCGGTTTCGCGCCGCGTCGGCCATGTGACCTTCGCAACCTCCTGGCGCGTTTGCTGGAGGAAGGTAAAGGGATTGTTTTTTGCCATTCCGCCCGTGGCCTTGCTTCAGCAAGACGCCGCGAAAACACCGCCTGCCCCTCATTCGTGTTCTAGATCGCCCGTCGGCACCTGCGACATCGACGCCGCCATCTGCCTGATCAAGCAACCCTGTTTGAGATCGACGCAAATTCTTCGAGCGAATCGAAGAGCGCGACCTTTAAACGGCATATAGGCGCGCGGAACCCTCCGCGCGCCACTGCCCATTACTTATAGCCGCCGAACCGATTCCACAAGAGAGAAACTGGCAGGGGCGGAGGGACTCGAACCCACGACCTGCGGTTTTGGAGACCGCTGCTCTACCAACTGAGCTACACCCCTACTGGCTAGAGCCTCGAAGGGCCGCAGCCGAAATTCTCATTTCCTACGGACGGTTCGCATCAGCCCTGATTGTCGCCGAGCCCCGAGAACGCCGCATGTAACCCCGCATCGCGGGATTGGCAAGCGCGACCTTATATAGCGGCTGCCAGTTCGATTACTCGATGATCGAGGCAACGACGCCGGCGCCGACGGTCCGGCCGCCTTCGCGGATAGCGAAGCGCAGACCTTCTTCCATCGCGATCGGCACGATCAGCGTCACCGAAACTGACACATTGTCGCCCGGC
>NZ_JASJAV010000013.1 GCF_030066895.1 Breoghania sp. | reverse complement strand
GCCCGACTTCATGCCGATGGCAAGCCCGATCGCCGGTTTGCCGTCATAGCGGAAGAGTTCACTCGGCGGGTTCTCGTAGCCCTGCGTGATGGTGGCGACATCACTCAGGCGGAAGAAACGGTTGTTGACCCTCAGATTGACGGCCTTGAGGCTGTCCTCGGAGGTGTATTGCCCATCGACGCGCACCAGAATGCGCTCCGGCCTGGCCTGTGCACCACGCCGGAGGGCACGATGGCGTTTTGCGATTGCAGGGTCTCGAGAATCTCCTGTCGGTCGAGGCCGAGGGCTGCGACCTTGCGCAGCGAGAATTCTAGATAGATGACCTCGTCGCGCGCGCCGACCAGTTCCACCTTGCCCGCATCGGGCAGCTTGATGATGCGGTCGCGCGCCTTTTCCGCGTAGTCGCGCAGTTGGCGCGGGCTCAGCCCGTCGGCGGTGAAGGCGTAGACGTTGCCATAGACGTCGCCGAACTCATCGTTGAAGGCAGAGCCCTAGAATTCACTGGGAAAATCGCTGCGGATATCCGCCATCATGTTGCGCACATGCTGCCAGATGTCCTTCACGTCGCGCGACGGCGTGGTGGGCAGCAGATAGACGAAGACGACGGAACGGCCGGGGGTGGTGATCGAGCGGGTATAGTCGAGCGTATCGAGTTCCCGCAGCTTCTTCTCGATACGGTCGGTCACCTGCTTGTCCATCTCGCGCACATCGGCGCCGGGCATGGAGGCGGAAACCACCATCGTCTTGACGGTGAAGCTCGGATCTTCCTCGCGACCGAGATTGAAGTAGGACATCACGCCGGCAACGAGCGCGATGATCATCAGGAACCAGACAAACGAGCGATGGCGCAGGGCCCAGTCGGAGAGGTTAACGGAGGTCATCGAGGTGCACCTTCCAGACGTTCGTCCGAGGTCTGCCCATCTTCGGAAAGAGCCACCTTCTGTCCCTCTTCAAGGCTGTGAACGCCTGCCGTGACAACGCGTTCGCCGGCCTTCAGGCCGGAACGCACGGCACTGCGGCCGCCGAGGCCGGAGCCTATCTCCACCTTGCGCCGATGAACCGTGCCGTTCTCCACCACCCAGACATAGGTTCCCTCCTTCGTCTTCAGGATCGCGGTATCGGGAACCGCCAGCGCGGCTGTCATCTCGCCCTCGGGCCGGGCGGGAATGAGCGAGCCCAGCCGGAAGGCGTCCTGCGGATAGTCGAGCAGGATGTGGACGCGATTGGTGCGCGTCAGGGCATCGGCCTCCGGCGCGATTTCGCGCACCCGTCCCTTGGCCTTGACGGTCGGATCGATCTGGAGATGCACCTGGAACGGCGAGCCGATGGAAATCGTGTCGATCAGTTCACCGGGGATATCTACCACGGCCTCGCGCGCATCCACGCGGGCAAGTTTCATGACCGCCTCCCCGGCGAAGATCACCTGGCCGAGATCAGCCTCGCGCTCGGTGATGACACCAGCAAACGGGGCGGACAGAACCGCATAGGACAAGGCGTTACGGGCCTGGCCTTCGCCAGATCGGCCTCGGCCTGTTCCAGCGAGACGTTGGCGGAAGTGCGCGTCTGCTGCGCGGTCTCAAGATCGAAAAAAGAATGGTGTTCTTGGCGTGGAGCGCACGGGCGCGCTTCAGGCTCGCACGGGCATTCTCGACCTGGGCACGCGCGGAAGCGCGGAAGAGAGCTGCGCCTCCGCCTGGGGCACGGTGGCCTCCAGCGTCTCCGCATCGATCCGGGCAACGGTTTGCCCCCGCCTCGACACGGTCACCCACATCCGCATCGAGCGAGATGTCCCGGCCGAGCGTGCGGAAGGCAAACGTCGTCTCAAAAAGCGGTTCGATGGTTCCCGAAAAGCCTGCGATCCGCGCGGCGGCCGGGGCGGCGATTTCGCTCAGGACCGGACGCGGGACAGCGAATAGTGCACCACATTGTTCATGTGGCCGTAGATGTCGTTGTCTATCCAGCGCGTCTGGATGGTGCGAAAGGTCTTGTAGGTGGCACGGGTGGAGGGATCGGCCTTGTCGGTCATCGGCGGGGCTCCCTGTGCGGAGAGCCCATGCAAGATACTGACGTCAAACGATCCCCTCCCCCGTCATGCGTCGCCTCCCTGCGACGTTGATGGCGGGAGAGTAGTGGGTTTCGGCGTCGGATGAAATCCGACCGTTGAGGCTCATCCATGAGAAATCTGGAGAATGCCCGGATCCCTCCTCCATCATCCCCGGCTTGACCGGAGATCCATTGCCCTAACCGCTAGCACCATCTTCGACCCGGAAGCCGAAACGCAAGATCGGGGCCGAAGGTACGCGCCGAAGGGCGCGTCGGAGTGCGGCCGGTGGAAAGACACACCGTCATCCCTGGTCAAGCCGGGGATGACGGCGGAGGGAGCGTGGCTCCTCAAGCGCACAGCGATACGGCCACCGGCACTCAAGCCCCGCTCAATCGCTCAAGCAAAGATTAAAGCGCCTCCGCCTCCTTCAGCACCTCTTTCAGATTGACGGCACGCCCGATGCCGTGGCCGGAGGCTTCCGCCACGGCGTCCACTGCGGCAAGGAACTCCTCGCGCGGCTCATTCGCCGCCCAGTGCAGAGGGCTACCCTTCAGCTTCGGGAAGCCGTAGCCGTTGACCAGCACGATATCGACGTCGGAGGCACGCGCCGCGATGCCCTCGCCCAGAAGAAGCGCCGCCTCGTTGACGATGGCCGCCATGATGCGCGAGACGATCTCGTCACCTGAGAAGTTGCAGCGCTCCACGCCCTTGGCCGTGGAGGTCTCGACGATGATCGCCTCGACCTTCTCGTTCGGCACGGGCTTGCCGGTCTCGTAATCGTACCAACCCGCCTTGGTCTTGCGGCTAAAACGGCCCATTTCGCAAAGAACATCCGGGATCTCGACATAACGCGCCTTCGGGTCGCGCGTCGGGGCGAGGCGCTTGCGGCGTGCTCAGGCGATGTCGAGGCCCGCGAGGTCGTAGATCTTGAACATCCCCATGGCAAAGTCGAATTCCTCCAGCGCGGCGTCCACCTCCCAGGGCAGCGCGCCTTCCTCGATCAGGAATTCCACCTGCTGGCGATAGGCGGCAAACACCCGGTTGCCGATTAAACTCTCGCCAACCTTGGCCACCACCAGCAGCTTGCGGATGCACTTGGCGAGCGCCACAAGGCTCGCCAGAACTTGCGGGCTGGTAGCGGCCGCATCGATCACCTCCACCAGACGCATCACGTTGGCCGGATTGAAGAAGTGCAACCCTTCCACGCGCGCGGGGACCCTGGTCGCCGCGGCGATCTCGTCGATAGCCAGATAGGAGGTGTTGGTGGCGAGGATCGCATCCTCGCGGATGATGCCGTCAAGCTGGGTGAAGAGCGCCTTCTTGGCGTCCATGTCCTCTATGATCGCTTCCACCACGAGATCGCAGTCGACCACGTCCTCAAGCGAACTCGGATGGATACGCGCCATCAGTTCGGCCGTGGATGCGATGCATCCGCGCACGGCCAGACCGTCGGCGGCCTCGGAAAGCGCGCCTATTGCGGCTTTCAGCAGATCCGCGTCCCGCTCCGCGAGTCGGACGGTCAGGCCGGACTGCGCGAAGGCGAGCACGATGCCTTGCCCCATGCGACCGCCACCGACGATGCCGACGATTGAAATCGTCACCGGCTCGGCGTCCTCGGGTAGCCTGGTCGCCGCGCGTTCGGCGAAGAAGAGATGGCGCAGCGCACGCGACTGCGGGCCGCGACGCAGGCGCAAGCTTGCCTCGCGCTCCGCTGCCAACGCTTCGCCCGCGGGCATGGTGTGGGCGCGCTTGACCGCATCGATCGCCTCCCCGACGGCGACGGCTCCACGCGCCTTTTTCAAGGCGGCGGCCTCGCCAGCGACCGCGGCCTCGTCACCCCGGCCGAGGCGGCTGATCGCGCAGGACGCGCTTTCTCGCACGCGGCTTTTCGAGGTAATCCATGACCGCCTCGATCACATCGCCCTCTTCCACGGCATCAAGCATGCCGAGCTTGAGCGCCTCGGTCGCCTTCACCCGGCGCCCGGACGTGACGAGATTGATCGCCAGCGTTTCGCCGACCAGACGAGACAGACGCAACGTGCCGCCCGCACCGGGAATGAGGCCGAGGGTCACTTCCGGCAGACCGACAGCCGCGCGCGGGGTGGCAATGCGCGCATCACAGGCCAGCGCCAGTTCATAGCAGCCGCCAAGCGCTGCCCCGTCGATTGCCGCGACCACGGGAATTCGGACAGGCTTCAATGGCCTCGATCACGTCGGGTAGATGCGGCTCCTGAGCGGGCGCATCGAATTCCCGGGCCCCGCCGACGAAATTGCCACCGGCCCCGGTCAAGGACCACGCCTGCAAGCCCCTCCGTCTCAAGCCCCTGGAATGCGGCAAGCACGGCGGTGCGCATGGCCGTGGATCCGGCATTGACGGGCGGAAAATCGATGGTGAGCACGGCGACGTCACCCGCTGCACCCGAGCGACTTTCGACGTGGACGGTGTCGTGCGTGGGCTTGTTCAACATACGAATTCCCGTTTCTTGTTTCGTGTTCGTGCACTGGGCGGACGACGTGCGGCCGGGACCAATCAGCCGCGATTGTCCGCCCGGATCATGGCCGCGGCCTTGTCCGCGATCATGATGGTGGGGGAGTTGGTGTTGCCGGAGGTGATCGTCGGCATGATCGAGGCATCGGCCACGCGAAGGCCCTCGAAGCCGAAGACGCGCAGGCGCTCGTCGACGACGGCCAGCGGATCATCGGCAAGGCCCATCTTCGCGGTACCGACGGGATGGAAGATGGTAGTGCCGATATCGCCCGCAGCCTTCGCCAGCGCCTCTTCGTCGTCACCGACGGCGGGACCGGGCAGATATTCCTCGGGCTTGAAGGCGGCGAAGACCGGGGCATTGGTGATGCGACGCGCAATGCGCAAGGAACGCGCGGCAACCTCGCGATCGCGATCGGCCGAGAGGTAGTTCGGCGCGATCTCGGGCTGGGCGCCCACATCGGCATCGGTGATAAGGATATGGCCGCGACTTTCCGGGCGCAGGTTGCATACGGAGGTGGTGATCGCGGGGAAGGCGTGCAGAGGATCGCAGAACTTGTCGAGCGAGAGCGGCTGGACGTGGAATTCCAGATCCGCGCGCTCCACGTCATCGCCGGAGCGGGTGAAGATGCCGAGCTGCGAGGGCGCCATGGTGAGCGGGCCGGAGCGGTTCAGCGCATATTCGATGCCCATCCACGCGCGGCGGAAGAGATTGGCGTAGATCTCGTTGAGCGTACGCACGCCCGAGACCTTGTAGATCATCCTGAGTTGCAGGTGATCCTGAAGATTGCCGCCCACGCCCTTTCGATCCGCCACGACCGGAATACCGAGCGAGGAGAGATACTCGCCATCGCCGATGCCGGAGCGCTGCAGAATCTGGACGGAGCCGATGGAACCGGACGCGAGCACGATCTCACCGCGCACGGAAGCGGAGCGGCGCACGCCGTTCTGAATCCATTCGACGCCGGTGACGCGTTTCCCCTCAAAGGTGAGCCGGTCGATCGTGCAACCGGTTTCAAGGGTCAGGTTTGCCCGCTTCAAGGCAGGCTTCAGAAAGCCTCGGGCGGCAGACCAACGCGTGCCCCGGCGCTGGTTGACCTGGAAATAGGATGCGCCCTCATTGTCGCCGCGGTTGAAATCGTCGATTGCGGGCACGCCGCACTGAACGCCCGCATCGCGATAGCGGTCGAGCACCTCCCAACTGACGCGCGGCGGTTCGACCCGCCATTCGCCGCCTGAACCGTGCAGATCGGAGGCGCCGAGGAAATGGTCCTCGTGCGCCTTGAAGATCGGCAACAAGTCATCCCAGCCCCAACCGGTAAGACCGAGCTGGCGCCAGTGATCGTAGTCGCCCGCCTGACCGCGCATGTAAATCATGGCGTTGATGGCCGACGACCCGCCGATGACCTTGCCGCGCGGATAGATCAGCGACCGGCCGTTCAGGCCGGGTTCGGCGCGCGTACGGAAACACCAGTCGGAGCGCGGATTGTTGATGGCGAAGAGATAGCCGACGGGGATGTGGAACCAGATCCAGTCGTCGCGCCCGCCCGCCTCCAGCACCAGAACGCGGCTTTCCGGATCCGCCGACAGACGGTTGGCCAGAACCGATCCGGCCGAGCCTGCGCCCAGAACGATATAATCGTACGTTTCCTGCGCCATGGCGCCCTCTCCTTTGCCGCCCTCTCCCAAAGGCATTGCTCTTCGTTGAGCATTGCCGGACAGCAACGTCAAGCACCCGGGGGGTTGCCGACACCGGACATGCCGGTCATCCCTCGTCCTGCGTGACGTCAGAGACATAACGTCACAGGCTATCAAGGGGATAGGTATTTTTTGTGACGCAATTTCGGCAATGGCGGAATCGACCAGGTGTTGCCTCGATCCCTCCGCCCGTCATCCCCGACTTGATCGGGGATCCATTTGCAGTGCAACAGCCCACAGTCCCGACTCTGGCGTGCCTTTTGGCGCGCATCTGCAGCCCCGGCTCCCAACAGTGTACAATCCGGGCCGAAGATGCGCGCGGACCGCGCGCCGGGGCGAATGACTCCCCAAGGCGAAAGGGCAATGGATCCCCGATCAAGTCGGGGATGACAGGGGGAGGGATTTTCGGGATGCGGCTCTGAAAGAGACAGAAGGAGACCTGGAAAGAGATCTGCCCCTCTAGAACGGGCAAGGATCGACGAAGGTCATCGACGTGCCGCCGTCCGGGTGGCGGATGGTGAGCGTTTCGGCGTGGAGCTGAAGACGCGTGGCGGCCGCGAAGGCAGCGTCATCCGCATAGAGCGCATCGCCGATAATGGGGTGACCGAGATCGGCCATGTGGACGCGCAACTGGTGCGAACGTCCCGTCTCCGGCAGTAGGCCAACCCGGGTTGCCCCGGCCTCGCGCTCTTCCACCCGCCAGTGCGTGATCGCCGGGCGGCCCTGATCGAAATCGACCATCTGCTTCGGCCGGTTCGGCCAGTCGCAGCGCAGCGGCTTGTCGACCGTGCCCTCCTCCCCGGCGATCTCGCCCCATACGCGGGCCACGTAGCTCTTGGAAAGCTTGCGGCGTTCGAACTGCAGGCCGAGATGACGGTGGGCGGCGCGGTTGCGGGCAAAGACCATTACACCGGAGGTGGCGCAATCGAGCCGGTGAACCAGCGTCGCTTCGGGATATGCCAGGTTGATACGCGCGATCAGGCAATCGGCATGCTCGGACGCCTTGCCCGGAACCGACAGCAGCCCGGACGGCTTGGCCACGACGAGAATGTCGTCATCCTCGTGCAGGACGACGAGCGGCCCGGACGGCGGATCGTAGACGAAAGGGCGCGAAACGGGCGCGATCGTCGGTGTGGGAATGGACGTCAGCATGGTGGTGCCGGTACAGCCGGGCGGAGCTCCATCAATCAGGCAGTCACGCGCGAGACCTGTCACATGGGCGGCTTTTCACTCGGCCCTCAATCGATCAGGTCAGAGCGATACCTGGACACTACGGCTGAAGTTCGAGTGAGAAAGCCCCCAGCGACCGCCGAACGCGACGGCGATCGGCATTCGCGTCCAGCCAGCCTTGGGAGGACCGTCGGCTATCCGCCCGCACTGTTCGTCGCCCGCGGTGTTCACCGCTACAGGAGGGTGCGACGAAGGCCCCTCGGCACGGGCCGCATCGCGGATAAGCGCATTCCTAAAATCAGAACGCCGAACACTTCACAAACGCCATGCCCTTCGCAGACGCCAGGCAGGTCGGCTCCCTCGCAGGTCCATCCACACATTGGAGTGTTCTTCGCACGCAGACAGGCTCTCAAATGACCACCACGCCTGCGCCGTTTCATATTTCACCGAAATGCCCGCTGCGGAATACCAGGAGAGGCTATCGGCAGATCGAAACACAACTCGGGGTTGATCCCTTTAGATGGAAAAGATCAACGTCACTAAATAATAAATTAAATTGTTCCAAGATTTTAAAGAATCCATCCACATCTACAGTCAAATTCATATACTAAAATATAAATATTTCATGATACCGGCACAATTCACTTCTACTCTAAATAAAGTAATATCTAGCTTCGTAACCCATGCAGATGTCATATCCGTGACAGCAGGAACGGACTACTTGTTGACCAAACATTGAAAACCGCATCCGACCAACCATGTTTCACCCTAACACAGCATCATACGCAATTCTATGTATTATTGATAAAAAAATATAATGCACTTTTTACGTGTGTATACCACAGATGCCGATCCTGCGTATTTTCCTTGAAATACAGGCAAAATCAGGGCCGTACACGATCCCGTCGCGTGCAGCCCTGAAAAACAAAGCATCGCAACAAAATTTGCGAGCGACGCTGATTTCCCGATCAGCTTCCGTTACGGAAGGTAGATAACCTCTAGAGGTCACCCTTCAGGGCTGCGTCGAAGATCGCGCGAGCCCCTTCCTTGGTCAGCTTGATCGGGTTGCCGCCTGCGGTCGGATCGACCACGGCCGTCTCGGCGATGAGATCGGCCTTTTCCGCATCAAGGCCAATCTCCGCGGTGGTGTGCGGAATGCCGAGATTGCGCCGCATCTCCAGCATCCAGGCGAGGAAACCGTCGAAATCAGCTCGCGGCAGTTCCAGAAAAGCGGCAAGCCACCCCATCTTGCCCTCGATCACCTTCCGGTTGTGGACCAGCACGTAAGGCATGAAGACCGCATTTGTCAGCCCGTGATGGGTGCCGTAAAGCGCACCGACGGGATGGGAGAGCGCGTGGATGCCGCCGAGCCCCTTCTGGAAGGCGGTGGCGCCCATGGCGGCAGCCGACATCATTTCACCGCGCGCGACGATATCCGTGCCGTCCTTGTAGACGCGCGGCAGCGCTTCCTTGACGAACCGCATGCTCTCCACCGCGATACCTTCCGACATGGGGTGATAGGAGGGCGCGCAATAGACCTCTAGACAATGGGCAAGCGCGTCCATGCCCGTGCCCGCCGTGATCGCGAGCGGCATGCCGACGGTCAGTTCCGGATCGCAGATGACGATCTTGGGCAGCATCAGCGGATGGAAGATCACCTTCTTGATGTGGGTCTCTTCATTGCTCACCACGCCCGCGCGGCCGACCTCCGATCCCGTGCCCGCCGTGGTCGGTACGGCAACGATGGGGGCAATGCCATCCGGGTCGACGCGCTTCCACCAGTCGCCGATATCCTCGAAATCCCAGATCGGCCGCGACTGTCCGGTTATGAAGGCAATGCACTTGCCCGCGTCGAGCGCGGACCCACCGCCGAAGGCGATGACGCCGTCATGCCCGCCGTCACGGAAGATCTCGACGCCCGCCTCCACATTGGAGGCGACGGGATTGGGCTGCACGTCGGAGAAGAGCTGCGCCTCCATGCCCGCGTCTTTCAGCACGTCGAGCGCGGCGGCGGTGACGGCAGATTGGCGAGGCCCGGATCGGTGACGAAGAGCGGGCAGCTGATGCCGGAGGTCGTGGCGGCCTTGGCGAGTTCCTTGATGCGGCCAGCACCGAACGGATGGAAGTTGGGTATAACCAGTTGGCGGAAGGCGATGTCGTCATGATGGATCCGTTGGGAAATGAGTAAGGAGAGAAACGGGCGCGGCCCCTCCGGCGAGGCCGCGCCGTCGATCGATTGCCCGGGATCGGTTACCCGTGGCGCAGATGGTAGGATTTCGGCTACGTCAGGTTCTCGTAGCCGACGGAGGACAGCGCCCCGCCCTTGCCTGTGTCCTTGACGCCGGTCCAAACGAGCCCCGGATCGACATAGTCGCAGCGGTTCATGAAGACCGTGCCGGTCTCGATCCGGTCGCCAATGCTGGCCGCAGCGTCCTCGTCCTTGGTCCAGATCAAAGCGGTGAGGCCGTAGTGGCTGTAGTTCATCAACGGGATGGCGGCTTCATCGTCGGCCACCTTCATGATGCCGACGACGGGACCGAAACTCTCCTCGCGCATCACCGACATCTGATGATCGACGTTGGTCAGGACCTGCGGCGCGATATAGGGCGAGCCGGGCTTGTCCATGGCGAAGGCGGATGTGTCAATCAGCGGGGTCGCACCTTGCGCAGGACTTCCGCCGTCTGCTCGCGCACCCATTCGGCAAAGCGCGTCTACGCCATGGGGCCGAGCGTCGTGGCTTCCTCCAGCGGATTGCCGAGGACGTATTGTTTGGTCAGGTCCACGAAGCCCTCGACGAAGCTGTCGTAAACGCCTTCGTGCACATAGATGCGCTCGATCCCGCAGCAGCACTGGCCGGAATTGAAGAAGGCACCGTCCACGAGATTGGCGATCGTGCTCTCCAGATCCGCATCGAAGCGCACCAGGGCGGGGTCCTTGCCTCCGAGTTCCAGGCCCATCGTGGCGAACGTCCCGGCCGCTGCCCGCTCGATGGCGCGCCTGCCCGCCACCGATCCGGTGAAGTTGATGTGATCGATATCGCCGGAAGCCAGCAGCGCCTCGGTCTGGCCATGCGAGAGCACGATGTTCTGGAAGAGGCCATTCGGCAGGCCCGCCGCATTGAAGGTTTTCTGAAAACGTTCGCCGACGAGAAGCGTCTGTGCGGCATGCTTCAGGATGACCGCATTGCCCGCCATCAGCGCCGAGACGATGGTATTGACCGCCGTCAGGAAGGGGTAGTTCCACAGCGCGATGACGAGGACGAGCCCCACCGGCACGCGTTTCACATAGCGGGTGAAGCCGACCTTTTCCGTAGGCACCACATACTTCAATGCCTCCTCGGCGATCTCCACCATGTAGCGGGCGCGTTCCTCCACGCCGCCCATCTCACCGCCGTAGCGCACCGGACGCCCCGTCTGCCAGACGAGTTCCGGTACGATCTCGTCGTTCATGGCGAGAAGCGCCTCAAGGGCTGCAAGGCAAAGACGACCGCGCTCGGCAACGGAAACCGTCACCCATTCGCTTTGCGCGGCCTTGCCCGCGAATACGGCATTGGCGATGTCACCGAGAGAGGCCACCGACCGCTCGATATAGACAGAGCCGTCGACGGGGGAGATCAGTTTCACGGTTTCGGACATGGGGGGCTTCCAAAGCTGAAATGATTGTTGGTCTTGGACTTCATTGGAGGTGATGCGCGGAGCAGTGTCTTTTGTCGTGCTAGCTACCTTCGAAACGAACCTAACGACATCCTCAGCACATAGGACGAAATCGGCACGTTTTGCCCACGAATGTCATCCCCGCGAAAGCGGGGAACCAGTACTCCGTGAACCACATATCTGTGCTCCGAGAGCAGAGTTCTGTGGTTACTGGATCCCCGCCTGCGCGGGGATGACATTCGTGCGTGTGCCGACCTCACCCTAACGTCACAGTCTACTCAATACCGCTCGAAGCCGCGCTTCAATTCCCAATCGGTGATGCGACGGTCATATTCGAGCTGCTCCCATTTTGCGGTGTGGACATAGTGATCGACCATGGCATCGCCGAAGGTCTTGCGCATCAGGTCCGATTTATCAAGCGCCTCGGTTGCCGCGCGCAGGGTCTTGGGGATCTCGACCAGTTCCTCGCCCACATAGGCATCGCCCACATGCGGCGGCTTCAGTTCCAGCCCCTCCTCGATCCCGGCGAGACCGTTGGCAATCAGCGCCGCAAAGGCGAGATAGGGATTGAGGTCCGTGCCCCGCCGATCCGGCATTCGGTGCGGATCGCCTTGGTCCACTCCCCGCAAAGCCGGAAGCCCGCCGTGCGGTTGTCGCGCGACCAGACGAGCTTGGTCGGAGCGAAGGTGCCGGACTGATAGCGCTTGTAGGAATTGATGTAGGGGGCGAGAAACACCGTCATGTCGGAGGCATATTTCAGCTGACCGGCCATGAAGCTCTTCATCAGGTTCGACATGCCGAATTCGGCTTTCTTGTCGTAGAAGAGCGGCTTCTTGCCTGCCTTGTCCCACAGCGAGGCGTGAATGTGGGCGGAATTTCCGGCCAGATCGGAGTCCCACTTGGCCATGAAGGTGACGGCCTTGCCCGCCAGATGGGCGATCTTCTTGATGCCGTTCTTCAGGATGACGTGGCGGTCGGCCATTTCCAGGGCGTCCGTGTAGCGGACGTTGATCTCCTCCTGACCCGGGCCCCACTCGCCCTTGGAATTCTCCACCGGAATGCCTGCATCCTTCAGCCCGTTGCGCACGGCCCACATGACGCACTCTTCCTTGGAGGTCTGAAAGATGTGGTAGTCCTCGATGTAGCGCCCGGCCGTATCGAGATCGCCGTAGCGCTTTATGCGCGCGCTCTCGTAGATCTCGTCGAAGAGGTAGAATTCCAGTTCGGAGGCGAAGAAGGCGCGGTACCCCATCTTCTCCAGCCGGTCGATCTGGGATTTCAGGATCGCGCGCGGGGAATGGGGCAGCGGCTCGCGGTGGTGGTGGTCGAGCACGTCGCACAGGACGAGTGCGGTCGCCTCCAGCCACGGGATGCGCCGCAGCGTCGCCATGTCGGGCTTGAGCACGAAATCGCCGTAGCCGGTCGCCCAGTTGGTCGCCGCGTAGCCCGGCACCGGCTCCATGTCGATGTCGTTGGCCAGCAGATAGTCACAACCGTGGGTTTCTTCATGGCCGCCGTCGACGAAAAAGCGCGCATGGAACCGTTTGCCGATGAGGCGCCCTGCATGTCGACGAGGCAGACCAGAATCGTATCGATCTCGCCCGCATCCACCACCTGTTTCAGTTCATCGAATGTGAGATTGCCTGCCATGGAAGATCGTCTTTTGTTGCGGCGCGGCCGAGGGTCGGAAAACGCCGGTTGTTCTTGGGAGGATGGGCGACGGAAGGATTCCCTTCCGTCGCGTTGTCGTTTGGCCACGTTTCCCCCTCAAGGGAGAGGAAGGGGCAAGCGGCACGGTCCCGGACCTATCGAGCCGATCAGCTGTAGCGGTACGGAGGTCCGGCCTTCTTCATCGCCTCGGAGTAGTCGCGGAAGATCTTGACCACGCGGGCGGTGAATCGCTCGTTTCCGCGATCTCGTCCCAGAACTTATGGACCTCTTCTTCCACCATCTGCCATTCAGCGTCGGGAACGGTGGTGAGCTGCATCTCGGTGCCCTGCACGCGCAGCTTCGCCTCGCCGCCCCAGTACCAGTGCTGGCGGTGATAGTGGGAGCTGTCCATGCAGATCTTGAAGAGCGTCTTCAGGTGCTCCGGCAGGGCTTCCCAACGCTCGGAATTGGCGAAGTAGGAGCCGATCCAGGCGCCCGAGATGTTGTTGGTCAGGAAGTAGGGCGTCACGTCCGCCCAGCCGACCGTGTAATCCTCGGTGATGCCCGACCAGGCGATGCCGTCGAGTTCGCCGGTCTGCACCGCGACTTCCACGTCTTCCCAGAGCAGTGTCACCGGCACCACGCCGAAGCGCGCCAGGAAGCGACCGGCGGTCGGAAAGGTAAAGACGCGCTTACCCTTCAGGTCGGCCAGCGAGCGGATTGGGTTCTTGGTGTTGAAGTGGCAGGAATCCCAGAAACCGGTGGAAAGCCAGGTCACGCCCTCGACTTCGCCGTAGGCCTCTTCCCAGATCTCGTTGAGGCCCCATTCGTTGAACAGCACCGGCACGTCCAGCGAATAGCGGGTGGCAAACGGGAAATAGCCGCCAAAGACGGAAACGTCGACGGGCGCTGCGATGGAGTCATCATCCGACTGGACGGCGTCGCTGGTGCCGTTCCGCATGGCGCGGAACAGTTCCAAGGTCGGCACGAGCTGGTCGGCGGTGTAGAGCTCGATTTCCATCTCGCCGTTAGCAACCTTGTTGAAGGCATCGATAGATGGCTTGATCACGTGCTCGGCCAGGTTCGGACCCGCATAGGTCTGCAGGCGCCACTTGATCGGCGACTAGCCGTGAACGGCAGGCGCCGACAACGTGGAAGCACCGGCGGCGGCGACCGTCGCAAGGCCCGCGTTCTTAAGAAATTCGCGTCTGTTGGTCATGTCTGTCATTCTCCTGTTGTATTGGCACGACTTCGAGGGTGGTTTTGGTCTGTCGCCTTGACCTTCGAAGTCGCCTCCTTTCCTCTCCACTCAACCGGGAACGCCCCGGCATTCCGACTTGGTCCGCACCGATGCGCTCAGCGGCCATAAACGAGATGGGGCAGCCACAAAGCGATCTGCGGGAAAGCCATGATGATGGCGAGAGTGACCAGCATCACCGCGACGAAGGGCACGATGGAACGGTAGATGTCGGTCAGTGAGATCTGCGGCGGCGCCATCGCCCGCATCAGAAACAGGTTGTAGCCAAAGGGCGTGGTCATGTAGGCGACCTGGCAGATGATCGTGTAGAGCACACCGTACCAGATGAGATCGAACCCCAGCGCCCTGGCGAGCGGCACGTAAAGCGGCGCGACGATGACCAGCATGGCGGTATCTTCGAGAAACATGCCCATGATGAGATAGGAGATCTGCATCATGATCAGGATCTCCCAGGGGCTGAGCTGCAGGCGATCGACGAAGAACGCCTCGATCGCCTTGGCCGCGCCGAGCCCGTCGAAAACCGCGCCGAAGGCAAGGGCCGCCAAGATGATCCACATGAACATGCAGGAGATGCCGAGCGTCTTCTTGCAGGTCTCGTGGATCACCTTGAAGGTCAGCTTGCCGCGCACCAGCGCCGCCAGCATGGCGCCCAGCGCGTCGACGGCGGAGCTTTCGACAAGGCTCGTCTTGCCGGTGACAAACAACCCCATCATGGATGCGAAGATGGCGACCGGAATGAGCCCGGCCACCAGAAAGCGCAACTTGTCCTGACGGGTCAGGTTTTCGCGCGCCTCGCGCGGCAGGGCGGGGCCGAAATCCGGCCGCATCCAGCAGCGGATCGCGATGTAGAGGATGAACATACCCGCCATCAGCAGGCCCGGCAGCGCGCCCGCAAACCAGAGCTGGCCGACCGGCTGGCGCGCGATCATGCCATAGAGTACCAGCACGACCGACGGCGGCACCAAGATCCCCAACGACGAGCCCGCCTGGATGACGCCGGTGACCATCACCTTGTCGTAGTCCCGGTGCAGCAGTTACGGCAGCGCGATGGAGGCGCCGATCGCCATGCCCGCCACCGAAAGACCGTTCATGGCCGAGATCACCACCATCAGCAGGATCGTGCCGATGGCGAGCCCGCCATTCACCGGCCTCATCAGGATGTGGAACATGCGGCAGAGATCGTTGGCGATGCCGGGTTCCGACAACATGTAGCCCATGAAGATGAACATCGGCAGGGTGAGAAGCGGATACCACTTCATCAGCTTGATGCCGGCGGAGAACGCGATCTCCGAGCCGCCGTCGCCCCACAACAGGAGCGAGAAGAGAACGGCGACGAAGCCGATGGCCCCATAGACGCGCTGCCCGGTAATGAGCAGCACCATCATGGTGGAGAACATCAGGATAGCGATGAGTTCGTAGCTCATGTGGAAGCTCACGTCAGGCTCTCCCCGCGCAGCCGCGCCAGATCCTTGAACAAGACCGCCACCGTCTGCAGCAGCATCAGGACGATGCCCGCGCACATGATGATCTTGATCGGTGCCATGTAAGGCCGCCATGCAGAGTAACTGCGTTCGCCGTATTCCAGCGCATAGGCAGTGGAGGAGAGGCCGCCGTAGAGCAGCACGCCGAGATAGAAGAGCAGGAAGAGGACGGTCACCGCGTCGATGGCCGCGCGGGTGCGCGGCGTCCAGCGGCTGTAAATGAGATCCATGCGGACGTGGTTGTCGCTCTGCAACAACCACGCCCCGCCCATGATGTAGTACCCGACCATCAGAAACTGAGCCATCTCCAGCCCCCACAACGGCGGGATGAAGAAGGACTTCATGAACGACGAATAGAGAAGGATCCCCATCATCGCGAAGACGAGGTACATGGCGATATGGCCGATGACGCGGCTCAGCGCATCGACCCATCGCACATAGGCCCTGATAGCTTTCGGCACAGCAACTGTTCTCTATCGTAATGCCCCTTTCGGGGATATCCGGCCCGTCTTGGCGCGGGTCTCGAACGCTTTTTCAAATATCCCGGTCACGAAATCCGGACGACGGCCCCCGTGCGACTTCCAACACCGAGACCAGCCGCTTCGCCCAGGCGGCCTGGGTATCTTCAAAGCGATCTCGTCGTTGCGGATTTCGATCATGACGGTGGCAAGGCCGTCGGCCTCGCATGAAGATCAAGCGTGTAGTAGACGCCATCGGCCGGCGAATACGGCTCGTTGTCGCCAACGACGAAAGTGCCGTCGCGGCCAAGACAGGCGAGCATCACCTCGGCCAGCCCCCGGTCGGCATTGGACAGGATGCCCACATGCCAGGGTCGGGCGACGCCCTTGTAAACGGGCGTGTAGCTGTGGACGGCGACGAGCAGGCTCCGCCGCCCCTCCGCCGCGCGCTTGGCCAGCAGGATCTCAATCGCCTCGTGATAGGGGCGATGGGCGCAGGCAATGCGTTGCGCACATGCGGCCTCATCGAGCCCGGCATTGCCGGGGATTTCGGTCGTCTCGCTGACTTCGGGAATGAGGTCAGGGCGTCGGGCGCGCGATTGCAGTCGATCACCAGGCGGGAAACGGTGGGATAGATGAGAGCGGCATCCATCAGCCCGCTCATCGCGTGGGCCACGCCCAGTGCGCCCGGATCCCAGGCGATGTAACTTTCAAGCTCGTCGCCGGAAAGCCCGAGATTGTTCAGTTCGGGCGGAATGGTATTGGAAGCATGGCCGCACAGGAGGACGAAGTCCGACGATCCGGCCACGTTCTCCACCACGACCGGACGGTCTGCCGAAATGCCGCGTTTTGGCGCTACGCGCTCCCCCATGCATCCTCCGGTTCATCCTGCGCCGACGGGTCCTCGCCCGTGCGCCACCACTCTTTCCACACTGGTCGGCGGGTCTTCGGCCTGCTTGACGAGTCCGTTGGCACAACCATAATAAATATTACAGAATGTAGTTTTCTGACAATCTCTTTTTAGAATATTACAGAACCAAGCGACCCTGTCAATTTCGACGAGAAAGGAAATACGTTGTACCAACTCGCCCTCCGGAGGGATGACGCATGAGCGCGCAGGTGCAAGAAACCGTTGCAGAAGCGATCCGCGCCGGTCTGCACACATTGACGGCGACGGAGCAGAAGGCAGCACGCACCTTGTTGGCCGCCTACCCGGTTACGGGACTTGAAACCGTGGCGGAGTTCGCCCACCGCGCCTCTGTCAGCGCCCCCACCATCCTGCGTTTCATCGCCAAGCTCGGCTTCGACAGCTATCCCGATTTCCAGCGCACGCTGCGCGACGAGCTGAACGCCCAGATCGCGACGCCGCTGGCCAAGCACGAGGAGCCGCGACAAGCAGTCGCATCAGGCAACGGTGTGTTTCTCGACCGCTTCCGCTCCGCACTGAGCGAGAACATCACCCAAACCTTCGCCCACCTGCCGAAAGGCGAATTCGAGGCGACCGCAAAGCTGATGGTGGAGACGAAATCGCGGATCTACGTGATCGGCGGACGGTTCACCGATGCGCTGGCGCGTTATCTCTCCGCGCATCTCAGGATCGTTCAGCCCGGCGTGGTGCATCTGGCGGGACAGGCCGACAACTGGCGCGATCATCTGCTCGACATGTCGCGCCGGGATCTGCTGATCGTCTTCGACATTCGCCGCTATTCCGAAGATCTCGCCCGCTTCACCGCGGTGGCGGCCAAACAAAACGTGCCGATCGTGCTGTTGACGGATCAATGGCTTTCGCCGATTGCCGCCCATGCGCGCCACGTGCTGTCCGCCCGCGTCGCAGCCCCGTCGAACTGGGATTCGACCGTGGCGATCCTGGGCCTGTCGGAAGCGCTGGTCGCGGCCACGACCGAGACCTTGTGGGATAGCGCCTGCCCGCGGATCGATGCACTGGAGAAGATGCGCGAGGAATGAGGTTACCGCGATCGCATCACGCGAACAGCCCCGGGCTCAACTGAAAGAGCCGACTTCCGTGTACCGATCGTTCAGGGCGAAGTCGCCGGCCTCAAGCACCTTGTAGGCCAGCGGATCATGCAGCGTGTGGGTCCACGCATCGCGCCAGAACCGGTCGAAGCCGTTGCTGTTGTGGGCCGCTCTGGAGCCCAGCGGCTCGAAGATCTTCGCGGTAACCGACAGGGCCGTTCGGCTTGCATGGATCTTTGCCGCTGCCACATCTACCGTCGCCTTCCCGCGCAGCGCCTCATCGAAGTCGAGAAAGCAGTCGAGAAGTCCCGCCACCTTCGTCGCGGCCCGGTCGGCAAGCGCAATTGAGCCCTGAAGATCAACCCATAAATCACCGAACTGCGTGACAACGAGAGGGTCTTCGCTCGCCGAGCCCTGTTTGTGCCAGTCGAGCCCCTTGCCGTGCACATAGGCCTTGGCAGCGCGGAACGCGCCCAGCGCAAAGCCCAGATAGCAGTTCGTGAAGATGCTGTGTTGACCAGCGTCCTCAGCGCACGCAGGGCTGCCGTCCTATCATCGTCTGTCTCAACGGTGATCTCGTCTTCGTGGACGAAAACGTTCTCGAGCGAGAAACTGCCGCTATCGGTCCTGCAAAGGCCCAGATTATCCCAGTCGTGATGATAGGTGATCCCGTCGCGGTCGGTCGGGATATAGGCGAGGATCGGCGCGTTCATCTCCGCCGAGCGGCCATAGATCGTCAGCCGGTCGGCAAAGGCCGCGCCGGTGCAGAACGATTTTCGACCGTTGAACACATAGCCGCCGTCGACCCGCGCAACGTCGATATCGTCATCGCGGGGATTGGCGACGCCGGCCAGAAGGAACCCGTTATCGACGATTTCCCTCTCAAGCTCCCGCCGCTTTTCTTCAGCCTCGCGCCGCAGATGCACGACGGAGATGACATGGTAGCCCAGCAGGGCGCCCACCGAGCCGTCGGTCGCCGTGATTTCGCGCACGATTTCGTTGACCGTGCGCCAACTGACGCCTGCGCCGCCGTTTTCCGCGCAAACAGCAATGCCCATCAGGCCGCCGTCCTTCAGCAGGTGCAGTTCCGCCGTCGGCGGAGTTTGCGGATCACTCCGTTGAGCGCCGAGGCGCATCAGTTCGACACCGATCTCCCGCGCCTTGTCCAACCACCGGGCATCGTTTTCACTCATGGACATTCGGATACCTGCAAATTCGGCCGGAAGCCCCGTCACACAGAGGCGTGGCGCGGAGGCAGCGTGTCGTTCAGCCAGAAGCTGCCGACAAGATGGGGTTTCCAGCGAACGGGATCGTGCAGCGTGTGCGTTCGCGCATCGCGCCAGTGACGGGAGAGCTTGTGCTCCTCCAGCGAGGATTGCGTGCCGGAGAGCTCAAACAGAGCCGAACTCGCCGTCAGGGCCAGTTCCGTCGTTAGCACCTTTGCTTCGGCAACGGCGACGGAAGTCTCGGCCACGGTCGTCTCATTCGGATTGGCGCTCGCCTCGTCCACATAAGCGCCCGGACGCCGCCGCTATCCTTCCAGGGACGCGCCCGTTTCCGAACCCATTCCCTCATGTCCCACATCGCCGCGCGTGCGATGCCGAGATCAATGGCGGCGTGAAGAAGCTGGGCAAACGGCCCGTGGATGCTGGGCTCATCGAACAGACAATGCCTTGCCAGAACCTGCCAGTCCGTGACCTCCACGTTTTCGGCGACCACGCTGCCGCTTGCGGTGATCTTCTGTCCCATTCCGGTTCAGTCGTCATGAACGGACAATCCCGGCGCGCCCGACGGCACATAGACCATCACGGCCTTGCCGTCGTCATCTCTGGCGGCGATCGGAACCCAGTCGGCGAACAGGGAACCGGTGGAATAGAATTTCCGCCCGTTCAAAAGCCCGCCCGAGAGCGACGTGGTGGCGGTCTCATAGTCCTTTCCGACCTCGGAAACCGCATTCCCGAAAAATTTTCTGGCAAGGGCTTCGGCGAAAAAGATTTCCTGCTGCGGCGCGGTTCCCACGATCCGGACCGCATCGACCAGACAATAGTGCGGCTGCGGGATCTGACCGATGGAGGAATTTGCCTCCGAGAGGATCGCGGTGATCCGCGCCAGCGTGACGTTCGAAATCGCCGCCCCGCCGAAACTTTTCGGCACGATGGCCCCGAGCAGACCGCTTTCGGCATATTCGCGCATTCCCACCGCCGGAAGCCGTCGTTCACGGTCCCGGTTCGACGCGCCTTGCGCGAAATTTTCCGCCAGCCGGGCGGCTACGTCGAGGGCTTCCTCGTCATCCCGGATGACGGAAACGCCCTGTAATTCTTGCGTTCCTGCTGATACGGATCACCCCTTCCCTCATCAGACGTCCTCGGCAAACGCGCGCCGCCTCACCGGCTGATCGCGGGACGCGAGGTTTCGATGATCGGGTAGGACTTCTTGACCGTGACCGCGATGAACGCGGCGATGACAGCCTTCAGCAGATCGCCGGGAATGAAGGCGGCGGAGCCGATCATGGCCTTGGTGAAGGGAAGGCTGGCGGCCACGGAGAGCCAGGGAATACCGAAGAGATAGACGATCCCGATGCCCCCGATGACATTGATGATGAAGGCCCAGACGAAATTGATGCGGTTCCACAGACGCTCGAAAGCCAGACCGATCGCAAAGGTTGCGAAGGGATAGGCGATCATGAAGCCACCGCTGGGGCCGAGGAACACGCCGAAACCGCCGCGTCCGCCCGCCAGAAGCGGCAGACCGATCGCCACGAGCACGAGGAAAAGGAGAGAGGCGAGAACGCCGCGACGAGCGCCCAGAACGGAGCCCGCGATCATCGATCCCATAGATTGCGCGGTGATCGGCACCCCGATGAAGGGCAGAAGAATGGGCGGAAACAGCCCCTAACGCGGCATAGACGGCCGCAAACAGCGCGATATAGACAATGTCCTTGGTGCTCATCAGAATTTCCTCCTCAAAATCGACTTCGCAAAATCATCAAATGCCGTGACTTCTCAACATCCTCCGAGACCTGACTACTGACCGTGCGCGGCAGCCGCAGCGCGTGCGCTTTCGGGCCGGGCGTCCGGATCATAGGACCTTGCATCCAGGGCTTCCGCGATATCGTTCGCCATATGCAGCGTCCTGACAATCAGGGGCACGGCGGTCGCCATGAAGCTCGCGCTGAGCCCGCGCGAATCCTGCGCTTCGCGCACGTCCTGAAACTTCTGCGCAATGACGGGCAGGAACCAGATCGACAGCAATATGGCGAGGCTCGCCTTGGCCGGGTTCACCCCGAACCGCGCCAGTGGCCGGAGCGCATTCTCGATCACCTCCACCATTTCCGACACCCGCGTCGTCAGGGTGACGAGCGCGGCGAACAGAATGAGGGAAAGCAAAGCGCATCACTACTGTGACGCCCGTCGTCCAGTGATCGAACAGCGCCTGGAAGACGAAGATGACGGTCAGGAGATAGAGGACCGGGCGGATCTGCACGACGGCGGTTAGCCACGGGATTTTGGCAAGAGCGTAGAGCCCCGCCGTCACCGCGAGGGCGCCTGAGAGATAGATCCAGTTGTTCAGCAAGAAGACCGCCGTGCCGACGATCACGAGCGACAACAGCTTCACACCGGCATGCAACCGGTGAAGCGGGCTGTCCGCGTCGATGTAGAGACCGAGGATCACGCCATCATCTCCATATATTGTTTCAGGGCGGTCGAGGGCTGGTCGTCCACGACGATCTGCCCGCCGTCGAAGACGAACACGCGGTCAAATCCCTCGAGAAACTCCAGATCGTGCGATACCACGATGGCCGTCTGCTCCAGATCCCGGATGAGCTTGCAGACCTTTCGCTTGTTGCGCAGATCGAGCAGCGTCGTCGGCTCGTCGAAAACGATGTATTTCGGCTCCATCACCGCCACGCCGGATATGGCGAGGAGCTGCTTCTGCCCGCCGCTCAGGAAATGCACCGGGTGGGACCTGAAGCCTTCCATGTTGTACCGGCTGAGCACCGCATCGATCTTCTCGGATATCTCGTCCTTTCGGAAACCGAGGTTCTTCAGGTCGAATGCGAGGTCTTCCTCCACGAGCGGAAAAACGATCTGGTTGTCGGGGTT
The DNA here is from genome assembly GCF_030066895.1 of Breoghania sp. Lineage (GTDB taxonomy): Bacteria > Pseudomonadota > Alphaproteobacteria > Rhizobiales > Stappiaceae > Breoghania. Next base: position 82,729 of record NZ_JASJAV010000013.1, on the reverse strand, counting down.
CTGGAACACGAAGCCGACATTCCTGCGAACCGCCTTGGCATCCTTGCGCGTGTCGATACCGTCGACCTCGACCGCACCGGAGGTCGGCAATTGCAGACCGTTTATCAGGCGAGCGAAAGTACTCTTTCCCGAACCATTGCTTCCAACGATGGCAATCCGCCGTTCAGCAAGCCTTACGTTAATGTCTTTCAATACAACAAGATCGCCAAAAAACTGCGATACATTCTTAAATTCGATCATTGAGTGGTGGTCCGATCAAGGAGTGGTGGTCCGATCAAGCCCGCTTCTTCTTACGCAGGGTCGCAATGGGGATGAACGCAAGTCAATCGGAAAACGCCCCGACGCATCCCGCGCAGAAAAGCACGCGGAAGGAATGCGCAGGGACCTTCAAAGGGGAAAATTTCGCTGTCCCCCACCTCTCCGCAGTCAATGACAGGTGAGAACGGCTCAGCGATTGACGTAGAGACGCGTCAGCCAGTCGGCCACCAGCGCGGGCTGCTCGACGCCCTCGATTTCCACCGTGATGCGGTGGCAAAAGGTGAATTCGCCGGGCTTGTGTTCCTCGGCGGAGGCAAGCTGGACACGTCCGCGCACGCGCCCGCCGGTGGGTACCACATGCAGGAAGCGCACCTTGTCGAATCCGTAATTAATCAGCATCCCGGCGCCTTCGATCTCCGGCTTCGCCTCGCGCGCCATGCGGGTGAGCAGCGACAGGGTCAGGAAACCGTGCACGATGGTGCCGCCGAAGGGGCCTTCCTTGGCCGCCCGCTCGGCATCCACGTGGATAAACTGATGATCGTAGGTCAGATCAGCAAAAGTGTCGATCATCGCTTGCGTGATGGTGATCCAGCCCGATACGCCGACTTCCTCACCGATACGTTGCGCATAGGCATGCGCCTCTAGTCTTTGATCCATGCTGTGTTCCGGCATCCGTTCTTGCTGTACCGCATGCATGTTGCACTGCAACCTTGCGCAAACTCATAACCCGGAACCGTAGCGGAGGTAAATTTCAGTTTTTTGCGATCAGGAGTTCCCGCAACAGTTTTCGGCGCAATGCATTGCCGAAATCGCGGAAATCACGCGCCTCGACCAGGAATGCCCCCTACCCGCCGATGACGTTTTGACGAAAAAAACCGACGATGCCTTCCGGCGACTGATAGCTTGGAAAGGACAGCCTGCCGTTGATGCTGGCGACCCGTGTCTGCTCGATGATCGGCAGGCCGTTGATCTTGACCCCAGCGGCAACCGGTTCATCGCGCGAGACGGCCGCACGTCCACCGTCCCAGGCAAGATCGCTGGCTACGTCGATGATCAGGCGCGCCTCGCGAAAAGGCCCCTGGGTGAGCATCTGCGTCGCAACGCGCAAGCCCTCCTCCATCGCCGTATTGCCGGCGCTGGTACGCGGCGCGGAGGCGATGGAGAGTCCGAAAGCCAGGATGTCGGCCTCGTCGCGCAGGATCTGCCAGTCCTGCACGATCTCCACCGCGCGGCGGTCGGAGAATTCCACATAGGCGATCGCGACGCGCCGCTCACCTTGATCGTGGCGATCACGTCCGGATCGACGAAGGCGGTACGGTAGCCCTCCTTGATCAGGGCATATTCATTGGCATCGACGCTGTAAGAAACATCCGTCAGCAACACCAGGGCGAGAGGAACGGAAGGAGGCGGCTCGTCCGCCCGCGCCCGATCCACGCCCCACCCCACGCACCACCGCCGCGAGCATTGCCGCACACACCGCAAAGACCGAAACTGGCCGCATCTCCGTCCTCCGTCGTTGCCCTTCAGCCAACGGACAGGCGCAATTATCGCGCTTATTCGCTTACAAGCGCAAGCAGTGCACCTACGCAGGAAAATTCGAGGCATTTGGGAGGGCGATGAGGGGATATCGGTCGCAGCGGCTGTGGGATGGGAGCAGCAAGAAAGACGGGGCCCAATCTCTCCTCCGTCATTGCCCGGCGCAGTCCGGGCAATCCAGCAGGCAGCAGCGTATGGGGAGAGTGCAGGATCCCCCGGACGAAGCCGGGGGATGACGATGGACGGTGCGGGACCTGCCGAGAGACCAGATGGGCAACCGACCTCAGAACGCCGCCGGCACCAGTCTCATGCGGATGTTTTCGTGCGGCAGGTCGTTGTCGTCGCGCGCGCGGCGCTCTGTCTCGCGAAAGCCGAGACGGCGGTAGAAGGCGCAGGCGCGGGTGTTTTCCGCATAGACTTCCAGCGACAGCTCGCCCTTCAGCGCCTGGGCATGCGCAAGCAGAGCCCGTCCGATCCCCTGCCCTTGCGCCTTCGGATCGACGAACAATCCGCCGATGAAACTGCCGAGCAGACCGATGAAGCCGACGGGAACGCCGTTCAGGCAGGCAACCCAGACATCGGCGCCCGGCAGATAGGTTTCCTCGATCGCCGCGCGCTGGCTGCGCAGAAACTCCTCGCCCAGAAAGGCATGGGCCTCACGCGAGGCCTCGAACCAGATCGACGAAAGAACAGTCATGTCCGATCGGGCATAGGGGCGGATCGACAGGGCGGGCGACGGCATGAACTCTCTCGTGGCGGGGCCAACAGCAGGACGGACGTGGTACGGGCCATATAACATGTAAGGTACGGGCCATATAACATGTAAGCCCAGACGGAGAAGCCGTTGCCCTTAGGCACTATATTCAAGCCCTGCCGTCATTCGTTACACTCCCTCGCGGCAGGATCTTCCGGCCCACCACGCGCCAAGACGTGAAACCGGCAGAACCGATACCGCCCTGGGAGGGACACACGCACATCTTCAAAATCATGACGACGGCCGTCATGGCTGTCGCGCTGACATTCGCTGCGGGCTCGGCGAATGCCGCGGAGACCATTCGGGTGGGCGTTCTGAAATACGGAACGGTCAACTGGAAGCTGAAGAGCCTTATCGCCCACAAGATCGACCAGGCAAACGGCATTTCGGTCGAAACCATCCCGTTTGCCTCCAATCAGGCGACGCTGGTGGTGCTTCAAGGGGGCGAGGTCGACGTCATCGTCTCCGACTGGCTGTGGGTTTCGCGTCAACGCGCGGTGGGCCGGGCCTATACCTTTGTGCCCTTCTCTTCCTCCGTGGCCGCGCTGATGGTGCCGGCGACATCCGAGATTCACGACCTGGCGGACCTCAAGGGCCGGAAAGTGGGCGTTGCGGGCGGGCCGCTCGACAAGGGCTGGCTGACCTCGCGTGGACTGGCGGAACGCGATGCGGGCTTCGATCCGGCGGAGACGAACGAACTCGTCTTCGGCGCGCCGCCGCTTCTGGCCAAGAAGCTGGAACAGGGCGAACTCGATGCCGTCCTCAACTACTGGCACTACGCCGCGCGTCTTGAAGCCAAGGGTTTCCGCCGCATTCTCGATGCCAATGACGCGGCGATACGGCTTGGTGCGGAAGGCGCGATCTCGGAGATCGGCTATGTCTTCGATGAAAGCTGGGCGAACGAGCACCGCGAGGCCATGCTGGGCTTCGTGCACGCCTCGCACTAGATCAAGGCCCTGCTGAAAGCCTCCGACGAGGCCTGGGAGGACCTGCGCCCGGCCATGGAATCGCCGGATGACGCGACATTCGCCGCCCTGCGCGACCGTTTCCGGGCAGGCATCCCAACCCGATCGCTGAAAGAGGAAATGCAGGACACCGCCCACATCTACGAGCTTCTGGCGAAACTCGGCGGGGAGAAGCTGGTCGGTCCGGCCCGCGAAATGGCGCCCGGCACGTTCTGGTCCGCAGCACTCAACGGGATCTAGGCGTGAGCGCGGAGGCAGCCCACCACGAAACGGTGCGCGGCGTCGGGGCACGGGGTCGCGCCGGAGCGCGCCGCTCGGCCTTGTCTCGCTCGCCCTGTTCTTCCTGGCGTGGACGGGAGCGGCATGGTGGGCAGGCGATCCGGATGTGCCGGGCCCCACCGCCGTCGCCTCCTTCATGGTGCATTAGGTGGCCTCCGGCGATCTGTTCTTCCATCTCGCCGTCACGCTGGCGCGGGTTGCAGGCGCCTTTGCCCTTTCCATGACGCTGGGCACGGCGATCGGGCTTGCGATGGGGCGGCGACAGGCGGTCGACCGGTTGCTCGATCCCTGGCTGATCCTGTTGATCAATATGCCAGCGCTGGTGCTGATCGTACTGTGCTACATCTGGATCGGGCTGACGGAAGCCGCGGCGATCACGGCCGTTGCGCTCAACAAGATCCCGAATGTGGTGATCACCTTGCGCGAGGGCGCTCGACCCGAAGCTTTCCGAGATGGCGCGGGTTACCGGTTTCCGCGCCTGGCGACCGTGCGCGACGTGGTCCTGCCACAGCTTCAGCCCTATCTCGCGGCCGCCTCACGGTCTGGCCTGGCGCTGATCTGGAAGATCGTGCTGGTCGTGGAACTGCTCGGCCGCTCCAACGGGGTGGGCTTCCAGATCCACCTCTATTTCTATTTCCAACTCTTCAACGTGACCGCCATTCTCGGCTACGCCTTCGCCTTCATCGCGGTCATGCTGGTCACCGAATACAGTCTGGTCCAACCCCTTAAAACACGACTTACCCGCTGGCGCGCGAAGCCGGCTTGACGTGCGCATCGACGCGAAGGATTTCGCGCTGGTCGAGGGAGGCCGCATCGCGGTGCTGCGCGATCTCGCCTTTTCGCTGGAGCCGGGCAGCTTCACCTGTCTGATCGGCCCGTCGGGCTGTGGCAAGACAACGGCGCTCCGAATCATGCTCGGGCTCGACACTGATCACCGCGGTGACGTGCGCCTGCCCAGCGAACGCGCCCGGCTCGCCGCCATCTTTCAGGAACCGCGGCTTCTGCCCTGGCGCACGGTGGAGCAGAACGTGCGCCTCGCACTTCCCCCCGATGCGATGCCGGATCTCGACGCCCTTTTCGAAACGCTGGGCCTGTCCGCGATGCGTGCAAGCTATCCGGGCGAGCTGTCGCTGAGGCTTGCCCGCCGCGTCGCGCTGGCCCGCGCCTTTGCGGTCGATCCGGACGTGTTGTTGCTGGACGAACCCTTCGTCTCCCTCGACGAGCCGGTCGCGGAATGCCTGCGCGCGCTGCTGCTGGATCTGTGGCGGGCGCGCGGGGTCACACGGTGCTGATGGTCAGCCACAATGTGCGCGAAGCCGTCCAGCTCGCCGACCGGCTGCTGTTGATCGACGAGCGCCCGGCAACGCTTGTCGGCGACGAGGCGATCGCCCTTCCGCGCAAGGATCGCGACCGCTCCGCCCGCGAAGGCCTGCTTGAGGATCTGGCGACGCGCTATCGGGAAACAGTGAGGTTCTAGGAGACCAGAACGGGGGCTCTTCTCCGGCTGGATCGAGTCGTCTCCGCATGCCGAACGCCCCTCACCAGACGCGAGCATTCCCCTACGAGACCCCAACCCGGCAACGTATCGACGAGAAACGTAACACCCCACCTTTCAGAAGACGACATACGTCCATACCGCAAGATTCGGCATTATCTTACATATTGCATGTAATACGTTCTTTTTTCTGTTATTTATTAATCCTTCCAAACAGTTAATACTATGGTTCTATCGACTTTACCTAGGGATTTTCCAGAGTCGGAAAGCTCGTTTACGCCTGCCCGGCGGACGGAAACTGGTCAATTCCGGGTCCGAATAACAAAAATGTCGCCGGTATACGCCAACACAATGCGTAGGGGATGGAAATGCAAAGCTTCAAAGTCCTGGCGGCCGTCGGAGTGGCCGCCCTGACCCATGTCGTCATTCGCACATGCGAGTGACGAACTAGTCGAGATGCAGAAGAATCCGAAGGACTGGGTCATGCAACTGGGTGACTATTCCAGCACCCGGTACAGCAAGCTCAACCAGATCAACAAGAGCAACATCGGCAACCTGCAGGTGTCCTGGAAATTTTCCACCGGCGTTCTGCGCGGCCATGAGGGCGGACCGCTCATCATCGGCGACGTAATGTACGTGCACACGCCGTTTCCCAACAAGGTCTTCGCGCTCGACCTGAACGACAGCGGCCGCATCATCTGGAAATACGAGCCGAAGCAGGATCCGGACGTCATTCCGGTGATGTGCTGCGACACGGTCAACCGCGGCGTGGCTTACGGCGACGGCATGATCTTCCTGCATCAGGCCGACACCACACTGGTGGCGCTCGACGCCAAGACCGGCGAAGTGAAGTGGAAAGTTGCCAATGGCGACGCCTCCAAGGGCGAGATCGGCACGTCCGCTCCGATGGTGGCCGGCGACAAGGTGCTGGTGGGCATTTCCAGCGGCGAATTCGGCATTCAGGGCCACATGACCGCATACAACATCTCCGACGGGTCGATCGCCTGGCGCGCTTATACCAGCGGCCTGGACGACAAGATCATGTTCGATCCGGAAAAGACCACCCATCTGGGCAAGCCGGTGAGCAAAGATTCCAGTCTCAAGACCTGGGAAGGCGACCAGTGGAAGCTGGGCGGCGCCACCACCTGGGGCTGGCTGTCCTACGATCCGGAGCTGAACCTCGTCTATTACGGTTCGGGCAACCCCAGCACCTGGAACCCGGTGCAGCGCCCCGGCGACAATCGCTGGTCGATGACCATCTTCGCCCGTGACCTCGACACCGGCATGGCCAAGTGGGTCTACCAGATGCCCCCGCATGACGAATGGGACTATGACGGCGTCAACGAGATGATGCTGGTCGATCTGGAAATCGACGGCAAGACGCGCAAGATGCTCGTCCATCCGGACCACAACGGTTTCTCCTACACGCTGGACCGCGTGACCGGGGAACTGCTGGTGGCGAAGAAGTACGATCCCGCCGTCAACTGGGCGACCGAAGTCGTGATGGATCCCGACAGCGACCAGTACGGTCGTCCCCAGGTGGTTTCCAAATATTCCACCGACCAGAACGGTGAAGACGTGAACTCCACCGACATCTGCCCGACGGCGCTCGGCACCAAGGACCAGCAGCCCTCGTCCTACTCGCTGAAGACGGGTCTGTTCTACATTCCGACCAACCACGTCTGCATGGACTACGAGCCCTTCCAGGTCTCGTATACGGCCGGTCAGCCCTATGTGGGCGCGACGCTGGCCATGTTCCCGGCTCCCAACAGCCACGGCGGTCTAGGCAACTTCATTGCCTGGGATGCGGCTAAGGGCGAGATCAAGTGATCCCTGCCGGAGCCCTTCTCGGTGTAGTCCGGTGCGCTGGCGACCGCGGGCGACGTGGTCTTCTACGGCACGCTGGAAGGCTACCTGAAGGCTATCGACGCCAACACGGGCGAGGAGCTTTACCGCTTCAAGACCCCGTCGGGCATCATCGGCAACGTCACCACCTACGAGCATAATGGCAAGCAGTTCATCGCCGTCTATTCCGGCATCGGCGGCTGGGCCGGCATCGGTCTGGCGGCGGGCCTGACGGAAGGCTCCGAGGGCCTGGGGGCCGTGGGCACATACCGTTCGCTGTCGAGCTACACCAATCTCGGCGGTCAGCTGACGGTGTTCGCCCTGCCGAACTGACGCTTTCCGCGTCACAGCCGCGGCGTTCGAGCGACGACCCGGAGACGGGAAAGGACGCCGCAGGCAGACCGCTCGCCCCGCACGGCACGGGGCGGGCGGTTCGGCACGAAAGCAGCTGGGTGGGACAGCACCAAGCCCCGCCCGTCGCAACGATCAGGAACGAAAACAGGACGACATGGCGGAAGGACATGGACTGGCGCTCGCGCCGCCACCGGACATCCGTCGAGGAGGACGCGGCAATGCGGGCGGACGGTACGTATTCCAGCCGCCGATGAAAAAGGCCGGATCCGCGCGCCTTGCGAGAGCCGGGAAGCGGTCGATCCGGGGAGAGGGAATACATGCGTTTTGGGAATGAAGCGGATCCGCATTCGATGATGGCGTGCGAACACGAGGCCGCGACGGGCAGGACATCCAACCGCCGGACATTCGGACGGGCCCTGTCGACCCTGCTGCGCGCAGGTATGGTGGCCTTGCTGGGCGCCGTGGCGATGCCGGGAGGCGCGGCCTTTGCCGCGGATGAGAAAAATTGGGAAGACCACCCCTACATCATCAAGGACGGCAAGGTGGATTACGGCGTCTATAACGGCTTTCGCCGCTATCATTCGTCGTGCCACGGGCCGGACGGGCTCGGCTCCACCTACGCGCCGGCGCTGAAGGATTCGCTCAAAACCATGTCCTAAGAGGACTTCCTGGAAGTCGTCGTGAACGGTCGTCAGGTGGTCAACGCCGCACAGGATTCCGTCATGCCCTCCTTCGCCGAGGTGTCGGACGTGATGTTCTATATCGATCACATCTACGCCTAACTGAAGGCGCGTTCGAACGATGATCTGGGGCGCGGACGACCCAAGCGCATACCAGCCAAGGAGGATCCCGTCTTCCAGGAATGGAAGGCGAGCCAGTGACGTTGCTCCCGGCCTCTCCCGCGAGAATCGCAATCCGCGCCTTGAGAAAAGGCGTGGTCCTTGCGGCCATCGGCGCGGCGACGGTGACGACGTAGTTTGCCTTTCCGGCCGCAGCGCAGGAAACGACCGCCCACCCGGATGTGGTCGACCGCACGGAACTCCGGATCCGCGCGGATCCCGGCAACCTGCCCTATTCCAACGACAGGGGCGAAGGGTTCGAGAACCGGATCGCGGAGATCATCGGCGAGGAACTGGGCCTGCCGGTTCGCTACACCTGGTTTCCGCAGACCATCGGCTTCGTGCGCCGCACGCTCGGCGAAAAACGTTGCGATCTCATCATCGGGGTCACGGCGACCAACGAGGTGATGCAGAACACCAATCCCTATTACAATTCCACCTACGTGATGGTGCACCGCAAGGACACGGTGCTTTCCGGAAGCCTCGGCGATCAGGCGTTGAAGGGATTGACGATCGGCGCTCAACCGCGCACGCCGGTGGTCTCGCTTTTGGCGCGTCACGGACTTCTCGGGCACATGAAATCCTACGTTCCTGATGTCGATGGGCATCCGCTACAACGAACCGGACTGGAAACACCGACTGAACCGCATCCTGCGCAAGCGCAAGGACGATATCGACGCGATCCTGGCCGCCTACGGCGTCCCCTGCTCGACCGCAAGGGACGGTTGATCAAGACGGCGGCCGGACCGAAAGTCAAGCCCGTCACTGCGCCGGTTCCCACAGCCAAATCCGGGGCTAAATCTGCAGGCGGCTTTCTTGAACCGTAAGGATACCGAACGGAGAACTACCGCGCGCCCATTCCCGAGGGCCTTGCGGGTGCGCGCACGATTTCGACGGAAGACCTGCTTGCCATGCGGGCGGACGCCTCGCCAGTGCTGATCGACATCTTTCCCGCCGCACGCAAACCGGAAAACCGCGATCCCGACCAGATCTGGCGCGAGCCGAAACGTGCAACGATCAAGGGGGCGCACTGGCTCGCCAATATGGGTGTCGGAACGCTCACCGAGAGCGACGAGACCGCCTTCAGAGCAGAGCTTGCGCGTCTGAGCGAAAACGGTGCGCGCCCGCTCGTCTTCTTCTGCGAGCCCGATTGCTGGATGTCGTGGAACGCGACCAAGCGGGCGCTCTCCTTCGGGCTCGACAAGGTGGTCTGGTATCCGGCGGATGTGAGCGGTTGGTCGGCAGTCGATCAGTTGCTTGAGGAAATGCGCCCCTGGCGATCGACGGAGTGACCTCCAGCGCGCGAGCGGGATACCCGCGAGGTAGGGGAGCTTTCGGGAATGTTCGAAGTTCTGATCACGGCCTGTCTGGCGGCAGCTCCCGCCGACTGCACGACCTTCGAGATGCGGCTGAAGCTTTATGACGACATCGGCCAATGCACCCGGCACAGCATGATTGATGTGGTGCAATGGGCCGACCGGAAACCGCAATGGCGGATCACCAAATGGGCCTGCACGGCACTGGGCGAGACGATCTGAACGGCCCGACGCGGCACGCTCTTGCGCAAACGCACCATGCACTTGCGCAGACGCGAAGAGGCATGCTTGCCGGACTGGCGGCGACCGTCGGCGGGTTTTCGCTGCCCCTCGCCCTCCCGACCTTCAACACCGATGCCCTTGCCGCAAGCGCGGCCCTGCCCTTCCACGAAATCGCCGAGGGTCTGTTCGTGCGCTACGGCCTCCAAGAGGAGATGAGCGCGCAAAACGGCGCAACGATCGCCAATATCGGCTTTATCGTCGGTGAGATCAGCGTCGCGGTGATCGATACGGGCACGACGACGCAACAGGGCACGGCTCTTCGCGCAGCAATCGCGCGTGTGACCGACAAGCCCTTCAGCCACGTCATCGCCACCCATGTGCATCCCGATCACTGTTTCGGCCACGGCGCCTTTGCCGCCGAGATCGCGGCCGGAGAAATCGCCAATGTCGGCCATCACCGGCTGCCTCAGGCCCTTGCCGAGCGCGGCGCGTTCTATCTGGAACGCATCCGAGCCCTCTCGCCGGATTTCTCCGATACGCGCTTCATTGCCCCGACGGATCTGATGCGCGAGGTAACAACCATCGATCTCGGCAACCGGCCGCTGACCCTGGAGGCATGGCCCGCCGCCCATACGGACAGCGACCTGACGGTTCGGGATGCCCGCACCGACACGCTTTGGGCCGCGGATCTTCTGTTTGCGGAGCGACTGCCCATCCTCGACGGCAGTCTGAACGGCTGACTTGCCGTTCTGGATCGCCTTGCGGACACCGGGATCACGCGGGTGGTACCGGGCCACCGTCCCGTCAACATGACGGACCGCTCGTTTGCCCGTGAGCGCGCCTATCTCGCCACCTTGCGCGACGGGGTGCGCGAGGCCATCGCCACGGAACTGGGGATCAAGGAAACCGTCGCGCGACTTACCGATCTCGGCCGGACCGACTGGCTGCTGTTCGATGCCGCCCACGGCCGCAACATCGTCACCGCCTATACGGAACTGGAGTGGGAATGATGCGCCATGCTTCCATCGCCCGAACCGGGCTTCTGAAAATCTTCGCTCTCGCACTGGCCCTAGCGGGTCTGACGGGCCCCGCACCTGCCCTTACACAAGACGAGGCCTGGAACTACATCCGCGCCGCCGTCTTCGGTGGCCGAGAGATAGATTGCCGACGGGGGCGGGCGTCATCGCGTTGGAAACGCCCTATCGCGCCCATGACGCGGCTGTGGTGCCGGTGAGCATCACGGCGCTGATCCCGCAAACGCCTGAGCGCTATATCGAGAAGCTCACGCTGATCACCGACGAAAACCCGGCCCCCGTCATCGGCACGTTCGGTTTCTTTCCTGAAAACGGCATGGCGAGCTTTTCGACCCGCGTGCGTGTCAACGCCTATACGCATGTGCCTGCGGTGACCGAGACGAATGACGGCAAACTCTACATGACCGCCAATTACGTGAAGGCGGTGGGCGGGTGTTCCGCCCCTGCGGGCAAGGATCACGAGGCCGCCATGGCGCGGCTGGGTAAGATTAAATTCTGCCAGATCGGCGACTGGCACGCAGATGCGCCCGCGCAGGCGCAATTCATGGTCAGCCACCCGAACTATTCCGGCATGCGGATCGATCAGGGTGACCCAGCTCTGGATCCCGGCCGACTACGTGCGCACCATCGAACTTTCCATGGACGGCAAGCCGGTTCTCACCTTCAACGGCGATATTTCCATGAGCGAGAACCCGAGCGTGCGCTTTTTCGTCAAGCCGAAGCCCGGGGCGAAGATGACCGCGCGTGTCACCGACACCGAGGAGCGCAAATTCTCCGACGAATGGACGGTGAAGCTGGAGCCGGGATCATGAGCGCAGCACGCGGTTTCGCGCTGGGTGTTGCCATGCTCGCCGGGGCTGTTGCGTGGAGCGGCGCGGCATCGGCGGAGGGCGTGAGATCGCGGTCTTTCCCTTTGCTTTTCAGGACACCTCTATCGAGGGCGAGGTCGGCGGCGTCGATCCGACGGAAACGGCGCGGCTCTCGATGATCACGCGGGAGGTCGAGACTCGGCTTGCCGCGCGCGGGGCGGAGATTTTCGATCTTTCCGGCCGGGAGGAAACAATCGCGGGTTTGCCCGACCCGTGGGATTGCCTCGATTGCGCAGCCCCCATTGCCCGATCGGCCGAGGCACGGGCGAACCTGACGGGGTTCGTGCACAAGGTCTCGACGCTGATCCAGTCGATCTCGATCATCGCGCACGATACCGAGACGGACCGGATGCTCGGCAATGCCTCCGTCTCCATTCGCGGCAATACTGATGAGGCGTGGCGGCGCGGAGTGGATTTCATTCTCAAGCGGGGACTTTTGGGGGAAGAGGCGGAGACGGCACTTAACAGGTGAGATGCCGGGTTGGGTGGAGGACAATTGTGTTTGTCTGTGGTCCATCCTTCGAGACGGCCCTTAGAGCTTCCTCAGGATGACGTTATCGTTTTGTTATGACGTTAAAAATATACATAAACAAAACGTCATCCTGAGGAACACTCGCCAGAGCATGTCTCGAAGGATGGGCCCCACGCACCGAACACGCACCTAGTCCCCCTCCCCATCCGCCCCATAGCCAACGCGCACCGTCTCCGGCACACTGGAGAAAACATGTGCCTGGGGAGGAGGCGTATGGATGATTTCGCGCAGCACGCACCGCTCGCGATCGAGAACGTAAGCTATGCCTATGGCGACAGGCGCGCGCTCGATCATGTCAGCTTCGCGCTGGCGCCCGCCCGGGTGACCGCCCTGCTCGGCCCCAATGGTGTGGGCAAGACGACGCTGTTCTCTCTCATCACCGGCCTGTTCAACGCCCGGCAGGGGAGCATCCGCATCGCCGGGCATGATCTCAGACGCGAGCGCACGTGCGCTCTTTCCGATCTCGGCATCGTGTTTCAGGCACAGACGCTCGATCTCGATCTCACCGTCGAGCGCAATCTGAAGTACTTCGCGGCGCTTCGAGGCTTGTCGAGACTTGAGGCGCGGGAGAGGATCGACACGCTGCTCTCCCAGGTCGATCTCGCCGATTAGCGCCGCCAGAAGGTACGCACCCTTTCCGGCGGACAACGGCGCCGGGTGGAAGTGGCGCGTGCGCTCATCGACCGATCGCGCCTGTTGCTGCTGGGCAAGCCGAGCACCGGCCTCGACATCTCCACCCGCCGCTGGCTGGTGGAGGAAATGCACCGACTGGCGCGCGAGGAAGGCGTCGCGGTGCTGTGGGCCACGCATCTGGTGGACGAGGTTCGCTCGCGCGATGATCTGATCGTGCTGGAAAAGGGCCGCATGGTGGCGCGCGGCGAGATGGAAGAAGTGGTTGCGCGAGGCGGAAGCCGCCAATCTCGACGACGCCTTTACCCGGCTGACCTCCGCACGCGTGGAGGAACGCCTGTGAGCCCCGCCCATGCGACCCGCGCCTTTTCGGCAATCGTGCTGCGCGAGGCCTTGCGCTTCGTGCAGCAGAAGGAACGCTTCTTCGCCGCTCTCATGCGCCTGCTGATCTGGCTTGTCGTCTTCGCGGCCGGGTTTCGCGCCACGCTGGAGCTTTCGATCATCCCGCCCTATCAGAACCTACATCACCTATGACGTCTATGTGGTGCCGGGGCTGATCGGCATGATCCAGCTTTTCAACGGCATACAGTCCTCGCTCTCCATGGTCTATGACCGGGAAATGGGATCAATGCGCGTGCTGTTGTCGAGCCCGCTGCCGCACTGGTTCGTGCTGGCCTTGCGGATGATGGCGGCAACGTGCGTTTCCATCATCCAGATCTACGCCTTCGCCGCGATCGCCCTGGCGCTCCGCACCGACCTGCCTTTGGAAGGGCTTGCGGCCATGCTGCCCGTTCTGGTGGTGACAGGGCTGACGCTCTCGGCCATCGGCATGTTTCTCTCATCCTGGATCCGACAGCTTGAGAACTTCGCAGGCATCATGAATTTCGTGATCTTCCCGATATTCTTCATCTCCTCCGCGCTCTACCCGCTGTGGCGGGTGAAGGAATCGAGCCCCTGGCTCTATCACGCCTGCCAATGGAACCCGTTCACCTACATCGTGGAGGCCATCCGGTTCGCCATGTACGGACAGATGAACTGGCAAGCGCTGGCTGTGGTGGCGGGAACATTGATCGTGTTCGGTGCGGCTTCTGTGATGGGCTATACGCCGGGACGCGGCGGACCTACGGCGGGGCGGGCTGCTTGACTATCGCCCGCGGAACCGGAAATGAGCCCCCTACTCTGCCGCTTCGCGTCCATCTGTGAGGTTTCCCTGGCTATTCTGTCGGGCCCATTGGCGCAGTGAACATCCAGTCTCACGCTTGAAGGCCGTCGAGAAGGCACTTTCGGATTCATAGCCGAGATCGACGGCGATGGAGGAGATCGGCTCGTCCGTATTCGTGAGACGATCGCTCGCCAGCGACATGCGCCAACGGGTGAGATAGGCCATGGGGGCCAGATCGACGCGGGAGCAGAAGCGCTCGGCAAATGCGGATCGCGACATGCCGGCCTCGGTGGCGAGAGCCGCAATGGTCCAGCGGCGTGCCGGATCGGCGTACATTGCGGCCAGCGAGGCTCCGAGCGACCGGTCGGCGAGCACGTAAAGCCAGCCGGCGCCACTTGCCGGGCCTTTTGCCGCCTGCAAGCGCAGGGCCTCCACGAGCATCATATGCGCCAGATGCTTTATGACGAGCATGGAGCCCGCGCGCTCTTGGCGCAGCTCCGTCATCATGCGCGTGACCAACCAGCCGAGAGACGCGCCGCCTTCTGCCGCCCTGATCAGGGCGACAGCGGGAAGTGACGAGGTCAAGAGCGCGGCATGAGGGCCTTCCATCACGAAACGGTTGGAATGGCAGACGAAGGTTCCCCCTTCGCTGATCCGAACAACGCCACCGAGGCGAGCGGCAGAGAAGACGTCCTCGGCCTCGCGCGCCGGCAGCGACAGGTCTGAAGCTATGTGGAAGGCGGGGCCATGCGGCAACAGGAAGAAGTTGTCCTGCGCGAGGCGGATAGGTTCTCTCCCCCGCGACCGCCAGCCAACAGGCTCCGGCAACGATGGCACCGGTCTTTATTGCCAGCCCCTGGGGCGGGAATTGTACCGCCCAGTCCGCTCCCGCCTCCATGCCGGCGGAAAGAACACTGCGCGAGCGCAGCAGCGAGAGGACATCCGACAGTGGATCCATGACAATTCCAGTCTCGTTTTTGGACGATCACAAAGGAAACACGGACGCTGACGCATATATCGTCTTGTGGCGCAGTCTTATCACAGCATCAGACGGATCCCCAACAGGGAACCACCGGCTTCAGTAAGAGGGTAAGACGTCATGCATGTATTCGTGACAGGCGCGACAGGCTTCGTCGGCTCGGCAACGGTGCGCGAGTTGATCGCGGCGGGGCATCAGGTAACGAGCATGGCTCGCAACGCTGCCAAGGCGGACAGCCTTTCCAGGGCAGGAGCCAAGGTGCACATGGGCGACCTGGAGGACATCAACAGCCTGCGCGCAGGGATGGCCCAGGTCGATGCGGTGATCCACACGGCCTTCAACCACGATTTTTCGAAATTCGTACAAAACTGCGAGAATGACCGAAGGGCGATCTCCGCCATGGGCGAGGCACTTGAAGGAAGGCCGATGGTGGTAACGTCGGGCCTCGGCGTGCTGCCGGGAGGCGTACCGATCAGCGAGGAAACACCAGCCCCGCGCGGCGACACGGCCGAACCGCGCGCGGCATCCGAACAGGCCTGCGAGGCGCTGATGGAAAAGGGCGCCAGCATCTCCGTCATGCGGTTGCCGCCGTCGGTGCAAGATGCTGGCGACCACGGCTTCGTGGCGATCCTGATCGGCATAGCCCGCGACAAGGGAATGGCGGCTTATGGCGGCGAGGGAGAGAACCTCTGGCCGGCCGTGCACCGCCGCGATGCCGCGCGGGCCTTCAGGTTCGCCGTCGAACGCGGCGAGCTTGGGCGCTACCATCCGGTAGGCGATACCGGAATTACCATGTGCACCATCACCGAGACAATCGGCAGGGGCCTCAAGTTGCCGATCACCTCACTTCCACCGGAGGAGGCGGAAGCGCATTTCGGCTAGTTCTCGCATTTCGCGATGCTCGACATTCGCGCCACGAGCGAGCGGACGAAGGCCACACTGGGCTGGAAACCGAAGGAAATCGGCCTCATCGCGGATATGGAAGCGCACCATTTCGGCTGATCGGACCCCTACCCCAAAATCCTCGCATGATGCCTCAGGTGATCGTCGATGAACGTCGCTATGAAGAAATACGAGTGGTCGTAGCCAGGTTGCATGCGGATCTTGGCAGACTGGCCTACCTCCTTGCACGCGTCCACCAGACGCCAGGTCTGGAGCTGCTCTTCCAGAAAGCCGTCCGCATCGCCCTGATCGACAAGGATCTGCGTCGGGAATCCACGGGAACACACCAGCTCGCAGGCATCGTGCGCCGCCCATTTGGTCTGATCGTCGCCGAGATAGGCGGCAAGCGCCTTCCGGCCCCAGGGCGCCTGGGTGGGGGCGACGATGGGCGAGAAGGCGGAGACTGACTTGAACAGCTCCGAATTGCGCAGGGCAACCGTCAGCGCGCCGTGTCCGCCCATGGAATGGCCCATCACGCCCAGGCCCCCGGGGCGCACCGGGAAGGCTTCGCGGATCAGGGCGGGCAGTTCCTCGGTGACATAGGAATACATCTTGAAATGCGGGGTCCAGGGGGCTTCGGTCGCATCCACGTAGAAGCCTGCCCCCTGGCCGAGATCGTAGCCCTCGTCATCGGCCACGCCCTCGCCGCGCGGGCTGGTGTCGGGGGCAACGACGATCAGCCCCAGTTCGGAGGCCATGCGCTGCGCGCCCGCCTTCACGGTGAAGTTCTCCTCCGTGCAGGTCAACCCCGACAGCCAGAAGACGCACGGCACGGGCGCATCGGCCGCCGCGGGCGGCACGAAGACCGACAGCTTCATCGGCGTGCCAGTGGCCTTGCTGTCATGGGAAAGGGTGAGCTGACTGCCGCCGAAACAGGTGGTTTTCGACAGCTCCTCAAAGACGGACATGAAGGTACTCCGGATTGTCTTTCTCAATGAAGGTCGGGACGCCCACGCGGACGTCCCGACCTTCGCTTGAATTCGTGACAGCGCCACAGACCGAATGTCATTCCCGCGCAGGCGGGAATCCAGCATTCCAGAGACCCCGGATTTCTGCCCCAAAACGCAGAACGGTGGTTACTGGATCCCCGCCTTCGCGGGGATGACATGTTTCCGTGCGGCAGGTCCGAACGCTAACGCCCTAGTAGAGCACCACCGAACGGATGGATTCGCCCCGGTGCATCAGGTCGAAGCCCTTGTTGATGTCTTCCAGCGGCATGGTGTGGGTGATCATCGAATCGATCTCGATCTGCCCGTCCATGTACCAGTCGACGATCTTGGGCACGTCGGTGCGCCCGCGCGCGCCGCCGAAGGCTGTGCCCTTCCAGACGCGGCCCGTGACAAGTTGGAACGGACGGGTGGAGATCTCCGCACCGGCAGGCGCCACGCCGATGACGATGGACTGGCCCCAGCCGCGGTGCACGCATTCCAGCGCATCGCGCATCACCTTGACGTTGCCCGTGCAGTCGAACGTGTAATCCGCCCCGCCGATCGTGTCGCCCGGCCGCTTGGTGAGGTTCACCAGATAGGGCACCAGATCGCCCTCCACGTCGGACGGATTGACGAAGTGGGTCATGCCGAAGCGATCGGCCATTTCCTTCTTGGCCAGGTTCAGATCGACGCCGATGATCATGCTGGCGCCGGCAAGACGCAGGCCCTGCAGAACGTTGAGGCCGATACCGCCGAGACCGAAGACGACAGCCGTCGCTCCCACTTCCACCTTGGCCGTGTTGATCACCGCACCGATGCCGGTGGTCACGCCGCAACCGATGTAGCAGACCTTGTCGAAGGGCGCGTCCTCGCGAATCTTGGCGACCGCGATTTCCGGCAGAACAGTGTAGTTGGCAAAGGTCGAGGTGCCCATGTAGTGAAGGATCGGATCACCGTCGAGCGTGGAGAAACGCGAGGATCCATCCGGCATCAGGCCCTGGCCCTGCGTGGCACGGATCGAGGTGCACAGATTGGTCTTCTGGCTGGTGCAGGAATAGCACTGGCGGCATTCCGGCGTGTAGAGCGGGATGACATGATCGCCGGGCTTCACCGAGGTAACCCCCGGGCCGACTTCCACGACCACACCGGCCCCCTCATGACCCAGGATCGCGGGGAAAAGCCCCTCCGGATCCGCACCCGACAGGGTGAATTCGTCGGTGTGGCAAATGCCGGTCGCCTTGATCTCGACCAGCACTTCGCCGACCTTCGGCCCCTCCAGATTGACGGTCGTCACTTCCAACGGCTTGCCAGCCGCCACGGCCACGGCTGCACGTACTTCCATCGCAGTCGTCCTTCCCAGAATTCGGTTTTGAATCAAGGCGGGTCGGCACGCATGCCAGCCTGGTTCCCCGTTTTGTACGAGATGCCGGCCCTTGGCTTCTATGGTCCGAAAGTACGCATTTTGACCGGCAGGACCATCCGCAACAGACAACAACCCCCAACCGATTTTGTCTGCCCCGATCTCTCTCGCGTGAATGCCGCCGACACAACCCCCAATGGCACTTAAGGCCTATGTCGGGGGGTGGGGGGCTATCTGTAATATTATAGTTAAATGCCCTTACGGAATTTCGATCCAGACGACAAGTTTCCCCGCGAAAACAAACGCAAAACGGGGATCGGACAAGAAACCGAACGAGATCGATGACGGGCACGGAAGGAATTAACGTGTCACTCACCATCCGGGCCGCATTGCGCGCCGCCGCGACATGTTTCTGCACCGTTGCGGCGCTTTTGAGCGTCTTCCTGCCGGAACGTTCGCAAGCGGCATCGAAGCTCGATATTCCGATCGTTTACATCACGCGAGCGGAAGAACCGCGCCTGTCTCTCTCCTTTGTCGACCCTGTGGCGAAAGAACCGGGCGTGTGGGGCGCGCGGCTGGCGCTGAAGGACAACCAGACGACGGGCGACTTTCTGGGTGATGCCTATTCGCTGATCGAGGTTATCGTGCCGACCGACGGCGACGTGGTGGCTGCCTTTGAGAAGGAGCGCACGGCGGGCCGCCGTTTCTTTGTCGCCGATCTGAGACGGGATGACCTTCTGTCGATCGCGCAGGCCGAGGGTGTGGATGAAACGCTCATTTTCAACGCGTGTGTGGAGGACCGAGACCTTCGCCGCGAAACCTGCTTTGCGAATGTCTTCCACACCGCGCTCTCCACCGTTATGCAGGCGGACGGGTTGATGCAGTTCCTCGTCTGGAAGCGGTGGCCCAACATTTTCCTGCTGGAGGGATCGGGACCGGACGATGCGGATTATACGGAGGCGATCCGCCAGTCGGCCCGGAAATTCGGGGCGGAGATCGTTGAAGAGGAGACCTACTCCTATTCCCCGATCGCGCGACGCACCGATTCCCGACACATCCAGGTCCAGACCCAGATGCCGATGGCGACCCAAGCCGCTGGCGACGATTACGACGTGCTGGTAGTGGCGGACCGCAACGATCTCTTCAGCGAGTACCTGCCCTTCAACACCTATGCGCCGCGCCCGGTTGCGGGCCACGCAGGGGCTCACGCCGATGTCCTGGCACCGGGTTCAGGAACAATGGGGTTCGACCCAGATCCAGCACCGTTTCGAGAAGGAGGCCGGACGCTGGATGGAGGAGCGCGATTACGGCACGTGGCTGGCGGTGCGCGCCGTCAGCGAGGCGGTGACTCGCATCTCCTCGGCCGATCCGGCCAAGGTGCGGGCCTATTTGCGCGGGGAGGATTTCGCACTCGGCGGGTTCAAATGCATCTGCCTGTCCTTTCGGCCGTGAACCCAGCAGATGCGCCAGCTGATGCTTTTGACCAACAAGCGGATTCTGGTTTCCGTCTCGCCGCAACCGGGCTTCCTGCATCAACGAAACAGGCTCGACAGCCTCGGCTACGACAAGCCGGAGACGTCGTGCGCCCTGCAATAGAGGGGAAACGCATGTCCGATTTCGTCAAACGCACGCAGCGCCTTGTCAGCGCCCGGACGGTCGCGGCAACACTGGCCGCCGCAACACTGGCCGCAGCCTTCATCTCGTCAGCGCCGGTGGCGGTACAGACGATCTTCGTCTCCAACGAGAAGGGCAACTCGATCACCGTGATCGACGCCAAGACGCGGGAAGTGACGGCGACCATTCCCGTCGGCGAACGCCCACGCGACATCGCGCTCTCGCCCGACGGCAAGACGCTTTATATCTGTGCCTCCGACGAGGATCATATCGAGATACTGGATACGGAAAGCCTGGAGGTGACCGGCACCCTGCCCTCCGGCCCCGATCCGGAACTGATGACCATCGCCCCGGACGGCAGCCATCTTTATGCGGCCAACAAGGACGACAATCTCGTCACCGCCATCGACCTTGCGACCGGCGACGCCGTGGCGGAGGTGCAGCTGGGCGTGGAGCCGGAAGGCATGGGGGTCAGCCCGGACGGCAGAACCATCGTCAACACCTCCGAAACCACCAACATGGCACATTTCATCGACGCCGACAGTTTCGAGATCACCGCCAACGTTCTGGTCGATCAGCGCCCGCGCTTTGCGCAATACACCGATGACAGAGCGGAGGTCTGGGTGAGCGCGGAGATCGGCGGCACCGTTGCAGTGATCGATGCAGAGACGAAGGAAATCAAGAAGAAGATCTCCTTCTCCGTGCCCGGTCTGCAGCCGGAAGCGATCCAGCCCGTCGGCATCCGCATCACCAAGGACCGTTCCAAGGCCTTCGTGGCGCTGGGACCTGCCAACCGGGTTGCGGTCATCAACGCGCAGACCCTTGAGGTGGAGGATTATCTGCTCGTCGGCCAGTGGATCTGGCAACTCCCCTTCACGCCGGATGAAAGCGAGCTCTACGCCACAAACGGCGTCTCCAACGACGTCTCCGTCATCGACGTTGAAAACCTGAAGACGCTCGTCTCCATTCCGGTGAGAAGCTTCCCGTGGTGGGTCGCGATCAAGCCGTGGGAACGGCAACGGTGACGGATGGGATTGGAACGGCTCTTCTCCCACGCCCCTCCATCGTCATTGCCCGGACTGTGCCGGGGGGATGACGGCGGAGAAATTGAGGGAAAACAGCAACCACGCAAACGATCGAACTGAATTCAAGGGAGGGAACACCATGACACGAACCACGACGAACCGCCTGAAATCCGCCATCTTCGGGCTTGCCGACGCCAGCCTTTCCGGCATCGCGCCTACCGCCGCCGACGGTTATCTCGCCACCCAGCCGGAGGAACTGGAGGATCTGATCTTGGGCACGGACATGATCGACTTCAATGTCTTGCCGAAGGAATACAACCTGCGCACCGGGCAGTCCTATTCGCTGAAGATCAAGGCGTCGGGCTACCAGGAATATGCGCTCGTGGTGCCGGAATTCTTCGATTTCATCTAGCTGAGAAAGGTTGAGGCCGGGGATATGGAGATCAAGGCGAACTCCATCTAAGAGCTGGAATTCGAAGAGGAGAGCAAGGCCGAAATCTTCTTCGTGCCGATCCGGCCCGGCACCTAATAGATGTATGCCCGCGGTCTGCTCGAAAAGGGCACCGTCGTCACGATCAACGTCAAGTGAGCCGGTGCGTCATCCCCTGATTGCGCTCATGTTGATCGCGAGCATCTCTCCGGCCGGCCCCGCGCTGGCCGGAGAGATGCGGACTGGCCGTGCATCCAGCGGCTCGTTCCCGAAATTTCCGCCGCCCAGGTATGGACCGGCCCCGTTCCCACGCCGGACATGTGGGCCAATGACGGCGAGGTTGCACGCCTGGGGACCCAGATCGCCGCCCGGCGCATACCGCTGGCAACAGCGGGCAAGCGTGTCAACGCATTCGCGCGCGGGCTCGACACCAAACACGACGAACGCCTGACCGCCCTGTTCGGCAGGACGCTGCAGATCATCAATGCCGACCGTGCCTCGCTGATCGCTGGCATCAAGCACTTTGCACGCAAGCAGGCGGCGCTGACGGCGCGGGTGCGCGAAAGCCGCGTGGCACTCAAGTCGGATACGCTTTCGGACGAAAAGCGAGCAGGCTTGGAACAGATACTCGCCTGGGACCTTCGGATCTACGAAGACCGCGAAAAGTTGCAGAAATACCTGTGCGAGCAACCGGTTCTGCTGGAGCAGCGCGCCTTCGCACTCGGCCGGATCATCGGTGCGCATCTGGACCACTGATCATGCCCGCATTGCTGCGCCTCCTCGCCCTCTGCCTGACCGTCGTGGTCTTTCTCCCGCTCTCGTCCGCCGGAGCGGTCGAGGATCTCGCGCCGAACAGCGCCGCGGCGAAGATCTACGGTTTCAACCACCTTGAGACCCTCGAGTCCAAGACCACCCTCATATCTACGATTACCGGCTGGAGGGGCGATTGATGGAGGAGCCGTTTGCCGATGAAATCGTGCTCGATTTCACCCGCGCGGATGCCTCTTCCGATCATTCCTACGATGTCTCGGCCACGCTTTTCGCAAAAGGCCCCGCACGCGAGATCGGACCGCTGGTCTCCAGCACGTTCAATCCGCTGCTGCTCATCTTCTTCCAGCGCGACGTCAATCAGATGAGCCGCGGCATCAATGGATCGGGCCATTACTTCCGAAATGTCATCCGCCGAGGCATGGCAACGCCGGGCCGTTATGAGGAGACAACGGAGCGAATGGAGGTGGCGGGCCGCACGGTCGAGGCAACGCGGATCTCATTCACGCCGTTCCTGCGCGATCCGCACAAGGACGACATGCACGACCTCAACGCCAAGATCTATTCCGTGACCTTCAGCAAGGAGGTGCCGGGCGGGGTTTATCGCACTTGAGACGGAGACGCCCGCCGCGCCCGACCAGTCCGGTGAAGGCACGGGGTCGATGCTGCACGAAAGCTATCGTTTCAGGGAGGTCCGACCATGAGAGATCTGCACGCGAAAACCCGGTCAATTGCTGCAAGCAGAACACTCGCTGCCGCCTACCTTGCCGGGGGATTTCTGGTGAGCGGGAGCCTTGCCCCGGCCCGGGCAAACGACTATCCGACGGTAGCGGTTGCCGACTATGTGCTGGGTTGCATGGCCGCAAACGGCGAGACGGCGACGGTACTTCGGCAATGCGCCTGTTCCATCGACCTGGTGGCATCCCTTCTCAGCTATGACGACTACACCCAGGCAGAAACGGTCCTGCGCATGCGACAGGTGGCGGGCGACGACGAGAAGATGGCCATATTCCGCGAGACAACAGCCACGAAGGTGATGGTCGACCGCCTGCGCCGCGCGCAGGTGGACGCGGAGGTGCGGTGTTTTTACTAGAATGTTCGCGAAACTATGTGGGTGATGGCGGGCAGTTGCGATGTGTGGATGCGGCCCATCCTTCGAGACGGCGCTGTGCGCCTCCTCAGGATGACGTTATCGGGGGGATGGTTCTGACGACACCGTCAACACACACAACGCCATCCTGAGGAGGCGCACAGCGCCGTCTCGAAGGATGGGTCTCACTCGCGAATACCCAGTCTTCGCATCACCACCAGCCGTCAGCCCCGGCATTCACCTGACCATCCGCACAACATCTTTCCTATTCTAACACTACAGTATTGCAGCCAAGCCGGGTCCGGCGCGCTTGACTTTGCGTCAACCGTTGCGTCCGTCGTCGGGCGTCAAAGACACGCCGAAGCCGGCAAAGAGCGCATGCGGCCATGTCCATCGTCGAGGCCGAGAGCACGACCGACACGAATGCGCCCGTCGTTTTCCGGGCTTGGTCGAAGTCGCGCAACCCCATGCGAATGATGGAAGAACTGAAGCGTGGACTGACGCCGTGCGACCCGGCGCTGATCGCGCTGTTCGTCTCTTCCAATCTGCCTTACGAAGACGTGGTGACGCCTCTTGCCACCGCCTTTCCGCAAGCCGTTCTGGTCGGTTGTACCACTGCGGGCAGCCTCACCTCGTCGGCGTATGAGGGCGACGAGGCGATCGCGGTGGCTTTCGATCCTCCGCCTTCGCCTTCGATATCTGCCTCCTGCAGAACCTGGCAGACTTCTCCATAGCGCGCGGGAGAAGCGATCGAGGCGACCTATTTCCAGCTCCTGCGCAAGCTCGATCCGCAGCAGCAGAACTTCTTCGCCATGCTGCTCGTCGACGGATTGTGCCGCCGCGAGGAGGAGATCGCCGCCTCCACTTATGCCGCGCTCGATGAAGTGCCGATCTCCGGCGCCTCGGCCGGCGACAATCTCAATTTCGACACCACGCAGATCTTTCTGAACGGCCGGGTTCTGGAAGATAGCGCGCTGATTGTGCTGGGCGCATCGTCTATTCGATCAAAGCGGAACCGGCGGCCGTCGAATATACCCGGCTCATCGGGGCGGACGTGGCCGCGCTGACGCCGGAGATCTTCGCCGCCAATCCGCTTCTGGTGCGTGTGGGCGGAGACTATCACGTGCGCGCCATCCAGAAGATGACGGACGACGGCGCGCTCCATTTCTATTGCACGATCGACGAGGGCATCGTGCTGACGCTCGCCCACCCGTAAGACATGCGCGACAATCTCATCGATCACATGAGCCGCCTGTCGCAGCGCATCGGCGGGCTGAAGGCAGCCCTCTGTTTCGACTGCATCCTGCGGCGGCTGGAGGCGGAGCGGCTCATCATTACCGGGGATCTGGTGGAGATCTTCGACCGGTTCGGCATGATCGACTTCAACACCTACGGCGAGCAGTACCGCTTTCTGCATCTCAACCATACGTTGACGGGGATCGCCATCGGCGGCGGGGAGCGGGCATGAGCGAGCACGAAGATCCCAAGCTGTCGCGCCGCCAGTTGCAGGAACAGGTTCATGCGCTGATCCAGCAGGTCGACCGCAGCCACGACTTCACCGGCAACGCCTTCAAGCTGTTTCAGTCGGTGGCGGAGCTTGAGAGCAACGTGGAGCGGCGCATCCAACGCGTTGCGCGCGTCATGAACTAGGCCAAGGTCGCGCGCCGCCAGTTGCAGCAGGCCATCGATTCCATCGGCGAGGGCTTCATCATCCTTTATGATGGCGATGACCGCATCGTCTTGTGCAGCCGCCGCTATCGCTATTTCTTCCCCGCCCTTTCCGACATTCTGGTGCCCGGCACCCATTTCAACGACATCGTGCAACGGGCGGCCGAAACAGGCGCGATCATGGAGGCGCTGACGGATCCGCAGGCTTGGCTGGCAGCGCGTGTGGAACGCCACCTGCGCAAGCATTGCCAGTTCCAACAGCTTCTGTCCGACGGCCGCTGGATCCAGATCAGCGAGCGCGACACGGAGGAAGGCGGGCGCGTCGTCATCGTCTCCGAGATCACCCACTTCAAGCGCCTGCAGGAAACCCGCTGCCTCTCCGACATGGCCAAGCAGCCCGATCTGCTGGTCGCCACCGTCGCCTCCATCGCGCAAGGGGTGGTGGTGTTCGATGCGGAACTGCGGCTGGTCGCCTGGAATTCGCAGGTCGCGATGCTGCTCAACCTGCCCTATGTCGACATGCATTCCGGCATGGGCGTGCGCGCGCTGTTGCGGCTGGTGTAGACCCACGGGGGGCGCGTGCCCAAGGCGCGCAAGGAGGAAGCGCGCGCCTTGGGCACCGATCTTGGCCACCACTATCCGCTCAGGCTCGAAATCTCCTATCGCTGTGGTCGGGTCGTGGCGGCGAATTTTCGCTCCATGCCGGACGACGACTTCGTCATCACGTTGACCGACGTCACCGCTCAAAATGAGGCCGCCCACCTGCTGGAACGCTCCAAGAAGGAACTGGAACAACGGGTGGAAAAACGCACCCGCGCGTTGACCGACCTCAACGCCGCGCTTCAGGACGAGGTGCGCCGACATGAGGCGACCGCGCACGATCTGGAACGCGCGCGCCGCCCGGGCAGCGGAAATGGCGAACCTGTCGAAGACCCGCTTTCTGGCCGTTGCCAGCTACGACCTGCTGCAACCGCTCAATGCGGCCCGGCTCTATCTCTCCGCGCTCGACAGCTCCAGCTTCGTTTCAGCCGATGCGCGAGAGCTGTTGGCCAATGTTACGCAGGCCTTCCACTCCACCGAGGACCTACTGAGCGCGCTTCTCGACATTTCCAAGATGGATGTGGGCGGCTACGAGCCTCAGCTTTCAGATATTTCCGTCCACGACCTCTTCCGCACGCTGGAGACGGAATTCGGCGCACTCGCCAGGCAGGCGAAGCTGGAACTGACCGTCGTCCCCTCCTCCGCCGTGGTGTGTTCCGATCCGCAGCTTCTGCGCCGCATCGTGCAGAACTTCCTGTCGAATGCGCTGAAATACACATCGTCGGGCGGCATCCTGCTGGGCGTGCGCCGCCGTGGAGACGAGGTTTCGCTGGAAATCCACGATACCGGCCCGGGGATTGCGCGCGATCATCATCAGGCGATCTTCGAGGAATTCCGCCGCGCCTCCATTGCTGGATAAACCCGGCCGGGCGGGCTGGGGCTGGGGCTTGCCATCGTCAAACGGGCAGCGGGGTTTCTGTCGCACCGGATCGAGCTCGATTCAGCGCCCGGGCGCGGTTCGCGCTTTACCGTCATCGTACCGCTTGCTCCCGAGCGCGCAAACGAGCAACTGCAGATCGGGGCAGAGCGGATCGCGGGCGCGCAAGGTACGGCCGACGATACGTGTGCTCAAGGCCGCTCTTCGTTCTGGAAAATGACGGAGATGTCAGCAACGCGATGGTCCGGCTTCTCACCTCCTGGTAGATGACCTGCGTGACCGCCCCTTCCTATCCGGCCCTGCTGAAACGAGCCCGGCAGAAGGGACTGGTGCCGCACGGGATCACCGCCGACCTGCATCTGGACGGCGATATCGACGGGATCGACGCGATCATCCTGTTGCGCGCGCATCTCGGTCGGCAGATGCCGGGTATCCTGATCACCGCCGACCGTTCGCAGGAAATCCGCCGCCGGGCGACGGAGAAATCCATCGAGTACTTTTCAAAACCGGTCAAACCCGGCCAGTTGCGCGTCTATCTCGCTCACCTTTCCGCGCCGACGGCCGCCGGTACGGGTGCGGAAGCCGATACGGACCTAACGGTCGAACCGATCGCCTGATCGAACACGCCGCCCTGCGCCATCAGAACGGCCTGCATGCGCGAGGAGACGTCCAGCTTCTTGAGAATGGCGGAAACGTGCGCCTTCACCGTGCTCTCGCTGATGGAAAGCTCATAGGCGATCTGCTTGTTGAGAAGCCCTTCACCCAGCATCCTCAGCACCATTGATTGCTGCGGGGTGAGCGTGCGGATCGCATCGACCGCCTGATACCCGGAGCTTCGCGAGGCCGCGGGCACGGGCACTCCCGAGCGCGGACAAACTTGCGGCGAGGCAAAAACCGTCTCGCCCGCCAGAACGGAGCCGACGGCATCAACGATTTCCTTCGCACTCGCCTTCTTGTTCAGAAAGCCCAACGCGCCGTGGCTGGAAACGAGTTGAGCCAGGCGCGCATCCTCCAGACCGGAGAGCACCGGCACGGGCACGTGCGGGGCGGCACCGCGAAGCTGGCTCAGCCCCTGAAAGCCGTCGACGTCGGGCAATTTCAGGTCGAGCAGCACCAGATCGATATCGTCGCGTTCTCGCACGACGGCCACGGCCTCGGCTCCCGAATGGGCCTGGATCACGCGGCAGTCGGCGATCTCGCTCGTCAATGTCGCTCCAAGCGCGGAACAGACGAGCGGATGGTCATCCACTATCAAAACTATCATGGGGTCGCCCCTGCCAAGGCGTCCTCTTAATTGGCAGACGATCATATTTGTTTTGTCCTTTACAGGATAGGCTGTAGCCCTCCCGCTGTGCAAGCACAGACACAGCGAGACACATTGCCAAATTTGCCTCGAAACGGTCGGCGAGCAGCTCCGAACCGTCTTTCGATGTCGCATCATCGCCTTGCCGCCGCGCGGAGCGATCTCACCGCCCATTCGCCCGATATCGCGAAATACCGCAGTGTGTTCTTCTCGCCTCAGTCCGGCGCGAAAGCGGCCAAAATGCTTGCCCCGCTTTCCGGGCGACACCGTTTTCGAGGTATTAAACGCCCTCGATTCGAGCTTGCGATATGCCCCATTCATAGGGGTGAGGTAGCCGTGTATACTCACGGCTGATCGGATCCGTTTTCTTTGATACGTTCGCTCGGACAGGTATCGGGATCTTATCTTATGCGGCATTGGACAATGACGGACACATTGCAGACCATGCGCGCTCGCCTGATGCGGAAAAACGCGCCGCGCGGGGTTGTCCTTGCGCTGGCTGCAACGCTTGTCGTGACCTCGCCCGCGATCATAGCTCCGACCCCGGCAACCGCCGCCGCGATTTAGGAAGTTCCGGCAGGCAACCGCAACGCCACCCAGCCCGACATCCCCTTCGCCTCCGCCCGGCGCACCGTCGCTTTCAAGTCCTCCTACGACCGCAAGTTCAAGAAGGTGCTGGGCGTTTTGAAGCGCGACCGGCGGCTGATGTCCTCCATCAAGGAGGTTGCGAAGCTCTACAAGATCGATCCGGTCCACATGATCGGCGCCATCGTCGGCGAGCACACTTATAATTACGACACGCTGGACAGCGCCCAGGGCTTACTACATCAAGGCCGCCTCCTATGCGGGCCTCGACATCAGCTTCCAGTACGACGAAGAGCCGGTGGAGACCTTCGTCAAGCGCGATCAGTTCGCCCGCTGTCATCCCGCCAAGATGCAGCGCGATTCCAACGTGAAGTGGTCGTGCTAAGAGCGGGTCTGGAACCAGACGTTCCGCGGCCGCACCGTGGACAAGGTCCACTACCCGAACTAGACCTTCAACCGCACCTTCTTCCAACCGCTGTTTGCGGGCCAGAGCTTCGATCTCGGCCAGTTGACGCCGCTGACGATCCTCAAGATGTCGGACCGGGTGCACAAGGTAAGCGGCTTCCCCAAGCTTGAGCCTTCCGACGCGCTGGAGATCTATCAGGCGGCGGATGGACCCGGACAAATCGCTTCACTACATGGCGGCCGTAATCCAGGACGCCATCGAGGCCTACAAAGACGTGGCGAAGGTGGATATCTCCACCAACCCGGACATCACGGCGACGCTCTACAATGTCGGGGCACTGTGGGAACGGGCGGCTCATTTCAGCCAGGCGCGCAGGCAGGGCAAGGACCGCTGGCCGCAGAAAAACTATTACGGCTGGCTCGTCAACTACAAGCTGGAAGCGCTCAGGGCGCTGCTCTGAGGCCGGGGGCCAGGCCCTCGCTTTCCCCCTCCCTTCCCCGATCGCGAAAACCGTCGTCTGCGGACGGTACGCGCATGCCCGCTCCCGACAGGGCAGTCGGCCCGGCTCCCCCCTTCTTTGTGCCGGAAATCCGCGGCCTCCCTCGCGGTATGTGGATAAGTTGCATCTCGTGTGCCTTGTAATCCTGCCGTTCGCGGGCCTAATGTCGGCCTCCCACCGCGGTGGCAATTTCAACAAGCTCCAAGAAGAATTCGAACTGGAGGAAACAGATGAGCGAACCCGTTACCGGTGCGCCGTATCGTGCCCGACCATGTCGGAAGCCTGCTGCGCCCCGACAGTGTCAAGACCGCGCGCAAGACGTTTTTCGAAGACAAGTCGATTTCGGCGACCGATCTGAAGAAGGTCGAGGACGCGGCGATCATCGACGTCATCAAGATGCAGGAAGAGGTCGGGCTCAAGGCCGTGACCGACAGCGAACAGCGCCGCTCCTTATGGCACTATGATTTCATGGGCGGGCTGACCGGCTTCGACCTCGACGAGCGTCAGGAAGGCGTCCAGTTCCACGGCATGAAGCTACGGCCGATCTATCCCACGATCACCGGCAAGATGGACTTCCCCGCCGATCACCCGATGATCGAGCACTTCAAGTTCGCCGCCGCCCACACCAAGGTTCAACCGAAGATCCCCATCCCCGGCCCCTCGTGCTGCCATTTCCGCACCGCGCCGGAAGACATCGCGCCGGAGGAATACAAGGACCTCAACGTCCTGTTCGCGGATCTGGCCAAGACCTACGCCAAGGCGGTTCAGGCCTTCTACGACGCCGGCTGCCGCTACCTGCAGATGGACGAGGCGATCAAGGATCGCCTCGCCGATATGAAGATCAGCATGCATCTGTGCCGGAGCAATTTCGCCTCCACCTACGCGGCCGAGGGCGCCTACGATCTGGCGGCCGATGCGATCTTCAACAAGACCGGCATCGACATCTACTTCATGGAATACGATTCCGAGAGCGCAGGTTCGGTGGAGCCGCTGAAGCTTCTGCCCAAGGGCAACAAGCGCGTGCTGCCGGGCTTCATCACCACGAAGACGCCGGAACTTGAGAGCCTCGACGATCTGAAGCGCAAGTTCGAGGAAGCCAGAAAGTACTGCGGCATCAGCCAGCTCGGCATTGCCCCGCAGTGCGGCTTCTCCTCCACGGAAGAAGGCAACAAGATCACCATGGACGACCAGTGCCGCAAGCTGGAACTGGTGGTCAAAACGGCCGAAGCCATCTGGGGCGGCGTCGACAAGTAAGTCGCCTGTCGGATTTGGCTGAGAGATGACAGCGGCCCCTGCCGGGAGGTGGGGGCTGCTTTTTTTTGTGGTGAGACAGGAGTCCGCAAGAAGATCAGTAATTTCGAGCTAGACAAAAAGCACTTCACTTTACCCATTAGGCATCTGCGGACGATTTAATGAAGTTATCCGATTGTGCTCCGATAACGCTCAATTTTCGCTCTTTTTCAAGACGAGCGCTCAGGACTGCGAAATGTCAAAAGAACACCGAATAGTCTACTTCAACTTTAGGGCGTAGCTCTCGAAGATGCCTGAACAAATCAATACTGTTGTTAATTTATACCACAACCAATCTAAAAAATCTCGTATCCTCACCTAATTTTGACAAAACATCAGAAAGCGTATCACCAAAATCATATGATTTTTCGAGCCACTATTTGTTATGACTTTCGAACGTCTCATAAAGTTTTTCTTTGGGTTGATCCATTCGTTCTAGGAAATTTCCATACATTTCCAAAATCTTAGAAATCTGACCGTGGACTTCTTTGAAAGTTGGTTCCCTTAGTAGCCATTGCAAGCGCTCAGTGGGGGTTAGCTTTGTCATTTCCTTTGCACGCTGGGGAGAAACTGTACTATCCAATTTATACACCGCTAAAAGAAAAAATGATGCGGAATAACAGGTTAGCATCCTGCTATGTTTCAGTTTGTGATTCTTGATTTTGGCGTTGCTCTTTTTTGAGCGCCGTTTAGATTCATAGTTGACGCAGAAAGTGCGCCATAGGCGAAGGATATCATTCATCAGAAAGGCAGGAATGAAGTCTGCGGAGTGATCCCACTAATCCCTCCAGTATGTAGCTATTACTTCATCGAGAAGCTGGTCATAAACTGACTCCTCAACAAGAAGACGACTTTCCAGAAAAGTAAGTAATCGTCCAGTTAATGTATTACGATAATCACTCTCTGCCGTACCAATATGATATTTAAATTCATAAATATATTTAATTTCTAGATACTTCTCATCTGCGTCAAAGTTCAGCATCCAAAGCGCATTAATAGAATTTCTCTCACCCACTTCTAGGCGGCCAAAATAACCTGTAGCATAGACGCAAGCTGCTCCGGCAATTATTTAATTCGCTTTCTCAAGTTTCGAATTAAGTTCACTGATACGGTCTAAAGCTATTTTCTTTCTTTCCTCGATATATTTCATCCATTCCTCCCTTCAAAAATGTTAGAAAACATTTCTGCCTGCTCTATCGCATCATCAACGGCATGATGGGTGTGCGGATAGCTCGACGCAAAGCGAACGGGAAGCTTTGCTTTACTAGACGAATTTATGGTTCGTCCTGTTTGTAAGGGCAACTGCGGTCTTAAGGTCAAAACAGGGCGAATGGCCAAACGGTGAGCCGCGTTTAGAATACCGAATGAAGTACCAGTAGAGCCAAGTCCAATCGAAGGACAGTGGGTAGGCCACCAGCACGGGGTTCCCAGCGTTGGACATTTTCTGAATCCAATCAAAGGCTTCGTCCATCGCTTCGCTTGGTGATACGCCACGCAGGGTTAGTTCGTCTCGATTGAGCCCATTGATTGCCAGGGCTTCCGGATCGAAATCTTCGGAAATAGGCTTAATTTCTCGATAAAAAAAACCGATCATATCCACGCGGGCGAAAGAATGTATTGCCGTCATAGGTTCCGGCGTATAATAGAGAAAAAGACTACTAGAGCAAAATACAGCATAGAATATGAACCTGGAATGGCGCCATCTGTTTCAACATCTGGCGAAAATAACACATCCACCATACTATCCTGTCAATCTGCCGCGAAAATTAGAGCCGATCCTTTGGTACCTGACACCCGCTCAAAAGTAGTGAATCATCGGTACGCTCTGGACGTTGCCTGAGCCCTACATACAGGTCAGCCCAGATCTGTCCACCCGCCCCCTCCAGTATCCCCTATTCAAATTATTGATGGGGAAATCCGACCGACTCGTTATGCATGGCATAAAGGACATTTACCTAATTCAAATTGGCATAAGTATGGGGGGCTTATCGAACAATCGAGACTTAACGATTGCGCAAACAGACTGCCAATTTTCAGGAAACCACTGGAACAGCATAAATTTCAGCAGTTAAGGAGCAAAGCGGCGCCGAGGATTTGAACTCGTGACGTTGACCCGCGGCGCCCCGCTCCGAGGCGTCACGGCTTGTTTTTCTTCCCCGCTTACGCCGTCCAGACCTGACCGCGGCGGTCGTCGACGCACTTGGCCTTGTGGGTGGCGCGCGGGAGGTTGTCGGGCTCGAGGATTGAGATGTGAGCACCAACGCCCGTCACAGCCTTGATGTGATCCTTCAGGCGCTTCTGCAGCTCCTCGTTCGTGCCGTTGAAGCCGTGGACACGCTCCACTTCCACCGTCAGGCGATCGAGATGGTCGGGGCGATCGACGATCAGCCGGTATTCGCCGGTGAAATCGTGATCCTTGCGGATGATGGCCTCGACGTCTGAGGGCAAGATGTTGACGCCGCGAATGAGCAGCATGTCGTCGAGACGACCGTGAACGCCCTTCAGCTGGATGCTGGTGCGTCCGCATTTGTAGGGCTCGTCGGTGAAGGAGACGATATCGCCGGTGCGGAAGCGGATGAGCGGGCGCGCCTTCTTCTGCAAGGTGGTCAGCACCATCTCGCCGGTCTTCACGTGTTTGCCGGTTTCCGGATCGATCACCTCCACGTAGATGTTGTGGTCTTCCGCCCAGTGCAGGCAGTCCTTTTCTTCGCACATGCCGGCGCAGGAGCCGGAGATGTCGGACAGGCCGTAATAGTCGTAGACGTCGGCGCCCCACAGATCCTCGATGCGCGCCCGCGTCTCCGGGATGGAGCCACCCGGCTCACCGGCCACGAAGATGCGCTTGACCGCCAGATCCTTCTTCGGGTCGATCCCTTCCTTGATCGCCGTCTAGCCCAGATACCAGGCGGAGGACGGCGTCGTCCAAAGGGCCGTCGCCTGGAAGTTCTGCAGCATGGTCAGCAGGCGTTCGGAGGGAATCGTTCCGGCGTGGATGGAAAGCGCGCCGATCTTCTTCGCGCCGAGAACGCACGGACCGCCGATGAAGAGTGAAAAG
Organism: Breoghania sp.; assembly: GCF_030066895.1. Classification (GTDB taxonomy): domain Bacteria; phylum Pseudomonadota; class Alphaproteobacteria; order Rhizobiales; family Stappiaceae; genus Breoghania. The sequence continues at coordinate 49,219 of NZ_JASJAV010000013.1, read as the reverse complement.
TTCAGCGAGTGGCAGTAGCGGTCGTTGGGACGCAGGCCGGAGGACCAGAACTGACGCGCCTCGTAATCCATCCAACCATCGAAATCTTCCTGCGTGAAGGGTGAAACGGTGGGAACGCCGGTGGAACCGGAAGAGGCGGAGACGGAGACGACCTCCTCCTCGGGGACCGCGGCGACATCGCCGAGCAGGGGTTTCATCTGCTGCCGCTCACGCAGGACGGACTTGTTGATGGTGGGGAAGCGCTTGAGATCGTCGAAGGTCTTCAGGTCGTCGAGGTGAACGCCCGCTTCATCGAAGCTCTGCTTGTATTAGGGGGAGTTGGCGTAGGCGTGGGACAGATGCTTTTTCAGGAGCTCGAGCTTCATCGTCTCCCATTCGGCCCGGCTCTGGGTTTCCAGATCGGGATCCCAATAGGGGCGATAGTCTGCGTTCTGTTTCATCAGGTCCTCATGATCACAGTTGCGGACACAATGCGCACGCGGAAACGTTTGGCATCGTGGCGGCCCGGACGGCCAGGCAATCTCGCGGAAATGCAGCGCGGGCCAGGGCGGGAGGATGCCCATGGTTCGGATCGCGCGCGGCGCTCGTCTCAAAACGCAAATGCCCGGGCAAGAGAGCGCCCCAGGGCGGAGACCGCAGCAATCGAACTTCCGTGGCGAACAGCACGAGATATACGAGACAACCACGCCCCAGGCCGGCCCCCGAAACGGCGTGTCGGACGGCACGCATTCGGGCGGCGAAACGAGAGGTGTCAAACTCTGATAGAAGTTCGCATGTATTTACTCTAGCATATTGCGCGGCCGGAGCCAAATTCTTGAAAAATCTCACTCATTCGGGATCGTATGACGCACATCCTGCAGACTATTTTCCGACCCGCAGATATTTACAGCGCCACATAGTATTCTAGGGTGGAAAGTAGTTTCACCGGACCGTGCCACAGCACAGCCCCGAGAAAAACTTCCAAGATGAGAGATATCCTCATGAGCGAAGTTAAAGCGGGCGATACCGTACGGATTCACTACAAAGGAACTCTGAACAACGGTTCCGTCTTCGATTCCTCGGAAGGACGCGCGCCTCTGGAATTCACTGTCGGCGCCGCACAGATCATCCCGGGCCTCGACAAGGCCCTGCCGGGCATGAGCAAAGGCGAAGAGAAGTCCGTGACCGTGCCCGCCGAAGAGGCCTACGGCGCCGTGGATCCCGCAGCCAAGCACGAAGTGCCGCGCGACAAGATCCCGGCCGACATCTCGCTGGAAATCGGCACGCAGCTCCAGGTTCAGACCTCCACCGGCCAAGTCATGCTGGTCAAGATGGAAGAGGTCACCGAGGAAAAGGTCGTGCTCGATGCAAACCACCCGCTCGCAGGCGAAGACCTGACCTTCGACATCTCGCTGGTCTCGATCTCCACGGCAGCCTAACGCCGGGCGGCGGCGTCGACTACAGACACCGTCCTTTTCCACGTATCACCGCCGGTTCCGGTTTTCCCGCCCGGCGGCGATGCGTTTCGATGCGACAGATTCAGCGCGGAGCTTTCTTCGCGCTGGGTATCGTTTGCGCAAACGCGCTAAATCGGTCCTCTCAACGATCATCCGCAAGACCGGTTGCCCATGCCTCTTTCTCACACTGATTTCCCCGGCGCCTCGCTCGGCTTTTTCCCGACTCCCGTTCGTCCGCTGGCACGCCTACGCAAGGCGCTTTCGGCCAAAGGCCCCTGCCCCAGCTTTACATCAAGCGGGACGAGCAATCGGGCGTCGCACTCGGTGGCAACAAGGTGTGCAAGCTCGAGTTTCTGATCGGCGAGGCGTTGGCCGAGGGCTGCGATACGCTGGTCACCACGGGCGCACAACAATCCAACCATTGCCGACAGACAGCAGCGGCCGCCGCCATGAGCGGGCTCGAGTGCCATCTGGTACTGGGCGGAAAAGTGCCGGAAACGGCCAACGGCAACCTGCTGCTCGACCAGCTTTTCGGCGCGCATATCCATTTTGCCGGAGAGCACCGCAAGGGCGAGGACCTGCCGCGTCTGGTGGAGACGCTGAAGGCGCAGGGGCGCAAGCCGTATCTGGTGCCCTACAGTGGATCCGGCACAGTCGGGGCGACGGGATTCGTGGTCGCCATGGGCGAACTGACGGCACAGATCGCAGCCGGGAATATCCCGGAACCGACCCATGTCGTCATGGCCTCGTCGTCCGGCGGCACCCATGCGGGCATGGTCGTGGGCGCAGCTCTTGAAGGTCTGGCGACGAAGATCCTCGACCTCTCCATCGACAAGGAGGAGCACGGCGGGAAAACCTATGCCGACTGGCTGGTGCAGCTCACCAACGAGACGGCAGCGCTGTACGAACTCCCCGCGAATTTCACGCGTGCAGATTTTTCGCTCGACGAGCGGTTTCTCGGCGACGGCTATGGCGTTGTCGGAGATCTGGAACGCGAGGCGATCGCCCTTCTGGCGCGCACCGAAGGCATTCTGCTCGATCCCGTCTATACGGGGCGGGTCTTCGGTGCGCTGCTGGCGATGATCCGCGCCGGAGAATTCACCCCCGACGACCGGGCCCTCTCTGGCACACGGGCGGCGCACCGGCGGTTTTCGCCTATGCGCAGGAGTTATCCGGGGCGGTGTAATATCGATCAGGCCTGCGGTGCTCGGGCGATCGGGTTGCCGGGAAATCGCAGCTCCGCTTCCGGCCGAACGAAGGTCATGCGGCCGGACTTCATGCCCCACAGAGGCCTTGCGATTTCCGCCACCGCCTGCCCGCCGCTTGCCGCGGGCAGTTCGATGAAAGTGGCCGGCGCGCCCGGTTCGATGCGGGCATTGCGGCGGATCAGACGGTCCGGCTCGGACGTCACCATGGCAAAGCAAGCGCCGAGTTCCTCCTGCGTGCTCAACTGCTGGACATTGGCATAGAGATTGGCGATGCGCGGTAACGAACAGTCGCCATATGGCGTGAAGAGATTGAGCACGTTGTTGGTCGCCACGGTGCAGCATACCCCATGGCGATGAAGCACGTGCGCCGGACTCACACCGCACGGCACGAGGTGGTCGTGATCGCGGCCCATCAGGAACAGGTCGGTCGCGGGCAGCACGGTCAGCGCCACACCGGCCTGTTTCATCACTTCCGCCATATCCATCAATTGCGCACGCGGCATGGCGGAGAGTTTGGTCACATGGCCGATCGTCACCCTCCCCTGCCAGCCGAAGGCGACCGTCTGACGCGCGACCTCGCGCAGGTCGCCGCCGGTGGGATCGAGATCGAAATCGAGATGGAAGTCGAGGTCGACGTCGTGTCGGCACGCCATCTCGAACAGGATGCGGATCTGGGCTGCCGGGTCGGTATCTGTATAGGGACAGCCGCCGAGGAGATCGGCGCCCGCATCGAGTGCCTGCTCAAGCAGTTCCCGCGTGCCGGGAAGGTTGGTCAGCTCGTCCCGGGGGAAGACGCAGATCTGCAAGTCGAGCGCCCAGGTGTAGTCCGCCTTCAACTGCTTCACTGCCTCGAATCCCTTCAGGCCGATCACCGGATTGATCTCGACATGGGTGCGCATGGCGTTGGTGCCCTCGACGATCGCCTTCTCGATGAACTTCCGGCCACGCGCATAGACGTCATCGCGGTCGAAATTCTTCTTGGCGACGACGACCGAAGCGATGGCCCCTTCCAGCATTCCGGTCTCATTGCGGCAACGGTCGAGAATGCAGGCCTTGTCGAGGTGAATATGGCTTTCGACGAAACCGGGGGTGAGCAGCGCGCCCTTGCCGTCGATGATCTCAGCGTCAGGATCTGTCTCGCGGGAGGGGACTACCTGCGAGATCCCGACGATGCGCCCCTCCTCGACCGCGATATCGACCGCAGTACGATACCCTTCGACGAGGACGTTACGGACGACGAGATCAACCATCGCAATGCCTTTCCCTGAGTCTGCCGGACCCATCAGGCATAATCGGCGATCGGCCCCTGCCGCAAGGCCGTCCCCGACACAGAGCTCCGCTGCCCCGCGAATGCTAGCGGCCGGGATCAGGCGAAGGCGAGGTTGTTAGGAGAACACCACCTTCTTGATGCCGTTGATGAAAACGTGGTGCTCGCAATGGGCGATGACGGCGCGCGAAAGAACGCGCGAGTCGGTGCCGCAGCCGATGGAGAGGAACTCGGCGGTCGAATTGGCGTGGGTCACGCGCTCGGCATGCTGCTCGATGATCGGGCCTTCGTCGAGGTCCGGGGTCACCTAGTGGCCCGTGGCGCCGATCAGCTTCACGCCGCGCTCATGCGCCCGGCTATATAGGGAGCGGCTCCCTTGAAGGCGGGCAGGAAGGAGTGGTGGATGTTGATGATCTTGCCCGGAAAGCGGCTGCAGACATCGTCGGACAGCACCTGCATGTAGCGGGCGAGCACGACCAGATCGATCTTCTCACTCTCGATCAGATCGATGAGCTGCGCCTCGCGCTCCGCCTTGTTGTCCTTGGTCGCCGGCCAGTAGTGGTAGGGCAGATGATAGTGATTCGCGCAGGAGCGCGCCTGCTCGTGATTGGAGACGATGGCGACGATATCGCCCGGCAGAGAGCCGATGTGCCAGCGATAGGCGAGATCCTGCAGGCAATGGTCGAACTTGGAGATCATGACGAGAATGCGCGGCTTGACCGCCTCGTCATTGAGCGACCAGTCCATGCCGAAGGCATTGGCGACCGGGGTCATCAGATACTCGAACGACGACAGCGGCTTCGACTGCGGTGCGGTGAAGCACACCCGCATGAAGAACAGCCCCGTCTGCAGATCGCCAAACTGCGCGCTTTCCAGAATATTGCCGCCGCCGCGCGTCAGCGCACTGGCGACACCGACAACGATGCCGGGCCGGTCGGGACATTGCAGTTTGAGAACGTAGCGGGGGGCAGTTTCGGTCATGGCGGGATAATCGATCAGGGATGAAACGGGTCCCGTGTTTAAGTCAGTCGGCGTGCGAATGCACGAGTTAAATGGGGTGGAGGCTGCATGAAGTGTCGGGGCGGAGCCGGGAGGCTGTGCGGAGGTCCATCCTTCGAGACGGCGCTGCGCGTCTCCTCAGCGGACAGACCTGCATGAGCACGTTTTGCTCCTCATTGTCATCCCCGCGCAGGCGGGGATGACAATCGCATTTGAGGCAATGTTCTCACACATGGCGCGAATATCGCGGTGGATGTATCGCGACTCTCCTCGGATGTACGCCCGCCCCCTCTCCTCAAGCCCCCAGCGTCGCGGCCTCCACGAGCATGCCCGTGTAGGGCTTCTTCGGTGCGTAGAATACCTCGTCGGCCGGGCCCTTTTACACCACGCAACCGTGCTGCATGACCATCACCTCGTCCGCCAGGGCGTGCACCACGGAAAGATCGTGGCTGATGAAGATGTAGGTCAGTCCGTGTTTCGCCTGCAGATCGCGCAGAAGATCCACGATCTGCCGCTGGACGGTCCGGTCGAGCGCGGAGGTGGGCTCATCCAGCACCACCAGCCGAGACTTCAGCACCATGGCGCGCGCGATCGCGATACGCTGGCGCTGACCGCCGGAGAACTCGTGCGGGAAGCGATTGCGCATCATCGGATCGAGCGCGACTTCCTCCAGCGCCTGGCAGGCGCGAGCTTCCCGCGCTCGCGACGACAGCGCCGGTTCGTGTACCAGCAGGCCTTCGGTGATGATTTCCGCAACCGTGAGGCGCGGGATCAGCGATCCGAAAGGATTCTGAAAGACGAGCTGCATCTCCCGGCGCAGACGGCGCAGGGATTTCGGCTTGATGCGGCTGAGATCCGCCCCTTCGAAGACGACGCGGCCAGAAGAGGGAACGAGGCGCAGGAGCGCGCGGCCGAGGGTCGATTTGCCTGATCCGGATTCCCCCACGAGCCCCAGCGTCTGCCCTTCCTTCAAAAGCAGATTGACGCGGTTGACAGCAACGAACCGGCTGGCGGGCGCGAACAGGCCGCAGTCGAATTCGAATGCCACGGAGACGGCATCGGCTTTCAGCAACGCAGGCGAGGAGGCAGGCGGCGGGTCCTTTCGGCCCACGGGCTCGGCGTTGAGGAACTTCCTCGTATAGGGATCGACGGGATTGCGGAAGATCGCCTCCCGCGTCCTTATCCTCCACCACCTGGTCCTCCTTCACCACCACATGGTGGGCGATCCGGCCGACGAGATTGAGGTCGTGCGAGATGAAGATGACCGCGAGGCTGAAACGCTCCTGCAGGTCCTTCAGGAGATCGACGATGCGGACCTGGGTGCTGACGTCAAGCGCGCGGTCGTCAGCTCGTCGGCGATCAGCACGTCGGGGCGGTTCGCGAGTGCCATGGCGATCATAACCCGCTGGCGCTGGCCGCCGGAAAGCTCGTGCGGATAGGCGGCGATGCGCCGTTTCGGCTCATCGATGCGCACCAGATCCAGGGGTTCCAGCACCCGTTTGCGCGCCGCCTTCCAGGAAAGCCCGCCATGTTCCACCAACGGCTCGGCCATCTGCCGACTGATCGTGTAGAGCGGATCGAGCGAGGTCATCGGCTCCTGAAAGATCATGGTGAGGCGGGAGCCGCGCAGGCGATTGAGATCGCGCGTCGCAAGACCGAGGATCTCGCGCCCCTGAAAGGTGACGGAACCCGTCACGCGCGCGTTTGTGGGAAAAAGCCCCATCGCCGCCATCACCGCCTGACTCTTGCCCGAGCCGCTTTCCCCCACAATGGCCAACGTCTCGCCGCGCGCGACCTTAAGATCGATGCCGCACACCGCTTCCACGGGGCCATCAGGCGTATCAAAGGTCACCTTGAGATCGTGCAGGGTAAAGACGGTTTCCGCCGTCGTTGGGCTGGGAACGAATGCGTCCATGGTCAGCGCTCCTTGGGATCGAGCGCGTCGCACAGACCGTCACCGACGAAATTGAGCGCGAACAGCGTGGAGGTGAGGAAGGCGGCGGGAAACAGCAACAGATCCGGCATGGCCTCGGTGGAGCGCGCGCCTTCCGCAATCAGCACGCCCCAACTCGTCATCGGCTCCTGCACGCCGAGGCCGAGGAAGGAGAGGAAGCTCTCCAGCAGGATCACCTTGGGCACCAGAAGCGTCATGTAGACGATGACGGGGCCGGCAAGATTGGGAATGATGTGGCGCTTGAGAATACCGGGACCGGTCACTCCCAGCGCCTCGGCGGCCTCGACGAATTCGCGCTGCTTCAGGCTGAGCGTCTGACCGCGTACGATGCGCGCCATGTAGAGCCATTCCACCGCGCCTACCGCCAAGAACATCAGCACGAAATTTCGCCCGAAAAAGACCACCAGCAGGATGACGAAGAAGATGAAGGGCAAGGCGTAGAGCACATCGACGATGCGCATCATCACCGCGTCGGCCGCCCCTCCGAGATAGCCGGCACTCGCTCCCCAGGTGACGCCGATGACCATGGCCACCAGCGTTGCCAGAAGCCCGATGGTGAGCGAGATGCGGCCCGCGACAAGCGTGCGGGTCAGAAGATCGCGCCCGGCGAGATCGGTGCCGAACAGGAAGCGGGTTCGCGCGATATCGGCCACGATCCGCTCAGCGTGTCCGTCGTCGGACACATCGGTTAGCCGCGCGTTGGAGAAGAGATCGTTGCGCTCGACATAGCGGGTGACGCGCTCATCGAGCGGGCGACGGGGTGAGAGCACCGAGATCTCGGCCGTGTCGCTCGAGACCACCACATCGCCAAGATCGAGCCGGGCGCGCGACAGTGCCTTTTTCAGAGCCGACGCAACCGCGTCCTGGTGCGGATAGGGCTCCAGGCTAGCGGGGACGCGCACGTAGGATTGATAGACCTCGTCATAGGCATGCCCCGTGAAATGGGGGCCGATAATGCAGACGATTGCCATGAGGGCGAGAAAGATCAGGCTCGCCATGGTGGCACGGTTGGCGGAGAGGCGACGCAGCGCGTCGACAGTGAGAGATCGCCCGGCGACGGGCTTGCGATCGGATGCGCTTGTCATACGGAGAACGCTCATCGGTTCACCCATAACGCACACGCGGATCGATCACGGCGTAGATCAGATCGACCACAAGATTGAAGACGATGACGAAGCAGGCGACGACGACTACCTTACCCATGACGAGCGTGTAGTCGCGGTTCAACGCCGCCTGCACGAAGTAGCCCCCCCCCCCGGCACGCCGAAGATGGTTTCGACCACTATGGAGCCGGTCATCAGAGCTGCCGCCGGTCCGGCATAGGAGACAACCGGCAGAATGGCTGATCGCAACGCGTGGACGACGACCACCGTCCACCATCTGAGCCCATAGGCGCGCGTGGTTTGCACCGAATGGGAGGAAAGCGACTCGATCATCGCCGCACGGGTGAGCCGGGTGATTACCGCGATCTGCGGGCAGGGCGAGGATGACGATAGGCAGGATCTTGTAGGATAGCGCCCCGTCACCCCAGCCGCCCGCAGGTAGCCAGCCGAGCCAGACACCGAAAATCAGCGACAGGAGCGGTGCGGGGTGGTGATGCCGAGAGTGGCGAGCGTTACCGCACCCAGATCCGCGGCGCGGTTGTGCCGGAGTGCTGCTGCGATGCCGAGCGAGGTTCCAGTGAGAAGCGCCAGAACGAGCGCCGAACCGCCGAGCTGGACGGAGACCGGCAGACCAGCGGCGAAGAGCTCGCCCACGGAGAAATCGCGATAGACGAGACTTGGACCGAAATCATCTGTGAGGAGATTGCCGAGATAACTCAGGTACTGCTGCCAGAGCGGTGCATCCAGATGGTAGATGCGATTGAGATTTTCCATCACCTTGGCTTCCAGCGGTCGTTCCAGATTGAACGGTCCACCGGGCGCCACCTGGATCAGGAAAAAGGCGGCAGTGACGATCACGAACAGGGTCGGAATCGCCGCAAGAAGCCGTTTGAAGGCGTATCTCAGCATCTTAAAGGCCCCACAAATCGTTACGTGTGAACGTCCCTTGTCGGGGTGACCCTAATTCCTCCTTCGATATGTACCGTGTCAGGTGCTTGTTCTGGATATTGTCCTCCCATCCCTTCAGCTTCGGCGAGACGAGGGAATGGGAGGAATAGTACATCAGCGTGATGTAGGGAACGTCGCGCATGAACATGGCCTCCGCCTCGTGCAGGACGGCGGAGCGCTTCTCCGGATCCTGCTCGGCGGCCGCCTTCTTCAGTAGCGCGTCGTAATCGGGATTGGCGTATTTGAAGCCGGAATTGTCGGAGCGCACCAGGAACAGGAAGTTCTGCGCGTCCGAATAGTCCGCGATCCAGTCCACCCAGGCGATGTCGAAATCGCCGTCTTCGCGTAAGTAAGCGTAATGCGAGGCGCCGTCGCGGTTGATCAGCGAGGCCTCGACACCGATCGCCTTCCACATGTCGGCGATGGCGACTGCCGTGTTCTTGTGGTTCTCCGAGGTATTGTAGGAGATCTCCAGCTTCAGCGGATTGTCCGGCCCGAACCCGGCCGCCTTCAGAAGGGCTGCGGCCTCATCCTCGCGGTTGAGCATCGGCTCGTCCTTGAAGGCCGCATAGGCGGGTTCGCTGTAGCTCGGGATACCCGCGGCGGCACGAGGGAATAGGCGGGAAGCATGGTGCCCAACCAGATTTCGTCGGCGAGATAGACACGGTCGATTGCCATGGAAAGCGCACGGCGCACGCGCACGTCCGAGAAGGGCTTCTTGTCGGCGCGGATGGCGTAATAATAGGTGCCGAGATAGGGCAGCGTGCGGACCTGATCGCCGAATTTCTTGCGCAAGGTGGCCATCTGGTCGGTCGGCAGATCTGAGCAGCTGTCGATCTCGCCCGCCTCATAACGGCGCACGCAGGCCGCTCGATCTTCCATCGGGTAATAGATCGCCCGGCCAATCTTGACGTTCGCCGCATCGTAGTAGGTGGGGCTCTTGTCGAGCACGACCTTGTCGTCCGGCGTGAACTGGGTGAGCGTGTAGGCCCCGTTCGTCACCATGTGTTCGGGACGCACGAAGTCGGAGCCGTATTCCTTCACGCTTGTGGGATGAACCGGCAACGCGGTCTGATGGGTCAGAAGCTCCAGAAAATACGAGGTCGGCTGCTGCAGGGTGATTTCCAGGGTGGCGTCATCGATCGCCCTGACGCCCAGATCCTCGACCTTGCCCACGCCCTTGTTGATCGCTTCGGCATTCTTGATGGGATAGAGGATGCTGGCGTATTTGGCGCCCGTCGCCGGGTCCATGATCCGGCGCAGCGAGAAGACAAAATCACCGGCCGTGACCGGATCCCCGTTCGACCATTCAGCCTTGCGCAGATGGAAGGTTTAGACATAACCGTCCGGCGATGTCTCCCAGGACTTCGCCATGCCGGGCGTCACCTTGGCGGCGATGTCGTAGACCAGAAGCCCCTCATAGAGATCGGCGAGAATATTGGCTTCGGCGATCGTCGAGGTCTTGTGCTGATCCAGGGCCTCAGGATTGGCATTGTTGCCACGATTATAAACGACTTCCGCATGTGCCGTGAGGCTGGCCAGAGCCAGTATCAAAACGGCGCTAAACGCCCGCAAGAACCCTAAAATCATAATAAAACCTCCCTCTAAATCTCCTGCCTCCCGACCCGAAGCCTTACCTGTCTGGCAGCCGAACGCAACCCAGAGGACACGTCGCGACCTGACCACAATCTCGCGCCGTCAGCCGCCGGACCGCAATACGCACGGATCGTCGCAGATCTTGAGTAGGATGGGAGGCGGGAAAGGTTTGGCAAGAGCAGACGGCTGGAGAGCACCTGATCCAGCGGTTTCAATCGATCAGCCGCTTCAGGGACAGAATCGCCGCAGCGGTCCGGTTCTCCACGCCGAATTTTGCGAAGATACGGTCGAGATGCTTGTTGACCGTTCTGGGGCTCATTTCCAGGATCGAGGCAATTTCCTTGTTCGACTTGCCGCTCATGATCCACACGAGCACTTCCGCTTCGCGTTCGGTGAGGTTGAATTCGCTGCGCAAGGTATCGCCGGCTGCATCGCGGGCACCCTGCGCGATGCACAGGAGATGCTCGCTCGACGAGATCGCGCCCACATAGTAAAAGCGCAGACTGACACCGTCCCGCTCGACGAAGAAATCCTCCACCTCGCTTCCCCGCACCGAACCGGCCCCGGCAACCACCTCGCGCAGCCACGGCAGGCATTCGTCGGGCAGACGATCCAGCCCCAGCAGGGCGGCCGCCTGCGGCGTGCGCCAGCGCACCCGCCCTGACACGGACGCGGACAGCAGGAACCGGCCGGACGCATCGAGCGCCACATGGGCGCTTTCGGCGCTGCGGGCATTGGCGATGTGCACCCGGAGGCGAGCCAGAAGCTCGTCCGTGTTGACCGGCTTGGTGACAGAATCGACGCGGCCCGCCTCCAGCCCGCGCACGACGTTTTCCGTGTCGCTGAGCCCCGTCATGAAGATGATCGGAACATTGCGCAGACCCTCCATGTCCTGCAGCCACTTGACGGTCTCGAACCTGCCGAGGTCGGGCATCACGGCATCCATCAACACGGCGTTCGGCGTGATGCGGGCGACGATATCGAGCGCGTGCAGGCCGTCAGGGGCGACCAGCACCGTGTAGCCCGCCTCCTCAAGCGAATTTGGTGAGCATGCCCAGCGATGAAGGGGTGTCGTCGTCGACGAGAACCATATCGCTGGGATTAGGCGTGGCCATCATCACCATCGACTGTCTCCAAAAGCTGTTCATAACGCTTGATGTCGAATTCCTTCACCAGCACGCGCATCTGATCGACGAAGTCCGCAGCTTGAGGCTCGCGCGCCGCGATCTCGTCGAACTTCTCGCGGATCGCGCGCACATGGCCCATGCGGGTGAGCTGTCGCAACATCTCAAGACTGGCTTCCGAGGGATGGGCTGCGGACACGAAAGGCCCGGCTCGCGGCGCGGAACGTTTCGGGGCGGAGGGGCCAGAGGTCGCAGCGCGAGGCGACGTCGGCGCGGCCTGCACCAGTTCCTCCTCGCGCTCGCCCGTGCGCCACTCGATCCGCAGTTGGCTTTGAAGCCGCTTGAGGAGATCCGTCAATCGGAAGGGTTTGCTCAGGTAGTCGTCGTGGAAGACGCGGTGAACCGGGTCGCGGCCGCGCTCATCCGCATTGGCCGAGATCATGATGATCACTGCCGCCTCGTGACCCCACTGGCGAAGCCTGCGGGCCAGATCACAACCGGTCATGCCCGGCATGGAGATGTCGAGCAGGAAGACGTCCGGCTGCTCGACGGCAACCGCCTCCAGACACGTCCTGCCGTCACCGATCGACAGGACCTTGAAGCCGAGTGGAGAGAGGAAATCGCGCACCAGATTGCGCTGCGCGGGATCGTCATCGACGACCATGACCGTCTGCGTCGGGCCTTCATAATCCCAGGATCGCCTTTTCCGGCGATTGCGGTTCCATCGGCTGCTGGGCGCTTGAAAGCAGGATGCGGACGAGGAACGTGCTGCCCTTCTCCGGCATGCTTTCGACCCGGATGTCTCCGCCCATTACCTCGGCCAGAAGCTTGGTGATCGCGAGCCCGAGCCCCATGCCGGGAACGGGCGGTGCGCCCTCGCGGTCATCGACCCGCTCAAAGGGAATGAAGATGCGGTCGAGATTCTCCGGCACGATGCCGATGCCGGTATCGATGACGGAGAATTCGGCCACCTGGCTGTGATAGTTCACCTCCAGCGTGACGCCGCCCTCATGCGTCCACTTGATGGCGTTCGACAGGAGATTGATCAGCACCTGACGGAGACGCTTCTCGTTGCCGTAGACATGCGTGGGCAGGTAGTCGCTCGGCGCATAGACGAAATCTATCACCTTGGCATCGGCCTGCAGACGGAACATGTCGACGATCTGGGTGAGCAACTCGTGCAGGTTGAAGCACTCGCGGTAGATCGTCAGATGCCCCGCCTCGATCTTCGAGATGTCGAGCAGCCCCTCGATCAGACCGGCCAGGTGATCGGCCGAGTTCTTGATCACGTCGATGGTCTCGCGGCTATGCTCGGGGATCACGGGATCGCGGCGGATGAGCTGCGCGTAACCGGATATGGCGTTGAGCGGCGAGCGCAGTTCGTGGCTGATGCCGATGACATAGCGGCTTTTGGCGTGATTGGCCGCCTCCGCCACCTCCTTGGCGCGCTGAAGCTTGCGGTCGTTTCGGCTGTGGGCCCGGATCTCGCGCATGAGAAGGCTCGTCTGGCGACGGGTCTCCTCGTTGGCGACCTTACGGCTTTCATGAACCAGCACGAAGAGCCAGGCGATGACGCCGGAAATGATCAGCAGGATGAAATAGACCTGTGTCAGAGCGGTGCCGACGCTTTCGCGCGCGCCGGTATCGGGCCGGATCTCGATTTCGGAACCGCCGTGCGGCACGGCCCCGTAATATCCAAAGGACAGGATCCCGCCGAGCGTCAGACTGATGATCAGCATGATGCCGAGATACTGGCCCAGCCGCGAATTCAGGCGCGTCGTCACGCCTCCGGCAACAGCGCCTCCAGCAGGCCGTGCACCTGATCCTGAACGCGCGCATCCGTCTTGCAGTCGTCCTCGCAGCGCGCATCGAGCGAACAGCACAGCGAGCAGACCGGGCCCGAATAGACCGGGCGTTGCGCCATGTCCTCGATCTCAAATTCATGTTCGCAGATACAGCAGCGCAACCGGGCCGGGCTCTTGCCGTCCTCGCCCGCAAAACTCTCCGCCTTGCGCGCAAGGTAGTAGCTCCCGCCGGTGGCATAGGCGATCAGCGGCGCCGTGACGGCGGCGGTCACCAGCGCGATGAAACTCGCCAGTGCCTGCACGACATCGCCGAATGCGCCGGAATAGCAAGTGAACGCGATCAGGCAGGCGAGCCCTATGGAGCCGAGCCCGACCGGATTGACGTCGTAGAGATGGGCGCACTTGAACTCGATATGCCGGCGGGCTGAGCCCGAGCGGCTTGTTGATGACGAGATCGGCGAAGATCGCTCCGATCCAGACGACGACGATGGAATAGAGCCCGAGCGTGCGTTCCAGAGCGGTGTAGACGCCGAGCTCCATCAGGACGAGCGCGATGGCGACGTTGAAGACCAGCCACATGACGCGACCGGAATGGCTGTGGGTGAGACGGGAGAAGAAGTTCGACCAGGCGATCGAGCCCACATAGGAATTGGTGACTTTGATCTTGATCTGACACACGATCACGAAGATGTCGGTCAGCGCCACGGCGAGTTCGGGCGTCGCTAAGTGCTGGAAGGTAACGAGGTACATGTGGGTGGGTTCGAGCGCCAGCGTCGCGGGCATGCCGCCGGAAACGGCGAGCACGACGAGAAACGACCCCATCAGCAGCTTCAGCGCGCCGACGACGATCCAGCCCAGCCCCGCGGCCAGCAGCGACAACCACCAGCGCCCGCGCGGCAGGAAGCGCAGGAAATCGACCTGTTCGCCAATCTGGGCGATCAGCGAAAAGACGACCGTGCTCGCCGCCCCGAAGAGCAGCAGATCGAAGTTTCCGTTCCTCTCCCCCTGATTGCCCGCAAAGGACCACCATTCCTCAAACGGCGCCAGTCCCTGCCAGGCGAGAAACGCGAAAGGCAGAAGCTGCAGGGCGATCCACAGGGGCTGGGTATAGACCTGCAACAGGCTGATCAGCGTGATACCGTAAACCACCAGGGAAATGATGATCACGGCGCACAAGAAGTATCCGAGATTGAGCGGGACGCCGAGAAACAGCTCAAGCGCGGCGGCCATGATGGCCGCTTCCAGTGCGAAGAAGACGAAGATGAAGGTCGCATAGATCAGCGAGGTGACCGTGGAGCCGATATAGCCGAAGCCCGCTCCACGGGTCAGAAGATCGATATCGACGCCGTATTTCACCGCGTAGTAGGCGATCGGCAGACCGGTGATGAAGATCAGCAGGCTGACGACGGCGATCGAGCTGACCGCGTTGGTGAAACCGTAATTCAGGGTGATTGCCGCGCCGATGACTTCCAGCGCCAGAAACGAGATGGCACCCAGCACGGTATTGGCCACGCGCACCGCCGACCAGCGCCGCCCGTTCTTGGCGGTAAACCGCAGCGCATAGTCTTCCAGAGTCTGATTGGCGACCCACTGATTGTAGGTTCGGCGCAGACGCACAACCCGCTGATGACTTGCCATTTCACCCCCCGTCCCGCCAACGCCTCAAAGGCTGCCTTTCCGACTTCCTCTCCGGTGGTCACGGGCCCCGGGGACAAGGGAGCGGACAGGCTCATTTTTTGTGCATCGCAGCATCGTTTGACACGCGCCGGCTTAATCTCCAGGCATCGTTGCGGAATTGGATCCAAAATATTGTTTTATATATTAAATATATAAATCTAATAACAATATCCATACCAATAACATCTCAGATCATGCAAAAAATACATATATAAATTCTAAATATAATTATAACATGCAAGAAATCTCGATCGATTAAACGTAGATCATTGAGATTTTCTCAGTTTTGGATTCGATTTTTTTATTTTTTAACGATTCCCGCGGAAAATCTCGCATGGAAGCGAATGAAATCAGAATACGTCAATTAACCCACAGCAACTGACGTATTTTTGCGTTGCATAATTTTCCGCGAGTCTCCTGTCATGCGGTGCGCCAATGCCGGCCCCCTAGCGACAGCCCAGACAGGAGGTGGCTTAAGACCATGAATGACCTCGATCCCCAAATTGCCCGCAGCACCCGGTTCGGGTATTCGCGGCGCGGCGTGATGCTGGGCGCGGCAACGGCGCTCGCGCTGACCGCCTTCGGCCCGCTCGGCTCCGCCCCGGTGCGCGCAGACGACGTCGATACCACCGGCCTCGCCGTCACCGACGACACGGTCAAGGTCAGGATCCTTCATTCCATGACCGGCACCATGGCGATTTCGGAAACCGGTTCCGTCCAGGCGGAAAAGCTCGCCATCAAGCAGATCAACGAGATGGGCGGCGTGCTCGGCCGCAAGATCGAGTTCATCCGGGAAGACGGCGCCTCCGACTGGCCGACCTTTGCCGAAAAGGCCAAGAAACTGCTGGTCAACGACAAGATGGCCTCGATGTTCGGTTGCTGGACGTCCGCTTCGCGCAAGGCCGTTCTGCCGGTCTTCGAGCAATATAACGGCATGCTCTACTACCCGACCTTCTACGAAGGCCTAGAGGAGAGTCCGAACGTCATCTACACCGGCCAGGAAGCGACCCAGCAGATCATGGCGGGCATCAACTGGGTGACCAAGGAAAAGGGCGCCAAGAGCTTCTTCCTGTTCGGCTCCGACTACATCTGGCCGCGCACCTCGAACAAGATCGCGCGCAAGCACATCGAGAAACTCGGGCTCAAGGTCGTCGGCGAGGAGTAATATCCGCTCGGCCACACCCAGTTCAACTCGGTCATCAACAAGATCAAGCTCAAGAAGCCCGACGTGATCTACGCCATCGTCGTCGGCGGATCGAACGTCGCCTTCTACAAGCAGCTGAAGGCCGCGGGCATCGACATGACCAATGAGAAGCCGCTGCTTCTCACGATTTCGGTCACCGAGGATGAGATCCTCAGCATCGGCGGCGAAAACATTGCCGGCGCCTATGCCACGATGAAGGACTTCCAGTCCCTCGACAACGACAACAACAAAGCCTTCGTCAAGGTATTCAAGGAGATGTGGGGCGACGAGATCTTCATCGGCGACGTCACCCAGGCCGTTTATCTCGATCCATGGCTGTGGAAAGCCACGGTGGAGAAGGCCGGATCCTTCAACATCAACAAGATCAAGGTCGCCTCGCCGCCGGGCATCGAGCTGACCACCGCGCCGGAAGGCTATGTCCGCATCCACGAGAACCACCACCTCTGGTCGAAGACCCGCGTCGGCCACACCAAGACCGACGGTCAGTACGAAGTGATCTACGAGACGGAAGAGCTGATGGAGCCCGATCCGTTCCCCGAAGGCTACCAGTGATCGGCGCCTAGCCGTCACGGATCGGGGCAAACGGCTCTCCCATCGAGGCCAATTCGCCCCTCCCCCGCTCAACGCCCGGATCCGCATTTCATCCATCTTCTTCGGGGCCCCGTGCCCTCACCCATGGAGGCGCGCGCATGTTCGCCGATTACACCTGGTCGGAACTCGGCTCCATCTTCGCCACGCAAGGGTTCGCCGGGCTCATCCTGTTCTCGGTCTTCGTTCTCATGGCGCTCGGTCTGGCGATCATTTTCGGCCAGATGGGCGTCATCAACATGGCCCACGGCGAGTTCATGATCCTGGGGGCATACTATGTCACCTATCTGTGCTCCCACGTGGTGCAGATCTATGTGCCGAGCCTCTTCGGCATCTACTTCTTCTTCGCGATGATCCTCGCCTTCCTTGCCTCCGGAGCCCTCGGGGGCGCTGGTGGAATGGGCGCTGATTCGTCACCTCTACAAGCGACCGCTCGACACGCTGCCGGCGACCTGGGATCCGAGCCTGATCCTGCAGCAAGCCTATCGCTCGATCTTCGGCGCGCGCAAGGTCGGCGTGAGCCTGCCCGACTGGATGTTCGGCTCCGTCGCGCTGACCGACGTCATCGAGGTCCCGATCAACGGCCTGTTCGTGATGGAGCTGACGCTGATCATCGCCATCGGCGTCTATGTCGTGATGTTCCGCTCGCGCATGGGCCGTCAGACCCACGCGGTCGTTCAGAACTGCGTCATGGCCGGCGCCGTCGACATCAACACCGAACAGGTCGATCGCAAGACCTTCGCCCTGGGCTGCGGCATTGCCGGCATCGCGGGTTCCGCTTTCACCATGATCGGCTCCACCGGGCCGACCGCCGGCCAGCTCTACATCGTCGACACCTTACTGATCGTCGTCTTCGGCGGCGCGACGATCCTCGTCGGCACCATCGCTTCCTCCTTCGCCATCTCTCAGGCGCAGTCGACCATGGAGTTCTTTCTGTCCGGGTCGATGGCCAAGATGCTCACGCTCCTGACCGTCGTCGGCATCCTGATGCTGCGCCCCGAGGGCCTGTTCTCCGCCAAAATCCGCCGCTGAGAGAGATCGTCATGACCAACGCAAAAGCCTTTCTCAACCGCCGGGACCTGCTGGCTCTGGCCGTTCTCGCCCTGCTGATCGTGGTGATCCTGCCGCTGTCGGTCGACATCTTCCGCCTCAACCTGATCGGCAAGTACCTGACCTACGCCTTCATCGCCATCGGCCTGATCCTGTGCTGGGGCATGGGCGGCATCCTCAGCCTCGGTCAGGGCATTTTCTTCGGCCTCGGCGGCTACTGCATGGCGATGTTCCTGAAACTGGAGGCCTCCACGCCGGAGGTCACCAAGATCCAGTCCACACCCGGCATCCCCGACTTCATGGACTGAAACCAGCTCACCGAACTGCCCTGGTTCTGGGAGCCCTTCCACAGCTTCACCTTCACGGTGATCGCTGTTCTCGTCCTGCCGGTGCTCTTCGCCTTCATCATCGGCGCGGCGATGTTCAAGCGGCGCGTCGGCGGCGTCTACTTCGCCATCATCACGCAGGCGATTGCCGCCATCCTGACGATCCTGATCATCGGCCAGCAGGGCTACACGGGCGGTGTCAACGGCATCACCGACCTGCGCACCTTGATGGGCTGGGACATCCGCACCGACAGCGCGAAATACGTCCTCTATTTCCTCAATGCCGGATTGCTGCTCGGCGTGCTGGTCGTGTGTCTGTTCATCCTGAAGAGCAAGCTCGGGCATCTTCTGGTGGCGGTGCGCGACAAGGAGGACCGGGTCCGCTTTTCCGGCTACGATGTGGCCAACTTCAAGATCTTCGTCTTCTGCTTTGCCGCCATGCTGTCGTCAATCGGCGAGGCGATGTTCACGCTGCAGGTCGGGTTCATGTCGCCCTCCTTCGTCGGCATCGTGCCGTCGATCGAGATGGTCATCTACACCGCGGTCGGCGGACGGCTTTCGATCTTCGGCGCGGTCTACGGCACGCTGCTGGTGAACTGGGCCAAGACCACCTTCTCCGAGACCTTCCCGGAACTGTGACTGTTCGGCCTGGGCGCGCTCTTCATCGCCGTCGTCCCCATCTTCCCCAATGGTCTGGCCGGTGTCTACCGCAGCTATCTGGCCCCGCTCGTCAACCGCAGGCTCCCACCCCGACGCCTCTTCGGATGCGCCGCTGGAAGACCCGCAGGCCGCGGAATACCCCCCGACAGGAGTACGGCGCGATGAACACGCTTTCCAACAACACCGACTTCCTGCTCGCAATCGAGAATCTCACGGTCTCCTTCGACGGGTTCAAGGCGGTCAACGACCCCAACCTCTATGTGGACGAGAACGAGATCCACGTGATCATCGGCCCGAACGGGGCCGGCAAGATCACAGTGCTCGATCTCATTTGCGGGCGAACCAAGGCCAGCGACGGTTCGATCAAGTTCCGCAACCGCGAACTGACCGAGATGAAGGAGCACGAGATCGTGCGCGAAGGGGTGGGGCGGAAGTTCCAGAATCCGTCGATCTACGAGGATCTGACCGTCTTCGAGAACCTCAAGATTTACTTCCCGCGCGGGGTCGCAACGTCTTCGGAGCGCTCACCTTCAAGCGGGACGCTGAAGTGATCTCGCGGGTGCGCGAGATCGCCGAGATGGCGTTCCTCGACGAGTTACTCGACAAGCAGGCCGCCCTTCTCAGTCACGGCCAGAAGTAGTGGCTGGAGATCGGCATGCTGCTGATCCAGGCCCCGGAACTTCTGATGCTGGATGAGCCGGTGGCGGGCATGAGCGTTTCGGAACGCGTGCAGATCGCGAAGCTTCTCAACGAAATCACCAAGGGACGCTCGGTGCTGGTGGTCGAACACGACATGAAGTTCGTGGAGGACATCGCCAACCGGGTCACCGTGCTGCATCAGGGCCAGGTCCTCTCGGAGGGCTCCATGGCCAAGGTGCAGGCCGATCCCAAGGTCATCGACGTCTATCTCGGGCATTAGGAGGCCACCATGCTGCAAGTGGATCACTACCATGCCGCCTACGGCCAGAGCGAAGTGCTGCACGGCCTCGATTTCACCATCGCGCCAGGCGAGATCGTCGCCATCATGGGGCGCAACGGCATGGGCAAGACGATGCTGATGAAGTCGCTCATGGGCATCGTGCCGACAAGCGAGGGCCACGCGATGGTCGACGGCACGGACATCACGTCGCTGAAGAGCTTCGAGCATGTGGCCCAGGGCGTCGCCTACGTACCGCAGGGACGGATGATCTTCCAGACCATGACGGTGCAGGAAAACATCGATACCGGCCTCACCCTGTCAGGAACATCCAAGGTGCCGGACGGCATCTACGAGCTGTTTCCCGTGCTGCTCGACATGAAGAACCGGCGAGGTGGCAACCTTTCGGGCGGCCACCAGCAACAGATCGCCATCGCCCGTGCGCTCGCCACCAATCCGAAGGTGCTGCTTCTCGACGAACCGACGGAAGGCATCCAGCCCTCGATCATCCGCGAAATGGCCCGCGTTCTTAGGCGCATTCGCGATGAGCGCGGCCTGTCGATCGTCGTATCCGAACAGGTGCTGTCCTTCGCGCTCGATGTCGCGGACCGGATCCTGGTGCTCGAAAACGG
Organism: Breoghania sp.; assembly: GCF_030066895.1. Classification (GTDB taxonomy): domain Bacteria; phylum Pseudomonadota; class Alphaproteobacteria; order Rhizobiales; family Stappiaceae; genus Breoghania. The sequence continues at coordinate 28,726 of NZ_JASJAV010000013.1, read as the reverse complement.
CCGCCTCGTCCATGACGAGCTGCGCGCGCAAATCGATGAGGAAAAGGTCGCCGGCTTCCTGTCCGTGTGACCTCCCCTTTCCCACCGAGCCCCGGGGCAATGGGGCGAACCAGAGGAGACTACGATGGCCGATACGCTGATCTCAGCGGACCTGAAGGAATCCCCGCACACAAACGAGAAGGTGCACAATCGCTGGCATCCCGACATCCCCATGGCGGTGTGGGTGGAACCGAGCGACGATTTCAAAATCGAAACGTATGGCTGGACCGGTGGCCAGATCGGAAACAACGACGATGCCGCAGACATGCGCGACGTGGAGCTGGAGCAGGTCCATTATCTCTCCGGACCGATCGGCGTGAAGGGCGCGGAGCCCGACGATCTTCTGGTGGTCGACATTCTCGATATCGGCACCAAGGAAGAGATGCTGTGGGGCTTCAACGGCTTCTTTTCCAAGCAGAATGGCGGTGGCTTCCTGACCGAGCATTTTCCGGAAGCCCAGAAGTCGATCTGGGATTTCGAAGGCATGTTCACCAAGTCGCGCCACGTTCCCGGCGTGCGCTATGCGGGACTGATCCATCCCGGTCTCATCGGCTGCCTGCTGGACCGCAAGATGCTGGATGACTGGAATGCGCGCGAAACCGCGCTCTTCAACACCGACCCGGACCGCGTGCCGGGGCTTGCCAACCTGCCCAACACGCAGTCCGCCCATATGGGCCAGATGAAGGGCGAGGCGCGCGATGCGGCAGCGGCCGAAGCGGCGCGCACCGTTCCCCCGCGCGAGCACGGCGGCAACTGCGACATCAAGGATCTTTCGCGCGGCTCCAAGATCTATTTCCCCGCCTATGTGAACGGTGCGGGGCTTTCCATGGGCGATCTGCACTTCAGCCAGGGCGACGGCGATATCACCTTCTGCGACACCATCGAAATGGCGGGCTGGCTGCATATCCGCGTCACGCTGATCAAGGACGGGATGGCGAAATACGGGGTCAAGAACCCGATCTTCAAGCCCTCCCCGATCGTGCCGAAATACGACGACTATATGATCTTCGAGAGCATCTCTGTCGATGAGGCGGACACGCAGCACTATCTGGACGTCCATGTCGCCTATCGCATAGCCTGTCTCAACGCCATCGAATACCTGGAGAAATTCGGCTACACGGGTGCACAGGGCTACGCGATCCTGGGCACGGCGCCGGTGCAGGGACACGTCTCGGGCGTCGTCGACGTTCCCAATGCCTGCGCAACGCTGTGGCTGCCGACCGACATCTTCGAATTCGACATGATGCCGGGAGCGGACGGTCCGATCATGCATCTCGACGGATCCATCGACGTTCCTCTGGCACCGGATCTCTGAAGGAGGCAACCATGCCGGTCTACGATTACATGTGTCCCGACTGCGGTCCGATCACGGCACTTCGCCCGATGTCGGCCCATGCGGATCCGATCGCGTGTCCGGCGTGCAAGCAGGAGGCCCCCCGGGTCCTCCTGCAAGTGCACCACATGTCGGGATTGTCCGCCGAACGACGCACGGCGCTGGCAACGAATGAACGCGCCCGCCACACCCCGCAGTTTTCCACGCGCGACAGCCCGTAGGCAGCCGTATCTGAGAAACGCGCCAAACGCCACCCGGCGGTATGCGCATGCTGCTCGGGGATAGGCTCGTCAAAGGCAGGCACCGTCTTCATCGCCGATGGCGACAAGACCTTCCCCGCCAAACGGCCGTGGATGATCAGTCACTGAGATTCGGGTGCGCCGTTGCCCTCGGGTAGCGGCGCAATATTTCCCGCCGCCCCTTTTCCGCCGCACCTGACGTCATAGATACCGTTGAATTCCGGCGACCGAACTCCTGCCCTTGCGTGCACTCGACGGTTTGTCGCAGCCCGGTGTTGCAGAACTTTAGGATGCATTCCATAAATGGAATGGCCCAACTTTTTGCTGCAAAATATTTATTCCTGATTTAGCGTTCCATTTCCTGAATAGGAGCCCCGAAAATACTAGAGAATCCCTAAAAATATTATTGGCACACTGCTTGCTCCTCCTTTGACGTGCTCCGGCATGTCAGAAGGTAGGCGCCCTTGCCCATCTCCTTGCTGCCGTCAGCACGGCATAAGGAGAGAACTTTATGAATGTGGGAATCGCGAGGACCGGTATCTACATCCCGTTGTATCGCCTGAAACGCGAAGCGATCGCAAAAGCTTGGGAGAGGCCGAGACTCAAGGGTGAGAGAAGCGCGTCAATACCGACGAAGACAGTCTGACATTGGCGGTGGAAGCCGCCAGGGATTGCCTTTAAGGGACAGAACGAGAAACCGTCGATGCGTTGCTCTACGCGTCAACTACCGCCCCTTACGCAGAAAAATCACAAGCCGGCTTCGCGACCACAGCGATCGATCTCAAGTACACTATCCATACTGCGGATTTCGGATCCAGTGCCCGGGCGGGCACCAGCGCTCTGAAAGCGGCACTGGATGCCGTTGCATCCGGCTCGAATGCCCGCGTGATCGTGATCGCCGCCGATTGTCCTCTCGGTTATCCAAAGTCGGATCTGGAACAGATTGCCGGCGATGCCGGGGCTGCCGCCCTCATCGCTGCCGACGATCTCGTCGCGATCTATCGCGAGAGCTTTTCGCTCAACAACGAGATCCTCGACAACTGGAGGAACAGCGGCGACAAGTTCCCACATTCAGCAGAATCCCGCTTCGCCAAGGACGAGGTTTACAATCGGGCCGTGTCGCAGGCGATCAAGGGCCTTCTGTCGCAGGTGGACCTGAAGCCCGAGCAGATCTCCAAGCTCGTGCTCGCGACCCAGGGCCTGCGCGACAGCTCGAAGATCGCCAAGCATCTCGGGTTTGCGCCCGAACGACTGTCCGATCCGCTGAGGCTGCAGGTCGGGTATTGCGGCGCGGCTCAACCGCTCCTGCTTCTGGCAAACGCGCTGGAAACGACCGCTCCCGGCGATCTCATTCTCGTCGCCCGCAACCTGGCCCGCGGCCGCCCGCTGGAATCCTACAACCGCTTCCTGTCCTTCCGCGACATCCTGGAAGCCCAGCCGGGCGAACCGTTCCGCACCGTCCCCTCCACCGCCGGCTACTGGCGCGATCAGGAGTCGCTGCTGCGCTTCCACGGCAGCAAGTGCACCAAATGCGGAACCATCACGACCCCGATGAACCGCGTCTGTCCGACATGCCATTCCAAGGATGAATTCGAAACAGTTCGCCTGTCCGACAGGAAGGCCCGCGTCTTCACCTATTCGATCGACAATCTGGCAGGTCGCAGCGACGACCCCGTCGTCGTCCAGACCGTGTGCGAGGACGACGAGAAGACCCGCTACTACCTGCTGATGACGGATTTCGACAAAGACAAGATTTCGATCGGCATGCCGGTCGAATTCACCTTCCGCAAGGTCTACGTGGGCGGCAACTACATAAACTACTACTGGAAATGCCGCCCGGCGGCGAACGCGGAGGGCGAATGATATCTTTGAAAGATAAAGTCGCGATCGTCGGAATGGGCTGCTCGAAGTTCGGAGAGCGCTGGGACCGCGGCGTCGCCGATCTCGCCATCGAGTCCGCCTACGAAGCCTATGAGGATGCAGGCGTCGGCCCGCAGGATATCGAAGCGATCTTCATCGACCAAATGTATGCGCCGGTCGGCGGTCTTGCCGCCGCACAGGTCGCAGACGCACTCAAGCTCAGCAACATCCCGCTGATCCGAAACGAGAACTTCTGCACCTTCGGCCACATCGCCCTGTTCGAGGCCTGCATGGCCGTTGCCAGCGGCGCCTTCGACGTGGTGATGGCGTTGGGCGTGGAGAAACTGAAGGACACCGACTATCCCGATCTGGGTGCGGGCCGCGGCATGAACCCGGTCACCGAAGCGCGCCGGACGGCACCGGGCTCCTTCGCCCTCATCGCGACGCGCTACTTCGAGCAGTACGGCCTCTCTTACGAAGAAGGCAAGCAGACGATCGGCAAGATCACGGTGAAGAACCACCACAACGGCATGTTCTCGCCGAGGGCGCACTTCCACAAGGAACTGACCCTCGACCAGGTGATGCCGGCCCCGATCATAGCCACCCCGCTCGGCCTGTTCGACTGCTGCGGCAACAGTGACGGATCGGCCTGCGCGATCATCACCCGCGCCGACAACGCCAAGGCGTTCCGCGACGACCCGATCTACGTGAAGGGTCTCGGCGTTGCGATGGACACGATGCTGCCCCACCAGCGGCCCGGCTTCAGCTGGACCAGCTTCGATGCGCTGAAGACCTCTTCGTCCAAGGCCTATCAGATGGCGGGCATCAAGGATACGCGCAAGGAAATCGATCTGGCCGAAGTCCACGATGTTTCACGATCACGGAAATGCTGATCTACGAAGATTTCGGCTTCAACCAGCGCGGCAAGGCGCGCGAAGACATTGACAACGGCGCCTTCGAACTCACCGGAGATCTTCCGGTCAATATCGACGGCGGACTGAAGTGCTTCGGCCACCCGGTCGGGGCAAGCGGACTGCGCATGACCTACGAGATCTACAAGCAGTTCCAGCACAAGGTCGATGATCCCCGACGACAGATCAAGAACGCCTCCAGGGGACTTTCGCACACTTTCGGCGGAGGACCGCAGCTCAGCGCTGTGCTCATCGCCGGAAATGAACTGGGCTGAGGGACAAGAAAAAGCAGACGCGCCCGGTCGCCCCATCCGAGCGGACGCGCCTTCAGCCCCAAGCCAAATTTCTAGGAGTTTCAACAATGAAAGAGAACCGGACACTCGCCGGAGTGCGGGCCCTTGACCTCTCGCGAATTCTTGCAGGTCCCTTATGCGGGGCACTCCTCGCAGATCTGGGCGCCGAGGTCATCAAGATCGAGCACCCCGGCACGGGCGACGACGCCCGCCAGTACAACCCCTTCGTCAACGGTGAGAGTTCTTACTACATGAACCTCAACCGCAGCAAAAGGGGGGTTACACTCAACCTCAAGACCGGCAAAGACATCTTCCTCAAGATGATCGAGACGTCCGACGTCATGGTCGAGAACTTCAAACCGGGCATCATGAAGAAGCTCGGCCTCGACTACAAAGTCCTGAAGGAAATCAATCCGAAAATCATCTACGTCGCGATCTCCGGCTTCGGACAGACAGGTCCCTACAGCCTGCTGCCGGGCTACGACCTCATCGGCCAGGCAATGAGCGGCCTGATGAGCGTGACGGGCCAAGCCGACGCCGAGCCCCTGCGGGCCGGCGGTCCGGTCTGCGACGTCATGGGCGACATGACCGGCGCCATGGGTGTCATGGCGGCGCTGGTCCACCGCAATGCCACCGGCCACGGCCAGATGATCGACATCTCCCTCGTCGATGCCCTCATCACCAGCATAATGACAATCAACCAGCACTACCTGGTCGACAACCGCATCCCGCGACGGCGCGGCAACTCCTACGAATCCGTTGCCCCAGCCGACTCCTTCAAGGCCTCCGACGGGTACTTCGTCATCACCATCGGCAACGACAAGCTCTGGAAGGTCTTCGTCGACATCATGGGCAAGCCCGAGCTTCTCGAGATGCCGGAGTTCGATACCAACTTCAAGCGCGTTCAAAACGGCAAGCTGCTCAAGCGCCACACCGAAGATTGATCAGCGACGCGCACCGTCGACGACATCGTCAAGGAACTTCTGGCCCAGCGCATTCCCGCAGCTCCCATCCTCGGCGTCTCGCAAGTCTGCACCGATCCGCACATCGCGGGCACACGCGGCATGTTCGTGGAAACCGACCACCCCAAGGCGGGCAAGGTCCGGATCACCAACTCCGCTCTCCACCTTTCGGAAACCGACGCCGTCGTACGGTCGCCGGCGCCAACCTTAGGCCAGCACAACCAGGAGGTTTACGGGTCGACGTTCGGGTTAGCTCCCGAAGAGATCCTCGCTTGGACAGAACAGAAAGTCATCTAAATGGCGCAGCGCGTCCAGGGAGAAAGCCCATGCAATCGACAACGACTACAAATGATGCCGCTGCTGCCGGGATCGCCGCCGATGCTGATGTCACCGTCGCCGAGATAGCTACTGATGCGGCCGCCGCCGGGATCGCATCCGATGCCGAGGCCGCGGGGGGGGGGGGGGGGCGGAAACAAACGGAAAATATACTTACACAACCGGGTATGTCATAACTTCCTTCATCATCGTCACCTTGAGCTGGTGCCTAGTAAACTTCAATAACACCTTCCAGCTCGCCGTCCCCGGAATGATGGAGAAAATGCATTACACCTCCACCTACATTGGCCTGGTGGCCAGCGTCTTTTCCGTCGGCGACTTATTCAGCGCCCTCTGGCTGCCGCTTGTGGCGGATCGACACGGGCGCAAGATCGGCATGGCTGTTATCTTCAACAGAATAATCGGCATGACCCGTAGTATTGGTATTGCCGCTCTCCTCCCGCTGCGCTTCATCTCTTCACACGGACAGACCTGCCAGTGGAGAATTCGGCGCTTCGCATTTGTCGGAAATCACTCCCGCACAGACCAGCGGAACGCTGCTTGGCCTCATGCAGGCAGGCACCCCGCTCGGCTTCTTCATGTGCTCGGCGCCGTTCACCCTGATGATGTCGATGAACTACTCCTGGCGCACCTTCTCCATGACGGCGATCGTGGCCGTGGTCATCATCATCCCCGTCCTCTTCGTCCTGCAGGAAAGCAAGCAGTGGAAGGCGGCCCGTGCAGAGGTCGAACGCGTCAAGGCCCTCGGCAAGCAGCACGTTGCGGATCCGAACGGCAAGAAGGTCAACATCCGCGAACTGTTCAAGCCAGCTTATCGCAAGAACACCTTCATCGCCATGACGCTGCATTCGCTGGGCGCCTTCTGGGCATGGGGCAACCTGACCTGGTTCTTCGTCGCCCTGTCGCAGGACTTCGGCATGGATGCCGTGACCCGCGGCCGGATGAGCATGCTGATGTGGGGCATCGCGGTGTTCAGCTACACTCTCGCCGGGCGGGTTGGCGATATCATTGGCCGTCACCTTGCACTGCTGATGTTCGCACTGCTGGTGATGGGCGGAGCTTCCACCATGTACTTCTCCACCTCGATGGAAGTCCCTAACGTGCATCTGCTCTACGTTGCTACGGCCCTGATCGGCGTCGGACTTCACTCGATCCTGATCACCTATTCTTCCGAAATCTTCCCCACCCACGTTCGTGCAACGGGAACGAGTATCGCAATCGGTATCGGCCGGTTGACCGCGGTCTTCTCGATGATGGGCCTTTGCATCGTTGCCCAGCAGTCCGGCCCCACGACTGCGGAACTGACCGCCGCTATCGGCGCCCTGCTCATGGTTCCGACGATCTTCATCTTCGGCACCGAAACGGCTCGCAGAAAGCTGACAGACATCGTCAATTAATTTCGAAGTATATAACGAATAAGAATCACAATAAAAAATAGAATACCTTGACAGAAGATATAACGACGAATGTTCTGAAAATTCGCCAACCAGTACTTCAGAAGATTCTTCACGGGAGATATCACGCTCAAGTACGATGACAAGGCCTACACCTTGTCAGTTCACCTGGGGAAAGTGGTCGCAGTCCAGGAAGGCATCCCCAATACCGGCATTGATCTCAGCGTCGAGGGCAAGGCGGTGTGCTGGGCGGAGTTCTGCGATCGCAAGAGTCTGACCGTTTCCACCAACACGATAAACCCGAACACCCTGACGCTGCTGGGCGCTCCGCTTCGCACCCGTCAGAACTTCAATCCGCTCGCCTATCTCTGCCACGTATTTGGCGAAGTGCTTGAAGATCAGGGGATTGTTTCCAAGAAAGTGGAGGTGAAGTGATAGCTGTCACCGGCTTCTACAAGACCGTCAAGGGCATCAAGACGTACTTCGAAACGAACGACAGCCCCGCAGACGGCAAGCACACCATCATCTGCCTTCACACCGCCGGACGGGAAAAACCGTCAGTATCACGGCCTGTTCGAGCTGCTGGAGGACAAATACAAGATGTACTCCTTCGACATGCCCGTTCACGGCAAGAGCCGGCCGCTGCCCGGCAACAAGGTGCTCAACACCTACCGCGACTACGGCGACTTCGTCTGGGCTGTCGTCGAGGCCCTGGGTGTCCAAAAACCGATGGTCATCGGCTGCTCGATGGGCGACAACATCGTCTACTACATCGCGCAGAACTATCCGGTCGGCGCCATCCTGTCGATGCAGGGCGCGGACTACACGCCGACAATCAGCGCGTCCATCCTGGAACTGCTCAACCACCCCTATGTGAACGCTCAGCATTCCCATGTCGAGTTCTCCGAATGCCTAATCGGTCGTGCCTGCCCGCAGGAAGCCCGCGACTTCATCATGTGGGGCGTTGCCCAGGAGATCAGTGTCACCAAGCAGGGTGACCTGACCCAGTACAACGGGTTCGACGTGCGCGATCAGATGGGCAAGATCACCTGCCCCGTCCTCATCGTCCACGGTGTCGACGATCCCATCGTGACGGAGAAGATGGTCGAGGACACCATGTCCCGATTGACCAACACGGAAAAGCTCGTCTACCGGCCGGTCGCCGATTACGGGCACTTCCTCGCCGTCGAGAACCCGGAAGTCGTCGCCAAGCACCTCAACGAATTCCTTTCATCTCTGTGACGGATTGAAACCACCAGGCAGCAGTGCTGCGGCGTCGGGTCGGAGATCCATCCGACCCGGCATCCGAAGCACTTAGGGAAGAGGAATTCAGAAAATGAAGTCAATCGAGGAACGCCTGCAATTAGTTGAAGACCAACTGGAGATCGCTCAGCTTCGTGCCACATACTGTCATCTTCTCAACGGTCGTCAGTGGGACGAATTCGTGCAGCTCTTCACGCCGGACGGCGTGTTCGACGGACTGGAAGCCGTCAAGGGCTACGACAACATCCATGAATTTTTCAGCCAGAGAGTTCCCAAGCTAGCCGAGGATTTCTGGCATTTTTGCACCGACGGAACGGTGGAACTTGACGGAGACAACGCCACGGGGCGGATCTCCATGAAGTACCTGTCCTCCACCGACGGCGTGTCGTTCGTCTCCGCCGGACACTACGACGACGTGATGAAACGGGTGGGCGGGCGCTGGCGCTTCGTATCGCGCAAGATCACCTTCTACTTCCTCACGCCGCTCAGCGAAGACTGGGCAGGAGATCCTTTCCCGGGACGTCAGTGACGGCTGGACAGGCGATCGGTCGGGACTGGCACAAACCCTCCATGCATCTGGCCGCATGACACATGACGGTGTCACGTGACACCTCATGCCGTCGGCCATGCCCACCCCAGGCCGCCACAAGCCATCCGAACATCAAGAAAGCCCCGGCGATCACGGCGGGGCAGCAACGGCCGACCGGGGCGCGAGCGCCGCGACAGCCGAGCGTATCCCTACAACCCCAAATTGGAGATGCGCGCAAGCAACAGAAAGGAAATCCCATTTACTTTTAGGGAGGGAGCACAATGAGCTACATGGCAAAAAAGTTCTGTTCTTTGTGTTCGTAGCTTGGGTCATCGATGCAGCAGACAGTACGATCTATTCGCTGACGCTTCCGATGATCAAAGACGAATTCGGCCTTGACCTGACGACCATGGGCGCGATCGCCTCGGTCTTCCTGGTCGGCACCGTTCTTGGATCGTTGATCCTGCCCATCTTGGCGGATCGGAAGGGACGCAGGGTCGGCATTGCCACCTGCGTGGGCCTGTTCTCAGTCGCCACCTGTGCCGTCGGCATGGCGGGCAATCTGACGACCACCGCGATCGGACGCTTCTTTACCGGTTGCGGCACCGGCGCCGAATGGCCGATCGGCGCAGCCTATGTCTCGGAAGTGGTCGAGCCCAAGAAGCGCGGTTGGGCGATGGGGATCATGCAGTCCGGCTATCCGGTCGGCTTCTTCCTCGCCGGACTGGTGTTCCTGGTCTTCGAGAGCTGGTTCAACCTCGGTTGGCGCGCCTGCTACTTCGTCCTGGTCATTCCCGATCTCGCGACCCTGATCCCGGTCATGACCATGCTGCGGGAAAGCCCGACCTGGCTGAAGACGAACGAGGAGCGCAACCGCACCACCGAGGCCACGGGCAAGAAAGATCACGGCCCCGGCTACCGCGCCCTCTTCACCCCGAAATATCTCAAGAGCACGTTCATCTCGACCGCACTTCACTGCTTCGGCGTGATGTATGCCTACGGCATTGTCGTCTGGCTGCCCGGCGCGCTCTCCATCGATTTCGGGATGGACAATGCGCATGTGTCCTACTTCACGCTCGTTGCGTGGGCGGTCGGCACGCTCGAATACCTTCTGGCGGGCCGTCTGCCGGACGTCTACGGCCGCAGGCTCGTCCTGGCCGGCTACATGCTCATCGGGCTCGTGGCCGTCGCACTGCTGAACTACATGCTCTACAGCCACAACCACAGCGTTGTCGCCATGTACGGCATCGGCTGTCTCATCGGCATCAGCGTCGGCGTCACCGTCCTCTACATCACCTATTCCAGCGAAATCTACGTGGATGAGGTGCGCACGGTGGGCCTCGGATTCTCCGTCGCCATCGGCAAAGTCACGGCAGTGATCACGCCGACCCTACTCGGCTTCATCGCCAAATTCACCTCCATCTCGCTCTCGCTCCTAGTCTCGACCGCGCTCGGCATGCTGATGATCCCAATCATCTTCTTCGGGCCGGAAACGGCGGGCAAGGACCTCATGAAATCGGGGCGGAAGCGACGGCAACGCCGGCCGCCGGACATAGCGAAGCGGACGCCCTGTGAACCTCTGGAACAAGGAGGAATTGGAATAAAAATCACCAATGTGGAAGTCTTCCCGTTCAAGATCCCGAACAAACGCGTGGTTGTCTGGGCAGTGGGCTCGCTGCCCGCGGCCGAGCATCTGATCGTGAAGATCACGGCCGAAGACGGCTCGGTCGGCGTTTCGAAAGCAATCCCCCGGCCGATGATTTACGGCGAAACGCAGGAGGGCATATATTACGCCCTGACCAAGTACCTGAAGCCGATGGTCGTGGGCGAGGACTCCTTCAATTTCGAAGGGATCTGGAAGAAATTCCAGTTCCTGCCCTGGAACCTCGCGGCCAAGGGGGCGATCGACGTGGCGCTCTACGACCTGAACGCCCGTTCGCTGGGCATTTCGGTCGCGCGCCTGCTCGGCGGTCCTGCCCGCAAGGAGGTCGTGCTGTGCTGGCAGATCGGCTTCGGCGAGCGCGACGAGATGATCGCCGAGCTGAAGGAAAAGCTCGATGAGGGATACCGGGCGTTCAAGGTGAAGGGCGGGCCGCAAGCCCGGAAGGTACCCGGCTCTATATCGACGCCGACATGGCCTACAGCCGTATCGACGCGTTGAAGGTGATGAGTGCGCTCGAAGGCGTCATCGACTGTCTTGAAGAGCCGATGATCGCCTGGGACAACGAAGGCCGCAAGGATGTCGCCAGCAGGGTTTCGGTTCCGATCCTGAGCGACGAGAGCACCTTCACGGTCGCAGACGTCTACCACCAGATCCAGCTGGGTGCGATCGGCGAAGTGGACATCAAGATCCCGAGGACGGGCTTTACCCTGTCCACGAAGATCGTGCATCTGGCGGAATGCGCCAACATTCCCGTGCAGGTGAGCCTGCAGGCAGAGACCGATTTCGGTAACGCGGCCTGCCTGCAATTCGCGAGCGCGTACGAGCAGATCAGCCTGCCCTGCGAATTTTCCTACTATGTCGACGATATCGGAGACAACTTGTTGAAGTCCCCGCTCGTCATCAGGGACGGAAAGATGCTGCTTCCCGGAGGGCCCGGCATGGGCGTCAAACCCGACTGGGAGAAAGTGGAGAAATACGCCATTTCGATCTGAGTAGCGTCTCAAGACGGCTTTCGCGGTGGAACGGCCCCCGGGCGATAGGTTTTCAAGAAGACCGATCTGCCGCCCGACAAACGCCCTTTCCATCGCGGATGCCAGCCATAGCCCCTGCCCCGCAGCGACGGATGTCGTCCGGCTTCGGCCTTAGCGGCAAAATCCGTTTCTCTCGACCAACGCGCCTGATCCCAAGGCTCAACGGCCCCGTGAGCTTAGGACGCATTGTCTCGACTGCGTCAGGCGGGATATCGTGCCCCTACCCGAAACAACCGGCCAACCTGCGAGTATGGATGTGTCGACACGCGGAAATGCTTCCCAACGGCCAGCACCGCTTGACGCCTTCTCAAGGGATACCAGGGTCCGAAGATTGGAGGGCTCAATGGAAAAAATCCGCCAGGAATCCGCCGGAAATGCGATCAACATAGCGCTCATTCAGACGCAGGATGATATCGGCAAACCATTCGAAGCGATCGCCAAGGATTGCGGCGTTCACCCCAGCACCTTCGTTGCCGAATATTCTGAGATTCCCGATCTCGTCCGCGAGATCGAGCCTGACTTGGATGCCATATTGTGCCGCCCCGGCACCGCCGAGCATGCGGCCAGCGCCGTGAGCATCCCCGTCATCGCCATCCCGATCACCTCGTTTGATCTTGTCGGCGCGCTCTACCATACCGACCCGCGGTCCCATCCCGCCGCCGTGTTCTGCTACCGCAAGAAATTCTCGGACATCGACATCATCGAGAAGATCTTCAAGTGCCAGGTTCTCCAGTATTCTTCTGGGATACGGACGAAATTCCCGGCCTCATCGCGGAAGCCGCTAGGATGGGAGTCGATTGCTGTTTCGGCGGCGGCGTCACCTCCACCTATGCCCAGCAGGCGGGCCTGAAGAGCGTCAAGATCACGCCCCACGAGGATTCGATCTTTCGCTCCGCCCACGAAGCCCTGCACGCCGTGAAGGTGCGCCGACAGGCCGCACAACTTAAAATGGCGTTCGACTCCATTTCCGAAGGCATCGTCGTCACCGACAACGAGAAGAAGGTCGTCATCTACAACGGCGCGGCCGCCAAGATCTGCAAGACGGGGGCAGCGGACGTCATCGGGCGGAAAGTATGCGACATCGTCCGCGATCCCGGCATCGCCATGACCTTCATCTCGAAGGAGACGAAACCGAGCTACCTGAAGAAGATCCAGGGCAACACCTACGCGATTCGGCACAAGCCGGTGATGCTGGACGAGAACCGGATCGGCACGGTCTATTCCTTCGAGGACATCACCACCATTCAGCATCTCGAGGCACTGATCCGCAACCAGTTGCGCGCCAAGGGGATAGTTCCACGATACAGCTTCGACGACATCCTCTCGCGGAACCAGCAGATGAACCGCTGCAAGGATCTGGCGAGGCGCTACGCCCGGGCCTCGGCTTCCGTGGTGATCGAGGGGGGAATCGGGAACCGGCAAGGAGATGTTCGCCCAGAGCGTACATCAGGCCAGCAGTCGTGCTACAGGCCCGTTCGTCGCCGTTAACTGTGCCGCCATTCCAGATACCCTGCTTGAAAGCGAGCTTTTCGGCTATGAGGGCGGCGCCTTCACGGGCGCCGGAAAGGAAGGCAAACCCGGCCTTTTCGAACAGGCGCATCAGGGCACGATCTTCCTGGACGAGATCGGCGATATCCCTCTCCCGCTGCAGGCACGTCTCTTGCGCGTGCTGCAGGAACGCGAAGTTCGGCGGGTGGGAAGCAACCGGATCATCTCGGTCGATATCCGGATCATCAGCGCGACCAGCAAGAACCTCTTGCAAAAGGTGCAGAAGGGAACCTTCCGCGACGATCTCTACTACTGGCTCAATGTGCTGAACCTGAAGGTTCCTCCCTTGCGCGAACGCAATGAAGACATCGCGCTCATCGCCGAGAAGCTGCGGACCCAGTTCAACGTCACGGTGACGCCGGAGATCATGTCGACCATCGTGCCGGGCCTGACCGCCTACGACTGGCCAGGCAACATCCGCGAACTCACCAACATCCTGGAGCGGCTTTCGCTCATCATCGACAATCCGAGCGCGCCTTCGAAATGGTCGGAACTGCTGGAGCAGGTGCTTCAGGTCTCCGCCGGCGACGAGCCGCAGGTGGTGACCCTGTTGCTCGACATGAACCGGGGACTGAAGAATCTGGTGCGGGAAGTGGAGCGCAAGGTCGTCGGCGAAATGCTGGTGCGCAACAACAACGATCTGTCCGCAATTGCGGAGCAATTGAAGATCGGCCGCACCTCGGTTTGGCGCAAGGTGCGCAGCGAGATGACCCACTGAGACACGCGACCGCTTCCGCAAAGATGCAGGCCAGTGTTCCAGGGGCTTAGCCGGTGTGATCGGGCGGGCCACCGACGCACGCCCCGCAAGGGCCTCATGTCGCCCTCGAGACTGCTCCGTTGCTCGCACCGACAAGAGGAAAGGTCCGGCCCTAGCGCAACATCGATAACTCGATGACGGGCCCTTCACTGCCGCCCGGTCAGGCGCGACATCGTGGCTATTGATGTCACTCAGCCCACCGCAGCATCATCGCGTTCACCCAACCAAACCTTCTTCCCGGACCGCCGTCATCGGAACAATCCATGCTCTCGTTACGGCTTCCGCGAACGAATTCTGATGTGGAGCCCGTTTTTTTCCATATATTTATCATAAAGTTAGATGTAATAGCGCCACATTCATCCTATCAGTTCATCCTGTGTGATTCTGCACGCCGTCACCGCGACCATGCCGGGCTTCCCCCCTTCTCCAGAGGAAGCACGTTCAAGGCCAGGATGCGTTGAACCCATTTTTATTTGAACACCTGACATCTGAAGATCTGGCCCGAGATGAAGTTGAACTGGAAGCGCAGACCAGTCCATATCACCGAGGAAGACAACGCAAATGTCAGGGAAAAATTTGCGCTTTACCGGTTATATCTGACGAAGCCGCGACGGTTCTTCATCGGTATAGCCTGCATTGTCGTTCTGTTCGGCGGGTTGATCTCGATACCTCTTCTGGAGATGTCCGATCAGGAGCACACGATTGCCGCGCGAACCGCGCCTGTGCAATCGGAGCTTCGTCCGGCCATGAAAAGGGCGGGCTCCTATGCGGTCGCCTGGCAGAGCGACGTGGTCGGGCGGCCGTTTTCCGAACTTGTTCTGGAACAGACGCCAGACGGAACGCCCAACGCCTACACCTACAAGGCTGTGCGGCTGAACCTTCGCGACAAGGGGCCGAAGGGCAAACTTGAGCCCATTCTGCCGTTGTTTCGCGGACCGGATGTCGCGCTTGGCCGCTCGCTCGTGAACGCAAAAGTCGAGAGCCGCGCGACGCCCCTCTCCCGGCAGGTGAAGGTCAGGGAACTGGTGGTCAACGAGAGCTCCGCATCCCTGGGAACTCCGAACCGGCCGGTTGAAGAATTCCGGATCTACGCGAAAGAGCCGGGAACATCGGTGCTGGAGATGCTGCCGGACGGTCTGTTATCGGAGCGGGAGCACAAGGCGCTGGCCCGCCTGACCAGTTTCACGCACATGGACGAGAACACCAAGGTCTCCCTGTTCCTGAAGTCGGGCCATGTCGGCTACGTGCAACTGAAGGCTCTGGAGCGCGAGAACCCCGACGGGGTGATCCACTACTATCTCAGGACGCAGGACGACATATTCGTCGAGCAAGCAAATCCGCGGTTCATCGCGAGGTTGCGCATGCAGTCGGGGCGCACACCGGCCGTCTTGAACAGCAATGACCGGATCGCGCGCAGCCTGGACGGGATCGTTTCCGCCACCTGGAAAAAGCTTGAACTTCGAACCGACGTTCCCAAACCGGAGCTCAAGCAGCTGGAGATGCTGGCGACGAAGGACAACATCAACGATGGCTGCAAGAAGGGCGAGGACAACCATGCGGACGTCATCTACCGGCAGGCTCTCGGGGGTGGGTCCAAACCGGAACTAATCTATGCGAACTTCCATGCGGATGGGCATGATCATCGCTTCTACGCGTACGAAGCGAGCGACGTGAAGCACGACTTCTTATCGCCGGACGGTGAGTCCATGACCAAGTTCCTGCTGCGCCTGCCTGCGGTGGATTACACCCGCAACGGCGACCCCTTCGGGTGGCGCATGCATCCGGTGCTGCACAGGCGGCTTTTTCACAACGGCAACGATTACCCTGCGCCGATGGGCCTCCCGTAATCGCCGCCGGTGACGGGGTCGTGGAGATTATCAGCTGGCAGGACGGTTACGGCAAATACGTGCGGGTCCGCCACGACGAGAGGTTCGAGACCACCTATTCCCACCTGTCAGACTATGCCGACGACCTGAAGGTCGGGCAAAGGGTTCATCAGGTCGATCTGGTCGGCTATGTGGGGTCCACCGGCTATTCCACCGATCCGCATCTCTATTACGAGATGAAGGCTCCTTCATCCTGGCTGAAATCGCATCACATTCCGCATTCTGTCGATGGCCATCCTCTGATCCACTTGGATGATTATCATTATGTGGACACGCGGCGCATGCCGCGGGTGCGGGCCGGTCGGATGCTGAAAGGCGAGCCGCTTCGGCATTTCCAGCATCAGGTCCATTTCGTCCGCTCGCTGACGCGGGAAATGAGCTCGGCATCTGCCGAAGCGTTCGAGGTGTCGACTTCGGATGCGTGCAGACCCGCGTTGCTGACCGCCGATGCGGCGCGCTCGCTTGACGTGCTCCCGCCGCGCAGACCGGAAATGCTGGCGGACCGGGCAAGACCGGACCAGACGGCACCGAACCGGCCCCCCCGAGGCTCAGCCAGAAGAGGTGGCCGCACAGGACGACACGTCGATCGATCTTGCATCAGCGGACGACATGTCCATTCCCACCGCCAAGCCCGTCGAAGAGGATACGGTGGAACCGCTGGCCTTCAACGATCCGAAGAAGGACGAGAAGCCCTCGGACATCTTCACGAAGCTCATCCGGGGCGGTCAGGCCGACAGGGGTGGCAGGTAACGCACTCGAGGTTTTCTCCGGGAAAGAGGCCTCACCGCGCCTCGATGTTGCGCGGTTCATCGCAGAGCAATACCCCATCGAGACAGGGCTCATCGGGACTGGGTCCATCGAAAACGGCCTCGTAGCCCTCAATCTGCAATTCGCCGCCTTGCTGCACCTCGGCCCACCCTTCGCCGCATGCAGGACATGTCAGACGATAGCCCTGCGCCTGCCAGACATGGCCGCAGGCCCGGCAGCGGGCTACGATCGGCATGCAGCGAACGTCCATTTGCGCGCCTTCCGCCGGTCCGCCTTCCGCAATGAGAGCAAAACAGGCGCGGATCGATCCCGCGCAGCAGGCCAACACGCACGGTCACCGAAGTGACAGCGGATGCGCCTTGGCGGCGCGCTTCATCCACGACAGCCGTCACCAGCCCCTCGGCAATCGAGAACTCGTGCATGAAACGCCCTGTCAGTAGGTCTCATAGCGCATGTTGCGGCCACGAGAGGACACAACCGCCAGCGGTGTCGCGACCGTCGCAGACGCATCCCTGCGCGCGACCGCATCATATCCTTCAGGGCACAAATTCCGCAGGAAACGCCGCGATGCAACGGACAGCTCCACGCCCTTCTTCGTGCACAACACGATCCGGCGACGCGCCCACAGGTCGGTGAGTGGGACCACCACCAGATCGGAGCGGAAGCCATCGAGGAGCCCGCTAGGCATGATGGTGATGCCAAGTCCGTCCTGCACGGCGCTCAGGGCGCTGTTGAAATTCATCACGTTGATCCGGCTCTTCATCGGTTTTTCGAGCGCGGCCGCATGCGCGTGCTGGCAGCGCGACATCAGACATCCCGGAACGATGTCGATAAGCTCCTCCTCCAGCACTTCCTCGAAGGTCAGCGAGACGCGATCGACAAGCGGATGGGTTGCCGGCATGACCACTCAGTGCAGATCCATTTCGTAAGGAATGCAATCGAGGCCTTGGGTCTGCTTTCCCTGCCAGCAGATGCCGACATCGACATAGCCGCCCTCCACCGACCGGATCACTTCCATCGCGATCTTTTCCGCGAGGTTCACGTCGATGCGCGGGAACTCCTTCAGGAACCGACGAACATCAACCAGCGTGCGCCGATTCAGCATCGACATTGCCGCGATCACACGGACGCGTCCCTGCGGCCGATCCGTATCCACGAGGTTGAGATCCTCATAGATCTTTTCCGTCGACTTGACGATTTCGCGGGCATCCTGCTTGAGGGCCTCACCTGCCGGAGTCACCTCGATGCCACGCTGCCGCCGTTCCAGAAGCTTGGTTCCCAACAGGTCTTCCAGGGCGGAAATTCGCTTTCTGACAGCAGAACGGACAATACTTTGTTTCTGCGCAGCCTTCTCAATTCTCCCTTCGTCACATACAGAAAAAAATTTTCAAGGATATTTAATCAATCATTCTAAAGTTGTTCACAACTCCAACCGCCTCCTAAGATCCACTGTTTCGAGAAACTAAAACGCCATAACGATAATAACATTAATTTATATATAGGAATTTTTTCATTTATACCCCCCAAAATTAATGTGAAAAATTTCGAATCGACGCGTCTTTGACTGAATTTTACTTATCGACCATGTATGCGCTTTTGGTGCAAAATCTGCGTCAAAAATGCCAACTTCCTGCACCAGACGGAGGTAGTGAGCCTGCCCATGCAAGATCCCTGTATCGATGCCATCGACCTGAAGACCCTGCAGGACAATGCCAGTGCGACCAAGGCCGAGCGAGTCGGCCTGTCGCCATCCCAATGTTCGCGCCGGCGAACGGCACTCGAGAAGGCAGGAATCATCGAAGGCTACAAGGCCTCGCTGTCCTTCCCCGCGCTCGGTTTCGACGTCACGGCTTTCGTGCAAATCCGTTTCCACAGCCATGCGATCGAGAACAACGACCGCCTGCTGCGGGTTCTGGAGGCGGAACCCAACGTGCTGGAGATCTACAGCACCACAGGTTCCTGGAACATTATCGCCAAGGTCGTGGTCGCCCGCCTGACCGACTTCGACGATTTGATCAACCGGGCCTTCATCGGCAAAAATTACATCGAACAGATCCAGACGATGATCGTTCTCAAGCGACTGAAACTCTCAAATCATCTTCCCATCAAAGCGCAGCCGACAGGGAAAGACTGAAGGCACGGGCCGTTGCCCGAAGAACACCCTGTCAGACAGGCTGTGATGCGTCTGACAGAGCATGGAGATCGATTACCCGCCGAGGCAGGAACGTTCGCGATATATGAGCGAACTCACCGGCGGTGCGTACCGATTCCGGTTCAGGCTTTTCTCAGGCGGCGATGGCGCCAAGCGGCTCCAGTTCGTGTGCTTCCTCTCCTGCGAGAACCCTCAGCGCGCCGGCAGCGAGTGCAGGCAATTCTTCCTCACCCGCATAGACGACAACCCTGGTGATCCAGGCCACGTGCTTCGAAATCGCCTCCACGAGCCGTTTGGAATGGGCCATGCCGCCGGTGAGAACGATCGCATCCAGTGCGCCGTCGCACACGGTCGCCATGCCGCCGATCTCCTTGGCGATCTGATAAGCCATCGCGTCGAAGACCAGCCGGGCCTGCTCGTCGCCAGCTTCGATCCGCCGCTCGACCTCGATCAGGTCGGCCGTCCCGAGATAGGATTTCAAGCCGCCCTCGCCGACCAGCATCCGCTCGATCTCGACGCGCGCGTACTGGCCGGAAAAGCACAACGAAGTAAGCTGGCATACCGGCACGGCACCGGAGCGCTCGGCAGAAAAAGACCCCTCTTCCTGTGCATCGGTCACGTCCATCATCCGGCCACCGACCTGCGCGGAAATGCAGATGCCGCCCCCCAGATGCGCCACGACCAGCTTGAGGTCCTCGTAGGGACGCGAGACCTCGCGGGCGAAGCGGCGGCCGACCACCTTGGAATTCAGCGCACGGCAGAAGCCCGCCCGCTCGATCTGATGGGTGCCCGACAGGCGCGCGACCTCAGAGCGTTCATTGACCGGAGATCGGATCGACGATGAAGGCCGGAGCTCCAGCCCGCTCGGCAATGGCATGCGCAAGGAAGGCCCCGAGGTTCGAGGCATGCTCCCCGCACGGCGCTACCCGCAGTTCGTCGAGCATGGCGTCGTTGACTTGCCAGGTTCCGCTCTCCATCGGCCGAAGCTTGCCGCCGCGCCCCACAACCGCGTCGAAGCTTTCAGGGGCGATCCCCGCCTTCGACAGCTCGTCGAGCACGAGCGCGTGCCGGTAGTCGAACTGGGCAAACACACTCTTGCCTGCGAAGGGTTTCAGGTCCTCGTCGGAGTGACGCACTGTCCAGTCGCGAACCATCTCCTCCCCTCCGAAAACGCCGAATTTCGTGGATGTGGAGCCCGGATTAACCGCGAGCACCCGGTACTTGGCTTCAGACATTCAACACTCCCAATGCGATGGAATTCAGCTTGTCTTCGATACTCTCGACCCGAGACGGAATGAGGATCGGGACCCGTGCGCCGACGACCACGTGGGCACATGCGGAGCGATTGAAGTACTTGGCGGCCTTGCCGAGGAAATTGCCGACCTCGATGCTCGGCGCGATCAGGCAATTGGCAGCTCCGGCGACCGGATTGCTGATGCCCTTGGCCTTGGCCGCCTCCGGGCAAAGAGCGTTGTCGAGCGCGAACGGACCGAAGACATCCGCTTCGCCGAACTCGCCACGCGCGCCCATCTCGGCAATCGTCCGCGCATCGACGGTCGAGGGAAGCCCCTCCGACACCGCTTCCGTCGCGCTCATCACCGCCTTTCGGGCGTGCATTGCCGAGGCCGTGCAGAACCGACAGCGCGTTGAGGATGATCTGTTTCTTCTGGTCGATATCGGGCGCGACCACGAGCGCGACGTTGTCATCGGCAATGACCACGGCCACCCGCCTCGGCTTGCCCGCAACTGCCGCTTTCCGCAAGGCTTCGAATTCGAACGAATCGATGACTTGCGGACGCAGATCCATTCGATTTGGCATATCCATGAGTTTATCTTCCGTCTTTTCGGAAAAGCCCGTCCCTCACCCCAGATTGCCGGCCTCACCCCGGATCGTTGGCCGAAATTCGCCGTAATGGTCCGAAATTCGGACGCACGAACCGGTTCACCCGGCAGATGCCGAGCGAGGTCAGAGAGGGAAGGAGACCGCCCTTGGGACGATCTCCCGCGATGTTGTTTTCAGGTATTCGGCCCTGCGGACCGGTCAGGCGTGGGCCGGAGTGTGATCCGTCTCAGCAGCTGCCTCGCCCTAGTGTGCCGGCATTTTGCGAGCCAGCGGCAGGGTCATTGCGATCAGCGCCGCAATCAGGAAGGCGCCGAGGCTGAAGGCCATGGAGTAGCTGTAGCCACCGGACACGTCTTTCAGGTAGCCGCCCACCAGTGGTTCGACGAATAGGCCACCGCCCATGCAGATCAAGGCAACGAGACTGTAGATGCTGCCCAGCGCACCGCGTCCGAAGATCGAGCCGAGATAGCCGACCACGCCGCCGGGGACGATTGCCCAGTAGACGGCAAACAGGATGCAGAACAGGGTGCTGGATTCGGATTCCATCAGCAGCACACCGCAAGCCAGCACCGCGATGACGGGCCCGATGATCAGCATCAGCTTGCGAGCATGAGCCTCGCTCGGCGACATGCCCACGACCTTGTCGGCCGCCCATCCCATGATCGGCATGGAGAAGATGCCCACCGCGCCGATCACCACGTAGGTGTTGGTGACGTCAGACGGTGACATGTGCAGATCGCTGGTTCAGTAACTGACGAGCTGGCTCCAGATCTGGAATTCGCCGAGCGTGCAGAAGGCGAAGACCGCGACCACTGCCCAGAAGGCGTAGCTGGAATAGGCCCCACTGCGGGTTGCAGGTTCACGGGCGTCCTTGCCGGCATCCGGCACGTGACCGGAGGGCTTCATGCCGTAGGTTTCAGATGCCTGCTTTACCAGGACAGCGGCGGGCGCCAACAGGGCAAGCGTCAGGAAGCCGAGCAGCTCCATCGCCCCGCACCAGGCATCGACCGCGCCGCTGGCGAGGTAGTGCTTGACGAAGAGGCTGAGGACAATCTGTGCGATCGAGCCGCCGGAGAAGGCAATGCCCCACATCCGCGCGTAGCTTTCACCGACGAACCACTTGCACGAGGAGACGATCGACCCCGTCCACAGGCCAGTCGTGGAAACACCGGCGAGAATGCAGAATACCGCATAGTAGCCGTAGAGGCTGTGGGTCTGTGCCATTCCCCAGAAACCAAGCATGCCGAGGACAGCGCCGACCACGTAGAGCGGTCGCGTTCCCCATTTGTCGACGATGAAACCGGAAACGTAGGCGACGACGGCGTATATCGCCATCATGATCGAATAACCTAGGCTGACTTCCGTCTGTGACCATCCCATCTCGGCGCTCATCGGTACCTTCAGAATGGAAAAGGTCGAGCGGTAGCCGAAAAGGTTGAACACGGCGAGTCAAGCGGCCGCGACGACGCACCACCCGTACAAGCGTCCTTTCTTATCCATTGTAACCCCCAGATTCAGCCCTCGAGCGCGCCGCGTACGGCGGCTCGAGGGGATGACCTAATGCATCGTCACGGCCTTACGGCCGGCGCGGTAGGCAGCGAGATTCAGATCGACAAAAACCGGCTTCACGGTATGGGAAATGACGTCTTCCCAATCGACATCCGTGAGTTCCAGGACTTCGACCAACGCCCCGAAGAGCACGACGTTCTGTGCCTTCAGGTTGCCGAGGCCGAGCGCGATCTCGCTTGCCTTCAGCGGGTAGGTGTCGACCTTGGCCTTGAGGCGATCGACGACCTCGCCGGGATAGTCGCTTCGCCCCATCAGGATGGGGGCGGAAGGGATCTTATGCTCATTGACGACGAGCTTGCCGCCCGGTTTCAGGAACTCGATCCAGCGCATGGCCTCCATCGCCTCGAAGGCGACCAGCACGTCGGCGCTGCCGCGGCCGATGATTGGGGAAGAGACCTTGTCGCCGTAGCGCACCTGTGTCGTCACGCTACCGCCACGCTGAGCCATGCCGTGGACTTCCGACATCTTCACGTCGCGGCCGGCGGCCAAGAGCCCCTTGGCAAGGATGGTCCCCTGCCCACCGACACCCGCCAGTAGCAAATTGGTTACTTCAGGCATGTTCGAGTTCCTTGGGAGAGATGGCGTCGAGATTGCAGACCTGCGCACAGGCGGAGCAGCCGATGCAGGCCTCCTGATCGATGACCGCGACCTCACGTTCCTTGTCGTAGGAGATGGCGGGACAACCGATATTGATGCAGCTCATGCATCCCGTGCATTCGTCGTTGTTGACAACATAGAGGATCTTCTCGGAATTGAACTGCGTCTGTTCTTCCGCATCCAGCTTTTTGAGGACGCAAGGCCAGCGCACGATAATGACCACCGGACCGTCGGTCTTGTAGGCCCACTTCAGGGTCTTGCGGACCTCCGTCAGATCGCGCGGGCTCACGGTGCGCACGTTCTCCGCGCCGAGGGCGTGGCAGACCGCCTCGATGCTGATGACGAGCGTTTCCATGCCCTGCAAGGTATTGCCGCTGAACGGATTTTCCTGCTGAACGGTCATGCCGGTGATGCGGTTGTCGAGCACGCACAGGATCGCGTTGGAGCGGTTGTGGTTGTAGAGCATGTCGATCAGTGACGGGATGCCGGTATGGAAGAAGGTGGAATCGCCGATCGTGGCGACCACTTCCCGCTCGCTGTCGAAGATCTTCTGTGCGCCGTGGGCGATGGCGGGAGCCGAGCTCATGCAGATGCACAGATCCTTCGCGTTCAGCGGATCGGCACCGCCCAGACCGTAGCAGCCGATATCACCGGCGATCATCACCTTCTGCTTGAGCGAGCTGTCGCGCAGCATGGCGAAGAAGCCACGATGAGTGCAGTCGGCGCACAGAACCGGCGGGCGGGCGACCAGCATGTCCTGATCGCCCTTGACGGTTTCGGGCTCCGTGCCGAAGAAGGCGCTGCGGACGATATCGGGGTTGAGTTCCCCCATATTGGGCAGCTTTTCCTTGCCGATGCACTTGATGCCGAGGCACTTGATCTCGTCTTCCAGATAGGATTCAACTTCCTCCACCACGTAGAGAACGTCGACGCGCTCTGCGAAGGCACGGATCTTTTCCGCCGGCAGCGGGAAGCTCAGCCCAAGCTTGAGATAGGAGGCGGTGTCTCCGAACATCTCACGGGCATATTAATAACCGACGCCGGAGGTGACAATGCCGATCTTCGACCCGTGCCATTCAACCCGGTTGAATTCGCAGGTTTCAGAGAACTCGGCCAAGCGCTCAAGCTTCGTCTCCAGCTCGACGCGGAGCTTGCGCGAGGTGGCCGGCACCAGGTTGAACTTGGCGAGGTTCTTCACATAGGGCTTGTACGGCGTCTCGGCACGTTCGCCAGGCTTCACCAGTCCCTTGGAATGGCAGACACGCGTCGTCATGCGGAACAGCAGCGGCAGGTCGAAATTCTCAGAAATCTCGAAGGCCGTACGCATCATGTCGCGGCATTCCTGGCTGTCGGAAAGTTCCAGCATCGGGATCTTGGCGAACGGCGCGTAGTGGCGGTTGTCCTGCTCGTTCTGGGAGGAATGCATGCCGGGATCGTCACCGGAAACGAGCACCAGCCCACCGGTCACGCCCGAATAGGCGAAGCTGAACAGGGGATCGGCGGCGACATTCACGCCGACCATCTTCATGGATGACAGGGCCCGCGCCCCTGCGATCGAGGCGCCGATCGCGCTTTCCAGGACCACCTTTTCGTTCGGTGCCCATTCCGCTATGACATCATCCTTGAAAAGTGCAAGGTTCTCAAGTATTTCGGTACTTGGCGTGCCGGGATATGCAGCGGCGAAACTTACCCCTGCCTCCCAGACGCCTTGCGCCGTAGCTTCGTTGCCGGATATCAGTTTCTTCATAGCGTCACCTTGCCTTCTCCTTGCGGACAAACCGCACGATCGGATACCACCCCTATTTCCAAGCCGGGTAACCAATATTTCTTGATATATTGATATCATATCCGTTCAACGAAGGTAAAATTGACGATTAGGAATCTATTTCCGTTCCGATTACTCATATAAAATTAAATATCCATTCTTACAAATCAGATTAATTCTAAATTAATATTTATATTTTACTTTCAATTTTTGAATCCAGATTCAACATACAAGAAATTTCAGTTACATCAAACCGGTTGCCGCGCTTTCGTCTTGCCGGAGATTTCTTCCAACCAGCCAATCCAATCTTCCATACCGGCGCCGCTCTTTGCGGAGACGGAGCGGATCGCATCGGGACCGCCGACCGTTCGAACCGGCAGCGGCAGCGCGCTCGACATTGAACTCCTCGATCACCAGGCCGAGATCGGCCTTGGAAAACAAAACGAGATCGGCTGCGCGGAAGATCTGCGGATATTTCAGCTGCTTGTCGTCGCCTTCGGTGAGCGACAGAAGCACGACATTCGCCGTCTGACCAAGGTCGAAATCCGCCGGGCAGATGAGATTTCCGACATTCTCGATGAACAGGATATCGATGCCGCCGAGGTCGAGATGGCCCAGCGCATCCCGCACCATTTCGCCGTTGAGATGGCAGGTCACGCCCGTGGTGATCTGGACGGCAGGCACGCCGCGGCGACGAATGCGGTCGGCGTCATTTTCCGTCTCCAGATTCCCCTCGATCACCGCCGCAACCCGCATGCGTCCGTCGAGCATCCGGATGGTTTGCTCCAGAAGGCTCGTTTTGCCGGAGCCGGGCGAGGACATCAGATTAATGCAGGCGATACCGTTTTCGCTGAAGGTCTGCCGCAGATCTTCGGCCACCCGATCGTTTTTATCGAGCAAGCCCCGCATCAAACGGATGGTGCGGGTTTGCCGCTCTGCGCCTTCCTTGCGAACGTGAGGCAACGCGCCGCCCGTGCCCTTCGGTTCCGAAGCTGTGACCATCGTCATCTCGCCTTCTCCCTACCCGCACCTTGCGCGCTTCGATCTCGCGCAGGCGTGCCCGTCGGCGACATCACATCAGCGTGCAAGATCCACTCGGACAGACGTCCTCACACTGCGGCTCGTCATAGTCGCCAACGCAGTCCTTGCACTTGGAGGAATTGATGCGGAAGAGCTTGCCCTTGTGGGAGATCGCCTCGTTGGGGCAAGCCTTCTGGGAGGCGCCGCAGGCGGTGCAGGTGGAGGTTTCAATCCTGTGGGTCATTCATTTTCCCCTTTCGTATGGCCGTTTGGACGGCTCAGCGCTCCGTACAGGACACGCACGGATCGATGCTGTTGACGATGACGGCGATGTCATCGAGGCGCGCGCCGCGCAGCATGAAGCGCAACGCATCCCAATTCTGGAAGCTCGGCACCCGCCACTTCACCCGTTCCCGGAATTCCGTGCCGTTGGTGCGCACAAAGTAGAAAAGCTCGCCGCGCGGAGCCTCGGTCTTGGCAACGGCCTGACCAGCAGCGATCTCCGGCTGTTCAGCCAGGGCGATCGACCCGTCGGACATGACCTTGAGCGCCTCGAGAATGAGATCGACACCGCCGCGTGCCTCATGCAGGCGGACCATGGCGCGCGACCAAACGTCCCCGTCGGCGAAGGTCACCAGCGGAATCTCCAGCCGGTCATAAATCGCAGGCGACATTCGAACCGCGCGCAACGGGCCCCACTACTCCGCAGGCCAGCGCCTCGTCGGTGGTCAGCACGCCGATCCCGCGGGTGCGTTCCAGAAGCCCCGTGTCGTTCTGGTAAATTTCGATCACTTCATCGAGCTGCGGCACGAAGTGTTCCAGTTCGCGACGCATCCAGGAGATCAACTCGTCGTCCAGGTCATAGCGCACGCCGCCGATGCGCACCGCGGCAAAATCCATGCGGTTTACGAAGACCGTCTCGTTCAGATCCTGAACGATCTAGCGTATCTCCAGAACCTGGGTAAAGACGTCGTCGTGACCGATGAGATGGGCAAGCATGCCCACATTGAAGAGGTTGTAGGTGATGCGTTTCGCCTCGACCGCGATCACCCGCAGAAATTCCGCACGCGGAGGCACTTCGATACCGGCGATCGTCTCGGCAGTCATGGCGAAGGCTTCCGAATGGCTCTGCGAACACAGCGAGCAGATCTTTTCCGTCAGCACGAGGTTCTGGTCGATCGTGCGCTTCGTGGTCAGATACTCGATGCCGCGGCGAAGATATCCAGATCGCGGATCCGATCGCCCTCCGCATCGAGTTCGAAATAGACCGGCTCCTCCAGCCTCATATCGATGGGACCGAACGAAACCTTGCGCGGAGCCGCCGCGCTGCCTGACTTGCGGTCGCCCTTCCTTGCGGCCTTGCGGCCAGTTTTCCGTCCGGACTTGCCCTTGTCACCTCACTGGTCCGCACGCTCATTCTCGGCTTCCTTTGTCTTGCGGATTGTGGCCCACAGCTCTTCGGTCGAGGCGGCGTTAATGAGGGTCGATTGGGGGATCAGGCGTTCCAGAAGCGCATCGTCCAGCGAAGGGGCGATGAACAGACGGCGCGGATCGGGTTACCCTTCGACCGAGATGCCGTAGAGCTCTATGAATTCGCGTTCCGACCAGTTCGCGGCGCGCCATAGCGGCGTGAGCGAGACGAGAGAGCCCCCCTTCGGCAGGTGGACGATCATGGTGAAGGTATCGCCGGCAAAGTCGAAGTGATAGTCGAGTTCGTACGTCTCGCCGTCGAAGGGCAGATCACCGAAAAATGTCTCCCCGTCATCGCCGGATTCCTCGGTGCCCTCGCCATCGTCGTCCTCGTCTTCCTCATCGTCTCAGTCGTCTTCCTCTACCGGGCGGGGCTGGAAGGCAGCGATCGTCGACAGGCGCGCGCCGCCTTCCTTCAGCACGTTCGCAACCGCGGCGAGATCTCCGGCATCCGCGAGTGTCCCCCAACCGACAGCGACGCCCTTGCGATCTGTCGCGATCGTGAGTTCGATGCCGTTTCCGGCGGCTTCGGACAGGTTTTCGAAGAGATTTTCAGGCCATTTCATCGGGCTGCCTCCGCTTTGCCGGAGGTGTTGGCGCCCGCCGCCTGCCGGTTCCGGATCCAGGTGTTGCGGCACCGGGGGCAATGCGCCTTGAGGTCCTGCAACTCCTACGCGCTCAAGAGCGGATTGCATCGTGCGAGCAGCGACTTCGCAGGGTTGGATGCAAGGGCGGTGCGACCGCATTCGACACAGGTCTGATTGAGAATGAGCCCCGACTCGACCTGCGAGAACTGGTCGTGCGTCAATGAACGAGGTTCCATTCGCCCGTCTGCTGGAGCTCCCCCGCAGGGTAATGTTCGGCGCAGGTTCCGCACAGCACGCAGGTATCGTGCCACAGCATGAAGTGCAGGCCCGCCTCGTCCTTGAGGAAGGAAATCGCGCCCGCCGGGCATGTGCTCTCACACTGTCGGCAACCCTCGCACAGATCTGCG
This sequence comes from Breoghania sp., assembly GCF_030066895.1. GTDB lineage: Bacteria > Pseudomonadota > Alphaproteobacteria > Rhizobiales > Stappiaceae > Breoghania. The sequence continues at coordinate 504 of NZ_JASJAV010000013.1, read as the reverse complement.
GAGAAGCGGATACGCCCCTTCAGTCGCGCGGACAGGAAAGCGGGCTTTTCTTGGATTGCCGTCACGATCCGCGCCTCCCCGACCAGATATCGAGGGCCTGCTCGATCCCCCACACGATGGCCTGTGGCCGGGGCAGGCAGCCGGGAACGTTCACGTCGATCGGCAGATAGCGGTCGACCGGCGCGCACACGAAATAGCTTTCGCGGAATATGCCGCCGAAGATCGGACATACGCCGAGGGCAACGGACGCCTTGGGCTACGGGATCGCATCCCAGGCCTCCATCACCGCGTCGCGGATACGCACCGATAGGGGACCGGTGAACAGCACGATGTCGGCGTCTTCCGCACGATCGCAGATTCCCGTCGCTCACGACCGACAAGTTCGGCAAGCGGTCACGGGCGATCACCAAACGGCTCGGGCGCAAGCTGAGGTCATCAACACCGACACGCAACTCGTCGCTGCTCACGGATGGCGTCACAGAGTCCGGACGCGGCTTGAACGGG
>NZ_JASJAV010000012.1 GCF_030066895.1 Breoghania sp. | reverse complement strand
CATATCCTCCTCGATCGAGGAGGATATGCAGGTGAAGATCTGTCGGTTGGTCGGTTGATCGTCCACAATTACGACGAGCGACATCGAACAAGCCTACTGCTTCACGGCAACCCGGCCCAAATTCTACGCGGACCGAGTGCGGTTACATGAAAACGATTCATGCCTTTAACCGAAGTCAAAGTCGGCGAACGAGCAAGCTGCGCGGCCACACACACGAGCCGTTCAAGTCGAATCATGAGACAAGAACCTTAAGAAGTATTACCGATCTTGATTTGTTACTTACCTCGTTTGCATACGAATTTTTATCGATGTTCCGTTCGTCGCAGACGTAAGGGAATCCGCCGTTCGGCACTGCTTGACTCGCGCCGACGCTCCGCTTAGGTTGCCGCCACTCCTCACATGGAGAGATCGACAATCCGAGCCCCGTTAAGGTGTAAAGAGAGCCCGGGGGTCACCATCCGCCAGCGAGGTTTGCCCGCGGATGGTCTCGTCGTATGCGTTCGCGCCACCGACGCCTTTTCAAAAGGCTTCGCGGCAGCCGGAACCAGGCGACGATATTGCAGGTTGCGGGATATCCATTGAGGACTACATTCGGGGAAGCGGCCTTACGCCCTTTCCCGAAACGGCCGGAATGCCAGCAGCTTCGAAGCGTGCGGGCCTACCGGCGAGAGATGGCGAGAGATAAAGACCTGGAACGGACATGTTCGAAAGCCTGTCGGACCGCCTAAGTGGCATTCTGGACTCACTCACCCGGCGCGGCGCGCTGAGCGACGCGGACGTAACTGCGGCGCTGCGCGAGGTTCGCCGTGCGCTGATCGAGGCAGACGTCTCCCTCGACGTGGTCCGCTCCTTTACCGACAAGGTCCGAAACCGCGCCATCGGCCACGAGGTCGTGAAATCGGTCACGCCGGGCCAGATGGTCGTGAAGATCGTCCACGATCAGCTCGTGGAGATGCTGGGCTCGGAAGGCGAGCCCATCGATCTCAACGCCCCGGCCCCCGTCGCCATCATGATGGTCGGCCTGCAGGGCTCCGGTAAGACGACCACCTCGGGCAAGATCGCACTTCGTCTCACCAACCGCGACAAGCGCAAGGTGTTCATGGCCTCCCTCGACACCCGCCGCCCCGCCGCCCAGGAGCAGTTGAAGGTTCTGGGCGAGCAGACCGGCATCGACACGCTGCCGATCGTCGCCGGACAGTCTCCGACTGAGATCGCCAGGCGCGCGGAAACCGCAGCCCGCCTCGGCGACTACGACGTGGTCATCCTCGATACCGCAGGCCGTACCCACATCGACGAATCGTTGATGGTGGAGATGGCCGAGATCAGGCAGATCGCCAAGCCGCACGAAATCCTACTGGTGGCCGACAGCCTGACCGGTCAGGACGCGGTCAATCTGGCCAAGAGCTTCGATGAGCGCGTCGGCATTTCCGGCATCGTGCTGACCCGTATGGACGGTGACGGCCGCGGCGGCGCAGCACTTTCCATGCGCGCGGTCACCGGCAAGCCGATCAAGCTGATCAGTACGGGCGAAAAATCGGACGCGCTTGAGGAATTCCATCCCTCGCGCATCGCCGACCGCATTCTCGGCATGGGCGACATCGTCTCGCTCGTCGAAAAAGCATCTGAGGCCATCGACGCGGAACAGGCCGCGAAGATGGCGAAGAAGTTCAAGAAGGGCGAGTTCGACCTCGACGACCTTTCCGAACAGCTTCAGCAGATGGAAAAGCTCGGCGGCATGTCCGGCATGTCCGGCATGCTCGGCATGCTGCCCGGCATCGGCAAGATGAAGAAGAAGCTCGAGGCTGCCAACCTCGACGACAGCGTTCTCAAGCGCCAGCGCGCCATCATTTCGTCCATGACGAAGAAAGAGCGCCGCGCGCCCAAGCTATTGAACGCCAGCCGCAAGAAGCGCATCGCCGCCGGCTCCGGCACCCAGGTGCAGGACGTCAACAAGCTTCTCAAGATGCATCGCCAGATGGCCGACATGATGAAGGCCATGGGCAAGAAGAAGGGCGGCATGATGGGCGCCCTCGGCGGATTGATGGGTGGCGGCGGCATGCCGAGCCTTCCCCCCGGTGGTCTGCCCGGCATGCCCGGCGGCGGACTGCCCGGACTTGGCGGCCCGAAGTTTCCCGGACTGCCCCGCATGGGCAAGAAGAAGTAACGAAACATCCGAAAGGCGGATGTCTCCAAGGAATTCCGGCCCGCACCGTCAAAAGGCAGGTCGGTTAGGCAGCATAGCGAACACAAACCGAATACGCTCTCAAGAAGAACTGAAGATCAATGGCTCTCAAGATTCGTCTGGCCCGTGGCGGCACCAAGAATCGCCCCTACTACCGCATTGTCATCGCCGATGCGCGCTCCCCGCGCGACGGCCGCTTCCTGGAGAAGGTCGGCAGCTACAACCCGCTGCTGCCGAAGGATTCCCCGGAGCGCGTGACGCTCGACACTGACCGCATCCAGCATTTGCTGTCGCACGGCGCCCAGCCGACCGATCGCGTCCTGCGCTTCCTCGATGCCGCCGGTCTCGCCAAGCGTAAACCGCGCAACAACCCGAAGAAAGCTCTGCCGAGCAAGAAGGCGCAGGAGCATCTGGACGCCAAGCGCCAGGCCGAGGAAGACGCGGCTGCGGCAGCAGCCGAAGCGGCTGCGGCTCCGGCCGAAGAGGGTGGCGAGGAAGCTGCCGCCAACTGAGCGGCTCTTTCTTCCCGCACGATTTGAGACGGCGCCCGCGCCCGGGAGTACCGGCGCGGGCATTGTTGCCTGTAGAGCGCTTTCCGTTCGGACGGAATCGTCTGAGCGACAAGAAATCGCTCCGGATCAATACCTTGAGAATTTCAAAAGCCGATGGCTTCTTCCGACCGCGTCCTGATGGCTGAAATCGGCGCCGCCCACGGCATCAGGGGCGAAGTCCGGGTCAAACCGCACGGCGATGACCCGATGGCGCTTGGCACCTACGGTCCGCTGGAGACGGAAGACGGCAGCCGCACCTTCGAGATCGAGGCGTTACGGCAGCAAAAGCACATGCTGATCGTGCGCTTCAAGGGCATCCGCGACCGCAACGCCGCCGAGGCGTTGACCCGCACCAGACTCTACGTGCCGCGTGAGCGCCTGCTCGAGCCCGACGACGAGGACGATTTCTACCACGCCGACCTGGTCGGCCTACCCGTCTTCGATACTCAGGGCGAGGAACTCGGCATTGTCCGCTCCATCCCCAATTTCGGCGCCGGCGACATGCTGGAAATCTCGCCGAAGGGAGCCACGACATTCTACCTGCCGTTCACCCGCAAGGCCGTGCCAGAAATCGACATTGCCGGCGGCCGCATCGTTGCCGACCCGCCCGAGGGCGTCTTCCCTTCCGAGGATGGCAATGAAGAGCGCCGCAAGGAAGAAGGATAAGCGACATGAGCCGCACGGTCATCGTCTCCGGCACGTTCCGCATTCTTTCCGATGCGATTGAAGCCTGGCGCCCGCACGCGATCGCCATGCTTGAGGCGCCCCGGGCGGAACCCGGTTGCCGCGTCTATTCCTACGCCCACGATGCAGGCGATGCCGCGCTCATCCGAGTCTACGAGGAATGGGAGAGCGGCGATGCGCTCGCCCACCATTTCGAGACGCCGCACATGCGCGTCTGCCGCGAGGTTCTTGCCGAACTCGGCGCTTTTGAGCGCGACATCCGCCGGTTCGAGGCGGGCGAAGGCGAGCCGGTGTGACACCCATGTTCCACGCAACCGTTCTCACCCTCTATCCGGAAATGTTCCCCGGCCCCCTCGACCTCTCGCTGGCCGGTCGTGCGCTGGAGCGCGGCGACTGGAGCCTTGAGGCCCGCAACATCCGCGATGTCACCACCGACCGACACCGTACCGTCGACGACACCCCAGCGGGCGGCGGCGCAGGCATGGTGCTGAAGCCCGATATCGTCGCCGCGGTCATCGATGCGACCTCAACGCCCGGCGACACCCGTCCGCGCCTCCTCATGAGCCCACGCGGCCGTCCGCTCGATCAGGCCCGCGTGCGAAGCTTGAGCGCGGACGACGGCGCGCTGATCCTGTGCGGCCGGTTCGAAGGCGTCGACCAACGGGTGATCGAGGCACGCGGCCTCGAAGAGGTGTCCATCGGCGACTATGTGCTCTCCGGCGGAGAACTCGCCGCCATGGTGCTCATCGACGCCGTCGTCCGCCTGTTGCCCGGCGTGATGGGCAATGCGGAATCGGGCGAGACGGAAAGCTTCGAGACCGGTCTTCTGGAACACCCGCACTACACCCACCCGCAGGAATGGGAAGGCCGGGAGATCCCGGAAATCCTGACCTCCGGCAATCACGGCAAGATCGACCAGTGGCGCCGGGATCAGGCGGAAGAACTGACGAAGGAACGCCGGCCGGACCTGTGGGAAGCCTATTGCGCGGCGGGCAAGAAAAACGGCGAGCGCTGAAAGGCGCGCTTCCGGACAAGGCACCGCTCTCTCAACCGTCATCCCCCGGCACCCGCCTTCGCGGGCACAGGCTCCGTCCGGGGGATCCAGCACTCTCCGCACGACCGAACTATGGATTGCCCGGACGAAGCCGGGCAATGACGCAGGAGAGTGAGGTGAACGGCGCGGGTTTCATACGAACGGAACGACGCGAGTGCGGGCATATCGAAGGATGGGCATCCACACTGCCTTCCACACCGCCCACGTGCCCCCTTTTTCGCGCCTCGCTGCAGCGTCAGTGCCCTCCCCGATCCGCACCTATCAAAAACCGCGGCATCCGGCCAGAAACCGCATGACTTCCGCGGCGATGTCCTGTATGGGAGCGGCCTGAGCCCCGCCGTGCGTGCCACGTTGGGGGCTGTTATCGTGACACGAAGAATGAGATATTTGTCATGAACATCATTGAAGAGCTCGAAACCGAGCAGATGGCGAAGATCGCCGAGCAGCGGCAGATTCCGCCGTTTTCCCCCGGCGACACGATCCGCGTGAATGTGCTCGTTACCGAAGGTACGCGCACCCGTACCCAAGCCTATGAAGGTGTGTGCATCGCCCGCGCCGGTTCCAGCCGGCACGAGAACTTCACGGTTCGCAAGATTTCCTATGGCGAAGGCGTCGAGCGTGTCTTCCCCATGTATTCCCCGCTGGTCGAGGGTGTCGAGGTTGTCCGCCGCGGTAAGGTCCGCCGCGCCAAGCTCTACTACCTGCGTGGCCGTCGCGGTAAGTCCGCGCGTATCGCGGAAGCCTCCAACGTTCGCGCAAAGCGCCTGAACGAGGAGGAGCGCCAGGCCACCATCGAGGCCAAGGCCGCTGCCGAAGCCGAGAAGAAGGCCGCTCAGGAAGCTGCCGCCGCCGAGGCGAGCGCGGAATAAGTACACGGCTCTCACGCCGAGGCAAATTCAGGAAAACGCCCGCCCTCCCCGGAGGCGCGGGCGTTTTTCGTCGGATTCACGTGAGATCGGGAAACTTCATTTTCGCCGCACCTCTTCTCGCGGCGGCGGAAATCCTTGAAACGGCGACGCCGGGCCGTCATATTGCCCGCCAGTATTGCATGATCGGGTTGGTTCAATGAGCAGGTACGGAACAGAGAGCTTGAAAGCGGAGCGCGCGAGCGATTGCGCAGCTACCGGCGTGCATGCGCCGATCGCCTTCGCCCTGTTCCACGACCATGCCCGACTGCCGTGGCGCTTTCACGCGCTGCTCAACGTATCCAACGACATCCTTATCGGCTGAGCACCTCGCCGAGCGCGCGCCTTGGAAAGAGCGCTGTCGCCCGGCCGACGGTGCCGAGATGTCATGTATCCGAATTTTCCGGGAGAGAAAGACCGATGACTGAAGCCAAAATGCTGTATGACAAAATCCGGGACGACCATCTGGTCGATATACAGGAGGCCGGAACCGGCCTCCTGTATATCGACCAGCACCTCGTCCACATGAAGTGACCTCGCCGCAGGCCTCCGAGGGCCTGCACATAGCGCACCGCCCCGTGCATGCGCCGGACCGCACGCTGGCGGTCATCGACCACAACGTGCCGACCACCGACCGTTCGCACGGCATCGACGACCCCGAATCCGCGCTGCACGTTCAAACGCTCGCCGACAGCGCCAAGGAATTCGGCGTCGAGTACTACTCGGAGGCCGACAAGCGCCAGGGCATCGTCCACATCTTCGGCCCCGAGCAGAGCTTCACCCTGCCCGGCATGACCATCGTGTGCGGCGACAGCCACACCTCCACCCACGACGCTTTGGGGGTTCTCGCCCACGGTATCGGCACCTCGGAAGTGGAGCACGTGCTGGCCACCCAGACGCTGATCCAGAAAAAAGCCAAGAACATGCGGATCACCGTCGACGGCAAACTGCCCGAAGGCGTGACCGCGAAGGACATCATCCTGGCGATCATCGGTGAGACCGGCACTGCCGGCGGCACCGGTCACGTCATAGAATATGCGGGCGAAGCCATCCGCGCGCTTTCCATGGAAGGCCGCATGACCGTCTGCAACATGTCGATCGAGGCAGGTGCCCGCGCCGGACTGATCACGCCGGACGAGAAGACCTCCGCCTACATCCAGGGTCGACCGAAGGCGCCCACGGGTGACGCCTGGGAGATGGCCAAGTCCTACTGGCAGACGCTTTATTCCGATCCGGACGCCCATTTCGACCGCGAGGTCCATCTGGACGTGGCCAATCTGCCGCCGACCGTCACCTGGGGCTCCTCGCCGGAGGACGTCGTCTCCATCACCGGCGTAGTGCCGAACCCGGACAACATCCAGGACGAAGGCCGTCGCGCCTCCAAGCACCGCGCGCTGGAATATATGGGCCTGACGCCGGATACCAAGATGACCGACATCAGGTCTGGACAAGATCTTCCTGGAGGCCGGGTTCGAATGGCGCGAGCCGGGCCACTCCATGTGCCTGGCGATGAACGCCGACAAGCTCGCTCCGGGCGAGCGCTGCGCCTCCACCTCGAACCGCAACTTCGAGGGCCGTCAGGGCTTCAAGGGCCGCACCCATCTGGTCTCGCCCGCAATGGCGGCGGCCGCTGCGATCACCGACCATTTCATCGACGTGCGCGAGTGGCAGAACGCCTGATTCGCGTATCTTCGACGCGAAAGACATCTTCAACGGGCGCCCGTACTTTGTTGACGGGGATGACGTCGCCGTGCGTCCCCTTTTTGCGATTAAGATTCTGTTAAGTTTTCAAGCACCAAGACCGCGGTAACCGAATCCGCATCGGCGCGACGCTGCGTCACGCTTACGGCTTCACAACAGCGTCATGCACGCTTTACACTATGTCCGCGCCTTTAAGGCGGCTTATACCGGAAAAAGGAGCGTGGGTGTGACTATCGCGGTGCCGACGGGGACCCATCCGGTTCTCGTGCTCAACGCGAACTACCGACCCCTGAGCTACTATCAATTGTCGCTCTGGGCCTGGCAGGATGCGATCAAGGCGCTGTTTCTCGATCGGTTCAACATCGTCTGCGAATACGAAACCTCCATCCGAAGTCCCAGCTTCGAGATGCGCTTACCCAGTGTCGTCTCGCTGGAAACCTGTATTTGTCCCAACCGACACCCTGCCTTCATCCGTTTCAACGTTTTCCTGCGCGATCGCTTCCAATGCCAATATTGCGGCTCGCGCGATGATCTGACCTTCGGTCATCTCATTCCCCGCTGCCGCGGCGGGCAAACCACCTGGGAAAACGTCATCACCGCCTGCTCCCCCCTGCAATCTGCGCAAATCCCACAAATCGTGCCGCGAGATCGGCATGTTCCCCGCGCATATGCCCTTCCGGCCCACCGTTCAGGACCTGCACCAGAACGGCCGCTTCTTCCCCCCCCCCCCCAATTACCGGCATGAAAGCTGGCTCGATTTCCTGTATTGGGACACCGAACTGGAGCCGTAAAACAGCCCGTTTCCGCGGTTCATGACGCGAAGCCGGCTCTCGCCAGCAGCGAAAGTGCATGCATGCGCTCAGTTGCATGCCCACTGTCCCAATTTGTGCCAATGGCGGTGCGAGAACGATGCGGAGCGGCAACTTCTCATTTACCAATGCCCGCACTTGTCCGGTTTTCTTGTCGAATTTAACGAGACGAAAAGATGTTGAGAGACAAGATGGCTCGGATTGCGGATTGGATTTTAGCTCTTCGTTCAGAAACCGAGCGGGAATTCATAAGTAATATCAGTTGAGTTCGCGAACCGAGTAACTCACGCGCCCGTTCCGACTCGCCTTGTGCGTTTGAGGAATGGATACCGGGCGCGCTGTCCCGATATCGGTCGGCTACCGCCGGATGCAGGCGGATGCCAACGCCGACTCCGACCGGTCGCCACGCTCAGCCAGCCCTGTGGCGACCGGTCCCAATTCGCGAGATGTGCATATGTGGCGTTGTGTTGGAGCTATGAGAGCTTTTCTAGCGCGGTTTTCGCGCGACACGGGCGGCGCCATCGCGATCGTCTGGGGCCTCGCTGCCATCGTGGTCATCGGCATGGTCGGTGCAGGCATCGACTACTCGCGCGCGATCAACACCAAGGAGATCATGGTGCAGGAGCTTGACGGCGCAGTGCTCGCCGGCACACGCTACCTCTCAAGCTCCACCGACACGGACAAGACCAAGACAAAAATCATCAACGTCTTCCCCCAGACGGCAACACTGGCGCTCGGCGACGAAGCGACCTACGAACTGGCCGACGACGACGACGTCATCGATGATTCAGCCGGCACCATCACCGCCACAGCCCGTGGCTCGGTGAAAACGATCTTCATGAACATCTTCGGCATCGATACCATGTCTCTCGCCGTCAATTCCCAGGCGAGTTACTCCGATAAGTATCTCGAAGTCGCGCTGGTTCTCGATCTGACCGGGTCATGAACAGTAGCGACGGCAGCCGTTCCACGCGCATCGCCTCGTTTAAGACAGCGGCTACGGCGCTCGTTAACACCTTGATGACAAGCGATGAAAGCGACCGCGTTCGCATCTCCATCATTCCCTACAGCGAAGGCGTGCGACTTCAGGAATCCTACGCGCTGCTGGCAACCGATGATTACAGCAGCAAATGCACCACCGAACGCACCGGCGACGAACAATATACCGACGCCAGTTACGAGACTGAGCCGATCGGCAACGGATCCAACGTGGATTACGACGATCTGCCGGACGGCTACAGTCAGAGTGCCGGAAATTGCCCGTCGAGCTATCTCGTCCCGCTCACCAACAACAAATCGACTCTGCTGACGGCCATCAACAACCTTTCGACCAACGGTTCGACCGCCGGTCAGACAGACATCGCCTGAGAATAGTACACGTTGTCCCCGAACTGGAGCGAGTTGTGGCCGACGGATTCCGAAGATTTTTCCTATGAATGATGAAGAGACGATCAAGTACGTCATCATCATGACGGACGGCGAATTCAATAAATACTATGAAAAGGCAGATTTCTCGACAAACAGCAGCTGCCAGAACCAAGGCATGAATTTCGACGATTTCAATTACGAGACCGACAAGAACCTCGTCATGAAAGCCAGCTTCGATCAGACAGCATGGGACTGGGACTGGAACAGCGATGACTGAAACGGGCAAGACTGGAATGGTCGCGATGGCGACGGAAATTCCAACTGCGACTCCAGTAGCAACGAGACGGAAGAGCATTGGTATCAGGGCACATCGAATGTCTCGACGTTTGCCGCCGAGCGTGCAGTCAAGCTCTGTGAGGCGATAAAGGACTCCGATGCCAATTCAGGCGAGGGAATTGGAATTTACTCCGTGTTCCTGTCGACGAGCACAAGTTCCACCGCCGCGAGCACGATGAAGAGCTGCGCCAGCAGCGACGACAATTTCACACAGGCAACGACCAGCTCTGCTCTGACATCCGCCTTCGTGAAATACGCCTAGGACATCCAGAAGCTCTACTTGTCGAAATAGGCGGCTTCGGCCTCGCCCGATATCGGGGACCCCTCCTCACTCGCCGCCGTCATTGCCCGGCACAGTCCGGGCAATCCATCGGACGCCCCTCCCCGAGCGAGGACAACGAGCAAACAATCGAACCGACGCACGAAAAAGGCGCCGCCCACAGAGCGACGCCCTTCGCGATTTCAATCCGCTTGACCCTCAGGCGCTGGCGCGGTTCTGACGGTTCTCGATCAGATCGCCGACGACGCCGGGATCGGCGAGCGTCGAAGTATCGCCCAGGTTCTCGAAGCTGTCCTCGGCGATCTTGCGCATGATCTTGCCCGAGCGGGTCTTCGGAAGGCCCGACGAGAACTGGATGAGATCCGGCGAGGCGATCGGATCGATCTCCTTGCGAACCCAGGTCACCAGTTCATTCTTCAGCTCGTCCGTCGGATCTTCGCCTTCCATCAAGGTGACATAGGCGTAGATGCCCTGCCCCTTGAGATCGTGCGGATAGCCGACGACGGCGGCCTCGGCCACCTTCGGATGCGCGACCAGCGCCGATTCCACTTCCGCCGTGCCCATGCGGTGACCGGAGACGTTGATCACGTCGTCCACGCGACCGGTGATCCAGTAGTAGCCATCGCCGGAGAAGTACATGCCCTTGTAGGTGGAGAAGTAGGTCTGCACGAAGCGCTCGTGATCGCCGTAGACCGTGCGCATCTGACCGGGCCACGAGTCCAGAATGACCAGATTGCCTTCCGTCGCCCCGTCCAGAACGTTGCCTTCCGCATCCACGACCGCCGGCTGCACGCCGAAGAAGGGCCGCGTGGCGGATCCGGACTTCAGATCGGTGACGCCAGGAAGCGGCGTGATCAGGACGCCGCCGGTCTCCGTCTGCCACCAGGTATCAACGATCGGGCAGCGCTTCTCGCCGACCACGTTGTAATACCACAGCCAGGCTTCCGGATTAATCGGCTCGCCCACCGACCCGAGGATCCGGAGCGACTTGCGCGAGGTCTTGGTGACCATTTCCTCGCCCGCTCCCATCAGCGAACGGATCGCGGTGGGCACGGTGTAGAAGATGTTGACGTTGTGCTTATCGATCACCTGCCAGAAGCGCGAGGTATCCGGATAGGTCGGCACGCCCTCGAACATCAGCGTGATGGCGCCGTTGGCAAGTGGCCCGTAGACAATGTAACTGTGGCCGGTCAACCCAGCCCACACCGGCCGTGCACCAGTAGACCTCGCCCTCGTGGTAATCGAAAACGTATTGATGCGTCATCGAAGCGTAGACGAGATAGCCGCCGGAGGTATGCAGCACGCCCTTCGGCTTGCCGGTGGAACCGGACGTGTAGAGGATGAACAGCGGATCCTCCGCGCTCATCTCCTCCGGCTCGCAGAAGTCAGCGGCCTTGTCGGCGGCCTCGTGATACCAGATGTCCCGACCGTCCTTCATGGAGAAGTCGCCGCCGGTGTGGCGCACCACGATCACCTTCGGCTCATGGCCGGAAAGCCGATCGCAGGCCGCATCCACGTTCGCCTTGAGCGGCACCTTGCGCTCGCCGCGAAGACCCTCGTCGGCGGTCACGACTAGGGTGGATTCGCAATCCTCGATACGGCCCCCGCCAGGCTGTCGGGCGAAAAGCCGCCGAAAACGATGGAATGGATCACACCGATGCGCGCACAGGCGAGCATCGCGTAGGCCGCTTCCGGGATCATCGGCAGGTAGATGGTGACCCGGTCACCCTTCTTGACACCCGAATCCTTCAGCACGTTGGCGAACTTGTTCACCTGTGCATGCAGTTCGCGATAGGTGATCACCTTGTGATCGGCCGGATCGTCGCCTTCCCAGATGATCGCCGGCTGATCGCCGCGCTTTTCCAGGTGCCGGTCGACGCAGTTGGCCGAGACGTTGAGCGTACCGTCCTCGAACCACTTGATGGAGACGTTGTGGTAATCGTAGGAGGTGTTCTTGACCTTGGTGTAAGGCTTGATCTAGTCAACCCGCTTGCCGTGCTCCCCCCAGAACCCGGCAGGATCCTCGACCGACTTCTTGTAGAGGCCGTTATTAGGAGTCCTTGTCGATCAGAGCGTTTTCGGCAATGTCAGTGGGAACCGGAAATACGGTATCGGACATCGGCAACCTCCCAATTGCTTCTTTCACGCACGCCTTTTGCGCACGATTGGTCGGGCGCATTATGCTTATCAGCGCAAACTCCGTCCATATCGCTCTTTAGCAACTTTGGTAGAAAGCCCTTTCCGCCCGTTTAATTATTATCATTATTGACGATATGCCGGAATTGGATGAAGACAACATTCAATTATCACACAGCGCAACAATCGCCGGACGAGCATCGTTTCTGGTTTGCCGTCGAAAGGGATTTCCCCGCCGTCATCCCCGGCGAAGTCCGGGGGATCCAGCTCTCTCCGCATATGCCGTTACCCGATGGATTGCCTGGACAAAGCCGGGCAATAACGGTGGAGAGAACGAGGCTGTGGCCCATCCTTCGAGACGGCCCTGCGGGCCTCCTCAGGATGATATTATCATGTTGTTAAATCGCAAGAAATCACCAACACATACAACGTCATCCTGAGGAGCCGTCGCAAGACGGCGTCTCGAAGGATGGGCGGCAATAGCAAAATCCCGCGACCACAAACATCCCCGGCCTCACGCCGCCGATTTCAACCCACCCTTGGCGAGAATGAAATCGACCAACGGCCTCCACGCCCTCGCCCGCCTTGGTGTTGGCGAAGATTAACGGCCGATTGGCGCGCATCTTCTTGGCATCGCGGTCCATGACGGAAAGATCGGCACCGACGAGCGGAGCGAGGTCCGTCTTGTTGATCACCAGAAGATCGGAGCGCGTGATGCCCGGCCCGCCCTTGCGCGGGATCTTGTCGCCCGCCGAGACGTCGATCACGTAAATCGTCAGATCCGCCAGTTCCAGCGAGAAGGTCGCGGCGAGATTGTCGCCGCCGGATTCAATCAGAATGATGTCGAGATCGGGATAGGCGGCATTCAGTTCCGCCACCGCCGCCAGATTGATGGAAGCATCCTCGCGGATCGCGGTGTGCGGGCAGCCGCCCATCTCCACGCCGCGAATGCGTTCCGGTTCCAGCGCGCCGGAGCGCGTCAGGAACTCCGCATCTTCCTTGGTGTAGATGTCGTTCGTGATAGCCGCGATCTCAAAGATATCGCGCAGACGCTTGCATAGGGCATCCATCAGCAGGCCCGCCGATACCGATGCGCAAGGAACCGTTGAGAAAGCTCATGATCGAAACAGCCTCGTATATTGGGTTTCGTGAAGCTGGGAAGCGATATCCGCAGCAAAGGACGCGGAGTCGAGATCGTCAAGCGACGCGCTCAAGGCATCTGCGGAAACTTCGGAGATGACAGGCTCCAGCCCGGCAATCACCCGCTGACCGTCGCTCTGGCCAAGCGGCACGGCGGCCCGGACCGCAGCGGAAACGAGATTGGCCGCAAACGCATGGAGATAGGCGGGAATCGCCTGCGCCCGATCGACCCCATGCGCCGCGCAGTGAATGCCGACGGCAACGCAATAGCTCCAGGTCACAATGCACGTTGCACTTTCCGCGCCCTTCAGCGCCTCCAACCATTCAACGGCTTGAGGCTCCTGCGTCGGCCAAGCCGCTTCAAGTGCGGTGACGAAGGCCGTCCCTTGCGCCGTTGCCTCCAGATGCCGCTCCTTGGAGGGCTGAAAACGCGACGGACAGCTCCGCGATCTCGCGGCAGGCGGTCAGATCGGCGGCGACAAAGGCGTCAAAGGCCCGCGCCAGCAGGATCGCGTTGGACCGGCCCGAGCCGTAACGCAGCACACCCGTCACCCAGACCGTCAGCGACGCCGCATCGGCGATAGTTCCCTCCTCCACGGCCCATTCCAGACCGTGGCTGTAGGTATAGGCGCTCACCGGAAACGACGGCGACATCCAGGCCAGCAGCCGATAGAACGACGCTTCCGCGCCTTTTTCGTCACTCATGAACCGTGTCTTCAATCGTGGGAATGGGCGTGATCGCCGTGATGATGATGATGATGATGCCCATCATCGTGGGAGTGATCATGCGCATGTTCATGCCCGTGCCCGTGATCATGCCCGTGAACCGCGCCGTGCCCATAGACCCCGCCTTCCGGATCGAACGGCGCATCGATGGGGGCGCCGCCGCCGCCGAGCTTTTCCACCATGTCCTCGATCACATGATCGTGCCGAATCCTGAGCCGGTCGCCCAGAAGCTGGGTCGGCAGGTGACGGTTGCCCAGATGCCACGCGACCTTGACTAGATGGCCCATGTCATGGGCGGTGATCTCCACGAGCACTTCCGGCGTGGAGACGACTTCCACCAGTCGCCCGTCCTCCAGTTCCAGCGCATCGCCGGAGCGATGCGCCACCGCCTTCGGCAGATCAAGCAGGAACTCGGTTCCCGCCGCGCCCGTCATAGCCATGCGGCGGCGGTGACGATTGTCGAAATCAAGCTCCACCCTGTCCGCCGCCGAGCCCGATCACGAGCCGACCTCGCGTACATCCGTTGCCCGGATCATCTTCTTGTCCCTGTTCTTGTCGATCCGCATGCCAGGCTAACCGGGCCTCACCGCCATTCCGCCGCCTCGGCGTGAAAACGCTGCACCGTGTCCGGACGACGACTGAGACGCAGCGAACAACTCGCCGGGCTCGAAAGAGCCTCCGCCACGCGGGTATCCTCGGTCGCGACCGCACGCATGATCGCGCGAAACTCCTCAGGATCGGGATCGCGCCCGGCCGCCGCCTCGTCCAGCTTTTCGCCGATGAAATCGACGACCGCCCAGCGCGAGGCGCCCGCATCGACAAGATCGACCTGCGGCCCGTCCGCCCCCCACGTCAGACGGAAGGTGATGGTGCGGCGGTCCTTCGGTCCCGACAATGCATCCCACTGCCCCATCGAGACGACCAGATCGGCAGACGGCACCGGCGTGCGCGTCCAGTCTCCGAAATAGATCGCGACCGCCTCCTTATCCCGCGTGACATATCCCTGCGGCGCCGAGGCGAAAGGATCGCAACACGGACATCCAAGAGCCGAATCACTGGCAAACTCGATGAGAAAGGTCATTGGCACGATCCTGTCATCAGAGGTCAGAAAAGGAAATAACGCTGCGCCATGGGCAGAACGTCCGCCGGTTCGCAGGTTATCAACTCACCGTCGCAGCGCACCTCGTAGGTTTCCGGATCGACCTCGATCTGCGGGGTCGCCGAATTGTGGATCATTGAGGCCTTGGAGATGCCCGAGCGCGTGTTCGACACCGGCAAGAGCGTCTTGCCCAGTTCCAGCGCAGCACCAAGTCCCGCCTCGTAGGCCGCCTTGGAGACGAAGGTGACGGCAAACGCCTCGAGCGACTTGCCGAAGGCGCCGAACATCGGCCGGTAGTGAACCGGCTGCGGTGTCGGAATGGAGGCGTTTGGATCGCCCATCAGCGCGGCGACGATGGTGCCCATCTTCAGCACCAAGTCGGGCTTCACGCCGAAGAAGGCGGGATCCCACAGCACCAGATCGGCCAGCTTGTCGACCTCCACCGAGCCGATATGCGCATCCATGCCGTGCGTGATCGTCGGGTTGATAGTGACCTTGGAGATGTACCGCTTGACGCGAAGGTTGTCGTTGTCGTCGGTTTCCTCCGCCAGACGTCCGCGCTGCACCCTTCATCTTGTGCGCGGTTTGCAGCGTGCAGATCACCACTTCGCCGACACGGCCCATGGCCTGACTGTCGGAGGCAATGATGGAGCGCACGCCCATGTCGTGCAGGATGTCTTCCGCCGCAATCGTCTCCTTGCGGATACGGCTTTCGGCAAAGGCCACGTCTTCCGGAATCGATGAATCGAGATGGTGGCACACCATCAGCATGTCGATATGCTCGCCGATCGTGTTGCGCGTGTAAGGTCGGGTCGGGTTGGTTGAGGACGGAATGACGTTCGGCTGACTGACCGCCTTCAGGATATCGGACGCATGCCCACCGCGGGCGCCTTCCGTGTGGAAAGCATGGATCGTGCAGCCCTTGAAGGCGCCGACCGTGTTCTCCACGAAGCCGGATTCGTTCAGCGTGTCGGTATGGATCATCACCTGCACATCGTAGGCATCCGCCACCGACAGGCAGCAATCGATCACCGCCGGGGTCGTGCCCCAGTCCTCGTGCAGTTTCAGCGCAGTCGCACTGGCGCGCACCTGTTCCTCAAATGCGGCGGGCAGCGCCGCATTGCCCTTGCCCGCGAACGCAAAGTTCATCGGGAAGGCATCGGCGAACTGGATCATGCGCGCGATGTGGAAGGAGCCGGGCGTACACGTCGTGGCGTTGGTGCCGGTCCCGTGCTGCCGCCGATCATCGTGGTCACGCCGGAATAGAGCGCCTCGTCGATCTGCTGCGGACAAATGAAGTGAATGTGGGAGTCGATGCAGCCCGCGGTCAGAATCTTGCCTTCGCCCGCAATCGCTTCCGTGCCCGGGCCGATGACGATGTCGACATCGAGCTGCACATCCGGATTGCCCGCCTTGCCGATGCCCGCGATGCGTCCATCCTTCAGGCCCACATCGGCCTTGACGATACCCCAGTGGTCGACGATCAGCGCATTGATGATGACCATGTCGACAGCCCCGCCGGAACGCATGACCTGCGACTGCCCCATGCCGTCGCGGATCACCTTTCCGCCGCCGAACTTGACCTCCTCGCCGTAGGTGGTGAAGTCCTTTTCCACTTCAATGAAGAGTTCGGTATCGGCGAGCCGCACGCAGTCGCCGGTCGTGGGACCGAACATATCGGCATAGGCCGCACGCGGCATCTTATTAGGACATTGGGAACGGCTCCTCTTACAACCATCGCATTCTGTTCCAGTCCCGTACAGGGAGCTGTCATTTTGTTCATCATTCGGGTAGGCTCGGCCCAAATTTGCCAAGAAATGATCCCGACATCGCCCGTACCGGACCACGTTCGAAGGCCATGTCCAGAGCGTTGACGACGGGCCCCCTTCCGCCCGTCGAACGAAGACACGGAGCGATGCGCAAGTTCTGGATTCTCCTGGCCGTGGCAACTGTTGCGGTCGCCTATATCGCCGTAACCCCGGGCGGGCCGTTGAGCACGGATCCTCATGCGGACCTGTCCACCACCAGGCGGTTGCTCCGGCGCCCGTGGAAAGCCCAACCGCCGCGCATTCGTCCGACAAGGAAAAAAACGTCGCTGTCGAGATCGACGACGCGATGGCCGCTGCCGGTCGCACGGACAGCGACCCGATCATCGGCGAAACGCTGGATCGCCTTCTCGGCCTGATCGACCATGCCGCCTGAATGAGCGAGCGAAATCCGGGGCCCGTCGAGCAAAGGATTGCGCACGCCGCTTTGGCAGGAGCTGTCCGACATTCTGGCCACCGTCTTCGTCCTCTAGCTCACAGCTTCCCCATCACCGCCTGGTTGAAGCCGTAGACGGTGCGCTCGCCGCGATAGAGCACCAGCGTCACGCGCCGCGTCTGACCCGGCTCGAAACGCACCGCGGTTCCCGCGGGAATATCAAGCCGCATGCCCTTGACCGCCTCGCGGTCGAAGGAGAGACCGGTATTCGTCTCGGCAAAATGGAAATGGCTGCCGATCTGAATCAGCCGATCGCCCGTATTGGCGACTTCCAGCTGAAGCGTTTCAAGGCCGACATTGAGTTCAAATTCGCCGTCTGCCGGCAGAACTTCTCCGGGGATCATGGCGTACCCCTTACCTCTTGGTTCAAATCACTGTCGCGGGTCCGTCACCGGATCGGTTCATGCACGATCACTAGCTTGGTACCGTCGGGAAAGGTCGCCTCGACCTGCACGTCGTGGATCATCTCCGCAACGCCCTCCATCACCTGATCGCGGGTCACGACCTTGGCGCCGTCGCGCATCAGGTCCGCCACGCTGCGCCCGTCGCGCGCGCCTTCAGTGACAAAATCGAAGATCAGGGCGACCGCCTCCGGATAGTTGAGCTTCACACCCCGCTCCAGTCGCCTGCGGGCGACACCATGGCGGTCATCAGCTTGTCTTTCTCCCTGGGCGTCAGGTTTATGCCTTGTCCTCGACTTTTTTCAGCAATGCCAGACCCGCGGCAGCTCCGCACCGCGCCAGTCCTGCAGAAATCGGATGATCGTGTCGCGCAGGATCTGCGCGTCGCGCGACAGCAGCCGAACGACCAGCACGCCGCCCCAGGCGCTCGCCCCCGCAGGAGAGCTGCCCGCCGGGGTCTCTGTCGCGGCAGCTGCCCAGAATGGCCCGCGCCTCCTCGACTCTTAACCCCTACACCTTCCTCCACCGCCACGATGGAGGCAAATGCGCAAGCGTCGCGCCCCGTCGCCGAGCCGGAAAGAATGGAGCGCGCATCGCCCACCAGCCGCACGTCGTCGGCGTAAAGCAGCCATCCGTCGCGGCGAATGCGCCAATGGCCGCGAAAATAAAATTTAGTCTGTCCACGGTTTCGCCCATGGCAAACGGCCGAGCACCACCGCCTCCACCGCCAGAAGCCGCGCGGACCCACAAAGCTCCGCATCCAGCCGACGGTCGAGCCGCGAGTCATTAAAGACGATGGTTTCCTGAGGCATCCAAGTTGCCGAAGCGCCGTCCTAGACGACGAGCCGGTTCGTCACCCGCCCCGCATCGCCCAGGCTGCGATAGATCCGCTCCGCCGCCTGACTGGTGACGATCGCCGAGGCGCCACGGCCCCACGGGGCCGAAGAATCCAGCCGGTCGCCGCCCGCCGTGTTCAGGAGCACCGCCTGGCGCTCACCGTAGACCCGCGGCGGCAGGATCTTGGCGCATCTCTTCTGGTAGAGATCGGCGAGCCGCGTCGTCTGCCCGTCATGCGCAAACGCGACATGCGCCTCCCCGCGCGCGCTGCAGGGCGCAGCTGGTCGCTTCATCGGGAAGAGCGGGGGCAAGCACGAAATGACCGGACCGGGAAACCGTCTTGGGTGTTGTTGAACATCTGTAATGAGCAAACAGCGGGCCAAGTCTCACAAAAGCCCGTTTTCACGGCTCCATTGTGAACGAGTGCGCGACAATTGAACAGAAAGAAGGCTACCGCCTAAAAGTTGCGCGATTACAGGTGCTTTTGCGCGCACGAGCCCTCGCGAACCGGGTCTTTGAACAGGGGCCTTGTGGCCGCTATGTCAGGGAAAATTTTGCAAAGCAGCCCCCTGATCGGCTATTGATACCCGGTCGAAGACACACGGTATTCATTTTTCAAGACACCAATGAGGTCGATTGGCGAGGTCAATTTGAGCGTTTCGAAATTCCCGCGCCCCCCGTTAGGAACGAAGCCCGTCCGTTCATTTTCCAGTCGCCTGACGGGGGTTTCCGGTTGCCTGACCTGTCTGGCGTGCCTGGTCGGCGTGTTGATCCTGACCGTTTCCGCCGTCTCGACCGCGCAGGCCAAGGTCGCCTCCTGGATCGTCTATGAGCTCAATCCCGGCGAGGTGATCGACGAACACGACGCCTTCCATCACTGGTATCCCGAATTCCCTCACCAAACTGATAACGGCCTATGTCACCTTCACCGCCCTGAAAGAGGGCCGGGTGACGTTGTCCTCGCCCGTCACCGTTTCCGCCCATGCCGCCGCCCAGCCGCCCTCCAAGATGGGGTTGAAGGCGGGCACGCAGCTCAGCCTCGATGCGGCCCTGAAGGTCATGCTGGTGAAATCCGCCAATGACATCGCCGTCGTCGTGGCGGAGACGGTGGGCGGATCGCAGGCAGGGTCTGCCGCCGTGATGAACGAAACCGCGCGCAAGCTCGGCATACGCGACACCCATTTCGTCAATCCGCACGGCCTGCCCGACACCAACCACTATTCCTCGGTCCACGACATGGCCATGCTGCGCGACTTTCCGCGCTACCGCAAGCTTTACGGCTATGCCGGCGTCCATTTCGGCAAGCACCTGATGCGTTCGGCCAACCGCGAATACCTGCGCCGGGTGCGCGGCGCCAACGGGTCGAAAACCGGCTACATCTGCAACGCCGGCTACAATGTCGCCGTTTCCGCCACGCGCGGCAGGCGCACGGTCGTGGCGATCGTCTTCGGAGCCGCCTCCGGACTGGAGCGCGCCGCCAAGGCGCGCCAGCTCATCGAAGAGGGCTTTGACAGCGGAGGACTCTTCTACCCGCCACGAAAAGCTCGACGACATGAAAAGGCCACGCACGATCGGAGGTCTCTGCCCGCCGACGGCTATTGCAGACGCAACAAGAAGCTCGGTGTCGCCGATCTTCTTCAGGCTTACGTCGGTCCTTCGGCCGTCCGCGCGGCGACCAATCTTCCCGGCGTAACGACAGCCTATGCGGGCAAGAGCGCACGGATTCTGCCGGACCAGATCCAGAGATCCAAGGGCGACACCAACGGTTCCGCGCACGAGCGACAAGAAGGTCGACTGGGCGGAGGTTCTGGACCACCTCATCGGCAAGCGCCGCAATGCCGGCAAGATGGTGAGCGTGAGCCTGAAGATCGCGCCCAATGCCAAGAAAGCCGTGCCGCTGCACGCGCCCGCCAAGGCAGATCCGGCGGAGACCGTCGCCACCCCCTTCGGCGTCGTCATGCCGCCGCGCGCCAAACCCGTCAAGGAAACTTCGGCCCCGATCATCGTCAAGCTGCCGGCCAATGCCGCCGACGGCACCCCTACCCCTCGCCCTTCGCCGCGCTAAGCGGTAAAGTAAATGCGCGTGCGCCCGCACAAGGTCGGCACGCGCAAAGGAACGTCGCCATGACAGATCCCCAAACACCGGTTCGGCGCCGCAGGCCGCCCGAACCCGTCCCCCTCACCGGCTTTCTCGGTTCCGGCAAGACCACGCTGTTGAACCGCATTCTCGCCGATCCCGCGATGAAGAATACCGCCGTCATCGTCAACGAATTCGGCGATATCGGCCTCGATCACCTGCTGGTCGCCACTGCCGACGAGGGCGTGATCGAACTGTCGTCGGGTTGTCTGTGCTGCACCATCCGCGGCGATCTCGTCTCCACGCTGGAGGATCTGCTGCGCCGTCTCGACAATGGCCGCATCGATGCCCTGAAGCGCGTGGTGATCGAGACGACGGGGCTGGCCGATCCGGCTCCCATCCTGCACACGGTGATGCTGCATCCCTACCTGATCATGCGCTACCGGCTCGACGGCGTGATCACCACCATCGACGCGATCAACGGCGCCGACACGCTCGATGCGCACGAGGAAGCAGTGAAGCAGGTCGCGGTTGCCGACCAGCTGGTGCTGACCAAGTCCGACCTTGCCGAAACGCCGGAGGCCCGCAACGGCCTCGCCGCCCTTCGCGACCGCGTCCACCGTCTCAATCCGACGACCCCAGTTCTCGATGCGGCCAAGGGCGAGGCGGATGTCCCCGGCCTCCTCAATTGCGGCCTCTACGATCCCGACACCAAGATCCCGGATGTGCGCCGCTGGCTGGGCGAAGAGGCAAAAGCCGACGAGGACCACGCTCATTCCCACGATCACGGGCACGATCATGGACACGAGCACCATCATGATCATGGGCACGACCATCACCACCATCACGACGTCAACCGCCACGACGATCACATCCGCGCCTTCACGCTGGCGAGCGACAAGCCGATCCCGGCGACCGGGCTGGAGATGTTCCTGGATCTGATCCGCTCCGCCCACGGACCGAACCTGCTGCGCTTCAAGGGCATCGTGGCGATCGCCGAGGATCTGGACCATCCGGTCGTTCTGCACGGCGTGCAGCACGTGTTCCACCCGCCGGTCCGCCTCGATGCGTGGCCCGATGAAGACCACCGGACCCGCCTCGTCTGCATCACCCGCGACATGCCGAAGGGCTTCGTCGAAGGGCTGTTTGCCGCCTTCACCGACACGGCCCAGACGGACACGCCGGATTCCGCCGCCATGCTCGACAACCCGCTCGCAGTATCGGGCTTCAAGGGGAATTTCGGGTAGGGAGTGTTTTCTGGGCGATGCAGGATGCCCACTTCTAAGCACCTCTCCCATGGGGAGAGGTCGGCGCGCATGCGCCGGGTGAGGGGTATCGACTCCTCCGTATCCACGTGAGATATCATCCCCTCACCCCGACCCTCTCCCCATGGGAGAGGGGGCGGATACGGCCACACGCGATTGCAAATCCCAAACGGCCTACCGGTTCTTTCCCGGCACCCAGAGCACGTCGCCTGCCCCTTGCACGTTCACCCAGCGGGCGGCCACGAACAGGAAATCGGACAGCCGGTTCATGTAGCGAAGCGCCGCGCCATTGACCTTTTCGTGGCCCGCCAACTCGCTCATCAGCCGTTCCGCCCGGCGCGCGATCGTGCGCGACAGGTGCAGATGCGCCGCAGCCGCCGTCCCGCCCGGCAGGACGAAGGAGCGCAACGGTTTGATATCGGCGTTGAAACGATCGATCTCCGCCTCCAGCTTCTTCACCTGCTCGTCCGTGATCCGCAGCGGCTCGTAGGCCGGCGGCTCCTCGGTCTCCGGCGTCGCCAGATCGGCGCCGAGATCAAAAAGATCGTTCTGGATCCGCATCACCGTTTCATCGAGTTCGGTATCGGCCAGATGAAGCCGCACGAGCCCGAGCGTGGCGTTGATCTCGTCCACCGTGCCGTAGGCCGCGACCCGAAGGTCGTGCTTGGCCCGCCGTTCGCCGGATTCCAGCGCCGTGGTGCCATCATCGCCGGTTCGTGTGTAGATCTTGTTGAGTACGACCATTGCCGAATCCTCCGCCCCGTTTTGCCGGGACGGTAGAGCAAGCCGCCCTCGGACGAAAGCGCCTGGAGGTGGATGAACGCGCCCGCCGGTTCGAATGAGCGAGCCAGGCGGGTAAAGCGGACGGGGCCTCTACTGCCCCGTCGCCTCCAGCACGTCCTCAAAGGAGCGCAGCCCCGGATGAGGGGCGTTGACCAGCACGGCCATGTTTCCCGGCGCATGCTGGTTCTTCCACATCTTCGTGTGCGCCTTGGGGATCTGGTCCCAGGGAAACACTTCCGATATGCACGGATCAATCCGCCACTCCACCATCAGCTTGTTGGCCGCTGCCGCCTGCTTCAGATGGGCGAAATGCGAGTCCTGGATGCGCTTCTGGTGCACCCACACGTAGCGTGCATCGAACGTGATGTTGAAGCCCGTCGTACCCGCGCAGAAGACCACCATGCCGCCGCGCTTCACCACGAAGGTGGAGACGGGGAAGGTCTGCTCGCCGGGATGCTCGAAGACGAAATCGACGTTCACGCCCTTGCCGGTGATGTCCCAGATCGCCTTGCCAAACTTGCGGACCTCGGAAAACCACTTCTGATACTCGGGCGAGTTGACCTTCGGCAATTGGCCCCAGCAGTCGAAGTCCTTGCGGTTGATCACGCCCTTGGCGCCGAGGCTCATCACGAAATCGCGCTTGTCTTCTTCCGAAATTTGGCTGGCCAATGGACTGGATTGTACGCCGACAAAGCGGTAGGATCTTGCCGTTATTCGCGCCGTCGCAAACGACGCTCCCGCCCTCTTTCAAACTCCCCGAAGGCCATGACCGACCGATTGACGATCGCCACTTGGAATATCAACTCGGTGCGACTGCGCCTGCCGATCGTCGAGCGCTTCCTGAAGACGTATCAGCCCGGCGTCCTGTGCCTTCAGGAAACCAAGTGTCCGGACGGCAATTTCCCCTTCGCGCCGTTGCGCAAGGCCGGCTACCAGAACATCGAGATTTCGGGTCAGAAGGGCTATCACGGCGTCGCCACGATCTCGAAACGACCGCTGACGGAAACAGAGCGGCGCAAGTTCTGCGACAACAGCGATTGCCGCCACATCGCCACTGACGTGCCCTTTTGCGGGCGCCATCTCCGGATCCACAATTTCTACGTCCCCGCAGGCGGCGATGAGCTGGATCCGCACATCAACGACAAGTTCAAGCACAAGCTCGATTTTCTCGACGAGATGGAAGACTGGCTAGGAGCCACGACCTTCCCGTGCATGGTCGTCGGCGATCTGAACATCGCCCCCTACGAGCAGGACGTTTGGTCGACGAAACAGCTCTCGCGCGTCGTCAGCCACACGCCGCTGGAACGCGAACGGCTGGAGGATGTGCGCAAGGCCGGCCCCTTCGTCGACGCCATGCGCTGCTTCGTGCCGATGGAAGAAAAGCTCTACACCTGGTGGAGCTACCGCGCGAAGGACTGGGAGGCGGCCAACAAGGGCCGCCGGCTCGACCACGTCTGGGTGACCCCGCCGCTGGCCCCAAAGGTGGTCAACGTGGAAGTGGTCCGCGAGGCCCGCGGCTGGGACTGTCCTTCCGACCACGCCCCCGTCCTGGCGACGCTTGAAGGGTAAAGCACAACGCCAACGGGCCGCGGTTTGCCAACGGGCTGTGGTTTGAATGCGCGGCCCATCCTTCGAGATGGGCCTTTCGGCGCTCCTCAGGATGACGTTATCGTATTGAAATTTCTATCAAACCAACAACACACATAACGTCATTCTGAGGAGCCGTCGCAAGATAGCGTATCGAAGGATGGGCTACGACAAACCCCTTACGCCAACTCTTCCCCTCAGAACCAGTCCTTGCGCTGACGGATCAATCCTTCCTGCGTGGCGAAGACCACGAGCTCTCCCTCTCGCGTGAAGAACGAGCCGCGGCTGAACCCGCGCGCGCCACCTGCCGAGGGGCTGTCGGAAGCATAGAGCAGCCAGTCATCGGCACGGAACGGCCGATGGAACCACAGTGCATGGTCGAGGTTTGCCGGCTGGATCCGGTCAGAGAAGATCGACAGACCGTGCGCGAACAACAACGTGTCGAGCAGCGTCATGTCGGAAGCATAGGCCAGCACGCAGCGGTGGATGCGGTTGTCGTCGGGCAGCGTGTCGGTGGCGCGCACCCAGACATACTGTTCGGCTGGCAGCTTCTCGTTGGTGAAATAATGGCGCAGATCGACCGGGCGCAACTCGATCGGATGGTCGCGCTCGAAATAGCGGCGCACCGATTCCGACGCCCCTCCCGCAGCGCCCTTGATGATCTTTTCCTTCAGCTCCTCCTCGCTGGGCAGATCCTCCGGCATCGGCACCTCGGGCATTTTCGCCTGATGTTCAGCCCCTGTTCCGCGACATGGAAGGAAGCGGCCATCGAAAAGATCGCCTCGCCGTGCTGAATCGCCTTAACCCGGCGCGTGGTGAAGGACCGGCCGTCGCGAATGCGCTCCACGTCATAGAGAATGGGAACCGAGGGATCGCCGGAGCGCAGGAAATAGCCGTGCATGGAATGGGCGGTGCGTTCCTCGCCGACCGCACGCGAGGCCGCCACGAGCGCCTGCCCGATCACCCGTCCGCCGAACACCCGCTGCCAGCCGGACTGCGGATTGCTCCTACGGAAAAGGTTGCATTCAAGGGTTTCGAGATCAAGGATTTCCAGAAGGGTCTCGACAGCCGTACTCATATGCGATTGCTTCCTGTGGCCTGCCCATTGCGAACGGGCGACGCTTTGCAGCCGAAGCGTCCCCAAAGCTTCCAATGAGCGGGAAAAACGTTAGATAGAACGGCAGACGCAAAAGACGTCGCCGCAGGCCGACCGGCGGAACCCTGCGCGGGGCGAGGCGAAAAAGTCAAGTCGCAAGCGGCCCCGCAGTGGTTCGCACATCGTAAGGAACGGAAATGACGGATGCCCAACATGAGACGGAAACGCTGGACGTTCTGGTTGCCGGTGGCTATGTCGGGCTTTCCCTGGCGCTGGCGCTGAAGGCATCGGACCCGGATATCGCGGTCGCCGTGGTCGATACCCGTCCGCGCAACGCCATTTCGAAGGATCTGCGCTGCTCGGCCATCGCATCGGCGGCCGAACGCATGCTGACCCTCCTCGGCGTCTGGCAGGAATTCGCCGACCGCGCCCAGCCGATCAAGGAAATGATCATCACCGACAGCCGCCTGCGCGATGCGGTGCGCCCGGTGTTCCTCACCTTCTCCGGCGAGGTGGAAGCCGGCGAGCCGTTTGCCCACATGGTCGCCAATGCCGACATGGTCGGCGCGCTGCACGACAAGGCGGTTGCGGTCGGTGTGGAGATGATCGCCCCCGACAGCGTCACCAGTTTCGAGACAAAGGGCGAGGGCGTCGAGATCGAGCTGGCAAGCGGGGAGATGCGCACCTCGCGTCTTCTGGTGGCCGCCGACGGCGTGCGCTCGCGCCTGCGCGATCTGGCGGGTATCTCCACCGTGCGCTGGGAATACGGCCAGTCCAGCATCGTGTGCACGGTCGAGCGCGAACGCCCGCACGAGGGCCGGGCAGAAGAGCACTTCCTGCCCTCCGGGCCCTTCGCCATCCTGCCGCTCACCGGCAACCGCTCCTCGCTCGTGTGGAGCGAGAAGACGTCGGTCGCCGAAACGCTGGTCAAGGGCGATGACTTCACCTTTGAGATGGAGCTGGAGCGCCGTTTCGGCCATCACCTGGGCAAACTGAAGATCGCGGGCGGCCGCCATGCCTATCCGCTGTCGCTGACGCTGGCGCGCGATTTCATCAAGCCGCGCTTCGCCCTTGTCGGCGATGCGGCGCACGGCATTCATCCGATTTCCGGTCAGGGACTCAATCTCGGCTTCCGCGACGCAGCCGCACTTGCCGAAGTGATCGTGGAGGCCCGCCGCCTCGGCCGCGATATCAGCGCCTTCGACGTGCTGGAGCAATATGCGCGCTGGCGCCGGTTCGACACCTTCCAGATGGGCGTCGTCACCGATGTGCTGAACCGTCTGTTCTCCAACGAATCGGACATCCTGCGCGCCGCACGCGATTTCGGCCTCGGGCTCGTCGATCGGATGCCCGGCATGAAGCGCATGTTCATCCGTGAGGCCGCCGGGCTTGCCGGTCAGGTGCCCCGGCTTCTCACCGGCGAAACCATCTGAGGTGGCACGATCTGTCGATGCAGAAAGCGGCCAGGGACGCCCTGTCCTCATCACCGGCTGTTCGCCCGGCATCGGCGCTGCAGCCGCAACGGGCCTGAGGGCCGCGCGGCTACCGGGTGCTCACCTCCGTCCGCAAGCCGGAGGACGTGGAGCGCCTGAAGGCAGACGGCTTCGAGGCCTTCCATCTCGATTATCAGGATCTCGATTGCGTGACGCGCGCCGCCGAGGCGGCCCTGAAGGCCACCGACGGGGCGCTTTACGGTTCATCAACAACGGCGCCTACAGCCAGCCGGGTGCGGTGGAAGACGTCCCGCGCTGCTCTCAGGGATGAATTCGAGACGAATCTCTTTGGCTGGCACGACCTCACCTGCTGGATGATCCCGGCCATGCGGGCGCGCGGACAGAGACGGATCGTGCAGATCTCCTCCGTCCTCGACCTCATCGCCATGAAGTATCGTGGCGCCTATATCGCCTCGAAATTCGCGCTCAAAGGGCTCACCGACACGTTGCGCCTGGAACTTGCCGGGTCCGGCATCTATGTGGTGCTGGTCGAGCCCGACCCCATCGCCTCGCGGTTCTCGGCCAACGCCGCCGAACAGTTCCGGTTGCACATCGATGCGAAGCATTCCGTCCACCGCGCAGTTTATGAGAAGCGCAAGGCGCGGATGGAACGCGGCGGCGGCAAACGCTTCAAGCTTCCCCCGAAAGCGGTGGTGGAGCGAATCGCGAAAGCTCTTGAAGCGGAACGGCCGAAACTGCGTTATCCGGTCACCGTCCCCGCCCATTTGGCGACGGTCGCGCGCCGCCTCATTCCCGGCCGCCTTCTGGACCGTCTGCTCGGCGGCGCCTCAGACCGCGAACAATGATATTGGACGTAAGGGAAGTTTTCCGTCATCAATTGACGTGAATTCGATCAAGACGCGGGCACGGGTTGCGGAGGGAAACGCTCGTGCCCGGAGAGGGGGGGCTCGATGGGACTGATTCTCTACAATCTCATTCCGGTCGGGATCGGCATCGTCGGGCTGATTCTGATTGCGGGACTGTTCAACATGCTGCGCCGAGGTTCGCCGGACGTCTCGCAACGCCTGATGCGCGCCCGCGTGATCGCCCAGGCGCTCACCATCGTCATCGTCCTCGCCGCCGTTTACCTCATGCACGGAATAAGCTGAGGAGGCGGGGCAGAAGCCGGATTTCGACCGTGCATCCGGCGCAATGTTCGGTGCTGATTGCACGAGTCCTCACTCGCTCGATCGTCATCCCCGCGCAGGCGGGGACCCAGTAACCACAGGATCAAGCGCTGAGGGCAAGAATGCGAGCCCACGGGATGCTGGATCCCCGCCTGCGCGGGGATGACAATTGTGCCTGTGGCTCTCGACACAGACACATGCCGATATTGCGAAGTTGAGGCATTATGATACCGCGCCTGAGTCAGCCCCCGAAGCTCGCGCCCCTAAACGACCTCCGCCCGCACCCGTTCGCGCAAGGCCTTGCGGATGGCCTTGCCCATCGTCGTCATCGGCAGATCCTCCACGAATTCGATCTCGCGCGGATATTCGTGAGCGGCGAGCCGGTCGCGCACGTAACGGCGGATCTCTTCCGCCGTTTCCGGCGTCGCCTCCGCCTCCTCCTTCAGCACGATGAACGCCTTGACAATCTCAGTGCGCACCGGATACGGCTTGCCGACGACGGCGGCAAGCGCGACCGCCGGATGGGCGATCAGGCAATCCTCGATCTCGCCCGGTCCGATGCGGTACCCGGCAGATGTGATCACGTCGTCGTCGCGGCCGACGAAATGGAAATAGCCGTCCTCATCGACCACGCCCTGATCGCCGGTCAGCATCCAGTCTCCGGCGAATTTCTGCTCCGTGGCCTCGGGCCGCTTCCAGTATTCCAGGAACATCACCGGATCCGACCGCCTCACGGCGATCTGCCCCTTTTCGCCGGCAGGCAGCGCTTCGCCGTCCACGCCGATCACGGCAACCTCGTACCCCGGCACCGGCTTGTCGATGGCGCCGGGCTGCGACACGCCGAACCACGCGCAGGAGGAGAGCACCAGATTGCACTCCGTCTGACCGTAGAATTCATTGATGGTAACGCCGAGCCCCTCCTGCGCCCATTCGTAGACCTCCCGACCGAGCGACTCGCTGCCGGATCCGATGGACCGGATCTTCAGATCGAACCGTTCGCTCGAACGCTCCACCGTACGCAGGATCTTCAGCGCGGTCGGCGGAATGAAAGCATTGCGCCCCCCCCCCCATCTCTGCCATCAGCGACAGCGCTTCCTCCGGATCGAACTTCGCCGCCCTGTAGGCGACCACCGGAATGCCGAAATGAAACGAGGGCAGCAGGACGTTCAGCAGACCGCCCGCCCAAGCCCAGTCCGCAAGCGTCCAGAAGCGATCTCCGCGCTGGGGCAGGAATTCGTGCGGCATCTCCACGCCGGGCAGATGCCCAAGTAGCACCCGATGCCCGTGCAACGCGCCCTTGGCGAGCCCCGTCGTGCCGAAGGTGTAGATCATCAGCGCCGGATCGTCGGGTCGTGTGACCGAAGTTTCGAACCGGTCGGAGGCCTGTTCCATCAATCCCGACAAGCTCTCGACACCTTCAAACGGCGTGCTCGCCGGATCATCGACCGTGAGAACCACCTCCAGCTCCGGCAGTTTGTCGCGCAATTCCGCGACCTTCGCGAGCCCTGCGCTGTCGGTGATGATCGCCTTCGCGCCCGCATTGCCGAGCCGGTGTTCCAGTGCCTCCACGCCGAAGAACGAGGCGAGTGGCAGGGAATGGCGGCAAGCTTGTAGATCGCCAGATAAGCAAACAGCATCTGCGGCAGCAGGATCGCCACCCAGTCGCCGCGCGTGATCGTGAGCGACGCCAGCGCATTGGCCAGCCGGTTCGCCTTTTCGCGCAAGGTCCGATAGCTGATTTCCTGCATGCGCCCGTCAGCCCGGCGATCGATCAGCGCGATTCGCTCGGGATCTGCCCCGGCCCAGCAATCACAGGTGTCGGCGGCGATGCTGTAGAAGTCGGGGATCTGCCAGCGGAAGCTTGCATAAAGGTCGGCATAGCTGTCGGTGCGCGTAAGCATGATGATTCCTCCCAAACCCGATCTTGTTCTTGGCTCGCGGAGCATAGACGAGTTTCGGGATGGAGGAAGCCTGCGCGTCGCCGCATGCGGACGTAGCATCTTTGGGCGATCTCTCCGCCGTCATCCCGGAGGAGAGATCGCGAGAGCGTGGAGCTTCGCCCCTCACTCCTCCAGTGCGGCGAGAACCAGCGACCAGAACACTTTGTACTTGGAACCCGGCGCATAGGCCGTTGCAATGCCCATCCGCGTCATGCGCTTGTCCAGCATATGTGCGTTGTGCTGGGGCGAATCTCGCCAGCCGGAGAAGGCTTCCGCCAGCCGCCGGTATCCGGCCGAAACGTTCGTCACGACGGGCCCCTTGGGATAGCCCACCGCATCGAGACGCGCCCGCGCCGCCTTGCCCTTTTCCAAAGATGCATCGACCGATTACCGTGCCGCCATGTCGCGCACCTGCGCCTCGGCGACCTTCGTCAGTTCCGGATCGACGCTGAGCGCCGGAGCGCCGTGCTTTTCGCGGTAGGACGAAATCATGGTGCGGGCGGCAGCGGCATCGACCTCAACCCCGCTGCGCCCGAGATCCAGGTAGAACGGCGGCGTCACCGTGGCCTCGGGACCGCAACCGGCAAAACCCGGTCGCGGCAACCGCGAGGGCGAGGTGGCGAAAGGTCTTCGTCATACGGCGTCTCCGTCGCCATCTGCATCGGCGGGGCTTTCGTGGGTCGAGGGTATCTGCTTGTGCGGCGTGGAGCTGGGAGCTCCGGACGTTTCACCCGCCGCAGAAGAGGTCGGCTGAAGGTTCCGGCTCGTCTCGCCACGACCGCGAATGACGTCTTCCAGCCGGTCCATGTCGCGCGGGTTGAGATCGCGCTGCGGGAAGGGAATCTCGATCCCCGCCTCGCTGAAGCGGCGCATGATCTCGAAACGCAGATCCGACTTCACCGACAGCGAATAATCGCTCTGCGCGAGATAGGCGCGCAATTCGAAATCGAGGGACGAGGCCTCGAAATCCATGAAATAGACGACCGGCGCCGGATAGGCGAGCAGCTCGGAATTGTCGCGCGCGATCTGCATCATGATATCACGCACCTGCTCGGGATCGCTGTCATAAAACACGCCCACAGTGAGGATGATGCAGCCCGACGTGTCGTCGTGCATCCAGTTCTTCACGACGCCGGAGATCAGATCGGAATTCGGCACGATCACCGTCTGGCGGTCGAAGGTCTCGATTTCCGTCGCCCGCACGTTGATGTGGCGCACATAGCCCTGGGCCTCACCCACGACGATCCAGTCGCCCACCTTGATCGGCCGCTCCGCCAGCAGGATCAGATCCGAGATGAAGTTGTTGACGATGGACTGCAGGCCGAAGTCGACATCGACCGACAACGCACCGGCGACGATGGCGATGTTCTGGAGGTTCAACCCCATGTAGGAGAAGGCGACCATGCCCGCCACGATCACGCCGACATAGCCGAAGCCCGTGCGGATCGAGGATTTCAGCCCCACGTCGAGTCTTGTATGCGGCAGATACCGCGCTCCAGCCAGCGCTGCATGGCGCGCGTCACCGCCAGCCCGACGATGAAGATCATCAGCGCCAGAACGATATCGGACAGCGAGAAGGTGAAGGACCCGATCTTGAACCCGAAGATCGCCTGACGCACCAGCCCGGTCACGTCGCCGGTGGAAACGTCCCACGGCGCCAGCAGAGAAATGACAGCGCTGGCGATCAGCAGGATGCGCAGGATGCCGGACAGCAGCACGCCGATCTGCTCGATGTTCCATTGCCCAGGGCCATGGTTTCGCGCATGGCCCGGCCCAGCCGCGTATCGCCGCGAAACAGTGCCGTTGCCACGTCATCGGTGACCATCAGCAGCAGGTGGGTGACGCCGAACACCGACACCGACCACACGATCTGCTGGGTCACGAAAGAAGAGACGCGGATATAGCCGATGAGCGGCGCGCACAGCGTCGTGAGTGCGCCGAGCCAGAACAGCGGCATCACCCAGCGCGCAACGGAGCTCAAGTCCCCGTTCTCGATGGTTTCGGCTTCCGGGTTCGACGAGCGCGCCACCGCCTTCCACCCGGCGATGGTGAGGAAGCCGAGCACGACCGCGATCACCGATTACAGCGCCAGAACGAGATCGCCCGGCGCGGTGGAGCGATGCATGGGGCCACCGGCGCCGCACCAGGATCGCGCGCCGTTAGATCGAGCAGCAGACGTCTCACCGGCCAGATCAGCCCATAGGTGCCGATCAGCGCGATGACCACCAGCAGCACGGCCCAGGCGCCCGCACGCGCATAGATCAGGCCGAACCAGTCGGAGATCAGCAATCCGGCCGATTTCACCGTCGGCTGCAGATCATGCGCCACACGCGACCAGAAATGCGGCTCCAGAATGCTTGGGGTCGGGGTCAGCAGACGGCGGATAAGTTGATCGCGGCGATACTGGATGATCCGAGTCAACAGCTCGTCGGCGTAAAGCTGGACGACCTGCACCTGCTTGAGCACGCCGTTGACGGCCGCCAGCTGGGCCTGTTGATCGTCGAGCTGGGCGGTGACCGCATCCGACACGGCTTCCTTCGAGCCTTCCGCCAGAGACAGTTCCTTCACTCGCTTCTCGATGGCCTCCCCACGCGGCTTCAGATTGGACTGGATCTCTTCACCGGCCGAGCGCACGTCCAAAACCTGAGAACGCATCTCGTCCACCCGCTGCGCCTCGATGATCTTGCGCTGCAGATCGGCTTCGATCCGGTCGAGCTGCTTGCCCCAGCCGTCAATGCGACGCTGCGCACCGTCGAGCGTCGTCTGCAACGTGGGATCGAGGGGAACGGCGGCGGCCGCCTTCGTGTCGTCCTTGTCGCCGTCGGCCGCAGCCTTGCCCACATCCGCAGCCGGAGTGTCGGCCGTTTGAGAGTCAGTCGTCTCGGCGGCCGCCGATTTCCCGGCCGCCGCTTTTTCTCCCGAGGCCGTCTTGCTTGCCGCATCGCTCCCCTTGTCGGCCGGCGACAGGGCGCGCTCGATGATCT
Organism: Breoghania sp.; assembly: GCF_030066895.1. Classification (GTDB taxonomy): domain Bacteria; phylum Pseudomonadota; class Alphaproteobacteria; order Rhizobiales; family Stappiaceae; genus Breoghania. The sequence continues at coordinate 45,864 of NZ_JASJAV010000012.1, read as the reverse complement.
GGCTTGCGGACTGGGCATGCACCTGCGACACGACGCTGGCGCCGATCAGGCAGCATGCAAGAAGGACAAATAGGCGAAGGCAGCGGTTCACGGTCAGGTCCGTCGGTCGGTTCGCGCGATATCCGTCGACGCGCGAGAAAAGCCGTCACGCGCAAACGGCGGTCGGCCATATCAGTTGAGCGTGCCGTGCGAACGCGATTTACGCAACGGCTCGTTCCGCTGCATCACCTGATTTTGCGGTCGAATTTGGAAAATGGAAAATGAACGTTAAAACGCGCTAACCCTTGAGCGCCACCACCACTTCATCGGGGATCGGCTTGGACTTGATCCGCGCCGGGTCGTCCGGATGCTTGCCCACCCACACCCGCTTTTCCGTCGCCTCGATCGATGGCAAGCTGATCGCCCTTCATCACCTTGTGCAGGATGCTGAAGGAGGAGCGCCCGAGTTCAGTCACCGTGGTGTCGATGTGGATTTCATCGTCGAACGCCGACGAAACCACTAACTTCGCACTCGTGTCGACCATTGGGAAACCGACGAAATCGTACTTCTCGATGAGCTGGATCTTCTTCAACCCCATCGCCTTGTGGAAGAGCGCGGCGGTGCAGGCGTCGAACATGCCGAAATAGCGCGGATACCAGACGATTCCCGCCGGATCGCAATCCCCCCACTCGATCTGGATGTCACGGCTTGAAACGAGCATGAACGTTACCTCCCGTTGAGTTCAGCGGGAGCGGTTTTAGAGCGGGGGGACGGGGGATGGCGAGAGAGAACGCGTCTTCGTCCGCAACACGCCTCTACCCCCCTGCGGCGCAACTCTCGTTCATTCCCCCGGCCGATACTTTCCTCCGTCATTGCCCGGCGAAGTCCGGGCAATCCAGCGGGTACCAGCATATGCGGAGAGTGCTGGATCCCCCGGACTTCGCCGGGGGATGACGACGGAGAGAGCCAGAATGTGCAACAACGCAAGATCCGGCACGTATTCAGACGCCCTCGTTCAGGCCGCATACTCGACACTGACAACCAGCCGCTTGCCGAGTGCCTTCAACGTCTCGTCAAGTGCCGGCAGCTTGGTCTTGTGATCGGGAACGGCGATGGAAACACGATCCTTGTCGAGAGGCGTGGCTGCGGGAAGAGGCACGCCATCATCGAGCCAGCCGAGCAGCGCAACGGCGAGCACGCCCTCCGCCGGTAATCGCCTCCGGGACGCCAGGAAACATCGCGACGAAGCGGTCGCCTGTCGGAAAGCGCAATCCAGCGGAGGAAATGAATCTCATTGACTTCCTCGGATTGACATTTGCAATTCGATCAATAAGCCTTAACACCTTGTAGAATCGCTCCGCTACGACATGAGAGTTTCAATATCTTAGAAAACAAGAAGCCCTAGATTTAGATATGGAAAAATCAGAAATTTCCAGAAGAATAAGCATTGCTGAGGATCATGGCGGGATATTCCCCTATAATGAGGTCTTTTATATCAGTTCAATTCTATATATATATCAGTTCAATTCTATATCCCTCAAGCAGGTCAAACGCTGCCTTCTCTAGATATGACGAAATGTCAATAAACGCAACGACAGAAGAAGAAATAGTTTCGCCAATAAATGAGTCGTTGTCGCACGCAGCCGCGTTGTCTTGTTTTTTTGGCCCCCGAGGCAGAAGCTAATTTACGAAATTCACTCAACGAGATTGAAAGAAGCCTTTGGCGCCCAAGATTGTTTCGCTCTAAGAGACTGCAGTTTACGCAATGCGCTTGAGCATTTTGACGAAAGACTTGACAAATTTCTCCTTGAACATGAAGCAGGGCATTACTTCCCGAGTGCGTTAGTGGGCCATCACAAATTAGCGGATGAACCGACTGCCAAGATTTTCAAGTTAGTTGGCCCATTCGCAGGCACGTTTGTCATACTAAATGAAAAATTCAGTTTTCGCAAAAAATACGAAAAGGAATAGAGCACATGTATAACAAAGCGGAATCATTTGATGATAATGGATCAAGACCCTTTTGAAGAAAACTAGAAATATTTTCAGATTATTGGAAAAGAAAAAAGACCGCCCCATTGGGGCGGCCCATGTCATCTCACAAACTGGCGAAAAACCTGGGGCCCTTACGCCACCAGGTTCCGCAGAACGTAGTGCAGGATGCCGCCGGCCTTCATGTAGTCCAGCTCGTCCAGCGTATTGATCCGGCACAGCACCTCGATCGTCTTCTTGGTGCCGCCCTCGTACTCGACCTCGACGTTCACCATCTGACGCGGTTTGAGGTCGGCCACGCCCTTGATCGTGACCTTCTCCTTGCCGGTGATGCCGTGGCTCTGCCAGCTCTCGCCTTCCTTGAAGGTGAGCGGCAGCACGCCCATGCCGATGAGGTTGGAGCAGTGGATACGCTCAAACGACTGCGCGATGACCGCGCGCACGCCCAGAAGGCGCGTGCCCTTGGCCGCCCAGTCGCGCGAGGAACCGGTGCCGTATTCCTTGCCCGCAAAGATGACGAGCAGCTGGCCCGCATCGCGATATTCCATCGCCGCGTCGTAGATCCACTTCTCGACGCCGTCCTTCATGGTGACGCCGCCCTCGACGCCCGGAACCATCTGGTTCTTGATGCAGATGTTGGCGAACGTGCCCCGCATCATCACCTCGTGGTTGCCGCGCCGCGAGCCGTAGGAGTTGAAGTCCACCGCACGCACCTGATGCTCGACCAGATACTGTCCGGCCGGGCTCTCCGCCTTGATGGAACCGGCCGGCGAGATGTGGTCGGTGGTGATCGAATCCAGGAACAGGCCCAGGACCACCGCGCTCTCGACCTCCTCGAGCGGTTTCGGCTCCATGGTCATGCCTTCGAAATACGGCGGGTTCTGCACGTAAGTCGACGTCGCGGACCAGTCATAGGTAAGGCCGCCCTCGATCTTGATCGCCTGCCAGTGCTTGTCGCCCTTGAAGACATCGCCGTAGCGCTCGCGGAACATCTCCTCGGTGATCGAGGTGCGGATGAGATCGGCGATCTCCTTGCTGGAGGGCCAGATGTCCTTGAGATAGACCGGCTTTCCGTCCTTGTCCTCGCCGAGCGGATCCTTCGCCACGTTGACGTTGAGCGATCCGGCCAGCGCATAGACGACGACCAGCGGGGGCGAAGCCAGGTAGTTGGCGCGCACGTCCGGATTGACGCGACCCTCGAAGTTGCGGTTGCCCGAAAGAACCGAGCAGGCCACCAGATCGTCGTCGTTGATCGACTTGGAGATTTCCTCCGGCAGCGGGCCGGAATTGCCGATGCAGGTGGTGCAGCCGTAGCCGACCAGATCGAAGCCGAGAGCATCGAGATCGTCCTGCAGGCCGGCGCGCTGCAGATAGTCGGTCACCACCTGCGAGCCTGGTGCCAGCGAGGTCTTCACCCACGGCTTCACCTTCAGGCCCTTGGCCAGCGCATTGCGCGCCACCAGGCCCGCACCGATCAGCACGGAGGGGTTGGAGGTGTTGGTGCACGAAGTGATTGCCGCGATCACCACGTCGCCGTGGCCGAGATCGTGGTTGCGACCTTCAACGGCATAACGCTTGCCGAACTCTTCCGCCTTCTTGAACTCCTCGTCCATGACCTTGGCGAAGCCTTCAGGCGCCATGTCCAGCGGAACGCGGTCCTGCGGACGCTTCGGCCCGGCGATGGAGGGAACGACAGAGGAAAGATCGAGCTGCAGCGTGTCGGTGAAGACCGGCTCGGAATGAGTGTCGCGGAACATGCCCTGTGCGCGGGCATAGGCTTCTACCAGCGCGACGCGGTCGTCGGCACGGCCCGTGGCAGTGAGATATTCCAGCGTGTCGTCGTCGACGGGGAAGAAGCCGCAGGTAGCGCCGTATTCCGGCGCCATGTTGGCGATGGTCGCGGCGTCTTCCAGCGACAGGTTGTCGAGGCCGGGGCCGTAGAATTCCACGAACTTGCCGACCACACCCTTCTTGCGCAGCATTTCGACGACGGTCAGCACCAGGTCGGTGGCGGTGACGCCTTCCGGCAGCTCGCCGTCGAGCTTGAAGCCGATGACTTCAGGAACGAGCATCGAGATCGGCTGGCCGAGCATGGCCGCCTCCGCCTCGATACCGCCCACGCCCCAGCCGAGAACGGCCAGACCGTTGACCATCGTCGTGTGGCTATCCGTACCCACCAGCGTGTCGGGATAGGCGATCGTCTCGCCGTCCTCGTCCTTGGCCCAGACCGTCTGGGCCAGATATTCGAGGTTCACCTGGTGGCAGATGCCGGTTCCCGGCGGCACAGCGCGGAAGTTGTCGAAAGCCGACTGGCCCCAGCGCAGGAACTCGTAGCGCTCGCCGTTGCGCTCGTATTCGCGCTCCACGTTCTGCGTGAACGCGGCGGTGGTGCCGAAATAGTCGACCATCACCGAGTGGTCGATGACGAGATCGACCGGCACCAGCGGGTTGACCTTCTTCGGATCGCCGCCGAGCTTGGTCGCCGCATCGCGCATCGCGGCCAGATCGACCACGGCCGGAACGCCCGTGAAGTCCTGCATCAGCACGCGCGCGGGACGATAGGCGATCTCGTGCGAGGACTTGCGCTCCTTCAGCCAGTCTGCGATCGCGCAGATGTCGTCTGCGATCACCGTGCGCCCATCCTCGAAGCGCAGCAGGTTTTCCAGGAGGACCTTCAGCGAGAACGGCAGCTTGGAGATACCCTCAAGCCCGTTCACCTCCGCATCGGGCAGCGAAAAGTAGGTGTAGGTCTTGTCGCCGACGGCAAGCGTCTTGCGGCATTTGAAGGTGTCGAGCGATTTTGTCACGGCTGGCGATCCCCTTTCATTCAAGAACGTTCCGCCATTCGCCGACGGCAGAGCATCCTGTTGACGACCCGGCTCCCACCAGATCGGTGGCCGGACCGACGGCAGGTATTGGAGCACTTGTCGCCCGGACGATCACGTCCGAGGGACAGGCAGACGCTTCAAACCCAACCCATCGATCCTGATCCGGTCAGATCGTTGCAATCTGACGGGATCACGATCGCAACGACGATACGATCCGTTTCAAGCACCCGGCAAGAATGGCCGTGAGCGTATCCGGATGGCCGGTGATACGAATCTTGCGGTACGGCACCAGTGCGGCAAGAGCCAAACGATACATTTGTCCACCCCGTCTTCGGGTCCGTTCGGCGCGCTTTATATACAATGGTATACAAAAATCACGTGCCAATTGCCCCACGGACCGTTTTATCTCTCCGACCTCGGCACCGGCGCCTTCTTCCCTGAAACGACGAAGACGCGACGCAAGGCCGACATACCATGCGCATTCCGGGCACATTCCGCACAGGACACCTTCCGAAGCGGAATATCACGCATCGTCACCCGGCCCACCCGAATTCCGCGTCCGCGGGCCATTATCCGATTTATTCCGGTGATTTTCCCTGCGGCATGTCGCTGAAACCCGGCCGAATTCAGCGTTGGATTAGTCCGACGAGCCGAAGCTCCGGCCCCTCGTTTCACGCTCTGCGGCATCCTTTATAGGTCAATGATTTACAATATATTTCGCAAATACGTTGCCTACGTAAAATATCGGACCAACGCAATCTTGCGTCCATTTTCCAAAATTGTCATTTCTCACCATCAAAACTCGTTTTTTCTCATCGTTTCAAAAATATAATTGATTAATATTCACAATACATAATCCCATTGAAGAAATATGGTCCTCAGACCTTCTGGAAAGCGCCCTGACCCTCCCGAGGAGTACGTCGCGTTGTTGAAGAACATTACGATCGTCCGCAAGATCCTTGCAGTCGTGACGATTATGGGCCTTTCCGCGGCCGGAATCGCCTGGGTTTCCTATTCCAGCCTGAATGCCCTGACGCGAACCTTCGATCGGATCGGCGTGACGGAAAAGGCCGCCCGCGAGGCAATGGATCTGCGCATCGACATCATCGCGATCAGCCGCATGACCTACCAGCTCGCCCAGTCAGTCAATGCCGCGGACGAATTCCGCGCCGAAGCCAAACGCCGCGCCGACGAGATGCTCGGTCGCCTGCCGAAACTGCGCGCCGCCGCCGACGTGGACCAGCAGAACCAACTCCAAGCCGTCGAAAGCGCCCTGAAGAGCTACTTCACCCGCATCGACGCCATGATCGACACCGTCGAGAACACCCCCGACGACAAGGCGCGGATCGATGCGACCCTGCAATCGGCCCTTGAGGGCCAGGGCATGGTGACGAGCGCGATCAAGGTCTACAGCCAGTACACCGCGAAGCACATGAACGCCGAGCGCGAGGAAGCGATCTCGGAGGCCCAGTCGGCCGCCGACACGCTGATCGTTACGGCGATCCTGGCGATTCTCTTCGGCGTCGGCTTCGGTCTGTGGATCGCCCGCTTCGGCATCGCCAAACCCATCAACGGCGTCGTCACCCTCCTCAAGAACCTGGCGGAGGGACGCACCGACATGGAGATCTCCGACACGGACCGGGCCGACGAGGTTGGGGCTCTGGCCAAGGCGGCCGAGTTCTTCCGCGAGCAATCCCTGCAGAACGCCCGCATGAGCGAGGAGACCGCGGCTCAGAAGGCGAAAGCGGAAGCAGAACGCGAACGCATGCTTCACAAGCTCGCCGACGACTTTGAATTTGCCGTCGGCAGCATCGCTCAAACCCTTTCCGCCTCCGCAGGCCAGATGAAGGCCTCCTCGCGGACCATGACGGACAACGCAAAGCAGACATTTGCCCGTTCCGGGTCCGCAGCCGCCGCCTCTGAGCAGGCCTCCGGCAACGTGCAGACCGTTGCCGCCGCCACCGAGGAATTGACGACCTCCGTGCAGGAGATCGCCAACCAGGTCACAAACTCCAGCAAGATCTCCGGCAAGGCGGTGACCGACGCGGATTCGGCGGCCACCAAGATCGATGACCTATCCAACGCTGCCCATAAGATCGGCGACGTGGTCTCGCTCATTCAGGAGATCGCCGAACAGACCAACCTGCTGCCGCTCAACGCCACCATCGAGGCGGCCCGCGCCGGCGAAGCGGGCAAGGGCTTTGCGGTCGTTGCAGCCGAGGTCAAGCAGCGTACCGACCAGACCGCCAAGGCGACCGAGGAGATTTCCACGCAAGTGTCCGAGATCCAGGGATCGACGACCGATTCCGCGACAGCCATCAACAGCATCGCGGAGACCATCCATCAGATCTCGGAAATCTCGACCGCGATTTCCGGCGCCGTGGAGGAACAGTCCGTCGCCACCCAGGAGATCGCCCGCAACGTGCAGCAGGCCTCCGTCGGCACGATGGAGGTGACGGATTCCATCACCACCGTGACGAAGATATGGCCCAGGAATCGAGCGACGCGGCGGACGACGTTCTCTCCGCCTCCAATGCCCTATCGGAACAGGCGGAAAACCTGCAGGCGGAGCTGGACCGCTTCCTAAGCACCGTCCGCGCCGCCTGACGAAACGCGGCCCCGGCACCGGCGCCCGAACCGGTTATCCAAGGGGTGATGCGTTACGTCACACAAGGCGTCCCACAAGCCGTGCGGCCTGCGATTTTCTCCTCGCAGGCCGTTTTCGTTTGCCCCGATTGACGCCCCGTCCGCGTCTTCAGTCTTGATTACAACCGCAAAACCGGCGTAAGTGCCTCGGCGACCTGGAGCACTTTCCGTTCAGGCAAATCGCCTGAGCAACGAGACCATGCTCTGACGAGACGGGGGGCCTGCCGGTGAAGTTGATCGCGGAAAATCTCGCCTGCGAACGCGGCGGCCGCCGTGTGTTCGACCATCTCACTTTCGAGGTGGAGACCGGCGAGGCGCTGATCATCACCGGCCCCAACGGCGTCGGCAAGTCGAGCCTCCTGCGCGTTCTGGCCGGGCTGGTGCCCGCAGCCTCCGGCTCGATGTTGCTGGAAGGGGGCGCGGCGGACACGAGCGTTCCCACCCAGTGCCACTATTTCGGCCATGCGGACGCCCTGAAGCCGCCGCTCACGGTCGCCGAAAATCTCGCCTTCTGGCGGCAATACAACGGCGAACTGGCGGCAACCGTCAATGAGGCGCTCGCTGCCGTCGGCCTCGATTTCATCGACCACCTGCCCGCCGGATATCTGTCCGCGGGCCAGCGCCGTCGCCTCTCTCTTGCCCGTCTTCTCGTCTCCCGGCGCCCGGTCTGGCTGCTCGATGAGCCGACCTCCGCGCTCGATGCGGCCTCGGAGGAAAAGCTTCTTGAGCTGATGCACGCCCATCTGGCCGACGGCGGACTGATCGTCGCCACCACCCATCAGGACCTGCCCGTTTCCCCGGCCCGTCACCTGCGGTTCCAGACGGCGGAGGTCACGGCATGAGGGCCCTTACCTCCCTTTTCGTGCGCGAGATGCAGCTGGCGATTCGCATCGGCGGCGGCGTCTGGATGGGCGTTCTGTTCTTTCTGTGCGTGATCGTCGTCGTGCCCTTCGGCATCGGCCCCGATCTCAATCTTCTGTCGCGCATCGGCCCGGCGATCCTGTGGATCGGCGCGTTGCTTGCCTCGCTGTTGGGGCTCGACCGCCTCTTTCAGGCCGACCGCGACGACGGCTCGCTCGATCTCCTGCTGATGGGGGAGACGCCGCTGGAGCTGGTCGTCTTCGTCAAATGCCTGGCGCACTGGGCGGCGAGCGGCCTGCCGCTGGTCATATCCGCCCCCGTCTTCGCGCTTTTCCTGAACATGGACCCGATCGCCACCGCCGCGCTGACGGTGACGCTTGTCGCAGGCACCCCGGCACTGACCCTGATCGGCGCGATCGGCGCCGCGCTGACCGTGTCTTTACGTCGCGGAGGTTTGCTCCTCGCCATCCTCGTTCTGCCGCTGACGATTCCGGTGCTGATTTTCGGCGTCAGCGCCTCCAACGCCGCGCTGAACCTGACTTTACCCTTCACAACGCCCTTTGCGATTCTCTGCGCGCTGACGCTGATTTCCGCCGTCGTCGAGCCCTATGCGGCTGCAACCGCGCTGCGTTTTGCGTCCGATTGACCAATCTCATGGCCCTCTTTCGCACATCGCCGCATTGATGCCGTAACGATGCGGGATTAGAACAATTCCATGGCAATCATCGATCTGGCTAACCCGACCCGTTTCATGCGCCTGACCGACCGGCTGCTGCCCTGGCTCGTGGGCGCAACCGTCGTCTCCATGGCGATCGGGCTCTATCTCGCCCTCTACGTCTCGCCCGAGGATTATCAGCAGGGCGCGACGGTCAAGATCATGTACATCCACGTGCCCTTCGCCTGGCTCTCCATGTTCGCCTACACGGTGATGGCGATCGCCTCGTTCGGCACGCTCGTCTGGAAGCACCCGCTGTCCGACGTCTCCGCAAAGGCCGCAGCCCCCATCGGCGCGGCCTTCACCTTCCTGTGCCTGGTCACCGGCTCGCTGTGGGGCAAGCCCATGTGGGGCACCTGGTGGGTGTGGGATGCGCGCCTCACCTCGGTGCTGGTGCTGTTCATCATGTATCTCGGCATAATCGCCCTGTGGCGCACAATCGAAGACCCGATCCGCGCGGGCAAGGCGGTCGCCGTGCTGACCCTGGTCGGCTACATCAACATCCCGATCATCAAGTTCTCCGTGAACTGGTGGAACACGCTGCACCAGCCCGCATCTGTCGTGCGCATGGACGGCCCGTCCATGCCGCCGTCCATACTGATCCCGCTGCTCGTAAATGCGCTCGCCTTCACGCTCCTGTTCATGACGCTGCATTTCATCGCCATGCGCAGCGAAATCCTGCGGCGTCGCATCCGCACCCTGCGCCAGCACGAGGCGGCAGGTGCGGCGGGCGTTGCCAGAGCAACAACCTCGGTGCAGGCAACGGCAAGCGCCCATTCGCCCAAGACGAACAAGGCCCCCGTGGAGGCTCCGTCCTGATGCTGCCAGATCTCGGCAATCATCCCGGTTTCATCCTGGCATCCTATGCGGTCTCGCTCGTGCTCATCGGCGGGCTGATCGCCTGGATCCGGTACGATTTCCGCCACCAGAAATCCCTGTTGGCCGAGCTTGAAGCGCGCAGACTGCGCCGCCGGTCGGCCGCAAAGGATCCCAAGGCATGAACGATACGTCGTCGAAGGACAACGCAACCGAGACGCCGCAGACCAAAGGCGTGCCGGAGACGGCAAAGCTCCGTCGCGTTCCGGTCCTCGTTCTGCTGCCGCTGATCATCTTTGCAGCGCTTGCCGCGCTGTTCCTGATGCAGTTGAAGGTTGGCCGCGCCCCAAACGAGATCCCCTCCGCTCTGATCAATCGGCCCGCGCCGCAGTTCGACCTGCCGGAACTGGCAGGTCTCAAGCGCGACGGCAAACAGGTACCGGGCATTTCCACCGCCGATCTGATCGGCGACAACGGCACCGGTCCCGCCCTGAAGGATCAGGTGACGGTCGTCAGCATCTTCGCCTCCTGGTGCGTGCCCTGCCGGGAAGAACACCCGGTTCTGGAAACGCTGGCGGAACGGCCCGAGGTGCGCCTCGTCAGTCTGAACTACAAGGACAAGACGGAAAATGCCCTGCGCTTCCTGGGCACGCTCGGCAATCCGTATGACGCCGTCGGCGTGGACGAGAAGGGTCGGGCCGGGATCGACTGGGGCGTTTACGGCGTGCCGGAGACCTTCGTCGTCGATCGCACTGGCCGCATCCGCTACAAGTTCATCGGCCCGCTCAACCCCAAATCCTTACGCGAAGTCCTAATCCCCAAGATCGACGCGGTGCTCGCGCAAAAGTGACCCTCGCCGACAGGAGCGGTCGGGAGCGAAAGCGCCCGGCCAGCTGCCGTTGCGCCCCCGTTCCTTGCGCGTCCCGCTCCCTTTGCGACCGTTGACCGCAGACACCGGACGTGTCACCCCAACGTGACTTTCCATTGATCCGGGCCGTGACTAGTGTCGCCGCCATCCTGCCCCCATGCGACGGCGGGAGCGAGTGAGCCGAAATCATCTCAAGAACAGGTCCCGAACGGGACCAACAATGGGTCAGGAACGGAAACGAGGATGCTGGAACGGACCAATCCGTCGAACGGGACCGCCGACATCTTGAGAAGGAAGATCTCACGCCGCACGATCGCCCTGTGTGCGGGCCTTCTGTTCCTTGCGCCCTGTTCACCGGATCCGCGGATGCAAATCCCAAGGCGGTCGTCAAGCTTTTCACCAGCCAGGGCTGCTCCTCCTGCCCACCCGCCGGCCGTCTCTTCGGCACGCTTGCCGAGGACCCGAACCTGATCGTCCTGTCGCTGCCCATCGATTATTGGGGTTATCTCGGCTGGAAGGACACGCTCGCCAACCCGGAAAACAGCGCCCACCAGTGCGCCTATGCGCGGCAACCGTACCGTCCACACCCCGCAAGCCGTCATCAACGGTCGCCGCCATGCGATCGGCTCCGACGAACGCGCCATTTCCATCGCGGTCAAGACCTCCGGCGACCTGCCCGTCGACGTCAACGCCCACATGACGAACGATTCCCTGACCGTCGACGTTGGAGATGGGCGGACGCCGGGCATGATGGCAACCATCTGGCTAGTCCTGTTCGATCGTGCCCGTCAGATCACGATCCGGCGCGGCGAAAACCGGGGCCGCAAGATCACCTATCACAACGTGGTGCGCCGCATGCAGACGATCGACATGTGGAAGGGCAAGGCCGCTTCCTACGAGATGCCGAAGGGCGAATTGATGAAGTCCGGCGCGCGCGGCTGCGCGATCCTCATCCAGGGCCGGGATGCCAACGGCCATCCCGGCCCCATCGTCGGCGCGACCTATCTCGGGCAGACAGCCGGGAACTGACAGGAACAATCGCCGACAAGCGCGCGCCTTCTCCCGAACTCTCCTCCGTCATCCCCGACTTGATCGGGGATCCATTGTCCTATCCGTTCGGTATGGCACCTGCTCCGGCGCGCGGTTCCTGCGCAGCTTCGGCCCGGTTCGCGCCGCACTATCCGGACCGATCACGTGCGTCGAACGGCGCACCGGTCTCAGGCCAGCAGAAAGTCGCACCGCCAATGGATCCCCGATCCAGTCGGGGATGACGAGGGAGAGATGGTGCCACGAACCACATTCCGAAGACGACTGCCCCGAAGGCCCAACACGGCACGAACAGATCCCCTCTCCCATGGGGAGAGGGTGAGGGGATGCAATCTCACATGGATACGGCAACCTCGCCTACCCGAGCCGCGCTTCCCACTCGAAAGCCTGCTCCATCCGATCGTCCCCCCAGAAAAATTCGCCGTCGGAGGCGACAAAACTCGGCGTACCGAACAGGCCGCACCGCTCCACCTCCGCCCCTTGCGCCTTGAACGCCGCCTTGACCTCCGCCGATCCGGCGCGCGCGAACAGCGCATCCGCATCGAGCACCAGATCGATCAGGATGCCCGCCAGCAATTCGGGCCGGGAAATGTCCTGCCCTTCGCCGAATTCCGCCTGGTAGACGGCGCTCGAAAAGGCGGGCGTCCATCCCTCCGCGCACCCGATGAAGGCGAGCCTGGCTGCCAGAAGCCCGTTTTGCGGAAAGTCCTCCGGCCGCATGAACGGCAGACCGTAGCGCTCGCACTGCCGCTCCACGTCGCGCCACATGTAGAGGCCCTTGAGCGGATAGACCTCGAACGGAGAACTCTCCCACCCTTGCCGCTTGAAGATCGGGCCCAGCAGAAACGGCCGCCACTCGACCTCGATCCCGCGGCTTCGTCCCTCCTCCTCAACCCGCATGGCGGCAAGATAACTGTAGGTGGAGGCGAATTCGTACCAGAAGGCGAGTGCCATGAACGATCTCCCTGAGTAAGTTCAGTGCGACTATTCCATCCGCTGTTCGTCCGGTCCAGCCTGAGAGGCCGATCGCGACCGCACGCCAAGAACGCTTGCGTCGGAACGCGAACATGTATTCACTGAGCCGATCTAACCCACCAACCGCCGGAACGTTCATGTCTGATACGCCGCCCGAAAATCTCCTTCTGCGTCTGACGCGATCGCTTTATCGCGGCGTGGGGCGGATTCTGCGCGCCGGCTGGAACCATCCCCTGCCGGGTTTGCTGTGGACGACGGCGATCATCTCCGCCCTGTTCCTGATCTTCCCCGGCATTGATCTGTGGGCCTCGGGCCTCTATCACCACGCAGATCTCGGCGGCTTTACCGCGCGCCACAGCGACTTTCTGCAGCGCCTGCGCAGTCTCGGCCCCATGTTCGTCTGGCTGATCGCAATAGGCTCCGGCCTCGTCATCTTCCTGAAGCTGGTCCTGTCCGAACGCCCGCCGCTTGTTCCCTTGCGCGGGCCGCTCTTCCTGCTGATCACCCTGACGCTCGGCCCGGGACTGATGGCCAACGGCATCCTGAAAGCCGTCTCTGGCCGTCCCCGGCCGCACAACGTCGACCTATTCGGCGGAGATCTTCCCTACGTGCCGGTCTGGCGCTTCACCGATTACTGCCAGTCCAACTGTTCGTTCGTTTCCGGCGAAGGTTCGTCGGGGGCCTGGCTCGTCGCCTTCGCGCTCGCCCTGCCGCTCACCTGGCGCCGCCCGGCGGTCTATGTGACGGTGACCATCGGCGCGATGGTGTCGCTCAACCGGGTCGCCTTCGGCGGGCATTTCCTGTCCGACACGTTGATAGCCTGGTGCCTGAACGGACTGCTGATCCTGCTGTTCTACCGTCTCTTCTACCAGCGCCCCCCCGCCTGGCTCACCGACAAGGCGCTCGATACCGGCGCAACCCGGCTCGGGTTCTGGCTGAAGGACAGCCTTGAGGATTTCCTTTCCCGCCTGCGCCAGGAATGGCGCACGCGCCACAAGCCCAAATGACAAATGGTTCGCACAAGAAAACTTCACGACAATAGACCGAACCGCTCTTTCCGGAGGTCCAATCCGTGCTCGTACGCGACGTCTGCATTGTCGGCGGGGCCGCCATCGGCCTGCCGATCGCTCATTTTCTGAAGCGCGATCTGAAATACGACGGAACCGTCACCGTCATCGAACGCGACCCCGCCTATGCCCGTGCGGCGGCGACGCTTTCCGCCACCTCCATCTGGCAGCAATTCACCCCCGAAAACATCCGCCTCTCCTTTTTCGGACGCGACTTCTTCCGCGACCTCAAGCACCGCTTCGGGCGTGAAGCCAATATCGACTTCACCGAAAGCGGTTATCTGGTTCTGGCCGAAGAGTCCGGCCGCCCCGTCCTGGGGAAGAACCACGCAGTCCAGTCGACCGAAGGCGCCGATATCGTCTTCGACGAGCCGCACGCGCTGCTGGAACGCTTCCCCTGGCTCAACATCGAAGGCATCGCGGCCGGCCACCTGGGGCCGCACCGGAGAAGGCTGCTTCGACGCCCACCTGCTGCTGTCGCTGCTGAAGACGGCCTGCAAGGAAGACGGCGTGGAGATCCTCACCGACAGGTCGTCAATCTGACGCGCGACAGATCGCGGCTCACTCATGTCGTGCTGGCGTCAGGCGAGACGATCGCCTGCGGGCTGGTGATCAACGTCGCCGACCCCTCGGCGAGCGATGTCGCCGCCGTTGGAACCGCGCAAGCGCTCCATCTTCACCTTCCGCTGCAAGGGCCCCGTGCCAGGTCTGCCGCTGATAGTCGACACCTCCGGCGTCTACGTACGCCCGGAAGGAGAGACCTTCATTTGCGGCATGTCGCCGTCGGCCGAAACGAACCGGCGCGCGCGCGACGACGACTTCGATCCCGACTGGCCGCTTTTTGAGGAAATCATCTGACCCGCGCTCGCCTACCGCGTCCCCGCCTTCGAAGCGGTGCGGCCCGGCCTGGGCGGGGCATTACGACTACAACACGCTCGACCAGAACGCGATCATCGGCCCCGATCCAGAGGTGACGAACCTGATCTTCGCCAACGGCTTTTCCGGCCCCGGCCTGCAACAGGCGCCCGGCGTGGGGCGCGCGGTGGCGGAATGGATCGTTCTAGGACGGTATGAAACCCTCGACCTCTCCATCTTCGGCTACGAGCGCATCGCGTCCAGTGAGCCGGTACTCGAGAAGGTCGTGACCTGAAGATCCGGGTCGCGGCGCGTCTTTCGTAAAACGCGCCGCAACAACCGTCAGCTCTTCATGTCGTGCGGGCGTGAGGTCAGGCCTTGTCGACCAGGATCTTTTCGATCTGCCCCACGCTGTGCCCGGTCAGCGTCTTGTCGACTTCCGCCGAAATGCGCGTGAGAACCTCGCTGTGCAGCGCCTTGCGCAAAGCTCCAAGTGTGAGCGGCGGGGCGACGAGAACGAGATCGTGGAATTCCTCGGCGAGCGCCGCCTTGTTGAGCGCCTCGGCCAGAACCTTGGAAAACCGCGCCTTTTCCAGCACATGCCAGTCGGCGTTTTCCATGGCGCTGACATGGGGCCCGAGCGCATCGACCTGACGACCCGGCGCATCCGCGGCCTGATCCCGGTCCGGCGAGTTCTCATCTTCCAGAACCTGAATGACCTTCAGTTTAGGCACAAAAGGCTCACCCCCGTTTTTCAGGAACAGGGCCTTCTCCCCATCGCCTACGAGAACCCATGCGTTGTGAGCTATTCTGATACTACCCATCAAGTCGCTCCCTACGGCTTGTACGACAGGCAGGAGCGAACCCTGCCCTAAGAAAAGATTAGGCGCACGACGGCTGGAATGAAACAGCCACGCCCTACATCTTCGATCTGAACCGAACTCTCGCCTTTCAACTTCAAACCGCGGAGGAAAGATCCATGCCGATCGAAATCAAACCGTTAGACGCGCAGGATCTCGAAACGGCGCTGGCCGGGCTCGACGGCTGGAGCGCGACGGAAAGACGCAACGCCATCTCCAGAACCTTCCGGTTCGCCGATTTCTCCGAATGCTTCGGCTTCATGACGCGCGTGGCGCTGGCGGCGGAAAAGGCCGACCACCATCCCGAATGGTTCAACGTCTACAACAGGCCCGAGGTGACGCTGTCCACCCATGACACAGGCGGCGTGACGCAGAAGGATATCGATCTCGCCCGCGCCATGAACGCGCTCGCCAAGGCTGTCTGAAGCGCCGCTCAACCGCGCTTTCGAATGACGAAACGCGAAATCCCGCCTTCCCGGCCGCTTTCCTCCAGTTCATGGCCCTGTTCCCGGCACAGATGAGGAATGTCGACCCCGGCCAGCGGATCGCTCGTCAGCACGACGATCTGTTCGCCCGGCTGCAGCGCGCGCAGCGCCTTGCCGGCCTTCAGCACCGGCATCGGACAATTGAGGCCGCGCAGGTCGAGCTCGCGCGGCACGGTCTGCCGGACGGGAGCCTGAGGCAGGATTACTTTCGGTCATGGCGCGACAAAAGCATGTCCGCTCTTTCTTGAAAAGGCTAAAACCGGATCATCGACAATGGCGTTCAAGGAGGAACCCGTGACGACGACCCATGCCGATCCCTTCGACATTCTGGATTTCTGGTGGAGCGCCGGGGCGATGAAGTGGTTTGCCCGCGACGACGGCTTCGACGCCGAGATCAGGGAGCGTTTCGGCGAGATCAACGCCGTCGCCGCCAGGGGCGGTTTCGACGGCTGGGCGGAGACCCCGCACGGATCGCTGGCGCTCATCCTCGTGCTCGATCAATTCTCCCGCAATCTCTTCCAGAACGACGCGCACGGCTTTCACCGCGCCTTCCTCCGCGAGGCCCGCACCTTTTTCTTCCTACCCTTCGAACATGCAGAGGACATGGCCGCACAGGAGATGAGCGTCAACCTCTTCCGCCAGAACGGAGAGCAGACGACCTATCTCTACGCCCTGATCCACATGGACGTCATCCGCCGCTTCGGTCGCTTTCTCCATCGCAACGACGTGCTATCGCGGACGATCACACAACCTGAGCGCGACTATCTGGCGACTGGCGGATTTTCCACATAAATGACAATGTGTTTTGACGCTTTCTCATGTGTTAGGTCTTACCTCGGGAACTTTACGTAAAACTCCGACTGCACGAACGCGCCATGTAAGATGGGTTGTGTCAAAAAGACATCATTTTCCAGTCATTACGACTTGTTTTTCTGGGAAACAGAGTGCAATCCGCTGTCTGAATACCGCAGAACTTCCGCAAACAGCACCTTGGAGGGTGGAAATATTTTTCCGGTATCTTCAGTAGAGAGGAACAATCATGTTTATAAAGAAGACGACGTGTTTCGGAGCTATCGCCTCCGTCGCGATGCTTCTGGCCGCACCGGCCTTGTCGAAAACCTGGTCTATTACTCCGAGGGCAGCCCCGAGGGTTTCGATCCGGCACTTTGATACCGCAGGTACTACTTTCGACGCCGCCGGGCGCACGGTTTACAACCGACTTGTCGAGTTCAAGCATAACTCGACGGAGACCGAACCCGGTCTTGCGGAAGGCTGGGATGTCTCCGAAGACGGCACCGTATACACCTTCCATCTGCGCAAGGGCGTGAAGTTCCAGACGACGGACTTCTTCATTCCGACGCGCGACTTCAACGCAGATGACGTCATCTTCTCCTTCGATCGTCAGGCCAAGAAGAAAGGCACGTGGTTCGATTATTCCAACGGGTCGTGGGAATATTTCAACGCCATGTCGATGCTCGACCTGATCAAGAAGATCGAGAAGTTCGATGATTACACGGTCAAGTTCATCCTGACCCGTCCCAAAGCTCCGATGATCGCGAACCTCGCGATGGATTTCGCCTCGATCATGTCGAAGGAATATGCCGACAAGCTGGAAGCCGACGGCACGCCCGAGCTTCTCAACCAGCAGCCGCTGGGCACCGGCCCCTTCCAGTTCGTCGCCTACCAGAAGGACGCGGTCATTCGCTACAAGGCGAACCCGGACTACTGGAAGGGCAAGGAACCCCTCGACAATCTCGTCTTCGCCATCACGCCTAACGCCTCCGTTCGCTACGAGAAGCTGAAGGCCGGCGAATGCCAGATCATGCCGTATCCGAACCCGGCCTACATCGAGGTCATGAAGGTCGACACCTCCATCAACCACCTGATGGAAAAGGCCGTTCTGAACGTCGGCTACATGGCCTACAACACCCAGATGCCTTCCTTCGACAATCCGAAGGTCCGCAAGGCGCTGAACATGGCCATGAACAAGCATGGCCATCATTGACGCCGTCTTCCAGGGCTCCGGCCAGATCGCCAAGAACCCGATACCGCCGACCATGTGGTCCTACAATGACGCGGTGAAGGACGATCCGTACGATCCCGAAACTGCCAAGAAGATGCTCGAGGAAGCCAGCGTTAGGGATCTTTCCATGAAGATCCGGGCGATGCCCGTGCAGCGTCCCTATTAACCCGAATGCGTGGCGCATGTCCGAGCTGATCCAGGCGGATTTCGCCAAGGTCGGCGTCAAGGTCGAGATCGTCTCCTATTAGTGGGGCGAGTATCTGAAGCGCTCTTCCGACGTGAAGCGCGATGGCGCGGTGCTGCTGGGCTGGACGCGACCCGGACAACTTCCTGGCCGTTCTACTGGGCTGTGACGGCGTCGGCGGCGCCAACCGTTCGCAGTAGTGCTACAAGCCCTTCGACGAGCTGCTCCACAAGGCGAAGATTACTTCTGACGAGGCGGAACGCACCAAGCTCTATGAAGAGGCTCAGGTCATCTTCAAGGAGCAGGCGCCCTGGGCAACCACTGACCACTCGACCGTCTTCATGCCCGTTGCCAAGAACGTCACCGGCTTCGTGCAGGACCCGCTGGGTTACCACCGCTTCGATGACGTCGACATCAAGTAAGCAACTTCGACAAATTGATCCCGGCCGTGTATGCGGCCGGGATTTCCCTTGCCTGAACGGCAGCGGTAGCGACCCACAGGTTCATCGGTACCTCATGTTTCGTCTGATCCTAAACAAGATCGATCTGCTGATTCCGACTTTCATCAGCGTGACCGTGATCTCTTTCCTGTTCATCCGGCTCCTGCCGGGTGACCCGGTTCTCCTGCTGGCCTCGGCTTCGACCAACCTTTGTGGCGCCAGTATCTCGATTATCTCGTCGGGATCTTCCATCGCGACCTCGGTACGTCGATCGCCACCAGGCGGCCGGTCATCTCCGAATTCTTCACCCTCTTCCCCGCCACCATGGAACTGTCGCTGTGCGCGATCGTCTTCACGGTGATCGTCGGACTTCCCGCAGGCGTCATCACGGCGCTGTTTCGCGGCAAGACCCCGGATCACGCGGTCATGAGCACGGCGCTGGTCGGCTATTCCATGCCAATCTTCTGGTGGGGCCTACTGTTGATCATCCTGTTCTCCGGCATTCTCGGCTGGACCCCGGTGTCCGGCCCCATATCGCTGCTCTACTATTTCCCCAATATCACCAGCTTCATGCTGATCGACAGCCTGCTTTCGGGACAGTCGGGCGCCTTTGAATCGGCCGTCAGTCACCTGATCCTGTCAACCATCGTGCTGGGCACCATTCCGCTCGCCGTCATCGCACGCCAGACGCGCTCGGCCATGCTGGAAGTGCTGGACGAGGATTACGTGCGCACGGCCCACGCCAAGGGCCTGCCGCCGATCCGCGTCATCGGCCTGCACGCGCTCAGAAACGCCATGATCCAGGTCATCACCACCGTCGACCTGCAGGTCGGCGTGCTGTTTGCCGGCGCCATCCTGACCGACCATCTTCTCCTGGTCGGGGATCGGGAAATGGATGATCGATTCCATCTTCCGCCGCGACTATCCCACCGTTCAGGGCGGACTTCTGCTGATTGCGATCATCGTCATGCTGGTCAATCTGCTGGTCGACGTAACCTACGGACTGATCAACCCTAAGATCCGGCACACGAGGTAAGTCATGGCGGATAGCTCAGTTGCCACCTCCGGACCGACGCGGTCCACCGGCCGTATCGCGCTCTTCAAGGAGTTCTGGCAGTATTTCTCGACCAACCGCGGCGCGGTGGTCGGGCTCTTCTTCATCGCCATCGTCTTCGTGGCGCTGTTTGCGCATTTCATCGCGCCCCACTCCACAACCGACCAGTATCGCGATGCACTGCTGGTTCCCCCGACCTGGACGGCAGGCGGCAATCCGCGCTTCCTGCTGGGCACCGACGCGGTCGGCCGCCACGTGCTCTCCCGGCTGATCTACGGCTCGCGCTACTCGCTCTTCATCGGCTGCGTGATCGTCACCGTCGCGCTCGTTGTCGGCATCTGCCTCGGCCTTGTCGCCGGTGCCATGCGCGGCTGGGTCGACACCATCATCATGCGCGTGATGGACATCATTCTGTCCTTCCCGAGCCTGCTGCTGGCGCTGGTTCTGGTCGCCATCCTCGGCTCCTCGCTCACCAACGCGATGATCGCCATCGTGCAGCAACTCCACTACGTGCGCTTGACACGCGCCGCCGTCATGAGCGAGATGTCGCGCGACTACGTCACGCCCGCCCGCGTGGCGGGCGTGAAGGGCCTCCGGCTGATGCTCGTCACCGTGCTTCCCAACTGCATGGCGCCGCTCATCGTGCAGGCCGCCCTGTCCTTCTCCACGGCGATCCTCGATGCCGCGGCACTGGGCTTCCTCGGCGTCGGCGCGCAACCACCCACTCTCGAATGGAGCACCATGCTGGCCGAGGCGCGCGAATTCATCCTGCGTGCCTGGTGGGTCCTCACTTTCCCGGGCGTCGCCATCCTGCGGACCGTTCTCGCCATCAACCTGTTCGGCGACGGCCTGCGCTATGCGCTCGATCCCAAACTGGAGAGATCGTGATCATGTCCCTCCTTGAATTTTCCAGTCTATCCGTCGAGTTCGCGACGTTGAACGGCGGCTTCAAGGCGGTCGACAACGTCTCGCTGACCGTCGATCCGGGCGAGATCGTCGCCATCGTGGGCGAATCCGGCTCTGGCAAGTCCGTCTCCATGCTGGCGGTGATCGGCCTCCTGCCCTGGACCGCCAACTCCACAGCCGACAAGCTCGAATTCCAGGGCCGCGACATGCTGAAGATGCGCCCCCGGGACAAGCGCAAGATCATCGGCAAGGACATCTCGATGATCTTCCAGGAGCCGACGACGAGCCTCAACCCGTGCTTCACCGTCGACTTCCAGATCACCGAGACGCTGAAGAAGCACACCGATCTCTCGGTTCGGAACGCAAGAACCGGGCGATCGAGCTTCTGCGCATGGTCGGCATTCCCGCACCCGAGCGCCGCATCACGTCCTTCCCGCATCAGCTGTCCGGCGGCATGAACCAGCGCGTGATGATCGCCATGGCCATCGCCTGCGACCCCAAGCTGCTGATCGCCGACGAGCCGACGACGGCGCTCGACGTGAGTGACCATTCAGGCGCAGATCCTGGAACTCCTCATGAAGATCAAGGAGGAGACCGACATGGGGCTCGTCCTGATACCCACGACATGGGCGTGGTGGCGGAAACGGCCGACCGCGTGATCGTGCAATATGCCGGTCAGCAGGTCGAGCAGCAGGAGGTCAAGGGTCTCTTCCGCGACCCGCATCATCTCTATACCGCGGCCCTGCTGACCGCCCTGCCCGAATGCGCCACGAGCGATGAACTGCCCTCGATCCCGGGCGTCGTGCCCGGCCAGTTCGACCGCCCGACCGGGTGCCTGTTCTCGCCGCGCTGCTCGTTTGCGACCGAGCGCTGCCGGCAGATCCAGCCCGCTCCCGCTGGCGAGGCACTGGGCTGTGGGCTCTGCCACACGCCGCTTCTGGCCGGCGAGCCGCAGAACGAGGCCGCATGATGGCTGAGACCGAAATGACTTCGAAAACGAATCCCGACCCCATCCGACGCGCAAGCTCGACGAGACCGTTCTCGTCGCCGACGACATCAAGCGGTACTACGAGATTCCACAAGGCGCTTCGGCAAGCCGAAGATCCTGAAGGCGGTGGATGGGGCGAGCTTCAAGCTGAAGCGCGGCCGCACGCTTGCGGTCGTGGGTGAATCGGGCTGCGGAAAGTCCACGCTGGCGCTCTTCGTCACCATGATCGAACCGGCCAGCGGCGGCTCGCTGCAGATCGGCGACACCGATGTGGTCCACGCCTCGAAAAGCCAGCTCGCCCGCCTGCGCTCCAAGGTCCAGATCGTCTTCCAGAACCACTACGACTCGCTCAGCCCGCGTCAGAAGACCGGCTCGACCCTGGAGGAACCGCTTCTGATCAACACCAACCTTGTCCAAGAAGCAGCGTGAGGAAAAGGCCCGCGCCATGATGGACGAGGTCGCTCTGCGCCCCGAGCACTACGACCGCTATCCGCACATGTTCTCCGGCAGTCAGCGCCAGCGCATCGCGGTCGCCCGTGCCCTGATGCTGGACCCGTCGATCCTGGTGCTCGACGAGCCGACCTCCGCGCTCGACGTCTCCATTCAGGCGCAGGTGCTGAACCTGCTGCGCGACATCCAGAAGCGCCATAACCTGGCCTATCTTTTCATTTCCCACGATCTTTCGGTGGTGCGCTACATCGCCGACGAGGTGATGGTGATGTATCTAGGCCGCCCCGTGGAGCAGGACTCGCGCGATGCGATCTTCGAAAGCCCGCAGCACCCCTATACCCAGGCGCTGCTGTCGGCGACGCCGGTGGCCGATCCCGAAGGCAAGCGCGAGCGCATCGTGCTGACGGACGAACTGCCCTCCCCGATCGCCTCGCCGCCGGGCTGTACCTTCCACCCGCGCTGCCCCCGCGCCGCCGACATCTGCCGCCAGCTCGTGCCCCCGATGCACGACACCGCCGGCACGACCAGTTGGTGCCATCGCCCGTGGGAAATGAAGGACGAAACGGCCGCCTGAAAATGGGAGCCGCCCTCGCATCAAACGCATGATGTGAAAAGGTGCGGCTCCGGCTTGCTGTATGGCCCATCCTTCGAGACGCCCGCTCGCGCGGGCTCCTCAGGATGACGTTGTGTGTGGGGCTCGCTTCTTCAAAACCAACACCACGATAACGTCATCCTGAGGAGCGCTCGTCAGAGCGCGTCTCGAAGGATGGGCCATACGACTGAAACGGACACACTTCCGCAACTCACCTTCGAAGCGGAAAAAGCTCCAAGGCCCGTTCTCTATTTCGATTTGGTATTGAGCGGCGTGACGTTCAGCGCGTCGAGCGTTTCCGTGACCTTCAGCAATTCCCCGGTCGTGGAGCGCAGACGCTGGGCAAGGCTTGCATGCATCGCCTGGGCGATCTCGGGATATTCCTGCAGCATGCGCTTGAACAGCGCGCGGCGGATCCGGATCATTTCCGTCTGCTCGACCGCCACGGCCGTGTTTGGGCGGTGCGTTTCGATGAACAGCGCCATTTCGCCCAGAAGCGTACCGGGACCACAGGTGACGGTTTCGCCTTCTCCGCCGTCCTTCTTGCCTTTGCCCTTGCCATCGGCCTTGCCGGCCGTGCTCAGCGCCACCTCACCGGAGATGATCACGTAGCTTGCGTCCGAACGCTCGCCTTCGCGGTAGATGACATCATTGGGCGTAGCCATCACGTTTTCCGCCGAGAAGGCGAGAAGACGGAGTTGCTCGTCGGAAAACTCGCCCAGAAGCGGCACCTGGCGCAGCAAGGGAATGTCGCGGGCGAGGCTCATGCAGGAATTCCGGTACTCTCTGAGTGACTGCGTTGTGGCGGACGGTTCAAGCCCGGCAATGCGATAAGGCTAGGCTGGTCTTACCAACTGGACCGGCCACCTAAACCGGGGAGGAATCACCGTCGCCCGATCCCGCAGTTTAGCATGGAAAGTGTTGTCGGCGAGGCACTTCGGGCCCGCTACGCACACTCTCGCGAAGCACCCGGCGTCACCGTTCGATCAGGTTGAACTCCCTGAGCAGGGGCGATCCGGGCATTGAGCCGGCGGACGTTTCCTCCGGCCGGGCAAACGGATTGCCCGTGTCCTTGTTCTCCTCCTCGTCGGAGAAGGGATTGTTGGAACCACCGCCATTGTCGTTGGAGAAGGGGTTCATCTCCGTTCCCAGATCGCGGTTGCGCCAGTAGCGGGCGCATTCGAACAACCACGACAGCATGCGGTTGGTCGAGGTCAGGGAGAAATTCATGGTGGTGTTGGCAGCCTGCACCGTCATCATGCGGCCGCGGCGCACGCGCGCAAACAGCCGGTCATCGCCGGGCAGCGGCACCTTCACCTGGCTTTCGGCCACCACTTCGGCCGTTCCCATATAGTCGCGGCTATGGTCGATCCAGTAACGCACCGGGTATTCCGCGCCCACCTTCAGCTTCCATTTCGAATTGACGAGACCGAAGGCCCAGTTCAGATCCTCGTGGATGGAAAAGATCAGCGTCGTCCCGCTCCGGTAGTTGGCGGAGGCCGCGCAATGGCTGAAGGCGCCGGTCTTGGAATGGGTGTAGGCGCCCCCGTCCCAATTGCCGATTTTGAAGTGCGAAATGCGCTCCGCCTGCGCCGTGCCGCTGGCGACAAGGCTCACAAGCCCGATCGCCACGATCCCCGCCGCAAACATCCCTCCGACCTTTCCGAACCTGCCGATCATGCCGCCCTCGTTTTCTTGAAGCTCTCAATCCTGCTAACCGGAAACGGTGACCAGACACTGCTCCTGACCGACTCATGAGCGACGTCAGACCGGTCGTAACAATGCGCTTGCTTACGCCTGCGAGATCGCGTTCGTGCGGCAAAGCGCCGTGGCCGTTGCGTCACATTTACTTTTTTACTTTAACGATTAGTTTACTTTGCAATATTCCGGCCGGGAGCTTTTATTGCCTACATCATAAATCCCGGCTGGGAGGGATAGATGCTTTTGTTCAGACGGTTGCTTGCCGCGACCGCCATCGTCTTTCTGCTTGTCTTCGTTGGTTCCTTTTCGGATAACGGTGCGCAGGCGGCGCAAGTGACCGCCACCATCAGCCTCAAGGACCAGAGGATGAAAGTAACGGTCAATGGCTGGAAGCGGTATTCGTGGAAAGTCTCGACCGCAAGGCGTGGTTACCGCACCCCTCAGGGCAGTTTCCGCCCCACGCGGATGTACGAGCGCTACTACTCCAAGAAGTACCACCACTCACCGATGCCCTATTCGGTCTTCTTCTACCACGGCTTCGCCATTCACGGGACGAACGCGGTCCGTCACCTGGGCAGCCCCGCCTCTCACGGCTGTGTCCGGCTGCACCCCGACAATGCGCGCAAGCTTTTCGAACTGGTGAAGAAATACGGCAAGGCGAATACGCAGATCATCGTGACGCGCTGAGGGGCCCCGGCCCGAAGGTCGAGGCGGCACTCGTATCAGTGCGCGGTCCATCCCCCGTCCATGCTCATCAGCGATCCGGTGATCGTTTCACCGGCATCGGAGCACAGGAAGATAGCCATCGCGGCCACCTGGTCAACGGTGACGAACTTCTTCGTCGGTTGGGCGGCCAGCAGGACGTCGCGTTTGACCTGCTCTTCACTCATGCCCCGCGCCTTCATCGTGTCGGGGATCTGCGCCTCCACAAGCGGTGTTCAGACGTAACCCGGGCAGATCGCATTGCAGGTCACGCCCGTCTCCGCCACCTCAAGCACCACCGTCTTGGTCAGTCCGGCGATGCCGTGCTTGGCCGCCACGTAGGGCGAGGCGATCAGCGCATGCGCGGAGGCGGTGTTGATGATCCGGCCCCAGCCCTTCTTCTTCATGGCCGGCAACGCGGCGCGGATCGTGTGGAAGGCCGAGGTCAGGTTGATCGCGATGATCTGATCCCACTTCTCCGGCGGGAACTCGTCAACCGGCGCCACATACTGGATCCCGGCATTGTTCACAAGGATATCGATCGCGCTGAATTCCTCTTCCGCTTGCGAGATCATCTTCTCGATCTCATCGGGTTTGGTCATGTCAGCTCCGATGTAGCGACAGATGACGCCAAATTCTTTTTCGATGCCCGTTCGCGTTTTCTCGATCTCGTCCGTATCTCCAAACCCATTGAGAACGATATTGGCGCCTTCAGACGCGAATGCACGCGCATAGGCGAACCCGATACCGGAGGTGGAGCCGGTGACGAGAGCGGTCTTGTTTTCAGCATCTTTGAAACTCCCAAAATATGATCTTGGAATCTGTCCAATCAACGTGCCAGCAGCCCCATCGGTTTCAGGAAAATGACTTATTATCTGAGATGCTGCGTCGCAACAAAATAGTTGACGTTAGGGCATATTCTTTCCACCCCGTTCCTTGCAACACTTCCCGCATGGCCTGGGTCATGCGTATATGTTAAGCGTCGAAAGACGAGATTTGAGGGAGATGAGCCCGCGCTGCCCGCCTGGCCGGACACCGGGCCTTCCACCTCCAACGAAGACCGCGCCCTGTGTTTGAACACGAAGATCACGATCATGCGCACTGCGAAAGCGATGCGCTCCAACGGGCGGAAACGGCATGCGCCGACCGCCGGGTGAATTTCACGGCCCAGCGCCGTCGCGTGCTAGAAGCGCTTCTTGAAAGCCATGTCCCGACAAGCGCCTACGACATCATCGACCGGCTCGCCGCCGACGGACCGCGCCCCGCACCGATCACCGTCTACCGGGCGCTGGATTTCCTGGCCGAGCAGGGCTTCGTCCATCGCATCGAAAGCCGCAACGCCTACGTCGCCTGCTGCCACGTGCACGAGGGCGGCGAGGTGGTGTTCCTGCTTTGCGACAAATGCGGTGCGGCAGATGAAGTCACTTCCATCCAGCTTGCGGGCCCGATCGCTGCCATCGCCAGGGAGGCCGGTTTCGAACCGCGCCGCTCAGTGCTGGAAATCCGCGGCCTGTGCGCTCGCTGCCGGGAGATGGCCGGAGAGGCCTGAGTTCTAAGCACGCGCCGCATACTGCTCACACATCGCTCGCGTGTGCTTACAACCCCTCACGTGCTCATCATTCCGGACGGTCTGCAGCGCAAGCTGCATGACCAGATCCGGAATCCAGCGTGGGCAAGCTACACCGCAGGTGCTCCGCTTCCCCTTAATCCGCATAGATCCGATTTCACTTGCGGCCGATTTGCATTAGAAGACTAGCGCACACGGCGCCGCGCCCTAATTGCGTAGGCGGAAGCGCCCTGCCCAAAGATTGATCCGAGAGACCCCGTTTCGGCGATGACACATCCCACCCTGCTCAAGCCCCGCCACCATTCCGTTGCCGTCAAGGTCGGCTCCGTCACCGTGGGCGGTGACGCGCCGGTCGTCGTGCAATCGATGACCAACACCGACACCGCCGACGTGGAAGCCACCATTGCCCAGGTCGCGGCGCTGGCGCGGGCCGGGTCAGAACTGGTGCGTATCACAGTCGATCGCGACGAGGCCGCCGCCGCCGTCCCCCATATCCGCGACCGGTTGATGCTGAAGAACATCAACGTGCCGCTGATCGGCGACTTCCACTATATCGGCCACAAGCTGCTCGCCGATCACCCGGCCTGTGCCGAGGCGCTCGCCAAGTACCGCATCAATCCGGGCAATGTGGGGTTCCGCGCCAAGCGCGACACGCAGTTCTCGCAGATCATCGACATCGCTCTGAAGAACGACAAGCCGGTCCGGATCGGCGTCAACTGGGGCTCGCTCGATCAGGAACTTCTCACGCACCTGATGGACGAGAACGCAGCCAGCGCGCATCCCGTGCCCGCCACCGACGTCATGCGCGAGGCGATCATCCGCTCCGGCCTCCTATCGGCGGAGCGCGCGGAAGAGCTGGGGATGGGGCGCGACAAGATCATCCTGTCGGCCAAGGTCTCCAGCGTTCAGGATCTGATTGCCATCTATGCCGATCTGGCGGAGCGTTGCGACTACGCGCTTCATCTGGGCCTGACGGAAGCGGGCATGGGCACCAAGGGCATCGTGGCCTCCTCCGCCTCCATGGGCATCCTGCTGCAACAGGGCATCGGCGACACGATCCGCGTCTCGCTGACCCCCGAACCCGGCGGCGACCGGGCCCGCGAGGTGCAGGTCGCGCAGGAACTACTGCAGACCATGGGGTTCCGCGCCTTCGTGCCGGTGGTTGCCGCCTGCCCGGGCTGC
This sequence comes from Breoghania sp., assembly GCF_030066895.1. Classification (GTDB taxonomy): domain Bacteria; phylum Pseudomonadota; class Alphaproteobacteria; order Rhizobiales; family Stappiaceae; genus Breoghania. The sequence goes on along the minus strand of NZ_JASJAV010000012.1, from coordinate 18,080 downwards.
GGGCGCACAACCTCGACCGTCTTCCAGGAGCTCGCCAGCGACATTCAGGATCACATTCGCGACAACATGCCGTTGTGGCGGCAGAAATATCCGGGCGTGGAAGCGCTCAACGTCGCGGTGATGGGCTGCATCGTCAACGGACCGGGCGAATCCAAGCATGCCGATATCGGCATTTCGCTGCCCGGCACGGGCGAGACGCTCTCGGCCCCCATCTTCATCGACGGCGAAAAGGTGAAGACGTTGCACGGGTCCGGCATTGCGGAAGAATTCAAGAAAATGGTGCTCGATTATATCGAAGCCCGCTTCGGCCCCGGCGAAAGCCGTCCGGCCGCCAAATCCGCGTGACCGCAGTGAACATGACAGACACACCCGAAACACCGCCCTCCTCTCCCCGCCCCAAACCAGCCGTCATCGTCGCCACCTCGCAGGTGGTGCGCGGCACCGTGGGTGGGCGCTCCTCGCTGTTCACGCTGGAACGCCTCGGCTTCCGGGTCTGGCATCTACCGACGATCCTGCTCGGCTGGAACCCGAAATATGGCCCCTCCACCCGGCTCATCCCGGACAAAGAAACCTTCGCCGGGATCGTCGACGATCTCATCGGCGCGCGCTGGCTGGGCGAGGTCGGCGCCGTTCTGACTGGCTATCTCGGCGCGGCCCATCAGGGCCCGACGCTCGGCAAGCTTATCTCAGCGGTGAAGAAGCAGAACCCGGACGCGCTTTACCTGTGCGACCCGATCATCGGCGACGAGGGCACGCTCTACGTGCCGCCGGAAACGGTGGCTGCGCAAAAGAACGAGCTGATGCCCCGCGCCGACATCCTGACGCCGAACCTGTTCGAACTGAGCTGGTTCACCGGCGGCACAATCGAGACGGAGATGGCCGCCCTCGCCGCGGCCCGCACCCTTCCCGCCGACCGCGTGATGGTTTCCTCCGCGCCAGCTCTGCGCAAGAAATCTCTCTCAACGCTGCTCGCCACCCCGCACAGCGCCTTTGCGGTGGAACATGCGGAAGTGGACGGCGTACCCCACGGTACTGGCGACCTTCTAGCCGCACTGTTCCTCGCCGAACTGCTGCAGGGCTCCGATGACGAGACGGCTCTCGCGCGGACTGTTTCGGGCACCTTCGAGATGGCGGCACGCAGTGCCAAGGCCGGTTCGGACGAACAGATGCTGACCGAATACCAGCAGACGATCGTGCGCCCGATGGCGATGGTGACCTCCCGGCGGATCATGGAACGGAGGGAACGTGTGTGAGGACGGCACCCGCCCGCTCGTTGCGGGCGTCGACGGCTGCCCCGGCGACTGGATCGCGGTCATGCGCGAAATCGGTCCGGATTTTTCTCCACGCTTTGCGCTCTTCAGACAATTTACCGACCTTCTGGCACTCAGCCCCGCCCCGGCGATTTTCGCGATCGACATGCCCATCGGCCTTGCGGAACGCTCAGGCCCCGGCGAACGTGGCCCGGAAAGCTGCGCCTGCCCGCATCTCGGCGAACGGCAATCTCCCGTCTTCTCGGTCCCTACGCGCGCCGCTGTGATGTGCGAGGACTATCGCGAGGCCTGCACGGCAGCCCTTGCCACCTCCGAGCCGCCACGCAAGGTCTCCAAACAGGCCTTCAACCTGTTTCCCAAGATCCGCGAGATCGACGCGCTGATGACGCCCGAGCTTGAGGTGCACGTCTTCGAGGTTCATCCCGAACTTGGCTTCTGGCGGTTGAACGGCGAAAGGCCCATGAGCCTGCCGAAAATGATCCGCAGCCAAGGCTCCATACCCGGCATCGAGGAACGCCGGACGCTTCTGGAGCGCTTCGGCTTCCCGGCTGATTTCTGGCACCAGCCGCCCCCTTCCGGCGTCGGTGCGGATGATCTGGTCGATGCGGCGGTAAATTCGATCATTGCCAAGCGGATCCTGAAGGGCGAAGCGCAGTCCTTCCCGCCGGAGCCCGAACGCGACGCCGGGGGGCTCAGAATGGCGATCTGGGCCTGAGCGGGCCGGGTCGGAACACGTGGCCCATCCTTTCGGAACCAAACGCCCTCGATCCGACTTATCGACAGGTCGCCCGGCGCTGATGCCGGTTTCTCGCACATCGCATATCCACTATCGTGCATCTCTCGTTACCGGCTACAGGCCCCTCATGACCTTTGATCAGATCGTTCTGTTCGCCATTTTCTTCTGCGTTTTCGCGATGATGCTGTGGGGCCGCTGACGCTACGATCTCATCGCTTTTGCAGCCCTTCTCATCGGCGTTCTCGCAGGCGCAGTGCCGGTTGAAGAGGCTTTCGCCGGCTTCGGCAACGAGGCCACGATCATCGTCGCGCTGGTGCTGGTCGTCTCGCGCGGATTTGTGAATTCCGGCACGGTCGACATCATCACCCGTCAGGTCTCCGGCGCGGGGCGGGGGCTTGGAACCCATATCGCGATGATGGGCGGCATCAGCTCGGTGCTGTCGGCCTTCATGAACAATGTGGCCGCCCTGGCGCTCCTGATGCCCGTCGACATGCAGGCCGCACACAAGGCCGGGCGGCGCGGGCCGGGCCTGACGCTGATGCCGCTGGCATTCGCGACGATCCTCGGCGGCATGGTCACGCTGATCGGCACGCCCCCCCCAACATCATCATCTCGCAGATCCGCGCGCGCACGCTCGATGCCCCCTTCCGCATGTTCGATTTCGCGCCCGTGGGGCTCGTCTGTGCGGGCATCGGCGTGCTGTTCGTCACCTTCATCGGCTGGCGGTGCTGCCCGCCCGCGTGCGCACCGGCGGCGGTGAGGAAAGCCTGTTCGATCTGGAGGACTACATCGCCGAACTGGTGGTGGGCGAGGATTCCAAGCTTGCCGGCAGAAAGCTCGGCGAGATCGACAAGGAAACGGACGAGGCCGACGTCGCCGTGATCGACCTGGCGCGCGGCAAGACGCGGTTTTCCGCCTCCAACCGCCATCTGGAAATCCGCCCCGGCGACGTGCTGATCGTGGAGGCGGGACCGGAGGGACTCGACAAGTTCCGCGGGCTCGCCAAGCTGGAGGTCGCGGGCGAAAAGCGCACCGGATCGACCACCGGCGAAGGCATGGGACTGGCGGAGGTGGTGGTGCCACGCGACAACCGCCTGGAAGGCCGCTCCGTGCTCGGCGTGCAGCTTCTGCACCGCCAGGGCGTGGGGCTGCTCAGCGTTTCGCGTCACGGCCAGCGCTTCTACCAGCATCTCGACCGCCTCACCATCCACGCCGGCGACATCCTGCTTCTTTACGGCGCGGCCGATCGTCTGGCCGACATCACCCGCTGGCTCGGCGCCCTGCCGCTGGCCGCGCGCGGCGTCAACGTCACCCAGCACAACCGCGCCGCCCTCACCGTGGCGATCTTCGCCCTCGCCCTCGTTGCCGCCAGCTTCGCGGTCGTGCCGCTTCCCATCGCGCTCGGCGTCGTCGTCGCTCTCTACGTGGCAACGGATATCGTGCCCATCTGCGAGGTCTACGATCACATCGAATGGCCGGTCGTCGTGCTGCTCGGCTCGATGATCCCGCTCGGCGTGGCGCTGGAAGATTCCGGCAGCACGACGTTGATCGCGGAAGGCATTGTCGATCTCACCCACGGCCTTCCCGCCGCCACCGTTCTGTTCGTGCTGATGGTAGTGATCATGACCCTGTCGGACGTGCTCAACAACACCGCCACCGCGGTGATCGGCGTCCCCATCGCCATCGACATTGCGCACAGCCTGAACGTCAGTCCGGACCCGTTCCTGATGGCGGTGGCCTCTTCATGTGCCTTCCTCACTCCCATCGGGCACAAGAACAACACGCTCATTCTCGGCCCCGGCGGCTATGCCTTTTCCGATTACTGGCGCATGGGCCTGCCGCTGGAAATCCTCATCGTCGCGACGGGCGTTCCGGCGATCCTGGTGTTCTGGCCGTTGTGAGGGGAAGTAGAGGAAGACGGCGCGCAAGCGCCTCCGTTTCCCTCTACCGCGTCCGCGCCCTCACCTGCACGCTCACGAAGGTGACGATGAACACCGCCGTCATGGTCAGCACAATGGTCGGCGCAGACGCACTATCGAGGAAGAAGCTGGCATAGATGCCGGTGATGGTGGAGCCGACGGCGACCAGCACCGAAATCGCCATCATCTGCGCGAAGTTGTGGGCAATGAGATAGGCGATCGCCCCCGGCGCCACCAGAACGGCAATCGCTAGGATGATCCCCACCGCCTTCAGCGCGGCGACGATCGCCAGTGAGATCAACCCGCTCGTCGAAACATAGCCCCAAGGTCACGCCCAGCATGTCGCCAAAGAGGATGTGATCGAGGTGCACGTCGGTCCGGATTGAAACATAGAGAACGAGCCCTAGCCCGAACATGCCGGAGAAGACGACGCCCATCACCGTGTCTTCCTTGATTTGGCTGTTTTCCTTCAGAAACCCGGAGGCAAGCGCGCAGGTCATGCCCGCCCCGAAAGCGCCCACCGCCAACGGCAGATCGGCGACATAGACCAGAACGATGCCCGGCAGAACCGCATGCGAGATCGCGAAGGCCTTCTGCATGAAGGGGAAGAGGAACGGCATTGCAGTCATGGAAAGCGTCTCGCTCATTCCGCAGCCTCCGGCTCGCTTGTAAGAGCGTCCGGCCGCTCCTCCCTCAATGCCGCACGGGCCTGCGCCCAGCTGGCCAGCATCCCGTGCTTGGGCGCAAAAATGAAGATGATCAGGAGATCGGCGTCTGCGCCACGACAATGATGCCGCCGGTCGCGCCGTCGAGAAAATAGCTCGCATAGGCGCCGAGAAAGCTCGTCACCGTGCCGATGGCAACGCTCGTGATGATGAGGCGGGGAAAGCGATCGCACAGCAGATAGGCCGTCGCCCCCGGCGTCACCACCATGGCGATGACGAGAAACGCGTCGACCGTTTGCAGCGCCGCCACCGTGGAGGCGGCCAGCAACGTGAAAAAAACGACCTTCAGCACCTCCGACTTCAAGCCGATGGAGCGCGCATGCGCCTCATCGAAGAAGGTCAGCATCAGCTCCTTTCAGTTTGCCAGCAGCACGGTGAGCGTCACGCCCACAATGACGGCAATCTGCAGCGTATCGCTCGGCGTAATCACCAGAATGTTGCCGAGAACGATGGTCTGCACGTTCACCGATGTCGGCGACAGCAAAACCATGAACAGGTCAAGCCCGAAGAAGGAGGTGAAGATCAGCCCAATGATCGCATCTTCCTTCAGCTTGGTGCGCTGGTTGAAGAACAGCATCGCACCCGCCGCCAGACCGCCCGCCAGAAACCCGCCGATGGAAAAGGGCAGCCCCAGCATGTAGGCCCCCGCGACACCCGGAACGATGGAATGCGACAACGCATCGCCGAGCAGCGACCAGCCCTTCAGCATGAGATAGGCGGAAAGAAACGCACACGTTCCGCCGACCAGAGCGGAAACCCACATGGCGTTGACCATGTAACCGTAAGCGAAAGGTTCGAGCGCCGTCGTCATCGCTGATGCTCCCCTTCGCGCGCGTCCTGGCTTCGGGCTTCATCCGCCTCCGCCATCGTACGCAGACGTCCGGTGTCGTCGCCGTACATGACTACCGGACGCTCGTCATCGGTGAAGACGGAGAGACGGCGCGGATCGTCATCATCGTGAAGAGCGGCACCGCCCAGCGTGAATTCGCGCAAGATCCCGCCGAAAGCGCGCTCCAGATTGGCGCGGGTGAAGACGTCGGCAATCGGACCGGAGGTGAGAATGGTGCGATTGATCAGCACCGCGCGGTCGCAGAATTCCGGCACCGAACCGAGATTGTACGTGGAAACGAGCATCACCTTGCCCTCGTCGCGCAGGGACTTCAGCAACTCGATGATCTGCGCCTCGGTGGTGACGTCGACGTCGGTGAACGGCTCGTCGAGCAGTATCACCTCGCCCTCCTGGGCAAGCGCGCGGGCGAGAAAGACGCGCTTCTTCTGGCCGCCCGACAATTCGCCGATCTGGCGCTTGCGAAACTCAGCCATGTTGACGCGCTCAACCGCGGCCTCGACCATCTCGTGATCGCGGCGGGTGGGAATGCGCAGCCAGTTCATGTGGCCATAGCGCCCCATCATCACTACGTCTTCCACCAGCACGGAGAAGTTCCAGTCCACGTCCTCGCTTTGCGGCACATAGGCAACGAGATTCCGGCGCTGGGCGCGGGCGCCCGAAATGCCGAGAATATCGACCGTTCCCGCCGCCAGCGGCACGAACCCCATGATCGCCTTGAACAACGTGGACTTGCCGGACCCGTTGACGCCGACGAGCGCGGTAATCGACCCGCGCGGAATGGTGAAGCTGGCATCGACCAGCGCCGTATGCCCGTTTCGATAGATCACCGTCACGTCCGACACGGCGAGGCCGTCGCCCGAAGGCGTGGCCTTGCTCATTTCGACGCCGGCAAGAGTTGCCTGCGATTTTGTCACTGCGCACTTTCTCCGTTCGCCGCAACCGTTGTTGTCAGCCCCTTGGCGATCGTCCCGGCCGTAACCTTGATCAGATCGAGATAGGTGGTGGGTACCGGCCCGTCAGCCTCGCTCAGACTGTCGACGTAGAGAACGCCGCCATAGGCCGCACCGGTTTCACCTGCAACCTGCTGGGCGGGCTTCGGCGAGATCGTGCTTTCGGAAAAGACGACGGTATCTTGTGGTCACGCACCGCATCGATAACCTTGCGCACCTGCTGGGGCGTGCCCTGCTGATCGGCGTTGATCGGCCAGAGATAGATTTCCTTGAGATCGAAATCTCACGCCAGATAGGAAAAGGCCCCTTCGCTCGTCACCAGCCAGCGCTTTTCTTCCGGAATGGCGGCAAGCTCCTCGCGCAGCGGCTTGGTCAGGTCCTCGATCTTCGCCGTATAGGCCACGGTATTGGCGTTGTAGGCATCCGCATTGTCCGGGTCGGCCTTCACCAAAGCTTTGCGGATATTTTCCACGTAGATCACGCCGTCGGACGGCGACATCTAGGCGTGCGGATTAGGCTTGCTCTCATAGGGCCCCTCGCCGATCGACATCGGCTCCACGCTCTCGCTCAGCACGACCTTCTCGACACCGGAGAGATTGTTGAAGAACTTGTCGAACCACAGTTCCAGATTGAGCCCGTTATAGAGGATCAGATCGGCCCCTTGCGCGCGCAGGATATCGCCGGGCGTGGGTTGGTAATTGTGGATCTCGGCGCCGGGTTTGGTGATCGAGACGACCTCGGCGTGATCGCCGGCCACGTTGCGCGCCATGTCGGCCAGAATGGTGAATCTGGTCGCGACCTTCAGCTTCGCCTCAGCCGCGCTGCCCATCCCGATCGCGGCTACAAGTCCGACAGCAATGCCCAACACAGCACTCCATCGCTTCGGGTCTGACAACTCGATCATTCATCCTCCGATCTCGCCCGCCGCGGGAAATCGGGGGCCAATTCATGCAAATTAGAATCACTTTACATTATGGCAATGACATTAAATTGCAAATGCAAATCGTTTGCAACTGAGAAAGTGTATGAGAGGGAAATTCGTGGGTTGAGGGCAGGAATGGGGGATCGTGGCGGCGTGGAGCTCGGGGACATGCCCTCAAGCAACAGAATGCGAAAAGTCGCGGGGATGGGCCCCACCAAAACCGATACCAAGCCGCTCGCAGCCGGGCCCCAAAGGCCCCACACCACGCCCCGAACGCAAGAAATCCTCAAAAAAAATCAGAACAACGCGCACCACCTCAATCGGCGGATTTGCCGAAGCTGAACCAGCGCGAAACCATTTTGGAGACCTTGGAGCCGGTGCCTTCCTCGGCACTGTCCTTCGTCTCCTCGCCGGTCTCCGCTTTCTTGGGCAAGGGCCGTCGGAGTGGCGTCGGCATTCGCTTGCGCGACCGCTTCGTTGTCCTGCACCGGGCCCGACCGCGGCCTTCGGCATCTGAGCCCCCTCGGGGCGCTCGGAAGCAGGCGCCACAGGAGATGCCGCACGATCCTTGCCCATGAAGAGATTGGAGAAGAACCCGCTGCCCTCATCAGCCTTGGAACTGCTCACCCGCTGCGGATTGCCCGCAGGCACCGGGGCGCCCGGTGCGGGTGTGCCGTCGGGCGTCGCGTAGGAAAGCACGGACCCGGTCGTATCGACCTTTTCTCCGCGCGCTTCCTCACCGGCCTCGTTACCCGGACCGAACAACTTGGCGATCGACGTGTCGCCGTCCTTCCACTCTTCCTCGCGCCCGCGCCGCGCCGCAAGCTGGGCAACGATTTCCGCCATCTTCTGGTCGTCGGCCTTTTCCTTGGCCGCCACCGCCACGCGCAGCGGCTCCGGCACCTCATAGGCCGGGCAGGCACGGGTGGCATCGAAACGGGCGTCGCTTTCCTCCGGCTGGGCATCGAACACATAACGCCGGTCACACACGTCGACCTTGGGCGGAATATGGGTGATCGCGAAGTGGTCGTATCCGCGCTTCAGCACGCGCCAGAAGGGCATGTTCTCGTCGTTGGCGTGCTTGGCCATGTTCTCCGCCGTCATGCGGAAGGGAAAGGCCTCGAGCTGAAAGTCCCGCTGACCGCCGCGAAACGCCTCGCGCGCCAGCGAATAGATCTCCTGGATCTGTTCGTCGGTCATGGCGTAGCAGCCGCGCGACGAACACGCCCCGTGCACCATCAGATTGGAGCCGGTGCGCCCGAGCGAACGGTCATAGGCATTGGGAAAGCCGGTGTTGAAGGACAGGTGATAGGAGGAATTCGGGTTCATCTGCGCCGGGCGGATCGTATAGAAGCCCTCCGGCGCCTGACGGTCGCCTTCCTTCTTCTTTGGGCCGAGCTTTCCCGACCACTTGCAGATATCGTAGCCCTTCAACAGCGCGTAGCGGCCGGTCTTGGTTTGCTTCCACACTTCCAGTTTCGATTCTTCCTTGAAAAGGCGAACCAATATCGGGCCGGACGCCTTCATGTTCTTGGCCTGCATCTCGGCCTTGATCGCATGGGAAAGAGGGCGTTCCGCCTTGGCGCCGTAGCCGAGTTCATCCGCCTGGCAGCCCGCCAGCGCCACAAGCCCTGCCGCGATCAGGCCCCAGCGCGCAACCGATCTGATCCGGTCGCGAAACCGGCAGATGGCGAAATGCGCATGCCCGCTCAAGGCGCGATTCAGATCGTGATTCCGCGCGCGGTGCAGACCCTGTGCGCCAGCCTTGCGAAACCCGTCACAAGCAGACATGTGTCCACCTCAATACTCGCCGACGCCCGCGCTCTTCAGGCTGCAGGCCCCGTCCATGCTGACCGTTCACCGCTCGTCTGCCGGTCCCCAATTCCGGCACCCACGTCCTGCCTCAGGCAGGCCGTCGCGCCGCGCGTTCATCGCTGCGGCGGCACTGCGGGAACAGGTAAAATGTATTCCGTTAACCTTTCGCAAAGGTTTACAGGCCCGGGAAAATTAGTCCGCTCCCGTCGACGACGCCATATCCGACTTTCCGCAACCGACGGAAATCCCGGATAAAACGGCCCTTCTCCTCGCCTTGCGGCATCCCAGCGGCACCGGAAACGTAGACGCACGCGCTCCCGTCCCGCAAGGCACAACCCGCCATGCAAGCTCAATCGAATTTGAATCCGGCGATATGATGACGGTTCAGAGGTTCCGGCCGATAACCAGGAACTTTTCGTGACGCTGGCGGCGGACCGCATCGGCCGACTGGCCGTCGAATGCGCCAAGCGCGCGCTCAAGCGCATCGCCCGCACTGCCGATCGCCTTTTCCGGGTCGCGATGGGCGCCGCCCATGGGCTCGGGCACGATCTCGTCGATGACGCCCAGCTTGCTGAGGTCCTGGGCGGTGATCTTCATGTTGGCCGCAGCATCCTGAGCCCGCGCGCTGTCGCGCCACAGGATCGAGGCCGCCCCTTCCGGCGAGATCACCGAGTAGATGGAATGTTCCATCATGATGACGCGGTTGGCCGTGGCGATGGCGATGGCTCCGCCCGAGCCGCCCTCACCGATGATCAGCGCCGCATTGGGAACGCCGAGCTTCAAGCATGCCTCGGTGGAACGCGCGATCGCCTCCGCCTGGCCGCGTTCCTCCGCGCCGATGCCGGGATAGGCGCCGGCAGTATCGACGAAGGAGATGACGGACAGGCCGAACCGGTCGGCCATTTCCATGATGCGCACCGCCTTGCGGTAGCCTTCCGGCCGCGCCATGCCGAAATTGTGCTTCAGCCGCGACTGCGTGTCGTGGCCCTTTTCCTGACCGATGATGGCCACCCGCCGCCCGCGGAACCGGCCGATGCCGGTCACTACCGCCGCATCCTCGGCATACTTGCGATCACCCGCCAGCGGCGTGAAGTCCTCGATCAGATGGTCAATGTAGTCCGCGGCATGCGACCTGTCGGGATGACGCGCGACCAATGCCTTCTGCCAGGGGGTCAGCTTGGCGTAGATGTCCTTGAGTGCCTGGTTGGCCTTCGACTCAAGATGGGAAATTTCTTCATCCACATCGACGGCGGCGTCATTTCCGCTCATCGTGCGTAACTCCTGGACCTTACCTTCGAGATCGGCGACCGGTTTTTCGAATTCCAGATAGCTACGCATCACATTTTCCGCTCGTGGAAGGTCAGCACTTTGCGGCACATGCCGATGCCCGTCTTCGGCCGACATATGCGATCGAGGGCAGGCACCTCAACGCGGCGCAACACTGGCCGCACTATCCATATCTGTCAAGCGACCAGGTAAGGCAAGTGCGTGAAACGATTAAGAACGGGATTCAAGTTCCGTAACGTCGCGTGAAACAAAGGCGTGGAAGGACGCGGCATACGTGTGGGCGCGGCCGTCCCTGCGATTCTTCAGCGCACTGACTGCTGGCGTTCGCGTTCGCGCATCGTCAACTGACGCGCACTCACCACGATATCGCCGCTCATGGTCCTGAGTGAAATGCGATAAGGCACGAGCAACGTGGTATCGGCAACGGGCGCCAGCCAGATCTCGATATGCTTGTTCGCGGCCATGTACTGAACCGAACGCTTGTTCGGACGATGCCCGGCGACCGGGATCTAGCGCGCACCGCACACCACCACCGGCCCGTCATAGCCGTGCCCGGACACGTTCTCGATGCGCCGGTAGGAGAGCTGCACGTCATAGCGCTGCCAACCGTCGAAGATCGGAATCCGCCGGTCGCAGGCATCGGCCGACAGCTCGCCCCGCCCGCGCGCCATCGGCATCAATGCCGCCGACAGATGATCGACCACGTCGGAACGATGGGGCTGGGTGACGGGAATGCGATCGGGCCGCTTTTTCAGATGCGGGATCACCGCGAAATCGCACACCCGCCCGCGTCCCATGTCCATGGACACCCGCGAGGATACCTCCGCCTCCTCCGCGATCATGGAATATTTGGTCGGAATCACGTGGGCGCCGTTCAGCTGCCCTTTGCTCTCCGCATTCGATTTGAAGGCCACGAAAAGCCTGACGATGCCCGACGTGCGGAAGCCCACCCGCGCATCGTAGGCATTGCCATTGAGGTCCACCGACAGCGTCCCCTTGGCAAAGGTTCAGACCGGAAAAGTAAATGTCGTAGATCGCGCCAAGCCGGGTTCCGCGCGGCGCGACATCGGCTGGCGTTCCCAGCACCATCCAGAGCCCGAGCACGCAGACAAGCCCCGGCAGTGCGCTCGCAACACCGAGGAAAGGAAACCGACCGAACTTCCTGAACACGCTCGAAACCTCCGAACGGAAGGGGCGTCTGTTCAGAGTACCCGTTCCGCGAAATTTACGGAATAGCCATTAACCACAAAGGCGAGTCCCATGAGCCATCAGGGACGCAATCCGTGAAGGGACGATTGTTTCGCATCATGGTAACTGGAACCTTAACAAGACGAGAAGAAACGCCCGAATGTCGGAATCCGCCTCTCTCGCTCATTCGGCCTTGACGCCACGGGGGGACCTCACTACTCTTGAGGAGAGTTCCCGGCGGGGTGGACCTCTGCCTTTTACCACTCACTCCACTCGTCCACTATGGACGAGAGCGACCACTCCGGGGCCTGGACCATCGGCTGCATTCTTCGGCCTCGACGAGGTGTTTGTGAGTCGCGCAGGCGACTTCGAGCGTTAATTAAGAAAGGGTGTTCCCATGGCCCGACGGTGCGAACTCACCGGCAAGGGCGTGTTGACCGGCAACAATGTCAGCCACGCGAACAACAGGTCGCGTCGCCGCTTCTTGCCGAACCTGTGCAACGTCACGCTCATCAGCGACACGCTCGGTCGTTCGTTCAGCCTGCGTATTTCCGCTCACGCACTGCGTTCGGTGGAGCATCGCGGCGGTCTCGACGCGTTCCTGGGCAAGGCCAAGACCGAAGCTCTGTCGCTGAAGGCCGCTCAGCTAAAGCGCGAGATCAAGCGCAAGCAGCAGGCTGCCTCGGCCTGAGCCCGGATGCCGACGGCGCATCACGCGACGTTGCTCGGCTTACATTTCCGGCTTGAATTCTAGGATTCGCGATACGGCGGGCGCCTTCTTGTCAGGGCGCCCACTGTATCTGTGTGTTCTGACGAAGGTAGGCTCCCATGTCCCCGACACAACCTTTCTCGGCCCGCTTCCTGGCGCTCGACGTCGCAGCGATGGCCGTTGTCGTGCCGCCTCCAACATCCTAGTCCAGTATCCCTTCCAGGTGACGATCGGCAGCTACGACCTGGCTGATCTGCTGACCTGGGGCGCCTTTACCTATCCGGCCGCCTTCCTGGTGACCGATCTCACCAACCGCCGTTTCAGGCCTTCGGCTGCGCGCCGGATCGTGTTCGTCGGTTTCTGCGTGGCGGTCATCCTGTCGGTGGCGCTGTCGGATCCGCGCATTGCGCTGGCGTCCGGGTCCGCCTTCCTGGTGGCGCAGATGCTGGACATCTTCGTTTTCGACCGGCTGCGCCGTTTGAGCTGGTGGAAGGCGCCGTTAACCTCCTCCCTGCTCGGCTCGATCCTGGATACGGTGGTGTTTTTCGGCGTGGCCTTCGCCTTCCTCGGCCATGGCGACGCTTTCGCCGCCGGTCAGGCGCCGCTCCTGGGCCTTTTCTTGCTTGAGGCCCCGCGCTGGATCTTCTGGGCGATCGGCGACTTCTCGGTCAAGATGACCGTGTCCCTGACGCTGCTGGTGCCCTATCGGGTGTTGATGGAATTCATCCGCCCGATGCCGCAGACCGCTTAAGGCCGCGAAGGCATCGATGGAATGAGAAACAATAGACGCCTAAGGCGCCCGTTTTCGTATCCGGCCCTGTCAGATCCTTCGCGACACGTCGCGCTCACGCGGTCTCGCTTGCGGGAAGATCGTTCACCTCGCCAATCCATGACGGGGAGGAGCGACACCGGGCCCGACGCACGGGTTTGAGTTCCTCGCACTGCCTGATGGTGCCCCAGCGAAGAGCCAGCCGACCCTCGTCCTCGCCCACACCGCGCGAATAGATCGGCGTGCCGCAATCGGCACAGAAGGCCTGCTGCCGCGATCGCCCGCTCTGCGCAGTTTTCATGTAGATCTTCGGCTTAGCCGAAAGCCGCACCTTCGCTACCTCCGCCGGCACGACGATCCGGTAGGGCGATCCGCTCAGGACCTGACAGTCGGTGCAGTTGCAGACGTAGACCTTCTCCGGATCCACGTCCACTTCAAAGGTAATTGCACCGCAATGGCACCCACCCTCGATACGCATGCAATGTGTCCTCCCACGTTGGATGCGCAGTGTCAGGGCGCGGCACGCTTCGGGCAAGCGGCAATCAGTTCACCGCCGCCGTGTTCTCGACCAGAAGCGCGATCCCCTGCCCGCCGCCGATGCAGGCCGAGGCCACGCCGTAGCGCTTCAGCTCGCGCGCCACGGTGAGCGACAGGCGAACGCCCGCCGCCCCCAGCGGATGGCCTATGGCAATCGCCCCGCCATTGACGTTGACGCAGTCCTCATCGAGCCCCAGTTCCCGGATGCAAGCGAGAATCTGCGCACCGAAGGTCTCGTTGATCTCGATCCGGTCGATCTCGGAGATCGGCACGCCGGTAAGTTCCGACAGCCGCGAGATGGCGGGCGCCAGACCGATGTCCATGATCTCCGGCGGCACGCCGACCGAGACCCCGGCGACGATTCGCGCCAACGACACCTTGCCGGCCTTCTTCGCATAATCGCCCGAACACACGATCGTGCCCGCGGCCCCGTCGACCACGGCCGACGAATTGCCGCCCGTCTGCACGCCCCCGAAGGCCAAACGGATCTTGGTCAACACCTCCAGCGGCGAAGGACGGACATGGCTGTCGCCCTCCACCGCCTCGACCTTGCGCGGCAGCTTGATGCCGCGATCATTGTAGCCTTCCAGCGCGAAGAGCTCCGAGGCCACCGGGACGATCTCGCCATCGAAGAAACCGGCGTCGCGTGCAGCAACCGCCCGCTTGAACGAGCGCGCGGCGAAGCGATCCACCTCCTCACGGGTGATCTGGTAGCGCTTGGTGAGATTTTCCGCCGTATCTCCCATGGTGCAGGAGCAGGAGGGATCGAGCAACGCCTCCCACAGGAAGTCCTTGAACTCCACCTGACCCATGCGGAAGCCGCCGTAATGAGTATAGTCGGCAATCGGATTGCGACTCATCGATTCCGCGCCCACGCACAAGGCGGCATTGGCCCGACCCAGCGAGACGGTATCGGCGGCCTGCATCACCACCTCGATCCCGGTACCGCACACGCGCTGCACCAGATGGGCGGGCACGTCCTGCGGCACGCCGGAATAAAGCCCCACATGGCGCGGCAGCATGTAGACGTCATAGCTCGCCTGAGCCATATTGCCGCAAACGACCGTGCCGACTATCGGCCGAATCGATGCCGCTCTTCTTAAGAGCTGCCCGGCCCGCCTTGATGCCGAGATCGATCGGCGAGATCAGCCCCAGCGCGCCGTTATAGTCGACAAACGGCGTGCGCGCCCCGTCAAGCAGCCAGGCATCGGAAAAGGTGGGACAAAAGCCTGCGGCCATCGGTATCTCCTCAAACTCTCCGGCTTTCCGTGCCGGTCGTCCTAACTCGAATGTCGCTTCGGGAAGGGGACCTCGCCCTCCCCTCGATTATCATCCCCGCGCAGGCGGGAATCCAGTAACCACAGGGAGCGGTTATCGTGCACAACTGACCCGTCTCTGGAATGCTGGATCCCCGCCTTCGCGGGGATGACAACATTCGGAAAACCGCCGATCTCTCCCCCCTCACCCGATCTCGATTAAATGCGCCGGGCATGGCTCCTCGTAGAGCTCCTCCACCAGCGCCGTGCGTGTCGCCAGAACAGCGCGCTGATTGATCGAACCCCTTGTCGGTCACCTCGCCCGCATCGATGAACGGCGACTCCTCCAGGTCATCAGTCGCTTGATCCGGTTAGACAAGCCCGTCGCCTCTGCCACCATGGCCTTCAGCAGGAATGTGAATTCCGATCATAGATGCGGATGGCGCAGGACATCCGCCGCGCTCGCATCGCGCCCCAGATCGCTCGCCAGACGCCGACAGGCCTCGAGATCGGGAAAGACCATCGCGGTCACGCCATCCCGGTTGAGCCCGGCGATCACCACGTCGCGCGCATAAGGGGAAAAGTGATTGAGAAAGTTCGCTCGCAGCGGCCCCACGCTGACCCACGTGCCGATCGCCAGCTTGAATTCCTCCGCCACGCGACCATCGAAGAAGAAGCCCAGATCGGGGCGCGCCGGGTCGACGAATTTCAGCGCATCGCCCAGCCTGTAGAAGCCTTCCTCATCGAAGGCCTTGGTTGTGTTGACGGTATCGCGCCAGTAGCCGGACGTGATGTTGGGGCCCTTGAGCCGGGCCTCCAGCTTGCCGTTAACAGGGGCAAGCTTCAGTTCCAGCCCCGGCACAAGCATGCCGACACGGCCCGACGCTGTCGTCTCCGGCGAGCACGACAGCGCAAACGGCGCGCTTTCCGTTGCTCCAAGCCCCGTCAGCATGACGATCTTCTTGCCCGTCTCGCGGCAGCAATCGCGATTTCATCGAGCGCATTCCACACCGGCTCGGAAAGCCGGGCACCGGCAAAAAAATTGAGCTTCAGTCGGGCGAAGAATTTCTCCCTCAGATCCGGCTCCGCCTCCAGGTACGGCACCAGCGCCTCGTAGCCCTTCGGCACGTTGAAATAGACCGTGGGGCGAGATCTCGCGCAGGTTGCGGACTGTTTCCTCGATGCCGCCGGGCATCGGCTTGCCTTCGTCGATATAGAGCCGTGCCGCCGTTGAACAGCACCAGCCCCACATTGTGATTGCCGCCGAAGGTGTGGTTCCAGGGCAGCCAGTCGACGATGACGAGCGGCTCGCCCTTCAGAAAGGCCAGAACCGTATTCAGCATCACCTGATTGGAGGTGAGCACGCGCTGGGTGTTGATGACGCCTTTCGGCAACCCGGTGGAACCGGAGGTGAACAGGAACTTGGCGATCGTATCGAGTCCGACCACCGCATGCGTGGCATCGACGGCTGCACTCTCGGAAGTTTCGGTGAGTGCTGCGAACAGCGTAGTCTCGCGACCGCGCTGCGGATTTTCGGTGACGACCACCTCCGCATCCGGCGGCACCACGGCCTCGATCGCACCGGCAAACCGCGTCCCATAGGCAGCGAAGACGAGCCCCGGCGTCAGCAGATTGATGATATGGCGCAGCCTCGCGTGATCGGTCGAAAACGTTGAATAGGAAGGAAAAATCGGCGCGTAAGGCACCCCGGCATAAAGGCAGGCGAGCCCGAGCAGCGCATGCTCGATATCGTTGCCGGACAGGATAGCGACCGGCCGATCGGCACTTAAATTACGGTTGATCAGCCCTTACGCGATGCGCCGCACCACGGCGCGCGTCTCGGCATAGGACACCTCGCGCCACGCCCCGGCCTGCGCCTTGTCGCGCATCACGATGAAAGTGCGATCGGGTGCGATTTCGGCCCAATGATCGAGCCGCTCAGTCAGCTTTTCCGGATACGGCCAGATCGACAGCGCGATAGGCATCGAGCCGGAATTCCGGCTCGGCAATGGCTTGAAATGCCCTGGACACGTCGCCCTCCCTGCTTGGCGTCCATATATCGACGGATCCGGCTCCTCCCGCCCGTCGTCCCAATATTGTTATTCCATGTAACAATTATGCGCAATGGTAAACGTAGGGGAAGAATTGGGCTCCGATTTATCCCCGCACAAGCTTCTGAAATGGCACAGGCGACGTCGCGTTTCGCGCGATTTGACGCCTGCTAGAAATTTCATCATCGCCGAGGGAAATTCGAACGGGATTCGAGAAGAATTGTAATCTCCTTCAAAATGAACGTTTTAACCTGTTCCAGGTGTATCGATTTCATATTATAAAATTCGAATTCATCTATATGGTGCGGAGCACCACCTAACCGCATCCCCTATCTAACCCACATGTTCCGACGCAGAAAAAGCGTCCGCAAACAGCCGCCGTCGCAGTATTCTGGCGTGCGGCTAAGGAGGAGTTTGAAAGCACGGCAGGAATTTCCGCGAATATGGGATCGGCGGACCGCGTCATCGTGGACATCACGCTCATCGACTTTGCGCTGGCCGGCTCGGCCGATATCGCCTGGAAATGGGTGGGCTGGATCGGCGTCGTGCCGCTCGTCACCGCCTTGATAGGCTGGTGCCCACTCTATACGGTACTCGGCATCAAGACCAAGAGCTGAGCCCCAAGCTCGCGAAGATCCGCGGGGCGCTCCCCGAAACGTCTCCCGAAAGCGCCCCACTTCCCTCACAAAACCTCGTAAAAGGTCAGCGTCACCGACGCCTTCTGCCGCCCGCCCGTGCCGACCACCAACGTATAATTGAGCCAGGCATAGCGCGGATCTCCGGTCTCGAATTGCGGCGTGGTGCGCATGTAATAGAGCGAGGGATCGACCTCCTCGCCGCGCGCAAGCTGCGCGATCACATCGGCCGGACCGCGCCGATAGCCGAAGTCGCGAATATCGATGACCGCCCCGTCATGGGTCTCGATCATGTAGCGCGCATCGAGTTCGGCCGACCCGTCGGCAAAGACCGTCTGTCAGTCAGCCCCGCCGTTCAGAATGCGTCCCGACAGCCGCTCTCCGGTAACCGTTCCGCCGATGATCGGGATGATCCTGCGCCTTCCGGGGGGGGGGGGGGGGGGGGGGGGGGGGGGGGGGG
>NZ_JASJAV010000011.1 GCF_030066895.1 Breoghania sp. | reverse complement strand
CAGCAATAGCCATTTGTTTCAATAAGTTTTCGCACATTTGACCTGCGCTCAATTCTGGTTGAGATTATCTGCAAACGCTCCTCAAAGCTGAGTGGATCTGCATTTTTAGGCTTTGGGGTTCGTAGGGGGGAGTGGGACAAAGACGCTATGTAACGCAACAGCCTTCGTCGGTAGTTTTCTAGCTTCGGTTCTTCGGCAGGTCCAAACAGTCCATACCATAACGCGTTTTGTCCAAAGCCCGCCGGTCTTGGAAACCAGCCTTCCCTTTTCTTCGGAAATTGAAAGTACCGATTTTCTGAAGGTATGGAAATTATATTCGCGCTAGTTATGTAATATCGAATGCCTGGATTGTCCGGTCGAGGCTGAGGCTTGTGGTATACTCTGACGTCGTGGTAGATGCCAATAACGATCAGCCTGTTTAAAATTGGGTGGGGGGCAACAATTACTACTGTGATGCCATCAATGTATTCATCTCTCCGAGTCGCTCCACTTTTTTCTAAGTGAATGGAGGCATTCCCCACGCCGTCTTTAAAGCGCGCATTGTGAGGAAGGTAGGCATAGTAGTAGCCAGTTTTGTTATCGGACTTGAAATTTAAAGACTCGTGAGCGGGGCCTTCGTTCTCGTTGATGTATGAGTGCCCTCCAGTAGGTGCCTCGTCGAAATTTGTGTATGACTCTAGCCACGCGGTTCTGCAAAGGAGCAAATCGAACATAAGAGGCTCTCAAATAATTAGTGTGAAGCTATCTTTGGTTGGGATGCGTTAAATGTCCAGTCTTGATTGTCAATATTCACTATATATCCCGCTTGTTGCGGTCCAACTGCGGTTAGCCCTGCGCTTGGATCGCCGGATAGTAAAGTTTTTCAACTTGAATCACTGTGACTGGCTAGCTGCGAGATCGGGAAGGGTGTTGATAGCGGAGGAGGGACTTGCCCCCCGACACGCGGATTATGATTCTACCGGAAAACTGAAGGGGGGAGGCTGAGCGCACGGTGGTGGCCGGTGCATATCGTCTACGGGGGCGGAGATCTCGCCCCGCAGAGATTGCGCGCCTTCATCGATTTCGCGAGCCCGCGTCTGAACTCCATACGGGCCGGTCATCTGAAGAAGGGACGGCAGTAAGCTGGTTTCCCTCTGTAATATCGTCACATAAGGGGCAGATAGACTGTTTGATGGAACGCCGAGGGTGCGGTATTTCAAAAAGCTCTTCGAGTTGCCGCTACGGATGTTTTGCCGGGTTCCCACATGGCCTATGTGACGTCGCTTTTTGCCCGGAAGATGATTGCGGCGTCGGGTGATGCCGTGGACGGGGCCGCCTTGCTCAGAGCCGCCGGGCTCGATCCGGAGGGGGATCCCAAGGTCATGATCCCCGAAACATCCTATTACGATCTGCTGGAGAGCATCGCTGAGCGGATCGACGTGACGGACCTCCCGGTTCGCGGCGGGGCTTCCATGCGCTGCGACGACTATGGTGCGCTGGGGCTGGCGTGGAAGGCTGCGCCGAACCTGCGCGGCTCGTTCTCGCGGGTGGAACGCTATGCCCGGCTGTGGACCAGCGTGGTTTCCTACGAGCTTCGACCCGACCCTCACGGTGCGCTGTTCATCCTGCACCGCTCCGGACCGCGACGCTTCGGCTTGCGATTGTCGAACGAGACGACGCTGGCAAAGCGCTGTCTCGTTGGTCCGGCAGGTCAGTTCCGCTCCCTTCTCGCCGTTGGAAGTGCTGATCCAGCATCCCGCACCGAAGAGAACCGATGCGCACGAAGCATGGTTCGGGTGTCCTGTGCGCTTCGATGCGGAGCTTGATGCCTTGCTGATTTCCAGCGAGGCGCTGGCGCGCGCGAACATCCTCGGGGATGAGGGCATCTCGCGTTATCTGACGTCGCATCTGGATGCGGAACTGTCGGAAATCACGCTTGAGGAAACGCTGGTCGGGCGCGCCAAGGACGCGATCGCGCAAGGCTTGAGCGAGGGCGTGCCGAAAATGGTCGATATCGCCCGCGGACTGGGCTTGAGCGGGTGGTCGTTTCACCGTCGCCTGTTCCGAACAGGGCATGAGTTTTCAGGG
This sequence comes from Breoghania sp., assembly GCF_030066895.1. Classification (GTDB taxonomy): domain Bacteria; phylum Pseudomonadota; class Alphaproteobacteria; order Rhizobiales; family Stappiaceae; genus Breoghania. The sequence continues at coordinate 171,265 of NZ_JASJAV010000011.1, read as the reverse complement.
GCTGACGGAAGAGACGCGCCGGGAACTGGCCGCAGGGCACCTGCGCGATCAGAATTACACCTTGGCGGAGACCGCATTTCTGACCGGGTTTTCGGAGCAAAGCTCCTTCACGCGCGCTTTCAAGCGCTGGGTCGGGAAAACACCGGCAAGCTACCGCAGGGACCATGCCGCTATGTGAGGCGGACAATTGGCAACGAATGTCAAAACCGTGGCGAGGCCGGTCAAGACCGTGCCCGTGCGTGTGCTCTATCCCTCCTTCGCATTCCCGCAAGCCAAGGAGGACTTTTCATGCAGACCAAACCAATTCTCGTCATCGGAGCCACGGGCAAGACCGGTTCGCGCGTCTGCGCCCGGCTTGAGGCGCTGGGGCTTCCTGTTCGCAGTGGTTCGCGCAACTCGTCAACGCCCTTCGACTGGGAGGCTCCGCAGACCTGAGCCGGGGTGATGGAAGGGGTGAGCGCCGCCTATGTGACCTACTACTCCGACCTCACCGTTCCCGGCGCGGTGGAGAAGCTGGAATCCTTATGCGAAACGGCGAGGGCTGCCGGTGTCTCGCATCTCGTCCTGCTCTCCGGGCGTGGCGAACATCACGCACGACTGGGCGAAGAGGTCGTGCGCGCGTCGGGCGTGGATTTCACCATCGTCCGCGCGGCATGGTTTGCCCAGAACTTCAGTGAAGGCGAATTCCGCGCGCCCGTGCTTGCCGGCCTGCTGCCGATGCCGGGCGGCGATATCGCCGAACCGATCATCGATATCGAGGATATCGCCGACGTGGCGGTGGCTGCTCTGACCGACGCGCGTCACAAGGGCGAGCTTTACGAGGTGACGGGCCCCCGGCTGATGACATTTGCCGAAATGGCGGCGGACCTTTCCGCAGCGATAGGACGGGAGATCCGGCACGTGCCGATTTCGTTCGAGGAGTTTTATGCCGGTATCGCGGCATCGGGCGGGGCGGAGTTCGCCGATCTCGTGACCGCCATCGCGCGCGAAACGCTGGACGGTCGCAATGCACATCTGGGCGATGGGGTTCAGCGGGCGCTAGGGCGGATGCCGTGCGATTTCTCGGATTTCGCAAAACGGATCGCCGCCTCCGGTGCGTGGGCCGAGGCTGCCTGAACCCGACAATCGCGGGGCGGAAGGGGAGCCTCTTTCGCCTCGCTCGATATTTCGAAAGGAGGGCGAGATGTTGCCATTCATGTTTGTGCTGATGCAGTTCGCCGTCCTCGCCTATGCGATTGTCGGCGGCGCCTTTCTGACCTTTTCCGATTTCGTCATGCGGTCCATGTCGTGGACAAGAGGCGTCGGCGGGGTGGAGGCCATGCAGGTCATCAACCGCGAGGTTTTTCGTTGGGCCTTCATGTCCTTGTTTCTGGGAATGACGAGCCTGTCGGTGATCATTTTCGGTTATGCCTTGTTCAGTATCGAGGGCCCCGCCGGAACGTTGATGCTGTGGGCTGCCGGTGTCTATCTGGTGGGATGCTTCTTGGTCACAGCGGCCTTCAATGTGCCGATGAACAAGCGTTGGCGGGCATGGATCTTTCCTCCGATGGCACGCTCGCCTATTGGCGGACCACCTATGTGCCGCGCTGGACGTTCTTCAATATGGTGCGCACCATTGCCTGCCTGGTCGTCGCCGTCTTGATAATCCGGGCGCTGTGGTGGCTGTCCCTGTCGCAAATGACTGCGGCGGCTTGAAAAACGGGGCGGGATGAAACACCAATTCAACTATTGAATGCTACCCGGCCACTCGTATCGAGCCATAAGGTCGCCGCGCTTACGTGCAAATCGATTTGTCTTTTGGGGGAAAGAAGTTGGTAGCGGAGGAGGGACTTGAACCCCCGACACGCGGATTATGATTCCGCTGCTCTAACCAGCTGAGCTACTCCGCCATCCAATGCGCGATCATGACACCCGGAGGGTGCAGGCGCCTTGTGGCTACCGGGTGAACCGGCAGTGTGGGGGGCATATAGGGGAGTCGCCATTTGCCTGTCAAGCGTTGCGACGTGCCTGGCGGAACTTGTTCACGAAAAGCCTGCTTTCGTTATCTGAATCCTGCTTCATGCCATACGAGCAGAGCCGGGCCGAGGGGATTGCATTGCGTTCCTTCGCCAACGTCTCTTGAGTTCGGCGTTCGGAGCGCTCAGGCTTCGGGCTTGCGGAATGTCAGCATGGTGAAGAGGCCGAATGGCGGGACGGACTGATCCTCTTCCAGAATGAGGTTCGTGTGTCCGAGAACGCGCGATTTGGCGAAGACCGGGTTCCAGCCGACCCAGCTTGCGTACCGCGCCAGCCATTGTTCGGCATGGGCGCGCAGGCCTTCGCTGGCGGAGAAGTGGTTGACCAGGATCACGTGCCCGCCCGGCTTGGTGACGCGCTCCAGATTCTTCATCACCTTCACGGGATCAGGCACCACGGTGATCACGTACATGGCGATGGCGACGTCGAAATGATCGTCGGAAAAAGCCAGGGCGCCTGCGTCCATCGCGAGCAATCCGTCGACATTGTTGAGACGGCCGCCGCGGACACGCTGCTCCGCCTTTGCCAGCATCTCTTCGGAAAGGTCGATGCCGGTCACTTTCAGGTCCTTGTGGTAGTAGGGCAGGGCCATACCCGTGCCGACACCGGCCTCAAGCACACTTCCCGAAAACTCGTTAACGCGCTTCACGCCGACACGCCGTCCCCAATAAAGGAGCGCGCGGAAGACCATGTCGTAGATCGGCGCCCAGCGGGCATAGGCGGCGCGCACGGCCGCATCGTCCAGTCCGCCCTTGTCGGCGTCGAAAGGGCGTTTCATGCGGTCGCGCAGTTTGCGCAGGCGGTCGGGAAGTGTTTCGCTTCTCATCATCCGTGTGCGGTCGCGGCAGGTGTTTCGTTGAGGGCGGCAAGGGCGCGCTCGGCGTCGCGGGCGCGTTCGGTCCGGTCAATCCAGCCGCCGCCGAAGACGCGCGCCGTGTCGCCGTCATTGTCATAGAAGACGCACGCCTGACCCGGGGCGATGCCGTGTTCTCCGCCATCCAGCTCAACGACGACGTCGTCACCGTCACGCAGCAGATGCGCGGGCCGCGGGGGACGCGTGGAGCGCACCTTGGCGTAGATCTCCAATCCGTCTTCCGGCAGATCGTCCAGCGACACGTCGCCGAGCCAGTTGACCTCGCGCAGGTGCACGCGATGGGTCATCAGGGCATCGCGCGGGCCGACGACGACCCGGCTGCGATCGGCATCGAGATGGATGACATAGAGCGGTTCGCCCGCTGCAATGCCGATGCCACGGCGCTGGCCGATTGTGTAGTTGATGATGCCTTCGTGGTGGCCGAGCACGCGTCCGTCCACGTGGACGATTTCGCCCTTCTCGGCAGCCCCCGGCTTCAGCCGGTTGATCAGGTCCGAATAACGGCCGGTGGGGACGAAGCAGATGTCCTGGTTGTCCTGCTTGTCGGCGATCTCGAGATCGAGTTCGCGGGCAAGCTCGCGGGTCTCGGGCTTGGTCAGGCCGCCCAGTGGAAAGCGCAGGAAGTCGAGCTGCTCGGGCGTTGTTGCGAAAAGGAAATAGCTCTGGTCGCGTTCCAGGTCGACGGGACGGAACATTGCGCGCCGTCCGTTGACAAGGCTCGTGCGCACATAATGACCGGTCGCAAGCGCACCGGCTCCCAGTTCGCGCGCGGTGTCGAGCAGGTCGTGGAACTTGACCGTTTGATTGCAGGCGACGCACGGGATCGGCGTTTCCCCGGCGATGTAGCTGGCGGCGAAGGGATCGATCACCGCTTCGCGGAACCGCTGTTCGTAATCGAGTACGTAATGCGGAATCCCGAGCGTCTCGGCAACCCGGCGGGCATCCTGAATGTCCTGTCCCGCGCAACAGGCGCCCTTGCGATGGATCGCCTCTCCGTGATCGTAGAGCTGCAGCGTTACGCCGATGACGTCATATCCCTGGCGCTTCAAAAGACCCGCGACAACAGAGGAGTCGACCCCGCCGGACATGGCGGCGACGACACGCGTATCCTCCGTTCGGCCGGGAAGATCCAGGCTGTTTAGCATCCGTGGCCACTCCGAGTTATTGGCCGGCAAAGCGAGAGCGGCCGTGTGACGGCGCGACAGGCTGGCAGGCTCTCGCTGGCGGTCGCTTAAACCTTGGTGCGTATATTTTCGCACATCTATCGCCCATTTAGGAACGGAAAACGCGTTCTCAATGGGGCGGCTTGGCTCGGGCGCACTATATCGAATGACACTCCGCTCGCCAATTCAGACCTTATGCACCCGGCAAGCTTTGCCGCGTGGAAAAGATTTCCCAAGTTTTCGGCCCAATCTGCCGGGGGAGCCGGTCGCTGATTTTCGCAATTTTCCGCCATTCTTTGGGTTGGCCTCGCGCTTGCTAGACAGGGGCGGGTTTTTCTGTCCGCCGATGGGGGCGGGCAATGCCAGAGTGTGCGAGGTCACCGTGCTGACATTCGAGTCTATGATTGCGATGGATCCGGCCTCGGGCGGTTTTACCGCAGGCTTTGAAGGCGGTGCGCCTGGTGCAAACCAGACGGGAGCGCCGTCCGGGCAATTCGCGACCCAGCTTTCGGTTGTCATGAACGGGAATGGAACGCAGGCGGGTGGCGGCGGCGCGGTGGTCGGCGTCAGCGCTGTGAATTCCGCGAGCGGGACGATGTCCGCGACCATCGGAAATACCGGTGATGCAACCGGCTCTATTCAGTCCGATATCGGTGTCGTCATTCAGGCAGGTGCTGGGATGGGCTCCATGCAAGGGGCCCGGACAATGTTTTGTCGACGCCGTTACCGGTGAGGGAACGACGGTCGACGGCGAAGTCGCGCTGGAAGGCTCCGGTGAGCAGAGCGACGATACGTCGACGGATGCTGCCGCAGCCGGGTTGATTCCCGGTGTCGGTATCGTTCCGCCAATGGTCGCGCCTCCCGTGAAAGGCGAGGCTGAGGGCGTTGTGCAGATCGGCGCTGCTGCCGGGACGGACGGCGCGCCGATCGGCGGCGCAATGGGTGATGCTTCGGCGGGAGCCGGGGCTGCGTCGGATGTTGAGGGCGACCTGGATATTCCGATCGTCCTTCCTCAAGGTGCCCAGTCCTCCAAGGCCGGAACGGCCGGGACCTCGACCGGAGCCGGCGATGGAACGGGCGTCGGGGCATCGGGGCATCGGGGCAGCCGGTGATCGACCCGCAAGTCGCCAATGCGGCGAAAGCGGCGATTGTGGCCGGCGAAACCGTGAGCGGTCAGGCGCAGACGGCTCCCTCCGCAACTGACGGATCGGACGAAGGTGAGGTCGCCGCGAAGTCGACCGCCCCCAGCACGTCAACGCTGGATGCAAAGAAGCCCGCATCGATGACGATGCCGCGGGCTGATCCTGCCACCTCTTCGGCACAGGCCAAGAGTGCGGGTGACGACAGGGCGTCGACGAAGGCCGCGGACAGTTCTGCGCAATCGACTGCCAAGACGGCAACGGCTGCCAATACGGCGGCGGTCAATGCATCTGCGACCAATACCGAAACGGTTGGCGATGAAGCTGCTGCGGCTGCCGCCGCCAAGCCGAAACCGGCTGCTGCGAGCGCGGAGTCTCAAAGCGTTGATCCCGACGGTGGCGATGTTTCTGCCGATGACAAGGTAGATGTTTCTGCCGATGACAAGGTAAAGGTGCAGCCCGTGGCCGCTTAGGCGTTCCGATCGACTGATACGGCCGCAGCGCAATCGGCGGCGGCCAAAGCCGCTTCGGGTGTGGCTCAGGATGGAGAGGACGGGGATCCGAGGCTCGTCAACTTCTCGTCTGCAAGCGACACGTCCGCTGAGGGCGACGGCGTGGATGTTGACGGGGATGCGGGCCAAACAGCCAAATTCACGGCAGCGGAGCGAACCGGCCGGAAGGCAAGTTCGGCGACGCAGCAAGCTGGTACTGCGACGGCCGCTGCCGCTGCTGTCGCCACGCAGAAATCCCTCGATGGGGGGACTGATACTTCGGGATATCTCGTCCTTGTTCGGCTCTTCTATAGATGGGGCGATTGCGTCGTCGGTGCGGGCTGCGGGAGATCTGGCCACGCAGGCAGCGCAGACCGGGCAGGGAACGACGGCTGCCCTGCCGACAGCGATGGTCGCCTCCGAGATCGCGCGAAATGTTCAGCGCGGGGTTACGAGCTTCGAGGTTCGTCTCGATCCACCGGAGCTGGCGCGCGTCGACGTCCACCTGAAGATCAATGACGACGGCAAGGTCCAGGCGCATCTGGTCGTGGAACGGCGCGATACGCTCGACATGGTCATGCGCGATCAGTGCGGCATGGAACGGGCTCTGGAAAATGCCGGTCTGAAGACCAATGGCGATGACGAACTTCAATTCTCTCTGAATGGTCAGGGACAACGGTTTGCGGGCAATGACGGCGGCCAGAATGGCAACGCGTCGACGTCCGGAACGCAAACCGACGCTGGGGTGAGTAGGGAAATGACTGAACAGTCGCAGGTATCCGAACAGCTGGCTACCTATAGCTGGCAGGGTGCCAGCGGCGTGGATATCAGAATCTAGTCTTTGCCGGTTCTCGTACCGGGTGTGTGAGTACAGGGGACAGAGTTATGGTTGACAGTGTTTCTGGCACGTCGTCCTCAAGCGAGGCCGCTGTGGCTTCGACAAGCTCCACTGCCTTGTCGGCCAACTACGAGATGCTTTTGTCGCTGCTGACGACGCAGCTCAAGGTTCAGGATCCGCTCGATCCGCTGAAGGCAGAGGAGTTCACAAATCAGCTCGTCCAATATTCTTCCGTCAAGCAGCAGATCCAGATGAACAGTTCGATGGCAACGCTGATCGAAAAGGTCAGCGCGTCCAATGCGACCAATCTCGTCAGCTATCTCGGTCAAACGGTGACGGCCGACGGCAACGAGAGTGTATTGAACGACGGTTATGCGACCTGGAAATTCAATACCTCGGCCGCTGCGGACGGGGCCGAGATCACAATCCAGAATTCAAGCGGCGCGATCGTCTACATGGACGACGATGTGGATCTGCTCAAGGGCAGCGGGGCTTATGTCTGGGATGGGCGGACCGATTCTGGTTCCACGGCCTCTGACGGCGCCTACACGATCTCGTTTTTCTCTCAGGACAACCAGGGCAAGAACGTGAGCGTGACCACCGAAGTCGTCGGCGTCGTCGATGGGGTCGATTTCAGCAGCAGCGATCCGGTGCTCAAGATGGGAGACGTCTCGATTCCTCTCTCTTCCGTCACCTCGGTCACCTCGGTCTCTTTGAACCTTTGAACCGCATCGTGCAGAGATGAAGGCTCTTCAGGCCATATGCCAAAGATATCCGGCGCACGGCGACGTTGATCGCACTCGTGCCGGATCCTTGCCGGAGAGTCTTTCGACGTCGGCGAGTCTTCTGACGTCGAGAAGTAGTCCCACCCACGCCGTCAGCCTCGGGCGCGGCTGCGGGGAATCGGACATCTGGAACGGCGGGCCGACGTCCCATACCGGCCTATCTCCTGCCGGGGCTCCCAGAATCGCTGACCCATTGCTTTCCGGCGGCATTTCCCGTTGCGCGATTCCTTTTCGAAATCGCAACTTGAGGTGCGTGCGAGGCGCCCGCTCGAGGCTTTGCATCCTGTGATGCCTCGTGAGAATCCCGGAATGCAATTTTTCTCACGTCTTCGAAATACGGCAAAAATCCGCCCTTTTTCGCAGGGTTTCGCTTCTCGCGCCAGGGCTAGCATATTCGGAGAAAGCGATAGTGCTAACTCTTACCGAATTGTTGCTAATGGCTTAGGTAAATTTTAAAGCCGCGCCGGTATCGTCTTTTGGTGTCTGGGGCGATTTTCGTTGAATTTGCGATGTTGAAGGAATCGAAAGCCGCCTGGCAATATTCGTTGAAGCATAGTCCAGAAAATCGGTCGGTGACGACCGGGGGTGAAGCTTCACAGGTCACGTTTAGTGTGAGAGTACGATGACCGAACAAGTGCGTTCTCGGGTCAAATACGTCATCGGGCCCGACGGCAGTCCGTTGACGGTTGCCGATCTGCCGCCGACCAATACAAAGCGCTGGGTCATCCGCCGCAAGGCGGAAGTCGTGGCTGCGGTACGCGGTGGCCTATTGTCGCTGGATGAGGCCTGTCAGCGCTATACCCTGACTGTCGAGGAATTTCTCTCTTGGCAGAGTTCCATCGACAAGCACGGGCTCGCGGGCCTGCGTGCGACACGGGTACAGCAATATCGTCCCTAACAGGGCGCGCGTTTACTGCGAAGGCAGCCAAATCGCTTCTCCTCAAGAGCAGATTCCGATCGGATTGAATCGATCCGATTGACAGGAAGTTGCTCAAGATATTGAATCTGGAGTAATTTCGTATCGTTCGGGCGGTTTCGCCCGGACGGAAAATGCTTAAGGGACATAACGGTCGCCTGGCGATCGTCCAACGCAATTGATGCGAGCCAGTCACCATGCCGGTCCGTTTTTGTTTTCGGAATCAAAAAAATGCCAATGGCATTGATTGCAAATAAATCCATCCGTGCGAATGCGTCCGGTATGGCACGGAGTTCGTTAACGGGATCGGCGTTTTTTGCCGTGTCGCAACGGCAGCGATAGGCCGGGACCCCGCAGCTTTCCACGACCATTAATTACTCAGAAACATTTTGTTAAAGATTTGTTTAACATGACGGGGGAAATTTTTGCCTAGCGGGTCGTCTGGAAGGAATCCGCACATCCTCAATCCTCATACTTCCAGACGGCTCGCTTAATTATGTGAAGACAGTCCAGTGGGTTGCAGCTCGTGAATGGCATGCTCGAATTCTTGCGTACCTTGGGCGCCGGCCGGTTGGCCGCGATGGGTGCCGTTGCGGCGATCCTGATCGGGATGTTCGCGGTCATAATGATGCGCGTGACGACGCTGGCCATGGCGCCGCTCTACACGGATCTGAGCTTCGACGATTCGTCTGCCATCATTCGCCAGCTCGAGAGCATGGGTATCGAGTACGAGACCCGCAACGAGGGGGCTGTGATCCTCATCCCCCAGGAGCGGGTTTTGCGCATGCGCATGTCGCTGGCGGAACAGGGCCTGCCCACCGGTGGCTCCATCGGATACGAGATCTTTGATCGCACCGATACGCTGGGGAGCACGAGCTTCGTCCAGAACATCAACCAGCTTCGCGCGCTTGAAAGCGAGTTGGCGCGCACGATCCAGTCGATTACCCGCATCGTCAGTGCTAGGGTGCATCTGGTTCTGCCCAAGCGCGAGCTCTTTCAGCGGGATCGCGAGGACCCTTCCGCTTCCATCGCGCTGAAGGTGCGCGGGGCGCTGGACAACGGTCAAATCCGCGCGATCCAGCATCTGGTCGCCTTCGCGGTGGAGGGGCTGTCGCCGGAGCGCGTCTCGATCGTCGATGAGCGTGGAACGCTTCTGGCCAGCGGTGTGGAGCCGGACCTGGAGGGGATGGTGTCCTCTTCACTTCAGCAGCGCGCCAACGAGTCGGAAGCCTGGCTTCGCAAGCAGGTGGAGGAGATCGTTTCCTCCATCGTCGATCCCGGACGGGCGCGTATACGGGTGGCCGTCGATATCGACTTCAACCGTACGACGGAGACGTCGGAGACCTATGATCCGGAAGGGCAGGTCGTTCGCTCCACCCAGACGCGGGAGGAGAATTCCACCAGCACCTCGCAGGAAGGTGGGGTGACGGCCGGAAATCAGTTGCCCAATGCGGACGCCAATCAGAACGGCGGCGGCGATCGCGAGGCGTCCAATTCGACCGATGAAACCGTCAACTACGAGATTTAGCACTCCACGCGAACCACGGTGGAAGAGGCCGGGGCGGTCAGGTCAAGCGCCTGTCGGTCGCAGTTCTCGTCGACGGCGTCTATCAGACGAACGACAGCGGCGAACTGATCTATTCCGAGCGTCCGCAGGAAGAATTGGACCGGATCGCTGCGCTTGTACGCTCCGCCGTCGGGTTCGACGAGCAGCGCGGCGACAACGTCGAGGTTGTCAATCTGCGCTTTGCCCAGGGTCCGGTGGCGGATCTTCCCGAGAGTGAAGTCGGTCTGTTCGACTTCACCAAGGACGACATCCTCTACATGGTGGAGCTGGGGGTGATCGTAGTTATCTCGATCCTTCTGCTGTTCTTCGTGGTCCGTCCGCTGGTGCGCAAGGTCGTTGCCGAAGAGGAGAAGGAGCCGGATGCGCTTGAGGACGGCGAGCAGCAGATGATGACCGGCGCGGAAGGAACCCTCGTCCCGGTGGCGCGAAAGGCGACGAGGAGCACGGGTTACAGTGGCTGCTTGATGCCCAGAAGGCAGGCCAGGATCACGTCAAGTCGGTGGAGAAGATCGGCGAGATCGTAGACGAATATCCCAATGAAGCCGTTTTGATTGTTCGCGGCTAGCTGAACGAGGCCGCATAAATAGTGGCAGGGACAGAACTCAAGGTCGTCGACGACCAGAATGAGCGGTCACTGGGTGGTGCCGAGTGCGCGGCGGTATTGCTGCTTGCGCTTGGCGAAGAGCACGGACGCCATATCTGGGAGCGTCTTGACGAGATAGAGGTGCGCCAGATCCCCGCCGCCATGTCGAAGCTCGGGCCGATCACGCCGCTAATGCTGGAGCAGCTCCTCGGCGAATTCGTTCACAAGCTCACGTCGATGGGTGCTTTGATCGGTAATGTCGATGCGACCGAGCGACTGCTTTCGACCTTCCTGCCCGATGACCGGGTCTCCCTCATCATGGAGGAAATCCGCGGGCCGGCCCGGTCGCAATATGTGGGAGAAGCTCTCCAACGTGCAGGAGAACGTTCTCGCGAACTATCTGAAGAACGAATATCCGCAGACCGTGGCCGTGGTGATGTCGAAGATCCGCTCCGACCACGCCGCGCGCGTTCTCTCCATCCTGCCGGATGAATTCGCGCTGGAGGTGGTCAACCGGATGCTGCGCATGGAGGCGGTGCAGAAGGATGTTCTGGAGAAGGTGGAGCAGACGCTGCGGGTGGAGTTTATGTCGAACCTCTCGCACACCAGTCGGCGCGATTCTCACGAACTGATGGCTGACATCTTCAACAATTTCGACCGGCAGACCGAGGCGCGTTCCCTCGGGGCGCTGGAAGAGGAAAACCGCGAATCCGCCGAACGCATCAAGACCTTGATGTTAATCTTCGACGATCTGGGCAAACTGGATGTGGCGAGTGCCTAGACGCTGTTGCGCAACGTGGAGAAGGACAAGCTGGCCATTGCTCTAAAGGGCACCAACGAGATGGTGCGCGAGTTCTTCTTCGGCGACATGACGGCGTGCGCTGCCAAGATGCTGCGCGACGACATGGAAGCGCTCGGTCCCGTCAGGTTGCGCGACGTCGACGAGGTTCAGTCGGAGATGGTCAACGTGGCCAAGGATCTGGCTGCGCGCGGCGAAATCATGATCACCAAGAACAAGGGCGACGACGAACTCGTCTACTAGTTGAGCAGTAATGGGTAATCCGGCTCGTTTCCTTTTTGATCGCGGTTTCGCGGCCCCCGCGGAGCCCGAGCCCGTGGAAGAGGAGGTGTATGTGGAGCTGACCGTCCCCCAGTTTGAGGTCGACCAGCTCGTCAAGGCGGCGGAGAAGAAGGGCTATGAGCGCGGCAAGTCGGAGGCGGAATCGAAGATCGCCGAAGACGGCGCGCATGTTCTGGCGAAGGAGACGGAGAAGCTTGTGGCAAACGCCGCGGAGCTGCTTCTCAAGATCGATGGGGAACTGGACAGGATCGAGAAGGATTCCGTCGGTCTCTCGTTTCTGATCGCCCGGCGCTTTGCGGCGCATCTGGTGGCTCGCGAGCCGCTGGGAGAGGTGGTCGCGCTGATCTCTGAATGCCTCGGCCCGCTGCGCCGTGCGCCCATGTGGTCATCCGAGTGTGCGAACGCGACAGCGAAAAGTTGCGCGAGCGAATCGACAAGATCGCCTATGAGCGCGGTTTCGAGGGACGGATCGTTATCCTCAGAGAGCCGGATATCGAGCGCGGCGATTGTCGTCTGGAATGGGCTGACGGCGGGCTGGTACGAGATCGCAAAGAGCTTGAAAAACATATCGAGACTGCCATTCGAGGCTATTTCGCTGCACGCCAACCGGCGTCCGAAAGCAACGGAGCGTGACGCATGAGCAATAATGATGAACCCGAAGTGGATGCCGGGGCCGAGCTCGGCGGCATGCAGTTCGAGGAATTGGAACCCGGCCAGGGGCCCGGCGCGAGGAGAGCGACGATTCTCCGCACGTGCGCTCCGCTGCCGATCTGGAAGCCGTCTTCGACGTTCCCGTACGCGTGGCGGCCGTTCTCGGCCACTCGCGCATGCCGGTCTCCGACTTGTTGGACCTGTCGGCGGGAATTGTGCTCGAACTCGACCGGAAGGTCGGTGAAGCTATCGATATCTATGTCAACGCCCGGCTGGTCGCCCGTGGGGAAGTCGTCCTCGTGGAAGACAAGCTCGGCGTGACGATGACGGAAATCATTAAGATCGACCGATAACGGTCTTCAGGGTGAGAGAAATGACATGCGCCTTCTGATCATTGGCACGCTCGGCGGACAGCTTACCGTGGCTTCCAAGACTGCCATGGAGAGGGCGCCAGCGTCACTTTCGCAGAAAACGGTCGATAATGGCCTCAAGACCCTGCGCTCCGGAAAGGGCGCCGATCTGATCATGATCGATGTTGGGCTCGACATCGCCGCCATGATCGAGCGGTTGCAGCACGAACGGATCCACGTGCCGGTCGTTGCCTGCGGGACGCAGTCGGATGCGCGCTCGGCCGTCCAGGCGATCCGAGCCGGGGTCAAGGAATATATCCCCCTGCCGCCGTACCCCGATCTGATCGCGGCAGTATTGAGCGCGGTGGCTGAGGATCAGTCCGATCTCATCTATCGCGACGAGGCCATGGCGGCCGTCGTGCAGCTTGCCGAGCAGATCGCGCCGTCCGAGACCTCCGTGCTGATCACGGGTGAATTCGGCACGGGCAAGGAGGTGCTGGCGCCCCACGTGCACCGCAAGTCGCAGCGGGCGAACAAGACCTTCGTTTCCATCAACTGTGCCGCAATTCCCGACGATCTCCTGGAATCGGAGCTGTTCGGGCATGAGAAGGGTGCGTTCACGGGAGCGGTCGCACGGCGCGTCGGCAAGTTCGAGGAAGCCGACGGCGGCACCCTGCTGCTCGACGAGATTTCCGAGATGGATATCCGCCTGCAGGTCAAGTTGCTGCGCGCCATTCAGGAGCGGGTCATCGACCGGGTCGGCGGTACCCCGTCCGGTGCCCGTCGATATCCGCATCATCGCCACCTCTAACCAGGATCTGGCGGAAGAGGTGCGCTCCGGTCGGTTCCGCGAGGATCTGCTCTACCGGCTGAACGTCGTCAATCTGAAGATCTCTGCCTTGCACTCGCGTCCGGCGGACGTTCTGGAACTGGCGCAGCACTTCGTGCGCAAGTATGCGGAAATCAACGGCGTGCCGGAACGACCGATCAGCGCCGATGCGCGCCGTGCGCTGACGTCCAATCCGTGGCCCGGCAACGTGCGTGAGCTGGAGAACACCATGCATCGCGCGGTGCTTCTGGCCCGGGACGAGGAGATCTCCGCATCGGCCATCCTGATGCCCGACGACAGCCCCATTCGCGGTGGTGCTGGTGGCGCGGCGAAGTAGGCGGCGATGACGGCGGAAGCGGTCAGCCGCACCATGGTCGGGCGGACGGTCGCCGACGTCGAAAAGCAGCTCATTCTGGAGACGCTTGAACATTGCCTCGGCAACCGCACCCATGCGGCGAAGATCCTCGGCATCTCCATCCGCACGCTGCGCAACAAGCTCAACATCTATGCTGGGAAAGGTACCGAAATACCGGCCCCGGGCGAGCCGAGAAACGCCGCATACTGACCTTCTCCGCCTGACCGTCTGATCGCGCTGCAATCGCATCCAATCGAGGCCCGTTGATGAGCGACGTACCCAGTGTTGCAGCACCTCCGGCGGAAACGGGAGGCAAACTCTCCACCGGCGGCGGAGGCGGTGGCGGCGGTTTCAACATTTCGCACGTCCTCGGGCTTCTGAAGCGCGGCGATCTCGGCCTTGCTTTCGTGGTGATCACCATCCTAGTGGTGCTCATCCTGCCGATGCCGTCCTTCCTGCTGGACCTGTTTCTGGCGCTGTCGATCACGCTTTTGGTTCTGATCCTGATGACGGCGCTGTTCATTCAGACGCCGCTTGAATTCTCGTCCTTCCCGACCGTGCTGTTTATCGCGACCATGTTGCGACTGGCGCTCAACCTCGCCTCCACGCGCCTGATCCTTGCCAACGGGCCTGATCCTTGCCAACGGGCATGAAGGAGCGGGTGCGGCCGGGCACGTCATCGAAACCTTCGGCAGCTTCGTCATGGGCGGCAATTTCGTCATCGGAATGATCATGTTCGGCATTCTGGTGATCGTGAATTTCGTCGTGATCACGAAGGGCTCCGGCCGTATCGCGGGTGGCCGCACGCTTCAATCTGGATGCCCTGGCCGGCAAGCAGATGGCGATCGACGCCGATCTGTCGGCCGATCTGATCGATGAGGCGGAAGCCCGGTGCAGGCGGACGGAACTGGAGGATGAATCGGCCTTCTTCGGCGCCATGGACGGTGCCTCGAAGTTCGTGTGCGGTGACGCGATCGCCGGGTTGCTCATCACCTTCATCAAAATTATCGGCGGCAGCATCATCGGTGTCGTGCAGAACGACCTGTCCTTCGCCGATGTCGGGCATTCCTACACGCTTCTGACCGTCGGCGACGGTCTCGTCTCGCAGATCCCGGCGCTGATCGTTTCCACCGCCGCGGGTCTTCTCGTCTCCAAGGCGGGCGTCAAGGGAGCTGCCGATCAGGCGCTGATGAGGCAGCTCTCCGGCTATCCCAAGGCTCTTGGCATGTCGTCGGGCGTGATGGTGGTGATGTCCTCCTGCCGGGTATGCCGATGATCCCGTTCCTGGTTCTGGGCGGGCTTGCGGGGTGGCTGGCGCTGCAGGGCGGCAAGGTGCAGCAGCGCAAGGAGATCGAGAAGGTCGCGGCAGAGGCGGAAACGGCCAAGCCGGCTCCGGAGCCGCCGATCACCGATGCGTTGAAGATGGACGATCTGCGTATCGAACTGGGATATGCGCTGTTGCCGTTGATCAACGCCGAAAGCACCACGGGCGATCAGTTGACCGAACAGATCAAGGCGCTGCGTCGTCAGCTTGCCTTCGATCTCGGCGTGCTGATGCCGCCGGTGCGCATTCTCGACAACGTCCAGCTCGGCGCCAACGAGTATGTCATCAAGGTGAAGGAGGTGGAGGTCGGCAAGGGCGAGATCCAAGCCAACCAGTCCATGGTTATGGATCCGCAGGGCAAGCAGGTGAAGCTGCCCGGCACCCACCGACCTTCGGCCTGCCTGCGACGTGGGTGGATTCCTCCTTGGGCGAAGATGCGACGCTGAAAGGGTATATGGTGGTGGATCCGGCGACCGTCATGTCGACCCACCTCACCGAGATCCTGCGCGCCAACATCTCCGAGCTTCTCTCCTATGCCGACGTGCAGAAGCTGCTGCAGGAACTGCCGGACGGCCAGTCCAAACTGGTGGAGGACATCGTTCCAGGCCAGATCACGATCTCCGGCATCCAGCGGGTGATGCAGACGCTGCTCGCCGAACGCGTGTCGGTTCGCGATCTTTCCACCATTCTGGAAGGCATTGCGGAGGCCGTCGGGCCCATGGCGCGGAAAAGCAGCACCGAGATGCCGCCCGCCAGGTCGCCCATGAAGGCGCCAAGATGGCCGATCGAGAGTTTCCGGAATCCGGGACGCAGCACCACCAGAACTCCGACGTCAGGGTGGAGAAGATGACGACGCTCCCGGCCGCGCCCAGCGTCGCGGTAATGGCGTGGACGAGCCACAAGGTTCTGTTGGTCGTGCGGAAAACGTCGCTTCAACGGTCTTCTCGCGTCTTGACGAAGGGAAGGGCCATCAGGCTGAAGACCGCGCCGAAACAGGTGACCATGAACGGATCGAGTTGGTTATCCAGCAGCTTTACGCAGGAATCCGAAAACGTGAAGGTCGCGAATGAGAGAAAGGAGAGGGCGACACCCTTTCTGACGCTGGACTGGGAGAGCATGGCAAACTCGCGATGCGGGGAATGTGTGGCCCGGTGTGTCGCCCGGACCGCTTCGGCTGCCCCGCTAATGGGGCCCGGAATACCGCGTCCTCAAACGAAGGCACGATCCTCCAGAAATTTTAAGAGAGCGACAAAACCGGGTCGCCAGCCGAAGCCGCAATCAGGCGAACGCGTCTGTCATCGTTGTTTCACGGGGTGGTATATTTCCGCTTGCGAACCGACGCAAGTGCATAAAAAGCATAGCTGATCCGTGGAATGAGAATGCGTGCGGGAAGCGGCACAAATGCGCCAATCCGATCAGGAAAAACCGGTGTCAGACGGACAGATCTAGGCTGGAATAGAGCTCGTCCAGCTCGGCCTGGCGTTCATTTCCGCCTGAAGTCGCGATTGGACGAGTTGGGTCGTCAGCTCAACCTGTCCGGCGGCGGCGCTCACGCCCGTGCTGAACAGGCTGGTTGTGGCTTCCTGCTGCGCATAGAATTGTTCGTTCGCCGCCTGGCGTCGGGCCTTCCATTCGGCGTTATTGTCCGTGAACGAGAATTTCTTCACGTTCGTCAGGGCATAACGCTTCTGATAGATGCTCTCAACCACCACAGGTCTCCCAAAGCGGGAGTTGCAACCGGCACGTTCCGGAAGCTACACGGCATAAGTTGTGCCCGGTGCGGCTTAATCAAAGGTAAACGACGTAGCGAAACTGCGTGGTTTCGCACGCTATTTCACGCAGCACCCGCCGTTTGACGGGGCTCTGCAACCACGCGTTCGGGGAACATCGCCTCGATTGCCTGCTTTTCGGCCGCCACCACGCCGTGCTCTGTGATCAGGGCGGTGACCAGCCGGGTGGGGGTGACGTCGAAGGCGTGATTGGCGACGGGAGAACCGTCCGCGATGATGGACACCGTCTCGAGATGATGGACACAGTCTCGATATGCCCCTCGCGCGTCAGTCCGCGCGACATAGAACGGTATGCCATTGTCATGCGCGGCCAGTGCCTTGAGATAGGTGCCGATCTTGTTGCACACGTCGCCGTAGGCGGTGGTGCGATCCGTTCCCACGATCACCATGTCCACCTTGCCGTGCTGCATGAGATGGCCGCCGGAATTGTCGGGAATGACCGTGTGGGGCACGCCGTGGCGGCCGAGTTCTCAGGCGGTCAGCGCTGCCCCTTGGTTGCGCGGACGGATCTCATCCACACAAACATGAACCGGAATGCCCGCATCATGCGCCATGTAGATCGGCGCGGCGGCGGTGCCCCAGTCGACGGTCTCAAGCCAGCCCGCATTGCAATGGGTGAGGATGTTGACCGGCTCGCCCGGCGCCTTTCCCCGGGCGATGTCGCGCACGAGTTCCAGGCCGTTGCGACCGATTGCGGCGCAGATCTCCACGTCCTCGTCGCAGATTTCGGCGGCCCGGGCATAGGCGCGTTCTTCTCGCCTGGCCTGCGGCAGGTTGATCAGCAGCTTGCGCATTTCATCGAGCGCCCAACGCAGGTTGACCGCCGTGGGGCGCGTTGCCAGCAAGGTCCGACAAGCCTGTTCGAAGCCGTCGTCGCTTGCGTCCTGCGCCATCTGGAGGGCGACGCCATAAGCGGCGGTTGCACCGATCAGGGGTGTGCCGCGCACCTGCATCGTGCGGATCGCGATCGCCGCGGCCTTCATCGTCTTCAGCGTGACGACCGAGAAGACATGGGGGAACCGGGTCTGGTCGATGATGTCGACCGAGCGCCCGTCCTCGTTGAGCCAGATTGTGCGGTAGGGCTTTCCATCGACCAGCATCCAGAGTCTCCCGTCTCGCGCGTGAACGTCGTCTGTCGTTCGTGCGGAGGGAAGGCTACCCCTTCACATTGATGACGGCGGCTCCTGTGGCGTCCTTCAAGGCTTGCGGTGTGGTCGCGAAGATGCAGCGCGGCGTTCCCGCAGCCGCCCATATCTCGTTCTTGGCGAGAAGATCCTCATCCATGTAGATCGACAGCGGCTGCGCGTGGCCAAGGGGAGGGATGTCGCCGATGGCGAAGCCGGTGATCTCGCGCACATATAAGCTGCGTCCGGGCGTTCCAGGGCTTCACCGATATCGCCTTCTCGTTGACCCGATTGTCTCCGCTGACCAGCAGCAGATACGGCTTTTGCGAATCACGGCCGCGAAAAACCAGCGATTTGACGATCTGCCCAACCGTGCTGTTGACCGATTCTGCTGCATCCTGGGCCGTGCGGGCAGTTCCCGGGACTTCCACGATGCGAATCGTGAGACCCGCGGTTTCCGCCGCGTTTTGAACGATTTCGGCGCTCGGAGGCAATGCTGTCATGTTTTAGTCCTGCGAATATTTAATATGGTTGGGAGATTAACCGGGGAAGACTTCCGTTCGATTTGCCGGGACGCTGAATCGAGGTTCCCGCCGTGTTACTTAATGACGTATTAACATATCAGCGCGTGCGTGTGAAAGGTTACGGCTGGGGGAGTCTCTCGCACGCGCCGATGACCGGAACCCGGAGATGTGACGGCGATGAGCAATCAGGCGGATAACGTTGTGCCGCATGCCAAGGTGCGCAGTCTGCGCGAGGCAATGCGCAAGGTCCGCTTGGCCGAAGCCGAGCGGACCGATGTGATCATCGATTTGCAGGAAACGGGAAAAGCCCGCCTCGACATCCTGTGCAAGGAACTGGACGGCGTCGCCAAGGAAATCCCGGAGGACGAAGAGCAATTCATGCTGCAGGTCGTGCCGGGCAACCCGCCGCGGCTGTGGGTCGATGTGACGAGCCACGTGGTCATGGCGCGCGACCGGCGGACCTATCGGTTTGCCAAGGACACCCGTCTCGGCCGCACGGTCCTGCTGGAAGCCGATTCTGCCAACGACATGGCCGACTGCATCACGGAATATGTTGCGGAGCGTATGATCGACCGCGAGCGGGCGCTGGAATCGGACTGGCTGTTGAAGCGGCTGCGCGCCGATGCCGACAAGGCGCTGGTGGAAGCGGAAGAGCGCCGCAAGACGGCTCAGCCGCGAAAAGGGGCCGGACTTGCCACTGTGGTGGGCGTTTTCGTCGTTGGACTTGCCGTCGGCGTTGCCGGGCTTGTCGGCTACGCCTGGTTCTTCAATCCGCTGGGCTGATCTGCGCAACGCCTATCATTCGGCTGCAGCCAGCATCTCGGCCGACAGGTCTCTTTCTCGGATTTCGACGATACCCTCGCCCGGCTTCTGGAAACCGCGCTCGCGCCAATAGCAGCGCCAGTCGTTTCCCGCTCGCTCGATTTTGAAGAGATTGTAGCGTGCGCCCGGCTTCTTGCCACCCGGTGCATTGGATGCAGCCGGAACTCCCACCACCGGAACCGGTCCGACAGGTCCCTTCAGCCAGTGCAGACTGTCGATATGGGTATGGCCGTGCAGAACCAGTTCCGCCCCACCCTGAAGGATGGCGGCGCGCACGCGCGATCCGGCGATAAGGCGCTTGTACCAGTCGGTTGAACCGCGCACCGGCGGGTGGTGGATCATGACGACCCGGAAAACCCCGTCGCGGCCGAGAGCTTTCAGCTTCTGACACAACAGCTTGGCCTGCTCGGTGCTGACATGTCCGGTCGCAAAGAAGGGGGCTGAAGCGCGCGCGCTGGAGACGCCGACCAGGGCGACGTCGTCGCGTCGACGGACATAGGGGTAGGCGCCGGGAATGTGATCATCGTCGCCGCGCATGTAGGGCGCCCAGGCCTCGCTCGCCCTTCGAAGGGCGCCGGGCACATAGGCATCGTGATTGCCCGGAGCGACGGAGACATCGTGCGCGGGCCCGAGCTTGTCGAGCCATCGCCGGGCCGGGCCGAGTTCGGCATCGATGGCGATGTTCACCAGATCGCCGGTCAGGGCGATGTGATCGGGCTCCTGAGCCTTGAGATCGGCGACAAGGCCGTCCAGATACTCGCTCGTGAACTTCGATGCGCGGTTGCGCTGCCAGTTCAGGTATCCGATGGCTCGCTTGGATGCGAGCTCGAGCAATGTCGGGTTCGGCAGGGGGCCGAGATGAGGGTCGGAGAGGTGAGCAAGTCTGAACATCATGCCACCATCATCTCCGCCTCGTTTCGCAGGTCAAAAAGAAATGCGCCGTGCCGGGTGGCACGCGCAAAGCCATATCGGGAAAGCCCGCGGGGAGCCGGGCTTTCCGTCAATGCTTGTCTTTACCCGACCGCTCAGTTGGCGGGGAAGGTCGTCAGTGCGACCGAATGACGGGTATGGTCGCTTGCCAATGCGGGCTTCCAGCGGAAGCGGCGGCGGGGAGAACGGGCGAACAGTACGTTGAACATGACACGGGACTCAGAGCTTCGTATGTGGGGTCTCATCAGGTGGCGTCTTTCTCGCGGGCGCGCGTTTTCCTGACGTTGCGGAGGTCACGTGGCACCACTTCAGTCAATTTTGAAGTGCATAAATCGCGTGTCCGGCATGCATTTTACGCATGAATAAATATCGAATTCTTCGTGAGTGTCACGATTATCAAGGATGACGAAGGGTAATGCCTAAGTTGAGGGCGGTGGTCACGAAATGATCAACTTGATCGTCCGGCGGCTCAAGCCGTTGATCCGGTGCTCTATTGCGCTCGGCACGCTGGTTTCACGACCGATGACCGTCGGCGTCCGGGGCGCGATTTTCGATGAAACGGGGCGGGTGTTTCTGGTGCGGCACACCTATCTTCCCGGCTGGTATCTGCCGGGCGGCGGCGTGGATCCGGGTGAAAGCGTTCACACGGCGGTCGTGCGCGAATTGCGTGAGGAAGGCAATATCGAAGTCGAAGGGCGACCGGATCTGTTCGGCGTCTATCTCAATGCGAGGCATTCGAAGCGCAATCACGTGGCGCTTTTCGTGATCCGCAACTGGCAGCAACCGGTTCCGCCGCATCTGCCGAACATGGAGATCGCGGAAGTCGGGTTCTATTCGCTGGATGATCTGCCGGGGGAGACGACGCCGGCTACTCGCCGGCGCCTGGAGGAAATCGGCATCGGCTTGCAGCGGGACGAGATCTGGTAGGTCTGCGGCGCGGCGCCTTCAAGCGGCCAGCCGGGCCCGGTCATGCGGGCGCATGAAATCCAGTTCGGGGCCCTTGGGGATCACCCCCGTCGGGTTGATGGTCTTGTGGCTCCCGTAATAGTGGGTCTTGATGTGATCCATGTTCACGGTCTCCGCCACGCCCGGCACCTGATAGAGCTCGCGCAGGTAGTTGGACAGGTGCGGATAATCTGCGATGCGGCGTAGGTTGCACTTGAAGTGACCGACATAGACCGCATCGAACCGCACCAGCGTTATGAAGAGACGCCAATCGGCTTCTGTCAGCGAGTTCCCGACAAGATAGCGTTGGTGCGAGAGCTTCTCTTCCAGAGCATCAAGCGTTGAAAACAGGGTGTCGAAGGCCTGTTCGTAGATCTGTTGGGTCGTGGCGAAACCGGCCTTGTAGACGCCGTTATTGACCTTGTCGTAGATCTCGGCGTTGATCGCATCGATCTCCTGGCGAAGAGCTTCGGGATAGAAATCGCCCTTGGCCGCGCCCACGCCGTCAAAAGCGCTGTTGAACATGCGGATGATCTCCGTGCTCTCGTTGGAGACGATGGTCTTGCGCTTCTTGTCCCACAGAACGGGCACGGTCACGCGACCGGTATAGGTGGGGTCCGCGGCGAGATAGACCTCGTAGAGCCGCTTCGCGCCATTGATCGGATCCGGCTCGGCAAAGGTCCAGCCTTCTTCCAGCATCAAGGGGTCGACCACGGAGACGGAGATCATGTCCTCCAGCTTTTTCAGCTTGCGGAAGATCAGCGTGCGATGGGCCCACGGACAGGCATTAGGCGACATAGAGGTGATAGCGCCCCGGTTCCGCTTCAAAGTCGCCTTCGCCGGTTGGGCCGGGGGCGCCATCGGGGGTTATCCAGTTGCGAAACTGCGATGACTCGCGCTCGAACTTGCCGCCGGTCTTGTCCGTGTCATACCAGCGGTCCTGCCATTTGCCGTCGACCAGAAGTCCCATGATCTGATCCTTTCATATGTTTCTTGCTGCTCGCGACGGCGGCTTAATCTCTTTTCCTTGAATTGCGCTCCGGGCCCTTTTGTTCCGGTCCGGGGAATTTCAGCGTTGGGAGAAACCTATCAGCCCGGTCGGTTGCGTTCCGACCTATAGACGCAGCGTTCACCGCTTGAGGCGGACTAAGCATAAATTCCTTTGATAGAAATCGACATGAACTTACTGGACGTGGGGCTGGCCCCGTGATATCGGCTCTGCCACGCAATTTTGTGAAAGACTTTTTGAGACAGGCACTCATGGCGATCCAGCTGCTTTCCTTTTGCTCCCGGTACGTGTCCTTGCACGTATGACAGGCCGGACCGCTTGACCTATCCCTTGCTGCAAGCAGGATCAGACTATGCCGCCCCTTTCCTACGATATCCGGCTCGAGGAGCCGAACGAAGACGCTGCCATCGAGGACCTCCATGCCGGAGCCTTCGGGCCCGGACGGTTCGTCCGCACCGCCTTTCGCATTCGCGAGGGCGTGCCGCACGATCCGCGTTTGAGCTTCATCGCGCAGATGGACGGCGAACTTCTGGGTTCTGTCCGGTTGACGCCGATCCTCATTGGTCAGACACTGGCGCAACTGTTCGGGCCGCTCGCGGTCATTCCGTCCTACGAGGGACTGGGTATCGGCCGGGCCCTCATGCGCAAGTCGCTTCAGGAAGGGGCCCGTCTGGGTGAGGGGCTCGTGCTGCTTGTCGGCGATCTGCCCTATTACGGCCCGTTCGGTTTTCAACGGGTGCCTCAGGGGCGCATCCTGCTGCTCGGACCTGTCGATCCCGCACGGCTCCTTATCGCGGAACTGGCGCCACACGCGCTTGATGGCGCGCAAGGGATGGTGCGCGGGGGACGCGAGAGCCCGGGCGCTCGCTGAAACGCCGGTCGATCCCAACCGCTGACAACGATCCTTGCCGGGAATGCCTGATGGCTCTTCCCGGATTGTTGCCTGTTGCGGTCAGTGCCCTTCGCGGTACCAGGTCGCCGACAGCAGGTCGAGCAGGATGGCAAGGCCGAGGAAGCCGATAAAGAGCGGCAGCCGGTCGATACCCTTCAGGATACTGGCATCGGTCGTCTTCAGACCGATCCAGCCTGAACCGGCATAGGATGATGCTCGGTTGAGCGTGACGATGCGCGGTATCGTCGGTTCGCCGCCATTTCGCGCGAGACGGCGTACATCGCCGCCGGTTTCATGAGCGATCGCGGAAAGAGCCGCGGTCGTGGAAAGAACGTCGGCGAATTCACGCGGATTGGCCGGACCGATATTGGCAAGCGCGGTGCGCTCGCCGTCGCTCACCGAATAGAGGCCGATATCGTCGGTCGATATCGTCGCTCGCCACAGGCCCGGTTCCGCCTGCTTGAGAGTAAGCGTCTGCGTCTCGCCGGTCGGCCCGGTGACTTCGACCGGATCGACGCTTTCGCCAAGCGTCTGGCGTTCCACCGTCAGTTCGTGACCGCGGGTGGAGGCCCTCAACGCTTCTTCTTCCAGGTCGGGTTCTTTCATCAGCCAATGGGCAAGGCGGCGCAGGAGTTCCACATGCGGTCCGCCGCCCTCGTAGCCGCGCGCCCACAGCCAGACCTGATCGGACAGGAGCAGCGCGACCCGGCCCTTATTCTTTCGGTCGAGGATCAGGAGCGGCTTGTCTTCCGGGCCGGTCATGACGACTTCGCCCTGATGGTCGACAGTGTCGATGAGACGGAACCAGTGGCTCCAGTCCAGCGTCTTGCCGCCGCTGCCCGGAAGACCTCGGGTGACGGGATGACGTTCCCCGAGCGCGGAGATCCGCGGCAGGAAGGGCCCCTCCAGGATACGTCCGGAGGGTTCTGCGGGCATGACGGTGGCAAGCGGCGTGCGGTAGAGGCTGCCTGCCTCCGCATAGTCCGGTCCCGTCGCCACCAGCAGCGCGCCGCCGTCCCGCACGTAGCGTGCGATGTTGTCGAAGTAGAGGATCGGCAGCACGCGACGACGCTTGTAGCGGTCGAAGATGATCAGGTCGAATTCATCGATCTTGACGGAAAACAGCTCGCGGGTCGGGAACGCGATCAGCGAAAGCTGGCTGATCGGTGTGCCGTCCTGCTTTTCGGGCGGACGCAGGATGGTGAAATGCACGAGATCCACCGCTGCATCCGATTTCAGCAGATTGCGCCAAGTCCGCTCGCCCGCGTGGGGCTCGCCGGAGACCAGCAGCACGCGCAGGTTCTCGCGTACCCCATCGATCGTGATGACGGCGCGGTTGTTCAAGGTGGTTAGTTCGCCGTCGAGCGCCTGAACCTCGAATTCGAAGATGTTCTGGCCACCGTGGGCAATCTCCACCGGGACGTCGACGGTTTCCTCAGGGGGGATCGTCAGGCTGTCGATTTCCTCGCCGTCGCGGCGCACGACCAGTCGGGCGGGTGTTTGGTCGATGTTCTTGCCCGCCTGTGACATGCGCAGTCGAACCTGCTGCTCCTTGCCGACAAGGCCGAACCGGGGCGCGCGGATAACCACAATGCGGCGATCGCGTTCGTTCTCGTGTCCGGTGATCAGAGCGTGAAGCGGTGCATCGAAGCCGAGTGCTGCGGTATTATCCGGGATATCGTGGACCTGGCCGTCGGTGACCATGATTGCCCCGGCGATGCGGTCAGGGGGAACATCGGACAGTTCCTGCGACAGCACTCCGAACAGGGCGGTTCCGTCATTTTGCAGATCGCTGCGGGCCCGCCCTGCATCGATCGTGCGTACTTCCAGATTGGGCAGGGCTTCGAGACGCGCGCGCAAGGCATCGACGAC
This sequence comes from Breoghania sp., assembly GCF_030066895.1. GTDB lineage: Bacteria > Pseudomonadota > Alphaproteobacteria > Rhizobiales > Stappiaceae > Breoghania. The sequence goes on along the minus strand of NZ_JASJAV010000011.1, from coordinate 146,395 downwards.
CTGATCGGTCATCTCGCGTCGGCCGTCGAGATCCTGGCTCTGGCTGCGGTCGGCAACGAGCGCGACGACGCTTGAAAGCGGCTCGCGTTCCTCCCGTTCCACGGCCGGATTGAGCAGCGCAAGTATCAATGCGGCGAAGGCACAGGACCGGATGATCGTGCCGCGCTGGCGGCGCCACAGGGCAAGCGCCATGAGGATGACCGCGATGCTACTAAGGATCACGATCAGCCACACGGGCACGAGTGGGGCGAAGTCTAGGCTCCAGGTCATGTTTATCGCGGCTCCCTCCTATTGCCCCAGGCGTTCGAGAAGCGCGGGCACATGCACCTGATCGGCCTTGTAGTTTCCGGTCAGCGTGTACATGACGATGTTGACCCCGGAGCGATAGGCGAGTTCGCGTTGCATCGGATCGGCGGGCACCGTGGGGTAGATCGGATTGCCCGCCTCGTCGATCGCCCATGCGGAGGCAAAATCGTTGGCGGTGATCAGGATAGGGGAGACGCCGTCACCGGCGCGCACGGGGCGGTCGTCAGTGCTGTTGTTCTCCGGCGTTGCTTCCACCCATAGCGCGCTGCCGCTCCAGCGGCCCGGAAATTCGTCCAGCATGTAGAAAGCCTTGGTCAGGACATGGTCCTGCGGAACGGGCTCGAGCGCCGGGATGTTGAGACCGGAGAGGATCTCGCGCAGTTTTCGGGTCGCCGGAGAGACGCCGAAGCCGCCGGTTGCTTCCGTCCTGCCGATTTCGTCGCGGGTGTCGAACAGGATCGTTCCGCCGCCGCGCATATAGGCGTCGATGCGGGCGATGGTCTGATCGTCGGGTTTGGTTGAGGCCTCATCGACGGGCCAATAAAGCAACGGAAAGAAGGACAGTTCGTCCCTGTCGATATGCACGCCGATGGGCGGGCCCGGCTCCAGGGCGGTGCGTGATTGCAGATATCGCGAAAGGCCCAGAAGTCCTTCGCGGCTGGTTTCGTCGATCTGCTGATCTCCGGTGACCACATAGGCAAGCCGCGTGGTGAGAACGGCATCAAGCGCCCACGCATAGTCGGAAGCGTTGCGCTCGGATGTGGCAGACCCGGTCCCTTGCGCGCGGCTCTCGCCGGGCATTGCGATGAGAAGACCGGCAGAGAGAAGGACGAGGGTAACGCCAGCGGGGCGTTGCAGCAGACGCCAGCCGCCGCCGAGCACCAGGACGGCAAGTGCATCCGCGATCAGCAACAGAAGGGCGACAACGAACAGTCCCGCCCGCAGATCGACCGGACCGGCCGTGCGATAACTTTCGACCGATGCATTCGTGCCCAGCTCATCGGTATCGAAGCACGTGAGTTCTGCATCCGGCTTCAGCAGGTTGAGCGCGCGGAAGGTCTTGTCGGCCCCGTAAAGTCCCGGCGGGTGCGTGTGGCTTGGTTCGATGCCGTCGAGTTCGGCGAGCGCAACCAGTTTCGCCACCGCGCCCGGCATCACGAAACGACCGAACCCGTCCAGAAGCTTCATCGGCGCCAGTGTTGCCGTCTTCGTTCCCTCCTCATCGCCAGCGGTGGATGCGCGGGCAACGGAGAAGGACAGGATACGTCGCAGTATTTCGACGAAGGTTCCGGAAATCGGAAGGTTGGACCAGCTGGTGTCAGCCGTGACGTGGAAGAGCACGACCCAGCCGCGATCGATCGGCATGGCGGTCACGAGCGGCGTTTCGTCGGCGAGGCTTGCCCAGGTCTTGTCGGGCAAGGTGGCATCGGGTTCCGCCAGAACCTGTCGGCGCACGGATACGTCGTCGGGCACCGGAATACCCGCGAAGGGACTGATCTGGGAAAAATTCGCCAGCGGCTGGGGCTGTTCCCAGGACAGGCTGCCGTCGAGCGCCCGGCCGCCGGTTCTGAGATCGACGGGGATGAGGTCGTCGGTCTTCGCAGCCATGTGGGGGCCAGCAAAGCGCACCAGCACGCCACCTGCGGCGACCCAGCGGCGCAAGTCATTGAGGGTTTCGGCCGGGACGTTGCCGATATCGGCCATCAGCAGCACGGAGACGTTCTGTTCGATCAGCTCCGGCAGGGCGTGTGCCAGGTCGAGCGATCGCGGCTCGCGCAGATCCGCATAGGGCGTTAGGGCGCGGCGCAGATAATAGAGCGGGGACAGAAGCGGCTGGGCGTGTTGACCCGATACACCGGAAAGCAGGCCCACGGTGCGCCTGCGCCAACGTTCATCGACAAGCTGGACCGCGCCTGCGGTGTGTTCATCCGCAATCTGCAGCCGCGCGATCTCGTTGCGCAGTTCGACCGGCAATTCGAAGCGGACTTTCGCCTCGCTGTTGCCCGCATTGAAATGCGCAGATGCTTCGGCAACTACGAGCCCCTTCAGGTCGAGCGCCTGGACGGACAGGTCCTGTCCGGTGCCGGTTTCATCGCGAACGGCGGTCGCGGTCAGCGCGTCGGCACTGTTGCGCACGGCTTTCAGCCCGGCGGGCAGGCTATCGGGGACGTAGACACTTGTCTGGGCGCCCTTGGTGACGTCTCCGAGCGTCTCGGCGAAATGGTTGATCGCATCGCCGTCCAGTCCGTCCTGAAGCCAGGCGACGGAGCCGGGAGCGGTGGTTTCGCCGGCGGTTCTCATGGCAGGCAGAAGGCTGTCGGGATCTGAGGGCCAGGAGCGGGGCTCCAGCGCGCGGAGTCGGTCTCGTGCCTCTCCTGCGCTGACGGGAGAGATCGCCTGTCCGGGGCCGTCGGCGCTTGCCGCGATCAGAACGGGACGACCGTCGCGCTCGGCGCCGTCGATCAGCCGTTCTGCCGTGATCTGACGGGCGGCCCAATCGGGTGCTGCCGTCCAGCCATTGTCGATGATGAGCCAGAGCGGGCCGGATCCGCCGCCGGTATCCGTCAGCGGCCGCCAGATCGGACCTGCCAGGGCGAGGATGAGGGCTGCTGTCATGAGCAGCCGCAACAAGGTCAGCCACCAGGGGCTGCGCGCGGGCGTTTCCTCATGCTTTTCGACGTCGAGCAACAGGCGCGTCGGTGGAAATGCGATTTCCTTGGGGCGCGGCGGCGTGAACCGCAGCAGCCACCAGATGATCGGCAGGCTGAGAAGGGCGGCCAGAACGAAAGGGCTGGTGAAGGCGAGCGGCAAGCCGAACATCATGCTCCCCTCATGCCCTTAACCGGCTCCGCCGCAGCTTCGACATTATCTGCCAGCCGGGCGTGCAGGGCCAGAAGAGGTTCGTTCGCAGGGCGGTCGGTATGGTGGACGAGGAAGGTCCAGCCTGCCTTGCGGGTCAGTTCGTGCAATTCGGCGCGGTGACGGCGGAGACGTTCCTGATAGGCTTCGCGCCAGGATTCCGCCCGCCCCGCCGTCAGACGTATGCCGGTTTCGGGATCGCGGAATTCGGTTCTTCCGGCGAAAGGAAAGGTCTCTTCGACCGAGTCCATCACCTGCACCAAATGGCCGCGCGCACCGGATGCGACGACGCGTTTGATCCAGGTCGCGATCTCTTCGGTGGGGTCGAGAAGATCGCCGATGAGGACGACTTCGGAAAAGCGGCCAATGGCGTCCGTATCCGGCAGGGAGACGGGCTGGGACGCATGGCTCAGAGTCGTTGCGATCGTTTCTGCGGCATTGCGATGGGAGGTCGGCCGGGTCAGCCCGGTCAGTCCGATGCGCTCACCGCCGCCGGCCAACAGATCGGCCAGGGCCAGCAGGATGACCAGCGCGCGGTCGCGTTTGGAAGCGGAAGCCAGCCGGGAGCGGAATGCCATGGAGCGGGAAAGATCGGACCACAGCCACATGGTGTGTGCGGCTTCCCATTCGCGCTCGCGCACGAAAAGATGATCGTCGCGGGCAGAGCGGCGCCAGTCGATGCGCTTGACCGGCTCGCCCATGGTGAAGGGACGGAACTGCCAGAAGGTTTCCCCCGGGCCTGCGCGGCGGCGGCCGTGCCAGCCTGCGGAGACGGTGTTGGCAATGTGCTTCGCCTCAACGAGCAGATCGGGTAGCGTCTCGGCCAGAGTGCGCGCCTGACCGATGACGTCAGGCCAGGTCTCTGGCGACTGGGTGGTGTGCTCGAGTGTCGGCTGCTGCATCTTGCGTCCGTGTCAGGCCCGGCGCCTTGTGCCGGGGCGCGCGAAAAAGCGCTGAAATCAGACCAATCTCGCCTTGAGGTCGGCAATGACGCCGCGCACGCTGTGCTCGTCGGCGCGTGCCGCGAAGGTCAGTGCCATGCGGTGCTGCAGAACAGGTTCGGCCAGTGCCAGAACGTCGTCCATCGAGGGCGAAAGCCTGCCCTGCAGAAGGGCGCGGGCTCTGACCGTCAGCATCAGCGCCTGGGATGCGCGCGGGCCTGGGCCCCATGCGATGTATTGCGCGATCGGATCTTCCGTCTCGCCGGGGCGGGCGGAGCGGACCAGCTTCAGGATCGCGTCGACGACGGAATCTCCGACTGGAATGCGACGGACGAGGTTTTGGAAGGAAATCAGTTCGGTTGAATTGAGCACCGCCGTCGCCTGCGAATCTCTGGCGCCCGTGGTTTCCAGCAGGATCTTCCGCTCCGCCTCGATATCCGGGTAGGAGACGTCGATCTGCATCAGGAAGCGGTCGAGCTGGGCTTCGGGCAGGGGGTAGGTGCCTTCCTGCTCAAGCGGGTTCTGCGTCGCGAGCACATGGAAGGGCCTCGGCACATCATGCGTCGAGCCGGCCACGGTGACGTGGTATTCTTGCATCGCCTGTAGGAGAGCGGACTGAGTGCGGGGGCTGGCGCGGTTGATTTCGTCGGCCATCAGGAGCTGCGCGAAGATCGGACCGGGAATGAAGCGGAACGAGCGTGTTCCGTCCTCGGCTTGTTCCAGGACTTCCGCGCCCAGAATGTCGGAGGGCATCAGGTCGGGGGTGAACTGGATGCGGTTGGCCTCAAGTCCGATGACCGTGCCCAGTGTCTCCACGAGCTTGGTCTTGGCCAGACCCGGCACGCCCACCAGCAGGCCGTGTCCTCCGGCGAGAAGCGTTATCAGCGAATTGTCGACGACCGATTGCTGGCCGAAGATCACCCGTCCGATTTCCTCGCGCGCGGCGGCAAGTCGTTTCACTGCGGCTTCGGTCTCGGCGACGATGGCGTCGGGTTCGTCTGCTCGATAGGCGTTCATTCGTCTCCCCGTCCCAGTTGCCGCAGGGCTAGCCCGCGCAGGAATGTCAGGCGATCATGCGATCCCTGTTTTCCGCATTCTCCGTACCCGGAGATTGTGGCTGCCGGATAACAGGTGCGGTGTGCCGGGAAGGTTCCGGCTCGCTCCAGACACGCCCCAAGCATGCATGGTCAACATGCATGCTACGCTGAAGCACCGCGTCAAACGCAGGCAGCATATCGTATGTGTCCCGTCGCGGCGGACGAATCCGGATTCCGCGACTGGATTTGAGTGAACAATACTGACAGAAAAGAGGCGAAGACATCCGCTAGATTGCGTATGAATTGCGGAAAAATACCAAAACAGGAACGGGGAAACTGACGTACCGATGCCTCATCACATTGACGTGACCCCGAACGCTCTGCAGGAGCTTATTCGTCGCGCCGCGCCGAGCGGTCGGGGGTTGCCTCTGGTGGAGCGCTGGGAGCCGGACTATTGCGGCGCAATCGACATGCGGATCGCCGCCGACGGGTCGTGGCACTACATGGGAACGCCGATCAATCGGGAGGCGCTGGTGCGTCTCTTCTCCACGGTGCTGCGCCATGATGCCGATGGGGAGTTCTATCTCGTCACGCCGGTTGAAAAGATCCGCATTACGGTCGAGGACGCGCCGTTTCTTGCGGTGGAAATGCATGCGCAGGGCGAGGGGCGCGACCAGGTGCTGACGTTCCGCACGAATGTGGGCGATGTGGTCGAATGCGACAGCGACCATCCGATCCGTTTCGCGGAGGAAGCGGACACGGGCGGATTGAAACCCTATATTCTCGTCAGAGGACGGTTGGAGGCCAAGCTCACGCGGCCTCTTCTCTATGAACTGGCCGAGTTGGTCGTGGAGGAGCGTGAGGGTGAGCGCACCCGCTTTGGTGTCTGGAGCGGCGGACATTTTTTCGAGATGCATGTCAATGGATAGTACGAATGAACGGGAAGGATCGGATGCGGACGTGGTGATCGAGGCGCTCGACGCGTCTCCGCATGATTTCGGTCTGTCCCGAGCCAGCGATTTTTCCGCTGCCGGGTTTCGCGAACGCGTTCGCGATCATCTGCAAGGCCAGTCGGGCGTGGCGGGCGACCATGTTCTCAATACCACCCTTTTCCCCGAGGCCTCGCAACGCGTGTTGCGCGATGCGGCGGTTCTGATTACCGCGGCGGATCGCGGGTCACAGGCGAGCGTGCTGCTCACTCAGCGCACCGACCATCTGTCCAGTCACGCCGGTCAGATCGCTTTTCCCGGTGGAAAGATCGATGCGGGCGACCATGACGCGACCGACGCCGCCTTGCGCGAAGCGAGTGAGGAAATCGGGCTGGCTTCGGATTTCGTGGAACCGATCGGGCGGCTCGTTCCCTATCTCACCCGTTCCGGGTTCCGGATCGTGCCGGTTCTCGGCGTGGTGCGCGGGATTCACGCTGCGCCCGGAACCGGAGGGAGGTCGCGGATATCTTCGAGGTTCCTTTGTCGTTTCTGATGTTGCCGGCCAATCACCAGAAGCTCTCTCGCGAATGGAAGGGCGCGCGACGTCACTTCTATGCGATGCCCTATGAGAGCCGATATATTATGGGGTGTGACGGCAGGTATCTTGCGTTGCCTCTACGATACGGTATACGGCTGGACCATGTTGCGGATCATTGTCGTCCACCTCCTGCTTTTTCTGCTGCCGTTTATCGGCTACGGCATGTGGCTGATGATCGTGCGCCGGTCGGCTTCGGCGGAAAATTGGCGTGATGCGCCGACATTGTGGCTGTCGCTCGTCGGCGGCGTCATTGTGATCGTCAATCTGATCACGCTGGCCTCCTTCGAAAATGAAAACGCCGATGCGACCTACACGTCGATGGAGTACAAGGACGGCGAACTCGTTCCCGGTCGGCTGGAATAGTCCATTGTCCGCAATGATCACCGATGCGCTGTGGTTGACGAGCGCAAATCTCGCCCGTGTCTTCGATGCCATCGCGATCGAGGGCGATGACGCGCGCGTGGTCGGCGGAGCCGTGCGCAATACGCTGATGGGCGAACCTGTCTGCGATATCGACGTCGCCACTACCGCCGTTCCCGATACTGTCATGACGCGGGCCCGCAAGGCCGGTCTCAAGCCCATCCCTACCGGTATCGATCATGGAACGATCACCGTCGTCAGTGAGGGAACTGCCTACGAGGTGACAACCTTGCGCGAGGACGTGGAGACATTCGGCCGCCACGCCGTCGTGCGCTTTTCGCGGGACTGGCAGGCGGATGCCGCCCGGCGCGACTTCACCATGAACGCGCTCTATGTCGATGCGGACGGGGCGATCCACGACCCTACCGGCGAGGGGGTGTCCGACTGCCTTGCCCGACGGGTGCGGTTCATCGGCGATCCGCATGCGCGCATCCGTGAGGACTACCTGCGGATCTTGCGTTTCTTCCGCTTTCATGCGTGCTACGGATCGGGGGCCATCGATGCTGCGGGTCTGTCGGCCGTCATTTCCGCTCGCGAGGGGCTTCGCCAGCTTTCGGCCGAGCGCGTCGGCCATGAAATCCGGAGGATCTTGCCTGCGCCGCACGCGGTGGAAACGGTGGAGGCGATGGCGGAGACGGGGATCATCGAAATCGTCTTTGCAGGCGTGGCGCTGCTTGAGGATTTCGCACATCTCCATCACCTGACGGATTTCGCGGCCGAAGCGGGCGACGCGATCCTGCGACTTTGCGCCCTGTCCTGCTTCGTGCAGGAGGATGTGGAACGGCTCGCCGATCGGCTGCGGCTGTCGACGCGCGAAGAAAAGCGCATGGCGCACGCCTTTGGCGCGAGCCGCGGTTTTTCTTCCGATCTTCGGGAAAGGGATGTGCGCGAGTGCCTTTACCGCGTCGGCCACGAGACGGCGATCGATGCGGCCTTGCTGGCCTGGTGCCGCGATGAAGCCGGGCCGGAGGATCAGGGCTGGCGCCGTCTGATCGTCGCCTTGCGCACGTTCGAAATTCCCGTCTTTCCCGTTGCCGGGCGAGATCTTTTGGTGCTGGGGCGCAAGCCGGGACCGGGTATCGGTAAGGCGTTGCGGGCGCTGGAGGCGCGCTGGATCGCCTCGGATTTCGCGCTCACGCGCGATGACTTGCTGGCCGGGCTCGAGGCGTCCGAATAGCAGCCGGGGTCTTGTCCGGCTCCCGGCTATTGTCGCGTTAAAGCCGCGCCGTCAGGGCCACTTCACCACCGGCGGCATGGAGGAGAGGATGGAGGTCACGTTGCCGCCCGTCTTCAGCCCGAAGATTGTGCCGCGATCGTAGAGCAGGTTGTACTCCACATAGCGGCCGCGGCGCACGAGCTGTTCCTCGCGCTGCTCCTCCGTCCACGGCTTCAGGTAGTTGTTGCGCACGATTTCCGCATAGACGCCCAGAAAGGCTAGCCCGACATCGCGGGTGAAGGCGAGGTCGGCGGCCCAGTCGCCGGAATTCAGGTAGTCGTAGAAAATTCCGCCGACGCCGCGCGGCTCGTTTCGATGCTTGAGGAAGAAGTACTCGTCGCACCATTCCTTGTAGCGCGGGTAGTCGGCGCCCGGATGGTCCTCGCAGGCCGCTTCCATCGCCGCATGGAAGATCTTGGTGTCCGGATCTTCCTGATTGCGGCGTGCATCCAGCATCGGGGTCAGGTCGGCCCCGCCGCCGAACCATTGCCGGGTGGTGACCACCATGCGCGTGTTCATGTGAACCGCGGGGACGTTGGGATTGTGCGGATGGGCGATGAGCGAGATGCCGGAGGCCCAGAAGCGCGGAGCCTCGGAGGCGCCGGGGATCTGGCCGCGGAATTCCGGCGAGAACTCGCCATGCACGGTCGAGATGTGAATGCCGGCCTTTTCGAAGATCCGGCCTTGCGACATCATCGACATTTCGCCGCCGCCGCCCTTCGCACCGCTGTGATCGGTGCGTTCCCAAGGCTCGCGCTTGAAACGTGCTGCCGGCTTTTCCGCACGAGGGCCGCCTTTCGGGCCGACCTCGTCTTCGAGCTCCTCGAAGAGCATGCAGATCTTGTCGCGCAAAGTGCGTAACCAGTCTGCTGCTTCCGCCTTCTTTTCCTCGATTCCCTCCGGAATCGGCCCGCCCCGGTCGCTCATGCGTCCTCCTGTTTCTCCCCGTCAATGCTTTAGGGGAACAGTGCGGTCTGTCGCAAGGCTTCTCCGGTGATTATCGCGCCTGCGATGGCAATATTGAGCGAGCGCGTACCCGGCCGCATCGGAATTTTCAATCGGGCATCGGCCTCTTCATGGACCTCAGGATGCGCGCCCACGCTTTTTCGCCCAAGCAGGAGGATATCGTCGGCCTTGAATGCGAAGTCGGTGTAGACGGTGTTGGCGGCGGCGGTGAGGAGCACGAGTCGTCGGGTGTTTTCGTGCCGCCAGGCCTTGAACGCGTTCCAGTCAAGGTGACGCTGTATTGTTGCCTGATCGATATAGTCGAGCCCGGCCCTGCGGAAATTGCGGTCGGAAAGGGCAAACCCCGACGGTTCGATCAGGTGCACCGTCAGTCCCAGACAGGCCCCTATGCGCAGGATGGTGCCCGTGTTCTGTGGAATGTCCGGTTGGTAGAGTGCAATGTCGGGTATGGTGTGTATCGTCTTTCATGGCGGTCCGCGAAACGGTCCACGGGCTCGGGATCTCGCTCTTGCGCGGTTCCCCGTGGTTCGGGAGCGCGGCGGAAAAAGCGACGATTGATCTGGTGGATGACGGGCCTATCTTAATGGCCTGACGCGCGCGGGCTTTCGGCGAGCGATTGGCCGGAGAGTTTGAGATAGCGATGTTCGCCTGGTTCGAAAACCTTCTGAAGCCTTTCGAGGAGCATTCCGTCGAGCGCCCGGCCCGATATGGTGCGCGGGTTCTATGTCTATTTCCTCAAGCCGATGTGGCGGCTTCTGGCCGTCACGCTCATCATCTCGTTGTTGGCGGCGCTGGCGGAAATGGTGCTGTTCGTCTTTGTCGGCGACCTCGTCGATCTGATGAACGAAAGCGGCCCGTCCACTTTTCGAAACCCATGCGATCACGCTGCTCGTCATGGCACTCGTCGTGCTAGTGCTGCGCCCGGTGCTCGCGCTCTCGGTGCCCGCGCGCTGACGAACCTCGCTCTTGATTCCCGGCCTGACCGCGCTGGTGCGTTGGCGCACCTATCGCTATGTCCAGCGTCAGAGCTTGTCGTTCTTTCAGGACGATTTCGCCGGGTGTGTTGCGCAGAAGGTGATGCAGACGGGAATGGCGGTGCGCGAAAGCGTGGTCAATGTGGTGGACGGCATCTGGTTCCTGTTCATCTATCTGACCGGCACGCTGGCGCTCGTCGTCGGGCTCGACTGGCGCATGGCGCTGCCGCTCGTTCTGTGGACCATCGGGTACGGGGCGACGATCTATTTCATGGTGCCGCCGGTTCGCGTGCGCTCTGCGGCAGTGGCGGAGGCGGACTCCGCCCTGTCGGGACGCTTGGTGGGCAGCTTCACCAACATTCAGGCGGTCAAGCTGTTCTCCGAATTCAGAGCGGGCGGACGGCTTCGTGCTGAAGAGCTTCGAGCGCCAGCTTGTGGTGATGCAACGGCTGCTTCGTTCCATCGTGACGATGACGGTCGTGCTGACGGTCCTCAATAGTCTATTGATCTTCTGTGTCGCTGTCTTGTCGCTGTGGCTCTGGAGCATGGGCACGATCAGCGTCGGCGCGGTGGCCCTGGCCAACGGACTGTTCATCCGTCTCAATCAGCTGTCGGGCTGGATCCTGCGCACGGTGGCCGCACTGTTTGAAAATGTCGGCACGGTGCAGAACGGGATCGAGACGCTGTCGCGCCCCACAAGTGTCGTCGATGCGCCGGGTGCAGGAGAGCTGAGCGTGCCGAAGGGCGAAATCCGGTTCGAGCGGATCGGCTTTCACTATGGCAAGGAAGGCGGCGTCATCGACGATCTGACGTTGGCGGTGGCGGCCGGAGAAAAGGCCGGTGTCGTCGGGCGCTCGGGGGAGGGCAAGTCGACGTTGGCGAACCTGCTGTTGCGTTTCTACGATCTGGAATCGGGCCGTATTCTCATCGACGGGCAGCACATCTCGCAGGTGACACAGGAATCGCTGCGGCGCCATATCGGCATGGTCACGCAGGACACCTCGCTTCTGCATCGCTCCGTGCATGACAATATCGTCTACGGACAGCCCAATGCGGAGGACGAGGACGTTCTTGATGCGGTTCAGCGCGCCCAGGCCGACACGTTCATTCCGGAACTGCGCGACAGAGCAGGGCGGACGGGCTACGACGCGCTTGTCGGGGAGCGCGGAGTGAAACTCTCCGGCGGTCAGCGTCAGCGCATCGCGATCGCGCGCGTGCTTTTGAAGAATGCCCCGACCCTGGTGCTCGACGAGGCGACGTCCGTACTTGATTCGGAAATTGAAGCGGCCATTCAGGAGCAGCTTAACGTGCTCATGGAGGGGAAAACCGTGCTCGCCATCGCGCATCGGCTCTCCACCATTGCGGTGATAGACAGGCTTATCGTCATGGATGCGGGGCGTATCATAGAACAGGGCACGCACGAGCAGTTGTTGAAGGCCGACGGTCTCTACGCAAGCTTGTGGAACAGACAATCCGGCGGTTTCCTGGCACAGACGGCAGCTGCGTAAATTCTGCAACACATTGTTCGGAATGCGTTTCCTCCTCGACGGGCATCTGTATTTTGAATTGTTATAATTTGTATTTTGAATTGTTATAATTCTCGCAAGCGACTTTGGGCGCGTGGCGGTGGCACCTTATGCCGCAGCGGCAATATGTGGGCCTTAAACTTAAGGCCCATCTGGACAATTGTCGGGATAGGTGCAAAAAGATCAATCGCTTGGGAATGTGCGGTCGAACCGCAGATTGCGCCAATAGATTTCTCCTGCATCATGTGCATTCCGTAAACGGAGTTGCCGAGCTTTGGGTAAATTGATGGTGCGGCGACACGATTGGAGAGGATCAGGCCTTGGCTACGATGGAAATGGGAGAGGCGACCCGTCGCGATTTCCTCTATATCGCGACCGGTGCCGTAGGTGCTGTCGGTGTGGGGGCGTTGGCTTGGCCGTTCGTTAGTCAGATGAATCCAGATGCATCCGCCCTGGCGTTGGCCTCGATCGAAGTCGACGTTTCGAACGTCGCCGAGGGCCAGCAGATCAAGGTGATGTGGCGCGGCAAGCCCCTCTTCATCCGCAGCCGCACGGACAAGGAAATCGAAGAAGCAAAGGCCATCGATCTGGCGGATCTGCGGGATCCGGTTGCCCGCAACATGAACCTTGCCGAGGATGCGCCGGCCACCGACGAGAACCGGGCAGCGGGTGGCGTTGAGGGTACGGCGGCCGAATACGGCGAGAAGCTCCTCATCATGATCGGCGTGTGCACGCATCTGGGCTGCATCCCGATCGGCGAAGCCGGTGACTTCGACGGCTGGTTCTGCCCCTGCCACGGCTCTCACTACGATACGGCCGGCCGTATCCGTAAAGGCCCGGCGCCCGAGAACCTCCACATCCCGCCCTATCAGTTCATCTCAGATACGGTCGTCAAGATCGGCTGACGCGCACGCGCTAGGAGGAAGCACTATGGCCGGACATTCGACCTATGTGCCGCAGAGCAAGGCTACCCGGTGGCTGGAAACCCGCCTCCCGATCATCAGTCTGGTGCGCGGCAGTTTCGTTGATTTTCCCACCCCGAAGAACCTGAACTACTGGTGGACGTTCGGCGGTATCGCCGCCATCGTCCTGGTCGCTCAGATCGTTACCGGCGTGGTGCTGGTGATGCACTACACGGGCCATGTCGACATGGCGTTCAATTCCGTCGAGCACATCATGCGCGACGTGAATTACGGCTGGCTGATGCGCTATCTGCACGCCAACGGCGCCTCGATGTTCTTCATCGCTGTCTATATCCATATTTTCCGCGGTCTCTATTACGGTTCCTACAAGGCGCCGCGCGAGATCTCCTGGATCCTGGGTGTCGTCATCTTCTTGCTGATGATGGCCACGGCCTTCATGGGCTACGTGCTGCCCTGGGGCCAGATGTCCTTCTGGGGCGCCACCGTGATCACCAACCTGTTCACGGCGATCCCGCTGGTGGGTGAATCCATCACGCACTGGCTGTGGGGCGGGTTCGCGGTCGGCAATCCGACGCTCAACCGCTTCTTCTCGCTGCACTACCTCTTGCCGTTCATGATCCTCGGCGTGGTGATGCTGCACATCTGGGCCTTCCACACCACGGGTAACAACAACCCGACCGGCGTCGATCCGAAGTCCGACAAGGACACGGTTCCCTTCCATCCCTACTACACGATGAAGGACCTGTTCGCGATCGTGGTGTTCCTGCTGCTGTTTGCCTGGTTCGTCTTCTACGTGCCGAACTACATGGGGCATCCTGACAACTACACCGAAGCCGATCCACTGGTGACGCCCGCGCATATCGTGCCGGAATGGTACTTCCTGCCCTTCTACGCCATCCTGCGCGCCATCCCCGACAAGCTTGGCGGCGTCGTTGCGATGTTCGGGGCGATCGCCGTGCTGTTCATTCTGCCGTGGCTTGATACCTCGCGGGTGCGTTCGGCGACCTACCGGCCGGTCTACAAGCAGTTCTTCTGGATTTTCGCAATTGTGTGCGTCTTCCTGGGCTGGCTTGGCTCCAAGCCTGCGGAAGGCTGGTATGTGTATGCTGCGCGTATCTGCACGGCCTACTACTTCATCCATTTCCTGATCATTCTGGCGCTGCTGGGTTTCTTCGAGAAGCCGAAGGCGCTGCCTGCCTCCATCAACGAGGCGGTTCTGGCGAAAAACGGCAATGGCCAGCCTTCCGGTGCGGCTGCCGCACCCGAGACCAAGGCTTGAGGACGGACGAGAGGAGCGCAAGACCCATGAAGACCCTCATCTCAACCTCCGTCCGAGCCGCCGTGGCCGCCGCTTTCGTGGCGGTTGCCGCTCCGGCGTCCGCGTCGGGCGAAGGTTCCCATATCGAACGGCAGAGCTGGACGTTCTCCGGCCCGTTCGGTCAGTACGACAAGCAGCAGCTGCAGCGCGGCTTCCAAGTCTACAAGGAAGTCTGCTCCAGCTGTCACAGCCTGCACCTCATCGCCTTCCGCAACCTAGCCGAACCTGGTGCGCTCGGCTACTCGGAGGATCAGGTCAAGGCGCTGGCGGCGCAGTACACGGTTCAGGATGGGCCGAATGACGACGGCGACATGTTTGAGCGGAGCGCCAAGCCGTCCGATCACTTCCCGGCACCGTTCCCCAACAAGCAGGCGGCGATGGTGGCCAATGGCGGTTCCTATCCGCCGGATCTGTCGCTGATCGCCAAGGCGCGGGCTGTGGAGCGCGGCTTCCCGTGGTTCGTCATTGACGCCTTCACCCAGTATCAGGAGCAGGGGCCGGATTATATCCACGCCCTCTTGAACGGGTACGAGGATATACCCGAGGACGTCGAGATCCCGGACGGCAAGTACTACAACACCAGCTTCCTGGGCGGTGACGCCATCGGCATGCCGCCGCCGCTGTTCGAGGATTTGGTGGAATATGCCGACGGATCTCCGCAAACCGTCGAGCAATATTCGCAGGATGTCTCCGCCTTCCTGATGTGGGCGGCGGAACCCAAGCTCGAAGAGCGCAAGAAGATCGGATTCCGGGTGATGATCTTCCTCCTCGTCTTCGCGAACCTGCTCTACTTCACCAAAAAGAAGATCTGGCGCAACATCGGGCACTGAGCGCAACGATGAACGAGATGCATACACGCCGCGCGAGCAATCGCGCGGCGTTTTCGTGTCCGGGGGTGTATTGGCCGCGTTGACGAACGGTATGTGCGGACATGCTGACGGGAGCGGCGTTGGATGTTAGTCCCGGGCGCAAACCGCGTGGGCAAGAAGGGGTTCGGGATGACGAAATCGGTGCTGGGGGTGGTCGGCGGTTCGAGCATTTATGAATTGCCCGGTCTGACGAATGCGGAATGGGTCCACGTGGAAAGTCCGTGGGGAGAGCCGTCGGATGATTTGTATATCGGCGAGATCGACGGCATGAAGGTCGTCTTTTTGCCCCGCCACGGTCGCGGGCATCGCCTGAGCCCGAGCGACATCAACTACCGCGCCAATATCGATGTTCTGAAGCGGGCGGGCGTGACGGATCTGGTCTCGGCCTCCGCCTGCGGCTCGTTAAAGGAGAAACTGGCGCCGGGCACCTTCGTGCTGGTGGAGCAGTTCATTGATCGCACCGTTGCACGTGAGCGGAACTTCTTCGGAGCGGGCTGCGTGGCGCATGTCTCGATGACCTATCCGGTGAGCCCGAAGCTCGTCGATTCAATCGAGGCGGCTGCGTGGGCGGAGGACATCGCCCATCGGCGCGGCGGGACCTATCTGGTGATGGAAGGGCCGCAATTCTCGTCGCTGGCCGAAAGCCATCTCTAACGCTCCTGGGGCTGCGACGTGATCGGCATGACCAATATACCGGAGGCCAAGCTCGCCCGCGAGGCGGAGATCTGCTACGCGACCGTGGCGATGATCATCGACTACGACAGCTGGCATCCCGAGCATGGCGAGGTGGACATCACCATGATCATCCGTATGCTGAAGGATAACGCGGAGAACGCCCAGCGGTCGATCGCGCGTGTCGCACGCGATTTCCCGCGCGAACATCCAGTTTGTCCCGTCGGGTCCGACAGCTCGCTCGACTACGCGCTGATGACGGCACCGGACAAGCGGGACCCGGGCCTTCTGGCAAAGCTCGATGCGGTCGCTGGCCGGGTTTTGAACCGCAAGGACGGCTGACGCGTCGCGTGTGTCGCCCGCGAAGACCGGCTTGAGCCATTTCAGGTTTTCGAAGCCGGGGGAGGGGCCCAGGTGGTCGCTTCTGCCGACCATCTCTTCTTCGAGCTTCTTCTGGCGGTAGGCGAACATCACCTTCATCTACACCGCGGCGGTGTGCCAGCCGGAGGCGCATAACGCGCCGAAATGGCTTTCAGCGGCGGCCTTCTCGTCCATGTGGAAGGGTTGCGGGTCGTACTTTGCGGCGAAGCGTTTGATTTCCTCGGCGGTGAATGTGTAGCTGCCCAGCTGTTCCGTGACGCCGATCTCGATATCTTCAAAGAATCTCACGCGGCACTCTCCCTGCAGGCGAAAAAGATCGGGTTTTCCTGGATCATCACCGTCTGGCCCTTCTGATTGGCCAGCGTGATGCGGAAGGTGACGATTCCCCTGGTCGGGCTTGGAGGAGGAGCGGCGGGTCGTCAGGATCTCGGCCACTCCGGAAATCGTGTAGCCGGCCAGCACCGAGCGCCGCCATTGCAGGCTCGTGATGTGTCGGGCGAGCCCATCGACGACGTCTTCTTGAGGAAGGTGTCATAGAGCATGCGCATAGTCAGCGCCGCCGTCTGCCAGCCGGACGCAGCCAGTCCGCCAAGCAGGGATTTGCGTCCCGCTTCCTCATCCAGATGGAAGGGTTAGGGGTCGAATTCTGAGGCTAATTCGACGATTTCCCCGGCTTCGACCGTATGGGGGCCGAGCGGGATGATTTCTCCGGAAGAAAAATCTTCAAAGTATCGCTCAGTGTTCATGGGATTGTTTCTCGTCGGAATCAAGCAGGCCTGTCGAGAGAACAATTCGCATGGACGTATGTGTAAGTGCCGAGAGGGAAAACACTTAAAAGTCCAACCTAAGCAATTGACGTTACGGAATTTGGCTTTCCGTCGAATTGGCCATATGATGCGCGCGCACAACACCAACGTCAGAATAATGTGCATCCGTATGCGACGGATGTGTGGCGGTTTTTTGTGCAACTTAATCTGAGGAGATACCACACGATGACCAGTCCAAAATCGCTGGAGACGGCGGAGCAGATTTCGGATATTGCCTTCGCCTTCATGGGATCGAAAGCGTTGTTTACCGCGCTGCATGTAGGACTGTGCACCGCTTTGGCAGACGAAGGGGCCACGCTGGATGCCGTGGCCGGAAAAACGGACCTCGATCCGGACCGCGCGACGACGCTTCTGACCGCGCTGACGACCCTTGGGCTCGTTGAGCGCGAGGGTGACGTCTATCGCAATTCGCCTGCTGCCGAGGCTTTCCTGGTCAATGGGCGCAAGTACGATTTTGGCGACTATTTGCGCCTGCAGATCGACAAGCAGATGTATCCGTTCCTGGCGCAGCTTGAGGGCGCACTGACGGGTGAACTGAATCCGGAGCAGGTGTCCTCCTATGCGGACTGGTTCTCCGATCCCAAGGAGGCGCGGCTCTATTCGGAATCCCAGCATGCCGGATCGCTCGGCCCTGGTCGGTCGCTGGCGCGCACGGTCGATCTGTCGGCCGCCCGCAAGATGCTCGATGTCGGTGGCGGCACCGGCACCTTCTCGATCTCCCTGTGCAAGGCCTATCCGGAACTGACCTCGACTGTGCTCGACTTCCCGAATGTGGTGAAGGTCGGCGAGGTCTTCGTGAAGCAGGCCGGGCTTTCGGACCGTGTCAAGTTCCAGGGCGGCAATGCGCTGGAGAGTGAGTGGCCGACGCCGGTCGACGTCGTGCTGATGTCCTATCTCTTCTCCGGCGTTCCCGGCGAATCCATCCCCGGCCTGGTGCGCGGCGCCATGGATGCGCTGATGCCCGGCAGACATTTCATTGTCCATGACTTCATGGTCGAGGATGAACGTATGGGGCCGAAGCTGGCAGCGCTGTGGCAGCTCCAGCACGTGGCGTTCAATCCGAAGGCGAAGTCCATCACTGGTGGCTATGTGCGCGCGTTGATGGAAGCCGCAGGCTTTGTCGATGTGGAGGTCAGCGAAATGATCCCCGGCATGACCATGATGGTGCGGGGCGTGAAGCCGAAGGCCTGATCTCACGGGTCGACCTTCAAGGTCTTTGATCAGAACTGAGATGCTTCCCGGCGGCAGCAAACCGCCGGGAAGGGAACCGTGTGGACCGTCAGGGCGCGAGCAGAACGCCCCACATGAAGTCGAACTTAATCGAGCCGTCCAGCACGCCGGGGATTTCATTGCCCGTGGGATTGTAGGGCAGCATGGCGGTCGCCGCCGCGCTCGGTGTCCCTTGTGCGTTGAACGACGCGTAGTTGTGGCAGGAGATGCAGGACGAAGCTGCGATCGTGCCACCGTCCGTAATGCCTTCGATCACTGAGTTGCCCAGCACGTAGGGCGTACCGTCGACGTCGGTGAAGGTGACTTGCGTCGATTTCATGCAGTAGTTCTGCCGGACCGTGTCGATGTCGGCCTTCTTCATTAGCGTAGTTAGTTCTCGGTCTTGGCGCAGGCGCCGTACTGGGTGTTGTAGACCTCCGTATTGGGCTCCACGGCACCGAAACTGTCGAAGCAGCCGATATAGTCGCACCGGCCCGGATTGTTCTGGTGCTCCAGGGTGCCCCAGACCCAGTTCTTGTTTTGCCGCGAGCTGATATGCATAGAGACGAGGGGCGTATTCGCCCTTGTCGGAGACGGTCGTGTAATAGAGCGTCCTGATGTTCTCGAGGCTCTCTAGCTCCGGGATCCATTGCGGCAGCGTCGGCAGGGGGATCCAGTCGCCCTTCACCGAGATCGCCTTTTCGGCATGACGACTTCAAATTGTTTGGCGTAGGCCGCCCGCCAGGTCCTTCTGCGTGTTGAAGCCGTTCTCGACGATGTAGTCGAATTGCGGCTTGTTGCGCCGGGTTTCCTCCGCGACGCAGGGCTTCGGCGTTCCTGTCGATGGTAAGCCTCCGACCCCGGCATTACCCGGTGTCTTGCAGGGAACGTCGATTGCTTTCGCCAGGCTGGCGCCTGCCGCTGCTCCGTGCAGGGACGGGGTCGTCGCCAGTTCCAGAATGCTTGTCTGGAACTTCTTGCCTTCACTCGGATCCGGCCATTTCGGCGCGGTGTTGAAGGTGTCGGCGTCGGATGCCCAGGTCTCGAAAATGACCGGCTTTTCCTTGCCCGATGTCGCGGGGGCGACAAACTGCGTGAACAGCGTCCAGATGAATTCATCCGAATTCTGATCCGATCCGTCGACCGGACCTGCTTGCGACGGAGTGCCTACGACGACGGGGGATTGGGCCGCCGCAATGCTTGCGGGCAAACTCGCAAAGGCGATTGCTAAAGAAATTACAATGGTAATTTTTTCATGAAAAATTTCCCTCCGATTCTCAATGAATAGGAGCGTATATCCACGCGTCATCGTTCGAAAGATAACAACAGAATTTTTAGTAATTAAAAAATATATTCAAATCCCGCAAGGGAAATATATTTGATTATTTATTCAATCTAAATAGAAGCAGGAGTTGCATTTTCCGAGGAGGGGCGAAGGCTTTTGTTTGGTGGGAAAGGGAGGGAGGTACCCCTGGGCAGCGCCCCCTCCTGTGTCCGGTTACGTGTTGAACTTGAACAGCATGACGTCGCCGTCCGCCACCACGTAGTCCTTGCCTTCGTCGCGGGTCTTGCCCGCATCCTTGGCGCCCGTTTCGCCCTTGCAGGCGATGTAGTCGTCATAGGCGATGGTCTGGGCGCGGATGAAGCCGCGCTCGAAATCCGTATGGATGACACCGGCTGCCTGCGGGGCCTTGGTGCCCTTGGTGACCGTCCAGGCTCGCGTTTCCTTCGGCCCGGCGGTGAAATAGGTGATCAGGTCCAGAAGGTCGTAGCCGGCGCGGATGAGCCGATCGAGGCCTGGCTCCTCCAGCCCCATGGATTCTATGTATTCGCGCGCTTCGTCATCATCGAGCTGAGCAATCTCCGCCTCGATGGTTGCCGAGATGATGACCGCGCCCGCGCCTTCAGCCTCTGCCTTGGCCTTGACGGCGTCGGAGAAGGTGTTGCCGGTCGCAGCCGAGGCCTCGTCCACGTTGCACACGTAGAGGACCGGCTTGGAGGTGAGCAGGTTGAGTGCCTCGAAGGCCGGGCGATCTTCCTTGGAAACGTCGAGCATGCGGGCGGGCTTGCCCTCGCGCAGCAGCTCCAGAACGGCATCCATCAGGGCAACGGCGGCCTTGGCGTTCTTCTCGCCGCTGTTCGCCTTCTTGCGAAGCGGCACGACACGGCGTTCCAGACTTTCCAGATCGGAGAGCATCAGCTCGGTTTCGACCGTATCGGCGTCGGCCACCGGATCGATGCGGCCTTCCACGTGGGTGATGTCGTCGTCAGCAAAGCAGCGCAGCATGTGGGCGATGGTGTCCACCTCGCGGATATTGGCGAGGAACTGGTTGCCGAGGCCTTCTCCCTTGGAGGCGCCGCGCACCAGCCCGGCAATATCGACGAAGGACAGCCGCGTGGGGATGATGTTGGCGGACCCGGCGATTTCCGCAATCTTGGTCATGCGCGGATCGGGCACGGCCACGTCGCCGGTGTTCGGCTCGATCGTGCAGAAGGGATAGTTCGCCGCCTGGGCGGCCGCCGTCTTGGTCAGCGCGTTGAACAGAGTGGACTTGCCCACATTCGGCAGCCCGACGATACCGCACTTGAAGCCCATCGTTTCTTTTTCCTAATTTTTGTCGCCGGAGCCGAGCAGTCCTTTCAGCATGGCCGCAAGCGGACCTTCCTTGAAGATGTCGGGTTTGGGCGCGGGGGGCGCCTGGCGGATATGGCTCTTGCCGGGAGCGGGGCGTTTGTTCTGGCGTCCTTGAGAATGTCCCTCGGATCCGCTGTCGCCCGTGCCGGAAACGGCCGCGTGCAGGCGGTTCACGAACTCGCCGTCATTGCCCTTGACCAGCAGGTCGGCATTCTCGCCCACCGTATCCAGCAACGGATCCAGCCAGTCATGGTCGGCCTTGGCGAAATCGCCCAGCACATAGCCCGTGACGCGTTCCTTGGAGCCGGGAT
The DNA here is from genome assembly GCF_030066895.1 of Breoghania sp. Taxonomy (GTDB): domain Bacteria; phylum Pseudomonadota; class Alphaproteobacteria; order Rhizobiales; family Stappiaceae; genus Breoghania. The sequence continues at coordinate 125,478 of NZ_JASJAV010000011.1, read as the reverse complement.
GGCCGATGCCGAGGCGCACGCGGCGATAGTCCTTGCCGACATGCGCACCGATCGACTTGATGCCGTTATGGCCGCCCGAGCCGCCGCCGACCTTGATCCGGACCTTGCCCGGCACGAGGTCGAGTTCGTCGTAGAGAACGGTGATGTCGGCAGGGGAGAGCTTGAAGAAGCGCATGGCGGCACCCACCGCCTGACCGCTTTCGTTCATGTAGGTCATCGGCTTGACGAGCATAACCTTCTCGCCGGCCAGCGTGCCTTCGGCGGTTTCCGCCTGGAAGCGCTTGCGCCACGGGGAGAAGGAGGGATTGCGGCGATGGACCGCGTCGATCGCCATGAAGCCGATATTGTGGCGGTTGTGCTCGTATTTCGTTCCGGGATTGCCGAGCCCGACAATAACAAGCATGGCCGTGTTCCTGGATCGATGAATGTCGGGTGTAGCCGGGCCGGAAAGGCCGCATCGTGCGTCGTCTTAAACGGGAACGAGGGGCGGAAGTCCGCCCCTCGCGGGAATGATCTTTCCTTTAGGGGAAAGCGGATCGGCGGGGCTTATTCGGCCTCGGCGCTCGGTGCTGCGCTTTCCTCGGCCTCGCCTTCGCCTTCAGCCTCGTCCTTGAGGCCAGCCGGTGCGGCGATGGTCGCGATCGTGAAGTCACGATCGGTGATCGCAGGCGTCACGTTCTCAGGCAGAGTGACGGACGAGATGTGCGCGGAATCGTTGATGTCGAGACCGGAGAGGTCGACCTTGATCGATTCCGGAATCTCGGATGCCGGGCACTCCAGTTCGACCGTGTGGCGAACAACGTTGAGGACGCCGCCGCGCTTGATGCCGGACGACTGCTCTTCGTTGATGAAGTGCACCGGAACGTCGACCGTCAGGCGGGTGTTGGCACCAACGCGCAGAAAGTCGACATGAACCAGGAAGTCGCGGACCGGATCGAGCTGATAGTCGCGCGCCAGAACGCGTTCCTTCTTGCCGTCCACGGTGATTGTTGCGATCTGGGTCATGAAACCGCCGGCATGAAGCTTCAGTGTGGTTTCCTTGATGCCGATCGCGATCGGAAGGGGATCTTCATTTCCGCCGTAAATCACGGCCGGAATCTTGCCGTCGCGGCGAAGTGCCCGTGCGGACCCCTTTTCCACATGCCCGCGCAACGTGGCCTCAAGCTCATATGTGTGAGCCATGGCTCGTCTCCTTAAGTGGTTTTTTCAAGAAAAAGAGGCCGAGCGGTCGGCTTCCTGCCGCGTTTCCTCCAGGGGGTAGGCGCATTGCCGCTGCTATACAGGAGCAGGCGGAAAAGGGCAAGCCGCGGGCCCTCAAGGCCCCGCGGCTTGCCCGTCGGGCTCCGGCTCAGTTGAAGAGGCTGGAAACCGATTTCTCGAGGGCGGTGCGGTTGACCGCCTCGCCAATCAGCGGGGCAATGGAGATGACCCGGATATTGGGGGCTGATTCCACGGCTGCCGTCGGCTCGATGGAATTGGTGATGACCAGTTCCTTCAACCGGGAGGCCGCAACGCGGGCCACCGCGCCGCCCGACAGAACGCCGTGGGTGATGTAGGCGGTCACCGAGGTCGCGCCCTTGGCGAGCAGAGCGTCGGCGGCGTTGCACAGGGTGCCGCCGGAATCGACGATGTCATCGACCAGAATGCAGTCGCGACCGGCGACGTCACCGATGGTGTTCATGACTTCAGATTCACCGGGCCGCTCGCGCCGCTTGTCGACGATGGCGAGCGGGGCATCGATGCGCTTTGCCAGCGCACGGGCGCGCACCACGCCGCCGACATCGGGCGAGACCACCATCAGGTTGCCCTGCACGTAGCGTTCCTTGATGTCGCGGGTCATCACCGGCGCGGCAAAGAGGTTGTCGGTGGGGATGTCGAAGAAGCCCTGGATCTGACCGGCGTGGAGGTCGAACGTGAGGACACGGTCGGCACCGGCATGGGTGATCAGGTTGGAGACGAGCTTTGCCGAGATCGGGGTACGGGGACCGGGCTTTCGGTCCTGACGTGCATAGCCGAAATACGGAACCACTGCGGTGATCCGGCGCGCCGAAGAGCGGCGCAGCGCGTCGATCAGGATCAGGAGTTCCATCAGGTGATCGTTGGCAGGATAGCTCGTCGACTGGATGACGAACACATCCTCGCCGCGCATGTTCTCCTGAATTTCGATGAAGATTTCCTGGTCGGCGAAGCGGCGCACCTGGCATTGCGCCGGCGGCACGCCAAGATAGCCGGAAATCTCGTCCGCCAATGCCCGGTTGGAGTTGCCCGCGACGAGTTTCATGCTCGCGTTCCTTCTTGTTGCGTAGATACGAGGTCCAAGGCGCCTGTCACGACAGGCGAATAATTCACGAATGGCCCCGGCGGCTCGTCTTCGGGCGGATCGGGGTCGGCAAGCCTGGCATCCGCACGGTATCGGCCGGGCGGCGGGGTTTTTGCAACGGGTGCGGCCCGCGACAACTGTCGCATGGCCCCGTTTGCAGCGGTTTTTTGCGAATCGCCTTGCTCATGGCAAGTCCGGCGTTCCGCAAGACGTTCAAACTTTACGCTTCCTCATCAATTGGATGCGTTCGACAACCAGGATTCCAAAGCCAGAACGGTCCGCTTGGCCAGCAGGTCCAGGGTGTCGCTGTCGATGCCGCTCCAGGGATCTCCGCTGGTCTCGCTCGATGTCTCCTGGCCGGAGAATCGGTACAGACGCTGGCCGTTGGAGCCGTAGACGTCGAAGACATAGATGATAGTGGATGAAGTATCGTTGCCGACCGCGGAAAGGTGGCCCTTGACGCGGTAGGTCGCGGGCGCCCCGATCCGGCGTACGATCGTCAGGCCTTCTTTCTTGGCCTCTGCACCGATTCTGCGCGACAGCGAATCGGCCGTATTGCCGGGAACGCCGACGAAGGGCTCAAACGCGAAGGTCGCCTGCGAGGCGGGAACCGACGGTGCGATGGATTCGGCGGGCGGAGCGGATTGCTGGCGTTGCGGCGTGCCGCTGCCGCCGACAAGATCCGGGGGAATGTTGCCTGCGCATCCTGCGAGCGCCAGTAGACCGGTAAACAGGACCACCGTGCGCAGAGATGGAAAGAAGCGTCGCTCGTTCATACCAGCTCGTAGCCTGTCATCTGTCGACTTTGCTTGCCGTCTTGTCCACGGGTCGCGACCGGCGCTCGATGCGCGTCGCTTGCCGCCTGATGGCTGCATCCGACGGTCTCTCCCGCGTGGAAAGATCTATCCGGCGACGGTGCCCGTCGGCAGATCGGAGTGCCTTTGCGCGTCTGCTCTAACCGGATTTTGTCGAGGAATCCAGCCACCCCGTGATTATCGTACCGTCAGCTCGCGCGCGAGTTGCGACAGGGGTTGCGGTTCAGCTTCGCTCGTCAGATAGGTGCATCCCAGCGTCATGGCGGTGTTGGTCTCCGAATCCATCAGGATCATGTGCGCAAATAGCACCATGTTGGGCACGATTTCCACCTTGTTGCCGGCCAGTCCATCCACGACGGCGCGAAGCGAGCGCCCAGCGAATAGACGCAGGTATTTAGCCGGTGGGGCATCAGATCCCGACTGTCCATTTCGCGGGCGTGAGCTTCGAAGACATCGCCGAACGTATTCCCCGGACGCATGACCTCTTCCACCCCTGCAAGAGCCGCGGTGGTCGCTTCATGCAGTTCGATATGGCGCGCGGTCGCCTCGCCGGTCAGCACGGTGCGCATCAGGGCGACGTTATAGTGGCGATAGACGCCCGCGAATTTGAGGGTCAACTGGTCCTTGGCGGCGAGCTTGCGGCGGCCGCTCTTAATAGCGGCACAGGAGTGCATCCATGCCTGAGCCGATGATGAATTCGTTGCCGGGATAGTCGCTGCCACCCGCTAGAACCGCGCCCTGCATGGCCGCCAGAATGTGGCCTTCGTCGGCGCCGGCGCGAATCTCCGCCTCTCCGGCGCGGTAGGCCTTGTCGGCAAGTTCGGCCGCCTTGCGCACATAGGCAATCTTGGCCGGGCTTTTCACCACCCGCAACCGGGGAATGAGATTGGAGGCATCGCGCAGTTCGGCAAATGAGCGCAGCGATTCATCGAGCAGCCGGGAATTGCGTCCGGAAAGCCCGTGCGTGTCGTATTCGACGCTCAGCCGCGAGCCGAGAAGATCGAGATCGAACAGCAAGTCCTTCAACTGGCCAATGGGCGAGCCCTCGCCGCGATCGACCCAAATGCTTATGTCCTCAATGATGGAGGTGTGGTTGGCCTACCTGAGATCGGGCGCGCGGGTGAACAGGACAAACTGGCCGTCCTTCATCAGAATCAGGCGCTGGAAAAAGCAGAAGCCGAACGTGTCATAGCCGGTCAGCCAGAAATGGCTCTCCGGCGCGAACAGGAGCATGGCGTCCAGCTTGTGTTCCTGCATCTCGCCCAGCACCTTGTGTAGGCGTCTGCGAACTCGCTACGCTCGAAATGCAGCGCCATCGTCTAATCCTCCCGGATGCAGATCGCCGAAACTTGGCGACCATAGTCTCCTTCTCCGCGATGGGTCGTGCGGCGATAGGAAAAGAACGTTTCTTCTTCGCTGTACGTGCAACGCTGAAGCGATGTGGCGTGGGCGATACCCGTCTGCTCCAGCCGGTCGACAATATAGGCGAGCAGGTCGAACATGGCATGGTCGGCCTTGCTGTTCGGCCGGAAGTAGATGCCGTTGCCTTCGTCCGCTTCGGTGAACCGCTCGACGAATTCCGATCCCACCTCATAGGCTGCGGCCGAAATCGTCGGGCCGAGCACGGCGATGATGCGGCTACGTTTGGCGTCGAGCGCCACCATGGCCTCGATGGTCGATTCCAGAATGCCCGTCAGCGCTCCGCGCCAACCGGCATGGGCGGCGCCCACGACGCGGGCCTCGGGGTTGGCAAACAGGACTGGCCCGCAGTCGGTGGTCGAAATGCCCAGCAGAATGTCGGGCTGATCCGTGACCATCGCATCGGCACGCGGGCCTTCGCCCTGCTTCCAGGGGGTGCGTACGGTCACCGCGTCGGCGGAATGATGCTGATGGGGGTTGACGAGCCGATCTGCCTCCAGCCCGAACGTGCGGGCGACATGGGCGCGGTTTTCTTCTACGCGAGACCGGGTGTCGTCGGAGCCGAGGCCGATATTGAGGCTTTGATAAATGCCCTCCGATACCCCGCCGTTGCGGGTGAAAAAGCCGTGGTCGATGCCAGGTAGGTCGGCAAGTTCGGGTGCGGAAATCATCGATGGCCTCTCGAAAATCGGAAAACCGCGGCTCGTGGTCCTGCGGTGTGAGTCGGGCGTTGTCAAACGTTGTGGTTGTGTCGGCGGGAAGAGATCCCGGGCAGGAACGGGGCGGGAGGTTGTCAGGAGAGCAGAGGGGTTAGGCAGGAAAAGGGCGCGGGGTCGGGCAGCGGGAAGAAAACGCCAGGACCTTGAAAAGGGTTCCCATCTGATCGGGAGCGGTGAGGCGTTCGACATCGTCGCGAATGCCTTCCTGCATCGCAATGTCCTTGCCTGCCCCCAGATGTCCGGCGCGTTCCAGCAGGCCGAGGGCGACGAGGAAATCGCCTTGTGTCATCGGGCCGTGAGTTGCCGCTCCGCTTTCGCGTGCAGCGCGGGCGAGTGCTTCGAAATTCACATGGGCGGTGATGTCGGCAAGGCCGGGATGAGCGAGCGGATCGGCGAAGGCATGCTTTTCCAGTGCCTGCAGTGTGTCGCCAATGGCGGTACGCTCATAGCCGTAATCGATCACCAGCGCCGCACCGCTGTTGCGTGCAAGACGGGCTGCGATATCGCCCGCAATCGCGTTGGCGAGCGGCTGTGTCTCAAGGATCGCGCCGTCGCCGATGCCGTGGGCGCTCGGGTTTGCGATTTCGTCCGGCAATCCCCTGATGTCCAGCCGACCTGGCCCGGCCGCAAAGGCGAGTTCATCGCTTGCCGGATCGAGTCCAGCGACCCGTTGCTGCCAGCTGCCCTGCGTCAGGACGTATTGATGGATCGGCAGCGCGTCGAACAATTCGTTGGCAACGAGGATCGTTGTCCCGTCGTCGGGAACGTCCGCCAGCGAGTCGTGCCAGGCGATGGGCAAGGGGGTTGCGGCGAGTGTCTGCTTTTGCAAGTCGCGCAGGCGCGGGCTCGTTTCGACGAGGTGGACACGGGCGGCGGCGGCGAAGGCCGGATCAAGGCAGGCAACGCGCAGGATATCGGCCATCAGCGTGCCGCGACCGGGGCCGAGTTCGATCAGATGAACGGTTTCGGGGTGGCCGAGCCCGGTCCATGTCTCAAGGCACCAGGCGCCGATCAGTTCGCCGAACATCTGGCTTATCTCAGGCGCGGTGGTGAAGTCGCCTTTGCTGCCGAAGGGCTCGCGCCGCATGTAGTAGCCGTGCTCGGGATCGGCCAGGCATATGGCCATGTAGTCGGCAATGCTGATCGGTCCCGTATTCTCGATGAGGGCACGGATGCGGGGCTTGAGCGGTGTTTCGGTCACGCCTTCTTCCCCAGTTTCGCGGCCGGCTTGCCGTCTTCTGCGGTCGGGCCGCGTTTCAACGCCCAGATCATCAGGGCGACACCGGCGACGATCATCGGCAGGGAAAGCTGCATGCCCATGGTGGTGCCGAAGGAGAGATAGCCGATCTGCGCATCGGGCATGCGGAAATGCTCGCCGATCAGGCGTGCGATGCCGTATCCGGTCGCAAAGGCTCCGGCGATGAAGCCGGGGCGTTGCAGCATCTTGAAGCGATGGCTCAGCAACCGTATGGCGAGGAACAGGACGGTGCCTTCAAGCGTCGCCTCGTAGAGCTGGCTTGGATGGCGGGGCAGGGGACCTGCGCCGGGAAATACCATGGCCCACGGTACGTCGCTTATCCGTCCCCAAAGCTCGCCATTGATGAAGTTGGCTATGCGGCCGAAGAACAGGCCGATAGGGGCGGCGGTTCCTGTAAGATCGAACAGGATGAGCATCGAAATCTTGCGGCGGCGCGAGAACAGCACGATGGCGAGAACGGTGCCGAGAAAGCCGCCGTGGAAGGACATGCCGCCCTCCCAGACTTCCAGGATCTGCAGCGGGTGCTGCGAATAATAGGGGAAATTGTAGGTGAGCGCGTAGCCGATGCGCCCGCCCAGCACGATGCCGAAGGTTGCCCAGAGAACGAAATCATCAATATCCAGCGCCGCGGGACGGGGTGTCGTCCGCCACAGTCCGTCATTGCGCACGAGGCGCGTTATGTAGCGCCACGCGAGCAGGATGCCGGCGATATAGGCCAGCGCGTACCAGCGGATCGCGAAGGGGCCCAACTGGATGAGCACTGGGTCGATTGCGGAGTAGGGGAAGAGGGGCATCGGCCGTCATCTGCCTTTGGCGTCCGGAGGAAAGGTCCGGATGGGGGCACCCGTCCGGTTCGCGCCGGACGTTGGTCATTCGCAGCTGTCTCGTCAAGAGAGCTCGCGTTTTCCGTTGAACCGCCCGCTCGTGTCCTTGAGGCGTCCGCCCCTTGCCCCCTGCCGATATGCACCGGATAGAGACGGCCTGTTGCAGTGCGGTGAAAACGGACTTACCTATACCAACAGGAACAGGTCCGGCGTGCCCGATCCGGAAACCCTCCTTGAGGAGGTGCGGAACAGCGGCCTGGACAGCATTGCCGATGGCCAAGGAGCCCGCCATGGACCAATTTACCAATCGTTTTTTCGACGACTTCGCCAAGATGATGATGGATGCCGCCGGTGTCGCACAAGGCGTGCGCCGCGAGGTGGAGACCGCATTCCGAGCACAGGCGGAACGCTTTCTCGCCGATATGGATGTCGTGTCGCGCGAGGAATTCGACGCGGTGAAGGAAATGGCCGTGCGCGCCCGCGAGGACGCCGATGCGCTCGCCGCACGTGTGGACGCGCTGGAAAAGGCGCTTGCCGAGGTCGGAGCCGGTGAGAAGAAAGCGCCTGCCAAGAGCGCTTCGAAATCGGCCTCGAAGGGCGCTGAAACGAGCCGATCCACCGCCAAGGACACGGACGCTTCCTGAGCGTCACTTCGCTTGCGGGAGCGCTTCTCCACAAGTTATCCCGAAAGCTTCGTAAATGAACGATTTCGCACTGCGCCATTATCGATCTATACTGACCCCAGAGGTAGATTCGCAGATATAGTCATAGCAATGTCATAGTTGCCCGACGAAAAGCGATGCGGGATCACCCGGAAGTATTTCGACCTCAGGGTCGTATTATTCCAAACTCAGCCTGACTGGGCGCTCAAAAACGCTTATGCGGCATGAGCTGACCCTTTCAGACGCCAGGCGCGAGGACCGCTCATGAGCCTGATCGAAATCGAAGCCGACCGGCAATCCAATCCCGTCGACACAATCGAACAGATTGCAGCCATCAACGACTGGGCGTTCGAGCGTTCCGGCGAGGACGAGATCACGATCTCGGTGGCAGCCCATTGGTGCGACTATCACGTCTCCTTCTCCTGGATGGAGGACGTGGAAGCGTTGCATCTGGCCTGCGCTTTCGACCTCAAGGTGGTGGAAGCGCGGCGCACGGAAATCGTGCGTCTGCTGGCACTGGTCAATGAGCAGCTCTGGATGGGGCATTTCGATTTATGGAATCGCGAGGGCGTCGTGATCTTCCGCCAGTCCCTGTTGCTGGCTGGAGGCGCGGAGGCAACTTCGGAGCAGATCGAAGGGCTTATGTCCAACGCGCTTGAATCCTGCGAACGCTACTATCAGGCGTTTCAATTTGTTGTCTGGGCCGGAAAGAGCGCTGGCGAAGCGCTGGAAACGGTCATGTTCGAGACTGTTGGCGAAGCATGAATCTTACGAAATCCAGTCCGTTGCTTCTTGTCGGTGCCGGCAAGATGGGCGGTGCGATGTTGTCCGGGTGGATCGAACAGGGTGTCGATCCCGCCGCAATCGTCGTGTGCGATCCCAAGCCTTCCGAGGAAATGGCGGCACTCCTTTCCGCCAAGGAGATCCGTCACGTGACGACCCCGCTTGCCGATCTGACGCCGGCTGCCGTTCTCGTTGCGGTCAAGCCGCAGATGATGGCGGATGCGCTGGAGCCGCTGAAACCGATCGTGAGCAGCGATACGCTGATCATCTCAATCGCTGCGGGCAAGACGATCAAGACATTCGAGGATGCCTTCGGCGCCGTGCCGGTGGTGCGCGCCATGCCCAATACCCCGGCTCAGGTCGGGCGCGGCATGACGGCGCTTTTCGCGAATGGCGCCGTTTCGCAGGATCGCAAGGATCTGGTGGCGAAGCTGTTGTCCGGCATCGGGGCTGTCGCCTGGCTCGATGATGAGGGCGAGATGGATGCGGTTACCGCCGTTTCCGGGTCTGGGCCAGCCTATGTCTTCCTTCTGGCGGAATGTCTGGCGGAGGCCGGTCGCAAGGTGGGGCTGCCTGCCGATCTTTCCGCGATGCTTGCCCGGCAGACGGTCGCAGGCGCCGGTGAGTTGCTCTATCGCTCCGAGCTGGAAGCCGCGACCTTGCGCAAGAACGTGACCTCGCCCGGCGGGACGACCGCGGTGGCGCTTTCCGTTCTGATGGACGATAACGGGTTCCAGCCGCTGCTCGATGCGGCGGTGAAGGCGGCGGCCGATCGTTCCCGCGAACTCGGCTGATCGCGCGCTTCATCTTTGCGGGTTTTTCAATCGCCGGAATGCGGGCTTATCTCTGAAGGTGAAACGGAGGAGCTCGCGCCATGACGACGGAAAAGACCCGCAAGTCCATTCTCGTGCCTTCATGGGGCTGGTCGCCGAAAAGCCTTGGGCCGACGTCACCATGACGGCGGTGGCGGAGCGCGCGGGCATCAAGCTCTCTACGCTGCGCAAGGCCTATGACGGACGCATGGCGATCCTGGCGGATTTCAACCGCGGGATCGATGCGGGCGTTTTCGACGGAACCGATCCAGAGCTTGCGGACGAATCGGCACTTGATCGTCTCTTTGACGTGTTGACGCGCCGTCTCGATGCACTGGAACCGCAAAGACCCGCTTTGCAGGCGCTTGTGCGTGCGGCACGACGCGATCCGGTGCTGGTCGCCGAACTCAATTCTCTTGCACTGACATCTTTGCGCTGGATGCTGATAGCTGCCGGCATCAAGGCTGAGGGCGTGCGCGGCCTTGCGCTCACGCAGGCGCTGGTCGTCGCCTATTTCAAGGTGCTGCGCGTCTGGTTCAAGGACGAGGATCCGGGCAAGGTACGCACCATGGCCGCGCTTGACCGCGGACTGAAACGCGGCGCGGATGCGATGAAACGGATTTCGCGCGCCGAAGGCTGGTTGGCTCCGTTCAAGCGCGCCTTCAAGGAGCGGGCCCGCAAGCCGCGGGCGCGCGCGGATGAAGAACCGGACGCCGCTGTGGGCGCATGAGCCCGCGATCTCGCGTTTCCATCGGCACTCGACTAGTCCGCGGACGGGCTGACGAGTGCCGCTTTGTCTTCAATGGGGGGAAGATCCATGCACAAGGACATGACGGGCGAACTTTCGCCTGAGACCGATTTCGACACGTTTCTGAAGGTCGATATCCGCGTTTGGCACGGTGGCTTGGCGGAGGGGTTTCCCAAGGCGCGCAAGCCCGCCTACATCCTTCATATCGATTTCGGCGAGGCGATCGGCATCAAGAAGTGCTCGGCGCAGATCACCAAGCACTACACGCCGGAGACGCTGGTCGGACGGCAGGTGATGGCGGTGGTGAATTTCCCGCCGCGCCAGATCGGGCCGCTCATGTCGGAGGTACTGACCGTCGGCTTCCCCGATGAGGAAGGCGCGGTGGTGTTGGGGGGACCCGACAAGCCCGTGGCAAATGGCGTGCGTTTGTTCTAAGATTGTGTTGATCGATGGGCGGGGGGATGGTGTTTGTCGCTCATCCTTCGAAACTCCCGCGCGTGCGGGCGTCTCGAAGGATGAGCGACGTATTCCGATCCCCTCTACCCCTGTCCCCTAGTCCGGTATTCGGACCTCGGCCCGCAGGCCGCCGAGGGGGTTGTCTTCCAATGTCAGGTCGCCGCCGTGGCCACGGGCAATGTCACGGGCGATGGTGAGGCCGAGGCCCGTGCCGCTTTCGTCCAAATTGCGGGCCGCATCGAGCCGCTGGAACGGACGGAATGCGGTTTCTCGGTCTTCTTCGGGAATGCCGGGGCCGTCATCCTCCACCACGATCGACAGCCAGCCGAACTGATGCCTGCCGGTGATGTCGACGCGGTTCCCGTGGCGCGCGGCATTGGCGACGAGATTGGTGAGGCACCGGCGGAATGCGCTCGCCTTAACCCGCGCAATGGGCTTGCCGTAAAAGCGTGAGGTCGCGGTGGCCCCGCCGATCTCCGCGTCGCCCTCAAGCTCCTCGACCATCAGCGATATGTCCACATCGGAGGGAAGCTCGTCGCCGTCGCCGCGTGCAAAGGCCAGATAGGCCTCCAGCATCGAGTTCATTTCCTTGATGTCGCGCCTGAGGTCTTCTGTCTCCTCGCTTTCCTCGATTAGCGCCAGTTGCAGGTGGAAACGGGTGAGGATCGTGCGCAGGTCGTGATTGACGCCGGCCAGCATGATCGTGCGTTGTTCGATCTGGCGTTCGATGCGTCGGCTCATGCGCTGGAAGGCGGTAGAGGCGCGCCGCACCTCTTCCGCTCCGCGCGGGTGGAACTGTTCGACCGGGTGCCCCTTGCCGAAGCTCTCCATGGCGTTGGCGAGTTGCTGGATCGGCCGGATCTGGTTGCGCAGGAACAGGAGCGCCACACCCAAAAGGACCACGGAGGTGGAAACCATCCAAACCAGGAAGATATGGGAATTGGAGGCGTAGATCTGGCTGCGCCGCGTGATCACCCGCAGCACGTTGTGCTCGAGCTGGATGCGGATTTCGACGAATTTCGAGCGGCCCACCGTATCGACCCAGAAGGGGCGGCCGATCTGGGTGCGGATTTCCTCCGACAGCGCGCGGTCGAGCAGGGAGAAGAACGGCTTGGGTCGCGGCGAGGGCAGGGGGGCGGGCGGCAGCACCGATATCGACAGGCGCATGTCCTGGTTGGCGATCTGGGTGATGGTCTCGAAATTGGCGTCCTGCGGATAGGCTTCGATGACCGAGATCGTCGCCGCGATTTCTCCGACGACAGCCTGCGACAGGCGCTGTGTCACCGTCTCCCAGTGCTTCTCCATGAACAAGTAAGCAATGAAGGACTGTAGCAGCAGCATGGGAAGGACGATGATGAGGATCGTGCGCGGAAAGAGGCCCTTGGGCATATGCCGCCGCAGCCACTGGGCGAAGATGCAATAGAGGCGGAGCGGAGATTTCAGGAAGCTCAACCTATGGGCTGCACCGGCAAGCGGGCTCAATCGTTTCATGAGGCTTGAACGAAACTCCGCTAGGGTCATCGACGGGTCAATCGACAAGCAAACGGTAGCCGATACCGCGCACCGTCTGGAGATAGAGCGGATTGGAGGGATCGGTTTCGATCTTCCGGCGCAGGCGGTTGATCTGGACGTCCGCCGTTCGTTCCCCCTTGCCGATTTCTCCGCCGACGATCAGATGGCGCGGCACGGTCTCGCCGTGGCTTTCGGCGAAGATCGTCATGATCTGCTTTTCGCGATCGGTCAGGCGAACCAGTTCGTCGCCGCGCTTCAGCTCCATGCGGTCGGTCTGGAACGTGTAGGGGCCGAACCGGATCTCCCGAGTTTGTTCGGACTTGTCGGTGCGCCCACGTTTCAGAATGTTGCCGATCCGGAGCAGAAGCTCGCGCGGTTCGAAGGGCTTGGGTAGATAGTCGTCGGCGCCAAGCTCCAGGCCGTGGATGCGGTCATCAGATTCAGCGCGCGCCGTCAGCATCAGGATGGGCACCTGGGAGTGCTGGCGGATATCTTGAGCGAGATCGAAGCCGCTTTCGCCGGGCATCATGATGTCGAGAATGAGAAGGTCGAAATCGAGACCGCGCAACCGGTCGCGCGCTTCGGCGGCCGATGCGGCGAGGTTGACGCGGTAGCCGTGTTCGCCCAGAAAGCGCGATAGAAGTGTGCGGATGCGGTTGTCGTCATCGACGATCAGCAGGTGGGCCGCATCGTCGGCCGGAACAGGGCGGTTTTGCGCTTGCATCGTCTCTTCGGTTTCCTCGCTCAGCCGGTCCGCATTCTAGTGTTTGCCGGCAAGGCGGGCGACATGGGGGTGTTCGGTGTCGTTGATGATGCGGTACAGGAACTGACGGGCGATATCCTGCCCGCCTTCCGGCAATCCGCTTAATGCCTTTTACAGTCTGTGCGATTGCGGCACGGGCAGCTGGTGGCTCAAGGCTTTCCCCCCTTCGCGGTCGGATAGAGTCGCCGCTGTCGCCGGTCGTGCAAATCTGTTCGCTGTTTGATGAAGCCCTCGTCGACGAGCTGCTTCAGCACCCGGCCGAGGCTCTGCTTCGTGATCTTCAAAATGTCCAGCAGTTCCATTACCCGAATTCTCAGTTTGCGCGAGACAAAATGAACCACGCAGTGGTGCGCCCGGCCGAAGCCGTATTCCGACAAGATCGCGTCCGGATCGGATATGAAGTCGCTATAGGCGAAAAAAAGCAGCTCGATCAGCTCGTAGTGCAGATCCTTGGACCCTTGCGAGCCGTCACCATTGCCTGTTGACGCGCCGCCATCCGCCCAAGATTTAGTCGCATTGAAATTTACGTCATCCATATTGACTTATTTCGGACCTATTGTTACACAAAATACGATCTCGACGAAACGTTTGAACATTTTCCGCCCGCCTTGGTTCGATCCGTTGCTTTTTGCCGGATCAGCGTGGGGAGAAGATATCGATACTTTCGCTGCGACGTAAAGCTGCCACCTAAGGGGATGCCTTTAGCGCCGATGTCGGGGCGGATATCGCAACGCAGTCAAGCTCCCTTGAGGGAGCGCAACAACTTAATAATGCTGGAGATGAGGAAATGGCCGGGCCTGCATTCGACCAAATGGACGGTGAGATCTGGTTTGACGGGGAATTCATCCCGTTCAAGGACGCAAAGATTCATGTGCTGACGCACGGGCTTCACTACGCGAGCACGGTGTTCGAAGGCGAGCGTGCCTATTCGGGGCACGTGTTCAAGCTTGATGAACACACGGACCGCCTGCTCCGTTCGGCCCAGATTCTGGATTTCAAGATTCCGTTCACGGCGCAACAGATCAATGACGCCACGAATGAGCTGCTGAAGCGTGAGAAGCTGACGGAAGCCTATGTGCGCCCGATTGCATGGCGCGGCAGCGAGGCTCTGGGCGTGTCGGCTCAGCAGAACAAGATTCACACCGCGATCGCCGTGTGGGAGTGGCCGAGCTACTTCAAGCCGGAAGAGAAGCTGAAGGGCCTTCGTCTGGATATCGCCGAATATCGTCGTCCCGATCCGCACACCATCCCGTGGAATGCAAAGGCTGCCGGCCTTTACATGATCTGCACGCTGTCCAAACACGCGGCAAAGCACAAGGGATACGCGGATGCGGTGATGCTCGACTGGAAGGGCGATGTTGCCGAAGCGACCGGTGCGAACATCTTCTTTGTGAAGGACGGCGCGCTGCATACGCCGAAGCCGATCTGCTTCCTGGACGGCATCACCCGTTGCACGGTGATGGGGCTTGCCCGCGATCGCGGGATCGAGGTGAACGAGCGCACGATCAAGCCGGAAGAGATGGAAGGATTCGAGGAATGCTTCCTGACCGGTACGGCCGCTGAGGTGACCCCGGTTGCCGAGGTCGGACCGTATCACTTCAAGCTTGGCAAGATTTCCGAGCAGCTGATGCACGACTACGAAGCTTGCGTGCGTGCGGTCGGTGCCGCCGCGATCGCAGCCGAGTAAAGCTCGACGGCCGAAGGCCGAAAGCATCTGAAATGAAAAGGCCGCCCGCAGTTCATCTGCGGGCGGCCTTTTTCGTTCAAAGCGGATCGGCTCAGGTGTGCGGCATATCTCCGGCGCGGAACATGTGACCGTGCTCCGTGATCACCACCACCACGAGGGCTGCGATCGACAGGATCGCGAAGCCGGTCGTGAAGGGGATAATCGTTCCGTCGAAAGCCTGACCGATGAAATAGCCGGGAATGGTGCCGCCGGTGGTGCCGACAAAACCGATGATCGCGGCGGCGGAGCCCGCGATATGGCCGATTGGCACCATGGCGAGCGAATTCAGATTGGCCATCATGAGACCGAAGCAGCACATGGCGGCCGCCATGAGCGGGGCGAAGGTCCAGATCGAGTCGAGCCCGAGATTGGCGATCAGTGCGTGGATCACGTAGATCACGGCCATCGTCGCCATGGCGTAGTGTGCGATGACACGCATGCCGAGCTTCACGACGAAGCGGGAATTCAGCATCGAGGCAACGGCGATCGACAGGGCGATGCCGGCGAAGACCAGCGGGAAGGCAGCGCCCATGTCATAGACGTCGACCATGATCTGCTGCACGGAATTGAGAAAGCCGAACATGCCGCCGAACATGAGGGCGACCGCGATCATGTAGCCGACCGTCTGGCGGGTCGTCAGCGTGATGCGGTAGTTGGTCATGATCGAGCTGAAGGAAATCCGTGTGCGGTCTTCCGGGTGCAGCGTTTCGGGGATGTGCAGGGCCGTCCAGCCGGCCACGATCGCGCTGCCGATGGTCAGAAGCCCGAAGATCCAGCGCCAGTGCCCGGCCAGGATCATCAATTGCCCGATACTGGGGGCGATGACTGGAACCAGGATGAAGACCATCATGGTGAGCGACATCACCCGCGCCATCTGTCGGCCTTCGAAACAGTCGCGCACGATCGCAAAGGCGAGCACGCGCGGGGCGGCCGCGCCCATGCCCTGCACGAACCGGGCAAGCAGCAGCAACTCGAAACTCGGTGCGCTCGCCGCCCCGATACCGGCAAGGCAATAGATCACCAGTCCGACCAGCAGCACGGGCTTGCGGCCGAAGCGGTCGGCAAGCGGGCCGTAGAGAAGCTGCGTGAAACCGAAGCTGATGAGGTAGGCGGAGAGAATGAGCTGACGGTCGTTGACGTCGCTCACGCCCAGATCGTTGCCGATATCCGGCAAGGCGGGAAGCATGATGTCGATCGCCAGCGCGTTCAGCATCATCAACGATGCGATGAACACGATGAATTCGGCGTAAGGGATACCGAGGCGCGCATAGGCGTCCGATTGGGTCGAACTCATCTGAGGTCCTTGCAAGAACGGATTTGGAGGTGGCGGGCAAGAGGCAGCAGAACACACCGACCGAGACCTGCCTGGATCAAGCTGGCATGATTTTAATGTCTACCAAGCTAGACGGCCGGGACGAGACGTCAAGGCATTGACGCACGTCCTCGCTCGACCCAGCGAACATATATTCGAATGTCAGGCGGCCCGCCAGCGCTCTGCAGCGGCATCGTCGCGGTCGTGAGCCTCGACCCACCCGCCGCTGGTGCCGTCCGCCAGCCATTCCTTCTTCCAGAAGGGAGCGCGGGTCTTGAGATAGTCCATCAGGAACTCGGCAGCCTCGAAGGCGGCGGCCCGGTGCGAGGAGGTGGTGACCACCAGCACGATATTGGAGCCCAGTGCGAGCTTGCCGTGGCGATGGATGACGGTGATGTCCTGCAGGGACCAGCGCTCGGCGGCCTGTTCCGCGATACGCCGGATCTCGGCTTCCGCCATGCCCGGATAATGTTCCAGTTCCAGTGCGGAGAGCCGACCGTCCTCGTCCCGGCAAAGACCGGTGAAGGTGACGATCGCGCCGATATCGGCCCGGCCCTCGGTCAGGTGAGCGATCTCGGCGGCCGGGTCGAAATCCTCCGGCTGGATGCGCACGGTGATCGACATCGGCTCAGCCGCCCGTCATCGGGGGAAAGAAAGCGACCTCGCACGCATCGCCGAGGGGAGCGTCATGCTCGATATGCGTCTGATCGGCGGCGACGCGAATGAGCTCGGGGCGTTCGAAGGCGGATTCGTATATTCGGGATCGCGCTTGCGCAGGGAAGTGAGCAGGTCTGCCGGTGTGGTAACCTCCGCGGGCAGGGCGATCTCTTCCTCCGGCATGCCGATGTGCTCGCGCACCCAGGCGAAATAGAGGATCTTCATCACGGTTCCTCGATCAAGTGGCCGATACCGGCTCTGAAGTAGTCGTATCCGGTATAGAGCGTCAGCAACCCGGAAATCCAGAGCAAGGTCAAACCGATCAGCGTCGTGCCGGGCAGAATCTTGTCTCCCGCGGGACCGGCGAGCAGGAAGCCGATGGCCACGAGCTGCGTCGTCGTCTTGTATTTCGCCATTTTCGTCACCGGAACGCTGACCTGAAGTTCGGCCAGGAACTCGCGTAGGCCCGAAACCAGGATCTCGCGGCACAGTATGACGATGGCGGGAATGAGGGACCAGTTTCCCACGGTGCCTTCGGCGGCCAGAACTAGCAGGCAGACGGATACTAGCAGCTTGTCAGCGATCGGGTCGAGCATGCGGCCCAGGGCCGATTGCTGTTTCCACATGCGTGCAAGGTAGCCGTCGAAAAAGTCGGTGATGGCGGCTGCGACGAAGATTCCCAACGCCGTCCAGCGGGCGGCATTGCCGGGAACGTAGAAACAGGCTGCGACGGCCGGAACCGCGAGGATTCGTCCGTAGGTCAGCAGATTGGGAAGGGACAGGGCAACGGAAGCGGACATTGCGGCTCGTGTCGGGCTGAACAGGCGGCGCGCGTGGCCGTGCGGGTCGCCGTATCGCGAAAAGCGGTTGAGCCTGAAGCGGACATGCGGTCGGTCCGACCGCTTGCTTCAGGAAGGGCAGCACTGCCTACACGCTTATGCTGCATCGCGAGACAAGCACGGTGTGGGCTTGTCCGTCAATTCGCCAAGGAACGGATCCGGATACAAATGAGGGGAGGGGCCGTTTCCGGCCGCACCCGATCACACGGCCGACGTAGCGGTATCCTGATTAAGCTGGCTGTAAGCCGATACGACTCGGTTACGGCCGTTGTTCTTGGCGACATAGAGCCGGGTATCGGCGCAGGCGAACAGGGAATCGAAATCGGTCGCCTCGATCGGCGCGGTGGCGACGCCGATGGAAATCGTCGATCCGCGGAAGTTCGTTTCGGAGTGAGTGTTGACGGCCTCGCGCAGGCGTTCGGCTATAAGGGCGGCCGCGGCCGGTCCGAGGTTCGGGCTCAGGACGATGAATTCCTCGCCACCGTAGCGGAAGAGCTGATCGTCGGGCCGCAATCCTCGCGACAGGGTTATCGCCATGGCCTGCAGCACCTCGTCGCCCACCTTGTGCCCGAAATTGTCGTTGACCGACTTGAACTGGTCGATGTCGATCGCGAGAAGGCTGATGGGCTTGGCGGCGATGGTTTCTTTCTGAAAGGCCTCGGTCGCCATCAGTTCCAGCTTGCGCCGGTTGAAGACGCCGGTCAGCGCGTCGCGGCCGGTCTGTTGGAGCAGATCCTCGTACCGTTCGCGGAACGTCAGCATGTAGAAGATGTCGGCGATGTTGCGCCCCTTGACGGAGTGCTCGGCCGCCGGCTCCTCGTGCTCGACGAAACGGAGGTAACCGATAATCATCACACTGAACACGAAGGCTGCGCACACTTTCGCCATCCAGTCGCCGATCATCGCTTCGAACGGGGCGCTGGAATAGACGTGGAGCGCGATGAAGAAGCCCGCCTGATCGAAGCTCAGGATCAGGGCGTCGCTGGTGAACAATCTCAGGATGGGGACGCGCCTGAACCAGGTTCCCAGATGCTCGTAGAGCAGGATGATCGCGATTGAATCGATGAAGAGCAGCGTCGTGCCCCAGACCATCAACTAACCCATCTCATCGACGAAGTGGATGTCGGGCAGACGGTCGGGCGAGATCTCGTGACTGCGCAGGATCATGAATGTAGAGCATCAGGATTATCATCAGCTTGCCGGAAAACAGGATCGTGGAGCCCGGCGAAAGCTGGCCGAAGGGGAGCTGGATGTAAAAGACGCTGGCCAGATAGGTCTCGAGGAAGTGCATCACGCCGATGGCGCACATGAACACCCCGATGCCGAAGCGTCGGCGACCGTAGAGCAGCCCCGCCATGATCGTGAAGTAGAGCAGAGCCTCACACAGCAGAAGGAAAAATTCTTTTCGATCAAGTTCAATCCCCAGCGTCAGGCGTTCTTCGGCTGCGTGCGCAGATGCGTTGCATGGTGCGCCTCGCGTCGGATTGTTTCGGTGTTTTGGGGCGGCGAGAACCCGTTGCGGTGTAACGCCATGCTCGATCTGCTGAGGTGGTAACACGAAATCCGTTAATTCTTACACCGAAATTCCTGTCCCCGTGAGGATTCCGAAGCGGAAGATCCCCTAGGAGACGCGGTTCTAACGGTTCGGTGCAAGATCTCCGAGCGCGTCCAGCAACGGCGCGATGTGCGGCTCGTAACGTTTCCAGCGCTCCAGGGAGGTCTTGTAGATCGGTTTGCGGACCTGATCCTTGGAGAACGTGCGCACCTGCCTCTCTCCCTTGTAGAATTCGAGGCAGTCATCGTCCCATTCCAGACCTGTTTGGGCGATCAGGGCGCGGCTCTGGCCTTCCTGATCGGAGACCATTGCCTCATAGGACTGCTCGTGGATTTCGACGGACAGAACCGATTTCCAGTGCTCCATCAGGTCGCGGTAGAGGCGGAAATACTGGCTGAGCGTGCTCTGGCTGCGGTTGTACCTGTGCTCGCTGCCCAGAGCCTTCGAATAGATGGAAATGCAGCAATCGACCGGCTCGCGCGTGCAATGGATGAAGGTCGCGCTGGGAAAGAGCAAGGCCACCAACCAGAGATGCTCGAAGTTGTGGGGCATCTTGTCGGCGACGCGGTTCGTATTCGGCGCCAGCTTGTCGAGAAGTGTCAGATACTTCCGGCTTATGCGCTTGAAATCCTTCTCCTTCATCGCCTGTGCGTTGTCGGCGAAGATGCCGGGCTTGTCGGCACCGAAGCTCAGCGCCTGTCCCTGATGGGTGAAGAAGCTCAGTTCGCCGACACCGGCTGCGCGCGGGTGGCGGTTGATGATCTGTTCGGTCAGCGTGGTGCCGGAGCGGGGCATGCCGAAGATGAAGACCGGTTTGGCGCTGTCATGGCCCATTTCGCGTCGTTCCTCGAAGAACGTGTGGGTGAACACCTCCTTCATCATTTCTACGTGCTGCCGGTAGGCGTCCACGTTGTCGTCGGGATAGATCAGTTCGTGTCCGCGATCGTAGTGTTCGAATGCCTTGCCCGGATCGCCCGCGTCGTCCTACATGGCGGCAGCCGCGAAATGCAGCCGGCTCAAGGCCCTTGGACTGTGTCCATTCTCCGTGGCGATCGCCTTTTCCAGCTCGGGAATGTCCTGCGGGTCGCGTGTGCGTCCGTTGAGCTGTGAACGTGCGATGTAGCCAAGCGAATGATAGCCGTTGGTCGACTTGATGATCTGCCTGAAGAAGTCTTCCGCCACCTTGCTGTCGCCGAGCGCGAGCTTCAGTTCGCCGTATTGCCGTATTCCTGCAAGGTGCCGATGTGTTCCGGCTCCAGGGCGAGCGCACGCTGAAGGGATTGCTCCGCCAGCTTTTCGCGTCCGGCCTTGCGATATGCGGCGCCGAGCGCGGCATGCATGTCAGGGTTTTTCGGCTCAAGCGCAACCGCCTTGCGGGCCGCCGTAATGGCGTCTTCGTCCTCGTCGAAGTTGCGAATAGGCACGGGAGAGTTCTTCGAAGACGAGGCCCTTCTTCTTGGCGACCTGCGCGGCCTTTTTCAGGAAGTCCAGCCGCCGGTAGTCATTCCCGGCATCGCGGGCGGTCATGGCGAGCGAGAAGTTGACGCGGGCATCGCGCGGTTCGACCCGGTACAGCTCTTCCAGGAGTGGCAGCGCATCGTCCACCCGGTTGACCTCCAGAAGGTCGAGTGCGTGCTGAAACATCGTCTGAGCTTGCATGCCGTGCATATGTCTTGCCTGCGGTGTGCCCGCAGTCCTTAGCCGTTTTGAATGAATCCGTCGCGGACGGCTGGGCCTTAGCGGAAATCCTGTCGTCTCGAAATCGGATATCGAGCATCAGGCGTGCGGGCGCTCTTCGCCATGATCATTCCCCGTCCACTCATTCGTGGAAGTGGTCGTAGATCGTCTTGGCGGTGGCTTCGGAAATGCCGTCTACCGCGATCAGATCGTCCACCCCGGCCTTGGAGACGGTTTTGGCGGTGCCGAAATGGCGCAACAGGGCGCGCTTGCGCGTGGGGCCGATGCCGTCGATCTCGTCGAGCGGGTTCTTCGCCATTTTTTTCTTGCGTCGCGCACGGTGGGTGCCGATGGCGAAGCGGTGGGCTTCGTCGCGCAGGCGCTGCACGAAATAGAGAACCGGATCGCGCTCCGGCAGCATGAAGGAGGGGCGGCCCTCGACGAAGAATTTCTCGCGGCCCGCATCGCGGTCGGGCCCTTTGGCGATGCCCACCAGCGGCACGTCGGTGACGCCAATCTCCTCCAGGGTTTCGCGCACGGCGCGCAACTGCCCCTGACCGCCGTCGATGAGCACGAGATCGGGCCAGGCCGGTATGGCCGTCGTGTCCGTGGTCTCTTCGCTCGTCTCCTCGCTTTCGGAAGCTGGCTGCGTCTCGTCCGGGCGCTCCTCGGCGTGCTCCTTCAGGAGCCTTGAGAACCGGCGGGTAAGGACCTCGCGCATCATGCCGTAGTCGTCGCCGGGGACCAGGTCCTGCGACTTGATGTTGAACTTGCGGTACTGGCTTTTGGCGAAGCCTTCCTGGCCGGCGACGATCATGCCGCCCACCGCATTGGTGCCCATGATGTGCGAGTTGTCGTAGACCTCGATGCGCCGCGGCACGCGCGGCAGGTCGAAGGCCTTGGCGACGCCCGCCAGAAGCCTCGCCTGACTGGATGTCTCGGCGAACTTGTGCCCCAGTGCCTCGCCCGCATTGGTCAGCGCGTGTTCGACGAGTTCTCGCTTCTCGCCGCGTTTGGGCACGGCCAGTTCGATGCGGCGTCCGGCACGTTCGGAAAAGGCCTCGGCCAGCAGCTCACGCTCCTCCGGCTCGTGCGAGAGCAGCACGAGTGTCGGCGTTTCCTTGTTGTCGTAGAACTGGGTGAGGAACGAGCCCAGCACCTCTTCGGCTTCCAGTGCCTTGTCGGTTTTGGGAAAATAGGCGCGGTTGCCCCAGTTCTGGCCAGTGCGGAAGAAGAACACCTGAATGCAGGTCTGGCCGTCTTCCTGATGGACGGCGAAGACGTCGGCCTCGTCCACATTGTGCGGATTGATGCCCTGGTGGTGCTGCACGTGGGAGAGTGCGGCCAGCCTGTCCCGGTAGATTGCAGCCGTCTCGAAATCCAGAACCTCTGAGGCCTTATCCATCGCCTCGGCCAGTTCGTTGTGTACGGTCTGGCTCTTGCCGGAGAGAAACGCCTTGGCCTCGTCGACGAGCCGGGCATAGCCTTCCATGTCGATCTCGCCGGTGCACGGCGCCGCGCAGCGCTTGATCTGATGGAGAAGGCAGGGCCGGGTTCGGTTGTCGTAGTAGCTGTCGGAACAGGTCCTGAGCAAGAAAGCCTTCTGCAGAGCGTTGATGGTGCGGTTGACGGCGCCGGCGGAGGCGAAGGGGCCGAAATAGTCGCCCTTGCGGGTGCGCGCGCCGCGATGCTTAGTGATCGCAGGAGCCTCGTGATCGCTGGTGATCAGGATGTGCGGGAAGGACTTGTCGTCGCGCAGAAGAACGTTGAAGCGCGGGCGCAGCCGCTTGATGAGGTTCGCTTCCAGAAGAAGCGCTTCGGCTTCCGTGCGCGTCGTGACGAATTCCATCGTCACGGTGGCCTGCACCATCCGGGCAATGCGGTTCGAGAGCCCTTGCAGCCGGGTGTAGTTGGTCACCCGCTTCTTCAGGTTGCGAGCCTTGCCGACATAGAGCATGTCGCCGTCCGCATTGATCATGCGATAGACGCCCGGTGTATTGGGCAATTGCCGCACGAAGGCCGCGATGACCTCGACCCCGCGCACCTTCTTAGCCGGTGCGGCGGCCTCGACCTCGGGAGCTGACGTGTCTTTCGATGGACCTTCGCTGTCGTTCATGCGCGATATCTGGTCAGAGTCGGGGGAACATGCAAATCAAAGCATGTCCGTTATTCCACGATCTGCGTCACATCGGGCGTCTGCCATGCAATGTGCTGGCCACCGTCCAGGGCGATCATTTGACCGGTAATCGAGGTCGTTTCCACCAGAAAACGGATGGCGCGGCCGAAATCGTCAAGCGCCGGGCCGCGGCCGAGAGGCAGGGCGGCGCATTGCGCTTCGAAATTGGCCTGCTGCTGGCGAGGGCTGGCGAGCGCGGGGCCGGGACCGACGGCATTGACACGAATGCGCGGGGCAAGCGCCTGAGCAAGCGTGCGGGTTGCCGCCCACAGGGTCGATTTCGAAAGCTGGTAGGAGAAGAAATGTGGTGTCGGCTTCAGCACCCGCTGGTCGATGATGTTGACGATATTGCCCGTCATGTCGTCGGCAAGCGCGTTGGCCATGGCCTCCGCCAGAAGGCAGGGCGCACGCACGTGAATGGCGAAATGATCGTCGAACAGGGCGGGATCGAGCGTGCCGATATCGTCCCGCTCGAAAATCGAGGCGTTGTTGATGAGAAGCTGCGGCGGGCCCAGGGTGCGGGTGGTCTCCGCAACCAGACCCGGCAGGGCTGAGATGTCGCGCAGGTCCGCCCGCAGGACATGTGCCCGGCCACCTGACTGGCGGATTTCGTCCGCCAGCGTTTCAGCTTGTTCGAAAGACTGGTTGGCGTGAATGGCGACGGGCCAGCCATCGGCAGCCAGATCCCGTGCGATCGCACGTCCGATGCGTTTGGCGGCGCCTGTGACGAGTGCCGTGCCTTCCCGCTCTTGTTTCACCCGGTCCCCCTTGCTGTTGCTGCGATGATCAGGCCACCTTTCCTGCAGCGAAGATCATGAAGATGTAGAGGCAGTAGCCGGCGACAAGGGCGAGCCCCAAAGGCCAGCGCAACCTGCAACGCGTGAATGCGAAAATGGCGAGCAGAAGGGTGGTCGCCATCATCACCCAGATATCGTAGCGCATGATGGCGGGCAGCACGTCAAGCGGTACTATCACCGCAGTCAGGCCCAGAATGGCGACGATATTGAAGACGTTGGATTCCAGGACGTTGCCGAGCGCGACGGCGGAATGTCCGCGAAGCGTGGCCATGACGGTCGTGGCGAGTTCGGGCAGCGATGTGCCGAGCGCGATCACCGTGAGACCGATCGCGGTGTCCGTCACTCCCCAGCTCCGTGCGATCTCGAAGGCGCCAATCACCGCGAAATGACCGCCGAGCGGCAGGCCGATCAGTCCCACGATCATGAAGTCCACGGCGACCAGGTATCCTCCGGGGGATTCCTCGAATTCCTCAAGTTCCGCGATCTGATCTTCGTCAAGGTTATCGCTGTTGCCTTCGCGATATTCCCGGCGGCGGCACTGGTGACGGCGCATCTCGCGGTAGGAATCGAACAGAAAAAGTCCCAGCAGCGCCAGCAGGACGATGCCCATGGCTCGGTTCAGCGTTCCGAAGGTGCACATCGCGGTGAAAATGACCGAGACGGCGACCAGGAGGGCGGAGTTCTTGCGCACGCTCCGTTCGGTGCAATGGGTCGTGGCGATCAGTGCAGGGATGCCCAGAACGAGCAGCACGTTGGCGATGTTCGATCCCACGACATTGCCGACGGCGATACCGGAGACGCCGTCCAGCGCGGAGCACAGCGAAATCACGAGCTCGGGGGCGGAGGTGCCGAAGGCGATGATGGTGAGGCCGATGACGAGGGAGGGAATGCCGAGCGCGCGGGCAAGCGTCACCGAACCGCGGACCAGTGCATCACCGGCTAAGGAGTAGGACAATGAGACCCCCGGCCAGGCTGATGTAGTCGAGCATGCTTGTTATGTTCCATTCAGCCTGTTTCCCGAACGGCGAAATGCTGTTCAGGAACAGTGTCTTGAGTATGTTCTCATCGATCGGGCAAGCCGGGGCGGTCCGATCGGAAAGCACGTCGGATGTCCGGGTAAGGCGTGGGAGCCCGTGACGGTCCGAGTGCAGTTGATCGCTATATAGGTATTCGAATGGCCCGGTGAAACCCACGGGCGCAAAGAGCGGGGGATGATCGCGTCAGGACCGTTTGCGCCAGCGCCGTTCCAGGTGTTTGGCGATGCGCATGTGGCGGTAGATGGCGTGGTTCATGGCCGTCAGAAAGCCGTAGCGTCCGCGCAGGAAATGGCGGCGAAGGAAATAGGCCTTGAGGAAGGCGAAGGGGAATTCCGTCACCATGCGCCAGCCCGGCAGAACCTTGCCGCGCGCTTCCAGATCGTCGACCTGCATGTCGGAATAGCTGTTGAGCTTGCGCAATTCATCGCTCAGCGAGCGGATTGAGCGATGGTGTATGCGATGGCGCAGCTTGCCGATCCCGGTGCCCTCGGCAAGGTCCACGCGATCATGCACGGGGCTTGCGTTGTAGCGTCCGGCGTCGCGACGATAGAGCCTGACCGGGGCGACCGTGTAGCTGAAGCGGTGGGGCGTGCCTTCTCCGGGAAACTGTTCGGTGATCGGCACCCCATAGGCGCGTTGTGCCAGCTCTCCCGCCGCAAACAGTGCCTTGATCTCGGCGACCAGATCGGCGGGGCAGACCTCGTCCGCGTCGATGTTGAAAAGCCAGGGATGGTGGCATTGGTCTTCCGCAAAGCGCTTCTGCGGGCCGTAGCCGGCGAAGGCGTTCACCACGACACGGGCACCCTTTTTCTGCGCGATGGCGCAGGTCTCGTCGTCGGAGCCGGAATCCACCACCACGATATCGTCCGACAGGTCGCGCACGGCGTCGAGCGTGGGACCGATGCGGTTCGCTTCGTTCTTGGTGATGATGAAGATCGACAGCGGCGGTTTGGGCATCGCGGTTCACGGCATGTGGCGGTTGGACTGCGGACAGGCGTTCGAGCGGCCGGGACCGGATGTCAGAACTTCAAGCCGTTCGACGGTGTTTTACCCGTATGACGATGAACGGTTGAGAGGGGCGCATAGGGGCAAATGTACGGTTGCGATGCAAGCAGTTTACAGATCCCTAACCATGCGCCGAATTACCATCGATTTGACGCTAATTATCCTCAATTGCCTTCTTTTATCGCCACATTCCGAGATCACGTTCAGGTCCGTATCGCAATCGCAAACGAACTCAATCCGTACGCAAAACGCATACAAGTTGGAGTACCCTCCATGAAACGCCTTCTCGGAACTCTTCTTGCCGGTACAGTCATCGGCGGTGGGGTCGTCGCGCCAGCCCTGGCAGCAGATCTGCCCGAGCCCACAGCGCCGGAGGCCTATTCTTCTCCCGCGCCCGTGCCTCAGGAACGGTTCTACTGGACCGGCTTCTATTTCGGTGGAACGCTCGGCTATGGCTGGGGCGATCGGGATGCCAGCGGTCCGTCGACCGGCAGCTTCGGCATGGGCGGTCTCGCCCTGGCGGATCGCGAATGGTCCCGGCGGTGGATCGGATGACAGCGAGGTGACCGCAGGCTGGACGCTCGGTGCCGGTGTGGAAGCGGCGCTGACCAACCACCTCACCGCACGTGCGGAATACCTCTATGCTGATTTCGGCAATGAGACCTTCGATTTCGGAGGAACCAAGGTGAAGTCCGATTTCGATGAGCATATTGGCCGCGTCGGCATGAGCTACAAGTTCTAGCTCAGTCCTCACGGGGGCAAGAATACGAGCGGTCCGGTCGTTGTTACGGCCGGGCCGATTTTTCGTTTAGCTTTTCACCCGGGTCCGCTCGAAAGCGGGAACCGCCGCGGAGAATTCGTCGAGCCATGCGACGAGGCGCGGGTGATCCTTGCGCCAGATCCCGTCGAAGCGCAGGTCGAGTAGCCCAGCGCGCAAGAAAGCCCGATTATGCCCACATCGGGCTTGGACGTCAGGGTCGGGGGCGCAGCTTCCAGTTTGTCGAGCGAACGCGTGGCCTTCTGCCACTGGCGGTTGAGCCAGGGCTGGTACCACTTTTCCTCCGGCCGGAAGCGCTTTTCATAAACGATCTGCAGCGTGGCCTCGCAGAGGCCGTCCTCCGCCAGCGCCTGAAGACGCAAGGCTTCGAAGCGCGTTGCATCCTGGGGCACGATGACCCCGCCTCCGACACGATGATCGAGATAATCGACGATGACGCGGGAGTCGTAGAGCGCCTGGCCATCTTCGGTGATGAGCACCGGGATCTTGCCGAGCGAGTTCTGGTTCAGGAACGCGTCTTCGGGCGCCTCGGTATTCGTCGGCTCCATCTGGATGATGGCATCGAGACCGAGGATACTTGCGGCAAGAGCCACCTTGCGTCCGAAAGGCGAGGCTGGAGAGGTGCGAAGGATGACCATGGCGTGTTCTCCGGGCCGTGCGACGGCAGGTTGTTGGGCAGGAGGACGCACACGGGAACGGAAGGTCTGTGAAGGCCTTCATCCGATGCGTGAAAGATAGCCCGGCCGGAGACGTCCGACCGCTGTTTCTGTCGTCAGCGGCGCACGACGCGGCACTGGCCGTCGTGGACATGCCAGCGGTCGTAACCCGGCAGACAGGTTTCCGTGTTCCAGGAAAGCCAGACGAAGCCGGCGCGCTCTTCGATCATGTAATAGACGGGATGCTGGCGGCCGTTGGAAAGATAGGCTCGGGCGCGGCAATAGCGGTGGGCCAGCGGACTGGGATTGTCCTGCGTGAAACCGGTTTGGCCGATGAGATCTATCGTCTTGATGGCGATGGCTTCGCGGTATTCGGTGTCGGCGCTGGCGATCGTGCGGCGAACGGACGGCGCGGCGCAATCGGGCAGAGCGGCGCCGTGGCCGTTCGCGCCGGAATAGGCGCCTCCGGCGAAGGCCGGGGTGAGCAGCATGCTCATCAGGGCAGTGTCCAACACGAGAAAACGGGGCAGGGCGGACATCGATGTCCTCCGTTTCAGGTTGCTCAGAGCGGTTCGGGCGCTCGGTTGATGTCGCCCGCTCGGCGAGAACACGCTTCAAAATCGGTACGGCGTGCAGATCCGGTGCGATCGGGAAAACGGTCCGATCCGATTGGAACATGCTTGTCGTACTGCAAAGGTAGTCGGTCGGGCAAGGCACGGATGACACATGTGCGTGGGGCGAATCTCTGCGAATTCAAATATTCGTGCGGGGGCACGATGTGTGAGCGCGTGAATTCAGTCAAGCCTCTCCGGGGCGGGAGCGTGCTTCCGCCGCCGGTCGGTACATCGTCATATCTGCCGCTTATTCGGGAACGAGCCAGTCGACGGTGCCGGTGGCATCCGGGCCTTGCGACAGGATGCGGACGAGCCACGGCAGAGCGTCGCGCAACTGAGCTTCCAGCGTCCAGGGCGGATTGAGGATCAGGAGACCGCAAGCGCGCAAGGTTCCGTTCTTGGTGGGGCGGGCCACATGCAGCTCCGTGCGCAGGATCTTCCGCAGGCCCGTATCCACCATCATCTGATAGAAGTGGTCGAACGCTTTCTGATCATACCACGCCAGATAGAGGCCGTTCACCCAGCGTCGGGTGGCCTTGAAGATACCGGCGGTAAGCGTGCGGTATTCGTCCGGCTCCTCGAAGACGGGGTCGATCAGGACCAGGCCCCGCTTTTCCTTGAAGGGCACGAAACTGCCGAGTGCCAGCCAGGCATCGAGATCGACGATCCAGACCTGATGGTCTCCGTCTAACCGCTCCGCCAGAACGCGATGGTCGTGTTCGTTCAGCTCCGTCGCACTCAGCCGATCCTGCGGGCGCATCAGGTGGCGGACGATCTCGGGCGAGCCGGGATATTTGGTCAGGTCGCCTTCGCTGTTGAATTCGCGCACGAGATCCAGATAGGGCGTCAGCAGGGGCGCTGCCTGATGCGACGGCGTGATATCGATCAGCCGCCCGATGCCGTCGCGCCATTCGCCGGTTTTCTGGGCCCGTTCGTTGGACAGGTCATAGGCGCCGATACCGGCATGGGTGTTGAGCACCCGGAAGGCTTTGTCCTTCTTCTTCAGGTGATCGAGTATGGCGATGAGGACGGCGTGTTTCAGCACATCCGCGAAGTTGCCGGCATGATAGGCGTGGCGATAGTTCATGGAGTCCGTCAATGAACCTCTGTGTCGGGCGAGCCGGGCGCAGAGTGATTACGTGCAATGCCCCTCATGTAGCGGAATTCGGACGCGAAAGAAATGATGACAGGATCACCGGGGCTCCAAGTTCGTCCCTGAGCGGTTTTCGGCTCCAGCAATGTGCCGCCTTGCGTGCGGTCCAGCTCAAACGAAGGCGGCGCGTCCGGGATCGAACGCGCCGCCTTCATATTCGTGTGCAAATTGCGTTTTTGCCGTGCGGGCCACGTTTGCACGGCCCTTGAGGCAATCAGCCTGCGCTTTCTTCGACCTGAAGTTCGACAGCCTTCGGGCCCTTGCCGCGCCGATCCGGCTCGGTGGCGAAAGACAGGCGTTGGCCGCTTTCCAGCCCGCTCAGGCCGGAACGCTCCACAGCGGAGATGTGAACGAAGACGTCGACGGCGCCCTCGTCCGGTGTGATGAAGCCAAACCCCTTGTCGCTCTTGAAGAACTTGACCGTGCCGGTCTGACGGGGACCGCGTTCCGCCGGCTGTCGTTCCTGCCGGGGGGTATCGCTGCGCGGGCGAAACCCGCCGCTGGGACGGTCGTCTCCCGAATGCTCGGCGGATGCACCGCGATCGGCACCGCTCGGGCCGCGTCGACCCGCATATCCGCCGTTGTCTTTATGTCCGCCACGACCGCGGCTTTCATATCCGCCGTAATCGCCGTAGTCGTCCCGATCGCCGTATCCGCCACCGTAGTCCTCGCGCGGGGCATGGTTGCGTCCGGGCGGCTCCGCTCCGTAAATGGGGCCACCAAAGCCCTGTCGGCTGTCAAAGTCGCGGGATCCGCGGCCGTGCCCGCGACGTCCCTTGTTGCGGCGTACCGGCTCGTCATCCATGTCCGGATCACAACCTTTGCGGCTGCGCCAATCAGCCATCGTATTGCTGCCTCTTCCCAGTCATTTCCGACACTTCACCATCGCGTCGTCAAACTGACGCGCCGCTTCGACGTGCGTTCGTTCGGCGCGCACGCCGCTCTGATCGCAAGCCGAAACGGAAATGACCATCACCTCCCAGGAGGCTGCCTATCGTGCCCCTGACCTGAAAAGTTCTGCCTGGTCGGTTAGATAGCTCAAAAATCGGACACGCTATCTGCGTCCTTTACGCCTTCGTTCGCGCAGCCGAATTCCGTGAGCCTCATCCAACCACAGCCATTTAAGAATAACTTCGGTCTCAGAGCAAGTCACACCTCGAGAATTGCGACATATTCGGCGCAGGCGAAGTTACTGCACTTGATCTCTCAGGCCTCTATTTCTTAATTCGTTAATAAAAATGTTTGCCCCCTAATGGTTCTCCGTGTTGTGTCGCGTCGAACGGTCGCGACGGATGGTAATTCTCCCTTCTTCCGCAGCCGCAGGTTAGCGGCGTTAAGTATGGGTTCGGAAACATAGAGACATATTCTAATTTTATCGGTAAGTAATTGTTTACTTTTCAGTATTCGTTAATTTTATTCGTTAATTTTTCGGTTTCGGGGAAAATTATGTGGGGCTTGGACGATCAGATTGCGGCTGCGGTGATGGTTGATCTCGTTGCAGGGACGCTTTCAACAGTAGAGCCGGAAACGCTCCGGAATAGCATTGTCGAGACTGTAGAAGAGGTTGAGGGATACTGCGCGCGCGGTCAGGCACGCCTATCGTAAAACGCAGCGGGATGTGGAGCGTGCGCACAATGCTGTCGCCCGTTCCAGGGAAGGCTTCCGCGATCTGGAGCGGGCTCTGGACGGTTCGGCCTGCAAAATCGCTACGGCGGGAGCGACTTTTTAACCTCGGGTGGTTCCACCGTCCGGCCGGGTGTTCTACGTCTGATGGATCCGCGTTTTTATCGAGCCCCAGCAGGATCTCATGACAAAGCTCAAGGCGGGGATTGTTCCCGTCACTCCCTTCGCCCAGAACTGCACGTTCCTGTGGGATGACGATACCAAGGCCGGTGTCGTGATCGATCCGGGCGGAGAGGTCGACGTCATCCTCGCGGCGGTTCGCGAACATGACATCAAGGTCGAGCGTATTCTGATCACCCACGGCCATATCGATCATATCGGCGGAGCCGCGGAACTGGCGGAGGCGTTGGGCGTGCCGATCGAGGGGCCGCACGAGGCGGACAAGCCGTTGATCGAGCGGGTGGCGGATCAGGCCCAGCAGTTCGGTCTGCCGGACGTGCGCACCATGACGCCCGACCGCTGGCTGAAGGAAGGCGACACGGTTGATGTCGCGGGAGCCCAGTTCCAGGTGCTGCATTGTCCGGGACATTCGCCCGGACACGTGGTCTTCTACCACCAGCCGTCGAATTTCGTCATTGTTGGAGACGTGATCTTCAAGGGTTCGGTCGGGCGCACGGATCTGCCCGGCGGCGACCACGCCGCTCTGATCAGTTCGATAAAGGAAAAGCTCCTGCCGCTCGGCGACAGCGTCGCCTTTTTATGCGGCCACGGCCTTCACTCCACCTTCGGCGAGGAACGCCTCACCAACCCGTTCCTGCAGAACTGAGGCACGGCATTCCGCCGACGAACAAGCGAGGCGCATTGCGGGTCCGGTCAAATCCGGGGGCGCACGTCTCGTGTCATGCCGATCCAATAGAAACGAAACGGAGCGGACACGGGTCCGCTCCTGAATCCTTTGGTTCGGTCAGGCCAGTTCGATGTTGCAGGCCTGCGGGCCGCGGCCACGCCTGTCTTCTTCCGTCTCGAAGGTGACCTGAGTGTCTTCGGGCAGCGCCTGCAGTCCGGAACGCTCCAGTGCAGTGATGTGCACGAAAATGTCCTTGCTGCCGTCCTCCGACGAGATGAAACCGAAGCCGCGTTCGGTGTTGAAGAACTTGATTGTGTCGTTGCGGCGCATGGGATGCCCTTTCCCGTTCTCTTGGCCGTTTGTCCGCCTTGATCACCTTGTGCCGATCGTTGCGATCGGGATGCAAGCAAGGGGTGCCCCTTCTCTCAGTCGTCGGGAAAGCAGTTCAAGCCCGTTTCAGGCACACGTACCAATCCACTTCGGCCGAGGGCACACCGGGTCCAGCGAGCAGCGCGCCGATGGGTCATTTTATGTGATTTATAGGAGAAAACATCAAGGTGAAAAATGATTCTATAACTCAAACGGCATTGCTGTACCTGCGTCGCGGCAAAGGGCTTGAATGCCTTGCTGCGGCAACGTGTGGCAAAAGGTTACGCCCCTTCAGGTCGCGATCTGCAACGTGAGCGGGCAGGGCAGGACCGTTCAGCGTGGGCAACCGGGGACAGGTTTGCCGTCCGGGTCATCGGTCAGGATCAGCGAAACCGGAGCCGTGCCGGCGTTGATGTAGCCGAGTTTCCTGGCGGCTGCGCGGGTCAGGTTGATGACGCGGCCGCGCGTATAGGGGCCACGATCATTGATGCGGACCGTCACGGTGCGGCCGTTGCGCAGATTGGTGACCTTCACCTTCGTGCCGAAAGGCAAGGTGCGGTGGGCGGCCGTCATGGCGCTCGGATCGGCTATTTCGCCGCTGGCGGTGCGGGTGGTGTATTCGTACCAGGCGGCCTGTGCGAGCGAACAGGCGCCGAAGAACGCGATCAGTGCGATGGTCAGGTGCTGTCTCATGGTATGTTCTCGGTGCGGCGTCTCTCATGTGCCGCGAAAGTTCCGCCCATAGGGCCATAATGGGGCAAAGCTGCGGCACGGGCCGCTTCTTATGAGCGCAGAGGAGCGGACCGATTCCGTTGCGGGCGGGGGCATGCTATTGTGGATTTGAGATCGGACGGCCCGCCCGAGTTATTTTCGTCACCTTGCGGAGGATTAGTGGGTGCGGATTGCGGCTGCGCGATATCCTATCGATTGGCTCGACAATCTGGATGCCTGGAAAGCCAAGACGACCGACTGGGTGGAGCGTGCACTGTCGCAAGGCGCGGAGCCGCTCGTTTTTCCCGAATATGGCTCGATGGAGCTTGCCTCGCTGTTCGGCAAGGAGGTGGCGGGTGACATCGATGCGTCGATCTCCTCCATGCAGAAGCTTCTGCCGGATATCCTCTCGCATTGGCGCGATCTGGCGGTGAAGCACGGCGTGCACATTATGGCGCCGAGCTTTCCCGAATGCGACGAGGCGGGAACGGTGCGCAACGTGGCGCGGCTGTTCACGCCCGCGGGCGAATGTGGTGAGCAGGCGAAGGTCGTGATGACCCGCTTTGAGGGCGAGCGCTGGGGATTCGTCGGCGGCGGCCCGATCCGCGTATTTGAGACCGATCTCGGCCGCATCGGCATCTCCATCTGCTACGACGTGGAATTCTCCGCCATTGCTCGGGCCCAGGCCGAGGCCGGAGCCTGGCTGATCCTTGCGCCCTGTCGACGGAAGGCGTGATGGGGGCGAGTCGTGTGGCGATCGGCGCAGCGGCGCGGGCTTTGGAAAACCAGTGCTATGTGGCGACGTTGCCGACCTCCTGCCGGGCACCGTGGTCTGTCGCGGTCGACGTCAATCGCGGGGCGGCGCGCGTCGTCTGCCCGCCCGATGTGGGCTTTGCGGAAACGGGGCTTCTGGCCGTCGGCGAGATGGATGCGGCGCAATGGGTTTTTGCCGATCTCGATCCGGATCTGGTTGAGCGCGCGCGGACCGATGGCGATGTGCTGATCTTTTCCGATCGGGCCCGGCCCGGGGGCACTGCGCCCCAGGCCGAACTCATCGATCTGACGGCGTGACGGGCCTTACTGCTCGAGCTGCCAGGTGATCGTGACCTGCACGCGCAGGGTTTTCTCTCCCGCCTCGACCGGCACGGGGGCGGCTTCCGCCTTCATGGAGCTGCGCATCAGCATGGGCTGCGAGCAGCTGACGGAATCTTCGGAAATCGACAGGATACGGCCGAGGCGGACGCCTGCTGCCTTGGCGTAGATCTCGGTCTTGCGCTTGACGTCGGCCACGGCGGCGGCGTGCGCCTCGTCGCGGCGCTTGTCGGCATCGGAAACGATGAAGTGGATGCCGCCGATCTTGTTTGCTCCGTCGCTGACCATGGCATCGAGTAGGGCGCCGAGCTTGCCCAGATCGCGCACGTGGATACTGACCCCGTTATTGACCTGATAGCCGACGATCTTGCGGTCCTTGACCCAGCTGCCGCCGCTGTCGCGCCGGTCGGCATAGCGCGGGGAGATGGAAAAGCCGCTGGTCTGGATGTCGCGCGGCTCGATCCCTGCGGCTTTGACCTCATCGATGAGGGGGGGCATTGCCTTCGTGTTGGCCGTCAGCGCCTCGCGTGCCGTCTTCTCCTGGGAGACGACGCCGGAGGTTATCATGGCCATGTCCGGAGCCGCGGTGACTTCGCCGGTGCCGGTCAGGCTCATGGTCGCGATCTTGTCCTCGCTCTGGGCGAGCGCGGGGGCCTGGGCAAGGGGGCAGGGTGGCTGCGGCGAGAAACGTTGAAGAGGATGGCGGCGGAATTCGGGCGAAGCGATAGCGTCATGACGTTTCCTCGAATCTGCAACCGGCGCCGGGTCGGGAGGCGCCAGCTTTGCGGTATTGACGTGCCCTTCAGTCATCCTTTCCGAATGCGGCACTTTTCGGCGGAGGCCGGATCATCACCGGGGAAGTTGCTGAAGGGGGAGAATGTCTCTTGTCGTGAGTTACCGGCTTGTAGCTCTTGTGCCAACGATATTCCTTGGTATAGGAAACTCGATCATGTCGCACCCGGCGCCTGCCGGTGCCGATATCAGGACGTCCTAGCGAGACGTTCCGGGGGGCCTGTAGCTCAATTGGTTAGAGCCGACCGCTCATAACGGTCTGGTTGCAGGTTCGAGTCCTGCCGGGCCTACCACCACTCTAAATTCCCGTTATTTTTCCACATCCCGTCGGTCACACGGCGCTCGTCAACGCGGGCAACGCCACTCACCTTCGCGGGAAGATGCGGCTAGATCACTGATCATTCAGCATCACTCATGTCAAATCGGTCCGTTGCAAACTCATTTCGGAGCTTGAATCAAGCCAAGTCTGATTTGGCGGCCCCGTTTATGAGGGTGCCTTGAAAACTCGGGGCTATTTTCAGCGCGGCTTACATTGGCATTTCTTCTTAGAAAATTGTTAACTAATTGAATAATCGACTCACGACGCTAGACCGAGATTGATCTTGCAGTGGGCGGAGATGACAGCACGCAGTCTGTATATCTGCCTGGAAGAGGATCCCGCCTTCATGAAGATCGATCTGCGAAGGTTACTCGAAGTTCTGGCGGTGGCGCGCAGCGGCTCATTCAGCAGCGCAGCGGAGGTTTTGCATGTCTCTCAACCGGCCCTTTCCCAAAGCATAGCACTGCTTGAATGCGAACTTGGCATGAGGGTGCTCGACCGCGGGCGCCACGGAGCAAAGGTCAACAGTTCGGGGGAAGCCCTGCTTTTTCATGCCGAAGCGCTGGAGGAACTTCTGGCACGGGCTCGCGAGGAAATGGGATTGCGCGCACGCGGTATGGAAGGCTCATTGACGATCGGGATCACGCCGATCACATCCTCCGGCGTGTTGCCCGAGGCAATCAATATCCTGATCGTGGAGATGCCACGGGTTTCGATCTTCGTGATCGAGAGACTGGACACGGAGATCATCCGGCCCCTGCGCACGTGCAAGCTCGACATGGTGCTCAGCCGGTTGGGCGTGCAACCCCGCTATACCGATGTCGCAGAAGAGAGGCTTTTTACGGTGGACTGAGCTCTGGTCATGGGGCCGCAGCATTCGCTGCGAGACCTGAAATCGGTGCGACTCGACGAACTTGGAGACAGGCGCTGAGTCCTGCCTGCCAGCGGCAGTGCCTTTCGCGAGCAGCTTGAGCTCGTGTTCACCAATGCGGGCACCGGCTGGCCCGCCGATGCGATCATTACCAACTCGATCCTAGTCATCAAGGCGATCGTGATGAGCACGGAATGTATCACCGTCATCTCGCCGCGTCTCGTCAAGGTGGAAGTTGCTGCTGGGCGGTTGTGCGCGGTTCCGCTAGAAGACATCGGCTCACTGCGCGAGGTTGGCCTTGCCTGGAGGCGGTCGGACCGGCTGTCGCCGATTGCCATGCGGTTCCGCGACATTCTTCGCCAGATTGGCACTCGGGAACTGGTTGCGGCGCATTCGCCCACCCACCGGCAATAGGCCTGAAAACAGCAAATGGTCAATCCGAGGGTTCCCGGATCGGCCAGTGCGCGATGGGGCCGGGGAAGGGGGCCGCAAAGGGCACGGCGGGTGCGAACGCCAGCCCCGGTTCCGCGACCCGAGCAAACTGTGCTCGGGCCTCGATCCTGTGGTCAGCGAAGTGCCTGCTTTGCGTTTTCCGGGGCGATCAGGATGCCGACAAATGCCAGAGCAGCGATGACCTCGAAGTAGATCACGACGAGATGGAAATCCTGGCCCGAACCCATCAGCGCCGTTCCTACGAACGGGAGAAGACCGCCGCCCAGGATGATACCGAACTGCTTGGCCATCGAGCTGCTGCTGACGCAGACGTCGGTCGGGAACAACTCGGCCGTGAACGCGGCTTCCGGATCGAACATCAGGGCATGGATCAGACCGACCGAGATAACCAGCCCGCCGACCAGCAGTAGCGGATCCTTCATGAGCACGATCTGGAAGAAGAACGGACACCAGATCGCCGCCAGCACAATGCCGATGATGAGGAAGGGGCGGCGACCCAGCCGGTCGCTGTACGCGGCGATCACGGGCACAAGGCACATCTCGACAATGTTGGCGATCATCGCCCCGGACGTGATCGATGATGGGGCCATGCCAAGCTTGCGAATGGCATAGCCCAGAACGAACACGGTGCTCATATATTGGAAGGCGCTGTGCACCATGTTTATGAGGCAACCGAGGATGGTGGCCTTCTTGTAGGACGCAACAACTTCCAGCAGCGGCGCTCGGCGGGTCTTTGCCTTGTCCTTCACGGCCTTGAAGAGCAGCGACTCGTCGACGTTATAACGCAGCCAGGTACCGATCAGGACGAGCACGAAGCTGAGCAGGAACGGCACACGCCACACCCAGGCCGCGAAAGTGCCCCGGCTGAAGGCTCAACCGAGCACCGAGATAAGGCCGGAGGCTGCGATGATGCCAATGGGCCCGGAGGCGTTGACCCACGAGGCGAAGAAGCCGCATCGGCCGGAAGGCGCATTTTCCAGGGTGAGCGAGACGGCGTTCATGTATTCGCCGCCGAAGGCGAAGCCCTGGATGAAGTGCAGGATGATCAGCCCGATCGGCGCCCAGAGGCCGATTGAATCGTAGCTCGGCAGACAACCCATGAAGAAGCTTGATACCCCCATGAGAAGGAAGGTCATCATTAGCATCGTCTTGCGGCCGATCTTGTCGCCGAAATGGCCGAAGACCATGCCGCCGAGCGGCCGGGCGACGAAGCCCAACGTGAAGGTGGCGTAGACCGCGAGCATGCTTGCGACGGAATCCATCTTCGGGAAGAAGAAGTGGTCGAATACGATCGGTGCTGTAAAGGCATATATGAAGAATTCGTAGTGTTCTATCGCTGATCCAATACAATATTATAAAAAAATACGGAGATATGCCGGAGTTGTACTCCCTTTATATACATCTTTTGGTGTAGAACTGTTATGAATATCCACTAAATACTTCATGATATACTAAATTTTAATTTATAATATTGACGATCTCGACAATAAAGGCCGACTAACCGCCGTCATCACTGTTTTCCGGGCGACTTTCTATTTAAAAATGCTTGCATTCGTTTCGTTTTCTCAGGCGTCGAGAAGATGAGTTGAAAAGCCTTGCGCTCACTACGCAGACCCGCCTCGAGCGGCACGTTCATGCTTTCGAGGACCATCTCCTTGATCAGGCGGACGGCCAGCGGCGATTGCGCGGCAATCCGGGAGGCGAGTTGCAGCGCTGTATCCAGCACCGCTTCGTCGTCGACAACTTGGCTCACCAGGCCGACGGCCTTCGCTTCTTCTGCGCGGATCCCATCTCCAGTCAGAAGAAGCTGCATTGCGGCGAACTTGCCCACGGCATGCGTAAGCCGCTGCGTGGCGCCACCGCCGGGAATGATCCCGATGAGATTTCGGGCTGGCTGAACTTCGCCGAGCGGCCCGCGACGATGATGTCGGCGTGCATGGCCAGTTCGCAGCCGCCGCCGAGCGCATAGCCGTTGATGGTTGCGATGATCGGCTTGGGCAATTCGCGATCGTACCCCACAGCAGATCCATGTTGCGGGCGATGACGTCGGCAGGCGTCGCATCGACGTATTTGTTGATGTCGGCGCCGGCACAGAAGGCGCGGTCATCATTCGTCACGACGATGCAATGCACGCCGTCGGAACGTCCGAGCATTTCGAACGTCGCTGCCAGTTCCCGGCGCAGTTCGAGGTTGAGAGCGTTGCGGACATGGGGGCGGTTGAGCCGGACGAGGACGACGCTTTCCGAGGGGCTCTCGGTCAGGAGGCTTGCATCGGACGCCAATTGAGGATCGGGAACAACAGACATCTCATTCCCCCCTGAACTCCGGACGCCTTTTCTCGAGAAGGGCTGCCACCGCTTCTGCGTGGTCCGCCGTCCCGTGGGCCATTGCCTGGTAGGTGGCGGCCTGCAAGAGGATCGAGTCCAGGTGCTCGTGCTGGGACTGTTTCATTAAGCGCTTCGTCCAGCGCAGAACATGCGGCGGGTTTGCAACAATTCGTTCGGCGAGCAACATGGCTTCGGACATGAGGTCGTTGTGCGGGACAACCTGCGAGACGAGGCCGATCGACAGCGCGGTCGAAGCATCGACCGGCTCGCCGGTGAGGGCCATTTCTGCAGCCCGCGCGTAGCCGATGATGCGTGGCAACAGCCAGGAGCCGCCATCGCCGGCGACGATCCCGACCCGTACGAAGCTTTCCGCGAAGAACGCACGTTCCGAGGTGATCCGGAGGGCGCACATGTAGGCAAGGTCGCAGCCTGCCCCGATCGCGGCTCTGTTGGCGGCGGCGATGCAGGGAACGTCGAGTTCTCAGAAGGCGCGCGGGATACGCTGGATACCGGTGCGATATTGTTCGGCGATCTGTTCGGGTGTTCCGTCGAACATGCCTTTCCTGTCACGCATGTCGCGGACATTGCCGCCGGAGGAGAACTCCTTGCCGTCGCCTGTGATTATGACGGCCCGGATCGAAAGATCCGCATTGGCGGAACGGACGGTTTGCTCAAGATCGCTGTAGAATGCGTCACTATTGAGCGCGTTCCGTATTTCTGGATCGCTGATTGTCAGGACCAGGACGTGCCCGGTCTGCGAGGCGTGGAGCTTGGTGCCCATATCTCGGATTCCTCCTCGAGAACCGCCGATTGCCTGCTGATTGTCAGATTGAGACGCGCCGGTTCGGAGCCGGCTGCCGCGGCCCGCGCAAGAGCAGGCCGCAACGCCAGTGGAGCGCCCAGGGCAGGATCAGATGCCCACTATTGTCAGACCGCCGTTGCACAGCGGGAACTGGTCGGTCATGTGCCGGGAGTCTTCTGCTGCCAAGAACAAGGTGGGAGGAACCATGTCTTCCGGCTTCGCAATGCGGCCGAGTGGCGTCTGGCTGAGAACCTGCTCGCGCTGACCGTGCGTCCAGTCGTAGCGGTTCTTGAGGGCTTCGGTTTCCATGAAGGCGGCGCCGAGCGTGTTGACACGGACCTTGGGCGCCAGCGCACGGGCATAGGATTTCGTCAGGCCAATGACGCCGTATTTCGCCGCTGTGTACTGGGGCGCACGCCGACTGCCGGCGATGACGACCTGAGACCCGATATTGACGATGACCCCGCCGGGGGCGTCGCCTTCTATCATCCGCGAGCCGACTTCGTGGATTATGAACATCATGCCTTTGACGTCGACCGCCAGCGTGTGGTCCACGACCTTCTCGTCGAGTTCGCGTCAGGATTTCTGGTTGAGCGCCATGTCGCCGACGTTGTTGACCAGGACATCGATATGGCTGAACTCGGAGAATGCAGCTTCCGTGATGGCCTGGACGTCGGAATATTCGGCGATGTTGCCCTTCACGGTTATGGCCTTGCGGCCGAGGGCGTGGATTTCATTTGCCGTTTCCTCCGTGCCGACGGCGGAATTGTTGTAGTGAACGACGATGTCCGCGCCTTCCTTGACGAAAGCCAGCGCCAATACCCGACCGAACCCGCGACCGGAACCCGTGACAAGTACCTTCTTGTCCTCGAATCTGGATATCGGCTTATCCTTCCCATTCTGATTGCGCCGCGGGTCCGATGGCCCTGCCGCCGGTCCGGGTCGCTATTGGTTAAGCGCAGCGCTTGACGATTTCGGTGAACTCCGCGTCGGTGAGGAGCCCGCGCTTCTTGATCGCCAGTTTCTTCACCTCATCGAGCAGCACCGGAACCTGGTTGTCCGCGACCTCCAGGCCGAGATCCTTGTCCTTGATCTTGATGGAGGCCGTACCGCTCTTCTTGCCGAGGCGAATGCCACGTGGCGTGTCGAGCAACTCCGACGAGTAGGGTTCGATGGCGTGGGGGAGGTGGAACTGTGCGGCGACCGCGCCTGTTTCGCGAACGAACAGGTTCTGGCCGACGACCGCTTTCCAGGGCTCCAGGTCGTAGCCGGCGATCTCGCGCAGCCGTTCGGAAGCACCGCGAACCTTTTCGAGCTTGAGCCCGGTATCGGTGCCGTAGAGCAGCTCGAGCGCCAGGCCGATTTCGGGAATGTTGGCGTTGTCGGCGCGCTCTCCGATACCGTCGATGGTGCCGTGGATCCATTCCGCCCCGACGTTGATCGCGGCGATGGCGCAAGCCATGCCGAGGCCAAAGTCGTTGTGTCCGTGGTAATGTACCGGCACGTCTCCGGCCCAGAACTTCACTCGCTTGACCAGTTAGGTAACCGCTTCCGGACAGGCGATCGCTAGCGTGTCGACGATCATCAGTTCCTTCGCGCCGGCTTCAAGCGCGGTCTTGTATACGGTCTATACGGTCTCGAAGAAGTCGAGATCGGCGCGGGTGGAGTCGACGTCGAAGTAGGCGACGTGGATGCCGCTTTCAGCGCCGAGCTTGACCGCATTGCGGATGCGCTCGAGCACCGTTTCGCGGGAGACGCCGAGGGCGGAGAGCTTCTGGTCGGAGATCAGCGCCTCGATGATGCAGTATTTTAGGTAGAGGTCGGCCACGGCCTCCACATCGGGGATCATGGCGCGTGCAAAGCCCCAGATCTCGGCATTGAGGCCGGCTTTCGAGATGGCGCGAATGGCCTCCCGGTCCTCTTCGGAAACCCGGGGGAAACCGGCTTCGATGCGCCCAACGCCGAGGCTGTCGACGAGCTTGGCGATTTCGAGCTTCTGCTCGGGCTCGAACACCACACCTACCGCCTGTTCGCCGTCGCGCAACGTGGTGTCGTAGAACCCGGCTTTCTTCTTCGGTTGGTTGGTCAATGCCAGCTCGTTCAGCGAGCCGGTCCAGATCTTGGAACGATCAATCATGGCGACCTCTTAAAAGCCTACGAATTCGGGAGCATCGACGCCGTGGGCGTCTTTCCAGGACACGACCTGATTGCACAGGACGCCGATCTTCTCGATCTCTGCCTCGATCTCGTCGCCTGGCTTGAGGTGCCAGACCTGCGGATCCTTGCTGAAGGCAGTGACGCCCGACACGGTGCCGGTGGTGAGGATGTCGCCGGCGGAAAAGCCGGTGGGCGAGAACTTGGCGATGAGCTGTGGGATCGTTACCGACATGTGACTGGAGTTGGAGATCTGCCGCTTCTCGCCGTTCACCCGGAGTTCGAGCGCGAGATTGTAGGGATTGGGGATCTCGTCGGCTGTCACAATCCACGGACTGAATGGGCAGAACGTGTCGATCGACTTCGAGAAAATGAAGTTCGACGACTGCATTTCCCAGCGCTGGATATCGCGGGCGGTGATATCGTTGAAGATGACATAGACGCCAATGTAGTCTTCGCGTCTTCTTCGCTGACGAACTTGCCGGACTTGGCGAGGACTGCGCACAATTCCAACTCGTAGTCGAGTTACTTGGTAAGATTTTCGGGATATACGATGTAGTCTTTGGGCCCGATGATGGCGTCGACGTTTTGGAAAAAGACGATCCAGGGTTTGATTGCGGCCACCCAGTTGGAACGGTCGCTCTCCTGTGCATGCTCGTCGTAGTTTCCGGTGCTATGGTAGATCTTCTTCGGGATGATTGGTGCACGAAGCTTGACATCTGCTAGCACATAACGCTGCGACGTTTTGCGCTCCTTCGCTTTATCCTGGACAGGCGTTCCGAGTTCGAATAGGGCGCGTATGGACGGAACATCGATAACGACGATCTATTCACCTTTGACGGCGCCAACGAATTTCTTGCCATCTACTTCAAATATCGCAAGATTCATTTCTTCGTATCCTCATAAATTTTTTATTCTTAGATATTAATATACATAATGATATATTATTAAATATTAT
Source organism: Breoghania sp. (assembly GCF_030066895.1). GTDB lineage: Bacteria > Pseudomonadota > Alphaproteobacteria > Rhizobiales > Stappiaceae > Breoghania. The sequence goes on along the minus strand of NZ_JASJAV010000011.1, from coordinate 83,087 downwards.
TTGTTAAGCAAAACAAAAATAATGATAATTAGTTAGTCTTGAGTTTATCGCGCTGTATTTAGATGTTTTGACCTGATATTTTGTATTTCATTACAGGTTGGACGTACAATATTATTAATTGTGATATATATTAGCTGTTCTTATGGAATGTCTGTGCAGACAACGGAGCTGCACCAAGCACCTGCCGGCGGTACGCGAGTGCTTTCCGTTCAAACGGGTTCGTTTGAACGATTGGAAATCGCTCCAGATCAATACCTGGAGCATATTCCTGTCGATCAGATCGCTTTGACTTGATCCCCTTAGATGCCCTCGATTTCGGGTTAGCCTGTTCTTCAAGGAAGGAGACAGGCAATGAAGCGATCAAGGTTCTCGGGAGAACAGATCATCGGCATTTTGAAGGAACATCAGGCTGGCATGACGCCCCGCTGATTTGTGCCGCAAGCACGGCATCTCTGACGCAACGTTCTACACGTGGCGCAAGACGTATGGCGGGATGGATGTGACGGACGCCAAGCGGCTGAAGGCGCTTGAGGAAGAGAATGCGAAGCTGGAGAAGCTTCTGGCGAAGCAGATTGTGGACGTATCGACGCTCCGCGAGCTGCCGACGAAAAACTTCTGACGCCCGGCTCAAGAAGAAATGCCGTGAGTTGGGCGACCGAGATGAAGGATCATTCGCCGCGGTGAGCCTGCGCCCTGAGCAGTATGGTACCGCGCGTCTTCCGTTACCAGTCAAGCTGGTCGGGCGATGTCGACCTCCGACAGCGCACGCGGGAGCTGTCGTCGGAACGTCGCCGTTTCGGTTACCTCCGTCTGTATCTGCTCTCGAAGCAGGAAGACGTCGCGGTGAACTGGAAGACGCTCTACCAGATTTACAAGGAAGAGCGGCTGACAGTCCAAAGACGCGGTAGCCGCAAGCGGGTCTTGGGCACGCGGGCGCCGATGGCGATCCCGCAGGATCCGAACCAGAGATGGCCATTCGACTTCATGTCAGACACGCTGGTGGAGGGGCGTCGCTTCCGCATCCTGTGTGTCATCGGTGACTTCAGCCGGGAATGTCTGGCAACAGTGGTCGATAACTTGCCCTCGGGTGAACGCCTGGCCCGGGTACTGGATGTTATCGTGGAACGGCGCGGCTATCTCTGCATGGTGGTCGGCGCCAACGGCACCGAACTCACATCGAATGCCTCGCTCGCCTGGCAGCCGGATCGTAGCGTCGATTGGCACTAGATCGCGCCCGGCAGGAAAACCGATGCAAAACGATTTTGTCGAGAGCTTCAATGGACGGCTGCGTCACGAGTGCTTCAACGAGTATCTGCTCCGTAATTATCGCCGTGCCCAAGAGGTCATCGAAGTGGAGGATCGGCTGCAATCTGAACCGGCCACACACAAGCCTCGACGGTCTCACACCGAACGAATTTGCAACCCGGTCAAGAATGGACCACAACGTGAACAGGGCTAACCTATGAATGGGTACATTTAGGGGAGCAGGTTAGTTTCTATGAAATAACGTCAGGGGGCATCGTCAGTGACGTTGCTCCAAGTTTTATCCAGCTTGATGGGGGGACTGGTGGCCGGTTTGCACGCTATGGGCTGAGGGTGTTGACGCGCTCTAACGCGGAATTCGCGAGCGAGCGAAACGGCAGATTCCGTCTCTGGTTCAAAGTGTCGGCATGTTCGGATGGAGCCTTCCGTGGCGCCGGAAACGGAGGCCGTCCACCACATCAGCTCAGCTGGGATGAACAGCGCGCCAGCGTGTCCGTTTTCTCACGTGCGCCGCTATAACGATCTGACGGTGCAGGGTCGGGCCTCACCGATCAGGCTGCGCGCTTCGGTTTGCGGCTCTTGTGTTTCGAGGTCTTGCCTCGATCTGCCGTCGGGGCCCGGTGTTTTTGCGGGGCGGCTTGCCGTCCTGCTTGAATTTCGGTTTCGCGTGCCTCGGCTCGCCGCGGCTCTCACTGGCGGGTGCGATCCTGATGCCTTTCTCAAGGCTGCCAGGCTGCTTGATCTGCTTCGCATAGCTGTCGGCCTTGTCGGCCGAAATCTCGAAACGGGTTTCGGTATCGTCGATCTTGATCGCGCCGACATCACGTCTTGTCACGCCGCCGGCGTTACAGATCATCGGCAGCAGGAATTTCGGATCGGCGCGCTGCCTGCGTCCAAGCGAGATGGTGAACCAGATATCGTCCTGCATGTTCGGGCCGCGCGGCTCGCGAACCTTTGCATGTTCCTCTCGGGACCGCGGGCCGCGGCTGGAACCCTGCTCTGCAACGCCTCGACGGGAAGCGGCGAGAGTTCTTCGGGGACGGGGAGCGCTGCCAATTGCTGGCGAAGGAAAGCCGCAGCAATACGCTGCGGTCCGGCCTTGTCCAGCAACTCGGCCACGAAATCCTTTTCCAGTTCGTCAGGGTCTTCGGCCGAGGCGACGGCATCGAGTATCCGGCGGCGGTAGCGCGCCTCGATCTCGGCAATGCCGGGCGCTGACCGCACGGTCGCGGTCAGCTTCGCCAATGCGAGCACGCACTGGGCCGCGCCTCACCTGTTTTCCGGAACGATGAGCACGCAGACGCCCTTTCGGCCGGCGCGGCCGGTCCGCCCGGAACGATGCAACAGGGTTTCCGGGTTGCTCGGCAAGTCGGTGTGGACCACGAGGTCGAGGTTTGGAAGGTCGATGCCGCGCGCCGCGACATCGGTCGCCACGCAGACGCGCGCGCGTCCGTCGCGCATGGATTGCAGCGCATTTGATCGCTCCGATTGTGCCATCTCACCCGAAAGTGAAACCGCCTGGAAGCCGCGATTGACGAGGTGCGCCGTGAGATGGCGAACCGCTTCGCGTGTGCGGCAGAAAACCAGGGCGCTCTTGGCGTCGGAATCCAGCAGCGCGTTGATGATGGCGTGTTCGCGCTCGTCGCGCCGCACCAGCATCAACTGATAGTCGATGTCGGCATGCTGTTCGGTGGACGCTGTTATCGCGACACGCACCGCATCGGTTTGCACCGTCTTGGCCAGTTCGGCGATGGCGCGCCGCACCGTCGCCGAGAACAGCAGTGTCCGACGCTCTTCAGGTGCTGCGCCGAGAATGAATTCCAGGCCCTCGTGAAAACCGAGATCCAGCATCTCGTCGGCTTCGTCGAGCAGCACCGTGCGAATTGCGCTCAGGTCCAGCGTTCCCCGTGTGATGTGGTCGCGCAGGTGCCCGGGAGTGCCGACGACAAGATGAGCGCCACGTTCAAGCACACGGCGTTCGCCCGGATGTCCATGCCACCCACACAGGTCGCGATCCTGATTTGCGTCGTAGCAAAGACCCAATCGAGTTCGCGGCGAACTTGAATGGCGAGTTCGCGCGTCGGCGCGATGATCAGGCCAAGCGGTGCGCCAGCTTCGTCAAAGCGCTCGGCGCTTTCAAGCAGTGTCGGTGCGATTGCGATGCTGTAGGCGACCGTTTTCCCCGAGCCTATCTGCGCTGAGACGAGCAGATCGACGTCGCGATACTCCTCATTCGTTATCGCCATTTGAACCGGGGTCAGCTGGCTGTAGCCTTTCTCCGCCAGGGCGGAAGCAAGCGCCGGATGTATGGCAGCGATCGGGGATATGGGGGAGGAGTCGGTATTCGGCATCATGGTCACCATCTTTGAAGCGCGCCGAATACCATGATGGATGCGTTTTGGGCAGCGATAGTTTGCGTAGATCCCCGCCTTTAGGCACGAGGGGGCGGTGGCGACACCCTAGAGAAGCAACTAAGCGGCGGGGTCCTGCTGCCCAGGCAAAGGCCGGACAATTCGCGAACGAAGTGGTGGTCAGTTGATCTGAACGTTGTTCCCCCCCTCAGAACACGTACCGGATCTCGGCGAGGAGGCTGTGGCTGTGGGGTTCGAGCTCGCCCTCGTAGCGGGTGGTCAGGGCAAGGTCGTCATCGGTGACGTAGCGCAGACTGGCGCTGAGGTTCAGGGCATCGCCGCCAGTCTCCGACAGGGTTTGCGTGAGCACGGTAATCGGAAGGCTGGTCAGCGAGTAGGTGACATCCCTGTCCGGGCTCAGCAACTCGTGCGTCCAAACTGCCGAGATCTCGGGCTGCAGGAAGCCGTGCTCTGTCCGCTAGGTGCGGCCCAGCTTGGCGCCGATGCCGCTTTCCAGGAGGTTGGCGTTGTAGCTGCTGACGATCTGGCTGGCCGCACCCGCGCCGGTCTCGGTGTAGCCGTTCTGGTGAAAACGGATTTATTCGAGCGAGGCGGTGGGGGTCAGGGAGATGCCGCCGAGGTCGAAACGGTAGCCGCTTTCGATCTTGGCAGACAGGGCATAGCCGTCGCTTTCGGAATTGGCGGTGGCCGAAAGGGCGGGCAGTTCACGGTCGGTGTCATCGCTGTTGAAGGCCGCAGAGAGCAGGCCGTCGACATACCAGGCCCGGTCGAACAAGCTGGCGTAAACGCCAAGGGTGTAGGAATCGAGGGTGGATTTGCTGCCGCCGTCATCGTCGTAATCGATGCCGGTGAGAGCGTAGCCCGCGCTGACGCCGGCCAGGAGATGATCGCCGATCATGCGGTCGTAGTCGCCGGAGAAGAGCACGGTGCCGTAATCATAGCCGGAGTAGCCGTCGTGACTGTCCATGGATCCGCTGCGCCCGACAACGCGCAAATAAAGACCGTTGGGGTCTTCGTCGGCTGAGCGCCCGAACTGGCTCGAAAGCTCGCCATGGGCGGCGATCTGGGGCCAGGTGTCCGCATCCCCGAACCCCAGGTTTCCGCCGTTCGACTGTGCGATCTGGTAGGCGGGCATCCTGGCCATGCGGAACTGGGTGGATAGGGACTGGAGCTGGGACATGGCGACGGTGGTCTTGACCCTCTGGCCCAGAAGCAGGGAGGTCAACTCGCCCATGGTGGCGTTCGCCTCTGCTTGGGTGGAGGAATTCTCCACCGCAGCAATCAGCTCGCTCAACTCCGCGTCGGCAGTGGCGTAGTTGTCGTCGAAGGCCTTCGCAAGCTGCCTGCCGGCGGAATCTGACCCGGAGAAGACATCCGAGAAGCTCAGGCTGGTCATGTTTACGTCGCCATTGGCAGAATCGATACTGATGGAGGTGAACAGGGAGTTGGAGGTGTAGGTTACTGTGCCGGCCAGGCTGGTGGCGTTGAGGACGGTGAAGGTTCCGGCGGAGATTGAATCGTCGAGAACGAAGGTGATCACGCCGTCGTTGGTCGCGGTGCCGGTGACGGTTACCGTGGGCGTTGCGGTCTGGGTGACGTTGACCACGAGCGTGCCGTCGCTGACGGTAAGCGTATCGGTCTCGATGCTTCCGGTAGTACTCCAGGTGCCGGAACCGGACTTGGTCAGCGTGGTGATGTTGGTGATATCGCCGATGAGCGTGCCTGCGTCGAGCAGGGTTAGCAGGTTGCCGCCGCCTAGGTCAATGTCGCCGGTGATCGAGGTGCCATCGGCCAGGGTCACGGTGTCGTCGTAGTTGCCGCCCGTGGACCAGGTGCTGCCGCTGGCCGAACCCGCGGCGATGGCATAGGCCTCGCCTGAGCCGGATGTGTCGGTGGCGGTGAGGGTGCCGGTAACATACAGGTTCATGTCCTCGGCGGCACTCACTGCCACGGCCAGTCCGTCGGCTTCGGCGCTGACCGTCGTGCCGCTGATCTCCGCTGCCCCGCCTGAGCCGTCATCGAGAGCGTCCGTGGTATAAATTCCGAACGCGCCGTAGGAGCCCGCGACGGCGGTGACGGTGCCTGACAGCGAGCCAAATTCGATCGCTCCGACGCTGTAGATGCTGTAGGCGCGGGTCTCGTCCGCCGTGGCCGAAATCTTGCCCGTATCGGATAGGGTGGTCACGGTCAGGGTGCCGCTTTCGCTGTAAAGGCCATAGGCGTAATTGCCACCTGCTTTCGCCGTGACCGTGCCGGAGAGATCGGTCACGCTCAGGTCGCCGAAATAGGTCATGATTCCGTAGGCGTAGTTGCCGCCCGTCGTGGCCGAAACCGTGCCTGTTTCGGACAGGGTTTCCAGCTCAACGGCGTTCATGGCGCCGATGGCATTGGCGTAATTGGTGGTCGCGGTGGCGGTAACGGAGCCGGACAGGGTAGCGATGTTCACAGTGCTGGAGAAACCGCTGCTATAGATTGCGTAAGCGTCGTAGGTATCCGCATTTGCCGAGATCGTGCCCGCGAGATCGGTCACGGTCAGGTCTCCGGAACTCTGGATCCCTACCGCGTTGCTGCCCGCCGTAGCTGAAATTGACCTCGTGTCGGACAAGGTGTCCACCGTTACGGTTCCTTGACTGCAGAAGCCGTAGGCTCCTTCGTCGTCTACCGTGGCCGTAACCGAGCCGGAGAGCGTGCCCACGGTTATGTTTCCTCCGGAGTAGGCCCAGATCCCGTGGGCGTAACCGTCCGCCGTGGCCGAGAGGTCACCGGAGAGCGTGGTCACCACAAGGTCGCCGCTGGTGTAGATCTCCTGGGCATAACGGTAGGCCGCGTCGGCCGAAATCGAGCCGGACAGTTCATCTATCGTCATGGTACCGGTGTTGAGGCCGTAGGCGTAAGCGCTCGTCGAAGATGTGGTGGCCGATATGGAAGCCGGGAGTTCGCCGGACAGGGTTGATCCGGCCACTGTCAGCCCCACGGAGGAGAGGCCGTCGTATCCGATCAGAGCGATGCCTTCGCCGTTCTCGAAGGTGATGGCGTCGAGGCTCGGCAGGGCGGAGGTCAGGGTAATTGTTCCGTACAGCCCATCTGCGAAGGCGATGGTATCGCCGTCCGTCGCGCTGCTGATCGCCTCGCGCAAGGACCCCGATCCGGAATCGTTCAGGTTGGTGACCGTGTAGATGATGGCCCAGCCGGTTCCCGGCCAGATTGCGATCAGCGCCGACGCCAGCAGCAGCTCCCCGGCCGCCATTACAAGTCCGTTTCTTGCCCGAGCCCGGATGTTTTCTTTCATCTATTTGCCTCTTTGATGCCGATGGCGCACCCGTTGCGCGCCTCGACGCTTCGTGATCGGCTCACCCCCCAGTCAGAAAACACATTTCCCCAATCGTCACCGTGCCGCAGCCACGGCCGGACAACACCCCTTAGAGATCTATTATCATGTATATAAATATACACAAAATATTGAAATATAAAATTTTTTCTGTTTTTTTGCGTTCCAGAAAACACAGCTTTGCACTAGATAAGTCGAGGCAGCCGAGGCGCTTGCCGACACGGCCGGGTTATGCCACGGTCAATCGGCGCGATTTCTGATTGCGTATGGAGAAGCCGAAAGAATTTCGTTCGTTCCCATGGAAAAAACTGGTCCCGCCGGACGGCCGTCCCTGCGGCGCAACGCGCAAGCTGGAAAGCATCTCGGTCCCGCCCTGAAGCTTATGGGCAAGACATGGCGCCGGGACGCTGGCAATCCCAATCATGTGCACCATTGGCGACGCTGGATGGATTGCGGCTTGCCGCGCAGCGCCACGACCATCGACAAGGATATTCGCGAGGGCATTCCGGACACTCGTCTCGCCGCCTATGCCCGTTGCCTGGGGTTGACGGCGGAAACCCTGACCTCGCCGGAAACGGACATTCTGGCGGCATTGGAAGCGCCGGTTCCGGGCGGAGATCGAATCCCCTCGAAGGTGCAGGGCTATCGGGACCGGTTTCCGGAACGCTACCTGGAGAACAACCAGGAAGACTACATTCAGGAGCTGTTAGGTTTACTGCAAGGGGTGTACCGGATGCACTACCTGCTGTTTGGGCTCAACGAAATCCACCGCTGCACCGTCTAGATTCACGGAACCAAGTCCTACCGGGTGCTCATGCGCGGCCGGTTCAGCATGTTCGGCGTCGAGAATCCGCTCAACGCCGACATGTTTCCTTGGCAAAACAACCTGCATGTCCATTTTCTGTGCGAGAACGAGTTTGAACTGGGCTATGTCCTGTTCATCGACCCGCTACGGCATCATCTGGTGCGGCGGCGCAAGCCCTTCTGGCTCAAGGGAGAGGGCCTGACGGATCGGGAACTTGCCGACAACCTGCCGATCTCGTTCAAGTTTGCGCATGGAAAAGCTGCCTCTGCCGGACGGCATGCCGCTTGAAAAGCTCTATCAGCGGGAATGCGAAGAGGTGCAGCAACGGCCCGTCATCGCTCCCGGCAACCCGGACTACGATGCGTTCCGGACCGACATCCTGACGCCGGACAATTTGCGATAGGGAAGGGGAGCCGGATCGGTTGGTTCCTGCCCTACGCTCCAGCGTTGCTGTGTGAGCAACTGCACGCCAGGTCCGTTGCCTAAGACTGAACGCAGGCCTAAACTCGTCAAAATCACGAGTGGTTAAGGAGCGTTCCCGTGTTCGACGCGGATCTCATTTCTCAAGCCGTTGCCTGGCGGCATGATTTCCATCGGTATCCTGAACTTGGCTTTGAGGAGACGCGCACCTCGGAGACGGTTGCCCGACTGCTGAGTTCGTGGGGATGGCACGTCCATCGCGGCATGGCCAAGACCGGGGTGGTCGCGCGTCTGGGCGAGGGAACAGGCCTCGGTTTGCGGGCCGATATGGACGCCCTGCCGATCGTGGAAGTCAACGATTTCGCCCACAAGTCCACCATTGCGGGCAAGATGCATGCGTGTGGTCATGACGGTCACACGGCCATGCTGTTGCTTGCTGCGCAACGGATTGCGGAACTGGATCTCGGCACACGTTCCGTCACGCTGATCTTTCAGCCCTCCGAGGAGAACGACGGCGGCGCCCTTGCCATGATCGAGGAAGGGCTTTTCGAGAAATTTCCCTGTGAGGCGATCTATGCCATTCACAATTGGCCGAGCCTTCCGGTCGGCCAGTTCGCGGCGCGCGATGACAGCATAATGGCGGCCTTCGGGATCTTCGACATTGTTCTGCGCGGCACCGGCGGGCATGCGGCAATGCCTGAATTGAGCGACGGTGTCCTTGCTGCTGCTGGGCGCCTCATTCCTATGTTGCAGGAAATTCCTGCCCGGCGTCTGTCTCCGCTGGAGCCGGGCGTGGTTTCGGTCACCCAGATCCAGGGCGGGGCCGCTTACAACGTCTGCCCGGACGAGGTCCATCTGGCCGGGTGTGCCCGCTGGTTCGGTGCTGCGGCGGGCGATACGCTGCAAAGCTCCTTGCGCGCAATAACGGAAAGATTGGCGGCCGCTCACGGTTGTACTGCCGAGATCAGCTACGACCGCAGTTATCCGGCGACCATCAACACGCCGGAACATGCTGCAACCGCGCGCCGTGTTGCTGCGGGGATGGGACTGGAGGTCTCTAATCCACGGCCATCGATGGCGTCGGAGGATTTTTCGGCGATGCTTGAGGTCCAGCCCGGCGCCTATCTGTGGCTGGGAGCCGCGCGCGAAGGCGGGAAGAATCCGCGGCTTCACGCCGCCGACTATGACTTCAACGACGCTGTCCTGGCCAAGGGCGCGGAATTTTGGGTCCGTCTGGTAGAGGACAGCTTGCGGTGAGCGATCCGCTGGAAAACCGGTTCCTGCGTGATTTTATTTGTGTGGCGGAAGGGGGCTCGATCCGCGGGGCTGCGGATTGGCTCGGTGTGGCGGCTTCTGTCATCAGCCGGAACGTGCTGGATGCGGAAATTCGGTTGGGCGTGCAATTGCTGGAGCGCAATTTGCGCGGGGTGCGGCTGACGTCAGCGGGAGAACTCGTGCGCGAGCATGCTCTCCAGCGCCAGGACGAGAACACCTACCTTTTCGACCAGTTGCAGACATTGGGGGAAGGGCGGCAACAGCTCGTGCGCATCGCGCTCGGCGAAGGATTTGCATCGGACCTGATGCAGAACGGGCTGAAGCCGCTTTATGCGATCCATCCTGAGTTTTGCTACTCGATCGATCTCGCCGGTACGGAGGAATTGCAGCGTCGGGTGGTGCAGGGGCAGGCGGATATCGCGATCGCCTACAATCCGAGTATCAGCGAGGCAACGCGATCTCTGGCGGTTCAACGCCATCCGCTTTGCGCAGTCGTTCCGCGTGGTTCGGCTCTGGCGGAGGGGGCTCGGTGCGTTTGATCGAGGTTTTGCGGGGGCCTGTGGAGCTTCTCGATCAGAGACACGGCATTCGCGCTCTCCTCACCCAGGCTGCAAGCGATCAGGGGCTAGTGGTCCAACCGTTGGTCGAAACTGCGTCGATTGCCCTGTTGATCCGGTATGTGGCCGCCGGGATCGGGGCGACCTTCCTGCCGCGCTTTGCTGCGACCGCCCAGGCGGCGCGGGGCGATCTGGCCGTGGTCGAACTTGAAGACGAAACCCTACGCTACGTCAGCGCGCACCTTATGGTCCGGGCCCGGCGGCGTTTGCCCAAATCGGTCGTAATGACTGCCAACTTCCTGGCCAAGCGGATGCAGGCTTTCACGTCAGACGAGTAGCCGTGTTCGCTCTGGGGCAACACAGGTTTCGTAAACCCACCTCTGCCACGACACCAATCTCCCAGTCCTAAAACTCATTACGTTGCGGTGACCTCCGCCGCGCGTCACGAAAATAGCTTTCCAGGGAGACTGTCTTGTCTGACAAATCGCCACTCCGCACCGGGGTTATTGGTCTCGGTGCCATGGATTTCGGCATGGCCAAGGTGCTTGCGGCCAAGGGCTTCGCACCGCTGGTCTTCGACATATCGAAGATCTCGCTGGAGCGGGCCTCTGCCGTCGGAGCCTCACCATGCGCCAGCGCCGCGGACGTCATTGCGGTCGCCGAGGTCATCGTCCTGTCGCTTGCCACCGCACGTCATGTCGAAGTGTTGTCGACGAGACTTTGAGCGCCGGGGCTCTGGTAACGCCGGGCAAGACGATCATCGATGCCTCGACCTCGGAAGCGGAGACCTCTCGCGCCCTGGCCAGCAGGCTGGCGCCGCTCGGCCGCGGCTTCCTCGATGCACCGGTGAGCGGTGGTCCCACAGGTGCGGCCGCGGGCACGTTGGCAATGATGGTGGGCGGAGATGCCGATGTCGTCGCCCGAGCTAGGCCCGTTCTGGAAGCCATCGCGGCCAAGATCATTCATGTCGATCCTTCCGGCGCCGGCAATGTCGCCAAGCTCGTGAACAACATGCTGGTGGCCTGCCACATGATCACCACCAAGGAAGCCCTGAAGCTTGCGATAGCGTCCGGCGTCAGCGCCGAGGACGCCCTGCGCGTGGTCAATACCGCCACCGGCCGCAGCGCGTTGAGCGAAGTGCATTTCCACACCTGGGTTCTGACGGGCAGCTTCGATAGCGGCTTTTCAACGGGTTTGATGCGCAAGGACGTGCGTCTAGCGCTTGAAATGGCAGGCGAAGGGCTGGAGATGCCGCTTTCGCGTTTGGCCGCCGAATTGTGGGCGGAGGAAAATTCCGGCTTCGCGGATGACGATGACTTCATAGTCATGGGCGATCCGGCTCGTGGTGCGCGTGAAGAGAAGGAAAAGGTCTATGCTTGATGTCTCTTCGCATTCCGCCGCGCTCAATGACGAGATTTCCGCTCTTCTGACGACACTTCTGGGCGACGGCACGGTGAAAAGCTCGGTCGGCGGCGAACTTGTTGCCGGAGATGGCGAGCCGCGGGATCTTACGAACCCGGCGACGGGTTTGGTCTTTGCGCAGTTCCGCGATGCCTCAGCCGGAACTGTCGCGGCTGAGGCTGAAGCCGCAATCCGTGCGCAGGTCGAATGGTGCGCCATGACCGCATCGCAACGCGGCCGTATCCCGTTCGAGATCGGCCGTCAGATCCGCGCCCACGCAGCTCCGCTGTCGCAGTTGGAAAGCCTGTCGACGGGGCGGCCGATCCGCGATTGCGGCGGCGAGCCCGTGCGCATGGCGGAGATGGTTCGAGTACTATGCGGGCTGGTGCGACAAGCTTTACGGTGACGTGATCCCGGTGCCGTCGAGCCATCTGAACTACACTCGGCACGAGCCGATCGGCGTCGTTACCCAGATCACGCCGTGGAACGCCCCGCTCTTCACCTGTTGCTGGCAGGTGACCACAGCCATTTGCGCGGGCAACGCGGTGATGCTGAAGCCGTCGGAACTGACGCCGCTCAGCTCGCTGGTGATCGGGAAATTGTGCAAGCTTGCCGGTGCTCCGCGCGGGCTGGTCAATGTGCTGGTCGGAGCCGGCCCCACCACCGGCCAGGCGATGATCGATCATGAGGCGACGGGACTGATCGTCTTCGTCGGTTCGGCTCAGGCAGGCGCTCATATCGCGGCTTCGGCGGCACGGCGCACGATCCCTTCCGTCCTGGAAATGGGTGGCAAGTGCGGATCTGGACCATGCCATTGTCGGTGCGCAGGCGGCGATCTTTGCCAGTTGCGGACAAAGCTGCGTGGCCGGTTCGCGTCTGCTGGTCCACGAAAGCATCCACGATGAGCTGGTCGAGAGGTTCGCTGCGGTGAGCGCGGCCATTCCGGTAGGAATGCCGAGCGATCCGACGACCCAGATCGGCCCGATCAACAATCTGCGCCAACTGGAAAAGATCCGGCAAATGGTGGGCCGGGCGACCGACGACGGTGCGCGTCTTGCGACCGGCGGAGCGGAGCAAGCCGATCTGGCTGAGACGGGCGGCTATTTCTATGCACCCACCGTGCTCGATGACGTCGACCCGCAGATGGAAATCGCCCGTGAGGAGGTTTTCGGTCCGGTCGTCTCGGTTCTGACGTTCCGCGACGAGGACGAGGCGGTGGCGCTGGCCAACGGCACGCCCTACGGGTTGGCCGGTGCCGTATGGACCCGGGATGTCGGGCGTGCGCATCGCATGGCCGCCAGGGTTCGCGCCGGCACCTTCTGGATCAACAGCTACAAGACGATCAACGTCATGTCTCCCTTCGGCGGTTTCGGGCGCTCGGGCTACGGCCGCTCTTCGGGCCGCGAAGTGCTGGGTGCCTATACGCAGACTAAATTCGCTTGGGTTGAAACCGCCGCCGACCCCGCGTTCGGTTTCGGCACCCTACCGGCCTGATTTCGACGGGCGCGGCCCCCTGCGCCCGTTCAACAACAACAAGAACAAACAATAAAACACCGCCTAAACAGTGCACCTCCAGAGAGGACATCATGTCACTTGCCAGAGAACTTCTGCTCGATTGGCGCATGCATCTCAGCGTGCTCATCATTACGATCATCTGCGAGGCGATCGGCGTCGTCGCTATCCCTATCGGCATTGGCAGCGTTCTGCTGCTTCCGCTGCTCTACGCCTTCCTGATCGGCCTGGTTCTCAATCCCAACGTGGTGAAGCCTGCGGGCAAGTGGCTGCAACAGTGACACGTGCGCGCTGCCTCTCCGCTGATCGTCGTGGCGATCATGCCGTTCATCGCCAAGTTCGGAACGATCATCGGTCCGTCTCTGCAACAGCTTGTCGATGCGGGGCCTGCGCTACTTTTGCAGGAACTGGGCAACCTCGGCACCATCGTGCTGGCCTTCCCCGTTGCAGTCCTTGTGCTCGGAATGGGGCGCGAAGCAATCGGCGCCTGCTTCTCCGTGGCCCGGGAGCCGTCCATTGTCATCATCGCCGACGAGTACGGACTGAAGGCCGCGAGGGCGCCGGCGTGATGGGGGTCTACGTCATCGGGACGCTTTTCGGCACGTTCGTCTTCGCCGTCCTTGCCTCGCTTCTGGCTTCCATGGGGATCTTCAACATCGAGGCGCTCGCCATGGCGTGCGGCATCGGTTCCGGCTCGATGATGGCGGTCTGCACCGGCGCGCTCGCCAATGCGGTTCCCGGCCAGCAGCAGAGCATCCTTGCCCTTGTCGGGGCCTCCAATGTTCTGACCTACGCGACGGGCCTCTATCTCAGCATCTTCGTTGCGCTACCGGTGACCGAGAAACTCTACGCCTGGTTCGGCCCCAAGGCTGAAACCGCGACCGCAGGAGAACGATCATGTCCGATACGCCCAACGAAGACCTTTCGTTCGAGGAACTCCCCACCGAAGAAGTGAAGCTGGGGATTGCAGAGCATGTCATGGTCCTGGCGGTGATCAGCGTCATCACCTTCTTCGGCAACGCCGTTGCGACCAATGCCACCGTGCCGCAAGGGCTGATCGGATTGGCTCTGCTCTATGTCCTGTGCATGGTCGGCGTGGTGATCACCCGCTTTGCTCCGATCAAACTGCCGTCGGTTGCGTGGATCTCGCTGGTCGCGATCATCGTGACGACACCGTGGTTTCCGGGGAATGACTGGATCCTGGCGCAGGTGAAGCACATCAACTTCCTGACGCTTGCCACGCCGTGTCTCACCGATGCGGGCATTGCGATCGCGCAACGCGAGATCGATATCGCCAAATCGTCCGGCTGGAAGATGTTTGTGATCGCCGTTCTGGTGATGGCGGGAACCTATGTCGGCTCCGCAGTGGTCGCACAGATCTTCCTGTAGACCGCTCACGGGACTGCATGCGGGGCGGCTCCGCCCCCGCTCTTTTCTTTCGGCATCAAGCGTGGTTCGCTGTGCGACCGCTTGGCCTCGCCTGCATTCGCCCTGTCACCGGCAACCGATCGACGTTCTCGCGCTTAAGCCTGCTGACGGCATTGGCGAGTGCTGGGACGGCGGCGATGAGCGGTGCCTCACCGGCCCCGGCCGGTGGCTCGGTGGCGTGCTCGATGAGCTCAATTCGCATTTCCGGAACGTGTCTATGGGTCGGCGTTTCGTAGTCCGGGAAGGAGCGGGCGGTCATCAGGCCATCGCTCAGATGAGCCTGTTCCATCAGCACCTGGCCGATCGCCATCATCAGGCAGCCCTCGGTCTGGGCCCTGACGCGATCCGGATTGACCACCAGGCCGATGTCGAGAACGCAGAACGCCCTCTGCACGCGAATCGATCCGTCATCGGAACGAGAGACGTCGAAGGCGGCGGCGACATGGCTGTGGTCGTGATAGATGCCGCAGGCAATGCCCCGTGCCGCGTCTGGCTGCAAGGGAGATGTCTCCATCATCTTGCGCAGCCGTTTCAGACACGTGCCGAGGCGCTCTTCACCGGGGCCGAGATTTGAGAAGGCGCAGGGCGATCGGGTCGATGCCGGTTGCCTGCGCCAGCCAGTCCACTGCGATTTCGATGGCTGACGTGTTCTGCGTTGCGCCCAGAGATCGCCACTGGCCAATGAAGATCGGCAGGTCCTCGTCCTGGAATTCGATCCGGCGGCGTGATGCAGAGTAGGGCGGGCGGCTGCTTTTCGGGTTGCGCCGAAATCTGCCATGACCATCCGGGCAAGGCCGAGCGCCCATTTCGGCGTCATGATCTCGGTGAGAAGAAAATGGCCGCTGACGCTTGCCTGCCACCAGTCGGAAATGTGCCCCGCCTTGTCCGCCCGGATGCGGACGCGATGGCTCGACGGCGGTCTCACCCGGTCGGCCCGGAACTTCTCTTCGCGTGTCCACTGCACCTTCACCGGCTGTCGGACATGCCGGGCGAGCATCAACGCCTCGCGCCCGACATCGTAGAGTGCTCGGCCGCCGAAGGCCCGCCGGTACGCATCGGATGGACAATGACGCACTCCTCGAACCAGCCGAGATCCCGCGCCGCCTTGCACCGATGAACGAAGGCGTCCTGTGTGCCGACCCAGAGATGAAATATCCGGACGCCCTTTTCCCTGGTGACGTGGGCAATCGCGGTCCTGAGTTCCTGGGCAGCATGATGGAGCGGTG
The DNA here is from genome assembly GCF_030066895.1 of Breoghania sp. GTDB lineage: Bacteria > Pseudomonadota > Alphaproteobacteria > Rhizobiales > Stappiaceae > Breoghania. The sequence continues at coordinate 67,500 of NZ_JASJAV010000011.1, read as the reverse complement.
GCAGGTCGAGGCGATGGTCGACGGTTCAGTCCTCGTCGGCCGCTAGTTCTTCATCCTCGATCACGTGCTCCAGCGCCCCTTTCAACAGAAAGGCATCGACATCGACCAGGGTTGCGAGCCCCGCATCATCGAGCGGGTGCGGCTCGTCCCAGGTTACCCGGACCTTCGCCATGGCTTGCTCAAGTGCCGAAGGCGTCGCGGCGACTACGCCGACCATGGCTTCGGCCGCGTCGTGGAAGACGTCGACGACCCCGGCCACGTCCCGAGCCTCGTCGAGGTCGATGCCGCGCAAGCGCGCGCCAGGAAAGGGCGGCTGGAGCATGCGGCCGTAGAGCATGCCGGACAGGGAGAAGTCATCGACGAAGAGTTCGGCGCCGGTGACGATTTCGATGTCTCGGTTATCCCGTGTGTTGCGGCCGATTTCGTTCTTCGGCCATCTCGAGAAAAAGCTGTAGAGCGGCACGTCTCCGAAATCCTCGGCGGCGATGGTCCGTATCTTTCCATCGACCAGATCAGCGTAGCGAATTTCGCGCGTCCCGATGCGGAAGCCGTCGACCATGTCGTAAACCTCTGCAGGAGCTGCGCCCAAGCTGTCGGCGGCCTTGCGGCGCAGGATTTTTCGCATGACGGCAGCCGCGCGGGCGACGGGGCGGGCATGGGAGGACATGCCGTGGCTGCCGGTGGTAAAACGCATGTAGGGGATTTCGGAAGTACCCGGCATGACGAGGCGGATTTCTTCAGCCTTGAGGTTCAACTCCTTGGCAACGATCTGGGCGAAGCTTGCGGGCGTGTCCTGGCCGAGATCGTGAACGGGGTTCAGCAGCACCGCCGTGCCGTCCGGCGTCATGTGCAGCCAGTAGCGCCCGTCGTCATCTGCCGGGTCCCGGCTCGATGGCAGGACGGGCAGCTTGCCGGCACTGAAATAGGCGCCGACACTCAGGCCCGCCACAGCGAGATCCGCGCCGAGGAGCAGGCGTCGACGATTGGTCGACAGTGACAACAGGGTTATCGGACGGCTCCTTCGTCACGCATTGCTTCAGCGGCACGGTGGATGGCCCGGATGGCGCGCACCTGACTGCCACAGCGGCAGAGGTTGCCCGCCATCCAGTCGGCGATCTCATCTGTCGACGGCGCCGGATTGTGCTTCAGAAGCGCAAGCGCCTGCATGATCTGTCCCGGGTGGCAGAAGCCGCATTGCGCCACGGCTTCATCGATCCATGCCTGTTGAAGGGGATGAAGTGGTGCGCCGGACTGGCTCAATCCCTCGATGGTGGTAAGGCTCAGGTCTGCGACATCATTCGGCTTGAGCCGATAGCTGCGCGTGGCCTCGCCGTCGATCAGGATAGTGCAGGCCCCGCAGGAACCTTCGCCGCAGCCGCATTTGACTCCCACCAGCCCGAGATGTTCGCGCAGGACAACGAGAAGACTCTCGTCCGCCCAGGGATCTGCCACGTTGTAGGAAGTCCCGTTGACCAGCAAGCGTGTCATTTGCCCTCCTCCCGTCGGTTATGGATGGGATCATGTCTTGATCGGGTGCTATTCCCGCGGCCCGAACTCGATCTCGGTGACCTTGGCCCTCCAGAAGGGGTGGTGCTTTCCCGCTGCCGCGCGCGAAATGGTGAGCTCGGTCGGGTGCCGCACGCCCTCCCTCAGTCGATAGTCGTCGCTCTCCACGTGTTCGCCGGGGCCGTGGTAGGGCGTGGTCAGGTCTCCGTCCTCTTCCGCCGACATCTCGATCAGCGCTCCGGACGCATCAAAACGGGCGATCATGTTTTCGGTGATGCCGTGATCGCTCACCAGTGCGCGGGCCGTGCTGTCGTCAATCGCCTGCCAGATGACCGGGCCATCGGGAAGCAGAGCGGGCGGCCAGGACGAGGCTTCGAGCAGCCAGCGGCGCAAAGACAGCCGGTCGAGCTGTGCGTCGTTTGTGAAATGCAGCAAGGTGATTGCGGATACGAGTTTCGCCCGCATTTCCATCCGGCCTGCAACGTAACCGTCATAGGCCGCCGCCCAGATTGGTCCCGGGATCGGTGTCGTTGCGTGGAAGACGAAATCGGGGGACCTGGTGGAAATGATCTGCTCGGCGGATGTCGGCTGGAAGTTCTCGGTGAGCAGTCGACGGAAATCGCCTGCGGCCTTGATCCGGACAAAGGCGGGCAGGCCGTCTGTTCCGTCGGGAAGGGCGGCCATCTGGTCCGGGGTAACGCGTGGGGCACTTGCCCGCTCGCGGACCTGGTCCTCGAGCGCAGCAATATCGCAGCCGGTCCGCCAGATCCCCCAACTGAGGAAGCTGGCAATGGCGACGATGATGATCAGCAGCGCGAGAAACAGGAACTTGAGCGCTTTCATGATCGACCTCCGCAGGGAACCCGTCTGATGCATGTCCGGACGCCGGCCGTTTTCGTTCGCGGTTCAGCGAAGCAGGGGCAAGGCTTGCCCGGCGTCTCGGGTCACAGTAAGCGTAAAGTTGTGTACGAAAATCTATAGCGTATATTTGTGTACGCATCAAGGGGAATGCATGCGCAGTGCGGATGAGAAAGATCGGCGGATGCTGGAGATCGAGGAAGCTGCCTACGCGCTCCTCAGCGAGGTCGGCTGCAAGGCGACGTCGATGCTGGCCATCGCCAAGCGGGCCAAGGCGAGCAACGAGACGCTTTATCGCTGGTACGGCAACAAGCAGGGCCTGTTCGCGCGCATGGTCGAGCGCAACGCGGAAGCCTCCATCAAGGCTCTGGAGACCGCGCTGCAATCAGGCAGGCCGATTGGCGATGTTCTCGATGAACTCGGTCCGGCCCTGCTGCAACTCGTGGTCGGCGAGAGAGCCGTGGCGCTCAACCGCGCGGCCGCGGGCGATGTTCATGACAGCGGTCAGCTTGGCCGGCTGATTGCAGAGGGCGGTCGCGCACGGGTGGAAAAACTGCTGGCGCAGGTATTGGGGCGCTACGAGAGCCTGACGTGCCCGGCCGAGACAATCGCTGCATCCTATCTCGATCTGTTGATCGGCGATATCCAGGTCCGGCGTATCATTGGTGCGGCGGACATTCCGGATGAGAGCTGGATCCGCGAGAGATCCGATCGGGCAAAGCGGATTGCCGTTCTCCTGATGGAAACCGGGATGCAGGCGCCGCGTGCGCGCGGATAGTTGCCGTGTGGTCGACGTCTTGGGGAGGCGCGCGCTTGGCTGAGAGCGGCAGAGCCAAGGGTGAGCCCGGCACGGCCATGATTGCGGGTCGGGCCGATAGTCTGCCCGGGATGTCCTTAGTCGACGGGCAGGCCGGGACGGCCCAGCGGGCGTTGCAATGCCGTTTCGCCGGTCAACGAATTCAGGAACGCCACGATATCGGCGAGCTCGGCCTCGGTAATGGGCGGCAGTTCGATACCGATCTTGGCCAGAATTCGATTGTTCTCGATCTCGTTGTCATGCAGTGCGAAGTCGCCGGATGCGAGCCACCGAACCGGCGGCAGGCTCGCCATTTCGTTGCTCCACTTGGTGTTGCTTTACATTTCGCAGGAACGGCACGCGAAAACGGTAAGCGTCGTCAGGATCGTCGGAAACGGCCAGCCGGCCCACGTCGCGGGAAATCAGGTCGTTCAGCAAGGTGCGGCCCGGCCCCAACGGCGGCAGCCCCAGCGCCTGAAAGCTCTGGTTCGACAGCAGCGGTCCCGAATGGCAATTCGAACAGCTGACCTTGCCATAAAACAACTCCATCCCGCGTTTTTGCGCGGAGTTCATGGCCGTCTTGTCGCCCTCAAGGTACTTGTCGAACGGGCTGTCGAAATTGCGACACTCGGTGCCTTCGAAAGCTGCAATGGCATTGGCGATTTCGACGATCGTGATGTCAGAGGCTTCGTTCACATTGTCGAAGGCCTCAATGAACATCGGGACATAGGCGTCGATCTTGCGGATACGCTCGGTGACCAGCAGCCAGACGTAATTCGCACCTTCGTAGGCGACTCTGGCGATCCTGGTTTTCTTCGGGTTGCCCGGCCATTTCCGTTTCCGACGCCATCGGAAACAAGACCTGCGCCGCCAGCGCCGAATTCAATCCTTCGGGCAGGAATATCCAGGCTGGGGTTCTGAAGCCGTTGCCGAAATTGTCGGACACCTCGACCCGTCCGTCGAGGAACATGAACCGGACATCCTTGTGGCCCAGGTTCCACAAGGCGGGCGCACTGCGGGGCACGCGTTCGAGGATCCGGTCGTGTCCGGTTCCACCTGTGCGGTGGGGCCCGAGCCCGACTCCGCCCTCGCCAATACCCAGACTGACCCCGTCAGAGCCGTTGAAGTCTGGTGATGACAGGTGGCGCAGGCGATATTTCGGTTGCCGGACAGCACCTTGTCGTAAAACAGCAACTGGCCGAGCTTCATCTGAGCCGGGTCGAACTGAATAAAATCATCAGGTTTCAACGTGTCCGGAAAATCAAACGCCATGGCCGGCGCGGCCAGGGTCAGGGATAGCAGACACGCGTAAACTCTTGCTCGAATGGATGTCACCTTAAATTCCCCATTTGAACAACTTTCCCCAAGGTTACATTCATCCAAAGTGCTGCTCCAAGCGGTTTCTGCTTTTGCCGCTTGTGGAGCGCGGCATGAAAACCTCAAAGTCTGTGTATCAACACAGTGCTTCTCATTTTGCAGAAATTTATCCGGATACTCGGACCTCCGGAACCTGATCCGACATTTCGCGAGATGCCCCGCGTCACTCGCGGGTGAGGCGGTAGCTGGCGCCTGCTTTGAGCGGGCCGGAGACCTCCGTGCGTCCGCCGTCTGCCCAGTGGACCGTGAGGCGGGTGATTTCGTCCGCCTCGCCAAGTTCGAAATGCGCCACCGGCGCATCGAACGACATGAAGCCGCCGCCCGATTGCAGCTCGCGCATCATCCGGGTTCCGTCCGGCAGTTCGACGTCCAGCCGTGCGCCCACCCCGCGGCTGTTGCCCTTGGCGTCGCGCAATTCGACCTCGATGGCGTTGCCGGATTGCGAACCGTTGCGGAAGAGAGAGACGGGGCCGTTGACCGGTTGGGTGATGATGTCGAGATCGCCGTCATGGTCCATGTCGAAGGCAACCGCACTGGCGGTCATCAGGTAATCTTCCAGCCCGAAGGGGCCCGAGGTCTCGGTGAAGGTTCCGTCGCCCATGTTGCGGTAGAACAGATTTGACGGGCTGACCCCGTTCGGCACCCAGGTACCGTTGACGACATAGACGTCCTGCAGGCCGTCATTGTCGAAATCGGCGATCTTCGTGTCCCAGGACAAGCCGCCGATCTCCAGCCCTTCGCTCAAGGCGGTGTCGGTATAGGCCTTGTCCGTACCCGGCCGTGTCAGCAGCACGTTCGTGCGCATGACTTGCCGAACCGTGGTGTCGAAGACCGATTGCAGCGGCCTCAGCCGGGGCTTGAAATGGATGTCGCAAAAGGCCCGCGTCACCTTCTGGTCGGCGGGGAGCAGAGCGCAGATCGTCGGATCGTTCTTCTGGATCAGCAGATCCTTGACCGACATCGCCTTGCATTCCGCCTTTAGCTCGCCTTCGAATTCCTCGCACTTTTCCGCGTAATCCGGATCGAACCTGTTGCCGGCCTTGTACCAGGTCTTGATTGCCATGTTGCGGAGGCAGAGCGCCTTGGTCGGGGCGTCCTGAATGCCATCGCAATATTGCGACAGCGGCTGCATCTTCAGCCGTTCCGAGACCGCCGACGACCGCCCCGCGATCTGGGCGAAGAAAAGTTCCGGCGTCCCGTCATTGTGAAGATCCGCCACCTTGATCGCCATGGTGGTGTGCGGGATCGGCTCGTTGGCCCGGGTGATGGCGGTGAAACCGCCCTTGCCGTCGCCGAGATAAACGTGATCCGGCATCTCGAAATCGTTGCCGACCAGGAGATCGGCTGTGCCGTTCAGGTCGATATCGCTGAACAGGATGGTCAGCGTCTCGCCGGGCAGCCCCTCCATATCGGTGAAATGGTTGCCGCTGAGCGATCCGTTTTCGTTGAAGATCAGCCGATTGCGCGATTTCTCACCTGGGATGCGCCGGTACCAGCCTGCCGCCCAATTGCCCATAATGGCATCGAGGTCGCCGTCGCGGTCGACATCGGCGAAGCTCACCGAAATCGACAGCATCGCTTCCTCGCGGTTGGATATGCGTTGCGGCGAGGCGGTGTTGAAAACGCCCTGCCGGTTGTAGACGACGTAGTTGCCGTCCGCATACGTGGCGAGAAACAGATCGAGCCGGCCGTCGTTGTCGATATCCACCAGCGCGGCGTTGAAGACGTCGAGATCCGCCACCAGGCCGAGTTCGTCCGCCGATCGGCTGAACCCGCCGGTGCCGTCGTTCTTGTAGATGTAGACGCCGCGTTCGGTGGAGGCGATCACCAGATCCAGATCGTCGTCATTGTCGATGTTGCCGGTCGTCAGGCTGCGCCCTTCCCAGAAGGGGGGCCACATGTCTTTCATCGAAAACTCCAGCGGCTTGTCTATGCCGTGGGTCGAGGCCTCGACGCGCTGGAAGACCGTCTCATAGGCGGGTGAACGCGGGGCGAAGGCGCGTGACGTCATGCTGACCGGGCGGTCGGAGGATATGTCCGCCGCCTCGACAGGTGCGATCAGTGCCGCAAGGACTGCAGCCAGAGGCAAGGCAAATCCCACGCGCCTCTCGGCGTGTCGCACGACTGGTCCGATCATCGATCCCCACTCGCGGGCCGCGCTGAAAGTCAGGTAATGGCGCGCCGCTTGCTGTCTGCAATTCCGCGATCATTGGCCAATCGGGCGGCCAATTCAACCGGGTTTCCCATTTGAATGACCAGGGTATTTGACAGTAGCGGGACGCGAACCTTCCGGGCGTTTGCAGCTTTCCTCGGGCGATGTCGAGCTGGGTCGGTCGCGACGGTATCGAGGCTTGAGACGGTTGACAGAGCTGCGCGAATGGGGGCAACTGACGCCATCGACAGTTTCCGGTCGCCGGACAGCGGCTGGAATTAAAAGGGAACACGGTGAGGCGTATCCATCAGGGACCGAATCCGTGGCTGCCCCCGCAACTGTGAGAGGAGAGTTGAACCCGAACATGCCACTGGCGTGCACAACGCGCCGGGAAGGCGGGGTTCAGCAACGACCCGAGAGCCAGGAGACCCGCCGCTGATCGTCGTTGCGCCGCCAGGCGTGAACGACACCGTAACCGGACGCCGGGGTGAGCGTCGGGCGGTGAGAAAGGGCAGGGCTTCACCCGCATTCTGCGTCCTTTTTCCACGCCACACATCCCGAGTGTTTCTCGACTTGATCCATTTGGCGCCGGTCCCGGCCCAAAGGTCTATTGAGAGAGACGTCACATGAAACTTCGCAATTTCGATCTCGCCGTTCTTTGCGCGACCATCACCTGCCTGCCGTTTGCGGCCGAGGCACACTTCCAGCTCGCCTATACGCCCGAGGTTAATCTCGCCAAGGCGGGCGATGTGACCTTCAAGCTGCTCTTCTGGCATCCCTTCGAGAACGGCCATGTCATGGACATGGGCCAGCCGGAGGAATTCTACGCCGTCAATCGCGGCAAGAAGATCGATCTCATGGATAGCCTGAAGCCGATCACTTTCGCCGGCTCGGAAAACTCCGCCAAAGCGTTCGAGGCGATGTTGCCGGTCAAGCGTAGCGGCGACTACTTGATGGTTTTGGTGCCCGCTCCCTATTACGAGGAGAGCGAGGACCTCTATATCCAGCAGATCACCAAGAGCTACGTGAACCGCGCCGAGCTTCCGACCGACTGGATGGAACCTCAGGGGCTCGCCACCGAGATCGTGCCGCTTGAGCGGCCGACCAATATCGTTGCCGGGTCCACGTTCACCGGCCGGGTTCTGTCGAACGGCGAACCTGCCGCCGGTGTCGAGATCGAGATCGAATACATGGCGGCGGAGCCTGACATGGTCGCCAATACGCCGAAGGGTACGACCGCCTCGCCGATACCCGGCGGCGCCATCGTCGCGATGTTGGACGAGAACGGCTACTTCACCTTCGGCATTCCGCGCTCCGGGTTCTGGGGCTTTGCGGCTCTCGGCTCCGGTCCGGCCAAGGAGTTCGAAGGCAAGGAGCTGAGCCAGGACGCGGTCCTGTGGATCCGCGCCTACGACATGCAGTGATCGAGCGCTCCGGCGGTCCGCAGGCCATGCGCCGCAGAGTTCCGGGTCGCCGGAGCCATCGTCTTCAAACCGATTTCAAATGATGAGGCCGGACGTGCGTTTCGTTTGCACGCCGTGCCTTCAATGCCTCGAAGGGGCAGGAAAATGTATATTGTCGATGGAGCCCTGGCGACACCCGTGATTGCCGTCGGCACGACACTTGCTGTCGGCGGGCTGGCGCTCGGTCTCAGGTAACTGACGATCGAGAAGATTCCGGTCGCGGGCGTTCTCAGTGCGACCTTTTTCGTCGCTTCCCTCATTCACGTGCCGATCGTGCCTTCCAGCGTCCACCTGATACTCAACGAGCTGGCCGGGCTGGTGCTCGGCTGGGCGGCGTTTCCCGCACTCTTTGTCGGGTTGCTGCTCTAGGCGGTGTTCTTCGGCTTCGGCGGGTGACGGTGCTGGGCGTCAACACACACTCAACATCGCCCTGCCTGCGGTCATCGTCTACTACGTCTGCCGACGGGGCGTGGGCTCGCCCTCGGCCATCGTTGCTGCGCTCTGGGGCGGGGTCGGCGGAGCGTTGTCGATCGCCTTGACGACGCTTTGCGTCGGCGCGGCGCTGGCGTTCAGCGGCGATGCGTTCATTCCCGCCGCCAAGCTCGTTTTCTTTGCTCACATTCCGGTGATGGTCATCGAAGCGTTGCTGAGTGCCGCCGCCGTCTATCTCGCCCACCGGGTCAAGCCCGAGCTCTTCTCCGTCGTCACGCAAAACAGCTAGGCCGCCATGAAAACGCAACTTGCAAAAGCACTCGCCGGCATCGCTCTTCTGCTGTTTGTCGGCAATCCCGCCTGGGCCCACAAGATGATTGCCTCCGTCTATGCGACCGGCGACCATATCGAGGGCGAAATCGGCTTCTCCAACGGCGAAATGGCAAAGAACGCCGAGGTCGATGTTCTCGATGAGGAGAGCAACAAGCTCGCTCAGGTCAAGACCGACGAGGACGGCTTCTTCACCTACAAGCCGACCAAGCGCATCGTTCACATCTTCCACGCCAATCTCGGTGCCGGTCATGTCGCCAATGCGCGTATGGAGGTTGAGGAGCTGCCGGATATCGCCGGGGCGGCCCAACCGAAAGCCGCATCGAAAGCACCTGCGCCTCAGACGAACGGGGCTCCGGCGGCGCAGCCGGTCGCCGTCACGGTGGCGAGCCTGAGCGAGGAAGAGAAGGTGGTTCTTGCCAAGCTCATCCACCAAGAGGTCAAGCCGCTCTATCAGGAGGTTCTGGCGTTGAAGGAGAAGAACGACTTCCAGTTGATCCTCGGCGGCATCGGCTATATCGCGGGTCTGTTCGGTCTCGGCTTCTACATCGCCGCGCGCCGCAAACTCGCCAAGGACTGAGCGCCGAAAGGTCGATCCATGGGACACATCCTCTCCGCCGATCAGCGACAATTATCTGGACCGGAACCGGAGGTCGTCTCCAGTCTGCTGGAGACGCTCGATCCGCGCAGCCGGATCATGGCCGCTGCCGTCTTCTCCATCGCGGTTGTGTCGCTCGACAAACTAACCGCGCTTGTCGCGGCCCTGGTCGTCTCACTCCTTGCCCTGTCGCTGATACGGCTTGCCTGGCGCAATACCCTGCACCGGATGGCGGCGATGGACGGCTTCATCATTTTCATGCTGGTGCTGCTGCCCTTCACCGTGCCGGGGGAGTCGATCTTTCAGGTCTTCGGGTTCGGCGTCAGTCTGGAAGGGATCCTGAAAGCGGTCATGATCGGGCTGAAGGCGAATGCTGTGATTCTGATGCTGATGGTCCTGGTCGGCACGATGGAACCGGTGGCGCTGGGCCATGGCTTTTACCGGCTCAAGGTGCCTGAAACGCTGGTGCATCTGCTGATGTTCACCGTGCGCTACATTGCGGTGCTCCATCAGGAATACGGGCGCATGCGGGCCGCCATGAAGGCGCGGGGATTTCGTCTTACCAACCGTATGCACACCTACCGTTCGCTCGGCTATCTCGTCGGCATGATGCTGGTGCGCTCCGTCGACCGGTCCGAACACATTTTCGCGGCGATGCGCTGTCGCGGGTTCAACGGCACCATCCATCTTGTCGATGATCCGCGCTTTTGCCGCGCGGACTGTGTTTTTGCGGCGCTGGCTCTGGGCGTCGTGCTTTTGCTGTTTGTATTGGAGGTCGCGCCTGGCGCGGCTTATTGAGCTTACCGATATCCGGTTTTCCTATCCCGGTCATTCGCCGGTCCTGAACGGCGCCGCGCTCACCGTGTCTGCGGGGGGACGGGTCTGCATCTCCGGTTATAATGGGGCGGGCAAGAGCACGATGCTCAAGCTGATCGTCGGCCTGTTAAGGCCGGATAGCGGCCGCACCCTCGCCTTTGGAAAGGAACGGGTGCGGGAAGAGGATTTCCACGAGGTGCGGTGCCAGGCGGGCTTCGTGTTTCAGGATCCCGACGACCAGCTCTTCTGCCCGACGGTGGCCGAGGACATCGCCTTCGGCCCGCTCAATCTCGGCAAGAGCAAGGATGAGGCGCGTGCCATCGTCAATCGGGTGCTGGACCAGCTCGATCTTGCCTATCTGCGTGACCGGATCACCTACAAGCTGTTGGGCGGTGAAAAGCGGCTGGTTAGTCTGACCTCCGTTCTTGCCATGGATCCGCAGGTGCTGTTGCTCGACGAGCCGACCAATGCGCTGGACGAACGCAACGAGGCGCGCTTGCGGGAAATCCTGAAAGACCTGCCGCAGGCGATGGTCATCGTCTCGCACGATGCGGATTTCAGAGAGAACCTCGGCACCCGTGCCCTCCACATGACGGGCGGCGTTTTGCAGCCGATCGCCTGATGCGGGCCGCGGCCACCAAACAATTCCGGTCACAGGCCTTCTATGTGCATTCGTCGTTCAGGACTTCGACCAAAGCGTTGTGAAATGGCTCTTCTCTTATCCCATCTCAGGGGATAGGATAGCCATATGAAACACGCCACGCACGATGACATCGTCAAGCGCCTAAAACGGGCGTCCGGCCATCTGACCAAGACCATTGCGATGATCGAGGCGGAACGTCCTTGCGTCGACGTCGCCCAGCAGTTGCATGCGGTCTCGCGCGCCATCGAACAGGCCAAGCGCGCCTTCATCCACGATCACATCGACCATTGCCTTGAAGGCAGCGCCGGGGAGGGCGCGGATCGGGCCGATCTCGTGGCTGAATTCAAGGAAATCTCGAAGTATCTGTGAAGGTGGGGGAGGCTTATGGATCTGAGCGAAGCGATCACGCGCGGCAGCGCCAATCCGGTCTTGCTCTTCGCCATGGCGTTCGTGCTCGGCGCGCTGCACGGGCTAGAGCCGGACCATTCCAAGACCATGATGGCGGCCTACATCATCGCCATCAAGGGGACGGTGTCACAGGCCATGTTGCTCGGTCTCTTCACCGCGACCTCGCATGTCACCATCGTCTGCGTGCTGGCCATTCTCGGGCTGAAATACGGGAACGAGCTGATCGGCGAGGATCTGGAACCCGTGCTGATGATCGTATCCGGCGGGATCATCGTTGCGATCGGGGTGTGGGTGTTTACTCAGGCGTGGTGGCAACCGCGGGCGAAAGCCGAACTGCGCGCGCGGGATCATCACCATCACGGCCATTCTCATGGTCATGAACACGCGGCCGTCCATGCGCATGATCATGATCATGATCATGAGTACGCCGTCCCTCACAGTCATCACCATGATGCGCATGACCATCACATTTCCGGCGATGCGCATGCCCGCGCTCATGCGCGGGAACTCGAGGCGTGGGTCGGCGACGGTCGGACCTCAACTCTTCAGACCGTCTTTTTCGGATTGTCGGGTGGGTTGATCCCGTGTCCGGCGGCCATCACGGTGCTGCTGCTATGCCTGCAGCTCAAGAAGATGGCGCTCGGGCTGACGCTGGTGAGTGCGTTCAGCATCGGGCTGGCGGCGGTTCTGGTCGCCGTCGGTGTGGTTAGTGTGGTGGGGATCCGCTTTGCGACCCGTCGGGCGCCGTGGCTCGATGAGCTTCTTGCCAAGGCGCCATTTGCCTACTCGATCCTGATCGTGCTGCTGGGGCTCGTGATGATCTTCGCGGTTGCGGCACACATGCCCCACCAGTAGGTGGCAAGGGGAAAGCGCGGTTTCCCGCGCCTCCCGTGTTCGTCCGCTCGTCGATCAGTCCGGCTTGCGGAAGAGCTGGATGCTCCGGCAAGATTTCCGGCATCGGCCGCATCCACCCAGCTCTGGAGCCCGGCGGCCATCTTGTCGAGATACTCGGCTGATGCGCCTTCGCTGCGCAGCTTGTCGTAGTTCGACAGCAGTTCCTCGCGAACCCGGAAGTAGTGGGTGCCAAGCTGGCCGACCATGTCGCGCTGTTCCACCGTTTCAAAGCCCAGCGCCTCGGCGGCCTCGCGGTAGAAGCGCGGCGAGCCCAGGCTTTTGCCGGCTTTTCCGGAATGTCCTCGAAGACGCCGTGGACGACGCGGATCCTGTCGGCAAAGCCCTTCTGGCGGTTGCGGTGACGGTTGGTGTCGTTCTGAAACTTGGAGATGTTCAGGCAGACGGCCGAGCCGCCGTTCTCGCCGATCACCTTGCGCATGGCACCGCCATAGCCCGACCCGATGTCGAGGATGGTCGTGTCGTCACCGAGCTTCGGCAGCATCTTCACCATCTCATCGATGGTCAGATCGGAGGCCGTGCGGATGTCCTTCGTCGTGTCGTAGATGCCGACGTGGAGATCCTGACCGCCCCAGACGAGGCTGTAGAAGGTGTCAGCGTCGTCGCTGTCATAGTAGCTCTCGGCCAACTTCGCGGATATCGCTTTCGCCCTCCGCGGTCGTTCCTCCGCCCCAGCGCACCAGATGCAGGCTCGATTTCTCCGCGATGTGAATGAAAAAATCGGGATCTTCCTCTGCATAGGTTTCCTGGAAATGGCCATAGGTGCGTATGCGCTCGAAGCCTGCTTCGGAGAGAAGGCGGCGCATGTCGTTCTTGCGGATCGGGCACATATTGAGCGTGTACTCTGATCCGTCGGGAAAGCTGTATTTGAAGCGGGCGAAGCCTTCGTCGATGAATTCCGGCTCAGTGGTCACCTTGTCCACGGCATAGTAATATTTGTGCTTGGAGGAGAAGCCATGATCGAACATCGCATCGTAGTTGCGCTGGTCGATGATCAGGATGCCGTCATGCTTCAGTGCGGCGTAGAACTCCGCCAGCGCGCGGCGGCGGTCCTTTCCCTCGTGCAGGTGCGCGAAGGAATTGCTGAGGCAGATGATGGCGTCGTACTTACCTTGGATGTCGCGGTTCAGCCAGCGCCAGTCGGCCTGCACCGTCTTCAGAATCATGCCGCGCTTCTGACCGTTCTCGAAAGCCTTGGCGAGCAAGGTGGCGGACCCGTCGGCCGAGGTCACGTTGAAACCGGAACGGGTCAGGCGCACGGAATGGAAACCGGTGCCCGTGGCCACGTCGAGGACCGTCTCCTTGCCGCGCGCCCGCAACACGTCGACGAAGAACTGGCCTTCGCTTTCAGCGCGCGCGTCCCAGTCGATCAGTTCGTCCCACTTCTCCACGAAGGACATGATGTATTCGCCCCGGTAAAGGTCGATCTTTCAGTCGGCGGTCGGATCCTGGCCGTAGGTCTGTTCGTCCAGTTCCAGTTCAGCGTTTTGCGAGTGATACGCTGTGCGCATGTGGGAAGCCTCCTCTTTCGAACTTCGCTTTGCGCTTGACATCGGCGGGGAACACATGTCTCCCGCCCGCCGACGACGCCGGCGGATTGAACGGGGATGTCGTCCTGTTCGCGTCCGGCCGGTAAGGCGCCGTAATGCGCACGAAATCGCCCGAAAGCCGACGGACACGTCGACGGGGTGGACCGGACGGGATGGCGATGAGAGCACGCGGTGCGCGTTCGCAAGGGGTTGCGCGAAGCGCCCGGCCGACGCCGCTGGCCGACCCGTCAAGGCGCTGCTTCAAGATGAAGCTTTGGATGGACGCCTTGATCTGCTCTCTAGCCTAGGATGCGGTGGAGGGTAACAGCCGGAATCTCAAATTCAACAGCCGCTGCGACGAGATGTCATAAATCTTCCGTTGATATGTCCGTAACTGTATGAGTTATAAAGCTAAATTTAAAAGCCTGAAAAACTTGAGACAACTTCTCTTTCTTCGAAATAAAACATATAGATCAAGGCGATAAAACATAGAAATATATTTTTATATATTAATATTATTCCCGATCTGGAATCATTTATCGTCTTAATTGTACGCGGGGCTCCGCGCCCGGTAAGGCTGCCGTCAGCGGAGGGGTGGGGGCGTCTGGACCCGTCTTTCAAGGACCAAATGGGCGTCCGTTCTCTCAAGCAGTGGGCGTGCGGAAGTATATGGTCAGAAATGACGTTGCGTAAAAATTCTTTTAAATAAATGCTAGATACAAAAAGTGACCCAACGTCAATATTTGTGTTGCTCTACCCGGATGGCGGAATTCTGCCGTGTTTGACGTAACGCAACGGAATGTCGCAGAAGGGTCTTTTGCCCATGACCGAGAGTTATGATGGGCTCCTTGTCGCGCCGGTAGTCGAGACAGGCCCGCGACGAAGTTCCGTATCTGCCCGAGTTGGTATCCACCCGAGTCAGCATATGGCTTCGTGTTCGCTTCGTCGAAAGGGTGGCGGTAACGCCATGCCGACGCTGATACCAACGAACTATGGGAGGTCCAGCAATGAAGCGAGGGATAGCATGCGAGATGGCTGCCGAGGGACTCGGCACGTTCATCCTCGTACTGTTCGGTGTTGGATCCGTCGCCGTGTCGGTATGGACCGGATGGCTCAGCCTCTGGCCTGTTTCCATGATGTTTGCTCTGGGCGTCGCTTTCGGCGTCTATGTGTCGGCCAAGATGACCGGCGGGCCACATCAACCCCGCAGTGACCATCACGATGGCGGTCTTCATGGGGTTCCCCTGGTCGAAGGTTGCTCCCTACATCATCGCTCAGTTCATTTGCGCCATGCTGGCGGCTGCAGCGATCTACTGGTTCTACGCGGACATCATCGCGGTATTCGAGGCTGGCAAGGAGATCATTCGCGGTCAGTCCGGTAGTCAGCTTTCCGCCATGGGTTTCGGTACCTATGCGCCCAACCCCGCTTTCTTCGGATCAACACCGGAAGTGTTTGCCCAGGTCTCTCTGACGAAATGGTTCCTGTCGGAGGCCTTCACCACGGCAATTCTGGTGTTCGGCGTTCTCTATCTGACCGATCCCCACAATACGGCGGCCCCGTCGGCCAATCTGGTTCCGTTCTTCATCGGTCTTCTCGTTGCAGCTCTCGTGGCTTACGAGGCGCCGATCTCCATGACGGCGATGAACCCGGCACGCGACCTCGGTCCGCGGATCATGTCCTACTTGTTCGGCTGGGGGGAAATCGCGTTGCCCGGTCCGCGTGGTGGCTGGTGGATTCCCACCGTCTCCACGATCATCGGCGGCCTCGTCGCCGGTGCGTTCTATCACGGTTACTACAAGTCCGTGTTCGAAGCCTATGACGCGGGCGAAACGTCAGATTAGGAGAAGTGCAGATGAAAAAGCTCATCAATAACGCCGAGGACGTCGTCGTTGAACAATTGAAAGGGTTCGGAGCCGCTCATTCGGAGGTCGAGGTTCATTTCGATCCCAATTTCATGTCCGTGGCAGGCGGCATTTCGGGTCGCGTGGCGGTCATGTCGGGCGGTGGATCGGGCCACGAACCGCTGCACGGCGGGTTCGTCGGCTATGGCATGCTGGATGCTGCCTGCCCGGTATCGGTCTTCACCTCGCCCACACCCGATCAGATGTACGAGGCGGGTAAGGCGGTCAATGGCGGCAAGGGTATCCTGCAGATCGTCAAGAACTACACCGGCGATGTCATGAACTTCCAGATGGCCGCCGACATGTTGCGCGACGATGGCATCGAGGTCCACAACATCATCATCGACGACGACGTGGCGCTGAAGGATTCGCTCTACACGGCCGGGCGTCGCGGTCTGGGCACGACGGTGTTTGCGGAGAAAATCTGCGGCGGCGCATCGCTTGAAGGCTACGACCTCGACAAGCTCGCCGCCCTTTGCAAGAAGGTGAACATCCACGGCAAGTCCATGGGTATGGCGCTGACGCCCTGCACAACGCCGCAAAACGGTACGCCGAGCTTCGAACTCGCCGAAGACGAGATCGGCATCGGCATTCACGGCGAACCGGGGGTGGAGCGCACCAAGATCAAGTCGGCCGACGGGATCACCGAGACCCTGCGCAAGCACATTTTCGAGGACGAGGCCTATACGCGGCAATTGTCCAAATGGGATGTGGAAAAGGGCGACTGGGTGGACACCGAGGTCAAAGACATCACATTTGAAAAGGGCGATGAAATGATCGCTCTGGTGAATGGCATGGGCGGCACGCCCGTGTCGGAACTCTATACGGTGTACAACAAGCTGGCCGAATTGGCCGGGGGTCATGGCGTGAAGATCGTCCGCAATCTTGTCGGCAACTACATCACGTCGCTGGAAATGGCTGGCATGTCGATCACGTTTCTGAAGGTGGACGACGAACTGCTCCGTCTCTACGACGCTCCCGTCAACACGCCGGCGCTGCGTTGGGGAGTGTGAATTGATGACGGAAGTGCTTACCGGTGCCACCGTTCGCAAGTGGATCGAGAAGACGGCGGAAGTGATGGCCGAGAACCGCAGCTATCTGACGGAACTCGATTCAGCCATCGGTGATGCCGACCACGGCAACAACATGGACCGCGGCTACAAGGTTGTGGTCGAGAAGTTGCCCGAGGGCGATGACATCGGGGCGCTTTTGAAGGCGGTGTCGATGGCCTTGATTTCCAAGGTTGGTGCCGCCGCCGGTTCGCTCTACGGCACCATGTTCCTGCAGGCCTCTAAGCCTCTCATCGGTAAGAGCGAAATCGGCTTCGAGGAGACGGCGCAGTTCTTCGACGATGTGGTGGCCGGCGTGAAGTTGCGCGGCAAATCCGATGTAGGCCCGTGCCCATCGCGGCGGCAGGCGGCATCGACGGCCCGTACGCGCCGCTCGGCACCGATGCGATCCGCATCATGGATGCGATCCATGAGGTGATGAGCGATCAGGGCGTGCTGATCTTCACCGATCTCGGATCGGCCACGCTGAATGCGGAAATGGCGCTCGACCTGCTCGATGACGAAGAGCGGGAAAAGGTGCAGATCGCCGAGGCCCCGCTGGTCGAAGGCGTTCTCGCCGCCACAGTTCAGATTGCCTCTGGCGGCGACATGGCCGCAACGATTGCGAAGGCACGCGCGACCGCGCGTGCCTTCGTGGATGAGGCTGCCGGTGCCGGTGAACCTGCCGCAGAGGCGGGGGCGGATGAGGGCGCCACGCGCACCTTCCGCATCAAGACCGTGCACGGGTTTCACGCTCGCCCGACCGCGCTTTTCGTGCAAACCGTCAACTGTTTCGACGGGGCGGTGAGCCTCACCAACCTGACCAAGGCCAAACCGGCGGCGAACGCAAAATCCATCAATGGGGTCATGCTGTCGGAGGTTGGTGGCAACGACGTCATTCGCGTGACCGCCGATCCGTCCGTGGCCGAGGATCTCTTTTCTGTGATCAAAGACCTCGTCTCCTCCAACTTCGGCGAGGCAGAGCGCGCGCCCGATGTCCCGGACGAAGAGCCGGAAGCGGCCAGTGCAGCCGAACCCACGCCCGAGTCTGAAACGCTTACCAGCGGCACGTTGCAGGGCGTAACGATCGCCAAGGGCTTTGCGCATGGGCCGATCCGCCAGATCCGCCGCGCGTTGCCCGATGCAATTGAGGCGGTGCCGGTTGAGGACAAGGACGCCGAAATTGAACGGTTTCATGCCGCGCTGTTGGCGGCGGAAAGCGAACTTCGCGCGGCACTCGATGCCAAGGGTGACGGCATTGCCGCTTACGACCGCAAGATTTTCGATGCGCACATCGCGTTTCTTCAGGACCCCGCGCTTCTGGAGCCGGTGAAGACCGGCATTCGCGACCGCGGTGTTTCGGCCGCTGCACTCTGGCGCGATGCGGTGGAGGATCTGTCGAAGACCTATCGCGGGCTCGGCGATCCGATCCTGAAGGCGCGCGGCGAGGACGTGATCGACGTCGGGCTTCGCGTCCTGCGCCATCTCAATGGTGAGGCGGGCGAGGGAACGGATACGCAGGAAGCGACGATCCTGGCCTTTGACGATCTCAGGCCTTCGGATGTTCTGACGCTCGATCCGGATAAGGTGCTGGGCATCGCCTCGGTCTATGGCGGCAAGACCTCGCATGCGGGCATTCTGGCAAGTGGCCTGCCGATCCCGGTGGTCTTCGGTCTCGGGATCGATCTCACCGGCATTGCCGACGGCACGGATGTGCTCATCGACGGCGGCAAGGCGGAACTCACCGTCGCGCCTGATGCGGATCTTCTTGACAGGATCGAGGAAGAGCGCAAGCGGCTTGAGGCGCGCCGGGCCGAGGCCCAGGCCGTCAAGAACGATCCGGCGGTGAGGAAGGACGGCGAGCGCGTGTGCGCGGCCGCCAATCTCGCCTTGCTGGAAGAGCTGGAGACGGTCGCAAACAGCGGGGCGGAGGAAGTCGGGCTGTTACGCACCGAGTTCCTGTTCATGCGCCGCGAGACGGCGCCGTCGGAAGACGAGCAATGCGATATCTACCGGCAGATGGTGGAAGGACTGAACGGTGGCGCGCTCACGGTTCGTACCGTCGATATCGGCGGCGACAAGCCGGTTGCCTACATGGATCGGCCAGACGAGGAGAACCCCAATCTCGGCTGGCGAGGCATCCGCTATTCGCTGGACGAGCCGGATCTCTTCGAGAGCCAGTTGGCCGCAATCCTCAGGGCGAGCGCACACGGTCCGGTGCGGATCATGTTCCCGCTTGTCTCCACGCTTGCCGAAGTGACAGCCGGAAAGGCGGCGGTGAAGACGGTCAAGGCGAGGTTGAAGGAGCGTGGTCAGGCTTTCGATGAGGCAATAGAGGTCGACATCATGATCGAGGTGCCAGCGGCGGCCGAACGGGCCTCGCTGCTGGCTTCCCACGTCGATTTCTTCTCCATCGGCACCAACGATCTGACGCAATACGTGATGGCGTCGGACCGAGCCAATCCGAAGGTGCAGAAGCTCTGCGATCCCTTCGATCCGGCGGTGCTGGCGATGATCGACCGGTCGATCGGTGCGGCCCACAAGGCCGGTATCTGGATCGGCATGTGCAGCGCGATGGCGGGCGATCAGCTGGCCGTGCCCGTTCTGCTGGGGCTGGGGCTCGACGAGTTCTCCATGGCAGCGGCCGATGTCGCGGAATTCAAGCTGATGCTGAAGGGCTTGAGCCGGGCGGAGTGCGAGGCGCTGGCGAAGAAGGCGCTGACATAGGAAAGCGCTGCGGCGGTGCGGGAGCTTGCGGCCGAAGCTGTATGATCTGCGGCGCCGGGGGATTTGAAAGTCGTGGCCCATCCTTCGAGACGGCTCTTCGAGCCTCCTCAGGATGACGTTATCGTGTTGTTATTTCGGCGAAATCATCAACATTCACAACGTCATCCTGAGGAGCCGTCGCAACAAGACGGCGTCTCGAAGGATGGGCCGCCTCGTTTGAGCGCGCACGTCAGCGTAAATCCCTCCACCGTCATCCCCCGCCGAAGGCCGGGCAATGACGGCGGGAAAATGGGGGCGGAGTCATCAGACCCCGCTCCTACTCAGGTCATTTCATCACTTCGGTCCAGATCGCGGTGTAAATTTTCTGAACCTTCGGCGGGCAGGTCGGCAGGAACTGGCCCGTGCTTGCCAATTCTTCAAGCACGTTAATTTCCGGTGCTGTCTTCATTTCTTCGGGCATGAATTCCTGCGAACCGTCGATGCCGTTGGCGTAGCCTGCGAAGGTGGAGATCATCGCGGCGTTTTCCGGATCCATGATGAAGTTCATGAAAAGCTTGGCGTTTTCGACGTTCTTGGCGTCCTTGAGGATGGCCGCGGAATCCATCCTCACCGGATAGCCTTCCTGTGGTAGCCGTAGGCGACGTCCGGGTTCTTCAGGCGCACGCGGTAGCTCGAACCCGACCAGTTGACCGAGGTTAGAACGTCATTGTTCGACATCTTTTCGGTCATGCCGTAGTTCATCGACAGCCATTTCGGCTTCGCGGCGACCAGCAGGTTGCGCACCTTCTTCAGAACCGTCTTGTTTTCGGTGCAGACGCCGCCGCCTGCATACCAGACGGCCATCGCCATGACGTCCGACATTTCCGGGATCACGTTGACCTTGCCAACGAGTTCCTCCGGCGGATCCATGAATATGGCCGAGGTGTTGATGTCGCCGGAATAGGTTGTCTTGTTGACGGAAACGCCGGTGGTTCCCCATTGCCAGGGCGCGGAATAGTGGCGGTTCGGATCCCACGGCACGTCCTGCCAGCGCTTGGAGACGTTCTTGAAGTTCTCCATTTGGTCGGGGCGTGATTCCAGCAGCAGGTCCTTGCCGACGAAGATCGGGACGTAGTTGGCGGAGGGACGACGATGTCGAAGCCGTGTCCGCCCGCTGCCACCCTGGTCAGTGCGGTCGTGTTGGAATCGTAGTCCGTGATGGTGACCTTGACGTCGAACTTTTCCTCGAACTTCTTGATCAGGTCGGGGCTCGTGTAGTTGCCCCAGTTGTAGATGTTCAGTTCGCCCTCTGCATGGGCGAGGCTCGTTGCTGCGAGCAGGGCTTCGGCAGCGATCAGCAGGGAACGGTAACGCATTGTCTCTCTTCCTCCATTGGTGTGGGGGTCAGGTAGTCTTGTTTCGCTTGCGGGTCAGAATGAAGAACAATGTGAGCAGGGCGACGGTGATGGCGAGCAGCACCGTGGAGATCGCGTTGACTTCGGGTGTGATCGAGCGCCGCAACTGGCCGAACATGTAGGTGGGCAGGGTGTCCTGGCCCGCCGACTTGACGAATTCGGTGATGATCACGTCATCGAGCGAAAGCACGAAGGCGAGCATGGCGCCGGCTGCGATGCCCGGCGTCATCAGGGGCAGCATCACCCGTCGGGATGCCCGCCACGGCGTTGCGTAGAGATCGGCGGCTGCCACCTCCAGCACCGTGTCCATGCCCTCAAGACGCGCCCGGATTGGCAGATAGGCAAACGGCACGCAGAAGGCGGCGTGCGCCGCGATCAGGTAGCCAAGTCCCGAATAGCCGGTCGCGACCCGGATCATGGAAAAGAAGATCAGCAGCGCCACGGCCGTGACGATCTCCAGCACCGTCAGCGGCTGGTTGATCAGCAGGTAGATGGTCGTGATCAGTCATAGGGCTTCTCCCGCGACGTGACGCGCACGTAGAACATCAGGCCGATGCCGACGATGATGAGCAGCAGCATCGACAGCGATGCGCCGAGCGGCCAGTTGCGTCCCTGTCCGAACTGCAGCTCGATGAAGCTGCCGATCATCATGTGCTTGCCGCCGCCGAGCACGCGGGGCGTCACGTAGGCGCCGAGGGAGGGCATGAAGACGAGGATCGATCCGGCGATGATGCCCGGTTTGACGAGCGGCAGGATTTTACCTTGCGCAGAACCATCCATCGTCCCGCGTAAAGGTCGTACACCGCCTCCACGAGACGGAAGTCGAAGCGCTCTAGCGAGGCGTAGAGCGGCAGCACCATCAGCAGCAGGTAGACGTAGGCCATGCCGATGAGGACGGCGGTGTTGGAATAGAGGATCTGGATCGGCTCCGCGATGAGCCCCGCCTTCATCAGCACCGCGTTCATCAGGCCGTTGTTAAGGATCACTTCCATGATCGCGAAGGTGCGGATGAGGAGGCTGGTCCAGAACGGGATGGTGATCAGAAAGAGCCAGATCGCGCGCTGGCGCGTGGCGCGGGTGGCGATGAAATAGGCGGTCGGAAAGCCGAGCAGGAAGGTGATCAGCGTTGTCAGTAACGAGAGGCTCGCCGAGCGCCAGAAGATTGTGAGATGGGCGTCAGCAAGACCGAGCGTGTCGTCGAAGATATCCCGGGTGAATAGGATCTCGATCCATGCGTCGAATGTCGGGATCCATTTGACGCCGCTGTAGTCGCCGGGTGTGAGGAACGAATAGATCAGTACGATCGCCAGCGGGCCGGAGGCTGCAAACAACAGCAGGATCACGGCGGGCAGCGACAACAGCCAGTTGCGCTTCGTGCGCGCGGCGTTTGCCTGGGCCTCCTGATCCTCGGCGGCGGTGCCGGATATCTCGATCGCGCTCATGGCATCTCCCTCAGCACCTGCACCGAGCCCTCCCAGAACTGAACGCCGACGCGCGTGCCATTGGCGAATTCTTCCGAATGGGCGAGCGTTTTCTGGAACTGCGCGACGACTGTTTCTCCGTCATCGAGCAGGAGATGGGTGTGCGTGTCGGTGCCGAAATAGACCGTGTCGGTCACCGTTACGGGGATGGCGTTGGTCTCGGTCTCGTCCACGAGGCGGACCTGTTCCGGCCGGATCGCGACCGTCACCTTGCCGGAGCGTGGCCCGTCGGCGGGAAGCACGGCTTCCATGTCGAGCCTGCCGCCGATCAGAACGCGGGCGGTGTCCGCGACGGCGGAGGTGATCGCGGCGGTGAGGAAATTGGATTCGCCGATGAACCCGGCCACGAAGCGGTTTGCCGGGCGATCGTAGATCTCGCGCGGCGTGCCGACCTGCAACGGTTTGCCGGAACTCATCACCGCGATGCGGTCCGACATGGTCAGCGCTTCTTTCTGATCGTGGGTGACGAAGACGAAGGTGATCCAGGTCTCGATCTGCAGGCGCTTCAGCTCGCGCTGCATTTCTTTGCGCAACTTCAGGTAGAGTGCGGAAAGCGGTTCATCGAGGAGCAGAACCTTCGACCTCGGTGCAAGGGCGCGGGCAAGCGCCACGCGCTTTTGCTGGCCGCCGGAAATCTCGCTGGTCTTGTGGTGGGCCATCGTCTCCATGCGCACCATGGCGAGCATCTCGTTGACGGTCGCGGAGATTTCCGCCTTCGGCCTGTCGAACATTTTCAGCCCGAAGACGATGTCCTGGGCGACGGTGAGATGAGGAAAGAGCGCGTAGCTCTGGAAGACGGTGTTGACGGGCCGTCGATAGGGCGGCTCGTTCGATATGTCGTTGCCGTAGAGAAGAAGCTGACCGGATGTCGGCGCCTCGAAGCCCGCGATCAGCCGCAGCAACGTGGGCTTGCCGCAACCCGATGGCCCGAGGAGCGTGAAGAACTCGTTCTCGCGGATTTCCAGCGAGACCTCGTCGAGCACCCGGACTTCCCTGTCGCCGGACCCGAATATCTTGGAGATTTTTCTTGTTTCGATCGCTGCGGCTGGCACCAAAGCTCTTCTGAAACGGACCTTGCCGTATTCCGGTTCACATGGAGTGGTTGCGCTTTCTTGACCCTGTTGTGATGGGATTTTCAGGGTTTAACGTCTGATGTGATAGCGGACTTGCGGAGTATCTGTTCACGTGAACTGGAAGGTGTTCCGTTCCAACCTTTCTCGGTTGTTGTTCTGACGGATAAGCGCGCGCAGCCTTGCCGAGGCCCGACTACTAATTCCATCGTTATTTTTAGATATACTAGGCCAACTTAGCGTCAGAAGACCAGCCTATTATTCCGACGCTTTGCGATTAATGCGGAGGCACATTCCCGATGCAGGAAGGTTTCTTCCGAGACGCGCCGAACGTGCGATGTGGGAGACGCGTGGCAGGCAGTATTGGGAAGTCGTCATCTTCGCCAATTCCCGCTCGCTGTTACATGAATATATTGTTACGTTAAATAACAAAACGAAATTCCGCAAAGGAATACCTAAAAATACCCGGAGAAGGGAACGTTCGTGAATATGATCAACAGAATGATTCTGACTGCCGTTCTGGCGGCAGCCACCTCGCTCGGTGCGCTGACGATGGCATCTGCGGTCGAGCTTCATCTCGCCCATTGGGTGCCTGCGAGCCACCCGATCCAGAAATTCGGCATCGATCCGTGGGTGAAGGCGGTGGAGGAGGCGTCGAACGGGCGTATCCACATCACCATCTTCCCCGTCCAGCAGCTGGGGGCTGCGCCCGATCACTACGACATGACGCGCGACGGCATTGCCGATATCGGCTACGTCAATCCGGGCTACACGGCCGGACGATCCCCGATGGCCTCGCTGATCGAGATCCTGTTCCTTGCCAACAACGCCAAGGCCGGGGTCCATGCGATGCACGAGTGGTATCTCGACTACGTCGAAAAAGAGATGTCTGAGGTCAAGCTGTGCGTGATGAACCCGCACGATCCCGGCACGATCCATTCCCAGACGCCCGTGCACGTGCCTGCCGACGTGAAGGGCATGAACGTGCGCCCCGCCAACGCCACCATTGCCCGCTTTTCGTGCATCTTCTGGGCGGTGCGAGCGTGCAGGTCTCCGCACCGGAGGCGCGCGAGGCGCTGGCCAAAGGGACGGCGGATGCCATCACCTTTCCGTGGAACTCGATCTACATTTTCGGCATCGACAAGGAGACGACCCATCACCTCGACATACCGTTCTACGAGTCCCTGCAGACCCTGGTGATCAATCGCGGCATCTATGAGGGGCGCTTGCGCCGGAGGACAAGAAGGTCATCGACGAGCACTGCACGCCGGAATGGTCGGAGAAGTTCTCGATCGGCTGGGCCGATAACTAGGCGAGCGGCCGACAGAAGATGATCGAGTCCGAAGAGCACACGCTCTACAAGCCGAACGATGAAGAGGTCGCGCTCTGGAAGGCAACGGCTGCGCCGACGCTCGACGAGTGGAAAAAATCGGTGGCCTCCACCGGCATCGATGCCGACAAGGCCTATGCGGATTACATCGCCACGCTGAAGAAATACGACTCGCTCTTTCAGTAGGGGCCGGCAATCGAAAATCAGAGCCCGGGTCCGAGATAAGTGCTCGGGCCTTTTTCATTTTGAGGCAGAAGATGGTTGCGTGCGTTGCCCATCCTTTGAGATGGCCCTTACGGGCCTCATCAGGATGACGTTGTGTATGTTGATGGTTTCATAGACCCAACAACCCGATAACGTCATCCTGAGGAGGCTACGAAGCAGCCGTCTCGAAGGATGGGCAACACACGCTCTGGTAATACTGAGCCCGCCTCGTCACCTCCCTCAGGCCGTCGGGTGAATGAACGGCCAGGGCGGGATTTCCTCGGCCGAGTCGGCCATCATCTCGATCAGGGCCAGAGCATCGTTCGCGATGGCCTCGCGCAAGACCGGGCGCAGTTCTTCCGGAGACGAGATCTGGTGGCCTGCCATGCCGAAGGAATGTGCCAACTCCATGAAGTCCGGGTTCTCCAGCTTCGAGGCGATGTCGCGGCCTTCAAAGCCCGTCTGCTGGTCGCGCAGCACGTTGCCGTAGACGTTGTTGTTGAAGACGATGGTGACGACGCCGAGCCCGTATTGTTTTGCGGTGGCAAGCTCCTGCACGCCGAACAACAGGCCGCCGTCGCCGGTGACGGAGACGACCGGCCGGTCCGGATTGGCGGCCTTGGCGCCGAGCGCCGTCATGAAGCCGAAGCCTAGCGTGCCCTGGAACCCAGCCGAGATGAAACTGCGCGGCCGCAGCACTGGGAAGGCGAAATAGGAGGTGAAGCCCGCCTGGCACAGCTCCTCCACGAATATTCCCTCAAAGGGAAGTTCCTCGCGGATGACATGCAGATAGTCGACATGCGGGCGAATGCTCGCAGTTTCCGTCGCCGCGCTCAGCTTGCCGGAGGCGACGGCCTCCGGCACCGTGTGGGGCTTGTGACCGGAATGGCCCAGCGCCGTCAACAGCGCTTCCGTAGCTTCCTTGGCATCGTCGACAACGGCGGTGTGCGGCTTCAGCCGGTTCATTTCCGCCGGATTGATGTCGATGCGGATGAGGTGCGGCGGGGCCTCGGGGGCATCGATCAGCTTGCCCATGCCGGACCAGCGCATGTCGGGCATCTCAAGACGAGAACCGATGCCGATGAGGAGATCCGTCTCCGGCTAGTAGCGATAGGCGGCATAGGAGGAAAGCTCGAGCGGGCGATTCTCCGGTATGATGACCCGGCCGGAGCGCAAGGCTGCCACGGGCGTGCCGATTTCCTCGGCCAGTGCGCGTACGGTGGCGGCCGCGTGCTGGGCGCCGCCACCAACCATGATC
Source organism: Breoghania sp. (assembly GCF_030066895.1). GTDB lineage: Bacteria > Pseudomonadota > Alphaproteobacteria > Rhizobiales > Stappiaceae > Breoghania. The sequence continues at coordinate 41,265 of NZ_JASJAV010000011.1, read as the reverse complement.
ATCGGCCGCTTGGCCCATTTGATCCGCTCCGCGGCCTCCGCGATGGCTTCGGCAAGCGGCGGGACGGGATCGTCCGGCTCAGTTCCGTCCATTGGGTAGACGCGCTCGCTGGAGGCCATCGTGTCCCAGGCCATTTCGACCGTGACCGGGCCGGGACGTCCGGACAGCATCTGCCGGAATGCCTCGTTGAGGATATGCGGCGCATCGGCGGGGCGCTTGATGCGGGTGGCCCATTTGACGATCGTGCGCAGCGTTCCGAGTTGGTCGGGCAACTCGTGCTGGTGACCGCGGCCGAGCCCGATGAAGGGCGTGGGAATTTGTCCCGTCACCATCAGTACCGGGGCGTTGCAGCCAGCGGCCGTGCACAGGGCACCCATGGTGTTGAACGCCCCGGGGCCGGGCACGACGAAGAAGACGCCGGGCTGTCCCGTTGAACGGGCGTGCCCGAAGGCCATGTAGGCGCAGGCCTGTTCATGCCGCGCGCCGACGGTGCGGATGCGATCGCTGTGTTTGTAGAGGGTATCGAAGAGCGGATACATCTGCGCGCCGGGCAGGCCGAAAACCGTGTCGACGCGGTTGGCAAGAAGCGCGGAAACGATCGCTTCGCCGCCGGTCATGATGCGTCCGTCAAGGGAATGGGTCACGGATGTTTCTCCCGGAAATGATTGGGCCGATTTGATCCGCCCGGGGCCAGTGTCGTCAATCCGCCGGATGTCACACGCGGGCGATGATGCGGACGGAGGGCGCGCGACGGGCGGCGTACCGTCATTCACTGCGAAATACCGAACAGGGCGCGGAATCGGTCAAGGTTCTCCTCGGACGGTTTCATTGGGTCCGTAGCCGGGTTCCGGCAGCGGCTGGACCAGGTCCCAATGTTCTCCGCCATCAGGCCGTCGGCGTTGAAGCGCATGAAGTCGGCGATGACGACCTGCGGTAGGAGCTTGTGCAGGGTGACGACATCGCCGCTGGCAAAGAGCTGGATCGCCCGCCACTCGCGCCAGCCGGGGCGCTTGTGGGCGATCTGCGTGATGTAGGCGCGGAGACCTTCGCGCCCATGTCCGATGCCTGGCGTGTGTTGGATGTAGTCCGGGGCCACCATCGTATCGATCAGGCTCAGATCTCCGCCGTGCATGCACTTGTCCATGAAGGTCAGCAGCGCATGCTCGTTGGCGGTGAGGTCGGTGCGTGCGAAGGGATCGTACGGGTTGGGATAGGCCATGGACGCTCCCGTCACGGTGCGATGATGGGCTGGGCGGCGAGCGTCGAGGGCACGGGCTCCACGTCGGTGAAGAGGCTTCCCTCCTCAAACCAGCTTCGCGGTGCCGGCGCTCCCCACAGGGTCTGGCGCTGCGGGTCCTTCAGGTCCCACTTGATCGGCTCCAGATCCGGATCAACCGTCTGATAGTTCGGAGCAATAGATCTCGATGCGGTGGCTGTCGGAATCTCGGACATAGAGGAAGAAGGCGTTGGAAATGTCGTGCCGCCCCGGTCCGCGCTCGATATTGGCGAGGTAACCGGTGGTCGACATCAGATCGAGCAGGTCGATGATGTTGAGCGGCGTGGGCACCCAGAAGGCGGTGTGATGGAGGCGGGGGCCGCGTCCGTTGGTGAAGGCGATGTCGTGCACGCCGCCCTTGCGGTGGGTCCAGGCGGCCCACAGTTTCTCCATCTCCTCGTCCTCGGTGTATTCGGTGACGCGGAAGCCGATCTTGTCGACATTCGGCGAGAAGGTGTTAAAGTGACCGATGCGCAGCGGCTTCACGCCCTTGTAGAGCACGTATTTCTGATGGATCGGTGGCAGACGATCCATCTGCACGTAGGATTCCAGCGGAATGCCGTGTGGATCTTAGGTGCGCAGCGTGCGCGACTGGAAGGGCCGTTCCACCCAGGTGACGGGAAGTCGCCGGTTGCGGAAGAAGGCTTCGGCCATGTCGAGATCCTGCTCACGGTAGAGCTTGAAATCCAGATGATCGGCGCGCGGGTCGTCGCCCTGCTTCAGGATGATGCAGTGGTGGCCGCGTTCCTCCATGGCGCGCAGGTAGATCTCGTCGTCGTCTTCATGGGTGACCTGAAGGCCGAGCGTGTCGACATAGAAGGCGCGCGAGGCGGCAAGGTCCGTGACGATGAATTCAACATGGCTGAGCCGCACGATGTTGAAGGGCGGATAGAGGTTCGGCGTGGGTATCGGCATCTGGTCCTCCCGGAGACGGCCTCTCCCCGCGGGCCGTCGCGATCTGTTTTTGGCGGGCCTTTGAAGAGGCCCGCTTCTGTTTCCAACTATGGGCAGATACGCGGATGTGACGTTGTGGAATATTAAAGGTGCAAGGTGAGGGCGGGCGCGATGACAAGGCGGGGTGGGCGGCAGGCTCAGCTTTCGTCGCGCAGGCGGGCGTGCATGGTGTTGCGACGCCAGCTCAACGGGCGGCCGATCTCTCGGATTTCAAGTGACAGGGCGAAATGTGGGGTCTTGAACAGCGGCTCCAGATAGGCCTCGACGGCGGCGAAAACCGCCTCGCCGATCGATTTCTGAATTTCTTCGGGGCGCAGAACCATGTCGAGGAAGGCATTCTGGGCCATGCCGTCGGCAATGGCGTAGACCTCGCACCGGATCGCGCGCACCCGGATCGCGCCGGGCTCGAAGATGCCCGTGGCCAGTATGGTCGTGCGAACCTCCTCGCACAAACCCACCAAATCGATGCGCCGATCCAGATTGGCGGAATATTCGATCGTGAAATGCGGCACGAAACGACCCTCCCAAATCGCCTCAACTTCTTCAGTTTCAACCCTACTGTAATATTAACAATATGCTTATGCCACTTACTGCGCACGACTATAGTCGTAACGCGGATCGACGGCCAGAATGCGATTGCCTTAGGGGAAGGATATCAGGCGTCTTCGTCCCTGACCAACGGCGTGCAGCTCATCGGGCGGGGAAAACTGCGCGCAGTGATGCGGTCGTAGCATTCGCAGTAGAAGCTTCTCAGCTTGGCGCGGTCGCTCACCGAGATCATGCCGCGCGAATAGCGGATCGCATCGTTCTTGAGAAGCTGCGAACAGGCGGCGCTGACAGTCGCCCGACGTAGGCCCAGAACCTGTGAGAGCGCTTCCTGCGTCAGGGGGAAGTCGGGCCCGTCCATGCGGTCGTCGGTATGCAGCAGCCACCGGCTGACGCGCTGGGTGGCGGAATGCAGGCTGTTGCAGGCCACCAGCTCCATCAACTGCGAGATCTGCGCCTTGGAATAGTAGAGCATCGCATCGCATCGCGGACGCAGACGAACGTGTCCATCGCCTCGTCGAGATCGCTCATGCGCAGGAAGGAGGCGTAGCCGTCGATCTGCACCACGGTCAGACCGATCGCTCCCATGCCGCCCATCAGGTAGGTGAAGCCCAGAAAGCCCTCGTTGCCGAGCGAGGCCTTTTCCACGGTGCGCCCGTCTTCCATCCTCGCCAGCAGGGAAATGACGCCGCGGTGGGGAAAAATCGCGTGGTCGAAGGACTGGTATTCTTCGTAAAGAACATCGCCTGCCGTCAACTCACGCATGGTGAACCTGGCGGCCAGAAATTCCTGAGCTTCCACTCTTGTTGAGAGGAGTACGCGATTGGTTGTCGGTAAACGCAGTTGTTCGGACATGTTTGTATCGTACCAACATATGCGCGGAACTTACATTGTCGCCATGGCCACACGGCGTTAATTTACAATTAGCTCCCCATAAGTACGTTTCCGTACATAAGGAAGATTACGAACCCGCGAGCGATATTCGTATTTCGGAGATGGTCGGGGAGTATCGGGACAAGTTTACCTGGGCGGACACTGCACCTGCGGCCGATAACAAAGCCTTACCAACGCTCAGATGCTGGGCAGAAGAGGCGATAAGAATGCAAGACGCAAGGTCTGCTGGATCTCAGGTTTGTCTCGATGGCGAGGGTCATGATGCCAAAGGTCATCATGATGCCAAAGGCCATGATGTCGCAGGTCAGGACGTTCGTGCGTCTTCGGTGAGCGAATCTCTCGAGCTTTTCTAGATGCTTGACTATGCGGATGTCTCCGATCCGGAAGAATTGCGCGACGCTCTGAGGGCGGAAATCGCGCGCCGGCGTCAGGCGGAAGCCTTGTTGTGGGATATTGTGGAAACATTGCCCGAGGGTATTGCCGCCTTTGACGGGGACGACCGCCTGCTTGTCTACAATTCCGCCTATCTCGACACGTTCCACGCTCTGGGAGATTTGGTCGAGGTTGGGGCCTCGTTCGAGGCGATCCTGAGAAACGCTGTGGAGTCGGTGGATTTCGTTCTGCCGTGCGAAGGCGAGGTCGATCGCGAGGCGTGGATCGAGCAGCGTCTGGAAGAGCATCGTACGCCGGGGCGGCTTTCGGTTTAGCAATTGAGCAGTGGGCGCTGGCATGAGGTTCAGGAACGCCGCTCGCGCTCCGGCTATGTCGTGGGCGTGCGTACGGATATCACGGCCCTGAAGGAGGCCGAAAAGCGCATCCGCACTCAGGCGGAGCGCGATCCGCTGACCGACCTTTTCAATCGCACCGTGCTGGTCGACCGGCTTGCCGAGCAGATGGAGAACCACAAGCGGTTCAACAAGAACGGTGCTCTGGTCCTGCTCAATCTGGTGAAGTTCAAGGAAATCAACGACACGCTCGGTCATGCCGCCGGCGATGCGCTTCTTGTGGAGGTGGCGTCGCGGTTGGTCGGATCGTTGTGTCGCGAGGACGGTGTGCTGCGTCTGGGCGGGGACGAATTTGCGCTGATCCTTCCCGGGTTGGATACGCCGGAAGCGGTCGAGCGCATTCTCTCGCGTTTACGGGATCGTCTGGGTGCGCCGTTTACGCTTCACGGGCGCACGATCCATCTCGAGGCCACCATGGGCGTTTGCCTGTAGCGAGGATGCGGCGGAACTTCTGAAATTCGCCGACAACACGCTCTATCAGGCCAAGCAGCGCGAGCGCGGACGGCACTGTTATTTCAACGCTTTACTGCGCGACGGCATGGAGCGGCGCGGGTCCATCGCCGATACGCTGCGCGAGGCGCTGGAGATCGGCGAGATCGGCATCACCCTGTAACCGCAATTCGCCATTGCCGACGGCACGCATATGGGATTTGAGGCGCTGGCGCGATGGTGGGGGAGGGATCCGGATATCTCCCCGGTCGATTTCATTCCCGTGGCCGAGGACACGGTGCTCATCGTTCCGCTCGGCCGCCATGTGCTTGACCGGTCACTGGCGACGGCCAAGCAATTGTGGGATGCGGGGTTGGAGCCGGGCGTCATGGCGGTCAATGTCGCCGCCGCTCAGCTCAAGAGCCCGTGCTTCGTTGATACTGTGGCGGGGCTGCTGAAAAAGCACGACCTGCCCCCGCGCATTCTGGAACTGGAGATAACGGAGAACATGCTGCTCGACCGCTCTTCGGAGCGGATCGAATGGTGTTTGCGTCATCTGCAGGAGAGGGGGGGGTGCGATCGCGCTGGACGATTTCGGCACGGGGCATGCCTCGCTCGCCCATCTCAAGCGCGTGCCGGTGGACCGGCTGAAGATCGATCGCTCCTTTGTTGCCGGGATCGGCGAGCGGCCGGAGGACGAGGTCATCGTGTGCACCGTCGTCAGCCTGGCACACAGGCTGGGCAAGTCGGTTGTGGCGGAAGGGGTTCAGACACAGGCACAACGCCGATTCCTTGCGGAACTGGCCTGCGACGTGGGGCAGGGCTTTCTGGTTTCCCGCCCCCTGCCGCCTGAGGAAACGGAAGCCTATCTGCGCGGTTGTACGGAAAGCTCCATTCTCAGGTTTGCCTAGAAACATCCGCTGCTGCGGATCCGACCCCAGTCGCGCGCACAATCCGCCGCAACTGTCGTGGTCTGATGGCGCGCCGAAACCCGTCTCAGGTCAAGACCAGTCTCTTTTCAGGTCCCGTCGTTGCTTCTATGTCGAAGAATATCTTTGGCGTAAGGTTCTATTTCACGCCGTAATGTTAGTATATATGTCGTATTGTCACATAATTTGTTTGTAAAGTTTCAATTTTACAGAATTTCCAGTGTGTTTATCGGCCATGTCTGGCCGTTTCGTCAGATTTCTCACAGTTGTATTCAGAATTTTTACATCAGTTTTATTTTTTCGGATCATAGACGCGATGTGCTTGCAAACTTTGCGGGATACCGGGCGACACGGGAGGACGTCGCCACAGGGGAGATAAGGAGCTTATTTTGAGAAATGATGATGTAAACGTCGCCCGGCGTTTAGCTTTTCACAAGCTGGGACCGGCCGAGGTGACAGTATTGCGCGACAACAAGGATGCGATCCTGAAGGCTGTCTCCACTGTGTTGGACACCTTTTACAAGCACGTCGGCTCCTTTCCTGAATCCGCGTTGTATTTCCGCGATTTCAACCATCGCGAAGTGGCGAAGGCCGCGCAACTTCGGCATTGGTCGCTTGTTGCGGAAGGCCGTTTCGATGAGGCCTATGTGGCGTCTGTGCGGGCGGTCGGCGAAACCCATATGCGGATCGGCCTCGATGTTGGCATCTATGTCGGCGGCTATTCCCTGCTGATCACCCTGCTCAATCAGCGCTTGCTGGAGCAGTGTCTCAAGGGACTGCCCGTGGCCAGGAAACGGCGCCAGCTTGCGGCGCTGCAGACGGCGTTCACCCGCGCGGCGATGCTCGATATGGATATCGCCATATCCGTCTATCTTGATGCGGGGCTGCGCGAGCGGCACGAGACGCTGGCCGATCTGGCGGGCAAGTTCCAGGACGGCATCGCCGATGTCATGAACAATGTTGCGCAGGATGCGGGCGGGTTGCAGGGCGTGTCGCGCAGCCTGTCGTCGGTAGCCGAGGAGGCCGTCCAGCAGACCGGCGCTGTCTCGGATGCTTCCGACAAGGCGGCGGCCAACGTCCAGGTGGTTGCGAGCGCGGCCAAAGAACTCGCCTCCTCGGTCAGCGAAATCGCGCGTCAGGTGGAAGAGGAGGGCCGCATCAATGCGGAAGCCGTCAGCGAAGCCGAACAGGTGACGCAGAAGGTGCACACGCTCGGTTCTGCGGCGCAAACGGTCGGTGAGGTCGTCCGGTTGGTCAACGACATTGCCGAGCAGACCAACCTGTTGGCGCTGAACGCCACGATCGAGGTCGCCCGGGCCGGAGAAGCCGGAAAGGGCTTCGCTGTGGTTGCCTCCGAGGTCAAGCAGCTCGCCAATCAGACGGCTTCGGCCACCTCGGAAATCGGCGATCAGATCGAGGCAATCCAGTCAGTGACCAAGGATGTGGTTGCAGCCATCGAACGGATCGCCGCCACGATCGAGGCCATGAACAACGTTTCCACGCAGATTGCCTCCGCCTTCAGTCAGCAGGACATGGCTACGCGCGAGATCGCTCACAACGTGACCGAGGCCGCCCGCGGTATGCGCGCCGTTATCGAGACGATCCACGGTATAAGCGCGGCTTCAGGCAATACGGGGCGGACGTCCGATGAGGTGCGCGCTTCTTCCGAACGGCTGGCCGAGCAGGCGAGCCGCTTGCGTGAGGAAGTAGCCCACTTCATCGCGTCGCTGGAAGCCGCCTGAACGGACGCGATGCGCCAGCCCGTGCCTGCGCGATTGTACGGGGCCGAGGGCTTGTGAAAACGGCAGGGGCGGATCTGGTGTCGTTCCTTGCCGCTTTTTCCGCATGCCGCGAGTGTCTGTTTCTACCGGATGCGGTGCAGCAGCTTCTCGTCGGGATAGCAGGTTGCCGTCTCGCCATGCCGTTCCTGCCATTTGCCGATGGCGGTGCGGGTCTTGAAGCCGACGAGACCGTCGGCTCCACCGACATCGTAACCGGCGGCGATCAGGCGTTCCTGCATATGCTGGGACCGCGCGGCGCGAAAAATTGTCCGGATCGCGCCAGGGGGTGACCAGCGGCGTGTTCGTATAGGCCAGCCGATCGCCCAGATGGTCGATGAAAAGCGCGTAGGCGTCGGATTCATTGTAGGCCTTGAGCACATAGAAATTCGGCGTGGCGATGAAGGCGGGCCCGTAGCGCCCGGCGGCCATCAGCAGCTAGCCCGTGCGGGATCTTTCGTGCGCGGGGAAGGGGCGGCCCGATGTGCCCGTAGCGCCCGCGCCGATTCATGTGCTGATCGGCCGACCCTGTTCGGGGCCTTCCAGCGTGCAGGAAATCTTCTGCGGAATGGTGGCCTCGAAGCCCCAGTCGCGGCCCGTCTGCCAGTCATGTGCATGCAGGTAGTTGGCGATGGGAGGCCAGGGTGTCGGGCGTTGAATTCCAGATGTCGCGCTTACCGTCGCCGTCGAAATCGACCGCGTAGCGCAGGAATTTGGAGGACAGGAATTGCGGGTCGCCGAGTGCTCCGGCCCAGGAGCTCTTGAGCGCGGTGCCGGGGAAGTGGTCTTCTTCCAGAATTGACGAGTGCGGAGAGCGTTTCTTCCTCGAAAATGGCCTTGCGACGCCCCATGAACGCCTGCGTCGCCAGCACTGCCAGCGCATTGTGCGGCAGCTTTGCCCGTCCATAGTCGTTCCCGTCCCCAGATGGCGACGACGATGCGGGCTGGAACACCGTAGCATGCCTCGATCCGACGCAAGGTGTCATGCCAGCGCCGCATCTGCGCGCGGCCGAGCGAGACCAGGGTGTTCAGATTTCCTTCCGAAAAATAGCGCGCCGGCGAGCGGAATTCCGACTGGCGTTGCTTCTTGGGCTGGGTACGCGGGGCACCAGGAGGCGCGAGATCGGGAAGTTTCCATTGCAGCCGGACGGGACGCATGGCGTTTTCGAGAGTGATCCGGCTCACACCGCGTGCGCGCGCCTTCGGCCATAGATCGCGCTCGATTCAGCTATGGAAGGCGCGTTCCGTGGCCGGCTTGTCGACCGCTGCATGGGCGCACAATGTGGGCGTAAGGAAGAGCAGCATCGCCATGACAAGCGAGGCAAATGACGGCAGGCGTCGGATCATCGCTGTATCTCGGGTTTGAACTTCGGCCTCAGCCGGTGTTTGGGCGTTCGCTGAGGATAAGTGACTCGCCGCAGTTGGAAAACAAGGGCGCGGACGGAGCCTTCCTGTCGGCTCATGTATTGTCAATAGTATCATGACCAACGTCTTATGTATTTTCACCGAATAGATATAAATATCCATTCATATCATTTGGTATATCATTTTTTTGTCATAAATAACTAGATGTATTAAAGTTATCGTAAGTTGAAACGTTCGTATTATTTTTCAGCTTCATTTTACATTAAGAGCATTTCGAAAATAAGATAAGTCTTCCACTGCGACAGGTGGGCAATCTTATGGACTGATTTACAAGGATAAATTTGATCCGGTGCGGGCTTGTGGCGCCGATCGCGCCGGTGGAGTTGCAATGTTCGAAGTATCGTTGAAGGAGCGTCTGACCTTTCTGTGTATCGATCCTCAGGACGAGGAGGCTATCCGGCGGTCCTGGGCGTTGATCGAGGGCAATCTGGACGCGATCATGCGTGACTTCTATGCCCATATCGCCGTGTTCGAGCGCGTGGCGTCCCTGGCGGGCGGGCAGGAAAGGCGGCTGGCGCAGGCGCAGAAGGCCCACTGGACGCGTCTGTTCTCGCTCCGCTTCGATGATGACTACGTTCAGAGCGCCCGCCGGATCGGGCGCGCTCACGTTCTCATAGGGCTGGAGCCGAACTGGTATATCGGCGGCTACGCCTTCATCATGACCCGGCTCGTGGAAATCATCGGGCAGAAGCAGCGCCTGTCGGGCATAAAGATCGCGCGCATGATCGCGGCGATCAACAAGATCGTCATGCTCGACATGGACATGGCGCTGTCGACCTATCACGACACGATGATCGAAGAGGCGAAGGAACGCCGGGAGAGCATCCAGGCGGCGGTGCGCGAATTTGACGGGGTCGTTGAATTGGCGACGAACTCGCTGGCGGAAGCCTCGCAGCGCCTGGAGGGCACTGCGGGTGGATTGATGGATGTGGCGGGGGAAACCAATTCCCGCGTCGCGGCCATGGAATCGAGCGCGGCGGAGACAACGGATGGCGTGCAATCGAGCGCGGCTGCGACAGAGGAAATGACCGCCTCCATCGCTGAGATCGGCCGGCAGGCGACCAAGTCGCGCGATGTGGCGCGCTCGGCCGTGGACGGTGCACGCAGGAGCGATCAGTCCATCCGAAGCCCGGCGGACGCCGCGGAGACGATCGGCTCCGTCATCAGCCTCATTTCGGAGTTTGCGGAGCAGACCAACCTTCTGGCGCTCAATGCCACGATCGAGGCCGCGCGTGCGGGCGAGGCGGGGCGCGGTTTTGCCGTGGTGGCGACGGAAGTGAAGGAGCTTGCCGGTCAGACCACGCGGGCGATGAAGGAGATTTCGGAGTAGATCGAGGCCATCCAGAAGGCCTCTCGGCAATCGGTGGAGGATATCGAGACGATTTCCGGCACCATCGACAAGGTGTCCGAAATCGCCACGGCCATCGCCTCCGCCGTTGAGCAGCAGACGGTCGCCAACAGCGAGATTTCCGTGAACTTTCAGACCGCAGCGAAAAACACCGCCGAGGTCTCCAGCGGCATGACCCATATCCGCGACAAGACCGAGACGACCCGATTGGCCGCCGAAGGCATCACCTCGGAAGCGTTCGGCTTTAAGCGCCAGGTCGACCAGTTGCGCACCGATGTCAAGGCGTTCTTCGACAAGGTTCTGGCGGGATAGGTTATCCGGCAGACGGGGGCGGACGACGCCACGAAAAAAGCCGACGGAGCGATCCGTCGACTTTTTTCATGTCATGTCGTATCGGACTTTGCGATCAGCAGTTCGGATGGTTCGGTCCGAGGTTGATCTGGCACTCGTTGGTCCCCGCGCCGATGACCGCACCGCCTGCCGCACCGACCGCGGCTCCGGCGAGAATGGGAGCGCCCGCGATGGCCGCAACGCCTACGCCTGCGGCAGCACCGATACCGCCGCCTGAGGCCGCGCGCTGCATCGGCGTCGAACCGCAGCCGGCAAGACCTCCTGCCACCGCAAGGATCACGATGAATTTCGCGCTTCTACGCATGGCTCATACTCCTTAACTCACGGATCGCTGACTTGCCCCGAGGTGGGGACGGACACGGGCTTTTCGTGTCTGCCGGTCGTGCGATCCAGTCCGCACTAGGGTGAACCCGGTGTTTAAAGAATCGGTAAAACTGGAGAAACATAAGGACAGGCCGGCGCCCACGCGGATGGTGCGTCTTGGAAATTCGCGCAAAGGCCCCATTTAGTAGGCCCGAGGCGGGACGCAGGGCTTGTCGGCCGGGGCCGTCTGACCTTGGCCTGAGCGATGCGCGGCCGTTGCGCAATCATTGCTCTGGCATTGCTCTGACGCCCGGCTTCGCGTATTGAGGCCGCCAGACAGCTTTCCCTGATTTCACGGATACGGAGCACCGTCCAGACCATGGCGCGCCAGTTCATTTATCACATGCACGGACTATCCAAGTCCTATGACGGGGGCAAGAAGGTCCTCGACAACATCCATCTCTCCTTCTACCCGGACGCCAAGATCGGCATTCTAGGCCCCAACGGCGCCGGTAAGTCGACGCTCTTGAAGATCATGGCCGGGCTCGACAAGGAGTACACGGGTGAGGCTTGGGCCGCCGAGGGCGCCAAGATCGGCTACCTGCCGCAGGAGCCGCAGCTCGATCCGGACAAGACCGTGATGGAAAACGTCATGGAAGGCGTTTCCCACAAGCAGGCGAAGCTCGACCGCTACAACGAGCTGATGATGAACTACTCGGACGAGACCGCCGAGGAGGCATCCCAGCTTCAGGACGAGATCGACGCCCAGGACCTGTGGAACTTGGAAAGCCAGGTTGAGATGGCGATGGAAGCGCTGCGCTGCCCGCCGTCGGACGCCAACGTCGTCAACCTGTCGGGCGGTGAGCGCCGCCGGGTGGCGCTGTGCCAGCTTCTGCTGTCCGAGCCGGATCTGCTGCTCCTCGACGAGCCGACCAACCATCTCGACGCCGAGACCGTCCATTGGCTGGAACGGCACCTGCGCGAGTTCAAGGGCTCGGTCCTGATCATCACCCACGACCGCTACTTTCTCGACAACGTCACAGGCTGGATTCTCGAGCTCGACCGCGGCCAGGGCATCCCTTACGAGGGCAACTACTCCGTCTATCTGGAGAAGAAAGCCAAGCGCATGGAGCAGGAGGGCCGCGAGGACATGGCCCGCAACCGCGCCATCGCCCGCGAGCGCGAATGGATGGGCATGAGCCCGAAGGGCCGTCAGACCAAGTCCAAGGCGCGTATCAAGGCCTATAACGACCTGCTGACCGCGCAGGAGGAGCGCCAGCCCTCGATCGAGCAGATCCTCATTCCGGTGGGCGAGCGGCTCGGCGCCAACGTCATCGACGTGGATGGTGTCTCCAAGGGCTTCGAGGATCGTCTCTTGATCGACAATCTGTCGTTCAAGCTGCCGCGCGGCGGCATCGTCGGCGTGATCGGGCCGAACGGCGCGGGCAAGTCGACGCTGTTCAAGATGCTGACGGGTCAGGAAAAGCCGGATCAGGGCACGGTGACCGTCGGCGACAGCGTGCATCTGGGCTACGTGGACCAGTCGCGCGATGCGCTCGGCCCGGACAAGACTGTGTGGGAAGAGATTTCCGGCGGGGCGGAGGTGATCTACCTCGACGACAAGGAAATCAACTCGCGTGCCTATTGCTCGTCCTTCAACTTCAAGGGCCCGGCCCAGCAGGCCAAGGTCGGCAACCTGTCCGGCGGTCAGCGCAACCGGGTGCATCTGGCGAAGGTGCTGAAGACTGGCGCCAACGTGCTGCTGCTCGATGAGCCGACCAACGATCTCGACACCGAAACGCTGGCAGCGCTTGAAGACGCGCTTGAGAACTATGCCGGTTGCGCGGTTATCATCTCGCATGATCGTATGTTCCTCGACCGCCTCGTCACGCACATGCTCGCCTTTGAGGGCGACAGCCACGTGGAGTGGTTTGAGGGCAACTTCGAGGACTACGAGAAGGAAAAGGTCCGCCGTCTCGGGGCGCATGCCGCCGACCCGCGCCGGATCAAGTACAAGCCGTTGACGCGGTAAGGACAATCGCCCCACTGCGGATACGGCGGGTAATTCGATAGAATACAGGACGGCGGTTTACAGAAGTGGGCCGCCGTTTTTTTTAATATTGTTTTTTATTGTTTTTTGTTCCAAGAAAATAAAAACTCATTTTCTTTTTAAGATTTAGTGTATCCCCCAAGGTAAATAGTATGCGCAAAACGGCGTAGATTTCCTGCAGAAGTGATGAATTCGAGGCAATTATTCGCAAACACTGCAGAATGTATATCATCGCTACGAGCAGGCGTTTCATTATAAATTCCGCGATAAAAATCTGATACCATTATAGTATCTCCACATTCTGAGATCAATCTCGGAATATCATCCGGCAATTGCTGGCGGGCCGCCTCCCGCGCTCCTTTATCAAATAGATATACAGCGTTCCGGTTTCATGCGAGGGGTCATATGACAACATTCGAAGCCCAGCACGTCTGAAATGAGCTTACCAGCACGTCTGAAATGAGCTTACTGAGTACAATTCTCATGCAGGATATCATTGTATACCTGTCGCGCTTTGTAACTATTGGCGAAGTGCATAAACCAATACCGCCAACCGTCGGAATTGTTGATAGAAAAAGATATGACAAACGGCGCGCACTTGCCGAAGTGATCGAATACAACTCGTTCTGCGGCTCCAAGCCATTTATTTTTGCTTGTAATTGCATCAGAAAAATTTAACGCTTCTGGTTTTAAGATTAAATATTCGAGATTCTCTGCAATTGCATTAGGGTTTTTCTATTAAGGAAATTTAATTTTTCATCCTTTATCTTTAACTAATAAAGTAGATGTATTTTCTCTGAGTTTTTGAACTGCGTCAGGGGCCGCATCATTGAGAATTATAAAGCAATCGACATCAATTGTCGGCATTTCCTTTGCCGATCTTTCGATGTTAATTTCTTTAATGGCGCTTACATAGCGTTTCTATGAAAATAATCGAGGATCCAGGGCTTTCGTCTTCATATCGCCCACCTCCTGCGAAACCATCAATGATTTCTAGACGAAACTTACGACTAATTGGATTTTTGCAGCGTTCCAAAATATAACGTACTAAATTACTCGCGCAAAATCTTATGTTTTTGTCTTGAATGTTCGGAAAGGGAAGCTCCCTCTCCCCAAAGATATGGCTTTTCGACCAAACCGCTGCACCCTCAAATAGAGTTAATAGAAGGCATTTCGTCCCAAGTTTGTCCTCTATAAGTACGGCCATTCTGCTTTTTAGATCGGCGTTGGTTGTTCTTGCCCCAAGTCCCCCATTGTTTGAAAAAGAACGCAGTGCCATAGTGGCGACATGCGTCGTGGACTTCATCAATCCATGGTTCTCGGATTGGGCGGGCTCTCGGGCCACTCTCTCCTCCTACTATTGCCCAGTTAATATTGTTCAGATTGACTTTGCCCACCGGGCCTATAAGCGGCTCAAATGAAATGAATCGTACCGCCGCCTTAACGCCCCGAAGTTGATCAATTCGGTGGACAACTCCCTCATTTTCGACGCTGGTGCCTAGCCAGACATTCAGCAATTCTGCGAGAAACCCTGACGCTGATAGCTCTGCCATCCCATTCGGGTGCTTAGTCAAGATTTGGTAACTATGACGTTGTGTTCTCTCCATTACGGACCAAACTTTAGCTATAAAATCGGATGAGACCGACGTGTGAAATAAATCACTCATTGAATTTACGAAAATTTTTCGAGGCTTTTTCCATCTAACCGGGATCTGAAGCGCGTCAAGATCTTCACGAATAACAACATTCCATAGTGTTCTCGGCCCGGATTTACGCGTAAGGCCTTTGTACTTATCAACTCCCATCGCTTCCAATCAGTGGGCCATCTGCATCGCGTAGCAGTTCGTGCAACCTGCAGATATTACACTGCAGTCAGCAACCGGATTCCAAGTAGAGTCAGTCCATTCGATGGTTGTTTCACTCACGCCGGGCCTCTCTAATAAGAACTCTACGCGAGATGGAACATAATGGAAACATTATACGGCGATTTTAAGATTCGATCTTTTGTCTAATGTTACTGGGTTGCCGAACTTCACGTTCTCTTGGCCTGATAGAAAATACATCCTTAGGGAAGTTTCTAGTTCCCGAAGTCAAGTCACCCCAGCCGCCACTCCTGACGCCCAAGCCCACTGAAAATTATACCCACCTAACCACCCCGTCACATCCACTGCTTCGCCGATGAAGTGCAGGCCCGGGACGGCCTTCACCTCCATTGTCTTGCCGTCGAGTGCCTTTGTATCCAACCCGCCCAATGTCACCTCGGCTGTGCGGAAGCCTTCGGTGCCGACGGGTTTGACTGTCCAGGCGTTCACGGCGTTGGCGAGGGCGTGCAGGTGCTTGTCCGACAGGGAGCCGAGCGGGGCTTCCGTTTGAAGGCGGGCCGCGAGGCCTTGGGCCAGGCGTTTGGGTAGGAATTCGGCGAGCGCCGTCTGCGGGGCCTGCTTGCCGGATTGGGCGCGGGGGGCGCGTAAGGTTTCGAAGACGTCGATGCCCAGGGCCATGTCCACCGTGATGACCTCGCCCTCGCGCTAGTAGTACGAGATCTGCAGGATCACCGGGCCGGAAAGGCCGCGGTGGGTGAAAAGGACCGCCTCGTCGAAATGCCGCTTGCCGCAGGAAACCCGCGCATCGACCGAGACGCCCGACAAGGCCTTCGTCGTCTCCAAAAGATCGGGTTCGAAGGTCAAGGGCACCAGTGCGGGGCGGGTTTCGGTGACGGGCACGCCGAATTTGCGCGCCACCTCGTAGGCAAAGCCGGTTACGCCCATTTTCGGGATCGACTTGCCACCGGTCGCCACCACCAGCGAGGCGCAGGAAACGACCTCGTCGTTTGCCAGAAGCGTGAAACCATCCCCATCGCGCGCGGTCGTTGAAAGCCGCAACTCCACGCTCGCCTCCGCCATCTCGGTCAGGAACATGTCGACGATCTGGCTCACCGGGTCGTCAAGGAAGAGCTGGCCGAGCGTCTTTTCGTGCCACGCGATGCCGTGGGCGTCGAGCCGTGCGATGAAATCCTCCGGCCGGTAGCGTTTCAGTGCGGAAACGCAAAAGCGCGGGTTCTCCGACAGATATCCGCCCGTGCCTTGGGTGATGTCGTCATTGGCGTGCAGGTTGGTGAAGTTGCAGCGCCCGCCGCCCGAGATGCGGATCTTCTCGTCGGGCTTGGCCCCATGCTCGATGACCAGCACCCGACGGCCCTGCCTGCCGGCTTCCACCGCGCACATCATGCCCGCGGCGCCCGCGCCGATCACCACCACATCGTATCGCGTCATGTTCTTCCGTTCCGCATGGCTCGTCGCGAAAGTCCTTAGGGCTTATCCCATCGAGTCAACACCGTTTCCATGTCGGCCACGACGAAGAAACGGGCGGCATCCGGGTCGTACCCCTCGGCGAAGAGTGCGTCGTAGTCGATCTGCGCGTGGCGGATGTGGGTGGTGGTGGCGAGCCAGACGGCGATGCCGGGGGGAAGGTGGCGCAGGTGCCCGGCCTGGGCGACGGTGAGGATCGCTTCCGCGTCCGACAGGGCACGCGGTGGATGAGCGCGCGCAGCGCCTTCCGGATGTCCTTTTGCCGTTTCGTTCCGCTGCTCATGGGGGCCACCTTAGCCCGCTCCCCGGCAATCGAAAACCGCACGGTGGAGCTGTTTCCCATGACGGAGCCGTTTTCCGAGGAGGCGGGGTTGAGAAGTTCTGTTACGTAATCTTACCTTGCGTCGCATTGCCGTAGCGACCAAACTGAAGCGCCTTCACGAACGTATCGGGGACGGGATGGGAGCGATAATGACTGGTTCACAGGGCGCGATAGACGAAGAAAACCTGAATACGACGCTCCAGGATAAGGTTTCCTCAGCGGGGCTTTTCATTTCGTCATGATCAAGCCCACGCATTATGACGATGACGACTATCCGATCCAGTGGTTGCGCTCCGCGATCCCCTCCAACACGCTCGCCTGTTTCAACGGGCTGACTGAGGATGCGCGCAGTCGATCGGTTCTGGGCGAGAATGTCGAGATCCAGCTCCACACCTATGACGAGACCAACCGGCGGGTGCGTCCGGAAAAGATCGCCGCGATGATCGAGCGGGCCGGGGGCAAGGCACTGATCGGGCTTGTCGGGGTGCAGTCGAACCAGTTTCCACGTGCGCTCGATCTGGCGCGCCGTTTCCGGGCGCTCGGCTTTCCGGTGATGATCGGCGGCTTCCACGTGTCGGGCTGCATCTCCATGCTGCCGGAAATGGTCGCGGTGCAGGAAGAAGGCATCTCGTTTTTCGCCGGAGAGGCGGAGGAACATCGGCTCGATCAGGTGTTTCGCGATGCCTGGGCGGACGAGATCAAGCCGCTTTACGACTACATGAAGGACCTGCCGGGCCTTGTCGGCGAGCGGACGCCGATCCTGCCCTCCCCAGCATATCGTGCGCACGGCCGGGTCCCATTCTTCGTTCGATCTGGGGCGCGGCTGTCCCTATCAGTGCTCGTTCTGCACCATCATCAACGTGCAGGGGCGAAAGGGCCGGTTCCGTTCGCCGGGCGATCTGGAGTGGATCATTCGCGACAACCTCGCGCAAGGCATCAACCGCTTCTTCATCACGGATGACAATTTCACCCTCAATCGCGAGTGGGAGGCGTTTTTCGACCGGATGATCGCGCTGAGGGAAGGCGAAGGGCTGGATATCAAATTCATCATCCAGGTCGATACGCTTTGCCACAAGATCAAGAACTTCATCGACAAGGCGACGCGGGCGGGCGTCAACCGGGTGTTCATCGTGCTTGAGAACATCAACCCGGAAGATCTGCTCGCGGCCAAGAAGCGGCAGAACAAGATCACCGAATATCGGGACATGCTTCAGGCCTGGCGCGAACGGGGCGCGACCCAACCTATGCGGGCTGCATTCTCGGCTTTCCGGGCGATACCCGCGAGACGATCCTCGCGCGACATAGCTATCATCCGCAAAGAGCGGCTGCTCGATCTGCTGGAATTCTTCTTCCTGACGCCGCTTCCCGGTTCCGAGGATCACCGCCTCTACACGAAGGGCGAGTGGATGGATCCGGATCTCAACAAGTACGATCTGAACCATCCGTCGCCCATCACGGCAAGGTGTCGGATGAGGAGTGGGAACAGGTCTACCGCGAGGTGTGGGACGCTTAATTACTCGCCCGAGCACATCGAGACAGTGCTGAAGCGGGCAGCCGCGCACCCGAAGGGGCGGCCCGGCAACAAGCTTTTTCTCATGCTCTGGTTCTACCTGATGGTGAAGTACGAGGGTGTGCACCCGCTGGAGGTCGGCTATTTCCGCCTCAAGCGCCGCCGCAACCGGCATTCCGGTCTGCCGCTGGAAAACCCGTTGATCTTCTATCCGTGCTTCGTGGCGGAGACGATCAGAAAGCATCTAGGCTACGGCAACGACCTGCTGCTGGCCTACCGGCGCTATCGGCGGGTGAAGAAGGATCCGAACCGGCGCGCCGATACCGACCGGGCGCTGTCGACCTCTGGAAGAACTGGAGATATTCACCCAGACCTCGGGCGGCGTCGCAGCGGTTGAGAAGTCCCGCCGAGACAAGGAACTGCGCAAGGCCGCAGGCTCAGGGGTTGCTGTGGAGTAGGGCGGGCGCGGGTTCGCCCATAGTCGTTTGAGGCCCATCCTTCTAGACGCGGTCTGCGACCGCTCCTCCGGATGACGTTATCTTTTTGATTTTTCTGAAGAAGCGCGCAACACGCACAACGTCATCCTGAAGAGGGCCGCAAGGCCCGTCTCGAAGGATGGGCCGTGCATTCAATCCCGCCCCTCTCTCCCCGATACCCGCTCACGCGGCCGCGAGCAGGCTCTCCTCTGTCCGGCCTTCCCATCAGTCCCTGTTGAGCAACAGATTGTCCGCCGCCGACCAGACATTCGGCGAGATATCGCACGTGGCGCCGGTCTGCCCCACCTGATACTTGCCGTCGTAGATCGGGCAGGAGCAGGTCGTCAGCCCGCCATCGGCCGCCGTGCAGGCGGCGGTCATGCAGGCGGCGTTAAGGGGCCCCGGGTTATCATCGGCGCAGTCGGTCGAGCCGAAGGGGTGGTTGAAGGAATAGGTGAAGGAGAAGGTGGAAATCAGCTTCACGTTCGGGCCGTCGTCGAAGCTCTGCGGCGTGCCGTCCTTGATGGAACCCAGGCTGTCGCACACCTTCGCCGTCTGGCAATGGGGCTGGGACGGGTCCTGACGGCAGGAATTGGGGTTCTTCATGTTGAGGAAGTTGCGCCCCAGCGGCCCGCATTGCGCGATCGTCTCCTCGTGTAGCCTGTCATTGAGGATCGAGCCGATCAGCACGAAATTGGTGTCGAGCGGGCCAACCTGTTCCTCGGTGATGGCGTAGCAGACGCAATCGGCGGAGGTAACGTCATCGCCGTCCACCGTGCATGGCAGGGCTGTGGCCGCTACATTGTCGTAGCGCGGGGTAGGGTCGTTCGGGCCGGAATAGTAGCAAAGCGCGTAAGGATTGCCCGAGCAGGCCAGAAAGGCGGTCGGCGAGGCATAGCATCCTTGGTCGGAGGGCGGAGATCCTGCGCCGTTGCTTCGCCGAAAAACAAGCAGGCGGCGAGGACCGCAAGCGACAATCGAAACATTGAATTTCTCACGGAAAAAGCGCGGCCCTTGTTCGTCGGGCCTGCAAAAATGCTCAAACTAACGTAGCGGCAATTTACCGCATGGTGCCATGATCGTGCAATGGCGAGGGGACAATCCATGCGCGGCTCGACAGGGGCGTGCGGGGCGGATAATCCTCTTTCAGCCCATCCCTCTCTGCCGCCGCCGAAGGAACCGAGCCTATGACCGTCGCCGTTTCACCTGACGATGCCTTGCAGATCCGTCCTGCACGAAAGATCTCCGGCACGGTCTCGCGACTGCTGGCGGCGGAGGGCGACACGTTCGTCACCGGCCGGGTCGAGACGCTCGATCTTACCTTCGATGGTATTCCGGGAGATGTTCATGCGGGCACGACGCGGCGCTCGGGCGGGCGCGAGCCGTGGTATCCGCGCGGAACGGAAATGCGCAATGAGCGTCAGATCTCCATTCTTGCATCCGACGAACTCGCGGAGGTCGCGCGGCGGATGGGGATCGACAGGCTAGAGCCGGAATGGATTCGGCGCCAACATGGTGCTGGACGATCTGCCCAATCTTTCCATGATCCCGCTGCGCACCCGTCTGGTGTTTGAAAACGGAGCGGTGCTGCGGGTTGACAGGCAGAATGCCCCGTGCCGGGTCTCGGGCCGGTCGATCGCGGCGCAGCTTCCCGATCGAGAGGGGCTCGATCTCGCCTTTCGCAAGGTCGCGGCCCGTCTGCGCAGGCTGGTTGCCTGGGTGGAGGAGCCGGGAACCGTCCATGACGGGGAGGCGGTTGTCGCCTATATCCCCGAACAGTGGGTTTATGCCGGTTGAGGAGATCGTCTCGGGTTTTATGCGCTCTCCGAACTCTCCGCATTCGGGCGTGAGACGCGCGCGACCGAGGTGCACGGTGTTACCGGGATCTCTGTCGCCGGGGGCGCGTGCCGTGGTGCTTTTCGGCCTCCACGATCAGGTGGGCAAGCGCTTCGAAGTCGTGCTTTCGCGGTGAGGTCTTGCGCCAGGCAAGGCCGATGGTGCGTGCGGGCTGGGGCTCGGTGAAGCGCAGCAGCGCGATGCGTTCGTCGCGCACTTCCACATCGGTGCAGATTTCCGGCAGCAGCGTCACGCCGTAGCCGGCGGCCACCATCTGCATGACCGTGGTCAGGCTGGTCGCGCCGAAATTCGAAAAATGTCCCATGCCTAGCGGCGAGCAATAGGTCAGCGCCTGATCACGCAGGCAATGGCCTTCCTCCAGCAGCATCAACTTGTCTGCTGCCACATCTTCCGGCGCCACCCGGCAGCGTTCGTCGAGATCGGGCGTCGATTTCGTTGCCAGCAGGAAGCGGTCGTTGAACAGCGGCTCGCACTCGACGTCGGCGTGACCCGCAGGAAGCGCCATCAGCACCACGTCGAGATCGCCCCTGACTAGTTCGTCCACCAGCGTCTCGGTGAGCGTCTCGCGCAGGCGAAGATCGAGATCGGGATATTCGCGCTCCAGAATTGGCAGCACGCGGGGCAACAGATAGGGGGCAAGCGAGGGAATGATGCCGAGCCGCAGCGAGCCGTTCAGGACGCTCGCCGTATGGCGGCCGCAATCCATCAGGTCGTGCGCTTCCGAAAGGATGACGGCGCCGCGCCGCGCCACCTCCCGGCCTTCGCGGGTCAGCCGAACCTCGCTCGGACGCCGTTCCACCAGGGTTATCTCCAAGGACGCCTCCAGCTCGTGGATCTGCATGGAGAGCGCGGGCTGTGTGACCGCGCAGGCGCGCGCTGCCTTGCCGAAATGGTGGTGGCGGGCGAGGGCATCGAAATAGCGCAACTGTTTCAGCGTGATCATGATCGATAAGGTAATCTTATCGGAACCGGCATGCAAACGAATTAGAATTAATCGAAATTGCACGACATACTCCTGTCGAAAGTGACCTAGAGAATGGATTTTCCGGTGCCGCTTTCCTGCGCTGGATGTTTGCTCGGACAAGATGTCATATCGTAATTTAATTGTTGTTTTGGCACTGATTTTTTCTTATTCTGATGATTTCCTTCCATCTTGGCGATCAAGCGTTGAACGGGCGTACGTAGGGTTTCTTGAATTTGTCGACCGGTTCGGGCGGCGTTTTCAAAAATAATCGGTTGCCGGAGAGTGATCCAGCGAATGGGACAGGAGAGGAAGATGGACGCAAAGCTTAAAGATGCGAACGGTGGGGGCAAATGCCCGGTCATGCATGGCGGCAATACGGCCTCCGGCGCAACCGTGATGGAATGGTGGCCGAATGCGCTCAACCTGGACATTCTGCACCAGCACGATACCAAGTCCGATCCGATGGGCGAGGACTTCGACTATCGCGAGGAGCTGAAGAAGCTCGACGTGGCGGCGCTCAAGAAGGACCTTTGGGGCCTGATGACCGACAGCCAGGAGTGGTGGCCGGCCGACTGGGGGCACTATGGCGGTCTGATGATCCGCATGGCCTGGCACGCGGCCGGCACCTACCGCATTGCGGATGGTCGCGGCGGCGGCGGCACGGGCAACCAGCGCTTTGCGCCGCTCAATTCCTGGCCGGACAATGTCAGCCTCGACAAGGCGCGGCGTCTGTTGTGGCCGATCAAGAAGAAGTACGGCAACAAGGTCTCCTGGGCCGACCTCATCATTCTGGCCGGCAACGTCGCCTATGAATCCATGGGCCTGAAGATCTTCGGATTCGCCTTCGGCCGCGAGGACATCTGGCACCCGGAAAAGGACATCTACTGGGGCGCAGAGAAGGAATGGCTGGCGCCGTCCGACGAGCGTTACGAGGACGTCGACAATCCCGAGACGATGGAAAGCCCGCTGGCCGCCGTGCAGATGGGTCTGATCTACGTCAACCCGGAGGGCGTGAACGGCGTTCCCGATCCGCTCAAGACCGCGGCCCAGGTGCGCGAGACATTCGCCCGCATGGCTATGAACGACGAGGAAACCGCCGCGCTCACCGCCGGTGGCCACACCGTCGGCAAGACCCACGGCAATGGCGATGCGGGATTGCTGGAAGCTGAGCCCGAGGTCGCCGGTATCGAGGCGCAGGGTCTCGGCTGGGCCAACCCGGAACAGAAGGGCCTGGCGAGCCGGGCCATTACGTCCGGTCTGGAAGGTGCCTGGACGACCCATCCCACGACCTTCGACATGGGCTTCTTCGATCTTTTGTTCGGCTACGAATGGGAGTTGAAGAAGAGCCCGGCTGGTGCGAACCAGTGGGAGCCGGTCGACATCAAGGAAGAGGACAAGCCGGTCGACGCCAGCGATCCCTCAATCCGTCACAACCCGATGATGACGGACGCCGATATGGCCATGAAGATGGATCCGACCTATCGCACCATCTGTGAGAAGTTCATCGCCGATCCGGAGTACTTCAAGGATACGTTCGCCCGCGCCTGGTTCAAGCTGACCCACCGCGATATGGGCCCGAAGGCCCGCTATCTCGGTCCGGACGTGCCGGCTGAAGATCTGATCTGGCAGGATCCGGTTCCCGCCGGTTCGACCCAGTACGATATCGGCAACGTGAAGGCGAAGATCGCCGCCAGCGGTCTGTCGATCTCCGAGATGGTGTCTACCGCCTGGGACAGCGCCCGTACCTTCCGCGGGTCCGACATGCGCGGCGGCGCCAACGGCGCGCGTATCCGTCTCAGCCCGATGAAGGACTGGGAAGGCAACGAGCCGAAGCGTCTGGCGAAGGTTCTCTCCGTGCTCGGCCCGATCGCGGCCGAGGTCGGGGCAAGCGTGGCCGACGTTATCGTGCTGGCCGGTAATGTCGGTTTGGAACAGGCTGCCAAGGCTGCCGGGTATGACATCTCGGTGCCGTTCCTGCCGGGCCGTGGCGACGCCAGCGCGGAGATGACCGACGGGGATTCCTTCGAACCGCTGGAGCCGATCCACGACGGCTACCGCAACTGGCTCAAGAAGGACTACGTCGTCAGCCCGGAAGAGCTGATGCTGGACCACACGCAGCTCATGGGGCTGACCGCTCCGGAAATGACCGTCCTGGTCGGTGGCATGCGCGCTCTCGGCACCAATCACGGCGGTACCAAGCACGGCGTGTTCACTGATCGCGAAGGCGCGTTGACGACCGACTTCTTCGTCAACTTGACCGACATGGCGAACAAGTGGATCCCGGTGGGCGATGGCACCTACGAGATCCGCGATCGCAAGAGCCGCGCGCTCAAGTGGACCGCGACGCGCATCGATCTGGTGTTCGGATCGAACTCGATTCTGCGGGCCTATGCGGAGCTCTACGCTCAGGACGACGCTCAGGAGCGTTTCCTGAAGGACTTCGTTGCCGCATGGACCAAGGTCATGAACGCCGACCGGTTCGACGTCGCCTAGAGCCTGGGCTTGAAGGTCAGGCCGCGGCCCGATTGAGGGCAGCGCGATAAGAAAACGGGCGGACGGGGCTGAGGTCTCCGTCCGCCCGTTTTGTTTCTAGTGAGGGAAACGGGCCCGTTTCTCTGTTGCTGTCATCTCCGCGTAGGCGGGGATGACAATCGTGCTTGCCTCGCCGGTTTGCAGATCTCCGGCTTTGTTTCAAGCGTCCGCCCCATTGTCCTTCTTCACATGGCTCGGATAGGGCGCGTTCTCGCGCCAGGCGACGCGGGCTTCGGGGCGGGCGTCGGTCTCGGAGAAATAGGACTTGATGTTGATGAGCGGCGTGCCGTCGACGCAATCAAGGCCGCGCACGTCCAAGTCGGTTTCGTCGATCTTCAGGAGATCGACCACCGACAGGGCGATCGGATTGGGGCGGACGGGTGAGTGCAGGGCAAAGACGCCGTGGGTATGTTCGGCATCGAAGGAGGGCGACTGGATGATCAGGTTCCGGGGCGCCTCGTGCATCCAGTAGAGAATGTAGAGGTGTGAGCAGCCTTCCACCGACTTCAGGCCAGTGCGGAACGGTTCATCGAGTTCGATGCGACAAACCTCCTGGTTTCCCGCGCCGCGGCGGGGGCAATCGCTGCGATTGTTCCAGGGGGCCGGATGCGATCGATGAAGATGACCGACGCATCCCGGGCGATCTCCGCCGGGTCGAAGGGCAGGGCGATTTCGCCGGGGCGCTTTTTCATGGAGATATGTGAAATCCGTTTCGAATGGGGCGGGGTTAGCAAAATAGAAAATAGCATTGTCGCGGGGCGGGGCTGCAAGCCTTTCATTTGCCGCAAGACGCAGCGGGGCGCGGACGCGATTCAACGGGGTTGTACTTCTGTTCGCAAAGGCGCCGGCACCCCCTCCGAGGGTCGGTTTCTCGATGGAAAAGTGATCCAAATCAGCGGGTTGGTGCAGGGGGTAGTCGGGCTTGTGAAATTCAACAATAAGTTGTCGGAAACAATTGGATAAAATTTGAATCAAATTCATTTCCAATTTTCGACGTGGTTTAGAAAAAGGCGATGAAAATTTCTCTCAATTTCTCGCATGCCGTAGGGCGAATATTTAATCCGTTCCATCTTAGAAAGCCGTTGGAATGACACTAAACACCCGCGGCAGAGTGTACCATGAGCGAGTCGATCCAAACGGAACTGGTGAATTTCTCGATGCTCGAGGAGGCGGCGACCCAGGAGCAGCGCGAAGAGCTGACCCGAAATGTCGTTAACCTGTACTCGCTGACATCGGCGACCTGCTCCAAGGAGCAGATGGATATCTACGATGCCGTGTTGATGCGGTTGGCGGATCTGGTATCCGACGACGGCCGCACGCATATGGTGAAAACGCTATCGAAGCTGCGCCGGGCGCCCGAGGCGGTCGTGCTCAAGCTCGCCGGCGACATCACCGATGTCGCGCGTCCGCTTCTGGAAAAGTCGACCATTCTGCGCGACGCGGATCTGATCGATATCGCGAAATCCCGGAGCGAGGATCACATGTACGCCATCGTCGGGCGCGACGTGCTGGTCGACAAGGGCGGCAAGCAAGTGAAGCGCCGGCTGGCGGGAAACCACGGCGCCGCGTTCTCCGATCAGAGCGTCAACACGCTGCTGCATGCCGCGGAGGACGATCAGGAGCTGCAGCTCAATCTCGGCCTGCGCGGGGATCTGCATGACGACTATATCGTCCGCCTGATCGCGATCGCGTCGGAGAAGGTGCGTCGGCGTCTGGTGGAGCAGGGCGAGGGCGGAACCGCCTCGCGCATTCCGCAGGACGCCCGTCTCGCCGCGCAGCGCATGTCCAACGAATATTGGCTGGAGAGCTACGACTTCGAGACTGCCCAGGAGGTCGTGCTCGATCGCTTCGGGCGCAACGGCCTGTCGGAACAGCTTCTGCGCCGCTTTGCGGAAGAAGATCGCTTCCCCGAGGCAGTGGTCACTTTCGCCTGCCTTGCCGGGATCGGTCTTTCGGAGGCGATGCACTGGATGGTGCGTGTCGATACGCAGCCCTTCGTCGTCATGGCGCGGGCGTGCGGTCTGACGCCGATGACCGTTCAGGTGCTTCTGAAGATCGATCCTTGGTGGCATCGTCTGTCGGCGGATATGCGCATGGAGACCTTCAACCGGTTCCATTCGCTCAATCGCGACAAGGCACGCCGGATGATCGCCCTGTGGCGCGACCAGCGCATGGCGAGCTGAAGATAAGGCTTGCACAGGCCCGCATATTATTAGAAAGTGCACATGTTTCAACGGCCCGCAGGGAACCTCTTTCCCCGAGCGGGCCGTTTGTTTATTGGTGAACCATGCGCCTCGATATTAGTGAACTAACTCAGATATTTCCCGAATTCTGTGTAGCTGCCGTCATGGTGGGCGGTGCGTCCATTCAACCGCGCAGTGCGGATCTGGCACAGGAAATCGCATCCCGCGGAGCGGAGTTCCGCAACCAATGGGGCGCGGCGCCGCTTTCCGAAATTCCGGGCATCAAGGTCTGGCGCGCGGCCTATCGCGTCTTCGGCATCAAGAAGACGAGCTATCGCTGCTCGGTGGAATGGCTGGCCAAGAACGCGCAGGCCGAGCGCCCGATGCCGGAGATCAACGCCTTCGTCGATGCCTATAACGCGGTCTCGCTCAGCCACGTGATGCCGCTGGGGGCGGACGATCTGGATTGTCTGAGCGGCGACATCGCTTTCCGCTATGCGCGCGAGGGCGACGATTTCCGAAACATGGGCGTGAGCGACGAGAACGGCAATCCCGGTCCTCGATCCCAGTCGAAGACGAGCGAGGTCGTCTATGCGGACGGCGAGAAGATCCTGTGCAGGCGCTGGAACTGGCGCCAAGACGGGCGCTCGCTGGTGACCGCGAAGACCTCGCGCGCCGTGGTGACCGTGCAGCTCAACGGGGCGGGCGTGCTGGAGGACGCGGTGAGCGATCGGCGCGACATGCTGCAGCGCCATTGCGGCGGCACAAGCGTGGCCGTCATCGCTGACGCCGCCAATTCTGTCGTGGACCTGCCCGGAATTTGAGGCTGGGCGCATTTCCGGCCGCGCGCGAGTTATGCCTGTAAAAGGGTGGGCGGGAATGAACGCTTCCCGTCCTCACGGGCTCTCACTATCTAAATCTCATGACGCGCAAAATGGATTCGGCATAGCTCGATATCAGTCGAGAGTCGGGTCTTGAGGGCGAAATCTCTCGAACCCGATAGCTTCTGCTGGTGCGGACCGGCGGTCGCAGCGCTGCCGTCGCAACATTTTTTCCTGAAAAATATTTTCCTCAACGCTTGAGCGCCTTGTCGGAATTCCGGGATTCTCGCACCCCGCTCGCGCCTGTGCAGGCCGCACTTGCCGTTTGGGCACCTATTCACCCTTGCAACGAGATCGACATCAGGTATAAAGATATCTCTATATCCACCTATGGAATGGATTGATGGTTTCCCGAGACCTGACCCTGTCGCTTGACGATCTTCTGAACGGGCTGCGTGCCGCCGGCGAGGCGACGCGGGTGCGTTTGCTTGCGCTGCTGACACAGAGCGAACTGACCGTGAAGGATGCAACGACCATTCTCGGTCAGAGCCAGCCGCGTATTTCGCGACATCTGAAGCTTCTCACCGAAGCCGGGCTCGTGCAGCGTTTTCCCGAAGGGTCGTGGGTCTATTACCGGCTCGCCGACAATGCCCAGGGCGGTCTAATCGAGGCGCTGCTGTCGCGGCTCGATACTTCCGACTCGATGGTCGAGCGCGACCGTGAACGCCTCCAGGCGATCAAGCGCGCCCATGCGGAAGCGGCCGCCGCTTACTTTCGCGCCCATGCGGAAAGCTGGGACAGCCTTCGCACGCTCTACATTGCAGAGGATGCGGTGGAAAAGGCCATGCGCGAGGCGTTGGGCAAGGGTCATTTCGGCCGGATGCTCGACCTCGGGACGGGCACGGGGCGTGTCCTGGAGCTGTTCTCCGATCTATATGATAGCGGCCTCGGCGTCGATACCAGCCACGACATGCTGCGTGTTGCCCGCGCCAATATCGAGCGGGCGGGCATGCATGCGGCACAGGTGCGCCACGGCGACATCTATTCGCTGCCCGTGGCCGGACAACGGTTCGACGTTGTCACCTTCCATCAGGTGCTTCACTATCTTGAGGATACCCCTGGTGCCATTGCAGAAGCGGCGCGGGCCCTGAAGCTCGGCGGTCGATTGCTCGTCGTCGATTTCGCGCCGCACGAACTGGAATTCCTCAGAACCGACCATGCGCATCGCAGGCTCGGTTTCTCGCACGAGCAGATGGCCGGCTGGCTGGAGACTGCCGGACTTGAGCTTGTTTCCGTACGTGACCTCTCGCCCCCGACCGATCGGCCTGCGGATGCGGGAGATCCGCTGACAGTCACCCTCTGGCTTGCCCGTGACCCGAATGCCGCCTCCTACGGCGATGCCACTGCCGAGCCTGTCAAGGAAGTCGCCTGACATGATCGAACACGCCAACGAACGACAAGCCCGGCTGACCGGCGAAAACGATATCGCAGTCTCCTTCGAATTCTTCCCACCTCAAAATGAGAAGATGGAGGAGGCATTGTGGCAGTCGATCACCAAGCTTGCGCCGATTTCGCCGCGTTTTGTTTCTGTGACCTACGGTGCCAGCGGCTCCACGCGTGAGCGCACGCACAACACGGTCGCGCGTATTCTGAAGGAAACCAGCCTTCAGCCCGCAGCGCACCTGACCTGCGTCGACGCCTCGCGCGACGAAGTGAACGAGGTCATCCGTTCCTACTGGAATGTCGGCGTGCGCAACATCGTGGCGCTGCGCGGGGATCCGGTGGGCGGTATCGGCACGGCCTACGAGCCGCACCCGGACGGCTACGTCAATGCGGTCGATCTCGTCGGCGGCATCAGGAAGATCGCCGATTTCGACATCTCGGTTGCCGCCTATCCGGAGCGCCATCCCGAAAGCGCTGACTGGGGCGTGGAACTGGACAATCTGAAGCGTAAGGTCGATGCGGGCGCGGCGCGCAGCATCACCCAGTTCTTCTTCGACAACGACCTGTTCGAATCTTATTTGGAGCGTGTGTGGGCGGCGGGGATCAATATCCCGATCCTGCCGGGCATCGTGCCGATCCATTCCTTCAAGCAGATTGCAAGCTTCTCGGAAAAGACCGGAACCAGCGTGCCGGACTGGCTCGCCCATCGTTTCGAGGGGCTCGACGAGGACCCGGAGACGCGCAAGCTCGTGGCGGCGACGGTCGCTGCGGAGCAGGTGATGGACCTGGTTGACCGGGGTATCACGGATTTCCATTTCTACACGATGAACAAGGCGGATCTGGTTTTCGCGATCTGTCACATCCTCGGTCTGCGCCCGACGACCCCCGAACAGGAGGCCGCTTGAGCGGTTGTAATCTAGCATGGCAAAAGATAATCCGACGCTGTCGCGCCTGAAGGCGCTGGCGCAAGAGCGCATCCTCGTGCTTGACGGCGCGATGGGGACGATGATCCAGGCGCTCAAGCTTGAGGAAGAGGACTTTCGGGACGAGCGTTTTGCCGACTGGCCGCATGATCTGAAGGGCAACAACGATCTGCTCTCCATCACCCGGCCTGCGGATATCGAGCATATCCACTGCCAGTATCTCGCCGCCGGCGCGGATATCGTGGAGACCAATACCTTTTCCTCCACCACCATCGCCCAGGCCGATTACGGCATGGAGGAGCTGGCCTACGAGCTGAATTTCGAGGGCGCGAAGCTGGCGCGGGCCGCCTGCGACCGGATGGAGCGCGAGGATCCTTCCCGTCCGCGTTTCGTCGCCGGCGGCATCGGCCCGACCAACTGTACCGCCTCCATCTCGCCGGACGTGAACGATCCGGGCTTTCGGGTCGTGAGCTTCGATGATCTGGCCAAGGCCTATGGCGAGGCGGCGCGCGGACTGGTCGACGGCGGCGCGGATCTGATCCTGGTGGAGACGATCTTCGACACGCTCAATGCCAAGGCGGCGTTGTTTGCGCTTGAGGAGGTGTTCGAGGAGAAGGGTAAGTGGTTGTCCGTCATGATCTCCGGCACCATCACTGACATGTCGGGCCGCACCCTTTCGGGTCAGGCGTCGACGGCCTTCTGGTATTCGCTGCGCCATGCCGAGCCCTTCACCATCGGGTTGAACTGTGCGCTGGGTGCGAAGGAAATGCGTGCCCATATCGACGAGCTGTCGCGCAATGTTTCCGCTTTCGTGTGCGCCTATCCCAATGCGGGCCTGCCGAACGAGTTCGGCGAATATGACGAGAGCCCCGAGGCGATGGCGGAGATGCTGGGCGAGTTCGCCGCCTCCGGTCTCGTCAACGTGGTCGGTGGGTGCTGCGGCACGACGCCGGATCACATCAAGGCGATCGTCGAGGCCGTTGCTCCGCACAAGCCCCGCAAGGTGCCGGAGATCCCGCGCCAGATGCGCCTGTCGGGGCTGGAGCCCTT
Organism: Breoghania sp.; assembly: GCF_030066895.1. Classification (GTDB taxonomy): domain Bacteria; phylum Pseudomonadota; class Alphaproteobacteria; order Rhizobiales; family Stappiaceae; genus Breoghania. Next base: position 10,808 of record NZ_JASJAV010000011.1, on the reverse strand, counting down.
CGTGCTGTCGCCAGAGGTTAACTTCGTCAATGTGGGCGAGCGTACCAACGTCACCGGTTCGGCACGCTTCCGCAAGCTCATCAAGGAAGGCGACTACGCCGCCGCCCTCGATGTTGCGCGCAATCAGGTGGAAAACGGCGCCCAGGTCATCGACGTCAACATGGACGAGGGCCTGCTGGATTCCGAGCAGGCGATGGTGACCTTCCTGAACCTGGTCGCGGCCGAGCCCGATATCGCGCGCGTGCCGATCATGATCGACAGTTCCAAGTGGTCGGTCATCGAGGCGGGACTGAAGTGCATTCAAGGCAAGGGCATCGTCAACTCGATCTCGATGAAGGAGGGCGTGGAGCCCTTCATCCATCACGCCAGGCTGGCGCGCGCCTATGGGGCTGCGGTGGTCGTCATGGCGTTCGACGAGACGGGGCAGGCCGATACGAAGCAACGCAAGATCGAGATCTGCCAGCGGTCCTACAAGATCCTGACGGAGGAGGTGGGCTTCCCGCCGGAAGATATCATCTTCGATCCGAACGTCTTCGCCGTCGCAACAGGCATCGAGGAACACAACAACTACGCCGTCGATTTCATTGAAGCGACCAAGTGGATCCGCGAGAACCTGCCTTACGCGCACATTTCGGGCGGGTTGTCGAACCTATCCTTCTCCTTCCGCGGCAACGAGCCGGTGCGCGAGGCGATGCACTCCATCTTCCTCTACCATGCGATTGCCGTGGGCATGGACATGGGCATCGTCAATGCGGGGCAGCTCGCCATCTATGACGATCTCGATCCGGAGCTGCGCGAGCGCGGTGAGGACGTGGTTCTGAACCGTCGCAACGATGCTACCGACCGCATGCTGGAGATTGCCGAGAAGTATCGCGGCAAGGGCGGTAAGCACCGCGAGGTCGATCTGTCTTGGCGCGAGCAGCCGGTCGAAAAGCGGCTGGAATATGCGCTCGTCAACGGTATCACCGAATATGTGGAGGCCGATACGGAAGAGGCGCGGGCGAAGGCCGAGCGTCCGCTTCACGTCATCGAAGGTCCGCTGATGTCGGGGATGAACGTGGTCGGCGATCTCTTCGGCGCGGGTAAGATGTTCCTGCCGCAGGTGGTGAAATCCGCCCGCGTGATGAAGCAGGCCGTGGCCTATCTGATGCCGTTCATGGAGGCGGAGAAGCAGGAGGGCGACCGCTCCAACGCCGGCAAGGTGCTGATGGCGACGGTGAAGGGCGATGTCCACGACATCGGCAAGAACATCGTCGGCGTCGTGCTCCAGTGCAACAACTTCGAGGTGATTGACCTCGGGGTCATGGTGCCTGCCGCGAAGATCCTGGAAGAGGCCAGGAAGGAAAAGGTCGATCTGATCGGCCTGTCGGGCCTCATCACGCCGTCGCTCGACGAGATGTGTCACGTGGCGGCGGAAATGGAGCGCGAGGGCTTCGACGTGCCGCTGCTGATCGGTGGGGCGACGACTAGCCGTGTTCATACGGCGGTGAAGATCCATCCGAATTACGAGCACGGTCAGGCGATCTATGTCACCGATGCCAGCCGGGCCGTGGGCGTGTGCTCGCGGTTGATGGGCAAGGGGCGCGACGCTTACTACAAGGAAATCCGCGAGGATTACGCCAAGGTCGCCGAGGCGCATGCGCGTGGGCAGAGCTCCAAGCAGCGCGCCACCATCGCCACGGCGCGCGAGAACCGCTTCGTTCCCGACTTCACCGACTACACCCCGGTGAAGCCGAGCTTCCTCGGCACCAAGGTGCTTGAGGACTACCCGCTTGAGGATCTGGTTCCGGTCATTGACTGGACGCCGTTCTTCCTGTCCTGGGAGATGAAGGGGACCTATCCGGGCATTCTGACCGACAACACGTTCAGTCCCGCCGCGCGCCCTCTCTTCGCCGACGCCCAGTGCATGCTGGAGGAGATCGTCGAAAAGAAGCTTCTGAAGGCGCGGGCCGTTGTCGGCTTCTGGCCGGCCGAGGCCGAGGGCGACGACATCGTGCTCTTCGAGGATGAAGAGCGTTCGCGCCAGCGGGCCACGCTGCATACGCTGCGCCAGCAGATGATGCGCTCGGGCAGCAAGCGTCAGAACCTGGCGCTTGCCGATTTCATCGCGCCGAAGGACGCGGGCGTTGCCGATTATATCGGCGGGTTCGCGGTCTCGGTCGGGTTCGGCGAGGAGGAGCTTGCCAAGTTCTACGCTGACAAGCATGACGACTATTCCAAGATCCTGTCGCAGGCCCTGGCCGACCGGTTGGCGGAGGCGTTCGCCGAACGTCTGCATCAGCGCGTTCGCACCGAATACTGGGGCTATGCGCCGGAGGAGAACCTCTCCAACGAGGAGCTGATCGCCGAGCAGTTCCAGGGCATCCGTCCCGCGCCCGGCTATCCCGCCCAGCCCGACCACACGGAAAAGGCGAAGGTGTTCGATCTTCTCGACGCGGAAGCGGCGACGGGGATCAAGCTCACCGAGAGTTACGCCATGTGGCCGGCATCGTCCGTCTCCGGGCTCTATTTCGCCCATCCCGGCGCCAGCTATTTCGGCATCGGCAAGATCGAGCGCGATCAGGTGGAAGACTATGCGGCTCGCAAGAGCTGGGATCTGGACGTGGCCGAGCGCTGGCTGGCGCCCATCCTCAACTACAACCCGCATGCCCGCGAGGCGGCGGAGTAGGCAAGATCAGGGGGAGGGGAGCGCCGCGCTTTCCTCCCCGGTTTGCGATGCGGTCGGCGCGTTGTGATGAGCGTGCCGAGCACATCATCCCCTCACCGTCGTTATCCCACGGCTTTATCCGGGAGATCCATCGCTTTCCGCATTTGCCGCTGCTGCTGGAGTGCCCGGACAAGGCCCGGCCATGACGGTGGAGATTCCGCAGCGTCCTGCCAGCCTCCAACCTCTTCCCTCTGCCTCCATCTTCTCATCGGCATCCTTCTTCCCTCGTTCAAAAGGGCAGTGTGAACGCTGTGTTCGAAGGACGAGGTCTTATGTTGCGATGCGAAATAGCTAAACTGGTCGTTTGAACCAAGCCCGTCCCAAGCGGGTCAAACGGAAAAGAAGCTAATGTCTCTCACGATTCTCAAAGTTGATTCCTCCGCTCGCAGCGAGGGATCCATCTCCCGCGCCCTCACCAAGCATTTCGTTGATGCGGTCAAGGCGCGTCGCAGCGATACCAAGGTCATCTCCCGCGACGTTGCCGTCGATCTGCCGGTGGTCAACGAGAGCTGGATTTCCGCGAACTTCACCGATGCGGACGAGCACAAGGCGGCGCTGGCGCTGTCGGATACGCTGATCGGCGAGCTGCGCGCGGCCGATGCGGTGGTCATCGGCGTGCCGATCTACAATTTCGCCATTCCCGCAGCGCTCAAGGCGTGGGTCGATCTGGTGTGCCGGGCGCGCGAGACGTTCCGCTACACCGAAGCGGGGCAGGAAGGGCTGCTCACGGGCAAGAAGGCCTATCTGATCGTGACATCGGGCGGCGTGCCGGTGGATTCCGAGGTCGATCTCGCGACCCGCTACATGCGGCATGTGCTGGGCGTCATCGGTTTGAACGACGTGACCGTGATCAACGCGGGCGAGCAGCTGTTCAAGGCGGAGGAAGTTTTGAAGGCCGCGCACGATCTGATCGAGGAAACCGTGGAAGCGCTCCGGCAGACCGCCTGAGACCGCACTGCGGACGCGTGAGCTGACGGCTTCAATCAAATGAAAAGGAACGCCCTCGCTCCGAGGGCACTCCTGAAACTCGATTTCCGATTTGAGACGAACTCTCCAGGCCACTAAAGAACGCCGATTACAATTGCGACGATGAACGTCAACGCGGCGCATACGATGATTAGACCAACACTGCGGTCGAGAGTCATTTCAAAGCCTCCCTGTCGGACGTCTTACGACAGCCAAGAGTAGGTATAGAAAACACCGTTGAGAAGCAGAAATGATGCTGCTGTGCAGCAACGACGTTGGAAACCGTGCTCGCGACGACAATATGCTTCGGGATTCAAATCATTGTAGAAAATGTCGCAGGCCCGGTTTCGGGCGATTTTGCCGTGCGGATTGCGCCTGAAAAAACCTTTATCGGTGTTAATCCTTCCTGAAGCCATTGGGTTTATCTTCGAGTCTCCGAACCCGGCCCCGGCATGCGCTCCATGGTACCGACCATGATGGTTTTTGGATGAGTGCGACGGGCGATGTACCTGATACGGATTGGGAATGCAGGCACTTGAAGGTTTGACGGTGATGATCGAAAAGGGCGAGGAGGTTGACCGCAACGCCCTGATCGACGTCTTGACCGACCTATTCCTGGCCGTGGAGGGATCCAAGGCTGAGGACCTGGCGAAGGTTTTCGGAAACGTCGTGCTGGGCTTCTTCAACCGACTGGAGGATTCCGCTCACCTTGAACTGGCTGAGCGGGTCGGCGATCACAAGCTGTTGCCGCGCGAGCTGGCGTTGCGGCTGGCCGATGACGAGATCCTCGAGATTGCCCGTCACATCCTGGAAGGCTCGCCGGTGCTCGAGATCGACAGTCTGGTCGATTTCGCACAGCGCAAGCCTCAGCCTCACCTCAAGGCTCTTGCCTCCTGCCTCAATCTGACCACGCCCATCACCGACATTCTGGTCCGGCGCGGAACGAACGATGTCTTGCGCAAGGTCACCGACAATCGGTCGACTGTGCTTTCGCAGGACAGTTTCGACGCGTTGGTTGCCAAGTCGCGCAAGGACGAGGAACTGCAGGAGGCGCTGGTGCGCCGCCACGATCTGCCACCGGATCCGGCGCGCCGGTTGATCCAGCTCCTGCGTGCGACATCCATGATCGGCTGGACAGCATTGCCGGACATCCGGGGCTGACCCAGCTTCTGACGCAATGCATGCAGGATGAAGTGAAAGCGCAACTTCGCGAACTGGGCGCTTCCCAGACGCAGACCGAGAGCGCGATCAGCGCCGTCAAGGAAGGCAAGGCGACGCTCGACGAGGTCGCGGTCTTCTTCGCCAAGAACGACAAGCCGGTCTATCTCGCGCTGCTGTTCTTGCGCATCGGCAACGTGGCCGAGACGGTGACGACCCGGCTTGTGCTAAAGGGGGACGATGCGCTGCTCATCCTGTTGTGCCGGGCGCTGAAGCTTTCGCCCGATGCCTTCAACCAGATCGTGCGCATGCGCTCCCGCCGTCTGCGGTTGACCGGTCAGCAGGCTCAGGAGAGCCTTGCGCGCTACGAGGAAATGAGCCCGGAAAAGGCGCGCAGCATTCTCGCAGGCGGCCACAGGGCGGCCGAGTAGGCCTCAGCACAGTTCCCACATTTCAACGTTGGTTGCGCTCAATTCGCGCGGCCGATCCTCCGAGACGCGGTCTGCGACCGCTCCTCAGGATGACGCTGTGTGTGTTGCCGGCTTTGACGGCGGCTCGGTGTTGGATGGCGCCTTGCGTGGAACTATCACCACGATAACGTCATCCTGAGGAGGCCCAAGGCCGTCTCGACGGATCGGCTGCAGGCTTCAGAGCCACTACTCGTCCGCCTCGTGCTCGTATTCCACTCCACATCTTTCGGCTCGTCGACTTCCGGCGTCAGGTACTGCTCGGCCTTGCTCATCGGTTGGCGCGGGAAGCCCTTCAGGCCCGCGTGCTCCTTGGCGTCGCGGCGTATGGCGACTTGGCTCAGCGCGAAGCAGGTGGTCAGTTCCACCAGCGAGCGCAGGGCGTGGAAGTGAATGCGCTCGTAGCCGTGGCTGGCATCCACGCCGAAGGTGATCAGCGCCATGCGCACATCCGCGCCCGCCTCGATCGCCGAGGCCGCATCCGAGCGGTAATGCGGAAGACGTCCTTCTGGTAGCGGATATCGTTGTCCCGGCAGAGCTGCACCAGCTTGCGGGTCAGGTGGAAATCGAAAGGACCTCTCTGGTCCGCCAGGGAGATGGTGGCGCCGAACTCGTCGGAATTCTATCCCGGCGCGGTGGTGCCGTTGTCGATGGCGATCAGCGAGGCGATGTCGGGCGTGAGGATCGAAGATGCCCCGTGGCCGACTTCCTCCGCGATGGTGAAGATCCAGAAGATATCGACCGGCGGCTTCTCGCCTGCATCCACCAGCGCCTTGATGGCCGCCAGCATGATGGCGACGCCCGCCTTGTTGTCGAGATGGCGGGAGACGAGGAAGCCGTTGTCGAGGAATTTCGGCTGGGGGTCGATGGCGACGATATCGCCCACATCGATCCCCAGATGCGCCACGTCGTTGGCATTGCACGCCAGGGCGCGTCGACACGCAGCTCCACGTGCTTCCAGCCGATCGGGGCCTCGTTCACCTCCTCGTTGAAGGTATGGCCGGAGGCCTTGGGGGGGGGGGGGCAGGATGGTGCTGCGATAGGTGCCCTTGTTCGGTGAAGATCGTCGTGCGTGCGCCTTCGGCGAACTGGGCCGACCAGTGACCGATCGGGACCAGTTCCAGCCGACCGTTTTCCTTCAGGTATTTGACCTGCGCGCCGAGCGTGTCGACATGGGAGACGAAGGCGCGCGCCAGGCGGCGGCTGCGGTCGGGCAGGACGGCGCGCACCGCGCCGTGCCGGGTCAGCTCGTAATCGAGGCCGAGGCGGCTCAGTTCCTCACAGACATGGCGGGCGATGGCGTCGGTATAGCCGGTCGGGCTCGGGATCTTCAGGAGATCGCGAAGCGACTTGGCAAGATAGTTCATATCGACGGCGAGCAACGTCATGGCGGTACAGTTCCTTTGATTCCTGTAGCGTCATGATGGGGCAGATGCCCTGCTTCGGCTAGGGTGTGGCTTTTGCCGCTCCCATCGCGGGGTCCGGGGAGGGGCGCTTCGGCGGTGACCTTTCAGGTGGTCCATCCTTCGAGACGCGGTCTGCGACCGCTCCTCAGGATGAGGTTGAATGTGTCGCTCGCATTTTTGGGGAGCCAACAACACGATAACGTCATCCTGAGGAGGGCCGTTAGGGCCCGTGTCGAAGGATGGGCCACTCGAAGATCCTTTCCCCCACGCCTCTTCCCTGCTCTCCTTATTTCCTCCGTGCCTCGCGGCTTGCCTGCGGGATTGATAGCGGGAACAGCAGGTCGACGAAACGTTCCGCCGTCGGCTGCAGCTCGTGGTTGGCCAGCCCCGGGCGTTCGTTCGCCTCGATGAAGCGATAGTCGGCCAGACGCGGGCTTTTCACCATCAGGTCGATGCCGGTGACCGGGATCTCGATGGCGCGCGCGGCATTCACCACGGCCTCTATCAGCGCCGGGTGCACGCGCCGGTCACATTATGAATGGTGCCGCCTGTGTGCAGGTTGGCGGAGCAGCGCACGATCACGTCGGTGCCTTCCGCCAGAACCTCGTCGAGCGAATGACCGGCCGCCGCAAGGCAGCGTTCGGCTTCCTCATCGACCGGAATGGTGGATTCCCTGCCCGTCGCCGCCTGACGATGACGGCTCTGCTTGGCGATCAGCTCCGCAATCGTGGAAACCCCGTCGCCCACCACCAGCGGCGGACGGCGCATGGCGGCGGCCACCACCCGGTAATCGATGACGAGGAGACGCAGGTCGTTGCCCTCGACGAATTCCTCCAGAATAACCTGGTCGCAGAGCTTGCACGCGCTCTCGATCGCACCGTGAACCTCTTCCTCGGTGGAGAGAGATCGATGGCAACGCCGCGCCCCTGTTCGCCACGCGCCGGTTTGACGACCACCGATCCGTGTTCCTTGAGGAATGCATCGGCCGCATCCAGCGGTTCATCCAGCCCGATCTCGATCTGGGCCGGGACCTGAACGCCCGCATGGCTGACCACCCGGCGCGTCACGGCCTTGTCGTCGCAGATGGAGACCGCCACACCGGTGGTGAATTCCGACAACGCCTCGCGGCAATGGATGGAGGGGCCGCCATAGGTCAGGTGGAAGAAGCCGCCCTCGGCATCGGTCACCTCCACATGGATGCCGTGCCGCTGCGCTTCGTTGACGATGATCTGGGCGTAGGGGTTCAGATCCTCCTCGGTGGTGGGACCGGCGTAGAACTTCTCGTTGATCGGGTTCTTGCGCTTGACCGTGAAGAAGGGCACGCGCTCGAAACCGAGCTTTTCGTAAAGCGCGATGGCCTGGTCGTTGTCGTGCATCACGGAGAGATCGAGATCGGCGCAGCCGCGCGCCTGGGACTGCTCGATCAGGTGTGACGCACGAGTGCCTCGCCGATGCCGCCGTGGTGCGCCTGCGGAGCGACCGTCAGACACCACAGCGAGCAGCCGTTGCAGGATCGCCGGAGGCATGGCGGTGGTCGACGCCGTAGACCGTGCCGATGATCTCGTCGGTTTCCGCATCTTCCACCACCAGAACGGTGATCGTCTGGGCGGAGCGCTTGGACCAGAAGAATTCCGGCGGAACCTGCACCATGCGGCGCGACTGGTAGATGACGTTGACGGCCTGGGCATCCTGCTCGATGGCAAGTCGACGGATGTGGAAGCCCTTGTGAATGCGCCGTGCGGGCCGGTAGGTGGAGAGATCGACCCGGTAAAAGTATGAGAGGGGTCGAGAAAAAGTTCCTGCGGGGCGCAAGCCAGCAGCACATGCGGATCGCGCACGGTAGAAGGCGATGTCGCGCCGGTCCGGCCCTTCATCGCGCAAGGTGGCGGCGAGTTCATCCGGGTTGTCGAAGGTCTCGGCGAAGATCAGCCGACCTCAGCCGCAATCGATGGAGGCGTTCTTGCGCATCTCCGTCGTTTCCAGCGGAGGTTTTAGACCCTGGTCGCGCATGCGGCGCAGCCTGTGATCGTAGGTAGGAGGCCTTGGCGCGCCGCTGCGGTCTTTTCCTGCTCCGTCATGCTCAGACCCCCTGTGCCTGCAGCCACATCTCCAGAAGGGCTACCTGCCACAGTTCCGATCCTCGCAGACGGGTGATGTGCTCGGTCGGATTGGCGAAGAGATCATCCAGATAACCCTGCTGGAAAAGCCCGCGCGAGCGCGCCTTCTCGTTGGTGAGCGCGTCGCGCACCATCTCCAGGTAAGACCCCTGAATGTATTTCAGGGCGGGTACCGGGAAGTAGCCCTTCGGCCGGTCGATGACCTCGGAGGGGATCACCTTGCGCGCAGCTTCCTTCAGCACACCCTTGCCGCCCTGATCGAGTTTGAACTGCGCCGGGATGCGGCCCGCCAGTTCCACCAGCTCGTGATCGAGGAAGGGCACCCGCGCCTCAAGCCCCCAGGCCATCGTCATGTTGTCGACGCGCTTGACCGGGTCATCCACCAGCATGAGGTTGGTGTCGAGCCGAAGCGCCTTGTCGACCGGATCGTCCGCGCCGGGACGGGCGAAATGCTCCTCCACGAAGGCGAGGCTTTCGTCGCGGTTCGCCATCACGTGCGGCTGGAGGTAGCGGGCAAGTCGCTCGTGGGTACGGTCGAAGAAGGCGCCCGCATAATCGGCGACCGGATCGATGGAACCGGCCAGCGGCGGATACCAGTGATAGCCGCCGAAGACCTCGTCCGCCCCCTGACCCGACTGCACCACCTTGATGTGCTTGGAGACCTCGCGCGACAGCAGGAAGAAGCCGATATTGTCGTAGGAGACCATCGGCTCTGACATGGCTGCAATCGCCTTCGGCAGGTTCTCCATCATCTCGTCGGACTTGATGAAGATCTTGTTGTGCTCGGTGCCGTAGTGCTTGGCGATGAGATCGGAATAGACGAACTCGTCGCCCTTCTCGCCATGCGCTTCCTCAAATCCGATGGAGAAGGTGGTCAGCCCCTTCTGTCCGGCCTCCGCCAGAAGGCCGACGATCGACGATCATGGAGCTGTCCACGCCGCCCGACAAAAGCACGCCGATCGGCACGTCGGCGACCATGCGGCGGTCGACGGACAGGCGCAGCGCATCCAGCACCATGTCGCGCCATTCCTCGGCCGATCGACGCATGTCTTCGTCGGAGCGCACGAAGGTCGGTTCCCAGTAGGTGTGATCGCGCGACGTGCCGTCCGGCTCGATCACGCGGATCGTGGCGGTGGGCAGCTTGCGCACGCCCTTCAGGATGGTGCGCGGGGCGGGAACGACCGCGTGCCACGTCATGTAATGGTGAAGGGCTGTGGGATCGATGTCGGTGTCCACATCGTCCGCTGCCAGCAGTGCGGGCAGGGTGGAGGCAAAGCGCAGGGTCTTGCCCTTCTCCGCCAGATAGAGCGGCTTGATGCCGAAACGGTCGCGCACCAGCGACACCCGGCCGCTCTCGCGCTCGTGGATGGCGAAGGCGAACATGCCCTGGAGCTTCGGCACCGCACCCGGGCCCCACTGGGCCCAGCCTTCAGGATCACTTCCGTATCGCCGGTGGAGGCGAAGACGTGGCCCTTGGCCTCAAGCTCGGCCTTCAGCTCCTGGTAATTGTAGATGCAGCCGTTGAAGGCGATGGTCAGACCCAGTGCGGTATCGACAAAGGGCTGGGCCGCCTTTTCCGACAGATCGATAATCTTCAGACGGCGGTGTCCGAGCCCCACCGGACCCCGCGTCACGACGCTGGCACCGTTCGGCCCGAGCGAGGCCATGGCATCCGTCATTCGTTCCAGCCGGGCCGCGGAGGCCGGGGCACCGTCGAAGTGAATCTCGCCGCAAATACCGCACATGGTTGATCAGGCATCTCTCGATTTCGTTTGACGCGATATAGTTAGAGGCATATCGATTAGAGTTCAAACGATATATGGAATTTTACCGTGACGACGTCCCGCAATCCGACCTCTCGAGACCTGCGCTCCTCCGAGGATACGCGCGCCTCCAAAGGTCTGCGTAATGATCCCGCAGGGTCAAGTCTAACCGATACGCTTGACGAAGCGGCACGCATGTTCAAGGCCATTCGCCGCATTGTGCG
>NZ_JASJAV010000010.1 GCF_030066895.1 Breoghania sp. | reverse complement strand
TTCTGGCAGTTCTACCGGCGGCGCCCGCATCCGCGGGCTTTAAAGGAATAACGACCGCTGCCGAGACTGCGGAAGTCGGCGTCTCGACCTCCTATTCAGCGACCTATTCGGACTACAACAGCTCTGCTTCTTATACCCTAGAAACGTCAGGATTGGACGGCCTCACCGTCACGTTCAGCGACTGTACTCTAAGCATCTCCGGAACACCGACCACAGAGGGCTCCAGTTTTGACAACGCTGTCGCGCTCGTCTATTATAATGATGATGGAGATTAATGCGACGTCGCCATCGGTTACACTATCAAAGCCGCCGTTTCGATCTCCACGACGTCTCTCGCCGATGCCACGATGGGCGAAAGCTAAAGCACGACGATCGCAGCTAGTGATAGCGACAGCTACTATAACTTCTCCCTTTACTCAGGCACCTTGCCCGATGGGATTGAGCTTGCCAGTGACGGCACACTTTCCGGCACCGCGACGGAGATCGGGGATTTCACTTTCACCGTAGAAGTGACAGACGGGCTCGGCGACACAGCTACCGAGAAATTGACGCTTACGGTCAACTACGCAACCATCACGGTTTCAACCTCCAGCCTCGGGTCGTTCACGGCTGGCACCGAGGTCACGAGTTCCACCTTAACCGCCAGCGGCGGCGACGAAGATGACGGCTACACTTTCTCCATCCTGACCGGCTCCCTGCCAACCGGTCTGGAGATGGCCGACGATGGCACCATCACCGGCACCTCGACCGAAGTGGGCAGTTCCGTTATCGGGCTAGTAGCGGAAGATTCGCTGGGATACAGCGGTATCTTGATCACCACCATTACGGTTGCATCCGCAGACGTTACGGTGAGCGCATCCGATCTGGACGACGGCACAGCCGGTGACAGTGTCTCTGCAACCTTCTCCGCATCGGGTGGATATGATGACGGTGGGTACACCTACACTGTCTCTTCCAGCACAGTTCCCACGGGCCTGACCTTCAGCACCACCGGAACCCTGTCCGGTACGCTCGAAGAGGTCGGAACCTTCTCCTTCATCGTCACCGTGGAAGATGACTACGGCTCCACAGGGTCCGAGTCCTTTGAGGTGACCGTTTCCTCCGCCACCCTCACCATCTCCGACACCGCGCTTGCTAGTGCAACAGCCGGGTCCACCTATTCCACGACCCTGAGTGCGACAGGAGGATCGGACACCTATACCTATGCGCTTGCCACCGGCAGTGAACTGCCGGCCGGACTTGAGCTTGCGAGTGGCGTCATCTCCGGCACGCCGACCGCAGTCGGCTGCTATTCCTTCACCATCAACGTCACCGACAGCTACGGCTCCACCGGCGTCTCAACGCTCTACCTCGAAGTTCAGGAGGCAACGCTCACCGTCTCGGCAACGCTCGGCACGGCGACGGCAAATACCGCCTATTCGGCAAGCTTCTCCACGACCGGCGGATCGGGCACCTATACCTACAGCCTCGACAGCGGCACCATGCCGACCGGCCTGACCCTGTCCAACGACGGCAAGCTGACCGGTACGCCGACCCATGTGGGCACCTCGACCTTCACCGTCGCGGTGGAAGACAGCAACAACTCCACCGCCTCGGCCGAGTTTGCCCTCACCGTCGTGTCCGCCGACCTCACGATCTCGCCGTCGTCCCTGCCCACGGCCACACTCAACTCCGCCTACAGCGTCACCTTCGTGGCGACCGGCGGCAACGGAGACTATGACTACAAGCTGGGCGGTGCGGATCTGCCTGACGGCCTCTCCTTCTCCGGCACGACGCTGTCCGGCACGCCCACGACCGCCGGCTCCACCGAACTGACCATGACCGTCACCGATACCAACGGCTCCCATGCCAGCATCTCGCTGACGCTGGTCGTCTCTGCCCTGCCGGATCCGACCGAGGATGCCTAAGTCACCGGCCTGGTGACGGCACAGGCCACGACGGTGCGCAGATTTGCGACCCAGCAGATGTCGAACATCAACAGCCATCTGCGTTCTCTCCACCACGGCGGACCGCTCAAGAGCCACTTCGGCGCGAGCATCTCCCAGACGAACGATACGCTCGAGACCGCCTCCGACCACCCCCCCGGCGAAACGGATGCCCCCGGCATGGGCGGCTTTGTCGCCACCCACGGCGAAGCGGCCTCCGCCCCCTCCTTCACCAATGAGTTCGGCCAGTTCAGCCACGGCCGCGTGGCGCTGTGGAGCGGCGGGTCGATCGACATAGGAACCAGCGAGCTGTCCGGCGGCGACGACGAGATGGACCACGTCTCGCTGGCCCAGTCCGCGGACATTGACTACCGCCTCACCAAGAACCTCGTTGCGGGCTTTGCGGTCGGCGTCAACCGGACCCATACCGACGTCTCCGACAACGGCACCAAGGTCGACGGTTCTGGAGCCAGCCTCTCCGGCTATGCAAGTTGCCAGGCACTGTCCGACTTCTATCTCGATGCGATCGCGGGCTTCGGCGGGATCTCGCTCGACAACACCCGCTATGTGACCTCGACCGGGGACTATGACTACGGCACGCGCGCCGGCTGTCAGACGTTTGCGTCATTGCAGGCCACGTATGAAAAGGACCTACACGGTGTGACCGTTGCTCCCTATCTCAAGGCGCAGGCCTCCCGCAGTTGGCTCGACAGCTATTCGGAAACCGGCGGTGGATCCTACAACCTCAAATACGGCGATGAAACGGTGGATTCCCTCACGGGCTCTATCGGCGTCCGGGTGGAGACGGCGTTCGCCACCGCCCAGGGCACCATCAAGCTTTATGTGAGCTTCGAATACAGCCACGAGTTCGCCGATGCCAGCGACTTAGCCCTGTCCTATCTCTCCACCTCGACCATCTACAGCCTGACGACCGATGAGGATGCCAAGGATACCGGCACGGTTGAGTTCGGAGCGCAGCTCATGACAATCGACCAGGTCACCCGCCTATCGCTCGAATATGGCATGACGTTCGATCAGGACGGCATCAGCAACCAGCCCATCCGCTTACGCCTTAGCCACGACTTCTGAGGCCGAGCGCCCGCGGCGGGGGAGAGGCATCAGTCCCCTCCTCCCGAGGCTCCTCACTGGGCCATGGCGTGATACTCGTCGTTCGGACGCATATCGGTGGCGACCGCCACGCGGTTCGACATGTTGAAGAAGCCCGTCACGGTCGCGATGTCCCAGATGTCGCGATCGGAAAATCCCGCTTCGCGCTGGCGCTGGCGATCACCTTCGAGAATCTCGTGCGGGTGCTTGGTCAGCTTGACGGCGAAATCGAGCATGACGCGCTGGCGCTCGCTCAGATCCGCGACCCGGTAATTCATCACCATCAGTTCGCCGAGCTTCGGGTCGCAGGAATAATCCCTGACCGTCGCGCCGTGCGCGGTCAGGCAATAGAAGCACCGGTTCACGGATGAGACCGCAACCGCGATCATCTCGCGTTCCAGCTTGGAAAGCCCCGACGCCCCCAGCATCAGATCGTTGTACATGTCGGTGAAGGCCCTGAGCTTCACGTCGTCGAAGGCATAGGATTTCAGGACGTTGGGCACCAACCCCAGCTTCTCCTCGCACTTGTCGAAATAACGCGCCGTATCCGCACTCACCGGCTCGGAGTCGAGATCGAACGTAGTCACGCGCATATCGTGCTTGTCATTCATATCGGTCGCCATGGACGGTCCTCCCCCTTGTCGCCGCGCATGTCGCGTTTGCCCAGTACGGCCCAGCTTCTCCGTATTCCTCCGTCTTGCGCCGCACGGCGAGCATGCCGAAAGAACGACCTTACGGCAATCGTGCGGAGAGTGAGACGTGGCGGGCACGGTTACGTTGAGTGATTTTTTTACAATTCAGCGGCTTAGCATACGCCACCGGGTTGACCCGGCTTTCGCAAGGAGCACATGCTTGCGCACCCGTGCCGCTCACAAGGCCGACGGAATCGGGGCCGTCGGCTGCCAGGAAGGGAATTGCAATGACGGATCCTAAGGAAACGCGCAAAAGCCAGCTTCTCGAAGAGATGCGTCAGGAGCTTTCCCCAGGCACGGACGGGCAGACCCTCACCCGATATGCCACGGCGCTCTTTGCCCACGCGGCGGCGGAAGACATTGTCGCCTATTCGTCCGGTGAGCTGGCCGCCTTCGCCCGCGCCTCTTGGGCGGCCTTCGCCACCCGGCCCCCGCCAACCCCGCATATCAAGGTCTTCAACCCGGATTTCGAAACCTCAGCCACCCGCCATCACCACGTCACGGTGATCGAGGTCATCAACGACAACATGCCCTTCTTGGTCGACTCAATCATGAGCGAGGTCCAGGACAGCGGGTTCGACGTCCACCTGATGGTCCACCCGATCGACACGGCGGTGCGCGACGAGACGGGCGCCCTGCTCCCGGACGCAAAGGACGGCGACGGCGCCACCAAGGAAAGCATCGTCCATATCCACGTCTCGCGGATCGCCTCCGCGGATGTGCAAGAGGATTTGACCAAGCGCCTCGGCGAAGTCGCGGCAGATGTGCGGCTCGCCGTGCAGGACTGGAAGCCGATGCGCGACCGTCTGGCGCAAGCCGTGGACGGCTACCGCAAAAGCCCGCCGCCGAGCGTCCCGCAGGAGGATCTGGCGGAGGCGATCGAGTTTCTCGACTGGCTGAGCGACGACAATTTCACCTTCCTCGGCATGCGCGTCTATCGCTTCGAGGGCGGGGAAGAGACCGGTGAACTGGAGCACGAGAGCGGCACGGGGCTCGGCGTTCTCACTGATCCCAGCGTCTACATCCTGCGCCGCGGGCGCGAATTCGTGGTGATGACGCCAGAAATCCGGCAATTCCTGCTGAGGCCGCAGCCGCTGATCATTTCCAAGGCCAACGTCAAGAGCAAGGTCCATCGCCGCGCGCACATGGACTATATCGGCGTGAAGCTGTTCGAGGCCGACGGCTCGCTTGCCGGAGAACTGCGCATCGTGGGGTTGTTCGCCTCAACCATCTATACGAAGTCCGTGCGCACGGTCCCCTATCTCAGGCACAAGGTGGAGCGCTGTCTGGCGACGGCCGGGTACGATCCGCACAGCCATTCCGGCCGGGCGCTGGCCAACATTCTGGAAGCCTATCCGCGCGACGAGCTTTTTCAAGTCGACGACAAGACGCTCTACCAAAACGCGGAAGCCATTCTCCAGCTTCTCGAACGTCCGCGCATCCGCATCCTGCCGCGCCGCGACGAGTTCGACCGCTTCGTCTCCATTCTCGCCTTCCTACCGCGCGATCGCTACAACACCGACGTGCGCATTCGCGTCGGCGACTATTTCGCCCGCGTCTACGAGGGCCGCGTCTCCACCTGGTACGTGACCTATCCGGAAGGCCCGCTGGTTCGCGTTCACTTCATCATCGGCCATTATGATGGAACCACCCCCGATCCCGACCGAGAGGAACTGGAAGGCGTGGTCGCCGATATCGTGCGCACCTGGGCGGACGATCTGCAGGCCGCCCTTGAAGCACGTTACGATCCGGAAGAGGCCCGCATTGTCGCCAGCCGCTACGCCGATGCCTTCCAGGCCGGCTACAAGGAGGCGTTCGACGCCGAGACCGCGCTGGCCGATATCGCGATCATCGAGGGGCTCAACCCGGTCGACCATACCGCGATCGACTTCTATCGCAGAACCAGCGACGGCGATCACCGGGTCTCGCTCAAGGTCTACCACCACGAAACTCCGATCCCGCTGTCGGCGCGCGTGCCGATGCTGGAGAACATGGGCTTTCGCGTCATCAACGAGCGGACCTACCGGATCACGCCCGCCGACGGACCGATGTCCTACCTGCACGACCTGACGCTAGATTCCCATTTCGAGGCGCCGCTCAACCTGCATGACCACTTGATGCAGCGGCTGGAGGCTCTGTTCCGCGCGGTGTGCAGCGGGGCGGCGGAAAGCGACGGCTACAACGCCCTTGTCCTCTCTGCCGATCTCGGCTGGCGCGATATCGCCATGCTGCGCGCGCTGTCGCGCTACCTGCGCCAGATCCGCGTGCGCTACTCCGAAGACTACATGTGGGGCACGCTCGGGCGCTATCCGGCGACCGCCGCCAAGCTGGTGGAGTTGTTTCATATCCGCTTCGATCCGGAGCATTCCGGCGAGGATACCTCGCTGGCGGCGGCGCGCGTCGAACACGAGATCCTGGCTTCACTAGACGATGTCTCCAGCCTCGATGACGACCGCATCCTGCGCCATTTCCTGGCGGTCATCTCCGCCATGCTGCGCACCAATTTCCACCAGCCCGCGGCCCAACGCGAACCGGAGGGCGACGACGTCCCGATCTTCGCCTTCAAGGTCGATCCGCACCGCATCGAGGGCATGCCGGAGCCGCGACCTTTCCGCGAGATCTTCGTCTACAGCCCGCGCGTGGAAGGCCTGCACCTGCGCTTCGGCAAGGTGGCGCGCGGCGGGCTTCGCTGGTCCGACCGGCCGCAGGATTTCCGCACCGAGGTGCTGGGTCTCGTCAAGGCACAGCAGGTGAAGAACGCGGTCATCGTGCCGGTGGGCGCCAAGGGTAGCTTCGTGCCTAAATGGCTGCCCGCGGGCGGCACGCGCGAGGAAATCTTCGCGGAAGGCACCGCAGCCTACAAGATCTTCGTCTCCACGCTGCTCGACATCACCGACAATCTGGACGGTGACAAGGTCATTCCGCCCGCCAACGTCATCCGCCACGATTCCGAAGATCCATATCTGGTGGTGGCCGCCGACAAGGGCACCGCAACCTTCTCAGACACCGCCAATGCGATTTCGGAGGAGCACGGCTTCTGGCTGGGCGATGCCTTCGCCTCCGGCGGATCGGCGGGTTACGACCACAAGAAGATGGGCATCACCGCGCGCGGCGGCTGGGAGGCGGTCAAGCGCCACTTCCGCGAGATGGATATCGATATCCAGACCACACCGTTCACCGTTGTCGGCGTCGGCGACATGTCGGGCGACGTGTTCGGCAACGGCATGCTGCTGTCGAAGCAGATCCGGCTGATCGCCGCCTTCGACCATCGCGACATCTTCATCGATCCCAATCCGGACCCGGCCGTCACCTGGGAAGAGCGCAAGCGCCTGTTCGATATGGGCCGCTCCTCGTGGAAGGACTACGACACCTCCAAGATCTCCAAGGGCGGCGGCGTCTTCCCCCGGCAGGCGAAATCGATCGACCTGACGCCGGAGATCCAGGCCACCCTCAAGCTCAACAAGCAGCGCGCCGCGCCCTCGGAGGTGATGAGCGCCATCCTGCGCGCCAACGCCGATCTCCTGTGGTTCGGCGGCATCGGCACCTATGTGCGCGCCACCACGGAAACCGATGCGGATGCAGGCGACCGCGCCAATGACGCCATCCGCGTCACCGCGACCGAACTCAACTGCAAGGTCATCGGCGAAGGCGCCAATCTCGGCGTCACGCAGAAGGCGCGCATCGAGTTCGTGCGCAAGGGCGGGCGCTGCAACTCCGATGCGATCGACAATTCGGCGGGCGTCAACTCCTCCGACATGGAGGTCAACATCAAGATCACGCTGGGTGCTGCGGTGCGCTCCGGCCGGTTGACGACGGAAAGCCGCAACTCGCTGTTGGCGGCCATGACGGACGAGGTCGCAGCCCTCGTCCTGCGCAACAACTATCTCCAGACGCTCGCCATCTCGCTCGCGCAAAGGCGCGGGATGGAGGATTTCGGCTATCAGGCCCGCATGATACGCCAGCTTGAGGCGCGCAACCTGCTTGACCGGACGGTGGAAACGCTGCCCGACGACCTGACACTGGAAGACATGGCCAAGATCGGCACGGCCCTGACGCGGCCGGAAATCGGCGTGCTGCTCGCCTATGCCAAGCTCACGCTCTACGACGGCCTGCTCGCCTCCGGCGTGCCGGACGACGCCTATCTCGGCAAGGAACTGTTCCGCTATTTCCCGCGCGAGATGCAGGACGCCTATCACGACGAGATCGCCGGCCACCGGCTGCGCCGCGACATCATCTCCACGATGCTGGCCAACTCCATCATCAACCGCGGCGGACCGACCTTCCTCACCCGCATCTGCGATCAGACCGGGGCGGACGTGCCGCAAATCGCGCAAGCCTTTGCGGCGGTGCGCGGCGCCTACAGGCTGATCACGCTGAACGGCGAGATCGACGAGCTGGACAACAAGGTACCTGGGCGGGCGCAGCTCGAACTCTATTCCGCCGTGCAGGATCTGGTGCTCGACCAGACCGTTTGGTTCCTGCGAGAGGTCTCGTTTGCCGACGGCATCGAGAACGTGATCGCCCGCTTCCAGGAAGGCATCGGACGGCTTTCGCCGAAACTGCCAGATATCCTGCCCGACGCCTTACGCAAGCGCATCGCCAAGCAGGCGCGCGAATGGACGGATGCGGATGTCCCCGCCTCGCTCGCCAACCACATCGCGCGGCTCGGCGTTGACGTGATGATCCCGAACATCATCCTGATCGCCGAACACGCCGAACACACGCTGGAGGAGGTGGCGCCGGTGTTCTTCGACGTCTCCTCCACCTTCCGCATCGGTCGCATCGACGCGCTGGCGCAGGATCTGCGAATTTCCGACTATTACGACGGCCTGGCCCTCGACCGCGCCCGCTCCACGCTGGCCGTCGCCCATCGCCGGATCACGGCGGAAGTCCTGAAGTCGGCCGACGGCAAGATCGAAGGCGCAATGGACCACTGGGTCGCCTCCAGACGTGAAGACGTCAACCGCACCACCCGCGCGGTGACCGAAATCACCGAAACGGACACGCTGACGGTGTCGAAGTTTTCAGTGGCAGCCAGCTTGCTGGCGGATTTGGCGCGGGGGTGATGGGGAGGGGGCGGATATTTTCTTGGCGCCCACATCTCTTCTACTTGTCACATTCAAACAGATCACCTTTAAATATAATTTAAAACTTAGAAAAAAACCTCAAAATTCCGAATATATATTACGTATAATATACAACCCATACTTGATGTAAGAGATAATGTTATTATACCTCTAATCCTCAATTTTACTCGAAAAATACAACTCATCGACTTGGGTTATGGCTTTTATTAAAACACCCAGAATGTTCGGCTTTATTGTCTCGACGACAGACCAACAATCCTTTAGTAAACTCAAGAGATTCTTTAAAGGTATATGCGGCTTAGTTTCGAGATTTCTAATCGCGCGATCTACATTCGCGGCTTCGTCAATGTTGACTAAAGATGGAATTTTCCCGCCTTTAAGTTCCTCCAGCGCCGGAAGCGCACCGCCGCTGGCCTTGTGAAAAGCACTGCTCGTTCCAAGCGCACGAGCCACGTAAGTTTCTTTTCTTTTCGCGGTTACCTTTGTCGATTTAATGAAGTTTGCAAAACCTTTACGGTTAAGACTAGCTTTTTGGGCATAGAAGTGCATCGGGAGCCAAGCCCCATTGCCGACCTCGACTGCACATCGGATATAGTCCTTGGGATCGTAGGGCGAACGTTCCTCTAGAAAATCGGCGCTTAGATCGGCCGTCGTCGCGAATCCCTTATACAGAACAGCAGTCGCAGCATTAATAGCTTGCACTTCGCCAACTAACTTGAGGGTGGTTTCACCTGATTTTTCACTGAACTCACCCTCGCGAATAAATTTTATTCGGTCCAGAAGATCTTCACCAATGACAATAGAATGCTTTTCCCCACTCAGAACGCCACCTGCGAGGTCCGCGATCATTGCATCACGAGGCCCTAGTCGAAGCAGCTTTTCCACCATCGGGAGAATCTGCTCTCTAGCTGAGATCTCGTTCGTCAAGGAGTGAGCGAAGATCACTGTATTTT
The DNA here is from genome assembly GCF_030066895.1 of Breoghania sp. Classification (GTDB taxonomy): domain Bacteria; phylum Pseudomonadota; class Alphaproteobacteria; order Rhizobiales; family Stappiaceae; genus Breoghania. Next base: position 164,680 of record NZ_JASJAV010000010.1, on the reverse strand, counting down.
ATTCGAGCTGATTGCCCCGGATAACGGAAAAAAATATCTCCTTCTTTGATTTGGTCACCATTGCCCTTTATTGCAATAATTGGACGCGAACCATGCTGGTGAACATACATAATTCCGACTTTAGTACCTTCGATAGTAACCAAAGCAGTTTCGACTTTAGGAGTTGGATCAAAAGTTGATTTGATTAGCTTTTTGAAGTCTGCGGGGTCCGCATTTTCAAAATCAAGCTTGGTTAGACCAACAACTCTAAGGATATCGGGATCGATCTTACCACCGTTGACTTTTTGTCCGTCACCCCAAACACCACATAGCCGCCCTCGTTGTTAGCAAGTGCAGCTACCGCCCGAAGCCACTTTTCAGCATATTTGAAACCAAAGACTTCCTTGCATTCATGCTTTTCACTTTCACCATGCCTGAAGCGCCAGATACCATCGGCACCTTTTTCGAACATATCTAGAAGCGTTTTCTCAGCGATTGGCCCATTGGCTATTGGTTGCAAAGCCTCTGAGCTTGGCACAGATATCGATACTGACATCTCCGACTTATTAAAAATCTCATGTAATTCATCGAGCAATTCATCACTAGAATCATATATATCACAATAATTACTATATGACTCACTCTTTATTCCATATATTCGTCCTGAATTTACAGACCTATCAGGTCGATTAAAAAATAATTTAATATCTTTTCCTGGCATTTTTCGCCTCAACATCGCCGCCTCTCCCCGATCTCCTGTCCGGAACGGGGAGAGGAAGATCGCCTCATGCAGAGGTCACGTCTCAGGAACCGCCCACGTATCCGAAAGGAATGGTCAGACCCATCATGACCGTTACAGCATGCCGGTTAGCCAATGTGTCCGCAGGATAGGGAGCATTCGTGCTGGCGTCCCAAGGACCGTCAGTGCAGGTCCTTCCGGTCGGGACGATCGAATAAAGCCCCCACCATGCAGACTCCCAGGAGCCTCCCGGGAAATCGGGCGCAGCATTCTGGGATGGCGTCGTGTGATCGCAGATCCCCGTCCCGTTGCCTTTCCACCATTCGTCGCAATATTCGAAATAGGTCCCACCGCAATAATAGCCCAGATACTTTTTCTGGGTCATGCTGGTATAGAGTTCGGAGAGATACGTCCCGACGATCTTCGCGTTGTCCTTCAGCTCAACGACGGTCTCACCTCCGTTCACCGTCTTGTTTTCACTGGCGGGAACACCGTATTCGGTAAACATGATCGGGAGGATGTAATCATTTTCCGAGACCTGCTTCTTGAAGCGTTCTAGGAACGTATCGAAGCTATTACCTTCGAAGATATTCACAACCCAAAGGTCGTAGTGATCCGCATATTTCTTGATCAAGGCCTCGGAATTCTTCCCGATCCCGACAGTGTAGGTGAACAGGTCGCCATCATTCTGCATCGCCTGCAAAATGAGCTTGCCGGGAGCATGCTTGCGGACCTCCTTCACGAACTCGACGTTGATGCTCCAGAAAGTCTCGCTCTGGAGCCGGGTCGGGTTGTTCATCTCATTGCCCAGCACGAACCCCATCACCGCCGGATTGCTGCCGTATCGCTTCGCCAACTCCTGACACACCCACAGGTAATAGTCCTTGGCGCTGGAGGGAGAGGCATTGTCGAAGATGTTTCCTGCATCGAGCGCCACTCCGATCAGAACGTAGAGCCCGGTCTTCCGCGCCGCCTTCAGAAAGTCATCGTACTCGCGATCTTTTCCGCTCCGACGATCGTTTTCCAGTTCGTCATCTGGTCGGATGACGGCGGATCCTTCGGCCAGAAGAAATAGGTTTTCAGGACATTGAGGCCCGTCGCCTTCATCTTGGGGAGGTCGCGTTCCCAGATCTGACTCCAGGCCCCCGTGATACCGGGCACGTCGTAAAACCAGTCGCCCAGTTGCGACAGATAGGTGCTGCTCCCGGCAGGAATAGGGCTGTAGGCAACACCCTTGGCAAAGAATTTTTCCGCCCCACTTGTCATGTCGGAATCATCGACCATGACATGGGCAGTCCCCGGACTTCCGGAACTTCCGGACTTACAGGAGATCGACCATTTCGAATAACTGCTCGAGCCCGTCATATCGATTTCTCCTCCAATTTCTTTTTAAAATAGCTCCTCAGGATTTACCGAAACTCCGACCAAAGGTCGGTCAACGCTTTAATTACAGAAAAATACCACTTTCAACCATTCCTTAAAAAAATATACATCGTATTTATACAAAATATTTTATATATTATATAAATCCTCTCTTTTCCACCCCTAAGAAGTCCATTCACGTTCCTTTCCTCGCACTTACACAACGTTGAGGAATATTGTTACGTGATCCTGTTCCGGAGCCCGCGCCCTGACCGTCATTCCGCCAGTGCCTCGCCCTCCCGCCCGAACCGCCTCCTTCGCCGCCCTCGTCTCGTGGGTGTTGTTCGACTGGGCGGCGCAGCCCTATTTCACGCTGATCACCACCTTCGTCTTTGCGCCCTATTTCGCGAGCCATCTGGCCGCCGACCCGGCACAGGGCCAGAGCCTTTGGGGATATGCGGCAGGCGGCGTGGGGCTCGTCATTGCGCTCGCCTCGCCCATGCTTGGGGCAATGGCCGATGCGGCGGGGCGTCGGAACCCTGGATCGCCGTCTTTTCTCTCATGCTGATTGCGGGCGCGGGCGCCCTATGGTTGGCGGCTCCCGAAACACCGGCGCTGTTTCCATCGCACTCGCGGCCTATGGGCTGGCAACGCTCGGGGCTGAATTCGCAACCGTCTTCACCAACGCCATGATGCCCGATCTCATGAGCCCCAAGCAGCTCGGACAACTTTCCGGCATCGGCTGGGCAATGGACTATCTGGGCGGGTTCGTCAGTCTCGTCGTCGTGCTGGGATTTCTGGCAGCCGACACGCAGACGGGGCGCACGATCCTCGGATTTGCGCCCATTCTCGGGCTTGATCCCGCAACGCATGCAGGCGATCGGTCCTCCGGACCGATGACCACAATCTGGTATCTCGTCTTCGTGCTGCCGCCCTTCGTCTTCGTCCCCGACACGTCACGCAAGATGCAGGTTACGCGCGCTGTGGGATTGGGGCTTTCCTCCCTGCGCAAAAGCCTCGCCCATGCGCGCAAGGAAAAGACCATCTGGCTTTTTCTCGCAGCCTCCATGGCCTATCGCGGTGCGCTGACCGCGCTTTTTGCCTTCGGCGGCACTTTCGCGGCCGGGCAACTCGGCTGGCAGGCCTTGCAAATCGAACTTTTCGGCATCCTGCTGACGGTGACGGGAACGGCCGGGGCGCTCGTGGGCGGATTTCTCGATGACAGGTTCGGCCCACGGCCGGTGCTGATCGGGGCCATCGCCATCCTGTCGATGTGCTGCGCGGCCATCGTTTCCATCGACCGCGACACGATCCTGTTCGTGATCGACGTCGCACCGCCCGCTCCGGGGGCGCTGTTCGGCTCCGTGCCGGAGCTGCTCTATCTGGTGCTCGGCGGCTTTATCGGGGCGGCCGCGGTGCCCTTGCAGACGGCCTCGTGCACATTGCTCATTAATCTGAGCCCACCCTGCAGGATCACTGAAATCTTCGATCTCTATGCGCTGGCGGGCAAGGCGACGAGCTTTGTCGAGCCGTTGACGGTTGCCGCGCTCACCGCGTTTTCGGGCAGTCAGCGCGTCGGCATCTCGGCGATCATCGTGTTGTTCGCACTGGGAGCGCTGCTTCTGGCGAAAGTCCCTGCCATGCGGGCAACGGGCGAGTGATGCGCAAATCACGGGCGCGGTCTCAACACCCCGCAGCCCGGTTCGCCGGATCCGAGATTCAGCAACAGAAAGTAATCAGCGCTCTCGGGCCAGATGTAAGATCTTACATCTTGATTTCCTCCAACAGCGCCGCAGTTTAGCGGCGGTGTGATACCGGCTGAATTTGCCGCAATGACACGAGCGCCGCCAATCCCGTGCCCTTAAGGAATAACGCCGCGTTAAAGGCGCCCCGGGACCGCAAGATCCGTAACAGACGGATGAAGCACCTTGTTCTACCGACGACAAGCCCCTGAAAGCCGACTATTTCGGCTTCTTATTTGGTCGACCTAACCGGCCAATACATCATAATTAAACAGCTAATTTATTATATTATATATTATATATTTTCATTCCCCTATTATCTTAAAATATTAATTATATAAATAAAATATATATTATTTGAAATATCTTATATTTTGTTCAATTTATTCGATATTTATTTTGAAAATATAATATTTCAAATTGAAGTTTTAGAGATTTTTTGGAATTAAGTCATACGTAGTCGATTCAACCTCGGGCCAAATTTGCGAGCGAAGTATTCGGCGCCAGGTCCAAATGAGCGATCACGTTGAGGGGACTGAATTACCAGGCCGGCGCCCTGCGGGTGTCCGGCTACAGGAAACGCGCATGCCACCCTTCGTGATCGCCGAAAAACGGCCCTGCTGGGGAAGCAGGCACGTGACAGTTCACCGCACACCTTCATCTTTCACAAGCGAGCCGCGGCTTTGTCGATCACGCGCTGGACCGGAAGCCTGCGCCGTAGCGCGCTGCTCGCCAGTGCCGCCGTCTTGGCACTGACGCTCGCCGCCGTCCCGGCCTTTGCAGGAGGCGAAGCCGGCACCGACGGCGACGACGGCTCCACCTTAAGTGTGAGTATTGACGGCAACACGGCGGCCCCGCGTACTCCGAATTCAGCCGACGACGGCTCAGACGGAACAGGCGGTGCCGGCATTCTGGCCAACGGCACCATCACGATCACCAATAACGGCACGATCTCGGGCGGCTATGACAGTGACGGCACAACCGTCACCGGCTATGCAATCGACGTGGAGACCGGCACGACGACGCTCGACTCAGCATCAGGCTCCACTCTCACCGGCGACGGTGCGCTGGAGATCGATTCCGACGGCCACACGGTGACGCTTTCGGGCGACAACTCCTTCACCGGCGGCGTCACGCTGACGTCCGGCACCGTGGCAATCACCTCCGCCACGTCGCTTGGCGACACGTCGTCCACCCTCACCCTGTCAGGGGACACACTCAAGGTCAGAAACGACATTGACCTCACCTGGCCGAACACCGTCAACGTCACGACAGGTACATCCTCCACGATCGACTTCACGTCCGGCGGCAATTACAGCTCGACCGTCACGATTTCCAGTACCATCACCGGCACCGGCGGCCTGACCGTGACAGGCAAAGGCGAGATCGATCTCAACGGCGGCACATCAAGCACCCTATTGTCCCTCGCCGTGGAATACGGCGCCATTGTCTACCTTGGCAGCAACACCAGCACTTCGGCCGGCACGATTTCGGTTTCCTCGAACGGCAACGGCTATTCGGAGCTTTTTCTTAAGGATGGCGCCACACTTGTCGCGACAAGCGGCGTCACCGTCGGCTCATTTGGCGTATTGAGCTCCTATGGCGATGCGACAATTACCGGCGATGTGACGGTCGAAGACCACGCCCTCTTTTCCGCTATCTTCGAGGATCTCTCGGATTTTTCCAGCGGCCACACCCTGTCGATCACCGGCAACCTTAACTCTGGAAAGCGGAAGCACCCTGCAGGTCTACGTGGTCGGCACGACCAATCAGCAGACCAGCGACATCGACTGGACGTCTTCTCTGATCTCGGTTACGGGCACTGCCTCGCTGTCTGGTACGGTCATGCCCGTGATCTACCTCGACGGCGACACCCTGACCGAAAGCGGCTTCGAGAACGGGACCTCGCTGGACTTCACCATCCTGACCGCAACGGGTGGATATACCGGAACGTTCGACGATATCTCCTCGATCTCCGAGAGCCTCTACGCCTTCCTCGATCTTTCGCTCGACTACTCCAGCTCCAGCTCCGTCGTGCTCAACGTGTCGCGCAATGACACGACCCTCGAGGATGTGGCGAACACGAAGAACCAGAAGTCGGTCGCGACCGCGCTTGACTACAGCGATCATGACAACGACGTCTATGCCGCCATCCTGACGCTCAGCGAGAGCGGAGCGCGCAACGCCTACAATCAGGTCGACGGCGAGCACGCCGCCTCCACGCAGGGTGCCATCTCGCAGAACGCCACCCTCGTCGGCGCCACCATCGAAGGCCGCGTCAACCAGGCGTTCGACGCCTCCGGCGAGATCCTGCCCAGCATGCAGATCGCCACCCACGGCGCGGCGGCTGAGATTGCCATCTACTACACCACCTGGATGCGAGCCTATGGCTCGGTCGGTTCCGTCGACACAACCGCCAACACGGCCTCGCTCGACACCTCTGCTGCCGATGTGATGGTCGGTGCGGACGCGGCCATGGGCGAGACCTGCTTCGGCGTCTTCGCGGGCTACCAGCACGGCGAATACAATGCCGACAGCGTCGGGTCGTCTTCTTCCGACGACGCCTACTAGATCGGCGCCTATGCAGGCACCCAGTTCCGCGTCTTCCGGCTGTCGGGCGGCGGCGGCTTTGCCTGGCATGACATCGACACCGACCGCAACGTCGCCTTCGGCGCCTTTTCCGAGCATCTTTCCGGCGACACGGACGCCCGCTCCTATCAGTTCTTCGGCGAACTCGGTTATGCGTTCGATCTGAAGATGAAGGAAAAGGCCGTGGAGCTGATGCCCTATGCCGACATCAACTACATCAACCTCGACACCGACGGCTACACCGAGAGCGGTGGGGCGGCTGCCCTGACCGTTGAGGATGCGACCTCCGAGCTCACCTACACGACGCTGGGGCTTCGAGCCTCCACGAACGTCGATATCCAAGGCAAGGCTCTGCGGTTGTCGGCCATGGCCGGCTGGTGGCATGCCTTCGGCGACACCACCCCGGTGACGACCAACAGTCTTTCGGGCGGCACGGCCTTCCAGGTCGACGGCGCACCAATCGACGAGGACGTGGCGCTGGTGGGCGCGGGCATCGACTTCAAGCTCACCGAAGACACCTCGCTCAGCATCGACTATTCCTGTCAGTTCTCCGCAAACGCGATGCAGAACGAAGGTTCGGCCCGCTTCTCCTACAAGTTCTGAGACAGGCGAAGCCGTTCATTCGATTTGAAACAACAAAGCCGCCGACCGTGAGGTCGGCGGCTTTGTTGTCCGGATATTCTCCGTTCCGCCCACGCCCGGACATCCGATTTGACTTTACGTCATTTACCGAACACGCTTCATCGCACTATATTTTTTGATTCCGTGAAGGGATTTGCCGTGCGAACCGTCCGCCTGATTGCAGCGATCATGATCGCCTCCACCGCTGTTCACAACGTGCCCGCCGAAGCCGCAAAGCCCTCAAAGCCAGAGCAGCGCGAACGGTGCGAAAAGGCGAAGAAGGCCGGTAACTACAACACACCGGACGGGCGCGCCACGGCTAAGGTCCACTACAACCCGAACCTACCGTTCCACAAGGCTTTCTGGGGCGAGCCCGCCCGCCAGCAGAAATGCCTTGCCAAGACGGGACATCTTTGCCCGAACTGACCTTACTCTTGTTTCGGGGCCGCGTTGTTGAATGAGTGGCGCGGTTTCGCGATGAAGCCCATCCTCCGAAACGGCGTCCGCGACGACTCTTCAGTGTCTCGCCCGGAATGGTCGTCTGTTCTTTGGTCTGAACTCTCCGCGTCATTACCGGCTCCGACCGGCAATCCATGCCGTGATCCATCAGCACGGGAGGGGTAAGTTCTTTCGCCGTTTCAACCTCCTCCCGCATGGATGCATCGCGGCATGGATCCCGGGTCGGAGCCCGGGATGACTGGGAGAATTCAAGGACACACAACCCTATACCATTTCCTGGCCAGGTACTGAGAAGCCCGCGTTAGCGGGCATCTCGAAGGATGGGCCAAGCAAAGAAAAAGGGCCGGACAAGCCGACCCTTTCTTTTCATTAGCGCTGTACCGTCGATCAGTGGCGGAAGTGGCGCATGCCCGTCAGCACCATGGCAAGGTCCGCCTCGTCGGCAGCCTTGATGACCTCATCGTCGCGGATCGAGCCGCCCGGCTGGATCACGGCCGTGGCACCGGCTTCCGCCGCAGACAGCAAGCCGTCGGCGAAGGGGAAGAAGGCGTCCGAGGCCACCACGCAGCCCTTGGTGAGCGGCTCGGCGAGCCCGGCTGCCTTGGCCGCGTCCTCGGCCTTGTACGCGGCGATGCGGGTTGAGTCCACCCGGCTCATCTGGCCTGCACCGACGCCGACCGTTGCCCCGTCCTTGACGTAGACGATGGCGTTCGACTTGACGTGCTTGGCGACGCGGAAGGCGAACTTCAGATCGGCCAGTTCCTGCTCGGTGGGCGCACGCTTGGTGACGACCTTCAGGTCGACGTCGTCGACGCTGCCATTATCGCGGGCCTGCACCAGCAGACCGCCGGAAACCGACTTGAAGAACACCCCGGCCGCCTTCGGATCCAGCAGACCGCCGGTCAGCAGCAGGCGCAGGTTCTTCTTCTTGACCAGCTCGATCGCCGCCTCGTCCGCATCGGGGGCGATGATCACCTCGGTGAAGATCTTGGTGATCTCGGCGGCGGCGGCCTCGCCCAGCTTGCCGTTCAGCGCGACAATGCCACCGAAAGCGGAGACCGGATCGCAGGCCAGCGCCTTCTTGTAGGCGTCAACCAGCGAGGAGCCCTCCGCCACGCCGCAGGGGTTGGCGTGCTTGATGATGGCAACGGCCGCGGTGCGAGCGGGATCGAACTCCGCCACCATCTCGAAAGCGGCGTCGGTGTCGTTGATGTTGTTGTAGGAGAGCTGCTTGCCCTGAAGCTGACGGGCGGTGGCGACGCCGGGACGGTTGTCGCCGGTCTTGTAGAAGCCCGCCTTCTGGTGCGGGTTCTCGCCGTAGCGCATGATCTCCGCCAGCTTGCCACCGAAGACGCGGTAGTCAGGGGTCACGTCGTCGAGCTGCTCGGCGAACCAGCCGGAAACGGCTGCGTCATAGGCACCGGTGCGGGCATAGGCCTTGGCGGCGAGCTTGCGGCGAACGGCCAGAGGCATCTGTCCGCCATTGGCCTCAAGCGCTTCCAGCACCTTGGAATAGTCGGCAGGATCGACCACGACCGAAACGTAGGCTTGGTTCTTGGCACCGGCGCGGATCATGGCCGGGCCGCCAATATCGATGTTCTCGATCACGGTCGCCGCATCGGCACCTGCCGCCACAGTCTCCTCGAAGGGATAGAGGTTGACGACCAGCAGGTCGATGCCCTCGATGCCGTGATCCGTCATCGCCTTGGCGTGGTCGGCGTCGTCGCGAATGGCGAGCAGACCGCCGTGGACCTTCGGGTGCAGCGTCTTCACGCGACCGTCCATGATCTCGGGAAAACCAGTCACTTCCGAGATATCGATGACCGGGATACCGGCCTCGGCGATCGCCTTGCGCGTTCCACCGGTTGAGACGAGTTCGATACCCTTTTGCGACAGCGCTCGGGCGAAATCGATCAACCCGGTCTTGTCGGAGACGGAAAGAAGCGCGCACTTGACGTTCACCAGTTCAGGAACGGGAACGGTTTTGGACACGACGGTCATGAAAGAAGCCTCGTGATAAAGAGTACTGCGGGAACGGGATTGGCCGCGCTCTAACACGAATGCGCTGAGTCCGGAAGGCAGCTTTACGGGCTTTGCGACGATGGCGTTAAAATGGGGGGCTCGGAGGGGCGCAACCTGGCATCACGGCCTTTCAATCCGATTGCCCGTACTTTGCGCCAATTGCACCGGTTGTCATCCCCGCGCAGGCGGGGATCCAGCATTCCAGAGGCGTATGCGGTTTGTGCGCGACAACCCGATCCTGGGGTTACTGGATCCCCGCCTGCGCGGGGATAACATTCTCGGGCAAAACGTGCCCCCCGACCGACTCCGGCTCTCGCCTGCTCCCCTCAGAAATCGCTCGCGATGCCCTTCTTTTCCCAGTCGCCGTAGCGGGTGGGTTCCGGGCCCTTGCGGCCGTTGATCTCCTTGGGCAGGTTCAGCGGCTTGGCGTTGTGGCGGCGTTCCTCCGCCTCCATCAGGGCGCGCTGGGCGGCGGGAGGCAGGTCCTCGAAGCGGCGGCGCGGGGCTTGCCTTTCGCCCTCCCAATCTCCGGCCTTGCGAATTTCCGTGGCGCAGTTTCCGATTTCGTCCACGCCTGCGACATCATTCTCAAGCGTGGCGTTCTGGGGGGCGTCGGGGGCGCCAGAAGCGTTGGATTTCTGGTCGCTCATCGTCGAAAACGGCTTTCCTTGGCTCGGCTTTCCGCTTATGCGGGAGCACTGCCAGACTTGCGGCGGCGCGGTCGCGTTCCCATTATATAGCGTAGGTTCATGCCGGTTGCAGCCTCCTGCCACCGGCATCCATGCAACAATTCGGAAACCCGAAACGATGAACTATATCCGCACCGCGATGCTGCTTGCCGGCATGACGGCACTGTTCATGGGCGTGGGATTCGTGATCGGAGGCACCGGCGGCATGACGATCGCCTTCATAATCGCGCTCGCCATGAACGCCTTCGGCTACTGGAACGCCGACAAGATGGTTTTGCGCATGCACAACGCGCAGGAGGTGGATGCGCGCACCGCACCGAAGTTCTACCGGATCGTGGAACAGCTGGCGCGCAACGCCAATCTGCCGATGCCGAAGGTCTACATCATCAACAATCAGCAGCCGAACGCCTTTGCCACCGGCCGCAATCCTCAAAACGCCGCCGTCGCCGCAACAACCGGCCTGCTGCGCATGCTGAACGCGGACGAAGTCGCGGGCGTTATGGCGCACGAGCTGACGCATGTGAAGAAGCGCGACACGCTGACCATGACCATCACCGCGACCTTTGCCGGTGCGATCTCGATGCTCGGCAACTTCGCCTTCTTCTTCGGCAGCAACCGCAACAACCCGTTCGGTTTCGTCGGCGTTCTGGTGGCGATAATCGTTGCGCCTCTGGCGGCCATGATGGTGCAGATGGCGATCAGCCGAACGCGCGAATACGCGGCCGACCGGGGAGGTGCGGAAATCAGCGGCAAGCCGATGGCGCTCGCCTCCGCCCTTTCCAAGATCTCGAACGGTGTGGTACATGTGCGCAATCCAGAAGCCGAGGCGACACCGGCGACCGCGCACATGTTCATCATCAACCCGCTATCGGGCGAGAAGATGGACGACCTCTTTGCAACTCACCCCTCGACGGAGAACCGCATTGCGGCGCTACGCGAAATCGACCGCGAGATGGGCCGCCACGGCGGCGTGAAGCCGATGGCGCCTGCGGGCTTCACCGCCTCGCGCGACAGCCGCCCCCGCAAGAGCGGCGGCGGCATGCCGGGCCCCTGGGGCCGTCTGCCGGATGACACGGACGATCGCCCGCGCAAGCCCTTGGGGCTGAGAGACGAGACAAGCTACGGACAATAAAACGAACATGGCCAAGTGAGCGGCCGGAACGGCCGGACGACTAACAATTCCGGAAACGGCGCCCGCCCGAACAGGAACGCGCGCGCCGAAAACAAGAACTCCTCTTCCGGCAAGCCGAAGCAGGCTCGCCACTCGGGCAAGACTGGCGACCGCAAAACGGGTGCGCCGCAAGGCAGGCCAGCCCGCAAGCCGGTGCCGGGTCTGGCGACGCGGCGTGCAGCCGTCGATATTCTTGGCAAGGTGGTCCATTCGCGCCGCATGCTGGCGGCCGAATTCGACACCGAGCACGGCAACAACTTTTACCGCGAGCTTGCGGCCAATGACCGGGCGCTGGTGCGCGCCATCGTCGGCGTGGCGCTGCACCATCGCGGGCAGATCGCCGAGATGCTGACCCGGCTGCTCGACCGTCCCATTCCGGAAAAGACCGACCGGGTGGAGGACATTCTCCACGTCGCCATCGTGGAGATCCTATTTCTGGATGTCGCCGGCCATGCCGCCGTCTCGCTGGCGGTGGACGAAGCAAGCGCTGAGCGCAAGGCGCAGCCCTACAAGGGGCTGATCAATGCCGTGCTGCACCGTCTGATCCGTGAACGCGAGGCGTTTCTAGCCCCTCAGGATGCGGTTCGCCTCAATGCGCTCGACTGGCTGTTTGCGCGCTGGAGCGCGGCCTACGGCGAGGAGACGGCCCGCGCCATCGCCGCCGCCCATATGGCCGAGCCAGGGCTCGATATCACCCTGAAGCCCGCCGAGGATGCTGCTGCCTGGGCGGAAAAGCTCGGCGCCACGGTTTTGCCGACGGGCTCGCTGCGGATTGCGGAAGCGGGCCGGGTGGAAGATCTCGCCGGTTTCGAGACAGGCGCCTGGTGGGTGCAGGATGCAGCCGCCGCCCTTCCCACCCAACTTCTGGGCGATGTGGCAGGTCTCAACGTTGCCGATCTCTGTGCTACGCCGGGCGGCAAGACCGCGCAACTGGCTGCAGCGGGCGCGAAGGTGACTGCGGTCGACATCTCGCCGAACAGACTGAAGCGTGTCTCTCAGAACATGGAGCGGCTCGGGCTTTCGATGGAGGTGCGCACCGCCGATCTCGGCGTCTGGGAACAGGGCGAGACGTTCGACTCGATCCTGCTCGATGCGCCGTGCTCGGCAACCGGCACCGCGCGCTGTCACCCGGACATGCCCTGGTCGGAACGCGAGGCGGATATCGTCACGCTTTCCGAGATTCAGGCCCGTTTCCTGCGCCGTGCGCTCGGCTGGCTGAAGCCCGGCGGAGTGATGGTCTATTGCACCTGCTCGCTGGAGCCGGAAGGGGGCGAACGCCAGATCGAGGCTCTGCTGACGGACGTGCCCAGCGTGGAACGCGTGCCGATCGCCGCCGATGAGATTACCGAGCTCGACGGGCTGGTGACACCGGCCGGAGATCTTCGCACCCTGCCCTGCCACTGACTCTCCGAGACACCGCGCATGGGCGGGCTCGACGGGTTCTTCGCCTGTCGGCTGCGTCGGATGGAGTAGAAAGTCGGAAGAAAAACGACGGCGCTTTTGCGCCACTGATTTCTGAATTCCGGACCAGCGTTCGGCTTGCGCCTCACTTTTCCGGAATGAGGGAACTCTTGGCAAGCTTGTAACCAAACGTGGGCACCGAGCGACCCTCGCTCGATATTGGCGTGTGGTTACAACTCTCCCCTTGCTGCTCATTCGGGGTGGTCTGCGGCGTAGCCGCTCCCTCTCCCGTTCGCCCCGCACCTCCCGCTTCTTTTCCACCGTGCCCTTGCGCGCCTCAACACCCGATATGGTTAAGTGTAATTTAATGTGATGACTTTACTTTTAAACAATGGCGGTAGCGGCTACTCGATTGTATTCCCTACGGCAGTACTGGCGGAAGCGTCGCAGAATCGCATGGAATACCGGCATTGTTGGAGAAGGTGGCTGGAGGCGGCTCGATGATGGCGCTTGAATCCATGTCCGATCAAGCACGGATGTGGCGGCTGGTGGCCTCCCATGGCTGGTGCGCGTTTTTGCGCTGGGTGCATGGAGGCCCGGCCTCAGCGCTCGCGCCTTTCAATGCGGTGCCCACGCGCCTGCTGATCGCACCGCAGGACCTGCACACCGCTGATCCGACCATCGCCGTCGATATTTACGCAGGCCGTTTCGTTTTCTCCGGACATTTCGTGGAAGTGGGCGGGCAATCGCCCTTCGAGATCACGCCGCCCTCGCCGGACTGGGCGCGTGCTCTGCACGGTTTCGGCTGGCTGTGCCATCTGCGCGCCGCGGAAACCGCCATGGCGCGCTCCAATGCGCGCGCGCTGATCGACGAATGGATCCGTCTCGTCGGACGACGGCATCCGATCGCGTGGGAGTCGGGCGTTGTCGCACGTCGCGTGCTGTCCTGGCTTTCCCAGTCGCCGCTTCTGCTGGAAAACTGCGACCGCGACTTCTACCGCCGGTTTCTGAAATCGCTCGCCCGTCAGGTGCGCTACCTGCGCAAGACGGTGAACGAGACGCCGGACGGCATGCCCCGCCTGCTCGCCACCATGGCCGTGGCGGCCGCGTCCATTTCCATGTCGGGTCAGGGCCGTTTTGCCCGCCACAGCCTGAAGAAGCTGGACCACGAACTGACTCGCCAGATTCTGCCCGACGGCGGTCATATCTCGCGCAATCCGGGAGCGGTTCTGGAAGTTCTGGCCGATCTTCTGCCCGTTCGCCAGACCTTCACCAGCCAGGGTCTGCCGCCCAGCCAGGCGATGATGGATGCTGTCGACCGGATGATGCCGATGATCCGGTTTTTCCGGATGGGAGGCGGCTCGTTCGCCCATTTCAACGGCATGGGCGCCACCTCCGGCGATCTGGTGGCAACCGTTCTTGCCTATGACGATGCGCGCGGCACACCGCCCTCCGATGCCGCCCATTCCGGTTATCAGCGCCTGGTTGCCGAAGACACGCTTGTGGTGATGGATACCGGCCATTCACCGCCCCCTTCCCTCAGCCAGTCGGCCCATGCGGGGTGCCTGAGCTTAGAGATGTCGTCGGGACGCAACCTGCTGGTGGTCAATTGCGGGGTATCGGGCAAGGGGCACGAAACCTGGCGCAGGGTGGCGCGATCCACCGCCGCTCACTCCACGCTGGAATTCAATTCCACCTCCTCCTGCCGCTTCTTGGCTGGCGACCCGTTCGCCCACTGGCTCGGGCCGCTGATCGTCTCCGGTCCGACGGTCGTGCCGGTGATGCGCGAAGAGGATGATGGCGGCATTCACATCAACGCCAGCCACAACGGCTACGCGGCCCAGCACGTGCGCCATGAACGCGGCATTCGCCTATCGCGGGACGGCTCCGTGCTGGAGGGACGCGACAAGCTGGAGCCCGTCGGCACGCCGCCTGCCAGCGATCAGGACCGCTACGTTGTGCGCTTTCATCTGCACCCGGCCGTCAAGGCAAGCCTCGTGCGTGGCGGTGGAGCGGTTCTTGTGATGTGCGCGGACGGCGAGGCGTGGGAATTCACCGCGCCGGACTGTCAGGTTTCGCTGGAGGAATCGATATACCTCTCCGACGTGCACGGCCATCGCCACACCGAACAGATCGTCATCCACGAACGCCTGCGCCACCGCGCCGACGTCACCTGGGCCTTCCGCCGCACTGCCACCGCCAAGCCCCAACGCCGCCGCGGGAGTGAGGGAGAAGGTGATGTGGAGACGTTGCTTTAGGTTGTGGGGGAAGGGAAATGGGAGCCAAGCCGCTCCATCTCCCTCCCGCTCTCGCCCTCGGTTAATGCGGGTTTAACCACTCCGGGCTAGCGTTGGGCCTATCGTTCAACACTTGCGTCCCGGTTCATCCATGAAACCAGCAAAGGCCACGTCCTCGCGCACGCGCGATCCCGAATCGGCCACCGCCTTTCAGCGCCTCAATGCCCTTCTTGCCAGTTTAGACCCCGGTCAGGAGTCGATCGTGCTCACCGTCGGCGAGTCGCGACATGCGCTGCGGCCCTTCGTCGGGCCGGTGCTCAACGCCAATCTGGACGATTTCCGACGCTATCCGCCCATTCGCGGAACCGAAGATTTCCGCAAGGCCGCGGCCCAATGGCTCAACCGGCGCTATCGGCTGGGCGGGATGATCGATCCCGACACATGTATCCTGCCGATAGCCAAGGACAATCCGGCGATCCTGCTGCCCAATCCCTACTACCACCCCTATTCGCTGGGAGCGGCGAAAGCGAAGGCCGAGGTCGTTTATCTGGGCGCGCCGGCCGAAACAGGCTTCCTGCCCGATCTCGATGCGCTCGCTCCTGAGCTGCTCGATCGAACGGTCGCGTTCTATTTCGCCTCGCCCGCCAACCCGCAAGGGGCGGTCGCGCCGCTCGACTACTGGTGCAAGCTGATCGAGCTAGCCCGGAAGCATCGCTTCTATGTCTTTGCGGGCAAATGCTATTCGGAGATCTATCGCGACACCCCGCCGCCGGGCGTTTTGCAGGCGGCACGCGGGCTTGGCGGGGATATCTCCAACATCATCGCCTTCAATTCGCTGTCCAAGCGCTCCAATCTGGCGGGCCTGCGCTGCGGGTTTGCAGCCGGAGACCCGGCCTTCATTGCGGAATGGACGACATTCCGCAATTCGGCCGCGCCGCAGGTGCCGATGCCCACGCAGGCCGTGGCCGTCGCCGCCCTTTCCGACGAGACGCACGTGGAGGAGAACCGTCGCCTCTACAACGCCAAGTTCGATGCGGCGGAAGTCATTCTGGGGCCGTCCTTCCACTACAAGCGGCCCGATGGCGGCTTCTTCGTCTGGCTGGACGTCTCGCGCTGGGGCGACGGTGTGGAAGTGGCCAGGCGGTTGTGGCTGGAGATGGGCGTCAAGGTGGTGCCGGGGACCTATCTCGCCCGAACGCACGCCGACGGCACCAATCCGGGAACGAATTTCATCCGCATTGCCATGGTTGAAGATATCGACACGACGCGGCGCGCCCTGTCGCGCATTGCCGCGATGGCGGGGTCCAACACAGCCGGCGTACCGGACGTCGCAGGGGAATAGCGCATGCGAACGACGCGAGCCACAATGGGATTCGTCGAACCTGAGGACCGTATCCGGCGGCTCCTGAAACGCAATATTGCGGGCGCGGGCGGGCTCATCCTGATCGCGGTCACCGCCGCACTTGCTGCAGCACTCGCCACATGGTCGGTGGAAGATCCGAGCCTGTCGCACGCAACCGATGCCCCCGTGCGCAATGCACTCGGCGCGCCGGGCGCGGTCGTGGCCGATCTGATCATGCAGGTGATCGGGCTTTCCTCCGCCATTTTCCTGTTTCCCGTCGTTCTTTGGGGCTGGCGGCTGGTGGCCGGCAAGAGCCTCGGCATCCGCCGCAAGCGGGTTCTGACGTGGTTCATCGGCACGCTGTGCGCCGCCGGTGCGCTCGCCTCCCTGCCAGTTCCCTCCACCTGGCCGCTGCCGACCGGTCTCGGCGGCGTCTTCGGCGATCTGCTGGGCGCCCTACCCGCTGCCTTGTCCGGTTTCCTTTCGCCCGGCCTTCAGGGTCTCGTCGGCGCCTTCGGCTTCGGCATCCCCGCCGTTCTCCTCATGCTGCATGCAGCGGGCTGGATCGACCGGCGGCGCGGCAAAAACCAGTTCGAGACGGATGTCGCCGCTCCCCTCTATGAGGACGAGGAAGACGACTACGAGGATGAGGACGACGGCGACGGGCGTTTCGCGACGTTCTTCGGTCACGTGGCCC
The DNA here is from genome assembly GCF_030066895.1 of Breoghania sp. Classification (GTDB taxonomy): domain Bacteria; phylum Pseudomonadota; class Alphaproteobacteria; order Rhizobiales; family Stappiaceae; genus Breoghania. Next base: position 147,630 of record NZ_JASJAV010000010.1, on the reverse strand, counting down.
ATTGGGGCTACATGATGGATGCCGCGTTCCGCCGCCTATCCGGCCGCCGGCGTCATGCGCATCAGGAACAAATCCTCTATGAAGAAGAAGCTTATGAGGACGCCCGTCCGCGCCGCTCCTTCCGTCGCTGGCTTGCCGACAAGATCCTGAGCGAGGAAGACGATATCTACGCCTATGACGATCGCCACGAGCCGCGCGGGGGCCTGAGCGAGGCGCTGGCGCGCGCCGATGCCGCCTTCGACGACGAGGATGACGGCTACGACTACAAGGCGGACGAGCCGGATGCGGCGACTGTCGGGCACACGCCGGTGGGCATTGCTGGCCCTGGTTCTGCGCCGGAGACGCACCAGCGCGTTGCAGCTCCTGCTCCGCGCCCTCGTCCGGGCAAGCGGGTGGTGCGCGAGGCGCAGACCTCCTTCCTCGGTCTCGAAGCCTACGAATTACCGCCGCGGGCGCTTCTGACCGAGCCCAAGGCCCCCGGCCGCAACCAGACCATTTCAAGCGATGCGCTGGAACAGAACGCCCGTATCCTGGAAGGTGTGCTGGAGGATTTCGGCGTGCGCGGCGAGATCATCCACGTGCGCCCCGGCCCGGTCGTCACGCTTTACGAGCTGGAGCCCGCACCGGGCATCAAGTCCTCGCGCGTCATCGGACTGGCGGACGATATCGCCCGCTCCATATCGGCGATTTCCGCGCGCGTTGCGGTCATTCCCGGCAAGAACGCCATCGGCATCGAATTGCCGAACCAGCGCCGCGAGACGGTCTTCCTGCGCGAGTTGCTCGCCTCGCACGATTACGAGACGACGAAGGCCAAGCTCGGCCTGACGCTCGGCAAGACCATCGGCGGCGAGCCGGTGATCGCCGATCTTGCCCGCATGCCGCACCTGCTCGTTGCGGGCACCACCGGTTCGGGCAAGTCGGTCGCCATCAACACCATGATCCTGTCGCTGCTCTACAAGCTCAATCCCGAGCAGTGCAAGCTGATCATGATCGACCCGAAGATGCTGGAACTCTCCGTCTATGACGGCATTCCGCACCTGCTGACCCCGGTTGTGACCGATCCGAAGAAGGCCGTCGTGGCGCTAAAATGGACCGTTCGCGAGATGGAACAGCGCTACAAGAACATGTCGAAGGTCAGCGTGCGCAACATCGACGGCTTCAACACCCGCGTGGCGCAGGCCGCCAATAAGGGCGAAGTCATCCGGCGCACGGTGCAGACCGGGTTCGACCGCGAGACCGGCGAGGCGATCTTCGAGGAGGAAGAGCTGAACCTGGAGCCGATGCCCTACATCATCGTCGTGGTCGACGAGATGGCCGACCTGATGATGGTCGCGGGCAAGGACATTGAGGGCGCGATCCAGCGGCTTGCGCAGATGGCGCGTGCGGCGGGTATCCACCTCATCATGGCGACGCAGCGCCCCTCCGTGGACGTCATCACCGGCACGATCAAGGCGAACTTCCCCACCCGCATCTCCTTCCAGGTGACGTCGAAGATCGACAGTCGCACGATCCTGGGCGAACAGGGCGCCGAACAGCTCCTCGGCATGGGCGACATGCTCTACATGGCCGGCGGTGGGCGCATCCAGCGCGTGCACGGGCCGTTCGTCTCCGACGGCGAGGTGGAAGAGATCGTCGCGCATCTGAAGACGCAAGGCACGCCGAAATACCTCGACAACATCACCGAGGATGACGGCGATGGCGAGGGCGGCTCGGGCGACATGTTCGGCGGCGGGTCCGGCGACGAGAGCAACGATATTTACGACAAGGCCGTGGCCATCGTGATCCGGGACAAGAAGGCCTCCACCAGCTACATCCAGCGCCGCCTGTCGATTGGTTACAACCGCGCCGCCTCGCTCATCGAGCGCATGGAGCAGGAAGGCGTGATCAGCGAAGCCAACCACGCGGGCAAGCGCGAGGTCCTGCTTCCCGGCGAAGAAGAAATCTGAGGCAAAGTTTGGGATGGGTGTTCTTCGGGATGCCCATCCTTCGCAGAACACCTCCCCTAGCGCCCTCACCACACTATGGACTCGCTCCCCCGCCACCATGTCGGCCGCGGCGCGACTTTCGTCCTTTCGGAACCCTTCGCCGCGCCGATCCGTTTACACGCGACAGACGCGTGGTCAGGCGGCACAATCGGCGTCCCGCCGCAGATTCGCCACAGGCCGTTGCTAGCGGCCTTGAATGTGCGTCCTGAAGATCGACGCAGATGGAGAGAACATTCATGACATCGTGGGCATTCCGGTCACCACGGACCCAACCCAAGCAGACGAAGCCGGGGCATTTCACGCGCAGATCGGGCCTGGCCTTCCTGGCGGGAGCGGTTGCGTTCGCGCTGTTGGGAATGCCCGGCGCGCCGACGACCGAGGCCAAGACGCAGCTAACCGACAAGCAGCAGACCACGCTTGCCAAGATCAACGACTACTTCAATTCCATCTACACCATGGAAGGCGATTTCGTTGAGTTTGGTCCCAACGGCGAGCGCGCGGAAGGTCAGTTCTATCTCTCGCGACCGGGCAAGATCCGCTTCCACTACCAGCCGCCGGCCCGCATCGACATCATCGCCGACGGCCAGTCGATCTCGGTGAAGGACTGCAAGCTGCAGACCCAGGATATCTGGCCGCTGTCGAAGACGCCGCTGCGCTTCCTGCTGTCCAACAAGATCGACCTGACGAGCGATGCCAACGTGACCAGCGTGTCCGTGGAACCGGATCTCGTCACCGTGATCATCACCGAGGACGGCACCTTCGTTCAGGGCAAGCTGACGCTGATCTTCGATGCGCAGACCCAGGAACTGAAGCAGTGGACCGTCACCGACGAACAGGGGCTCGACACCTCCGTCGCCATCTACAACGTCAAGGACGACGTGGCGCTGAACAACAAGATGTTCGTCATCGACTATCTGGCCAATACGCGGCAGAAGAGCGGGCGCTAGGCTTTATCTCAATGAACGGAAAAGGTGGCGCTTGCGCGCCGCTCGTTGCGCTGGATTCCGAGTCTGGCCATGCCGCTTTGCGGCAGATCGGCCCGGAATGACGCGCAAGTGGAGAGCTGTAAGTACACGCCTGATGTTGAGTGTGTTGCGCCCACATCGGCACCAGCGTCTGGTTTCAGCTCAGCCCACCCTCCTCATTCCGGACAAGTGAGGCAAAGCCGCTCCATTCCCCTTCCTCCCCTTCCCTTCAAACAAAAAAGGGTGACCTTTCGACCGCCCTTTCCAAATCTCGACACGTGATCCGTGCGTTACTTGATCCGGTCGCGTTTGGCAAGCGTGCGCAGGCGCAGGGCGTTCAGCTTGATTAAGCCTGCGGCGTCCTTCTGGTCGTAGGCGCCCTGGTCGTCCTCGAAGGTCACCAGTTCCTCCGAATAGAGCGAATACGGCGAAGCGCGGCCGACGACGATCACGTTGCCCTTGTAGAGCTTCAGCTTGACCGTGCCCGTCACCTTCTGCTGGCTCAGATCAATGGCGGCCTGCAGCATCTCGCGCTCCGGCGAGAACCAGAAGCCGTTGTAGATCAGCTCGGCGTAGCGCGGCATCAGCTCGTCCTTCAGGTGGCCGGCGCCGCGATCGAGCGTGATCGATTCCATCGCGCGGTGCGCCTGCAGAAGGATCGTGCCGCCCGGGGTCTCGTAGACGCCGCGGCTCTTCATGCCGACGAAGCGGTTTTCCACCAGATCTATACGGCCGATGCCGTTGTCGCGGCCGTAGTCGTTGAGCTTGGCGAAGAGCGTCGCAGCCGACATCTTCTCGCCGTTCAGCGAAACCGCGTCGCCCTTCTCGAAGCCGATCTCGATCTCGGTCGCCTCGTCGGGCGCCTCCATCGGAGAGACGGTGCACTGGTAGACGTAGGCGGGCGGCTCCTCGGCCGGGTCTTCCAGAACCTTACCCTCGGAAGAGGAGTGCAGCATGTTGGCGTCGACGGAGAACGGCGCCTCGCCGCGCTTATCGTGCGGAACCGGGATCTGGTACTTCTCGGCGAATTCGATCAGATCGGAGCGCGATTTGAAGGTCCAGTCGCGCCACGGGGCGATGACCTTGATGTCCGGGTCGAGCGCATAGGCCGACAGCTCGAAGCGCACCTGGTCGTTGCCCTTGCCGGTGGCGCCGTGGGCGATCGCATCGGCGCCGGTCTCGTGCGCGATCTCGATCAGCCGCTTGGAGATCAGCGGACGGGCGATGGAGGTGCCGAGCAGGTAGACGCCTTCGTAAAGGGCATTGGCGCGGAACATCGGGAAGACGAAATCGGAGATGAACTCCTCACGCCGGTCGTCGATGTAGATTTCCTTGATGCCGAGCATCTCGGCCTTGGCTCGTGCCGGCTCCAGCTCTTCGCCCTGTCCGAGGTTCGCGGTGAAGGTCACCACCTCGCAGCCGTATTCGGTCTGAAGCCATTTCAGGATGATGGAAGTATCGAGCCCGCCGGAATAGGCCAGCACAACCTTCTTGATGTCGCCATGCGCCATGAAGTTCGTCCGATCTGATGAGGGCGCTGTGTCCGCCCCAGACTTGAGAAAATCGGCCGCACTGTAGCCGAGCGTGGCGATGGTGCAAGAGGGTGATGTCATGCGGCAAAAAACGCCGCGGCCGGAACCAAGTCCCTCCCCGTACGTTTGGAGGGATCAGGAGCGGGCCAGAAAGTGCTATCGGTAACGAAGTACGCAGCTTCGCCTTGCTGCGGCCATGATGGCCCGGTTCCTATGCCGCCGTTCCCTTTCCGCGAACAGGACAGAAACCCTTTTCATGCTTCGCATTCTCTCCGGCCTTGCCTTTTTCATCGCCGCCGCGGCGGCCCCTGTCGCTTACGCTCAAACGAGCGAACCAGCGCCGAAACTCGGCACGCTCCAGCCTTTCGATTTCAACACGGTGATCGAGCGTGCCCGCGCTCTGGCTGCCCAGCCCTACATGGCAGAACCGGTGCGCACCGCCGATACCCTAGAAAAGATCGACTACGACGCCCACTGGAAGATCAAGTTCGGGCCGTCGGAAACGATCACCATCGGCAAGGATGCGCCTATCCAGTTCTTTCACATGGGGCGCTATTTCAAGGATCCGGTGCGTATGTATTCCGTCAAGGACGGCAAGGCACGCGAGATTCTCTATTCACCGGACGCCTTCGAGATGCCCGACGACAGCCCGGCAAAGACGCTGCCTCACGATATCGGCTTTGCCGGTCTCCGCGTGATGCGCGCCGACCTCAAGACCGACTGGATTTCCTACCTGGGCGCCAGCTATTTCCGCACCGACGGCCAGTCGCGCCAGTACGGATTGTCGGCCCGCGGGCTCGAGATCGATACCGGGCTTTCCACGCCGGAGGAATTCCCCCGCTTTTCCGATTTCTGGCTCGCTCCGCCCGAACATGAGGGCCAGACGCTGATCATCTATGCGCTGATGCGCTCTCCCTCGGTGACCGGCGCCTACAAGATGGCGCTCACAAACAAGGACGGCAAAGGCCAGATCATCGACGTCGACAGCCGCCTGTTCTTCCGCAAGGCGGTGGAGCGTCTCGGCGTCGGGCCGCTGACCTCGATGTACTGGTATTTGGAGACGAACCGTTCCACCGCGCTCGACTGGCGCCCGGAGGTGCATGACACGGACAGTCTCGCGATCCTGTCGGGCACGGGCGAGCACATCTGGCACCCGCTCAACAATCCCGACACGGTGCGCACCTCCACCTTCGCCGCTCCGGACGTCAAGGGCTTCGGCCTCGCCCAGCGCGACCACAAGTTCGAGGACTACCAGGACGACGGCATCTTCTACAACAAGTGTCCCTCGGTCTGGATCGAACCGCGCAAGCCCTTCGGCCCCGGCTCGGTGCAGCTTGTGGAGATACCCACCGACGACGAGATCTTCGACAATATCGTCGCCTACTGGACGCCGAAGGTTCAGCCCAAGGCGGGCGATGAACGCAATTTCTCCTATCGCATGACCTGGGCCGACCATCATCCGATCCCGGACACGAATTCGCAGGTGGTCGCCACCCGCGTCGGCCAGGGCGGAGTTCCCAGCCAGCCGCGCCCCAAGGACCAGATCAAGGTGGTCATCGATTTCGAAGGCCCGGCGCTGAAAGGCCTGACGCAGCAGTCCGGCGTGAAGCCGGTGGTGAAGCTTTCGAAGGACAAGGCGACCAATCCCTACGCCCTGCCCGTGGTGGGCACCGACCGCTGGCGGCTCATCTTCGACGCCAAGACGTCCTCGGACGGCCCCGTGGAGGCACGCGTCTATCTTAAGCGCGGCTACTACGTCCTGAGCGAGACGTGGCTCGGCCAGCTTTACGCATAATCTGGTGGAGCAGAAATAGGGCGAAGAACCAAGGGAGGCGCTGACGCGCCGCTGATTTCCGGATTCCGGATCAGCGCTCGGTCGGCGCCTCACTTGTCCGCAATGAGGGAGTTTGGCGTTGGCGTGTGGTTCCCCTCCCCGCGCGCCTTATTCCGGGCTGTCTGCCGCAAGGCGGCACGGCCAGCCCCGAAATCCAGCGCAACAAGCTGCGGCGGAGCCGCTCCGCTTGCCCTTCCTTACCCTTCCAGCGACAGCCCGCGCCTCAGCCCGACTCCCAGCCTTCCATGGCCATTTCGAAGCCGGAGAACTCGAAGCCCGGCGCCACGGTGCTCCCCGCCAACGTCCAACTTCCCAGCGACTCCGCCGATTGCCAGACGCCCTCCGGCACCACGGCCTGCGGTTGCTTGGCCGGTCAGGATGTTGGGGTCGAGGATGATGTCCTGCTTGCCCTCGCCGTTCGACAGCGTCAGCGGCGCTCCGGCGTAGTGGTGCCAGATCTCCACCGCACCCACCCTGTGCCAGGCGGAGACGACGCCCGCAGGCAGCAGGAAATAAATAGATTGCGGTGGAGCGCGCCCGGCCACCCGCTTTGGCCTGATCGCGGAAGGTTTCGCGGAAATAACCGCCTTCGGGATGCGGCGTCAGGCGGAGGCGTTTGACCACCTCCTCCGCACTCAATCCCAGATACGGTTCGAGCATCTGCGTCTTACCTCCGTTGCGCACGAATGCGGGCCTTACCGGGCACCGCAGCACTTAAGTGGAAGCGGGAGAGAGACACTCCCGCAAGATCGCCTCAGAAGCTGTCTTTCCTGCGACGCACTTCCGCAAAAACCTCGGCCGCTGGAGCGCCGACCAGTCCAACGGTTTCGCGAATGCCTGCATCTTCGACGCGCAGGAAGGGGTTCGTCTGCAACTCCAGTGCCATGGTGGTGGGCAGGGTCGGCTTGTCGGCAGCGCGCAGCCTCTCCACTTCCACCAACCGATCGGCGAGTGCGGAATTGGCGGGATCGACGCTCACCGCAAAACGCGCATTGGCGAACGTATATTCGTGTCCGCAATAGATCCGGGTCTCCGGCGGAAGCTGGTTCATCAGCTTCTGCATCGAGGACCACATTATCGCGGGCGAGCTTTCGAACAGGCGCCCGCAGCCCATGGCAAAAAGCGTGTCGCCGGTGAAGGCCACGCCGCCTTCGGGGATCCAGTAGGAAATCTGGTCGAGCGTATGGCCGGGCGTTGCGATGCAACGGATTTCATAGTCGCCGAAGCTCACCGTGGCGCCGTCATCGACGCTTTCGTCGATGTCACCGATCTGGGCAGCCGACTTCACCGGCCCGATCACCTGCGCGCCGGTCTTGTCCTTGAGCGCCTTCAGCCCCTGGACGTGATCGGCATGATGGTGAGTGATGAGGATGTGGCTCAGCGTCCACCCCGCCTTTTCAAGCTCCCCGTCCACCGTTTCGGCATCGGGGACGTCGACTGCCAGGGTCGCTTCGCTTGCGGGGTCGTACACCAACACGCCGAAATTGTCGTTGAGACACATGAACTGGCGGATTTCCAGATCGCTCATGTCCGCTCTCCCTAGTTTGACGCATGACGTATATTAGCCGGGCCCGCCCCGGTATGATGCAGAATCGGCATTATGCAGGAAATAACGACGTCGAACACCCCTGGCGACCTCCCTCTTAACGTTAGGGCGAACCGGGGGCAGGCGCCGCCGTCTACCGGACCAAATGCGCAAAGCACGGAAAAGTTGTCGCACGGGCGACGGAGCGCGCAATCCTGCCCCCGTTCCGCTTCCCGCCTTGCCGCGGTCAGGAGATGATTGCATGTGCGCGCGCAAGCCGTTTCAATCGTCGCCGTCGCGGCCGGGAAGCAGAATCACCTGTCCGGCGCGCGTGATGATCCGGCCGGGGCGCATCCGTCGCGCCGCAACCGGCCCGGACCGTCGAAATCGCCTGGGGGCGACCGGGCTTCGGATGGAACCATCCGGGGAAGGAAACGTTGCCCAACCTCTCGGTTCTGGAGCATCTTGTTCGCGTTCACGGGAACGCGGGAAGCGCTAGCGGGGGATACGATGTATCTCGACGTGCTCGACATGAAGCGGTTCTACGAACAGCGACTGGGGCTGGTCGTGCGCACGCTGGTCGGTCAGCGAATTCATGCGCAGTGGCCGAACCTGTCGGGCATGCGCGTGCTATCGCTGGGCTTCACGACACCGTATCTGAGCCCCTATCTCAACCAGGCCGAACGCGTCATCGCCGCCATGCCCGCACAGCAGGGCGTGATGGTCTGGCCGCCGGAGGGGCCCAACAGGGCCACGCTGGTCGACGAATACAATCTGCCGCTTCCCGATGCCTGCATCGACCGCGCCCTGCTCGTCCACACGCTCGATCAGTCCAACGACTCGCTGGCGGTGCTGCGCGAGGTATGGCGGGTGCTGGCTCCGGGGGGACGGATGCTGGCGGTGGTGCCGAACCGGCGTTCGCTCTGGGCGCAGTTCGAAACATCGCCCTTCGGCTACGGCCGCCCGTTTTCGCGCGGACAGCTTTCCGCCTTCCTGCGCGAGGCCCGCTTCAAGCCGACGGCGGCCGAAGGCGCGCTCTACGTCCCGCCCTTCCGCTCGCACCTGCTGATCCGCTCCGCAAGCGGCTGGGAGCGCGTCGGTCACCGACTCTGGCCGGCCTTTGCCAGCGTTCTGGTGGTGGAGGCGGAAAAGCAGGTCTACCAGACCACCCCGAAGGAACCGGGAAAGGCTGCCACCCGCCTGTTCCGCCCCGTCTTCGTCACCGACGGCCGGCCCGCCGCGCGGTACGGCTGAGACATCGCGGCGCAAAGCTGTGGGGAAGAGCGGAGAGGGAGAAGGAGCGGCCTTGCCGCACTGATTTCTGGATTCCAGATCTGGCCATGCAGCTTCGCCGCAGACCGTCCGGAATGACGAGCAAGGGGCGACTTGTAACCACACGCAACTGTTGTACGCGCAGCATTCGGTGCGAGCGTGTGCTTACAATTCAGCCCGACCTCCCTCATTCCGGACAAGTGAGGCAAAGCCGAGCGCTGATCCGGAATCCAGCGCAAGAAGCGGCGCGAAAGCGCCTCCACCTCCGCTTCCCCGGACAGCTACTCCTTCAGCAGGAACACGGCCTGTTCGCCAAACAAGTTCCACAGCCACCACGGCGCCTGGATGGGGATGCGCTGGCCGATGCCGTTGAGCACCACGGCCTTGTCCACCGTGCAGCCCACTTCCTTCGTCAGGTCCACGAAATCGCGCAACGTACAGAAGTGGATGTTCGGCGTGTTGTACCAGGAATGCGGCAGGTAGTCGGTCACCGGCATGCGGCCCTTGAACATCAGGTGCAGCCGGTTCTGCCAGTAGCCGAAATTCGGAATGGAGACGATCACGTGCTCCCCGATGCGCAGGAGCCGGGTCATCACCTCTTTCGGGTCCCAGGTCGCCTGCAGCGTCTGGCTGAGGACCACGTAGTCGAAAGCGCCGTCGGGATAGGCGGCGAGATCCTCGTTCGCATCGCCCTGGATCACGGAGAGGCCGCGCGCCACGCAGAAGTTCACGCCGATCTGCGAGATCTCGATGCCGCGCGCATCGGCTCCCTTCTGAGTCGCCAGAAGCTGCAGCAGCTCGCCGTCGCCGCAGCCGACATCGAGCACCCGCGAATTGAGTTCCACCAGTTCCGCGATCACCTTGTGATCGATACGGATTTCGGTCATGGGAGCATCGGACATCAGACGTGCGCCTCCCAGTCGTCAGCAAGTGCCGGCGGCAGAATACCGCGCACACCCGCAGCTCCCGTCAGGAAGCCGCGTATCATGGTGAAAAGCTCCGGCTCGTTCAGCAGAAACGCATCGTGACCGCGCGGGCTGTCAATCTCCACGAAGGAGACGTTGGCGCCCGCCGCATTCAGAGCATGCACCACCACCCGGCTTTCCGAGGTCGGAAACAACCAGTCGGAATTGACCGAGGCGATGCAGAACCGCGTCTTGGAGCCCTGGAAGGCATGGGCCAGCACCCCGCCGTATTCCGCAGCCAGATCGAAATAGTCCATCGCTCGCGTGACATAGAGATAGGAATTGGCGTCGAAGCGGTCGACGAAGGTCATGCCCTGGTGGCGCAGGTAGCTCTCGATCTGGAAATCGGCGTCGAAACCGAAGGTGACGTGGTCGCGGTTCTGCAGGGAGCGGCCGAATTTGCGGTGCAGCGACTCGTCCGACATGTAGGTGACGTGCGCGGCCATGCGCGCAACCGCCAGCCCCTTGGAGGGACGGACGTCGAATTCCAGATACTTGCCGTTGCACCAGTTGGGGTCGGCCATCACAGCCTGCCGACCGACTTCGTGGAAGGCAATGTTCTGCGAGGAATGGCGCGCGCCGGCGCACAGGACGGCGGTCGAAAACAGCCGGTCCGGATAGCTCGCCACCCATTGCAGCACCTGCATGCCGCCCATGGAGCCGCCGACGACAGCAAACAGCGTGTCGATGTCCAGTTCGTCGACCAGCATGGCCTGCGAACGCACCATGTCGCGGATGGTCACCAGCGGCATGTCGAGTGCGTAGGGCTTGCCGGTCTCCGGATTGGTGGAGGCGGGCCCGGTGGTGCCCATGCAGCCGCCCAGAACGTTGGCGCAGATGACTAAGAAGCGGTCGGTATCGAGTGGTCGACCCGGCCCGACCATCATCGACCACCAGCCCGACTTGCCGGTCAGCGGATTTTTGGAGGCGACGTGCTGGTCCCCCGTCAGCGCGTGACAGACGAGAATGGCGTTGGATTTGTCGGCGTTGAGCGTGCCGTAGGTCTGGTAGGCGATCTGCCAGGGGGCGAGATCGACGCCCGCATCGAGCCTGAGCGGTCGGTCCTTGCCAAAACGTATGACCGGACTCGACGGTTCGTCGGCCTCGCGCAGCCTGGCCGCGGCAGTGAGGTCGTCGCCGTCATGCGATGTCATCGTGGTACAGGACCCCGCGTTACGAAAGGTCAGGCCCGTCCCTTGGGAAGACGTCCCGAAAAAAAAGCGGTCGCTTAGGTAGGATGGGTGGTGCGCGGTGTCAACAAGGATCACCTCCTATGGTCACCCCGGGGACGACGTGGCGCCGATGAGCGTCCTACACTGCCCGCTCGGCGAAGCTTTGCCGTTTTCCTTTTGATTTCGCCGCCCGCCTTGCCTATGAAAGAGCCGTCGATAGGCGCGAGATATCGCAGCCCCGGCCCGACACGCCGCTGGACGGCGGGCCGGACAGACAATCGAAACTCCCGACAATGAAACCGGAACGCCCCATGCCCATCTTCTCGTTCGACGCGCCGACGCTCGCGACAGACCGGCTCGCCGAACTCAGGTCCCACATCGACACGATCGATGAGCAGATGCATGAGTTGCTGATGGAGCGCTCGGGCATCATCGATGCCCTGATCAAGCTCAAGGGCACGCAGACGAACGGTTCGGCCACGCCGTCGGGCGTCGCCTTCCGCCCGTTGCGCGAGGCGGACATGATGCGCCGCCTGGTGGAGCGCCACGCAAGCTCGCTGCCGATCACCACCGTGGAACACATCTGGCGCGAGATCATTTCCACCTTCACGCGCCTTCAGGCCGACTACGTGGTCCATCTGGACGGCGGCGCCGACCCGATCGTCATGCGCGATGCGGCACGGTTCTATTTCGGCTTCACACTCGATCTGGTGGACGAAGACGATCCGGATGCCGTGGTCGCGGCGGTGGCGGATTCCACCACCGATCTCGGCGTGATCGCCCTCAATCGCGCAGCGGACTCGCCGTGGTGGCGGGCGCTCGGCGGTGACGGCCCGCATATCCTGACCCGCTTGCCCTTCCTGCTGGTGCCGGGACGGCCGGCGGATCTTCCCGCCCTGGTGGTCTCGCCCCCGGTCAGCGAGCCGGGCGAGCCGGACATCCGCGTCTTTTCCGCTCAATGGGCGGCAGGTGGACGGCCGGATGCGGCATTGCCGGAGGCCGGGATCGAGATCCTGGCACAACATACCGGCGAGGGCACCGATGCGCTGATCGCGGTGCCCGGAGACATGGATTCCAAGGCCGTCGCAAGCCTTCTGGAAGGAGCGAGCGTTGAATCTGGTCCGCTCCGCGAGGTCGGCGGCTATGCCGCGGCCCTCGATCTCGAAGAGAGCGAAGACGACGATTTCTGACATTGATCCGGCAGATCCGGCTTTTCAGCCCGACTGTCAGGCGACGGGCCGCTTGTTGAGCGGCGCCATCCGGAGCAAGACACCATCATGACGACTGCGGACATCAAGACCGAGCCGGCTTCCCTTCGCCCCACCCCGCGTGCGGGCGTTCTCGACATTGCCCCCTACGTTCCCGGCAAGCACAAAGGCACGAACGGCGGCAAGACCTACAAACTTTCCTCCAACGAGACGCCGCTGGGCCCGAGCCCGATGGCGATCGAGGCCTACCGGTCGGGCGCCGACCACCTGGAGATCTATCCCGACGGTGCGTCGACCGCGCTGCGCGAGGCGATCGGCCGCGTGCATGGCATCAATCCCGACCGCATCATTTGCGGCGCGGGCTCGAACGAGATCCTGAACCTGCTTGCGCGCGCCTATCTCTCCGACAGCGACGAGGCGATCTATCCCGAGCACGGCTTTCTGGTCTATCCGATTGCCATCAGGTCCTGCGGTGCGGTGCCCGTCGTGGCGCCGGAGAAGAACCTGACCGTCGACGTGGACGCCATTCTGGCGGCGGTGACGGACCGCACCCGCATGGTTTTCCTGACCAATCCGGCCAACCCGACCGGCACCTATGTGCCCTTCGACGAGATCCGGCGGCTGCATGCCGGGCTTCCGGGCAACGTGGTTCTGGTGCTCGACGGCGCCTATTCGGAATATGTGCGCCGCAACGACTACGCCGCGGGCATGGAACTGGCCGCGACCTCGAACAACGTCGTGATGACGCGCACCTTCTCCAAGATCTACGGTCTGGCGGCGCTGCGGCTTGGCTGGGGCTTAGGCCCGGAGGCGATCATCGATGCGCTGAACCGCATCTGCGGCCCCTTCAACGTCACTGAATCCGCCATACTGGCGGGCATCGCGGCGGTGGAAGACCAGGCCTACATGGAAGGCGCCGCCGCACATAACGAGACGTGGCTGCCTTGGGTGACCAAGGAAATGGAAGCGCTGGGGCTGACGGTGACGCCGAGCGTTTGCAACTTCGTGCTGATCCATTTCCCCGACGAGGAGGGAAAGCGCGCGGCCGATGCGGATCGCTTCCTGTTGTCACGCGGCTGCGTGCTGCGTCGGGTCGAAAATTACGGCCTGCCGAACGCGCTGCGCATGACCATCGGCACCGAAGAAGCCAACCGCGTCGTCGTAGACGTGCTGAAGGAATTCTTCGGGCGCTGAGCGTCGAAGAAACGAGGCGCGGCTTCGCCGCAGACCGCCCGGAATGAGGGCCAAGGGGAGAGTTGTAAGCACACGCAACTGGTGTGTGAGCGGCATGCGGCGTTGGCGTGTGGTTACAACTCAGCTTCATACTCCCTCATTCCGGACAAGTGAGGCAAAGCCGAACGCTGATCCGGAATCCAGCGCAACAAGCAGGCACTAAAGCGCCTCCCTCATCCCTTCCGTTCACCCTCCCTAGCGTCCGGCACAACTTATCCTAGCCAGATGCCGCCGCAACGTTTAAGGCCCCCCATGCCCGCCGCCGTGCGGGTGTCACATCAACACGAACGAACGGACCCATGACACTGCGTTTCAAACGTCTCACCCTGATCGGTATCGGCCTGATCGGTTCCTCCATCGCGCTTGCGGCTCACCGCAAGGAACTGGCGGAAGAGATCGTCATCTCCACACGCACAGAGGCGACGCTGCAGCGCGCCCGCGAACTGGAACTCGGCGACCGATATTATCTGGATGCGGGCGAAGCCGTGGAAGGCGCGGATCTGGTCATCCTGTGCGTGCCGGTGGGCGCGTGCGAGGCCGTCACCAAATGGATTGCTCCCTCCCTTGCGCCCGGCGCCATCGTCTCCGACGTCGGCTCGGTCAAGGAGGTCGTGATCAATGCGATGCAGCCGCATCTGCCCGACACCGTCCATTTCGTGCCCGCCCACCCCATCGCCGGCACGGAGCATTCCGGCCCCGATGCGGGCTTTGCGGAGCTGTTCGAAAACCGCTGGTGCCTGCTGACGCCCCTTCCGGGCAGCGACGAGCAGGCGGTCGCCCGGATCCACGAGTTCTGGACCGCGCTCGGCTCCAACGTTGAGGAAATGGATGCACATCGTCACGACCGCGTACTCGCCATCACCTCGCACCTGCCACATCTGATCGCTTACAATCTGGTGGGGACCGCCCACGACCTCGAAACGGTGACGCAGAGGGAAGTGATCAAGTTCTCCGCCGGTGGTTTCCGCGATTCCACCCGCCTGGCGGCTTCCGATCCGACCATGTGGCGCGACGTCTTTCTCAACAACAAGGACGCCGTTCTGGAAATGCTGGGCCGCTTTTCCGAAGAGCTTGCCGCTCTTCAGCGTGCGATCCGGTGGGGTGACGGAGAAGCGCTTTACAAGGCGTTCGAACGCACCCGCTATATCCGGCGCAACATCATCGAGGCCGGTCAGGAAACGGCAGAGCCCGATTTCGGCCGCCACGTAAAAGATGCGGGCGAGTAGGCGCACACGCGCAATTTACCGCAAAACAATGCGATCCGGCGGCGGGAAACCGCCGGATCGCCCCCGCCCCTTGGCAGATTCGCGACCTTGACCGCCCCCGATGCGACGCCTAACTACGCAGGCGAGTTCACAATCTCCGTCAGGCTGCGTCGCGTTTTCCTTCCTGTCTCTCCGCCTCCCGTCCTTCGCGGCCATCGTGCCTCCCACGAAGAACGTTGCCTCGCCTTTTCGCGCGGAACTTCCCGCCCACGCCCGGTCGCGTCCGCTCTCGATCACGTCATGCGGACCATCGACAAGCGGGGCGCCAGGGCGGACCTCCGTCATACGACCTGACACGCACTCGAAGACGACCTTCGAAAGGCTCGCGTCACGTCCATCACGACACTCGACAAAAGAACACCGCTCTCATTCTCATTGACCTGCAGAAGGGCATTCTCGCCCTCGACACAGTGCACCCGACCGGTCCCGTGGTGACACTCGCCGATGCCTTCCGCACCCGCGATCTACCGGTGGTGATCGTCACCGTGACCGACCGCGCGTCGGGCCGCACCGATCAGAAGCTCTCTTCCGCCACGCCGCCGGCCGACTGGGCCGAGGTCACGCCCGAACTCAACGTTCAGTCCAGCGACCACAAGGTCAGCAAGAAGACTTGGGGCGCCTTTACCGGCACCGGGCTTGGCGACTATCTCAATGCCATCGGCGTCATCCAGGTGGTGATCGCGGGCATCGCCACCTCCACGGGCGTGGAATCGACCGCACGACAGGCACACGAGGCCGGGCTCAACGTGACGATCGCCACCGACGCCATGACTGACACCAGCCTCGAAGCGCACGAAAACAGCATCACGCGCATCTTTCCGCGTCTGGCGGAAACCAGCACGAGTGCGGAAATCATCGCACAGCTCGTGTAACGAGGCCTCTAAGGTCTCGCTAGGGCAGGTCACAACGGAGGTCTCATCCTTCGCGGCCGCCGCCGGCGCGACCTTCTCAAGATGACGTTATCGTGTTGTTATATTTTAAAAAACATGCAACATGCACGACATCATCTTGAGGGAACCATCAGGCCCATCTCGTAGGATGGGCCCCGCATTCCGTCCCTCCCACGCTGCCACCTACCCCATGACAGTCGGGCGCCACACGGACACCTACCAGAGAAGCCAATACATACATGCTGAATAAACACGGCCAAGGCGATCCGGCGGATGACCTTTCCGCATCCGCTGTGGAGCGGCAACCGGATCCCTCTCCCTCCGGACGGCCCATCAACTGGCTGTGGCTGGCATTGCTGTCGCTTGTCATCATCGCCTTGCTGGAGGCGGTCGGCCTGCCCGCGGCTATGCTGCTGGGCGCCATGCTGGCGGCCATCGTCGTGGCGCTCAGGAATGCGCGGCTCGCCGTTCCCCGCTACCCTATCTGGCGGCGCAGGCCGTGGTCGGACTGATGATCGCCCGCTCGCTGACGCTGCCCGTTTTGCACGAAGTCGCCTCCGACTGGCCGGTCTTTGCGGGCGGTGTGATCTCGGTGATCGTAATCGCGGCGCTGCTCGGCTGGTCGGTTGCCCGGCTCGGCGTTCTGCCCGGCGCCACCGCCATCTGGGGACCCTCTCCCGGGGCAGCGCAGGTGATGACCATCAATATCGGAGGATTTCAATGCCGACATCCGGCTGGTGGCGTTCATACAGTACACGCGCGTCATCATCGTTGCCGGTTGCGCGGCAGCCGTTGCGCGCATCTGGGCGGATCTCGGTGAAAACGCGACCGGCGCGACGCACATGTTCACCGCGCCCGACTGGCCGCAATTCGGACTGACGCCGCTGCTCGTCGTTGCCACGCTCGTCGTGCACCGGTTCGTGCGCCTGCCCTCTCTTTCCTTCGTCTTTCCGATGGTCTTCGGCACGCTCGTGCAGGATGTGGGACTGGTGACCATCGAGCTGCCGCCGCTTCTGCTGACCGCCGCCTATGTCGCGATCGGCTGGGCGATCGGCCTGCGCTTCGACGTGGCGGTGCTCAAGCACGCCGCGCGCGCCACACCACGCATTCTCGTTTCCATCTTCTGTCTCGTCGGCCTTGTGCGGCGGGATAGCAGCAATCCTGGTGGTAACGACCGGGGTGGACCCGCTAACAGCCTATCTCGCCACCAGCCCCAGCGGAGCCGACACCATCGCCATCATCGCAGCCTCCGGGCCGACCAATATCGACGTGCCCTTCATCATGTCGATGCAGATCGCCCGCTTCGTGCTGATCGTGCCGGGCTTCTGGTGGCCATCATAGGAAACGACCTTCTTGCGGATCGGCGACTTGCCGCTATGAGCACCCGGTCCGCTTTCTTCGGCGGACTGCTCGCCACCGGCGCCATCGCACGCACCGCCACCAACATCCGCACCGGCGCCCGCTCGCCCGTCTCCGGCATTCTGCACACGGTGTTCGTACTGGCCTTCATGCTGTTTCTGGCGCCGCTGGCCGATTTCATTCCGCTCGCCTCTCTCGCCGCCATTCTCGTCATCGTCGCGTGGAACATGAGCAAGATCGACAAGATGCGGCAGCTCCTGCGCGCGCCTTTCGACGAACGCATCATCCTGCTGGTCACCCTGGCGCTGACCGTGATCGTCAATCTGACCGCCACCATCGAGGTCGGCGTGGTGATGGCCGCCATGGCCTTCATGCACCGCATGTCGCAAGCGGTCGCGGTCCGGCTCGGCATTCAGGCAATCGAGGAGGAGGTGGACGATTTCGCAAGCCCCCTTCCCACCGACGACCAGCGTTTGGAACTTCCCGGAGGAGTGGAGCTCTTCCAGCTTCGCGGACCATTGTTCTTCGGCGCGGTCTCGCGGCTCGGCGGGGTTCTGGAGCGGGCGGGACCGACACCGCCGATCTTCATCCTACGCATGCGCGAGGTGCGGCTGATCGATTCCAGCGGTGTGGGAGCGCTGGCGCAGTTCGTGGAGCGCTGCGCGGCGCGCGGCGCACGAGGGTGCTCATCTCTGGCATCCAGCAGCAGCCGCATGCGATTCTGGAGCAGATGGGCTTGACCTCCCGGATAGAGTTCGCTGAGAACTTCGCGGCCGCGAAATCCCTCGCCATCGCGTGATACTACGTAGCTTCGCCTGCGTTCCATGTGGGGGGACGAAAACAGGAGCGCGGTTTCCCGCCAATCCGCAGGAACGTGACCCGCATCACGGCTTGCTAAGGCGCGAGAACGTTAACATCATCGCAACCTGACACGGCCTAGCGTCGTTTCATCCGTTTGAGTTGAGTTAGTCGCGTATTTCGGGCCGCCCCTTTCCGATCCGGATCGAGAGCTCGGGCACGAAACGGAGACCTGTGTCTCTTGGGATGAAACATTCGGTACGGTGCGACCTGAGCACAGACGTACATTTCGACCGGATGCCCTTGGCCGGGGAGCGGGTGTGAATTCCTGCCGTTCGATGATGATTGAGGCAAGATCATCCGACGGCAAGGCGGTGATGGACGAACGTGAAAGGGATTGGGATGCGCAAGCTTCTCGCGATTACGGCAGCTTTGATGATTGGCAGCCTTGCGGCGGCGTCTTCAAGTGCGGCGAATACGAAGATCTTCGATCCGGCGACGAAGACGTGGATGGAAATCGGACCGGGTGCTCATAGCGGCAAGTCGCCGATCCGCAAGAAGGTCGTTTCCTATTACGGCCACCAGAAGCCCGGCACGATCATCATCGATACGGGCGAGCGCCGGCTCTACTACGTGATGGATAAAGGGCGCGCCATGAAATACGGCATCGACTTCGGCCGCGAGGGCTTCCAGTGGGCGGGCATCAAGCATGTCGCGCGCAAGGCGGAATGGCCGGGCTGGAACCCGCCGCGGCAGATGGTGGCGCGCGAACACCGCAAGGGCCGCAAGCTGCCGGCCTACATGGAAGGTGGACCGAACAACCCGCTCGGCGCGCGCGCCATGTATCTGGGCGGCTCGCTTTACCGCATCCACCGGTCTAACGAGCCCTGGACCATCGGTCAGGCCGTCTCCTCGGGCTGCATCCGCATGGCCAATGACGACGTCATCGACCTTTACGACCGCGTCGAGGCCGGCGCCAAGGTGATCATCAAGCACTGAGCGCGCCTCACTCCGGTTTGTTGAAAGCCGTGGACTCCGATCACGGTCGGGCCCCGCGGCTTCTTCGTTTCTAGCCCGGAGGTGTCGGGGTATGGGCGCCGTTCCTGCTTTCACGAAGTCGAACTGGGAACGTGCAGCAATGGCAGCGGCGGTTCTACCGGCTCTTGAATTCTTTGATGGTCATCAAGTCTGGTACTGTTTCAGAAATGCTTTCATCTCGTCTGAAAGGGGTTTGCCCTTCTCGGTGGCATCATCCACCTGAACGATGACGGTGCGGCCGCTGGCGGCATGGGTGCCGTCCTGCAAAATCCGCTGAGACAGTTCGATCGAGCTGGTACCGACCCGCATCACGATGGTTTCGATGGTGACCGTGCCCGGCCAGAACAGCGGGCTCAGATATTCCAGCGTCAGGGTGGCGATGACGAAGGATGCGCCCTGACAATGCCTGCGCGCCTCCTCCGCATAGAGGATCTCGGCACGCCCCGTCTCCAGAAAGGTGGAAAAGACGGCGTTGTTGACGTGGCCCTGCCGGTCGGTGTCGCCATAGCGGATTTTGTCTGTGGTGGCGTAACACTTGCGGGCGTGTTCACCCGGCTCGCGATCAGCATTGACGCCGGAGGCACAGTCACGGGCGGTCTCAGCAGTCAGACTATCCGCCCCTTCCGTCATGCCACCACCCTTTCCGGATACCGCGAAAACCGCACATTCTCGGACATTTGCCGTGTGAAATCTTCAAGAAAATCTCTCATCTTTGATGAGGCTATCAAATTTGACATCATCGTCAAGATAAAACTGCCGCTAGGGAATCGCACATGGTCGGGATCCGACAATTCGACGAGACGCAGGTCATCAGAGAGGCGTTGCGCCTGTTCTCGGATCGGGGCCTTGCGGGCACGACGATGGGCGATCTGACGCAGGCCACCAGCGTTCAGCGCGGCTCGCTCTACAACGCCTATGGCGACAAGGACGAGATCTACATTCTGGCGTTCGAGAACTACACGCGTGAGGTGCTGGCCCGCTTCCGCCAGGCGCTGGACAGATCGACATTGAGAGATGCACTGGAAGGTGTGTTTGCCGCAGCATTCGCGGCATTGCAGAACGACGCGGCTGCCTGACCACCCGCATGGCACTGGAGGATCACGCGCACCAGGAGAGGACCCGCGCAGGGCTCAAACATCTGCTCGCAGAGTTGGAGACAATCCTCGTCGAGGGACTTGAATCCTTGTGCGAGAGAGAAGGAAGCCGGTTGCCCGCTCCGGCGATGGCTCGGCTGATCGTCACCTTCACCCGCGGACTCGCGGTCATCGACAGAATCTACGGCGACGAGGCGCGGCTGAGAGCCGATACCGATGCGTTGCTGGCGCTGATGTGTCCGTCGGAGGCGTGAGGGGAAGCGGAAACGGAGCGGCTTCACCGCAGTCCATTGCGCTGGATTCCGGACGGCCTGCAGCAAAGCTGCATGGCCCAATCCGGAATCCAGCGCAACAAGCAGGCGCAGCGCGCCTTCCGCTTCCCTTCCGAGACATGCCGCCCTAGAGTGCCAGGGTACCCTCTTGCCGGATACGTCCCATGCACCAGTACCTGATCGAACTTGCCTCGCTGATGGCGGTCTTTTCCTTCGCCATCGTGGCGCCGGGCGCGGATACCGCGATGGTGATGCGCCAGGCCATGCTTTACGGGCGCCGCGCCACCATTCTGACGAGCTTTGGTATCGGCACGTCGCTGCTGTTCCACGTCACCTACACGATCCTCGGGCTCGGACTGATCATCTCCAAGTCGATCCTGCTGTTCAACGTGATTAAGTGGCTCGGCGTCGCCTATCTGATCTATATCGGCATCCAGTCGCTCAGGGCCGGAACAACGGTGATCGCCGTCAACGCGCTGGAAAAGGCCATGCGTCCGGATCAAAGCGCGGGCAAGGCGTTCCTGCTGGGCTTGCTCGCCAATGCGCTGAACCCGAAGCCGGTGTTCTTTTTCCTGTCGATCCTCTCCACGCTGATCAGTCACGAGACCCCGGTGGCGGTAAAGGTGTGCTAAGGCCTCGTCATGGCGACGTGCCTGATCGCGTGGTTCGTGGGGATGTCCTAGACCGTGCCGAAAATGCGCGCAGCCTTTGAGCGCGCGGGCAAATGGATCAACCGGGCCAGCGGCGCCATCTTCATCGGCTTCGGGCTGAAACTGGCGGCCGAAAAGGCGGGGTGATCACGGAGCTCGCGCGGTGGGGTTCGTGGCTGGAGCCCATCCTTCGAGACGGCCGCTCCGCGACCTCCTCAGGATGACGTTACCGAGTGGAAGGGCCGGACGATGCTGTCGTGTTGCTAACCTTCTTCGCCATATCAACACGATAACGTCATCCTGAGGAGCCGTCGCAAGACGGCGTCTCGAAGGATGGGCCCCAAGCACCATTCCTCCCAACGCGCTTCCCGCTCAATTCCCCTCGTTCCCCGACCCCGCATCGGACCAGTCGAGCGCCAGTCGTCCGCGCAGCGAGACGCGTCCCGGCACGACCTCTTCTTCACCCGCAATTTCCGCGTCGTGAACCTCTTCGGGCTCGGGCCCCTCTCGCACCGGCTCGACCTGCGGGTGCTCCGGCGCTGCCTCTGCCGCCTCGGGCGAGGCCCCTTCGCCTTCCATCTCCGCGTTCTCGGGCTTCCCCTTCCCGGACTCCGCGAACTCCTTGCCGATCTGCCAACGGGTCACGACGGCCTTTCCAGCCTCCACCTTTCCGGTGAAATCTGTGTCTTAGTCGTTCAGCCCATCAAGATAGGCAAAGACCGGGTCGGAACTCCACAATTTGCGCAAGGCCGCCGCCTTCAGAACCAACGGCACGCCCCTTTTCATAAAAACTCTCATGTCCGTCTGCGGGCCGACGGTCTCCAGATCCACCGCCTCCGCGGCCAGCCGGTTGGCCTCCGCCTCCTCGTCCGCAACCGATTCTGCATCGCCCAAGGCCTCGGCGACGACGTCCGGGACCTCCACCTCGGCAAGCGGTTCGTCGTCCTGTTCGATCCCGCCCGCGGCCGCGTTCTTGCGCCGGGCCCAGCGGGAAAGGAAACGCTCCTCAGCCCTTGCAGCCCTCGTCGCCCTCCCCGCGCGCCTCGCCTGCGGAGGGCGGCGTGCCGGGTCGCTTAGCGAAGATCGGCTCCTTGCCGAATTTTAGTTCCTCCACCTTCACCTCGTCGCGCCGCCACTTTCTGAATTCTTCCGGCAGCGGGTGGGCGCGGACGAGCTCGACCAGCACGGCGACCAGATCCTCCGGCGTCGGAACCTGTTCCAGAATGCCCTCGCCGCTGTCGGCCAGATCCTGTGCGTCATAGGGACAGGCGGTGATGGCGGAGAGTTTCCAGGGTTGGGCCTCGCCGGGCTCGACGGCATCCAGCATGATCCAAAGGCTCGGCGTCTCCAGCGCCAGGTTGATACGGTAGGATTCCACCAGCTTGCGGTGCAGCGTCACCATCTTCGTTCCGGCATGAAAGCGGGTGACATCGCCCTCACTCACCATGGTGTGCCAGTCGTCCATCTTCGGAGGATCGATGACGGCGGCGACCGGGCACCACGACCAGTCCGCCCACGGGTGATCGACGCGCCTGCACTCCACGACAGCGCCGACGGGAATGGAAACCTCCGCCTTCACGCCGTCCTCGTCCATGTGTTCCGTCATCGTCTCACCTGATTGCAGATAATACTTATATTTGTGAAATAACTGGCAATGCGGGTTCATCCAGTTAGAACGGATGATACGGCAAATAATGGTTGAATGCGCGCAAAACATCTTCAACCATCGAGCTTGATGCGCCCGTTGAAGAAGTTCTCGTGAAAATTCGCGATCGCGAAATCCTGATCTGCAACTGCGAAGGAACAATGGCGCTGGACGGCCAACGACTAGCCTCCAGTGCGGACGAAAACGGCGCACCGACAATCCACCGCCATCTATGCCGGGCAGGCATCGGGACCTACGAGAAGGCGCTTGCCGCGGCGGCGCGCCGCTTCTTGTCGCCTGCACGCAGGAAGCGCCGCTGTTTCGTGAAATCGCGCAAGATACAGGCGCCGAAAACCGGGTTTCCTTCTTCAACACCCGCGAGCGCGCGGGCCGGACTGCCCGCAATCAGGATCCGCACGCCAAGATCCGCGCCCTGATCGAGGAAGCGACGATCGAAGCGGAGCCGACGGGGCTGAAAACCATCGAGAGTTCCGGCTTGTGCCTCGTCTACGGCGCAGGCCAGCAGGCACTTGATGCCGCGCGCATGCTCAATGCCCGACTCTCCGTCACGCTTCTGTTGAGCGAGACCTCAGACATCGTCCTGCCGTCGATGATGGACGTTGCGATCTATTCCGACCAAATCCGCGCGCTGTCCAGTTCGCTCGGCGCATTCAGCGTAAGCGTCGATGCTTACGCGCCGATCCTGCCGCCCTCGCGGGCCGAACAGCAGTTTGCAATGGCGCGCGACGGGGCGAAATCGGACTGTGCGATCGTGGTCGATATCTCGAGCGGCACGCCGCCCCTGACAGGTTGGGAAAAGCGCGAAGGCTGTTTCCGCGCAGATCCGAAGGACCCGACCGCTGTCACCCGCATTCTGCTTGAAGCCTAGGAAATGGTTGGCACGTTCGAGAAGCCGCTTTATGTCAGCTACGACGCCAATATCTGCGCCCATTCGCGCTCCGGCCGCTGTCCTGCGGGCGCGGTGAGCGATGCGGGCGACGCGGTCGCCTACGATCACGGCATCTGCGCGGGCTGCGAATCCTGCGCGGCCTCCTGCCCGACCGGAGCCGTTTCCTATGCCTATCCGCGCCGGGCCGATTTCGCCCAGCGCACCCAGACGCTCGTCACGATCTACGGCGAGGCGGACGGCTCCCACCCGGTTCTACTGCTGCATGACGAGACCCACGGCGCGGATCTGATCGCCACCGCCGCGCGGTTCGGGCGCGGATTGCCTGCGAACGTCCTGCCGCTCGGGCTGCATTCGATCTTCCAGACCGGGCACGAGACGACCCTGGCGGCGATCCTGAACGGCGCGGAGCACATCGTCTGGCTCGCCAATCCGCACAAGGCGGAGGAACGCCCCCCGCTCGATGCCCAGATCGAACTGGCTGAGGCACTGCTGGCCGGTTTCGGTCACGAGGCGATCGGCCGTCTGCATGTGCTGGAGATCGTAGATCCGGATGCGATGGAGGAGATGCTCTACGGTCTGCCCGCCCGGCCCGGCGCAAAGCCCCGGCGGCTTGCCACCATTTCCGGAAAGCGCGACATGGCGCATGCGGTGCTCGGCCAGTTGCGCGAAACCGGGAGCGATCCGGCGGATGTCATCGCCCTGCCCTCCGGCGCGCCTTACGGACAGGTCGTCGTCGATACGGATGGCTGCACCCTGTGCCTCTCCTGCGTTTCCGCCTGTCCGACGGGCGCCCTTTCCGACAATCCCGATCGCCCGCAACTGCGGTTTACCGAGAGCTCCTGCGTTCAATGCGAGCTATGCGCCGATACCTGCCCGGAAAAGATCATCACGCTGGAGCCGCGCTATGACGGGCGGGCGGAGGCGATGAGCCCGCGCACCCTCAACGAGGAGGAATCGGCGCTCTGCATTTCCTGCGGCAAGCCCTTTGGCACGCAATCTACCATCAACCGGATCGCCGAGAAGCTCTCGGGCAATCACTGGATATATCGCAACGCCGACCAGATGAAGCTGATCCGCATGTGTGACGATTGCCGTGTAAGCGCGCAGTGGAGCATGCCGGACAGCCCCCCTGCGGTCCGGCGAGCGCCCGCAACTATGCACCACCGCCGATTATCTCGAAGCAGACAAGGCCGGGCTGACGGTCGACAATTTCCTGAAGCGCAACTAAGCCTGAGAAACAGCATTCCGAAAGCAGGAAGCCAGGCTTTCATTTAATATGTATTTTATATAAAATGAATATATATGGCTTTATTTTTATTTATATATATCAGTATTTTACAAAATAAAAGTCAACCGTCTATTTTACACTACCTTAATTGCTATATTTTTATCTTCTTTATCCTTACGTCAGAATTTTAAGAGCTTCTCGACCAGATCCTGACGTCTCCTGACGGACGCCGGTCGATGCGCGAGCACTGTCCCACACGCTTTCGTTTCGATTTCAAGCCGGTCGCGAGGTTTTGATGAGCAGTCTTCTCTCCGGATTTGCCGTGAAGTCGGTCTCCACCAAGATCCTGATGATCGTGGAGGTCGTGACCGTCTTCACCATCATCGTGGCCACGGTCGAGGTCTTTCAGATGTCCCGGATCGGCGGTGAGATCGAACATATCGCGGAAAACGACATTCCCCTACCCAGACGGTCAACGAAGTGACCGTCGGCCAGCTGGAGCAGGCCATTCTCCTGGAGTGAATGCTGCGTCTCGGTCATATCGAAACGCCGAATTCCGATGAGCATTTCCGGCAGGCCCAGGCGTCCTTCTCGCAGCTTGCGAAGAAAGTGGATACGGCATCGCGGCAGGGCACGAAATCGCGCAGAAGGGGCTGCAGGCGGCCGACACAGAGGAGGCTCGCAACGCCTTCAGCCAAGTGCTCGGTCAGCTCAAGGAGATCGAAGCAAGCCACAAGGTCTTCGACGAGCATGTCGAGGAGATCACCAGACTGATCGAAGAAGGCCGTCAGCAGGAAGCCGAAGACCTCGCCGTTCAGATCGAGGCGGAAGAAAAGGCGCTGGACAAACGCCTGATCGAGGTGCTGGTCTCCATTCAGCAATTCACCAAGAACGCCACGCTGAACGCCGAAGACCACGAAACTTCCGTCTTCTGGCAACTCGTCGTCATCTCCGCTCTCTCCATCGTGCTGAGCGTTTCGCTTGCCCTCTTTTTCGCCAAGCGCGGCATTTCGCGTCCGTTGATCGCGGTCTCCGATGAGCTGGCGCGCGGCGACACGTCGGTCACCGTCAACGTTTCCAGTCAGGACGAGGTCGGCCGCGTGGCGCAGGCATTCGAGACCTTCAAGACCAACATGATCGAGGTGGAGCGCCTGCGCAAGCAAGCTGCGGAGGAAGAGGCCCGCGTCGAGCAGGAAAAGCGCGACGCGATGATGCGGCTGGCCGACGAACTGGAGCAGACGGTCAAGGAGATCGCGATGCAGCTTTCCTCCGCGGTGGAGGAACTGTCAGCCGTCGCCAAGGGCATGGCGGAAAACGCCACGCAGACCCGCGAGCGCGCCTCCGCGGCCGAGGAGCTGGCCGCCTCGATCGAGGAGATCAGCCGTCAGGTCGCCAAGGCGCTGTCGCTTTCCGCCGAATCCACCAAACAGGCCCGCACCTCCAACGAAACAGTCGAGGGGCTGTCAGCCTCCGCCGCAAAGATCGACGAGGTCATCAAGCTCATTTCCGACATCGCCGACCAGACGAACCTCCTCGCGCTGAACGCCACCATCGAGGCCGCGCGGGCCGGCGAAGCGGGCAAGGGCTTCGCGGTCGTCGCGTCCGAGGTCAAGGACCTCGCCTCCCAGACAGGCAAGGCGACGGAAGATATCGGCAATCATATCCAGCAGATGCAGGCCGGCTCGAATCTGACGGCGGAGGCCATCATCGGCGTGGTGAAGGCAATCTCCTCCATCGACGAGCAGATCGCCGCAATTGCCTCAGCGGTGGAAGAGCAGAACGCGGTGACGGCGAAGATCGCACGCAACGCCAGCGAGGTGGCCGACGGCTCTTCCGATATCTCGTCCAACATCACGGGCGTCAGCCAGGGCACGACCGATTCAAGCGCGTCTGCTGAACAGGTGCGCGCGACGGTTGAAAGCATCGGTGCCCAGTCGAACCTTCTGACCAAAGAACTGGACCGTTTCCTGACCACGCTACGCGCGGCCTGAGGAGGCCCTGCCCCTTTCTCAGGATGCGCCGCGTGCGGCAAGCGCGCGTTCGCGCAGGAAGGCGTAGATGCCGGTCGAGATCAGAATGGCGATGCCGATGAGTGTCGGCCAGTCGGGAACATCGCCCCAGACGAGATACCCGATGCAGATCGCCCAGATCACGATGGAATAGCGGAACGGGGCGACGACCACCATGTCGCCGGTTCTGACCGCGATGATGATGAAGACGAACCCCACCATCATGAACACGGCCGCACCGGCAAGCAGCGCCAGAAGCCCGGGCGTCGGCACGACCCATTCTTCAAAAGGCGCCATAGCGGGGCCAAGCAGGAAGGTGGTCATCAACACGCTGGCGAAGGCGGCGGCGAAGGTTTTCACCTCCGCCGGGATCGCGCGGGTGACCAGATCGCGCGCCGACATACAGGTGACGCCGACGATGGCCGACAGGGACCAGATGGCGAAACCCGCAAAGCCCGGCCGCACGATCAGCAGCACGCCGCAAAAACCCACCAGCACCGCGCCCCAGCGTCGCCAGCCCACATGCTCGCCCAGAAACAGCGCGGAAGCCGCGACGATCATCAGCGGCAGCGCCTGCAGGATGGCAGTGGCGTTGGCAATCGGCAGGTGTGCGAGCGCTGCCAGATAGAAGACCGAGGCAAAGGTTTCGGAGGTGGCGCGCAGCAGGACGGCGGGATGGAGCAGAACGCCGGGACGCGAAAGCGCGCCGATCACCCAGGCGACGGTGCCGATCAGGACGCAGGCGAAAAGCCCGCGCATAAAGACGATCTGGCCAAGCGGCAATTCCTGGGAAACGAATTTGACCATGGAATCGTTGAGAATGAAGCCCGCCGATGCCACCAGCATCGCCGCGATCCCACGACCGTTATCCCGAAAATCGCTCATGCACGCCCCAATCCGGCCTCCCCAGCCGCGAGGCAACCCGGCGCCAACCTTTATAGGGGACGAAAGATAAAGGGAAGTCGCAATGAGCAGACGGCGGCAAGGTGCCGCCGGAGACTAATCTGAGGAAAAGGAGCGGAACGACGGAATCGCGGAGGATCCGTGTTCCCGTCAAGGAAAGCGGTGTCGCGAGTCTTGGCACAGCTCCGTCGTGTCGCCCATCCTTCGAGACGCGCTCTTGCGAGCGTTCCTCAGGATGACGTTATCGTGTTGTCGGCTTCAAAGAAGCGCGCACCATGCACAACGTCATCCTGAGGAGGCCGCAGGCTATCACGAAGGATGGGCCGCACAACCTGGATCCTGAAATGTCTCAGGCGTCCTGTTCCGGCGCATTGGAGGTGACGCAGGCCGACCGTCTGACCTCTTCCATTGCGGGTTCTTTTCCAGCCAGCGCTTTGCCTCCGGTACTCCGTAGCGCGCGCATTCGGAGGCCGGGATGTGCTCGGCAAAGAAGGGAAGCTGGACGACTTTGCAGGTCGCGGGCTCCTGGGCGAGGCAGACGGACAGCGCAAGGATCAGCATGGGCACCTCTTCAACACGGTTGAACGAACAGGGTTGAACGAGCCGGCTCAGGCCTACTTTCCCAGCTTGTCGGCAGGGACGCAGCGCCATTTCTTCACTTGCCAATCGGGATGGCTCAGATGCCATTTGGCGATTTCAGGCTGGCCGTAACGCATGCACTGCATGAGCGTGGCGTTTTGGGCGAGATAGGTCAGGTTGACCTGCTTGCAGATCTCGGGCGATTGCGCGAGGCAGACCGAGAGCGCGAGGACGAGCATATCGATGATCCTGTGCTTGCCTTATCGGAAGGCAATTTTCGGCTCAGACGTCCCGTCCCCCGCGCAACATGTAGGCATCGCCTCGCGCTTGGCGTTGTTGGTGTCATTGAACTGCAAGAAGCAGACCACAAAAATCCGCCCGACTACGCGCGTAATCGAGCTATCGGGGAAAGGCAGAACCGGGCGTGATGGCGTCGGTTTTCTCGAGTTCCTCTCCGTCGTCATTACCCAGCGCAATCCGGGCAATCCAACGGGTGGCCAGAGCATGCGGGGCGTGCTGGATCCCCCGAACTTCGCCGGGGGATGACGATGGTGCGTGCGGGAGCTCGCAGAGATATCCGTCAGGGACGGACTGAAAATCGCGACCACCGCGCGCCTTCACCCCCAAACCCCGCTCAAAAAGCCTCCCTCTCCATCGTCATTGCCCGGCGAAGTTCGGGCAATCCAGCAGGCTGCGGCGCATGCGGAGCGTGTTGCCCCCCGGACTTCGCCGGGGGATGACGACGGTGGGAGTGGGAGCGGAGACGAACCTCCCGCGGAACGCCCTTCAGGCCTTCTGCTTCAGGGGCAGGTTCGTCAGCAGATTCTGGGGCTTCACCTTGGCCCGGTGGTCCGGCGTCATTGCGAGGCCGAGCCAGACGGGCTTGCCGCGCATGGTTTCGATCACCGCCTCACCATCCTCGAAATCGAGGCGGAAGAGCGCCACGATGCGGTCGAGATCGCCGGGGACCGGCGGCGGCCCTCGTAGAGGGCGTTGAGGAGGCGGGTTGCCTGGGCATCGAGGCCGACATGCCAGGTCCAGTGCCGGTCGCGGATCGAGAGCTGCGGCTGGATGCGCACACGAAGGCGATGGAAATGGAAGATCCAGGCCTCCAGAACGCGGGCAAAGGCATCGAGCGCGAGCTGGGTAAAGCGGAAATCGACGGCCGTGTCGAAACGGTCGGAGCGCTCCCAGTAAAGATCCTTGTTGTCGTCATCCAGCATGTCGAGCGACACATCCTGCAACGGCAGGCCGAGTGCTGCCAGCCCCGATGCGCCGAGCAGCGTGCCGCCCCCTTCCGCACCCTGCGCATGGGCCCGTATCTCCACCACTTCGCTGTCGGCCAGCATCAACCGGCCGTTTTCGGTGGAGACGGTCTGTTCACGAAAGAGCAACTCGCCCGCGCGAACCCGCATCGGATCACTCGCCTCAGCCAGGATGTTGTGCGTGATGAGGTGGACCATCTGGTCCTAGATCATGGACGGCAGGGCCGGAGCCTCGCGCGTGAAAAGCGCCGCATAGGCCCCTTCCACATGAAACGATAGCTGTCGGCGGCGTCCTCATCGATGATGGCCTCGATCTCGGAGGCGTCCACCTCGACGCGCGGGGCGGCCATCAGCTTTTCGAAAAGCGTGTGTTCGCCCGCGCAGAAGCCTTCGACGGGGTGAAGCTCGGGCCGCGTGTAATAGGCGCGCAGATAGTCGTCGGTGACCGCGAGCCACCCGTTTTCGGTACGCTCTGTCAGATGTGCGTCCGCCGATTTCCAGAAATCAGGCATCGCCTTCTTCCACCACATCCCAGATCCGCGCATGCACGCCGTCCTTGACGGCGGGTTGCGTCACCAATCGGAATTTCTCGCGAATACCGCCGGTCTCGTCGTGCGCGCGCCACCGCCAGCAGAATGCCGACAGGCTGGCCTTGCGCCAAATCTCCGGCAAAGGCTATTTCGCCGCACGCGACAGGCAGGGCGGCGGCCATGTCGGGGGCGCCGTACATGGTCACGAAATGCATCGCCAGGGACTCCACCAGTCCCTGCATCTCGCTCTCGCCGATCTCCGCCACGCTCACCAGCGAGGCCCGACCGAAACTTTCAAGCGAGAGGAACCCGTTGGCGAAGGCCTGTCGGTGCTTGCCCGTGATCTCCTCCGGCTCCAGCTCGCAAAAGGCGAATCCGCCGGACACCGCCCATTCGACCGGCTCCGCCGCTCGCTCGAAAACATGCGTGTCGGGGGCATCGAAGCGAATTGTACGCAGAAAATGCGGCATATCTGGTCTCAGAACAGGCGCGGCAAAACAGGATTGCGGCGCAGTGAGCATGCAGGCGACGGCAGGCCTTCGCACTGAGGCGCGCACTTTAGCAAAGACGGGGATGCATCGCGACTATTGACGAGCGCGAACCCACAGGATGGCTTTCAGCCTTCGGCCGCCTCATCATAGCGCGTCCGGTTCTCGCGGATCTCGTCGAAACTGTCGCCCGCCCAGCGGATCAACGCGTCGAGCGGCCCCAGAATGGAGCGGCCGAGGGGGTTCAACGCATATTCGACGCTTGGCGGGGTGGTGGGAAAGACGGTGCGCGAGATCAGGCCGTCGTGCTCCAGATTTCGAAGAGTCAGGGTCAGCATACGCTTGGAAATGTCCGGCACCTGCCGATGGAGGGCGGAAAAGCGGGACGACGCCTTGGCAAGACGCATCAGGATCAGCATCGACCACTTGTCGCCGATGCGGTTCAGCACATTTCGCACGGGACAATGCTCAAGCCCGCCACCCGCTGCACCCCAGACGTCAAGCTGCGCCACCAGCGCCTGCTGTGCGGTCTCATTTGCCTGAGGCGCGGTCTCAGGAGTTTTCGCGCTCATCGTATCCGTCTCCGTTCTGGGCCGCCCCTATTCAATGTGGCGGAGCGGCAAGGTCGACCTGAACGGGCCGGCCGACCGGAAAAGTCCCCCTCCGACGTCATCCCGGTGCGGAGGCCCATGCTTCGAGACGCCATCTCGCGACGGCTCCTCAGGATGACGTTGTCGGATTGCAAGGCTCTTCGGGATGACGTTGTGTGCGTTTCTGGTTTCATCGCAATAACAACACGATAACGTCATCCTGAAAAGCCCGCGCCAGCGGACGTCTCGAAGGATGGACATCCGCAGTTCCCTCTGCCCCGGTCCAAGCATTTCCCGGCCATCCGGCCCAGAGGGCACATGCCTGTTCCCTCGTTCCTGAAAAGTGCCTTCTTTCGCTCGTCCCTATCGGTCTGTATTTTAGACCATACCTCATTTCAAGACTTCTTACTATCTCGTCACCGGCGCCAGCGGACAGCTCGGACGCCTTGCCGTTGAAGCTCTCATCAAGATCGTGTCGCCCGCCAAGGTCGAGGTCATCGTTCGCAGCCCGGAGAAGGGGGCCGATCTGAAGGCGCTCGGCGTCGAGGTGCGGATCGCAGATTACGACAAGCCGGAGACGCTGGAAGCCGCCTTTGCCGAGATCGATCGGCTGCTGCTCGTCTCCTCCTCCAACCAGGTCGGCCAGCGCGAGAGCCAGCATCTCAACGTGATCGCGGCGGCAAAGAAGGCCGGGGTCGGCTTCATCGCCTATACGAGCTTGCTGAATACCGACAAGAGGCTTCTGAAAATCCTGTCGGGCGAACACAACACGACGGAAAAGGCGCTGGCCTCCTCCGGTCTCGCCTACGCGCTGCTGCGCAACGGCTGGTACACGAAAAACCTCACCGCCGCCCTGCCCGGCGCGCTCAAGAGCGGCGTCTATGCGAGCGCGGCGGGAGACGGCAAGTTCACCACCGTGCCGCGTGCCGACTATGCCGAGGCCGCAGCCCGGGTTCTGGCGGACAAGAGCGTCCCGTCGGGCAAGATCTTCGAGCTTGCGGGGGACGAGCCCTTCACGTTGTCGGAATTCGTGGCCGAAGCGGCCCGCCAGTCGGGCAAGGTGATCGCCTACAAGAGCCTGCCGGAGGCCGAATAACGCGCAGCGCTCGTCTCCGTCGGTCTACCGGAGCCCGTGGCCGACATGCTGGCGGATTCCGATGTGGGTGCGGCCAAGGGCGGCCTCTTCGATGACAGCCACGACCTATCGACCCTGCTCGGACGCCCCCACGACGCCCTATGCACAGACGATCGCCAAGGCCCTCAAGGCCTGACGGTCCGACCGCGATCCGGGCCCGGCTCATTGTCTCCAACCGGGCCCGGATCGCCTCTTTCCAGGTTCTGCGGCTCCAGCACCACGGTGCCCTCGGCTCCCTCCAGAACGAGGCCGCCATGATCGTCAAGTCCGATGAGGCGGCCGCGATGGCCCTCTCCCTTGCGCAACACCGCCACCTCCTCGCCGCGGGCGCGGACACGGAACTCCCAGGCGGCGCGGACAGGAGCGAAGCCGTCCTGCTGCCAGGTGTCGATCCAGGTCAGCAGATATCGCGCCCAAGCGCTGATCACGGCATCCGACGGGATCGCGCCGCAACCTTCGTCATAAAGCGTAGTGCGCCAGGGATCATGGCCGGGATCGAGGCTCGAATCCGTCACGTTCGGCGCAGGGCGCAGCGCCAGGCTCAGTCCGATCGTCAGCCAGTTCGGCGCACCGAGTTCGTCGACCTCCCGGGAAACCTCCAGCGCGAGATGACCGGTCGCCCCGTCATTGGCGTGCAGGGTGGCGGGCCAGTCCCAGGTGATCGCGACTTCCGGCGAAATCAGCGCGCCGATCGCATCGCCCGCCGCAACGGTCGCGACGAACAGCATCTCGCGCGCCCGGCGCGGTTTCACCCTCGACTCCAGCACCAGAGCGGCCTCGACGCGGCCTCCACCGACCTTCCAGACCAGATCGCCGGCCTCGAACCGACCGGACACCGCCCCCAGACATGCCTCGTCGAACGAACGCCGCGACGAGGTTCCCGGATGGCCGGTCAGGAGGGGCGGCAGAGCGGGACTGGGAAATGTCATGTCGGGAATTCTCTCATGCGCAAAATCCCTTGCGTCCATCGGCTGAAGAAGAGAGTCAGGAACTTCAGGTTCTGATTCAAGTCCCTCAGGATCCGATTCAACGCCGACCGTCTGTCGGAGATCGGAGGCGGGGATAAGTCGGGGCGGCGAAAAATGAGGCCGGAGCACTTATCCCCGAAGCGCATCGTTGCAGCAAAACCGCGCGCGCATTTGAATGTTCGACATTTTCAAATCGAATTCGAGGGATATTCGAGAAAAATAGTAAAACATTCAAAAATACCGATTGCGATGCGCTAATGGTCGCCGTGGCGCTGGCCCATACCCGGGTCGAGACGGACGCTTTCCGGATCGGTGCGGTAGATGGCGGCAGACGAGAAATCGGGCATCACGTCAAGGATCAGCCAAACCCCGACGGCAAAGACGGCACACAGTGCGACACCCGTCAGAAACGCCTTCATTCAATCTCCCCGTCACTGGCCTCGGCATGGTCGGCTCCATCATTCGGTGGGTTGGCCCGCGCCGCTTTCCACCTCGCGCGCCTGAACCTCTTCCACCCACAGATTGTGATGCTCCTTGGCCCAGTTCAGGTCGACCTCGCCGGAGCCCATGGCATCGAACGCACCCTCCATGCCGACTGAGCCGATATAGATATGGGTCAGCACCATGCAAGTCAGCCCCAGTGCCATGATGGCGTGCCAGCCTTGCGCGAGCTGCTGTTCGTGGATGGGGGCGAGATCGGTCGGCAATTGCGTGCCGAGAACGGCGTTCACGATCTCGAAGGTGCCGGAAAAGAAATGGATCGTGAAGAGAAACAGCAGCGACCAGCCGGACACCGAGACCGAGATCCCGCCCGCAATCACGGCCCAGAAAACGATCTTCTGGCCCGCGTTGAACTTGCGCGAGTCCGAATGAACGTTCTTCGAAAACAGCGCGCCCGCCTTCATGATCCAGGCGATGTCGATGCGGCTCGGAATGTTGTGGGAGACCCACATCACGAAGATCATGACGAGCCCCGCCATGAAGGCGAAGAACAGGAAATGGTCCAGGTACTTGCCGTAATAAGTCATCGCGGCGAAGGCATCGGCGCCGATCAGCGGTTTCAGCACGTAGCGCCCGTACAGTATGTTGAGGCCGGTAGTGCCGAGCATGACGAAGGAAACGGCGATCAGCCAATGGCCGGAGCGTTCGATCCAGGTGAAGCGGGTGGTCGTGACGCCAGCGGGGCCCTTCTCGATCATGACGCGGCCGCGCAAGACATAGAACGCCACCAGCAGGATCAACGTGCCGAAGATCGCTCAGGCGCCGTAGGTCGATAGCGGGCCGTTCCTGAAGGCGCGCCAGTTGTCGCCCTCGGACTGGATCACGATCACCGCCTTCTTGTCCGGAATGGAGACCGTTCCCGACACGCCGCTGCGCATCTTCCGCCACAGATCCGCATCCGAAGACGTGCCCAGAACCCCGCCCGGCACATGGCCCTGCGTCGGGTTCCGGCGCAGGTCGGGATGGGTCTCGATCGAACTCGGAGAGCCAGGATAACTGGGCAAGGTTGCCGATACCGGAGGACGGATGGAACTCTGGCCGGCGACAGGATCGACCGCGAATACAGCACCGACGAACCCGGCCAGCAGCACCACGACGCAAAGCGCGGCGAGGTGCTTCAGCGCCCGGCCGGAGCCCTCAGCCCTGCCCGATCCGGACTTCGCGCCGATGCGGCGGTATGCATTCCAAATCC
Source organism: Breoghania sp. (assembly GCF_030066895.1). GTDB lineage: Bacteria > Pseudomonadota > Alphaproteobacteria > Rhizobiales > Stappiaceae > Breoghania. The sequence continues at coordinate 112,630 of NZ_JASJAV010000010.1, read as the reverse complement.
GATGGATCAACCGTACCCCTCCCGATCTCCACGATCGCGTCCGCGCGCGGCGACTGGCGTTCACATACCCTGCATGCGTCCGCGCAATCTCAGCGCGCGCTGCTGTTCCTCGGTAAGCGGCGTGTCCGCCTTGCCGCCGTAGGTGCCCTGCTCGTAGTGGAGCGGACGGCCCTGTTCATGGTCGCGACAGGAGGCGAGCCCGGCAGCCATCGCCGCGAGCGCCGCTATCTTCAAGACAGTCGTCAAAGCAGGCGGCACCGTCTCACCTCTCGATTGTCGTGGCTTCACTCGGCTCCGTCTCAGAGCGGCCCCGCCTTCTTCTCGTAGGCGGTGCCCCAGCCCTAGGCGCCCGATCCGAAGCCGCGGGTGACCACGCGCTCGCGGTATATTGCCGACACCACGTCGCCGTCGCCGGCCAAAAGCGCCCTCGTGGAACACATCTGCGCGCACAGCGGCAGCTTTCCATCCGCCAACCAGTTGCAGCCGTATTTCTGGAATTCGGCGGCCGAATTGTCTTCTTCCAGCCCGCCACCGCAGAAGGTGCACTTGTCCATCTTGCCGCGCGAACCGAAGTTTCCGGCTCTGGGATATTGCGGCATGCCGAAGAGACAGGCGTAGAAGCAGTAGCCGCAGCCGATGCACAGATCCTTGGAGTGCAGCACCACGCCTTCCTCGGTGTGATAAAAGCAGACGACCGGATAGACCGCCATGCAGGACGCATCCGAACAGTGCATGCAGGCGACAGAGATCGACCGCTCGCCCGGCTGACCGTCCTGAATCGTCACCACGCGGCGGCGGTTAATGCCCCAGGGGACCTCGTTCTCGTTCTTGCAGGCGGTGACGCAGGTATTGCACTCGATGCAGCGTTCGGCGTCATACAGGAATTTCATCCGTGCCATGGGTTCGCTCCTCCTCAGGCGCGCTCGATACGGCAGAGCGTGGCCTTGGTTTCCTGCATCTGGGTGACGGAGTCGTAGCCGTAGGTCTGGGCTGTGTTGGTGGACTCGCCCAGGACATACGGATCGGCGCCGGTCGGATATTTGGATCTGAGGTCCTTGCCCTAGTACCAGCCGCCGAAGTGGAACGGCATGAAGGCGACGCCTCGGCCGACGCGTTCCGTCAGCATGGCCATGACCTTGCCGCCCTCCGGCCCGTGCACCCAGATCATCTCGCCGTCGCGGATGCCGAGATTGTGGGCGTCATGCGGATTGATCTCGCAGAACATGTTCTGCTGCAGTTCCGCCAGCCAGGGGTTAGAGCGGGTCTCGTCGCCACCGCCCTCGTATTCCACCAGACGGCCCGAAGTCAGGATGATCGGGAAGTTCTTGGAATAGTCCTTCTCCTGAATGGACTTGTAGAGCGTCGGCACGCGCCAGAAGGTCTTGTCGTCGTAGGTCGCGTACTTGTCGAGAAGGTCGCGGCGCACGGTGTAGAGTGGCTCGCGGTGGAGCGGCACCGGATCGGGGAAGGTCCACACCACCGCACGCGCCTTGGCGTTGCCGAAGGGCGCGCAGCCGTGCTTGATCGCAACGCGCTGAATACCGCCGGACAGATCCGTCTTCCAGTTCACTCCGCCGACACGATCGTTGTAGTCGGCAGCACGCTCGAGCGCCTGGGACGTGGCGCCGTCATCCGGACGGACGTCCCGCAGACTGGCAACCCATTCGATGATGCCGCGCTCATAAGGCGTCAGATCCGTATCCCAGCCGAGCTTGGTCAGCATGGACATGGTGAATTCGGGATAGCCGTCCTCGATCTCCGAGCCGACCGGCCAGGAATCCTCGGCCAGCAGATTGTCGCCGCTGCGCTCCACGCCGAAACGGGCGCGGAAGCACAGGCCGCCTTCGGTTACTGGCATGGAGGTATCGTAGAGATTGGCCGTGCCGGGATGACCCATCTCCGCCGTACCCCAGGACGGCCACGGCAGACCGTAGAAATCGCCATCGCACGGTCCGCCGTTGGCCCGCAACGTCGTGCGGTCGAAGGTGTACTGGTTTTCCATGTGCAGCTTCAGCCGCTCCGGCGACTGGCCGGTATAGCCGATGGTCCACATGCCGCGGTTGAATTCGCGGGTCACGTCCTCGATCAGCGGCTCGTCGCCATTGCAGCGAGCGGTTCGGCGCCGTCACCGAGCCGTGGGTTTCGAACTGGGTGGAGGCGGGAAGCAGGTAGACGCCGTCGGTCCGGTCCGACAGAACGACGGATGCGGATCGATCACCACCATGATGTCGAGCTTTTCCATCGCCTTCTTCATGTCTGGAAGGCGCATCTAGGAATTGGGCGCATGCCCCCAGAAGACCATGCCGTTGACGGTGTCGGGCTGCTCCAGATCCTCCTTCGCTTCCAGCACGCCGTCGAACCAGCGCAAAACCGGCATGCCCTTCTCGTTGATCATGGAGGTTCCCTTGCCGTCGGCATCCTTCTCGCCAATCTTGGCAAAAAAGCGGCCATAGAGATAGTCGTAGTCGACGTCCCAGACCCGCGCCCAGTGCTTCCAGGCGCCATCCGACAGTCCATAATAGCTGGGCAACGTATCGACCAGGACGCCCAGATCGGTCGCGCCCTGCACGTCGTCGTGGCCACGGAAGATGTTGGTGCCACCGCCCGCCTGCCCCATGTTGCCCAGCGCCAGCTGCAAGATGCAGTAGGCGCGAATGTTGTTGTTGCCGTTAGTGTGCTGGGTGCCGCCCATGCACCAAATCACGGTGCCGGACCGGTTGTTGGCAAGCGTATGGGCGACGCGCCGGAGCTGGGAGCCGGGAACGCCGTTGACACGCTCGGTCTCTTCCGGCGTCCACTTGGCGATTTCCTGCTTCACCTCGTCCATGCCCCACACACGCCGACGGATGAAGTCCTTGTCTTCCCAGCCGTTTTCGAAAATGTGCCAGAGAATGCCCCAGACCAGCGCAACGTCGGAGCCGGGGCGGAAGCGGACATATTCGGTGGCGTGCGCAGCCGTGCGTGTGAAGCGCGGGTCGCAGACGATCAATGGGGCGTTGTTCTGTTCCTTGCACTTCAGAAGGTGCATTAGGGAAACGGGATGGGCCTCGACCGGGTTGCCGCCAATGAGGAAGATGGCGCGCGACTTGTGGATGTCATTGTAGGAATTCGTCATCGCGCCATAGCCCCAGGTGTTGGCGACACCGGCGATCGTGGTTGAATGGCAGATACGGGCCTGATGGTCCACGTTGTTGGTTCCCCAGAAGGCAGCGAACTTGCGGACGAGATAGGCCTGTTCGTTTTTGTGCTTGGCCGACCCCAGCCCGTAGACGCTGTCGGGGCCGGATTTCTCGCGAATTTCCAGAAGCTTGTCGCCGACCTCGTTGATCGCCTGCTCCCAGGAGACGCGCTCCCATTTGCCGTTGACGAGCTTGGTCGTCTATTTCAGCCGCCGCTCGCCGTGCGCATGCTCGCGCACCGAGGCGCCTTTGGCGCAGTGCGAGCCGAGATTGAAGGGACTGTCGAAGCCAGGCTCCAGTCCGATCCAGACGCCGTCCTGCACTTCCACCAGAACGGTGCAGCCGACCGAGCAGTGGGTACAGACGGACTTGCGGATGACGACGTCGCTCGTCGACGTCTTGGCGTTTTCCGCGGCACTCGCCTTCCTCACCATGCCGCTGGACAGGCCGGAGAACGCGGCGATGCCGCCGATCGTCAAGCCGGAGCGCTTGAGAAAGCTGCGCCGATCGATGGCGGAGCCTGCCACCTCGCGCAGCACCGATGAAAGGGGCGCGCGGTAGGCCGTGCCGTTCGTCTTTTTCCTGAGCATCGCTCGTTCTCCCTCAAATTCCGTCGCAATCCCGGTCAGGCGCGAATGGCGCGCGGACCGCAGGCGGAACGCCTGTTGCGACAAGCCTCGAAAGCGCGCGGTCTCGTAGGCGCGGCGCACATGTTCGGTCAGCCGGTATCCGCCGGGAACGCCCCTCCTCCACCGCTTCTTCAGCCGAAGCCTCGGTGCCGGTGATGGCGGCAGCACCGCCCGCCAGCGTGCCGAGGCTCGCCAGCTTCAGGAAGCTCGCCGATCGGTCGCCGCCGCCCCCTTGTTCCGCTTGCCGGATCCATCTTCCTGTCGGGACATCACGTCCTCCTGCTCACTGAATTCGGGCGGCTCACCGCCCGCTTTCATGCTGCTCGATCATTGCGAAAACCGCGACCTCGACGCCTAGGAACACGCGCCCGAGCCTGCCGAACGGGCGGTAGAGACGGGCCGTCTCCGCCTTTTCGAGATCGCGGAAAAAGTAAGGCCCCCAATCGCCCAGATGCGCCTCGAAGAAGTCCTTCTGGGCGACGAGATCGGCTGGAGGTCCAAACCGGCCGACGATCAGTCCGGCCATCATGTCGAGGATCGCGGCCATATGATCCTCCCGCTCGCTGACGGTCGGGTCGCGTTCGATACCGAGCGCGCGCATCCGGGCCCGCAGACGGGCCAGCGGCTTCTCGTTCAAAAAGCCGGCCAGATAGTAGGAGGCGTAGGGCAGCAGCTCGCCGCGCCCCAGGCCGATGAAGAGATCATGGAATTCGGAGGAGACATCCTGCGGCACGGCATGGGCCGCCGCCACGGCCAGTTCTCCGAGAGGCAGGCCCAGTTCGCTGTCGTCGCCCTCCAACCGGACGAGATCGGCGAGCATGTTCGCATCGGGAGGCGTTGCCAGCAGGTGCGCCATGAGCTCGTAGAAGCGCGCCCGCAGCAGATCCTCCTCGCTCACGGCAAGAGCTGTCGCATCTGGACGCGTACGCACGGCATTGGCTGTCATGTTCGTTTCTCCCGACCCGAATTTTAGGCGCGAGAGCTATACCGGAGAAACTGAAAAAAATATTTAATATAGCTACTTAAGAGAAATTACGAGGTATGTTCGAGGCTAAATTTCGTGACACGGAAAGTCGTTTCCGGGGAGGGAAAAGAGGAAAACGACACGCTCTGCAGGACGTGAAGCCCCCGCACCGCCATGCGCCCTGCCGCGCACGAAATTTACCAAGGAAAAAATTCGGAAAACCGCGAACCCCGGACAATGCCCTCAGGGCGATTCGGACACGAAAAAGCGCGCGGACCGGGAGACCCGCGCCCCGTTCAATCCGTCGATGGCAACGGTGTTATTCGAACACGATTGCCGGGGCCGCCTGCTCGGTATCGGCGCGGTTGCGCTCCACCTCGGCCCAGACCTTGGAGGCCACGTTGCGATAAAGCTGCGAATGAAGGCTGTCGGGATCAGAGACGACGACCGGCGTACCGGCATCCGACTTCTCGCGAATATCCATGTGCAGCGGGATTTCGCCGAGGAAGGAAACGCCGAGCTTTTCGGCTTCCGCCTTCGCGCCGCCGTGGCCGAAAATGTCGGACCGCTCGCCGCAATGGGGGCAGAGGAAATAGCTCATGTTCTCCACGATGCCGAGCACCGGCACGTCCACGCGGCGGAACATGTTGAGGCCCTTGCGCGCATCGATCAGCGCCAGATCCTGCGGCGTCGACACGATGACCGCACCGGCCAGTGGCACCTGCTGGGCCATGGTGAGCTGCGCATCGCCCGTTCCCGGCGGCATGTCGACCACCAGCACGTCAAGCTCGCCCCAGGCGACCTCACGCAGCATCTGGGTCAGCGCGGACATGACCATCGGCCCACGCCAGATCATCGGGGTATCCTCTTCCACGAGGAAGCCGATCGACATCACCTTCATCCCGTAGCCTTCAAGTGGCTTAAGAATGCGGCCCTCGACTGGTTCGGGACGGCCGGAGACATGGAGAAGGTGCGGCATGGAGGGGCCGTAGATATCGGCATCGAGCACGCCGACCTTCAGGCCGTTGATCTTCAGCGCCAGCGCCAGATTGATCGCGGTGGTGGACTTGCCGACGCCGCCCTTGCCCGAGGCGACCGCAATGATCGCCTTGATGCCCGGGATGCCGGGCTTTTTTTCGGCCTTTTCCTGAGGCGCGGCACCGCTCGGCGCGGATGCCGCCTTGGGGGGAGCTGGCTGCGGGGCAGGCCTTGCGGGCTGCGGCGACGGGCTTCCCGGTTTCTTCTCCGCCGTCAGCGCGACCATGACCTTGCCCGCCCCCGGCATATCGGAAACGACTCTCTCCGCCGCCTGACGCAAGGACTCCAGTTCCTCCGCCCGTTCGGCGGGAACCGTGATGGAAAAGATGATACGACCGTCGGAGATGAATATATCGGAGACCAGACCGAGAGAGACGATATCTCCCTCCAGATCCGGCCCCTTTACCTTGGAAAGCCGGTCAAGAACGGCTTCCTTGGTGACTTCTGCCATAGGCGGATACCCCATTTTTCTCATTGCACGCGCGTGAACACGGCAGACTTGTCCAGGATGTGGCCACACCCTCACAGGGTAACGTAACCGTACGCGGCGTCGGGTCAATCGGGGGGCTGCACGTTCACGTTGTGACGCCGCCTTGCGCCAATTGTCACCCCCAACATTTTACCTGGAGCAGGAATGCGAGCGCGCCACCTGAAAATGGGTTCACCTACTTGTCGGTGAAGCAGCGCATGGCGGTCAGCGTTTCGGCGGAGACGTGATGCTCGATACCCTCGGCATCTTGACGGGCGGTGTCAGGGCTGACGCCCAGCGCAAGGAGGAAACGTTCCACGACGGCATGGCGGCGGCGGGTTTCTCCGGCCATGGTGCGGCCAGCTTCGGTCAGAAACACGCCGCGATAGCGCCGATTTTCGACCAGATCGTCTTCCGCAAGGCGGCGCAACATCTTGGCAACGGTGGGCTGGGTGACGCCGAGACGGGCTGCGATATCGACCTGCCGCGCCTCTCCCTGATGGGTTATCAGGTCGTCGATCAGCTCGATATAGTCTTCCGCCAGTTCAGTGCGACGTGCCGCGCGAACCTTGCAAAACCCGGCGCGATGCGCCTCTTCGTCAATAAGTTCCGAGCCGGAAAGCTCCGCGACTGGGCGCGCCTTGCCCTTGCCAAACTGCATTACACCCGTCCTTTCGATCCTCCCAAGATCCTGCGCGGTTTCACTCGCGGCGCCAAGCGCGCCCGGATTCGCTGAAAGAAATACCGCGCCGAAAACCATTGCGCCAGAAACGAATGACACGGGGAACCGCTCGCAACCGTTATTCACACCGTCCGTTTCCGACCCCGCAAGCGCCGCAACGCCCGGGACAAACTCGAAAACCGCCCTGCCCCGCTGCGTCATTTATAATAGCACATACTCTCTAATTTTGGCTTTGCAATCTAATATAGCAATTGCTATATTCACTTTCGTTGGAACGAGGACCGAACCCGCAAGGAGCGGATCCGATCGAACAACGAACTTGCCTTCCGCCCCGCACGGACTCGCCTCCCCGGCCTTTTCAAAGGGCCACACGATCCGGAGACGAAGCCTTTTTCGGGACGCGGCCTTCCCGGGCAAAGTACGCCCGCGCGGCGACCTTTCGGCCGCCGAGCCCTGACGTACGTTTGAAGCGCACAGGGCGCGCATCCGAGAAAAAGGCCCCCAAGGCGGCCGGATAATATGTCGAGGACGTGCGATGAGCGACATATCGCAGGCTGAATCGATGGATCTCTCGCAACGCACCACAGCCGCTATCCGCGAGGTCCTGGCTGGACGTACCCGAGGGTCGGTGCTGTTGTTTACCGGCCCCGCCGTCATCGCCTCCATCGCCTATATGGATCCGGGCAATTTCGCCACCAACATCCAGGCAGGAGCGCATTACGGTTACGCATTGCTCTGGGTTGTGCTGGCGGCCAACCTGATCGCGATGCTATTTCAGGCGCTGTCGGCCAAGCTTGGCATCGCAACCGGGCAGAACCTGGCGGAAATCTGCCGCGATCGCTTTCCCCGCCCCATCGTTTGGTTCATGTGGATCGCAAGCGAAGTGGCGGCGATGGCGACCGATCTCGCCGAGTTCCTGGGCGGAGCCATTGGCCTTGCGCTGCTCCTCGGCATGCCGCTGATCTGGGGTATGGCGGCCACCGCCGTCGTTACCTACGCGATCCTGCTGTTCGAGCGCTCTGGCTTTCGCGCCATGGAGCTGATCATCGGATCGCTGGTGACGCTGATCGGCGCCTGCTACGTGTTGGAACTGTTCATTGCGCCGGTCGACTGGTCGAGCGCGGCAGGCGGCATGGTGGGACTTGAGATCCCGGACCCTACCGCGCTGACGATCGCCGTCGGCATTGTCGGTGCCACCGTGATGCCGCACGCTCTGTTCCTGCATTCCGGCTTGACCCAGCACCGCGCGGGCCGCGTCAATACCGAGCAGAAGCGCACGCTCGTCCGCTATTCCAACCGCGAGGTAATCGTCGCCCTCGCCGTGGCCGGGCTCGTCAACATGGCGATGGTGATCATGGCGGCGGCCTTTCATCTAGGCCATTCCGACGTGGCCGCAATCGAAACCGCCTATCACACGCTGACGCCGCTGCTGGGTATCGGGGCTGCGGCCGTCTTCCTCATCTCGCTGATCGCCTCGGGCATCTCCAGTTCCGTCGTCGGAACGATGGCCGGGCAGATGATCATGCAGGGCTTCGTCGGGTTCCGCATTCCGATCTGGCTGCGCCGGCTGATCACCATGGTGCCCGCCTTCGTCGCCGTCGGGATCGGCGTCAATGCCACCGAGGCGCTCGTCGTCAGCCAGGTGATCCTGTCGCTGGTGCTGCCCATCCCGATGATCGCGCTGATCATCGCCACCGGACGGTGCGACCTGATGGGCGAATTCCGCAATTCCCACGCCACGCAAACGGTTGCCGTGGCCGGGATGGTGCTCGTGCTGGGGCTCAACCTAATCCTGCTGGCACAGATCTTCGGGGTTTCCATTCCCGACCTTGCCTGACGGCAGTTCCATTCTATTTGTACAGAAATGAATATTTCTTCGGCAAAAGCGCAAAAGTCTCGCCATCCTACAACGGCACTGCTTGCGTGGACCTGTGCATCCCCCTTACGTGTGAATACAGATTCCTAAAATTCTGTCATACTCAAATTCTACTTTCACATAATTCGGGCATCCAGAACTCCGCGCATAGACACACGCGCCCCCGTCGATATATTGACAGCCCGATACCGCGCGGTTTTTCCGTCTCCGAACGCGTTCGACAGCTTCCGGAGATCGAAAAGCCGCTTCCCGATGCTGCAAGACGAAGTCCGCCGATGAACTCTATTCTCAAAGTCGTCTCTGCCGTCATACGACCGGCCACGCTCGAACCCGCGACCCCGATGAAGCGGAAACGGCAATTTGCGACCCTGCCGTTTCGCAATTCCAAGGGCAAGCTTGAGGTTCTTCTGGTCACCAGCCGGGAGATGCGGCGCTGGATCATCCCGAAGGGCTGGCCGAAAAAGAGTATGGTGCCGCACAAGCTGGCCATGCTGGAGGCTTATGAGGAAGCGGGCGTGCGCGGCAAGATCGAGCTCGATGAGATTGGCCATTACGACTACGTCAAGCGGCTCGATGACCGTCACGATGTGATGTGCCGAGTCGGCATCTTTCCGATGAAAGTGAAGGACTAGCTGAAAAGCTGGCCTGAAAAGAAAGAACGTGAACGGCGCTGGATGTCGCCCCAGGAGGCGGCCGAACTGGTCCAGGAACCGCAGCTTGCCGCGCTTCTTCTCAATCTCGAGATGAAGGAAGCGGCGTGAGCACAGGTTGAATCCTGCGTGAATTGCGCGCGTCCATAACTTCGACACGTTGTCATAAAACCGTCATCCGCCTATGACCGGGGCCACCGACAAGGTCGGCCGACGACGGTCGGTTAAAAAACACAAGCCGGCGAACACGAGGTCGGCGCATGAGAACGGGCGGACGAGGATGACCGTGAAAGACACGGCCACACAGCGACAGGCGGCGACCAGGAAGTCGTCGCTCGACAAGGACCTCAACAAGTTCATGACGCTGGAGCGGGCGGGGCGATCGCTCTCCGCACGGCTTGCCGCGCCCGGACTTACGCTGGTGTTTCTCGTCCTCGCCGGGCTCTATGCCGGGCTGACGATGGGTATCTCGTCATCCACGCTGTTCATTGTGGTTGCAGCGGTTCTGGGTGGCTACATGGCCCTGACCATCGGCGCCAACGACGTGGCCAACAATGTGGGCCCCGCGGTGGGCGCGCGGGCCCTGACGCTGATCGGCGCACTGGGCATCGCGGCGACATTCGAGACCGTGGGTGCGCTGCTTGCCGGCGGCGACGTGGTCGCCACCATTTCCAAGGGCATCATCGATCCGGCGCTCATTGCCGACAACAACACCTTCATCTGGGCGATGATGGCCGCCCTGCTCTCCTCCGCCTTGTGGGTTCATGTCGCCACCTGGATCGGCGCGCCCGTTTCCACCACGCATTCGGTGGTAGGCGGCGTCATGGGAGCGGGCATTGCGGCGGCCGGATTTTCCGCCGTCGACTGGTCGATCATGGGCGCGATCACGGCAAGCTGGGTGATCTCGCCGCTGCTCAGCGGCGTCATCGCGGCCGCCTTTCTGGCGCTGATCAAGATCAACATCGTCTACCAGGACGACAAGATTGCCGCCGCCCGGCGCTGGGTGCCGCTCCTGATGGCCTTCATGGCCGCAACCTTCGCCTGCTATCTATCGGTGAAGGGACTGAAGAAGGTCTGGCATCCCAACGCCTGGGAAATCGCGATTCTGGGCGTTGCGGTCTTCGCTCTGACCTTCGTCGCCACCAAACCCTGGGTCTACTATCAATCGCAGGGCATGGAGAACCGCAACCAGTCGCTGCGCAAGCTCTTCCACCTGCCGCTGATCTGTTCGGCCGCCCTCCTCTCGTTTGCCCACGGCGCCAATGACGTGGCCAATGCGGTGGGCCCGCTTGCCGCCATTGTGCATACGGTGGAGTTCGGCGACATCAGCTCCGCGGTGAACATTCCGGTCTGGATCATGCTGATCGGCGCGGCCGGGATTTCGCTGGGCCTGTTCCTCTACGGGCCGCGGCTCATTCGCATGGTCGGCCAGCAGATCACCAAGATGAACCCGATGCGGGCCTATTGCGTGGCGCTGTCGGCCGCGGTGACGGTGATCTTCGCCTCGGCATTCGGCCTGCCTGTCTCCTCCACCCACATCGCGGTGGGGGCGGTCTTCGGGGTCGGCTTCTTCCGCGAGTACTATACGGCCCACAGCAAGCGGCGGCGTGAGCACATGCGCAGGCAGCGCAAGGGCGGCGCCGACCGTTGGGACGAAAGCCTCGCCCCGCCGGAGGAATTGCAGCGCCGCAAGCTGGTGCGCCGCGCCCATTTCACCACCATCATCGCCGCCTGGGTGATCACCGTGCCGGTGGCCGCCGTCATGTCGGCCGGGATCTACGGACTGACGACGCTGTTCCATTGAGACGATGCAGCCCTCCCCTCAATCCACCTGATCGGCGTCCTTGAACATCACCTTGTGACGCTTTGAGCGAATCCATTCCTCCAGCTCGGCATCGCTCATAAAATGGGTCTGGTCGAAGCGGTCGTGGTCGACGATCTCATCGAGAGATTTCTTCCAGAGCTTGTAGGGCGGGCGCGCGGGCGGGCCGAAGGCGAAGATGTCGAGGACGGACAGCTCGTCGGAAATGCCGAGCAGCGGTTTCATCGCCTTCTGGGCGTTTTCCTGACCGATGGCCGTGACCCACCACACCGCATAGCCGAGGCTGGCGGCGCCCAGATGCGCCGACATGGTGGCGGCGACCACCGATTCAGGATGCGCTCCACGTTCTCCCGGTACATATGCGGTTGAGATCGCTGTCGTCGTTCTTCAGCACGGGGAACGCCTGCACCCAGCGAAAATCGGAGGCGACCACGATGAACCCCGGCGCGGTGGCGAGGCCGCGATAGGCGGGGGTCGGGAATTTCATCTTCATCTTTGCCCGGGCGCGCTGCTCGTCGACGAAATAGTCGGCGATCGCGCGCTTGGTATCGGGATCGCGCACGACAACGAAATGCCACGGCTGGGAATTGGCGCCCAACGGCGCATGACGGGCGGCATCGAGGATCAGGTCGTAATGTTCCTCGGGAACGGTGAAATCGGGATCGAAGGCGCGGGCCGTGACACGGTTGCGGATCACAGCCATTAGCGGATCGTAGCGGGCGCGCGATCCGATCTTTGGCAGGTCGAGCACGTCGTCGTCCCGCGAGGGCTCCACGTCGTTCACATGCAGAGTAGTCTGCGTGGTCATGGCATTTTTCCTCCCGATAGGCTATTCCGCCGGTGGGCTTTCCGACTCGCCGGTTCTCTCGATGCTCTTTACAGGCACCGTTGATGTTTGGGCATGGCAGTCTTGCCGTTGAGGAACAATAGAACCGAAGGCCCGCAACCGTCCGTTTCACCCACCTTCGCGTGCGCATATCCAACCGGCTGAACCATGATCGCGATCACCGACAAAATCGCCATCGACGAGAGCGAGATCGAGGAGGTCTTCATCCGCTCCGCGGTCCCCGGCGGGCAGAACGTCAACAAGGTATCGAGCGCGGTGCAATTGCGCTTCGACATCCGCCATTCCCCCTCCCTGCCCGATTAAGTGAAGGCGAAGGCAGAACGGCTGGCGGGCTCCCGGCTGACCAAGGAAGGTGTCATCGTCATCCAGGCCATGCGTTTCCGCACGCAGGAGCAGAACCGCGATGATGCCATCGAACGGCTGGTGGAGCTGTTGCAGAAGGTGGCGGAGCGCCAGGCCACCGGATCAAGACCAAGCCGACCAAAGCCTCCAAGAGGCGCAGGCTCGATTCCAAGGCCAAGCGCGGCACGGTGAAGAAGCTGAGATCCGGCAAAATCCACATGGACTAGAACGTCGCCCGGACACCAAAGCTCGGCACAACTTGGCGAACGACGGCCTTCGGAACTGAATTCCAATCCGGATTGTCACGGCATACCACGATTTTCTAAATTCAGGTTTCTTTCTACGTATTCTCTATCGGTCCATATTTGCCGATTTGCTCTACATTTTCGATTTAAAGACTATTGTTCCAAATTTTCCCAGAACAGGCCATGCTACAAGAAGCCAGACCCCGGCTGGGTTCCCTGAAATACTGCATCATGTTTCTTGTCGGGTTCTGCGTCATCTGCAGCACTGGATTGCTGGGCATCCTCATATACAATCAGGTCCGGACCTCGACGGAAGAACAGGCGAGCGCCAAGATCGCCTCGCAGACGCGGCTCATGGCGCAACGCTTCGATCAGGCTCATCTGGATATTGTCCGGGATCTTCAGACGATCATGGACACACCGCCGATCACGGGCATCATGCGGGCCAAAGACAACGCCGGCATAGATCCGAACGACAGCTCAACCACGGAACTCTGGCGCGCGCGGCTGGCGATGATTTTTCAGGCGGTGTTGCGCAGTCGGCCGGAATATTTCCAGTTCCGGTTCATCGGGGCGGACGACCAGGGCCGGGAAATCGTTCGCGTGGACCGGACGGACCGCGGCCTGCTGATCACGGATGAGCCAGATCTCCAGCAGAAGGCATCGGAACCCTATTTCAAGCTCGGGCTCAACACTCCGGGCGGGTTGGTGGCCTTGTCAGATATCACGCTCAATCGGGAAAAGGGCACCGTCGACCCGAGGAAGATCTACACCATTCGCGGTGTGATGCCGGTGGACGACGGCGCCGGTCGAAGGTTCGGGTTTCTCGTCATCAATGCCGATTACGAGCAGATGCTGCGAAACGCCTTTCGCCAGACCCCGCGCCAAAGCCATACGATCGCGTTGAACAATGCCGGGGACTATATGGAGCACAAGCCGGGCGAACGGTTCAATACCCTGAAATTCGTGCCGCACGACGCGGCCGAGGCCGCCGTTCTCGCCATTGTGAAGGAAATCCGGAAACGGTCGGAGCACGAGGGACTGGTAGAGGCCGGAGATCAGGTCGCTTACTTCTTCCTTCTTCCGCAATTTCGACGGCGTCTCCCAAAGCAATCCGGATATCGGCTTCGCCCTGCAGATGCCAAGCGCGGTGTTCTAACGGGATCGCCTACGCCATACGAAATCGCGTCCTGATCTACTGTTTTGCGACGACAGCCTTCTTCAGCCTCATCTCAATCCTCATTGCCAGACGGTTCATGAATCCGCTCAGCTATTTCGCGCAGATGCTGGATACGTCGAACCGGACGGAACTGATGCAAAGCCTCCCGATCGAGCGTGACGACGAGATCGGCGACATCGCCATCTCCTTCAAGCGACGAACGCAGGCGCGGATCGACAGCGAGGAGCGTGCAAAGGTCATCATCGACAGCGTTCTGGACGGACTGATCCTCGTCGGCGAGGACGGGACGGTCGAAGAGTTCAACCCGAGTTGCGAACGCATGTTCGGCTATCGGGCAGATGACATCATCGGCAACAACATCCGCCGCCTTCTGCCGGACGAGATCGCCAGGGATTCCGACCTCTTCATCGAGATATACGAGAAGCAGCACGAAAGCGGCGTCGCCGGCTCTCTGCGCGAAACCGAGGCTCGGACCAAGCAGGGCAACACGTTGCCGGTGGAGATAGGCATCGCCGCATTATCGCTGGAAGGCGAGACGAAATTCAGCGGCATCATTCGCGACATATCGAGTCGCCGCGAAATCGAACGGATGTGGGGAAATTCGTCGCCACCGTCAGTCACGAATTGCGCACCCCCCTGACCTCCATACGCGGCGCGCTGGTGCTGGTGGAGCAGATGCTGCCGAAGCTGATCCCGGAAAAGGCGTTGCGCGTGGTGCAGATGGCGCAGAAAAACACCGCCCGCCTCATACTTCTGGTCAACGACATCCTGGATTTCGAGAAGCTGCATGCCAACAAGGTCAACTTCAAGTTCACCATCGTCGATCTGAACGAAGAGATTGCCAAGGCGATCGAGTTGAACGCGACCTATGCCCTCGATCGTCAGGTCCGTCTCAAGGCCGTGTCCCGGCAACCGAAGCGCTGCCGGTGACGGTCGACTACGATCGCCTGCAGCAGGTGCTTTCCAACCTGATTTCCAACGCCGCCAAGTTCTCCCGGGAAGGAGAATTCGTGGAGGTCAAAGGAGTACGGCGCGGAGACTACGCGCGCGTCTCCGTTGTCGATTCAGGTTCGGGCATTCCGAAGAAATTCCAGGAACGGATCTTTACGCCCTTCAGTCAGGCCGACACGGCAGAAAGCCGCAAGAAGGGCGGCACCGGACTGGGGCTCAACATCAGCAAGAGGCTGATCGAGGGCATGGGAGGCTCCATCGGCTTTCGTAGCGAAGAAGGGAAAACGACCTGCTGGATCGAATTCCAGCTTGCCGATACAGAGCCGCAGCGGATCGACGACCAGCCCTCCAACGAGCCCAGGCGCCTCTCCGGCCTCCATCTGAAAGATGACCACGATTTCGCGGAGATCCTTCATACCGGTCTTGAAAATGACGTCCACCTCGTCAACGAGACGACACTGGCCGGTGCCAAACGCAGGTTGCAGGAGCGCGCCTTCGATATCGTGATCATCGATATCGGCCTGCGCGAAGGCAACGATCTGGAGCTTATCGATGCCGTTCCCAACCCGGACAAGACCAAGATCGTCGTGCTCATAGCAGTCGACGAGAAGATCGACAATGCCTATGTCGACCTGACGATCGTGAAGTCACGCGAACGCAGGGGCGAAACCATTGCGGGTATTATCGGCTTGCTGAAAAGCGCACGCGACGCCTGACGCACACGAGCCTTCCGGCGGGCAAAAGGTGCCGCAGACCGCGGCATCGCCGATTTTCTCGACTCTCAGGCGCCATATTGCTCCTTTGCGAAGGTAGCGAGGCCTGCGGCCTCCAGCTTCGACATGAGGGCGAGGAAGGTCACCTTAATGACACCGGGCTCGCGGCCGATCTTGATCGCGCCGCTGATCGTGGCGCAGTTCATCACCTCCGCCACCGTCATGTCAAGGAGCTTTGCCGCCCGCTTCAGGCCGTTGTCGGTCGCGGCATTCAGATCGGCCCCAGTGCCAATGACGGAGATGGGAGCGCTTTCCTCCACCTCTCCCACGCCCCAGCGCGCGGCAAGCCCGCGGGCCTTTGCCTTTTCCTCCGCCGAGAACGGCTTGGCGAGCGGCGGCAGATCTTCCACCAGCGGGAAGAGCATCGGGCCTTCCAGCGTGCGACCCTTGACCACCTCCACCTGCATGGTGACAGAGCCGGACACGTCCATCGTGTACCCGGCAATCTCGCCGTCACCCTAGGCGGCGTGCATGTCGCCAATATAGATACCACCACCGGAGATCTTCACCGGCACCACGAGGATCAAACCGGGGCGCACCGCATCGATATCTATGTGACCGTCGCGTCGGTGCGATGCTCGGCAAGTTCCTCCGCCGTGATCGCATAGGGGTGCGGTGGACCGATGAGGGCGGAGCCGAAATCGCCCGCGTTGTGGCTATCGGGCAGCGCCTTGGAAGGCGTGGAGCCGAGCTGGCCGAGGAACGGCCGCATGCGGATCATCACGCCTACCATGTCGGAGGGCGCGAAGGTAAGGATCGGGTGCTGGGCGGAATTGCCGACAACACCGCATAGTGCGGCGCCTCGTGGGCGATCTCGTCGGCCGTCGCCTTCGGAAGGGTCAGGCCGACGGCGCGGGTGTCATCGAAGGCAACGACGTAGCCGTGCACGAACTGGAACGGCGTGACCGGATTGCCGCAAGTATTGCAGATCACCGATTGCTGGCCAATCCCCTCGACATGGGTTTCCGGCCAGAGCTTGTCACAGGTCGGGCAGCGGGCGGCAACGTACGGAGCCGCCCAGGAAATAGCCGTCCGGCGAGCTGTCGTGGCCGGACGAGGTGGCAAGCGAGGTCACGGTGATGTCGCGGATGCGCAGCGCAATGGCGTCGCCCGGTTCCGCCCCTTCCACCGCCACCGACCGGGTGACTTCATGGCTGCCGCGCAGGCTCGGCGTGATCATCGGGCCCCAGCAGCCGGGTGCGGTGTTGGCGATGATGGTGCCGCCGTCCTGAACCTGACCGGGCATCGGCTGGGCGGGATCGAGAATACCGTTGATGAAGCTGCCCACCACCACGTTGCGCCGGGCGGGCGCAGATGCGGGCACTTCACGTTCAACTGCAACTGCCATCATCATCTCCATCATGTCTGCTGCCGAGAATCGGCGGTTTCATTCCGTCGTCATCATCTGTCAGGCATGTTTTGTGCCGGTTTCAGCCGCCCCGCATAGGCGGGACAAGAGTGAGATCGGCATCGGCGGGAACCGTTTCCTCGTCCCGATCACACGGCCGCCCGCCACCAGTAGGCAACCGGACAGCACATCGGCAAATTCGGGATGGGCTTGCGCGATGCGCGCGCGCAAGGCGGCGGCGGTCTCGGGCCTTTCGTCGGCCGCCGGGATGTCGATGAAAGGGTTGGCCGGCCCGTTCCACGAGGCCGGCACGCAAGGGGATACGGCGGGTATTGGGTGTCTTCGACATGACTTCCCTCTCAACGGCCCCGTTACGGCAGTCCATTCAATTCAAATAATCATTTCAGATCAAGGCACTTCTCGAAAACGTGAAACGAGCGCCGCACGCCTTGCCGCCCTTTCCTCACACCATCAGAAAACGGCGCGCTTCGTAAGGGGCGGGATCGATGACCGGAGTGTGTCCGGTCATCATGTCGGCAAGCAGGCGGCCGGAAATCGGACCGGTGGTGAAGCCGATATGGCCGTGGCCGAAGTCGAGCCACAGGTTCTCGTGACGTGGCGACCGGCCGATGATCGGCAGGCTGTCGGCAAAACACGGCCGCGAGCCCATCCACGGCTCGCCATCGACTTCCATGTCGATGGGAAAGAGCTTGCGCGCGATCGGCTTGGTGCGGGCGATCTGCACCGGCGTCGGCGGGGCATCGCGCTCGGCGAATTCGATGCCGGTGGTAAGCCGGACGCCGCGCTCCATCGGTATCAGCAGGTATCCGTTTTCCACGTCGACCACGGGGCGGCGGAGAAAGGCTCCGCCGAGGGGGCGGTAGTGGATGTGATAGCCGCGCTTAACCAGCATCGGGAATTCGTAGCCAAGCGGCTTGAGAACGTCCGACGACCACGGCCCCAGTGCCACGACGGCCTACTCCGCCCAGTAGCGCTCCTCCTCGATCGCAACCAGCCACCCGCCCGCCTTGGCTTTCAGGCTCTTCGCATTGCCGATGGCAAACCGTCCGTCTCGCGCGATGAAATAATCCGCATAGGCCTTGGTGACCGCGACGGGGCTTGAGACGAATTCGGTGTCGAGCCAGTGCACGGCCTTGGTGAAGACCGGCCACAGATGCGGCTCAAGCACGCGCACCGCGTCACACTCCAGAACCTCGTAGCGCGCACCGAAAATACGAGCATAGTGCAGTTCGGCATCCGTCTCCGCGAAGCTTGCGGTAGAACGGTAAAGGTGCAGCCAACCGGTTGAGTGGAAATAGAGTTCCGCCTGGACGGGGCGGGCGAAGGCGTAATGTTCCTCGACCGCATGGCGTTCGAGCTGATCGACGGCGCGGGCGAAACGATCGATGGCGACGGAGCCGGAATGGGCGCGTAGCTGCCTCAGCCAGGGCAGCGTCTGGCGGAGGACGGTACGGTGATAATGGGCTTCCGGTGCGCGGTTGAGCGCATAGCGGGTGAGCTTTTTCGGCGAATCGGGGAATGTGATGGGAACGAAACCGTCCCGCTCGATCACTCCGGCATTCCCGTGGGAGGTTTCTTCCCCAGGAGGTCGACGGTCGATCAGCGCGACCTTCAGGCCGCGTTTCAAAAGGTGCAGCGCGGCCGAAACACCGACAATGCCGGCGCCGAGCACAAGCACATAGACCTTCTGCACCATGGAGAATCCCGTTGAGTGGTAGGAACTTGCCGATTGTGAGCGCAAACGGGGGGCAAGAGCAAGATCAACCGGTTACGGAACACAACGCATGCTAAGCCATCCGATTTCGCGCCTCACGGCAAGGGCCCTCCTCCCCTTGTAGGCAGCCCTCGGGTTTCTCGGGCGTCATGGTGTGTGTGCGGTGGCGGCAAATGCGGCGTCCGGGCTGATGCTGCCCGCATTTTCCGCCGTCCTGCGGCCCTGGATCCCGCATGCGATCTTTGCGCTTCTGGTGCTGGCCTTCCTGCGTGTGGAACCGGCAGGCGTGGCGCGTCGTCTGACACGGCCGGGACTGATCGTACTGGCGGCAGGGTGGATCGTTGCCGCCGTGCCTTTTGCCGCCGGGCTCATCGCCCACGCCTTTCATCTGGAAACGATCTCGCCCGCGATGATGCTGGCGCTTTTCATCGTCACGGCCGCGCCGCCCGTCATGTCCGCACCGGCCTTCGCCTTTCTGATGGGGCTCGATGGCGCATTGAGCCTGACGGTGATGGTCGCCTGCGTTCTGGCAACGCCGCTGACCGCCCCGCTCGTCGCCGGGCTCCTGCTTGAAACCGCACTGCGGCTGGAGCCTTTCAGGCTGGCCGCGAACCTTGCAGGACTTCTCGCAGGCTCCATCGCGATTGCCTGGCTGATCCACCACATCGCCGGGGCCGCCCGCATCGAGGCCGCCAAGACCGAGATCGACGGCCTCAACGTTCTGCTGCTCTTCGCCTTCATCATCGCGGCGATGGACGGCGTGGCGGCGCGGTTCCTGAGCGATCCGTTTTTCATTCTGGCCGTCACGGCGCTGACCTTTGCAGTCTCCTTCACCCAGACCGCGATAACCTATCTGGGCCTTCGCCGGATCGGGCGGGCGGATGCCTTTACCGTGGCGCTTGCAGCGGGCAACCGGAACATGGGGCTGATGGTGGCGGCAATGGGCGGCGTGGTGCCGGATTTCACCTGGCTCTACTTCGCGCTCGGCCAGCTTCCGACCTATACTCTGCCGATGATCCTGAAGCCGCTTGCCGGGCGGATGGCGACCGTCGACAACGGATAGATGCGGCATGAGGCCGATTTCCGCCATTGCCGGACACCCCGCGGCATGCTAGCGGGCTGACCTGCAACCATTTTTCGATACGGCACCAACGAAAGCTCGAACCCATGACCTCGACCCTGATCGCCCCCTCGATGCTCGCTTGTGACTTCTCGCGCCTTCGCGACGAGATCAAGGCCGTGGAGGGCGCGGGCGCCGACTGGATCCATCTCGACGTCATGGACGGGCATTTCGTGCCAAACATAACCTTCGGCCCCAACGTCATTGCCGCCATGCGGCCGCATACCGACAAGGTGTTCGACACGCATCTGATGATCGCGCCGTGCGATCCCTATCTGGAGGCGTTCGCCAAGGCCGGGTCGGACGTCATTACAGTGCACGCGGAAGCGGGCCCGCATCTCGACCGGTCATTGCAGGCGATCCGCGCTCTCGGCAAGAAGGCGGCCGTGTCGCTCAATCCCGGCACGCCGGAAAGCGTTCTGGAATACGTGCTGGACCGGCTCGATCTGATCCTGGTGATGAGCGTCAATCCGGGCTTCGGCGGGCAGAAGTTCATTCCGGCGGTGATCGACAAGGTCGCCCGCATCCGCGACATGATCGGCGACCGGCCGATCGACATCGAGGTCGACGGCGGGGTGACGGCGGAAACGGCTCCGCTGGTCACAGCCGCGGGCGCCAACGTCCTGGTGGTCGGCTCGGCCGTCTTCAAGGGCGGCTCGCCGGAGAACGCGCAGGTTTACGAGCGCCACATCAAGACCATCCGCGCCACCGCCGACGCCGCGCACGTCTGAGCCGGGGCGAGGAAGACTGCGGTCAGGGCGTGTAGCCCATCCTTCGAGACGGCCCTTCGGGCCTCCTCAGGATGACGTTGTGTTTTCCATCATAAATAACAACACGATAACGTCATCCTGAGGAGATGCGTCAGCGCCGTCTCGAAGGATGGGCGCCTGGCCTCTCACGGCCCGGAGTGCTCACAATCATTCGCCCCCTTCTCTCCATCGTCATTGCCCCGGCTTTCTCCGGACAATCCAGCGGGTGACGACGGTAAGAATGCAACAAGCTCTCGTCCCTACCCCCCTTCCTTCCCCGGCGCCAGATCTTGCCACAAAGCCCGAGTCGCGCTAGCATTCCGTTCATGTTTTGTCCGCTTTTTTTCCGGTGTGAAACATGGACAAGGGGAGAAGGTCCTGGCGGCGGATTGGGGGAAGGCGAGCGCGTGGTGCACGTTTGATACGCCGATCGAGCGATGTCGGCTGGGATGGAACGAACACGGGCTGACGCGGCTGATGCTGCCGGACGAGGACGCCGCCTACGAAGCGCGGCCTGTGCCGGACTATGCGCCGGATTTCGTGCGCGATGCCCTTTCGCGGTTGGGGCGCTATTTCAAGGGCGAACCGGAGAGCTTCGAGGGCGTGCCGCTCGACCTTTCCTGCGTCACCGAAAGCCGTCGGGTTCTCTACCAGATGCTGCGCACGATCGGCTGGGGCGAGACGGTGACCTACGGAATGCTGGCCGACAAGCTCGGCGTACCGGGGGCGGCGCGGGCGATCGGCCGGTCGATAGGGGCCAATCCGATCCCGATCATCGTGCCGTGCCATCGCGTTCTGGCGGCAGGCGGCCGCCTCGGCGGCTTCACCGCGCCGCGCGGGACGACAACCAAGCAGGAACTTCTCGACCTTGAGGGCGCCGTGGTGGAATGGACGCGGCAGATGGGGTTCGGCTTCTAGAGAGCCGTCCGGAACCAGCTCCGGTTTCAATCCGCGTCTGAATCATCTTAGGTTGTGCGCCCATCGGAAATGAGGTCATCGTCCATGCGCACCGGGTTTTTGCGAGCGGGATTGGCCGTTCTGGCATCGACTGCCCTTTTGAGCCTCGCCACCTTGCCCGCGTCGGCAGCCGATGCGGCCCATCGGACGATCATCGGCTTTTCACCGGACGGCAGTCATTTCGCCTTCGAGCAATACGGCATTCAGGACAGCTCCGGCTTTCCCTATTCCAACGTGTTCGTGCTGGAAACGGCGAGCGACAGCTGGGTGCGCGGTACGCCTGCGCGCGAGTTGATCCGCAACGCTCAGGCGACCGTCGATCAGGCCCGCAAGGCCGCGCGCAAGCGGATCAATCCGTTTTTGTGGTGTCTCAATATCGGGGTCAACGACCAGACGCTCGTCTCCGACCGGGCGCAGGATGCCCGCGATGCGGCGCGGTTTCTCCCCTTTACGCTGAAGGATAACGGCGACGAGCTGGGGCTCGGCACAGCACGGCTGCGGCTGACCAAAATCGCCATGCCCAAGGCCGATTGCGCAACGGTGAGCGACAACACCCACGGCTACGCCCTCGTTCTGGAAAATGCGACCGGAGAGCCGTTGCATATCCTGCACGAGGACACGGAAATCCCGGAATCGCGCGGCTGCCCGATCCATTACGGACTGTCAGATATCATCGTCTTTCCGCGCGAAGGCCAAGGATCGGTTCCGGTGGTGCTGATCTCCATCTATCAGTTCGGGTTCGAGGGTCTCGACCGGCGGCTCCTCGCGCTGTCGGCAACCTTCGACAAGAACCCGAACGAGGAGTGAGGAGAGGGAGGAGCATGGAAGCGCTTTCGCGCCGACTGACCGCGCTGGATTCCGGATCTGGCCGTGCAGCTTCGCTGCAAACCATCCGGAATGACGAGCAAGGGGAGAGCTGTAACCGCACGCAAATTCCGGACGAGCAGCACCGGGCTTCTGAGTTCGCGTTTGGTTACAACTCAGCCCACTCTCCCTCATTCCGGACAAGTGAGGCAAAGCCGAACGCTGATCCGGAATCCAGCGCAGGCAAGCGGGCGCAACGCGCCTTCCACCTCCCTCATCCCCCTCTTTCCCCTCGCAAAAACACCTGCGATGATGTGAAGACTCGTCACATGACCTGGAAACGCGGCGGACGCGGATATCATCACGGAAATCTGAGGGAAGTGCTCATTCAGGCGGCGTTGGACCTCATTGCGGAAAAGGGCCCTTCCGGGTTCAACGTCGCGGAGGCCGCGCGGTCGGCCGGGGTCAACCCTGCCGCGCCTTATCGCCATTTCCGCGACCGCGACGAGCTGCTGGTCGACGTGGCAATCCAGGGGTTCGGACTTTTCGCCGAGGCACTCGAAACGGCTTGGGACGAGGGACGGCCGGATGCCCACGTGGCTTTCGAGCGTGTCGGACGCGCCTATCTCGCCTTCGCCAGGGCGGAACCGGCCTATTACACCACCATGTTCGAATCCGGACTGCCGCACAGCGCCACCCCGCAGCTGCGCGAGGCGGCGGAACGCTCCTACGCGGTGCTGCGCCAGGCATCTGAGACGCTGGTGGCAGACCTTCCCACCAAGGGACGCCCTCCCGCCTCGATGGTGAGCTTTCATATCTGGGCGTTCACACACGGCATCGCCTCGCTCTTCGGCCGCTCCGACGAAGGACGGCGCAAGCTACCCATTTCGCCGGAAGACCTGCTTGAGGCCGGCATGCTGATCTATCTTCAGGGGCTTGAGCCCAAGAGCTGATCCCGCTCCCTTCTCTTCGCCCCCTCCCCGCACCTGCCTTCGACCATAACGACCGCTCATGCGCGTGCATGATCGCACTGCGGTGCGCACGTGTCTTGCGGCGAATGGGGCACTCTGCCCCCCGTCCTTTCCCCTGATCCAGAGCTCTCCAAAGCCCGGAAAATCGCCGTTAAACGCCCCTGCGACCGTGCGTCACCGAAACTGGAGAAACACCATTTGACAGAGCGTCAGGGTATAACCGTGTTAATGTTATTCACATTAACACGAGATCAATCATGACGGCAGCAGCATCTGTTGCAAACAAGCTTGATGACATGGGGCGCCCCGCATGGATCGCCGTCATGATCGTCGGCTTCATCGTATTCTGGCCGCTGGTACTGGCTGTCCTGGCTTACCTTTTCTGGAGTGGACGCATGGGATGTCACGCACGCGGTTCGGACCGCTTTGAACGCAAGATGCAGCGTATGCAGGAAAAGATGGCACGCATGCGCGAGCGCATGCGTGCCCACATGTATGGCGGAGACCGATGGGAAACGTCGCCTTCCAGCGGCAACGCCGCCTTCGACGAGTACAAGGCGGAAACGCTGAAGCGGCTGGAGGAAGAGCAGGACGCCTTCCACGACTTCCTGGAGCGGCTGCACATGTCCAAGGATTGGGCCGAGTTCGATCAGTTCATGAACGAACTCCGCCAGAAGGATACGACGCACCCGCAGGATACCGGCGACCAGCCGCAGGCCTGATCGACAGTCCTTGCACCGCCCAATCCTTCCCCTGCTCAATCCCTGCAAGGGGAAGGATCGAACACCCGCCAGACCTCCGGCGGGTGTTTTCGTATTTGTGGAGGGTGCGCGGGGAAGACAATTGTGCGGAGGCACGCGAGGGGCAGTTCAAACCGACTGACGCCCCCCTCTCTCTCTCTTACCATCGTCATTGCCCGGCGAAGTCCGGGCAATCCAGCGGGCAGCGGCATATGCGGAAAGCGCTGGATCCCCCGGGCTTCGCCGGGGGATGGGATAACGGCGGAGAGGACGCGAAGTAACGCCAGAACAGCTCGAACCAGAGGTGCTAGTGAACGCGGAAACAACGCAAGTAGCCGCCCGCCTTTACCTTTGTCTTCCTCCTCACCTTCCCCAACGCCTCCCTTGCCCTTGTGCTTCCTTTCGTAAAGACTCTCAGGTCAATTGCATTAGGACTCTCAAGCCAATTGCATTGCACCAGCCTGTTGAGTTCTCATCCGCAATCCAGACGCGCGTTGCCTGCTGATCGACTTGCAGGGTCTGTCCATCCCGCCGCGCAGCCGGCTATCGCCCGATGCGCTCAGTGCGCTCATCGAGAAGCTCGGGTTCGTGCAGCTGGACAGCATTCAGACGGTGGAGCACGCCCATCACCAGATCCTGTTTTCCCGCGCTCAAGGCTACCGCCACAAGGACCTGAAGCGGTTGCACGAACGCGACCGGCTGCTGTTCGAAAACTGGACGCATGATGCGTCGGTGATCCCGGCGCGGTTCTTTCCCTATTGGCGGCATCGGTTTGCGGCAGAAAAGCCAAGACTTCTGGAACGTTTCACCAAATGGCAGCGTGATGAATTCGCACACATGATCGATGAGGTGCGCGGCCATATTCGCGACAACGGTCCGACGCGCGCGCGATCTCGGCAACGATACGGGACCGCGCAAATCCAACGAGGGCTGGTGGGAGTGGCATCCGACCAAGACCGCGCTGGAATACCTGTGGCGCACGGGCGATCTGGCGATCGTGCGGCACGAGGGATTTCAGAAGGTCTACGATCTGACGGGACGGGTCATTCCGGCCGACCATTTTCAACATGAGGTCAGCCGGGCCGATTTCATCGACTGGGCCTGTTCCTCGGCCCTTCAACGTCTCGGCTTTGCGACGCCTTCGGAAATCGCGGCCTTCTGGGAACTGGTCGGACTGGACGAGGTCAAGGACTGGTGTGTGCGCGAAAGCGCCGGCAATGCGTTGATCAAGGTGGAGGTGGAGAATGCGGACGACTCCACCCGCGCAGCTGTTGCCCGGCCCGACATCGCAGAAGCGCTCGCCGCCGCACCGCAAGCCCCTTCCCGGCTGTGGGTTCTCAGCCCCTTCGATCCGCTGATCCGCGACCGGGCACGCACCGAACGCCTGTTCGGCTTTCGCTACCGCATCGAGGTGTTCGTGCCCGAGGCCAAGCGCGAATACGGCTATTACGTCTTCCCGCTGATGGAAGGCGACCGGCTCGTCGGCCGGATCGACATGAAGCATTTCCGCAAAGACGGAGAATTGCGCGTCGTGGGGCTGTGGTGGGAGCCCGGGGTGAGGCGATCCACCGGGCGCAGGGAGAAACTGGAGGCGGAACTGGACCGCATCCGGGCGTTCACGGGGGCGGAACGGGTGACCTTCAGCGGCACCATCAACGCCTGATGCGCCGTCGCCCCGCCCCCTCGTCGTGAACTCGGGATCTACTTCTGAACCATCGCGTCCATGGCTTCAGGATAGCGGCCGCCGGAGATCTGATCCGGTGTGAAGGTGCGCGCCAGCAGATCGGCTTCTTCAGCAGTCAGCTCGATATCCGCCGCGGCGACGTTCTGTTCCAGATGGGTAATCCGCCGGGCGCCGGGGATCGCACGATGGTTTCGCCCTGTCCGAGCACCCAGGCCAGAGCAATCTGCACCGCCGTAACGCCCTTACGCTGGGCGATTTCCTCGATGACGCTGACGAGGCGACGGTTCGCCTCAGCGTGCTCCGCCTGGAAGCGGGGAAGCGCGCGGTGGAAATTCTTCTCGCCCAGCCCTTGCGTCGAGGTCACCGTGCCGGTCAGGAAGCCGCACCCGAGGGAGCTGAAGGGCACGAAGCCGACGCCCAGCTCTCGGCACGTTTCGAGCACACCGTTCGTCTCCACATCGCGCGTCCAAAGCGAGTACTCGCTCTGAAGGGCGGAAATCGGATGGACGGCATGGGCCTTCTTCAGGGTTTCCGCCGAGACTTCCGAAAGCCCGAGCGCACGCACCTTGCCTTGGGCCACCAGATCGGCCATCGCGCCGACGGTATCCTCGATCGGCACCGTGGGATCGGCGCGGTGGAGGTAGTAGAGGTCGATCCCCAGTCGCTTGAGGGACGCCTCGGCCACTTCGCGGGCATGTTCGGGGCGTCCGTCCGTTCCCGCGATCGCGCCCCAGTCGGCATCGCCAGTGCTCATCCCGAAGCCGAACTTGGTTGCAATCGTCACCTTGTCGCGAAACGGGGCCAGCACCTTGCCGACCAGGATCTCGTTCTCGAACGGGCCATAGACCTCGGCGGTATCGAAAAGCGTGACGCCGAGATCGACCGCGCGGTGCAGGGTTTCGATCGTGGCCCCCTGATCATAGCCGCCATAGGCGTGGCTCAACCCCATGCAGCCGAAGCCGACGGCCGAGACCTGCAACGCGGATCCGAGGTTTCGTGTTTTCATCGTCCTATCCTTTCGCGGAAGTTCCATTCGCTCCCATGTCGACATGAGAGGCAAGATAGGCGCGTTCTTTGAACGGATAAGACGTGCAAACGAGATCAGGTTGTTCTAAATTTTCGTACAATTAACCGGACAGGCCTCCCCCAACTCATCGTTTTCGCGACAATCGCACGCTCCGGCAGTTTCCGCGCTGCCGCGCGCCAGCTCAGCATCGCGCCCTCCGCCGTCAGCCACGCCGTCTCGGCTCTAGAAGCCTCGCTCGATACGAGATTGCTGGCGCGCAACACGCGCAGCACGCAACTGACGGAGGAAGGCCAACGGCTGCTTGCACGGATCGATGAACCGCTTGCGGAAATCGAGGCAGGATTTTCGGAACTGATCGACAAGGAGAGCGCACCGGCCGAACCGCTGCGGCTCACCATGCCCACCCTCGTTGCGGAAGACGTGATCATGCCACGGGTGGCTGCCTTCCTTGAGCGCTATCCGGCGATAGAACTCGACATTCGCACCCACAATGCGTTCGCGGATCTGGTGGAGACTGGTTGCGACGCCGGATTGCAGCTCGGCGAGTATCTCTCCCCCGACATGATCGCGGTCAAGGCCAGCGGTCCATTACGCGACTGGGTCGTCGCGGCACGGACTATCTGGAGCGCTACGGCACGCCTACACACCCGCGCGATCTTGCGGCGTACAGGTGCATTCGTCGGCGGTTTCCAAACGGTCAGATCTATCGCTGGGAACTCGAAAAGGACGGGCAGGAAATAATCGTTTCCATCTCTGGTCCGCTGATCCTGCCGAGCCAGGATCTGATGCGACAGGCGGCGGTGGATGGCGCCGGCCTCGCCTTCATCTTCGAAGACGCGGTAAAGAAGGATATCGCCGCCGGACGCCTTGTCAGCGTCATGGACGACTGGTGCACGCCATTCGACGGTATCTACATCTACACGCCTTCGCGCAAATACATGCGCCCCGCCCTGCGTGCCTTTATCGATTTCTACCGGGTTCGCGGTTGAATAATTCGTATAACTCTAGGGAAGATACGACCATGAACTGTCTACGCTATTGAATATCGATATATCTGACAGGAGAATACCCCTATCTTTCGCTATCTTTCATCCTGTTTGCGGTATTTTCATGCGTGTTCTTGCCCTGCTGTTCGTGTCGCTGATCCTTGCTTCATGCGGCTCCACTCCCGTCAGCGAGCTTTCGTCATCGGGCAACACTTACCGGCTCGTGCCGGCCAACACCTATCTTGTGAGTTTCTTTCGAGCGCAAAATAGTGAACTGTCCAATAGCAACGAAGTGTTCAAGCACGTCTTCTGCCCCGTCGCCGCGGACGACACTTTCAGTAATTGACTGAAAAATAACTACGAATTCGACATTATGCCGACGGAAAGCTTCTCCCTGCAGCATACCGTTCCGGTTGTCGGAGCCAGCGGATTGCGGATGACGGTTCTGACCAGTCCGATGGAAGGCAGCGGCCGCTACGCCCTCACAAAGAAGGTGTCGTACGGCGATGAGAGGATCAAAAGGACCTACCGTATCAAGACGTTCCCCTATGTGACCGAATTCGCACCCGACACCGTAATTGTGCTGCCGCCCGACGATCAGGGAAGCATCTGGACCGAAAGGGCCCGCGAGAGCCTCGCTGCCATACCGGGCGACGCCATCACCAAGCTTCGCTTCGTTACCGCGCGCCGCGTCTCCACCAACTGCACCGATAATACCAACATCTTCGGCATGAAGATGAACAAGTCTTTCGACTGCAAGCTGGTGGAAAACTAAGATCGGGTCGGCCACGCCCGACGCAACGCTTTCCCAATCTTTCCATGTTAAATCTGCCGGATGAACGCCCAACCGGCCCTCCCCATTGCTGCGTCCGCCGACCGCCGCCGGATCGACAGGCGCAAGCCGCGCACGCCGCTTGCGCGGCTTCTGGAGCGCCTTGCGCTGATGGCGATCGGATGGGGCGCGGCGGTGACGCTGATCGTCTTTTCCCGCTTCATTGGGGATGATCGGGCGATCGATGCGCGCATGGGCGCCATCCTGTCGATCTTCTTTGCCGGAGCCGTCATCGAGGCGGTGACGGGTTTTCCGACCGCCGTCATCCTGGTGATGCGGCGACGGCAGAAGACAGCGCGCTTTGCGGCCATGGTCGTGTCGCTGACGCTCGGCACGATCGGATTCACGGGCTTTCTCTTCTATCTTCATTTCAACCGCTACTACGCGGCCTGGCATGCGGAGCCGTTTACCCATAACTGGCTGTGGCAGACGTTGCTCACCGGGGCGCAAGCTGTCTACATTTTCGCGGTGACGGGCATGCCCTTGCTGTTTCCGGCCGGAATTCCTCTGCTTTTTGCGGCCGGACTGCTGTTTTCGCGCACTGATGGACGGCGCGGTGCGGTGCGCAATCGCAGAAACCGTGGCACGGGCACGCACTGAATAGCGCCCAGCCAATTGTGATCCTCCCCATTTCCTGCTAGAGGGCGGCCATCCTCCCCTTTTTCCTTAAATGAGGCCCGCGCCGATGATCCCGCGCTATTCCCGTTCCGACATGACCTCCATCTGGTCGCCGGAAGCCAAGTTCCGTATCTGGTTCGAGATTGAGGCGCACGCCACCGATGCGCTGGCGGAGTTGGGCGTGATCCCCAAGGAAGCGGCGAAGACCATCTGGGACAAGGTCGGGAACGCCACCTTCGACATCGGCCGCATCGACGAGATCGAGCACGAGACCAAGCACGACGTCATCGCCTTCCTCACGCATCTGGCCGAGATCGTCGGCCCCGAGGCGCGCTTCGTCCATCAGGGCATGACGTCTTCCGATGTGCTCGACACCTGCCTCGCCGTCCAGCTTTCGCGCGCTGCCGACCTGCTGATCGCCGATCTCGACAAGCTGCTTGAGGCGCTGAAGCGCCGCGCGATGGAGCACAAGAACACGGTCACCGTCGGCCGTTCGCACGGCATTCACGCAGAGCCCATCACCTTCGGACTGAAGCTCGCCGAGGCCTATGCGGAATTCGCCCGCAACCGCGAGCGGTTGGTCGCCGCGCGCAAGGATATCGCGACCTGCGCCATTTCGGGCGCCGTCGGCACCTTCGCCAATATCGACCCGCGCGTGGAAGAGCACGTCGCCAAGGAAATGGGGCTGAGCGTCGAGCCCGTCTCCACCCAGATCATCTCGCGCGATCGGCATGCGATGTTCTTCGCGACGCTCGGCGTCATCGCCTCTTCCGTTGAGCGCCTGGCCGTCGAGATCCGCCACCTGCAGCGCACCGAGGTTCTGGAGGCGGAGGAATATTTCTCGCCTGGTCAGAAGGGCTCCTCGGCCATGCCACACAAGCGCAACCCGGTGCTCAGCGAAAACCTCACCGGCCTGACCCGCATGGTGCGCTCCTATGCCATCCCCGCGATGGAGAACATGGTGCTGTGGCATGAGCGCGATATTTCGCACTCTTCCGTGGAACGGATGATCGGCCCGGATGCCACCGTGACCCTCGATTTCTCGCTGGTGCGTCTGACCGGCGTCGTCGACAAGCTGCTGGTCTATCCCGAGCGCATGAAGGGCAACATGGACCGGCTCGGCGGGCTCGTTCATTCCCAGCGCATCCTGCTGGCGCTGACCCAGGCCGGTTGCTCGCGCGAGGATGCCTATCGCCTCGTCCAGCGCAACGCCATGAAGGTGTGGGACAGCTACCACGTCTCCGGTTCGGCCACGGTCGATTTCCTGGAAGAGCTGCTGGCCGATAAGGACGTGCGGTTCTATCTCTCCGAGGAGGAAGTCCGCGAGCGCTTCGATATCGGCTACCACACCAAGAACGTGGACACGATCTTCAAGCGGGTTTTCGGCGAGGCGTAAGCCTCGACACCAGGTGCCAGAGGCGGAGCCGACATTTGCGGCGGGTCCTCACGAGACGAGAAACTGCAGAATGTCGGACCAGCGCACGCTATTCACCTGGCTCAGGCTCGAAGGTTGGCCATCTTCCTGACCTCCCTTGCCTGCTATCATGCGGCGGGCGCATCGTGGTGGCTGTTCGTGGTGCTGTTCTTCGTGCCGGATCTATCCATGCTCGGCTACGCCGTGAACGCCCGTATCGGCGCGCTCGTCTACAATCTCGGACACGCCTATATCGTACCGGCGCTCATCGCGATTGCCGGGATCCTGCTGGGCCTGCCCGTGATGGTCTCCTGCGCGATCATCTGGTTCGGACATATCGGGTTCGACCGCATGTTCGGCTTCGGCCTGAAGAGCGTCGACGGCTTCAAGGTCACACATCTGGGAACAATGTCCCGACAGACATTATCAACCTCATGAAACCTCCCAAGTCGATATTCTTATCGTCCCCGGGCTCCGCAATTCTGGTCCCGACCACTGGCAGACGCGCTGGCAGCAAAAGCTGTCGACGGCAAAATGTGTGGATATGGGAAACTGGGAGCGGCCGCATCTCGCCGACTGGCGGGAACGGCTGGTGCGGGCCGTCAACGCGGCTGAGCGCCCGGTGGTGCTGGTGGCGCATTCGCTGGGCGTCGTAATGGTTGCCCATGCCGCACCGGAGTTCGAACCGGGCAAGGTCGTCGGCGCCTATCTCGTCGCCATGGCGGATGTGGAGGACACGACGCGCTCCTCCCCCGAAACCCACAACTTCGCGCCCATCCCGCGCGAGCCCCTGCCCTTCGAGACGGTGATGGTTGCCAGCCGCAACGATCCGCACGCCGCATGGACCCGGTCGGAGACGATCGCCAACCAGTGGGGCGCGAAGTTCGAAGATGCGGGAGAGGCCGGCCACATCAACGCCGACAGCGGTCAGGGCCCGTGGCCGGAAGGGTTGTTGTCCTTCGCCAGGTTCATGTCGCGGCTAGGATAAGCACGATATCGGCAGCCGCGTGCGACGGATAAACGCCGCCCTGACGGGAAGACGACGGCAACGGGTCGTAACGTCCCTTCCCGCGTCGACGTATTTCCACGCACCATGCCGTGGGGTTGAGCATTTCTGCTTCGAGGTTCCTTACGACCAAGACCACGGAAGACACGGAATATTGCCGAAAGTCCAAACGTTCACGCCTCCGGAAGGTGATATTTCGCCTTCTGACCTGGCGCATATCTGTCATTTATTTCAATTACATGCCGCAATGGTCGAGCGCCTTGCCGGACCCGCGATGCGGGTGGCGCCGCGATCCAATGCGGCGAGCTTGGAAAGGTATGATGCATGGTAAAATCAACAGCTTTGCTTGCTCTACTGTTGGTGACAGGAGCGGCACTCGCACTGGCAGACGGCGATTTCTGCGATGAGGTCAGTCTAGCTCTCAACAACGAGACCACCGAGACTGTCGCCGAACTCATCCTGGAACTTGATCCGGATACCGTCGGTGGCAAGCTCACGGCCGAAGTCCCGCCCTTCTGTCGGGCGACGGGCACGGCATCTCCGGTGGAAGGTGCCCGGATCGGCTTCGAGATCTGGCTGCCGGAAAAGGACTGGAACGGACGGCTCCTGATGTTCGGCAATGGCGGCTACAGCTCGAAGATATCCTATGACAAGGCCGAGCGTGCGCTTTCGAAAGGCTATGCGGTCGCGCTCACCGATACCGGACATGAGGGCAACGATCCGATCTTCGGCAAAGGACATCCGGAGGCTATCGTCGACTGGGCCCACCGTGCGGTTCATGAGACCGCGCTGCGCGGCAAGGCCGCGATTGCCGCCTACTATGGCAAGGGGCCTAACTACTCCTATTTCGACGACTGCTCGACCGGCGGTCAGCAGGCCTTCAGCAAGGCGCAGCGCTATCCGGAGGACTTCAACGTAATTCTTGCCGGGGAGCGCCGGGCAACAACCACACCCATCTGAATGCCGGGTTCCTCTGGCTCTATCTGGCCAATCACGAGCACAGCAACAATGCCGAGCAGATCATCCCAAACCAGAAGATGCCCACGGTTGCCAAAGCGATCTTCAAGCAGTGCAAGGCACAGCGCGCAAGCAACGCGGGCGGGCTTGCCTCCGATGCGTTCCTGAACGAGCCGCTGTCGTGCAAGCCGGACCTCCAGGCGCTCGTCTGCGAGGACGGAGAAGACTGCTTCACGCAAGCAGAGGTCGACGCGCTGGCCAAGATGTATGACGGCGTCTGCAATCCCCAGGCCGCCGAACGGATTTATTACGGCTGGCCGGTCGGCTCGGAAAACGCCATCAAGGTCGAGAGCAAGCCCGGCTGGGTCTTGTATATTGGGCCGATTTCGGCAACATTCATCAGCCCGTGCGGGTGAGCTTCTGGCAGGTCTGGGGCTTCGACGATCCGCAGTGGTCGTGGTGGGATCTGGATCTGTCGATGGACATACAGCGCCTCGATGACTGCATCGCCGACACGGTCAATGCGATGAACGCCGACCTCTCGCGCTTCAAGGCGGCGGGCGGCAAGATGCTGCACTACCACGGATTGTCGGACCCGGTGGTGCTGGCGCTCGATTCCATCACCTAACTTCGATCGGGCGCAGAAGAAGCTGGGTGACACCGGCGACTTCTATCGGCTGTTCCTGATGCCGGGCGTGGAGCACTGCAACGGCGACCAGGGTGCCGACACCATGGATCGGCAATTGTTGATCGAAGCCTGGGTTGAGAACGGCGAGGCACCGTCACGGATCATGGCCGTGCACCATGCGGGCAATGACGCGAACGCGGAGGTCACGTTCACGCGGCCGCACTGCCCCTATCCACAACAGGCATTCTACACCGGTACCGGTGACGAAACCGATGCCGCGAACTTCGAATGCTGGGACGCGCCGAAGCCGGACTATGAAGCTCCGGGCGAGGCCTATCTGCGCTGACCGGAGGCTGCGGGGCCGTTCTTGACGGTTCCGCGGCACACCTTTTTCAAAACTATTTCTACGCGGACTTCTTGCCGATGGCGTCCAGTTCGCTCATCGCATCGTCCGGCAACTCAAGCTCTGCGGCGGCGATGTTCTCCTTCAGATGCACGATGGAGGACGTGCCGGGGATCGCCAGAATGTTGGGCGAACGACGCAGCAGCCAGGCGAGCGCCACCTGCATCAGCGTGGCGCCGAGCCGTTTTGCCACCGCGTTCAGCATCTCCGACTGCAACGGCGTGAAACCGCCCAGCGGGAAATACGGCACGAACGGCGTGCCAGCTGCCGCCATCTCGTCGATCAGCGGATCGTCGTTGCGGATGGCGACGTTGTACATGTTCTGCACGCAGACGATGTCGCAGATCTTGCGCGCGTCCGCCACCTGACGGGACGTGGCGTGCGAAAGGCCGATATGCTTGACGAGCCCCTTGCGCTGCAACTCGGCCAGGGCCGTCAGCGGCTCCTCGATCGGACCTTCGGCGGGCACATTGGGATCGAACATGAGACGCAAGTTCACGACCTCCATCACGTCCAGGCCGAGATTGCGCAGATTGTCGTGAACCGCCTGCGTCAACTCCTCGGCGGAAAAGGCCGCGTCCCAGGACCCGTCATCCCCGCGCAAAGACCCGATCTTGGTGACGATGACGAGATCGTCGGGATAGGGATGAAGCACTTCGCGAATGATCTGGTTGGTGACGTGCGAGCCGTAGAAATCGCTGGTGTCGATGTGATCGACGCCCAGTTCCACCGCCGCGCGCAAAACGGCGACAGCCGCATCACGGTCCTTCGGGGGACCGAAAACGCCGGGACCTGCGAGCTGCATCGCACCGTACCCGATGCGCTTCACCGTCCGGTCGCCCAAAGCAAAGGTTCCGGCTTTTTCGATAGAGGTCATGAACGTACTCCTGATGCTGCCAATGTTATAAGCACATGACATGCGCATCAGGGAAAAGAGTTTGTATCTCGGACAGGGTGTACGAGCTGCACAACAGTACATGACGAGGGGGGCGCAGCCCATAAGACAGGGACCGCGAAGCCCCCTTCCCTATGGGTCGGGGATTTCGTCCTGACCTCAGAGCCTGTTCAGGCCGGATGACCGCGGTGCGGATTAACCAGAGTCGAGATCCGCTTTGCCACCCAATAGCTGACCGGAAGCGCGATCATGACGCCCAGCGCGATAGCCGCCAGCATGGCGCGCGCATCGATCTGGCCGACGCCGAAAACGGTGAGCGGCACCAACGCACCGATACCGGCGAGCGCGGGGACGGCGATGATGAAGATGATGACGGAAAGCTTCCACATGATCCGATGCCCCTCGCAATTGGGAAACCATCGATCTCAGCAGAAGCGCACCGCCCGCGAGCATGCGATTTCGGCCGCTTCAGCCGACCACTTTACAACTTCCGGGAGTGATCATATTCGCTCATTGAAATTCTTCAATCTCCAGACAAGACAACTCGCCGCACAGGAAGATTCGCGAACTTGCCTAGGCGTTCTGGAACGGGTCGAGTATCGCCGACACCCCTGCCCGGATGATGGAGCTGTCATTCGCCCAGGAGATGAAGGTGAAGCCCATGGCTCGTGCAACATTCGCAGCTTCCAGCGTATTGCAGTAGATGCCCGCCAGCTTGCCCGCCTCGCGCGCGGACGCCGCGATCCGGGCCGCCGCTTCCTGCACCTCGTCCCCGCCGGGATCGCAGCGCGCGCCGTCGGAAAGCGCGATGGAGAGATCCGCAGGGCCGACGAAGACCCCGTCCAGTCCGTCCATGGCGACGATCTCGTCGACCACCTCCAGCGCGGAGCGCGTTTCGATCATGCCGAAGCCAACCGTTTCGGCATCCGCGCTCATGAGATAGGCCTGCGCCTCGCTCACGCCGTGCAGTTCCATGGCGCGAATCGGGCCCCAGCTTCGCGTGCCCATCGGGGGATACTTTATGTAGGAGACGAAGTCCTCGGCCTCCGCGGCGGAGCCGATCATCGGCGCGATGACGGCTTCTGCCCCCGCATCCAGCAGCCGGCTGGCGGTTGCGAATTCACCCACGGGAATGCGCGCGACGGGATGACCGCCCGCCTGCAGGATCGCAGAAATGGCATCGCGCACGGATGCGTAGTCGTGGCGGCCGTGCTGCATGTCGAGCGTCACCGCCTGATAGCCTGCACGCACCAGTTCCTGCGGCAGTTCGCGGTCCGGCATCATCGACCAGGCGGTTACGATCGTATCGCCGGCCCGCAGCCGGTTCGCAAGCGTCATCGCAGGCTCAATCATGATTGTTCTTCTCAAAGGCCGTCACACAGCCGACTTCCCGCCGCGCCCAGCGAACAGCCGAACTCCCGCCGGAAACTGAAACATTAATGACGACTGATAGCGCAAACAAAAAGGCCGCTCCACCCTTCGGCGGAACGGCCCGAACGGATCGGCTAGAAAACGATCACGACTCGCCTTTGACCTGCGCGATCGCTTCACTCATCAGCTCTTCCATCGTGCGACGGATCTGATGATCTGACTGCTCCACCTTCGCCGCGTCGAAATCGGAACGGATCTTGCGGAACACGTCCTCCTCGCCCGGCTCCTCGAGATCAGCGCGCACGACCGTCTTGGCGTATTCGACCGCCTCTTCGCCGGTCACACCCATCTTCTCCGCAGCCCATTGCCCCAGCAACCGATTGCGGCGCGCCATGGCCTTGAACTGCATTTCCTCATCGTTGACGTATCGATTTTCGAACGCGTCCTCGCGCTTGTTAAACGTGCTCATGGTCTTCTCCTGCCCTGAGACCGGCCGCGAGCGGTTGCCGGTGAATGCCGTTACGGTAACGGCATCCTGCATGTAAATATGGTCTTTTACGGCCGCGTAAACAACGCCTTGCATTGTCGGCTCTTACATATCTTTCCGCGGGACCCAAATAAATCTCGCGCGGCTGTCGCAGGACGGCTAAATCGGCGACGTCCCCAGCCTTCGCGACATGTGCGACGAAGACATTGCTGCCGATTGTATTTCCCCCTCAATTCGGGTAGGTTCCTGCCTCACTCGCGGGAGAAACGTCACGATTCCGCTTTCGCGCGCTCCTAGAACAAGCGCGAAATCCGGCGGGAAACGGAGTATCCATCGCAAATGGATTTTCTCAACAGACCACGGTATGTGCCCATGAATCGCCGCCGGCGCATCTATGAAGGCAAGGCTAAGATCCTGTATGAGGGACCGAGGCCCGGCACGCTTATCCAACATTTCAAGGATGATGCGACGGCCTTCAACGCCAAAAAACATGAGGTTATTGACGGTAAGGGAGTTCTGAACAATCGCATTTCAGAATTCGTCTTCACTAACCTGAATGCAATCGGCGTCCCCACCCACTTCATCCGCCGGCTGAACATGCGCGAGCAGCTCATCCGGGAAGTCGAGATCATTCCTCTGGAAGTTGTGGTGCGCAACGTTGCCGCAGGATCGCTGGCAAAACGCCTCGGCCTGGACGAAGGCATGCAACTGCCCCGCTCCATCATCGAGTTCTACTACAAGAACGATGAACTCGACGATCCGATGGTCTCCGAAGAGCACATCACGGCTTTCGGCTGGGCCACGCCGCAGGAGATCGACGACATCATGGCGCTGGCCATCCGCGTCAACGACTTCTTGTCGGGCCTGTTCCTGGGCGCCGGCATCCGCCTCGTCGACTTCAAGATGGAGTGCGGACGGATGTGGGAAGGCGAGATGATGCGCATCGTCGTCGCCGACGAGATTTCCCCCGACTCATGTCGTCTGTGGGACATCAAGACCAACGACAAGCTGGACAAGGACCGCTTCCGTCGCGACATGGGCGGCCTCGTCGAGGCCTACCAGGAAGTGGCGCGCCGCCTCGGGATCCTGATCGAAAACGATCGTCCCCACGGCACCGGCCCGGTGCTGGTGAAGTAGCGGCTTGTTAAGTCGCCATACAATGATGTAACCCCTAAAACGCCCGTGCAGGAAAACGGCACGGGCGTTTTTCTTATTTGCCGACCGACCGTATCAGGACCCACCATGAAGGCACGTGTCACCGTCACGCTGAAAACCGGCGTTCTCAACCCCCAGGGCAAGGCTATCGAAGGCGCGCTTGGCGCGTTGGGCTTCGACGGCGTCGCCGGCGTTCGTCAGGGCAAGGTGTTCGATATCGAACTGGACGGCGCCAACAAGGCCAAGGCCAAGGCCGACCTTGAGGACATGTGCGAGAAGCTACTCGCCAATACCGTGATCGAGAATTACGCCATCGAGCTGATCTGACCGGCCGAGCGTTCGATTCCGGAGCAAAGCGGTGTAGAGTGGCCGGAGACGGAATGGGAATGCGCATGACCGACGCCCCGAATGACAGCGCAAGCCCCGACATGCCTGAGGGCATCGATCCGGAGATCCGCGATCCGGCGACCGAAAGGGCAGCGAACGGCGGCGACACACGCCACATCGTTCGCTTTCTGATCGTCAAAGCGCTGGTGTTCATGCTGTTTCCGGCCGTGCTCACAGCTCTTGCCGTCTTCTTTATGATCTAGCCCCTGGCTCAAAGTGTGAGACCCATGAAATCAGCCGTCGTCGTTTTCCCCGGTTCCAATCGCGACCGCGACATGCTGTACGCGCTGGAGCTCGTCACCGGTGAAAAGCCGGTCGCCGTCTGGCATCAGGATACAGAGCTTCCCAATGTCGACCTGGTGGTTCTACCGGGTGGCTTCTCCTACGGCGACTATCTGCGCTGCGGGGCCATTGCCGGGCGCTCTCCGATTCTCACCGAGGTTTCCCGGTTTGCCGAAGGTGGCCAGATGGTGCTCGGCGTGTGCAACGGCTTCCAGATCCTCACCGAAACGGGCCTGCTGCCCGGCGCGTTGATGCGCAATGCGGATCTGAAATTCGTCTGCAAGGAGGTCAAGCTCCAGACCGTCAACACCCAGACGCCCTTCTCCAGCGCCTTCGAGAAGGATCAGATCTGGCGCTGCCCGGTTGCCCATCACGACGGCAACTATTTCGTCGATCCGGAGACGCTGAAGCGTCTGGAAGGCGATGGCCGCGTGGTCTTCCGCTATGCGGAGGGCACCAATCCGAACAGCTCGATCAACGACATCGCTGGCATCGTCAGCCCGGCGGGCAACGTGCTCGGCATGATGCCGCATCCGGAAGATCTGGTCGAACCCGCCCAGGGCGGCACGGACGGGCGCCGGCTGTTCGAAAGCCTGATGCAGACGTTCATGATGGTCTGAGGCCTGTGCTCATCGGCGCAACGGCCATTCTCATAACCCTGGCGGCGGGAGCGGTTCTCGCCCTGCCCCGGCTCATCGGGAACCAGCGCTGGCGCGCCATTGCCACCCCGCTTGCCTCCATCATCGGCTCCGGCTTTCTGGTCACGGTGCCGATCCTGCGCTCTCTCTCGGGCGCATGGGCCATCCTGCCGATGGCCGGGCTTCTGGTACTGGCCTATCTGATCGGCGGCGCGATCCGCCACAATATCCGCCATGTGGAGCCGCTCCTTGAAGAGCCCGGCAGGCCGCTAGGCATCGCCTCCCTGGAGCGGTTGTCCCATTTCGTCCTGGCCTTCGCCTATTTCGTCTCCATCACCTACTACCTCATCCTCTTCGCCTCCTTTGCGCTGAAGCCCTTCGCGGTCACCGACCCGCTGGTGGTCAAGATCTTCGTGACGGTCTGCCTGGTGCCGATCGGCGTCGTGGGGTTCATGCGCGGCTTCAAGGCCGTGGAGCGGCTGTAGGTCTATATCATCTCGCTGAAGATGGCGATCATCGCCGGGCTGATCGCGGGACTGGCGATCTTCGGGCTCGTGGAGCTCGCCACCGGCACCGTTTCAACCGTCCCGGGCCATTTCGAGACGAAGAACCTGGCGGTCTTTCTCGACCTGCTCATCGTCGTGCAGGGGTTCGAGACCTCGCACTTTCTGGGCAACGCCTATGAGACGGAATTGCGCGCGAGCACCATGCAACAGGCCCAGATTCCTGGTGGGCGTCATCTATCTCGCCTTCTTCGCGGCCATGATACCTCTCCTCGGCAATGGCGGGAACGGCGGCGGTATCGCCGCGATCGTCGACATGCTGGCGCCGATCTCGCTCATGCTGCCGATCCTTATCATGATCGGGGCGCTGGCCAACCAGTCAAGCGCGACGATTGCGGACACGTTGGGCGCGGGCGGACTGGTGCACGACATCGCGGGCGGACGGATCCGGGTGAACGACGCCTATCCGCTCATTGCCGTCATTGCCGCGATCATCACCTGGGAAACCGATATCTACTCGCTGATCACGCTCGACTCGCGGTGCTTTGCACTGTTCTATGCGCTGCAATGCGGGATCGCGTGTCTGAGTGCGGTGCGCGGAAGGCAACCGCGCAAGGCCGTCGGTTTTTTGCTGCTCGCCCTCGTCTGTGCCACCGTGGTGATCTTCGGAGCTCCTGTGGAAGGCGAGTAAGCTGCGGCGCTAGCGGTCCTTGCAGGCATTCGCGCCCGAGGCTCGCGCTATGGCGATCATTTCCGGGCGATATTCGAAATGCATGGTGTCGTAGTGATACCAGCGCCCGCCCCAGATGAAACCGTGACGTTCGAAGACCTCCACGATCTCCAGAGGATAGCGGTTGGCATAGCGCGGCACGTTGCCGGGCTTGCCACCCACCCAGCGCCAATAGTCGGCGTAATCGGTATCGAGATCGATCGCGGCGGCGAAGCTATGGACGGATAGGCGATCCGTGCCCGCAATCTTTCGCCGGTTGAAGGTGCCGGCGCTCTTCATGGCCGGTTTGCGTATCCGGGCGGGCAAACGGGCGATGTCCGCGCGCACCCGCTCCAACGCTTGAGCCGCCCCTTCCACGCGGGTGACAAGCAGCGAGTGCCCGAACCAGTCGACACGCACTGTTTTTGCCACCACCGCCTTCCGGCTGGAGCCGTAAATGCGCCGCATCAGCTTTTCAGAGCGAATGCGGCCGGGATCGAAATTGACCGCGAGCATCCCCGCACAGGGGTCCGGCGGATAGACCTGCGCGAGCATGTCCTTGATATCGGCATCGACGAGCGCCTGTGCGTGGGTTTTCGTGCGCCCATCATCGATCACGATGGGCGGGCCGCCGTCGCGCAAGTAAAGCTTTCCGTCCGCCACGTGGGACAGAGTTTCGGGATAACTTTGAACGAGGATTTCCAGCTTGCGCTCAAGTGAAAGGCCCGCCGCCCCGGCAGCCGGGACGACGCTCAGAACCAGCAGCGCGAATGCCGCCGGGCGCCGGATCATCGAACTTCGATATGGACTGAATCGCGATAGATCTCGACCCGGATCCAGCAATTGCCTTCAACGATGCGATAGCCCGCATTGCCCTCGATATATCCGTTGAGGATCATCCGCTCCATGCGGGCGCGGTTGGCGGAGGACGCAAAGAAGCGATCGCCCTCGTCGCCTCGATCGTGGATGCCGAAGCGATGGAAGTTCGCCCGGTCCTGCCGGATCACCTGCCAGGGCTCGGTCAGGCGCGCACCGCGGGAATTGTAGTGATCGTCCGGTCCGAGATAGGCGACATAGACTTCCAGCAACGGTCCCTGAGCAACGGCGGACGGGCCGAGCGCAACCGCACCGACGAGCATAGCAGCCAGCGCCAAGAGGCATTTGGACAGTTTCATCGTACCCCCCATTTTCCCGGACAAAGTGCGAAACATAGTTGCGAAGAGAGCGGAAAACGCAACGGTAAATTGATTGACCTTTGGTCGCTAGCCCATGCCGAGTTTGTTGCGGAGGCCCATCCTTCGAGACGCCCGCTGACGCGGGCTCCTCAGGATGACGTTGTGTGTTTTGCGCGGTTCTTCAGAGCTATCCCCCTGACAATGTCATCCTGAGGAGCCCGCGTCAGCGGGCGTCTCGAAGGATGGGCCTCCGCAACAACCGTCCCCTCACCTCACAGCGCGCGGATCTCGCCGTACCAGGCATAGCCGCGATATAGCGGCCGGGTGTGAAGAGCGCCGCCCTCATCTTCCGCGATATCGGCAAGCGCCTGAAAAAGGTCAGCCCGCGGCGTCACGTGGAAGGACTTCAGCCACAGGAACAACAGCGTGCGAAAGAAACGCGGCAGATGTTCCTGCTGACCGAAATCGACCACGTGCAGCCGCCCACCGGGGACCAAAACAGACGCGGCACAGACAAGTGCCTGCCGCCAGGGCGGCACCATCGAGATCGAATAGGACAGGAACACCCGATCGAACGCTGCCCGACCGAACAGGCCTGTGGGCTCGAAATCGCTTGCATCGCCCTTGGCGAGATGGATGCGGTCGGAAAGGCCCGCGCGCTCGATATTGGCGCGCGCGGTGACCAGCATCTCCTCGGAAATGTCGAGGCCGTAGAAGCGGGCGCGCGGGTGGGCCCGCGCCGCCGCGATCAGGTTTCGTCCCGTGCCGCAGCCCACCTCCAGCACGTGACCGCGTTCGAGCGGGTGCAGCGAGGCGATCAGGTGATCGCGCCCAAGCAGGTAGTACTTGCGGGTCAGGTCGTGGACATGGCACTGATACCGGTAGACTCGGTCCATCAGTTCGCCGTTATGCGGGGCTGCGATATCGGACATGGCGAGAGACCGGATCAGTTGAGCGTGTAGAGGTGGAAGCCGCCGTAGATCGAGGAGCGATCGCGGGCGTTGAGGGCGAGACTCTCCTCCTCGCGGTAGGTCCAGCGCGACAGCGTCTCCTCCGCCACGCGGCCCGGCAGCAGGGTCGGCTCGGCGGCGGTCCGGAAGATGACGCGGGCGCCGGGCCGCGT
Source organism: Breoghania sp. (assembly GCF_030066895.1). Classification (GTDB taxonomy): domain Bacteria; phylum Pseudomonadota; class Alphaproteobacteria; order Rhizobiales; family Stappiaceae; genus Breoghania. Next base: position 70,279 of record NZ_JASJAV010000010.1, on the reverse strand, counting down.
GGTGCGGGTGATCTCGCTCCACAGCGCGTTCAACTGAGCATCGGTCATCCAGTCCTGTGCATCGAGCAGCACATAGGCATCGAGGCTTCCATCTTCCTCGCCGGCCAGTTGCTCGGTGAAGGAGCGGTTCACGACCTTGACCCGGCCGGCCCACTCGCGGATATCCTCGAAATGTGTACGCTTGAGATAGGGCGGCAACGACCCGGCGGGGCCAGTGCTCTCACCCTCCCCCTTCGGCGCATAGCCGCGGGCAAAGGGCTGCCAGGCGAAGTAGTTCTCCGACATGGGGAAATCGCAGGCGAGCTTTTCAAGCCGCTGGCGCAGGACGCCCGCCATGTCGCCGCCGCCCGCGGAGGCCAGCGCCTCGTACTGGGTGGGCGGGATGCCGAGACCGTAGAACGACATCTTCTTAGAGATTGCCCAGCGCACCAGACGCTTGTCGAAAATCGGGGCGAGCGCAGTGTCGAAGAAAGTGCGCTGCTCGTCGAGCGAGCGGACCTGCAGCATGTCCTTCGGGTCGATGCCATAGAGACGAGCGATGAAGTGACTGGCGCCGATGAAATAACCGAGCAGCCCGTGATAGTAGAGATCGCGCGAGAACAACGTGATGCGGCGACGGCCCCAGCCCGACAGGCTGCACCCTTCCCAGTAGCGCCGCGTGGTGTCGTCCAGCCGATCCTTCAGAAAGCGCTTGTAGGCGGTGATGTTGGCCTTTTCGTCGACCTCGCCGAAGAAGCGGTAGAAGGTGTCGTGGTTCGGCAGGTTTTTCACCGCGGCCAGCTTCAGCTGGGTGAATGCGACATGAGCGCGGTTGAGGTCGACGGCAATGATCTCGGCCGGATCGGCGGTCAGGTAGCTCATCACATTGCAGCCGCCCGACGCGATGGTGACCATGCGGCTATCGGGACGAAGCTTCAGCGCCGTCATGTCGACTTCCGGATCCTCCCAGATCTGCGGATAGACCAGCCCCTTGAAGGCAAAGGTGAACATGTGCTCCAAAAAGCCCTCGCGGGTGCCCGCTGCGGAGCAGTGCACCGCCTCCCTCAGGCGGCAGGAGGAATCACTCAAAGCTTGGTCGGCCATCGCCAATCTCCGCTCACGGCACCTGGCCTTTTGCCAGTACGCGATATTACGGCGAGGCTTACGCGGGATCAGCGACAGTTTGGTGACGGTAGCCATTGGGAAAACATCGTATTCAGCCACATGTGGAGCCGAACCTGACGCTGTTGCGCCATTGGCGGATTTCCGTTCTTTAGCCGGCTCTCTCAGTAATGGCACGAATACTATATAAATTTACTTCAATTTTACCCGAACGGGCCGACCATGAACGTTCAAGGCGTGGTCCTTCGACGGCCCGGTCGCAAGAGGGCTCGGAGAGCAGGCGCAGATCGTTTTCACAATCGACACGGCAGCGAGGAAGCCATGAGCCTCTACCAGATCTGCTACCGAAGCCGAATCAAGCCGGACGTCCTCAGCCAGGATCCCGAGGACGCCATCGCGCAGACCACACACCGCCTGCGCCGCATGAACGCCCTCAACGGGGTGACGGGCGCGCTCATTTTCACCGACACGCATGTTTTCCAGCTCATCGAAGGGCAGGCGGAACGCGCGACCGCCTCGCTGGAATGCGCCGTCGCCGACCCGCGCCATGAACGCCATGAAGATGTGGAAATCCTGTCGCGCAAGGCGGCCGAATACCGGCTCTTTCACGACAGCTGGCTCTATTTCGCCGATCTGCGCATGGATCACGGCCGCGAATTGCCCTCGCAACTCGCCATGATAATGCCTCGCCCCGAGACCGCAACGGCGGCCGATGTCCTGGCGCTCATGGCCTATATCGCGGGCGATCTGGCGGAGGCGCATCTGACCAACCGGATCCTGCAGATCTAGCGGGCGTGTGGAGCCTTGAGCCTGGGAACCTGGGCCCATCCTTCGAGACGGTCGCTTCCGCGACCTCCTCAGGATGACGTTGTGCATGCGGCGAGCTTCTTCAGCTCCATCAACACGATAACGTCATCCTGAGGAGCCGTCGCAGACGGCATCTCGAAGGATGAGCCTTGCGTGACACACTCCCCCACGACCACACCACCGGCCCCAATTGCGCCGCCTTCATCGTCTCCATTTTGCCGTTGCTCGCGTGACGGCGGACGATCTGGCCGAGTGGCCCGCGACATCCGACACACGCAAGGTCCTGGCCTGGGTCGAACGGCACCGCAACCTTTCCGTAGACTTCCCGCCGCACGAGGGCTCCGACCCGTTTTTCAACATCAACACGCCGGAAGACCTGGTCCAGGCGGAGCGCATGCTCGCAGATACGTCGGACGAACCCGGGCCATCGCCGGACGAGAACGAAAAGACCAAGGCCAACGCATGACGCAAACCGTATCGGCATCACGGGATGGAAAAACTCCGGCAAGATGACGCTGGTGGAACGGCTGGTGTCGGAATTCACCGGGCGCGGATACAAGATCTCCACGATCAAGCACGCCCATCACACATTCGATATCGACCATCAGGGCACGGACAGCTATCGTCACCGTGAAGCGGGCGCGATCGAGGTCGCGCTGGTCTCCGGTTGTCGTTGGGCCTTGATGCACGAATTGCACGGCGATGACGAGCCGCCGCTGGAGGCGGTGCTGAACCGAATTTCTCCGTGCGATCTCGTGCTGGTGGAAGGCTACAAGCAGGAGGCACGCGCCAAGATCGAGGCGCGACGCTCAGATGCCAAGAAGACCGAGCCGCTCACGCCCGGCGATCCGGCCATCGTGACGATTGCCGCCGACCATGCCATCGAGGGCGAAACCGTGCCGGTGCTGGACCTGAACGACATCTCCGCGATTGCCGACTTCATCATCGACTACTGCCGACTGCCGAAACGCGATGACGCCGAATAAGCCCTTCCCCCCCCCAGAACTGCGCTCGCTCGTGGACGACTGTTTCCAGCACGACAACGAACGCCTGCGCCACGACGAAGCCATCGAGATTCTACGCTCGCGGGTGAAACCGGTCGCAAAGCCGGAGACGGTCTCGCTGGAAGAGGCGGCCGGGCGCATTCTGATGGAGCCCGTCACCTCGCCGCGCAACGTGCCGCCGACCGACAATTCGGCCATGGACGGCTATGCCTTCGCGCAAGGCATCTACGAGGCGACCGGCGAGTTCTTCCCCGTCGATCAGCGCATCCCGGCAGGTCACCCGGCCGAGACGCCGCTTCTGCCGGGCCGAGCAGCACGCATCTTCACCGGCGCGGTCATGCCCGAGGGCGCCGATACGATCGCTATGCAGGAAGACTGCGAGAAGCACGAACAAGACGGCCAGCCCTTCGTCATCATTCCGCCGGGACTAAAAAAGGGCACCAATGTGCGCCGGGCGGGCGAGGACGTGGCCAAGGGGGCGGAGCTCATTCCCGCGCGCAGCCGGTTGCGGCCGCAGGAAATCGCCGCCATAGCGTCCGTCGGACCGGCCCCGAGGTGACCGTGGCGCGACGTCTGAAGGTGGCGCTTGTATCCACCGGCGACGAGATCGTGCGCCCGGGCAACCCGATCGAGCCCGGTCAGGTCTATGACGCCAACCACTATCTGCTGCACGCGCTGATCAATTGCGTGAATGCGGAAGCGGTCGATCTCGGCATTCTCAAGGACGACCGGAAAGCGACGGAAGCCGCGATCAAGGCGGCATCGAGCAAATACGACGCGATCCTGACCACGGGCGGGGCCAGCAAGAGCGAGGAGGACCATCTGGTTGCAGCCCTCGATGCGCTGGGAACCCGGCACATGTGGCAGCTTGCCATCAAGCCCGGTCGGCCGATGAATTTCGGACAGATCGGCGACTGCATCATGCTGGGCCTTCCGGGCAATCCGGTGGCCGCGATGGTGTGCTTCCTGCTCTATGTGCGCCCCGTGCTCATCGCCATGTCGGGCGCACCGTGGCCGGAGCCTATCCGCTTTCAGCTTCCCGCCGCCTTCGAGATCAAGAAGAAGCCCGGTCGGCGCGAGTTCTCGCGCGGCTGACTGACCCGCGACCACAAGGGGACGCTATGCGTCAACAAGTTCGAGCGTGACGGATCCGGCCTGATCACCGGACTTCGCGAAGCGGACGGCCTGATCGAGATCGCGGAAGACACCACCAAGGTGGAACGCTGTTCGACGGTGAACTTCATCCCCTTCACCGAACTGGAGCTTCCCGACAAGTAACCGGAGGCCGAGGGCGGCCCGGAATACGGATAGCCCGCCCTCACCCTAGCCCTCTCCCCATGGGAGAGGGAACTCGTTCACGTCGAGCCAAGTCAAGCGTACCACTCCATGGGGATCGGGTAAGGCCCCAAATTACCTCTCCCATGGGGAGAGATCGGCGCATATACGCCGGGTGAGGGGATGAGATCTCTCGAGGAGACACCCATGAGCGGCCGACTCGACCGTCTCTGCGCGTAGCCCCTCTCGCCCCCCTCCCCGGCACAGTTTACGTTTGGTCCGCTCGCACCGGGGCTGCTCAATTTCTGCACTGCGGTGAAAAAAGGTGCTAATGCGACACCATCCCTGGCCCAATATGATTGCGCCGTCGCAATTTTTAATGGGAGTATGCGGACAGACATTGGTCTTGCAATTTTAGCGAGCCGACAGTCGGTCGCGGCACGTGCACCGTAGCAAGGCAACAAACCTGTATCCAGAGGAACACTATGCGTTTCATTATCCGCGCAGCCGCAATTGCTCGGACGTGAAGGCCTATCCGACCGCGGATGAGTACAAGCTCGACATCACCAACGACCGTCTCGATGCGATCATCGACAACGTGGTCGTGCTGGGTGAGTGGATCGACAGCGACGCCGGCTCCTGCCGCAAGATCCTCGGCTCCCTGAAGCCGGATCCCGCCATCTACGGCGAAGGCATCGGCATTGCCCTGCGCAAGGGAGACAACGACCTGCGCGAGCGGTTCAACAAGGCAATCGTTGCCATCCGCGAGAACGCACCTACAAAGAACGCACCTACAAGAAGATCAACGGCAAGTACTTTAAGTTAGACGTTTACGGCGACTGATTGTCCGTTGTTCCCGATAGCCGGGATGTGAGAACGATGTTCCGTGCATCTCTTGCTTCCCGGCTCACCGTTGCGTCCGGCGGAGTCCGCCTCCGCCGGCGCTATTGTTTTTGCTCTGCGCAACCGGCCCACTTATGGATCATGCCCTGACACTGCTCTCCTTCGGCAACGAGGGATGGGGCGACGAAATCGCTTCCGGGACACTCCTGACCGTCGCTCTCGCGCTGGCGAAAAACTCGGGCGACGCCAATCTCAATCGCGCTGCCAACATCTACACCACCATCTTTCGCGGTCTGCCGGAGCTGATGACCCTGTTCCTCGTCTATTACGGGGTGCAGATCGGGCTGCAAGCCTTCATCGGACTGTTCGTCAAAGGCTTCTACATCGAGATCAACGGCTTCCTGACCGGGATGGTCGCGCTCGGCGTGGTGTTTCTCCTCCTATGCCAGCGAAGTGTTCCTGTCGGCCTTCTGAGACATTTCATATGGCCAGTACGAGGGCGGGTACGCGCTGGGCCTGTCGCGCTACCAGACCATGCGGCTCATCATCGTGCCGCAGCTCATCCGCCTCGCCCTTCCCGGCCTCTCGAACCTTTGGCTGGTGCTTCTGAAGGATACCGCGCTTGTTTCCGTCATCGGCCTGTCCGAACTCCTGCGCATGGCCGGCGTCGCCGCGCGCGTTTCCAAGGAAGCCTTCCTGTTCTTCGGCGTTGCCAACCTGGTCTACCTGCCCCTGTCGGCCATCTCCTCCATCGGATTGACGCGCATCGACAACTGGGCGCGGCGCGGGAAGATCAAACGATGAGCATCGACGCCGAAGCCGTAGACGTCGCCCCGCCGCCCGCAAGCACCGCTCCGCGGCCCTAGACCTTCGCGCGTATCGCCGGTTACGCGCTGATGGGCTTCTGGATCCTGTTCGCGCTTGGACTGATCCTGTTCCTCGTCAGATCCTATGACCCGGAATTCATGGAGAAGTACGGCTTCAAGTATATTGAAGGCCTCGTCATCACGATCCAGCTCATCATCATCTCGGTGGTTGTGGGCGCGGTCGTCTCGCTGCCGGTGACGCTCGGGCGGTTGTCGCAGAACCCCTATTTCAGCCGTATGGCGGCGGCTTATGTCTATTTCTTTCGCGGCACGCCGCTGATCGCACAGGTGTTCCTGATCTATTACGGCGTCGGTTCCTTCTGGCCGTTCTTTCAAGATATCGGCCTGTGGTGGTTCCTGCGTGACGCGTGGGACTGCGCGCTGCTCGCCTTCACTTTGAACACCTCCGCCTATCAGGTCGAGATCCTGTCCGGTGCGATCCGCAACGTGCCCAAGGGACAGATCGAGGCGGGCGAGACGCTGGGACTTTCGTGCGTGGTGATCTTCTTCCGCCGTGCTGCCGCAAGCCTTCATCACGGCGCTGCTCCCCTATGGCAACGAGCTGGTGCTGATGCTGAAGGGCTAGGCCATCGTTTCCATCGTCACGGTCTACGATCTGATGGGCGAGACGCGGCGCATCTACGCCCGCACCTACGATTTCCAAGCCGACCTGTGGGCCGCCATAATCTATATCACCGTCGTGGAAGAGCTCCGCAGGCTGTGGGACAGGCTGGAAGCCCGCATTACACGGCACCTGAAACGGTAACCGTCGCGCTCAAGCCCGAGACTGGCAAACTGGGACTGCTGCTTTTCTCGCCGCCGATTTCGCGACCGTGCCCCTTTTCCCCGACCGGGCCGCACGACTCGCACCTATCGCCGTCCCGCCCCCCGGCAAGCTCCGCCTTTGAGAGCCATCATGAGCGCAGAAAAGAATATCGCCACCCACCTCGCCCACGCAGGCGGCAAGCCGGATCAGCACACGGGCGCCGTGGTGCCCGGCATCGATCCGGCCACCACGTTCGCGCGCGACGAAACCTATGCGACCTATGCGCTGAAAAGCGCCAGCCACCTTTATTCGCGCGACGACAACGATCTCTACCGCCAGGCAGAAGCGCTGATCGCCCGCATGGAAGGGGCGAGGAAACCCGGCTGTTCTCTCCTCCGGCATGGCCGCGATCGCCGCCGTTTTCCGCTCCGTGCCGCAAGGGCGGTCGTAATCGTGCAGTCGGGCATCTACTGGGACACGACCGCATGGGTTCGCAAATTCTGCAAGCGCAACGGCATCGCGCTGGTGGAATGCGACGTCAGCGACAATGCCAAGCTGGTCGAAACGCTTTCGCAGACGGCGGCCGATCTCGTCTTCATCGAGACGCCCTCCAACCCCACCTTGAAGGTCACCGACATCAAGGCGGCGGCGGACGCTGCGCATAATGCGGGCGCAGTGCTGGCGGCGGATGCGACCACCGCCACGCCGCCGATCTGACAGCCGATGAAATACGGGGCAGATTTCGTCATCCATTCCGCCATCAAGGCGTGAACGGGCATTCGGACCTGCTGGCCGGTGTCGTCTCCACGTGCGACGCCTCTTCCGAGCACTGGCGGCTGATCTGCAAGGAACGCCACGATGCGGGCGCTGTGCTGGGCTCATTCGAGGCTTGGCTGCTTGTGCGCGGCCTGCGCACGCTGTCGCTGCGTGTGGAGAGGATGAACGCCAATGCTCTGGCGGTCGCCCAATTCCTGGAAGGCCACGCCAAGGTGGAGACGGTGCTCTATCCGGGGCTCGCCACCCATCCGGGGCATGAGATCGCCATCAAGCAGATGACCGGCGGGTTCGGTTCGCTCGTCTCCGTGCTTATCAAGGGTGGCCGGGAAGAGGCGCTGGCCGTTTTTTGCCGGGCGTCTTCAGATCTTCCTGCGTGCGACGTCGCTGAGCGGCGTGGAGAGCCTCGTGGAGCACCTCTATTCCATCGAGGGTGATGCGACGGGCGTGCCGAAGAACCTGCTGCGCCTTTCCATCGGCATCGAACATGTCGACGACCTGATCGGCGACCTCGACCAGGCGCTTTCCGCCTGAGGGGCTATCTCATCCGCCCCGACTTGGACTAGGCTTCGCGCCGGGCGAACGGGGAGCGCCACTCTCTCCATCGCTGGAGGAACATCTCGAGGGGGATTTGATGGCAAAAGTCGCGTTTATCGGTCTGGGCGTCATGGGCTACCCGATGGCCGGACACCTGAAGACGAAGGGCGGGCACGATGTGACCGTCTACAATCGCACGGCGGAAAAGGCCGAGGCCTGGGTCAAGGAATATGGCGGAGAGCGCGCCTCCACCCCGGTGGTCGCGGCTGAAGGATGCGATTTCGTCTTCACCTGCGTGGGCAATGACGACGACCTGCTCTCGGTCACGCTCAGCCCCGACGGTGCCTTCAAGGGCATGAAGGACGGCGCCGTCTTCATCGACAACACGACCGCTTCTGCCCACGTGGCGCGCGCCAACGGGTTTTCCTTCCTCGATGCCCCCGTCTCCGGCGGTCAGGTCGGCGCGGAGAACGGCGCTCTCACCGTAATGGTGGGCGGCGATGCGGATGCCTTCGAGCGGGCAAAACCCGTCATCGACTGTTATGCGAAGACGGTCGGCCTGATGGGCGAGACCGGGGCCGGGCAGCTCACCAAGATGGTTAACCAGATCTGCATCGCCGGGCTCGTTCAGGGCCTGTCAGAGGCGATCCATTTCGCGGGCAAGGCCGATCTCGACATCGAAAAGGTGATCGGCGTGATCTCCAAGGGGGCGGCGCAGTCCTGGCAGATGGAAAACCGCTGGAAGACCATGGCCGAAGGCACGTTCGATTTCGGCTTCGCGGTCGACTGGATGCGCAAGGATCTCTCCATCTGCCTGGAGGAGGCGCGCTCCAACGGGGCCAGCCTGCCGGTCACGGCCATGGTCGATCAGTTCTACTCGGAAGTGCAGGCCATGGGCAGCCGGCGCTGGGATACGTCGAGCCTCATCGCACGGCTTGAGAAGACGGGGGAGTAGGCGCGCGCGAGATCGGGGGCACAGCCCGTGGGGACCGAGGCTCCGCTCGAGGATTGCCCTGCTCCCCGACCCCATCCATCGTCATCCCCCGGCTCTGTCCGGGGGATCCAGCACTCTCCGTGCATGACGCTGCCTGCTGGATTGCCCGGACTTCGCCGGGCAATGACGGCGGAGAGAACGGCGTGCCACGCGACCTCTCGTGTTCCGTCCGGCAGACACGCTCTCCAGCATCCGCCAGGACGCAAGAGGCCCCCCTACTCCGACTGCCCTCGATCCTTTCCGATGACGATGTAGTTCAGCGACAGTTCGGAGGTGTTCTTGATCTGCTCCATCGCGAAGGTGGTGGAGACGTCGGCGATATCAATCTTGGCGATCAGTTTCTTGTAGAAGGCGTCGTAGGCTTCGATATCGGGCACCACCACGCGCAGCAGATAGTCGACCGAGCCCGCCATGCGGTAGAATTCCACGACCTCCGGGAACTCGCGGATCACGTCAGCGAATTTTCGCAGCCAATCGTCAGTGTGCTGGTTGGTGGTGATGGCGACGAAGGCCGTCACCTTGGCGTTGACCTTGGTCTCGTCGAGGAGGACGACGCGCTTCTTGATGACGCCGTCTTCCTCCAGTTTCTGGATGCGGCGCCAGCACGGCGTGGTGGACAATCCGACACGACGGCCGATCTCGGCCACGGGAACGGTGGCGTCGATTTGCAGAATGGAGAGGATACGGCGGTCGACCTTGTCGATCATCGGCAAACGTCCTTGGAATTTTAATCTACATTCACAGTCAAATCCGACATGCGCTTTCTTGAGAGTTCCCGTGTTTGTAGAATTTGAGATTTTTCTTCTATTTTTGAGTATCGACACGCTTGTCTTTTTCGGTGTGAATGTCAATTCACTCCTCATCTTTTAATTGATGGAAACTGCCATGCTGCCCCACATCAAGACCTTCGCCGCCACGCTTGCGACGATTCGGTTTGCGCTCTTGCGCCGGCTGCCGCTGCCCCCACCCTCACGCCGCTGGTGTCGACCGACTGACTTCAGGACCATCTGGGCGACCAGGATCTCGTCATCCTCGATGTCCGCGCGCACGATGCGAAGGACAAGGCGGACGGATATGTGAGCGGGCATGTGCCGGGCGCGCTGTCGGCTCCCTATCCCGGCGCATGGCGTGCCAAGCGCGACGGCGTTCCTGCGCAGATGCCGACGGTCGAGGCTCTCGAGGCCTATCTCTCCAAGATCGGCGTGAACGACGACAAGGTGGTCGTCATCGTGCCGAGCGAGGCCTCAAGCTCGGCGCTGGGCGCCGGAACGCGGGTCTACTGGACGCTGAAGGAACTGGAGCTCGACAATCTCGCCATTCTAGACGGCGGCACCCGCGCCTGGAAGGCGGCGGGGCTCGATCTCACCACGGACGAGACGAAGCCCGTCGCGACAGATTTCACCGCAAAGCCCGATCCGAGCATCATCATCTCCACCGACGAGATGGCGGAAAATCTCGGCACGAAGACAGCGCTGCTCGATGCGCACCCGATGGATTTCTTCACCGGCAAAACCAAGCACAAGCTCGCGCCGCGCCCCGGGGCCGCCTACCCGGTTTGATCAATCTCGATCAGGACACGTTCTTCGACGCCTCCACCGGCAAGCTGAAGCCGAAGGCGGGGCTGGCGATGCTCGCGGCGGCGAAGGTTGGCGATCCGAAGGCGCAGGATCGTGTCCTACTGCAACACCGGCCACTGGGCCTCGGCCAACTGGTTCGTGCTGCACGAGCTTCTGGGCTACGAGAACGTGAAGCTCTACGACGTGTCGATGGTTGGCTGGACGATGGATCCCAAGCGCCCGGTGGAAATGGGCGAGCCGAACAAGGGCTAAGCGGCAACGCCGCATTTCGCCAGGCACGGGAGCGGGCGTGAGGAAGGATGGGCCGCTTGCTCGGCCTCCCCCCTCACTCCACCAGAAGCGCTACCTCCTCCCGCAGCACCGGAAGCAGCTCCGCTTCGAACCACGCATTTCGGCGCAGCCACGTGTTGTTGCGCCACGATGGATGCGGCAAGGGCAGAACGCGGGGATGGCGATCCGCGCTCATGATCGTCCGCCAGTCGGCGACTGTTTCCGTCAAGGTCCGGCGACGCGCGGCTCCCAGATGATAGGCCTGCGCGTACTGACCGATGGCGAGCACTAGCTCGATCCCCGGCAAAGCCTGAAACAGCCGATCGTGCCACGTGGCCGCGCATTCGCGCCGCGGCGGGAGATCTCCGCCCTTGGCATCGTGACCGGGAAAGCAGAAGCCCATCGGAATGATGGCAACGCGACTCTCATCGTAGAAGGTTTCCCGATCAAGCTCCAGCCAGTCGCGCAAACGGTCTCCTGAGGGATCGTTGAAGGGAAGGCCCGTGGCGTGCACCCGCGTGCCCGGCGCCTGACCGCAGATGCAGAGCCGCGCGGATCCGGCCGCTTGCACCACCGGACGCGGCTCGTGCGGCAACGGACGCGTCAACGGCGCCTCGAGGCACAGACGGCAGGCACGGATTTCAGCAAGCAGAGTGTCGAGATTGGGCGGAGACGCATCCTGTTTCATGGAGCCAAGATAAGCACTGCGCCGCGCGGAGGAAATGGCGAACCATGAAGGAAAGGCGGCCCGCCACGCCCATGCGTTTGCGCGTCCCAAAGGTTCCGTCGTCATCCCCCGGCTCTGCCGGGGGATCCAGCACCCTCAGCAGATATGGGCGCCCGCTGGATTGCCCGGACAAAGCCGGGTAATGACGATTGAGAGGGTGCGCCCCTCCCCCGCTCAGGCTTTCGCGCTCGGGCGCGCCTTTACCGTCTCGTACCAGCGATAGAGATTGGCGAGATCGGAGGGGATCTCCACCCGCGCAGGCTTGCAGAAATCGAGCGCGACCATTGCGGTGATATCGGCGATGGTTAAGTGATCCCCGGCAATGAAGGCACGCCCGGCCAGTTCCTCATTGAGAAGACGCATCTGCGCGAGCGCTGTTGGCCGGTTGGCTTCCGCCCAGTCGGGTATCTGCGGCACCTCCATCTCCTTCATGGCCGGGTGAAGATGACGGAAGACGGCGGCGACGGGCAGAAACAGGCCCAGCTACACGCGCCGCTGCCACATCTCCACCAGCGCCTTGTCGACGGCGTTGACGCCCATCAACCGCGGCTCGGGATGGATTTTCTCGAAATAGCGACAGATAGCCACGCTCTCGGAGATACGGGTGCCGTCATCGGGGATGAGAAGCGGCACCCGCTGGTCGGGATTGAGCGCAGTGAACTCGGCGCTCTTGTGCTCCAGCGCCCCGATATCCACCGGCGCCAACGGCACGTCGATTCCCTTTTCCGCGAGAAATATCCGGACACGCCGCGGGTTTGGCGCAAGGACGCCGTCGTAAAGCTTCATCGTTATCTCCTCCCCCATTCTTGCATTTCTCGGCAAGTCGAGCATGCGCACGGGGGCGCTGCAAGTCCTTCTCCGCGCATGTCCACGGACAACAAAGGAGCCGTCGTGAAATGCCATTTGGTTACCGATTAACCACTCCGTTGAATCAGTTCTTAAGGAATTGTGGCCACAATCTGTTAAGACCGAGCCTACCCTGAGCGGCGTCATTCACCTTGAATGGGGGACGCTGCAAGGGTTTCGGCGGTTTCGGCGCCGCAAAACCAGGAACCCGCACACCTGCCCATGCCAGCCGACAGCTACGCATCAACCGACGAGAAAACGGCGCAAAACAGCCTGCGTACAGGCCGTCGCCGCGCGGTTTCGCGCACAGTCAAGTCGGCGCGGGAACAGCTTGGCAACACCTCCGGCATGCGCCCCGATTTCGATTACGAACTGACGCTCATCTACGCCAAGACGCGGATTTCGGCGACGTTCGCCCTTCCCGCCTTCGCGCTGATCATCGCGGGTATCTGCTATTTCTGGATCGGGGCGATCACCATCCTCTCGTGGTTGAGCCTGGTGACGCTTGCCCATCTGCTGATCCTGTCCATGGCGCACCGTTTCGAAAAGTTGCCGACCGCAGGCATCGACCTGAAGCGATGGCGGCGCAACTTCGTCATGGGCGATTTTCTGTAGTGCTTCTCCTGGGTGACGATTATGCTGCTGCAGGCGGACCGCACAACTGCAGGCGGACCGCACAACGGAAAATTTCGAGATCTTTCAGTTCGCCATCGTGCTCGTCATCATCGCCATGATGACCATGCTGTCATCGAGCATTCTCGGCGCGCTCTATGCCGCGACGCTGCCGGTAACCATCGCCATGGCCTACGTGTTCCTGCAGCATCACGAGCCGATCTATTACGCCATGGCGGCGATGGGCGGCGGGGCGCAGGTCTTCTTCGCCATTCTCGGCCACCGCATGTTCTCCTCAAACGTGATGATGCTAGAATATCGCGTCCAGAAGGACGAGCTCATCATCGAATTGGAACAGGCCAAGGCGGTGAGCGACAACAGCCGTCGCCGCGCCGAAGAGGCAAACCTCGGCAAGTCCCGTTTCCTGGCCACCATGAGCCACGAACTGAGAACGCCGCTCAATGCCATTCTTGGCTTTTCGGAGGTTCTGAAGAACGAGGTTCTGGGGCCGCTGGAGAACAAAACCTACAAGGAATATGCGGGCGACATTCATACCTCGGGCGAGCATCTGCTGAACCTCATCAACGAGATTCTGGACCTCTCGCGCATCGAGGCAGGTCGCTACGAGTTGAACGAGGAATCGATCACCCTGCCCTTCCTGGTGGAGGACTGCATCCACCCGATTAAGCTTCGCGCCAAGAACAAGGGGCTAACGATCTCCGAGCAGTTCCAGGAAGATCTGCCGAAGCTGTGGGCCGACGAGCGCGCCATCCGGCCGGTGGTGTTGAACCTGATTTCCAACGCCATTAAATTCACGCCCTCAGGCGGCGAGATATCGGTGAAGGCGGGCTGGATGGCGGGCGGCGGACAGTATGTCAGCGTGCGCGACAACGGCCCTGGCATCCCGGCGGATGAAATTCCGGTTGTCTTGCAGGTTTTTGGTCAGGGTTCGCTGGCGATCAAGAGCGCCGAACAGGGCACGGGCCTCGGCCTGCCGATCGTGCAGGCGTTAATGAACATGCACGATGGCAAGCTGGAGCTGAAATCGAAGCTGCACAAAGGCACCAAAGTGATCATCATCTTCCCGTGCTCGTGCGTTCTGGAAGAGATGCCCGCGCTGGAGCCGACGCACCGGTCGTCGATGAAGCGGGCGTCGTAGCGCACGCCTAGCGCTGGCTCAGATCCGAAGCGGGCCCCCGTTTTGTCGATCGAATTAACCTTCGAAAGCGTCGTCAGCCCCGAACTCTCCGCCGTCATCCTCCGGCGAAGTCCGGGGAATCCAGCACCCTCCGCATATGCCGTGGCCTGCTGGATTGCCCGGACAAAGCCGGGCAATGACGATGAAGAGAGTGAAAAGGGGCAATAAACGCGCCCCTTAGCCGTTATCGCTTACGCCCGCATCGGCGAAGGTCGCCATGCCGTCGTGGGTCCGGGCGGCGGCCTTGACGATGCCCATAGCCATGGCAGCTCCCGTTCCCTCACCCAGCCGCATGCCGAGATCGAGCAGCGGACGCTTGCCCATCATTTCCAGCGCACAACGGTGGACGGGTTCGGCCGACACATGGCCGAAGAGGCAATGGTCGAGCGCACTCGGGTCCATCGCGTAGAGAACGGCGACGGCGGACGTTGCGACGTAGCCGTCGACGATGACCGGGACGCGCTGCATCCGACCAGCCAGAATGGCACCGGCCATGGCCGCGATCTCGCGACCGCCGAGACGGCGCAGCACTTCCAGCGGATCCTTCAGCGAACCGGCATTGCGTTCCACCGCACGGGCTATGACCTCGGCCTTGTGCGCCACACCGGCGGCATACATGCCGGTGCCCGGGCCGACCCAGTCGCGCGCCTCACCGCCGAACAGGCCGTGCATGATGGCGGCGGCAATCGTGGTGTTGCCGATTCCCATATCACCGATGGCCAGCAGATCGATGCCGCCCACGACCGCTTCCATGCCGTAGGCCATGGTGGCGGCACAGGTCTTCTCGTCCATGGCGTATTCGAGGGTGATGTCGCCGGTCGGCATGTCCAGCGCCAGTTCGAACACCTTGAGCCCCAGATCGTAGGCGATGCAGATCTGATTGATGGCAGCCCCGCCCGCGGCGAAGTTCGCCACCATCTGATGCGTCACCTCGCGCGGGAAAGGCGCGATCTTCTGATCCGTCACGCCGTGGTTTCCGGCAAAGATCGCCACCAGCGGGCGGGTGATATTCGGTCGCTCAGCGCCATGCCAGGCGGCGAGCCATTCCACGATCTCTTCCATGCGGCCGAACAAACCTGCCGGTTTCATCAACTGCACCTCGCGCTCGCGCACCACTTTCACGGCAGCGGTATCGGGACCGAGCATATCCGAGCTCAGGCTGTGGATATCATCGAAGGGTAGCCCCGTGGGGGTGTGCAGCATGGAAAATCTCCGGATCAGATGTCATATTCGGCGAGGTAAGCTGCTGCGATCTATAAACGGCGCATATTCAATTTCAAGCCGGGTCGCTGAAGGCGCGGAAAACGTTACGACACGCGCCGCGGATCGAAACAGGACAGACGGCAGAAGCCCACTGCGTTGCGCTCTTTGAGAGGCGCGCGGGCAAGAAAACGTTCATGACGACAGGCAATGAAACCCGGCAGGACGCCGCAGACGATCGATCCGTTTTGGCGGATCTGGGATGCGGCCTGCGATTCTTCTCGCGCGTGCCGATCCCGCCCCCTGCCCTGGCCGCGGATGACGGTCCGGCGGCCCGGCCCAATCTCGCCAAGGCGGTGCGGGCTGGGTATTCCGGCTACCATCGTACTGCTGATCCTGGCACAGACCGCCCTTCCCCCGCTGATGCTCGCAATCTTCGCGCTTGCAGGGCTGGCGGCTACCACGGAGGACGGGTTTGCCGACGTCGCGGACGGTTTCTTCGGAGGAGCGACGCGGGAACGCCGTCTGGAGATCATGGCTGACAGCCGTATCGGCTCGTTCGGCGGACTGGCGCTGATCCTTTTGCAAATCGCACTTGCCGCCGGACTTGCGACAATCGTCACGCGGCGGGGGGCTGATGCGGCGGCGATGGTGATCCTGTGCGGAGCGGCGGTGAGTCGGGCGGCGGCGCTCTGGCCCTGGGCGCTGCTGAAACCGGCACGCCACGGCGGACTTTCGCACTGGCTGATCACGCTGGCGGGCGCCAGGTTCGGGGCTTTCGGCGTCGGCGCGCTTGCAAAGGCGCGCATCGGCGGGCATACGGGCGACGTCATCGGCGCGGCGCAACAAGCCGCGTGGCTAAGATACGTCGCGGCCTATCTCATGTTGCCGTAACCCTATCCGCACCTCGCATGGTCGTTTCGCAACAAGGATGTTACAAAAAGGCTGATATCATCCGGCAAACGAACGACAGGTGCGCAACGTGCTCATGACGATTTCTCGAAGCTATGCGCCGCCTGCCGGCACGCCTGGCCCCGCTCTGGGGCGTACGCTGGGACGCGCCCTCGCCGTCACGCTTCTTGCCGTGCTCATTGCCGAATGCTCAACCCGTCCCGGTCCCGGCAGCTTCCAGACCTCCCATGCCCCGGAACAGGGCGCGACGAACCACACGATCCTGATCGCCACGACCCGCGAACGCGCGACCAAACCGGCCACCTACTTCACCGGCGAGCGCGCCGGTCATACCGACTAATGCGATGGCCACCGTCTCCGTACCGGCGGCCCCGGCACACAAGCTCGGTCACATCGAATGGCCGGACACACCCCGCCGGGCAATCCGGCAACGGACTTCACGCTGCGTACCGCGGGATATCTCGACGGACGCGCAGCCTTCCGCCGGGCTCTGACGAGCGAGCTTGCCAAGCGCAAGCCAGCCGACCGGGAAGCCTTCGTCTTCGTGCACGGGTACAACACGTGCTTCCCCGAAGCCCTCCATCGGTTCACCCAGGTCGTGCATGATGCAAAGGCGCCGGTCGTGCCCGTGCTGTTCACCTGGGCCTCTCGTGGCTCGGTGGCCGACTACGTCTACGACGTCAACAGCGCGCAGATCGCCCGCACAATGCACTGGAACAGATCTTGCGCGACATTGCTGCCACGGGAGCGCGGCGGATCAACATTCTCGCCCATTCCATGGGCTCGTACCTGCTGATGGAGACGTTGCGCCAGATCCGCATGTCCGCGTATCCGGTCCCCGCCTCCCGCTTCGGCGTGATCGCGCTGGCCGCGTCCGATATCGACCTGTTCAAGCAGCAGCTCAAGCACACCGGGCGACCGGACAAGCCGTTCCTCATACTGCTGTCGCACAACGACAAGGCGCTGAAGGTCTCCAGCCTGCTGGCGGGCGGAAAGCAGCGGGTCGATCGGTACGAAAACACCGAGGAACTGGCCTCATTGGGCACCTTCGTCATCGACCTGACGAATATCGACGGCGAGAGCTCGGTCAATCACGACAAGTTCGCGCAAATCGCCCAGATTGCCCCAGAACTGGGCGCGACCCTGCAAAATTCCAAGCTGGGCGAGACCGTCGGCGCACCGTCGCCCACCGGCGATCTGATCGGACGGGGCACGAATATGGTGCTAACCCTGCCGCAGACTATCCTCAGCGCTCCGGCAATAATCCTTTCCGGACAGTAGGCCCAGACGACACGGCACCGTGAGGCCCGGCTTGTCTTGCCACGGCACGTCCTTATTTTGAGACGATGGTATCCTAACGTGCCGTTCGCCCTGACCTCGAATCCATCCGGAATGAGATGAACCGCCGAAGCGCAATCACAAGCCCTTGCATCAAGGTCTGCGTCATTGACGAGACCTCCCGGCTTTGCCGCGGCTGCGGGCGGACGCTTGACGAGATCGCAGGCTGGGGTGCCATGAGCGAAGACGAACGCGCCCGCGTGATGGAGACGCTTGCCAAACGCCTTGCGCATCTTGAGGAACCGGCGCATGAGCGGCGGTCCGGGCAAGTTCGTGCGCGGCCTCGGTTTGGTCGCCGCCGCCTGCATTGCGGGCGCCGGGATCTATTATCTCGGTTTCTGGGACGTCGCCGCGCCGGATGGGGCGGATTTCAGCAATCCCGGCCCCCATGCGGTCAAACTGGCGATCATCGGCGTGGTGCTCGCGACAAGCCTGGTCTTTGCCCATCGGCGCGTCGGCGAGGTGCTGAGCGCGGTGATCTTCTGGGGCGGGCTCGCGGTCATTCTCGTTACCGGCTATTCCATGCGCTACGAACTTGAAACGATGGGGCGCAACGTCCTCGCCTCGCTGATGCCGGGCATGGCGGTTGAGCGCGGCGATGGCACGGTGTCGCTGGCGCGCGACCGCTCAGGCCACTACGTCCTGGATGCCACGGTGGACTGCGCGTCCGTGCGGTTTCTGGTCGATACGGGAGCCAGCGTCGTCACGCTGACGGCCGAGGATGCGCGGGCGGCAGGCGTCGATCTCGACCGGCTGCATTTCGGCGCGATCGTCTCCACCGCCAACGGGCAAGCGCAGGTGGCCCCAGTCAGGCTTTCCAAAGTGAAGATTGCGGGCACGACGCTCACGGGCGTGCGCGCTTTCGTCGCCCGCGACGAGGCGCTCGATACCAGCCTCTTTGGCATGAACGCGCTCGATCGCTTCTCCTCTTGGCGGGTGGAGGGACGGCGGATGATCCTGACGCCCTGAGAAGATGGCGTAAACGCCAGCCGCCTACCCCCACAGGCTCAAGGCGAAGCGGGCGGCGACCAGCAGCAGAAACAGGCCGAAGGAAACTTCCAGCACGCGCTTGGGCAAGGCGTGGGCGACCTTCACGCCGAGCGGCGCGACCAGGATCGTGACGGGGATGACCAGCGCCACGCCCAGCAGATTGACGTAGCCGAGCGAGAACGGCGGCAAATTCGGCTCTCCCCACCCAGCCCACATGAGACCGATGACGCCGGGCACAGAAATCAGGGTGCCGATACCCGAAGAAGTTGCCACGGCCTGATGGATCGGTCGACCGAACAGGGTCATGAAGGTGTTGTTCATCACCCCACCGCCGATCCCCATCAGCGTGGAGAAGAAGCCGATCAGCATGCCGCAGATGGCGCGCACCGGATTGCCGGGGATATCGTGCCCGATCCGCCAGCTATCGCGATTGAGAAGCATGCGCAGCCCGATGACCGCGGCGATGACGGCGAAGATGCCCTTTAACTCCGTACCGGAGACGTAGGCCGCCAGAAGCGAGGCGATCACCACACCGGCGGGCACCGGGATCAGCCAGCTTTTCAGAAGTTTGAGATCAACCGCACCGTGCGCCTTGTGCGCCATGAAGGACCGTAGCGACGTGGGCACGATGATGCCGAGCGAGGTGGCCACGGACACGTGCATGCAGATCGCAGGATCGACGCCGAGGATGGTGAGGAACTGATAGAGTACCGGCACCAGAACCGCACCGCCGCCGATGCCGAAGACACCGGCCAGAAATCCGGCGACAGCTCCGGAGGCGACGAGGGTCAGGGCTAGAGCCAGAAGATAACCCCAGTCGGCGCTGGCACTGATATCCATGAAAGATCCTTCGAGAGACGCTGCGAGATGCCGCAACACCTTCCCTAGGTATATTTTCCATCGGGACATGGACCTATGCGATATCCTGTCTCTAGCCCATATGGGCGGGCCTGTCCAGTGAACTCCCGTCTATTTCCGCACAGGCCGCGCGCACCACGTCGATGCCTGCGCCGGGCTTCACCACCTCCTCCGACAAGAGGCGACGCCACTTGCGCGCGCCGGGAACGCCCTGAAAAAGCCCGAGAATATGGCGGGTGATCTGCGACAGGCGCGCGCCGCGGGCAAGCTCCGTCTCGATATAGGGCAGCAGAGCCTCGACAACCGCCAGAAGATCCGGCGCATCCGTCTCCATGCCATAGAGCCGCGTATCAACATACGCGAGAAGACCCGGATCGTGGTAGGCGGCACGCCCCAGCATGACGCCGTCGACATGGGCGAGATGCGTCTCGGCCTCCTCAAGGCTCGAAATCCCGCCATTGATGCCGATCCAGACATCGGGCAGGCGCTGCTTCAGGCGGTAGACGCGGTCGTAATCGAGAGGAGGGACGTTGCGATTTTCCTTCGGACTCAGCCCTTTCAGCCACGCCTTACGGGCGTGCATCCACAAGGCATCCGTTCCGGCGGCGATCACGGCATCGGCCAGCCGGTTGAGCCCTTCTTCCGGGTCCTGATCGTCGACGCCGATGCGGCACTTGACGGTGACGGGAATGGAGACGGCCTTCTTCATCGCCGCCACGCACTCGGCGACGAGATCGGGCTCCAGCATCAGGCAGGCGCCAAAGCGGCCCGACTGCACCCGGTCGGAAGGACAGTCGACATTGAGATTGACCTCGTCGTAACCCCAGTCCTCGACGATGCGCGCCGCCTGTGCCAGATCCGCGGGCTCAGAGCCGCCAAGCTGGCAGGCCAGCGGCTTTTCCACGTCGGAAAACCCGAGCGGTCGGTCGCGGTCGCCGTGAATGACGGTGACGGTCGTCACCATTTCCGTGTAGAGAAGCGCGCGCGAACTCAGGAGACGATGGAAGACGCGGCAGTGCCGGTCGGTCCAGTCCATCATCGGCGCAACGGCGAAACGGTGGTCGGCGTAGGTCGGCATTCGTCTCAATTTCACGTGAGTTTCGACGGCCGGCGGTCGTGCCTTCCGGGTTGATGGGCGCCGCTTATATCACCTTTGCACCCCGCCTGCACATAGTGCCGCCTCAGCATGAGGCAAAGCAGGGCCGACACCTACGAGGATCCAGAACGCAGGTGCCGGCAAAGGGCCTGACGGGATGCAGCCCTAGTACGTTTGATCATCTTATGCAATCGACCACCTTCGCCCCTCTCCCATGGGGAGAGGGTTGGGGTGAGAGGGGTGTCGCGCTCTCAAGGATACGGAAAACCCGACACCCATCACCCGTGCCTGCGGCCCGACCTCTCCCCATGGGAGAGGTTCTTCCTCGGCCGTTTCCATCAAACCATGAAACGCCTAGCGCTCGCTGTCGAGCTGGGCCATCTGCATCTCGCCATAGCGCGCGCCTGCGGCCGCATCCTTCGGAACGGCCTGCTCGATGGCGGCGAGATCCTCGTCGCTCAAGGCCACGTCGAGCGAGCCCAGCGCCTCGGCCAACTGGTCCTGTCGGCGGGAGCCGACCAGCGGCACGATATCCTCCCCTTGCGCGGCCACCCAGGCGATCGCGGCCTGCGCGACGGAGATACCGCGCGCCTCCACAATCCGGCGCAACGCTTCGACCAGGGCGAGGTTGCGGTCGATGTTGCCTTCTGAGAAACGCGGGGTATGGCCCCGGAAGTCGCCGGTCAGCGCCTTGTCCTTCGACCAGTGTCCCGAGATCAGACCGCGGGAGAGCACGCCATAGGCGGTGATCGAGATGCCGAGTTCTCGGGTCGTCGGCAGGATCTTGTCCTCGATGCCGCGCGAGATCAGCGAATATTCGATCTGGAGATCGCTGATCGGATGGATCGCGGCGGCCCGGCGGATCGTTTCAGGCCCCACTTCCGACAGGTCGATATGGCGCACGTAGCCCTTCTTCACCCACTCGGCAATGGCGCCGATCGTTTCCTCGATCGGCACGGAAGGATCGAGCTGGGCCGGACGATAGACATCGATATAATCGAGCCACAGGCGGTTGAGCGTGTAGGAAAGGAAGTTGCCGATCGCCTCCGGGCGGGCGTCGTTGCCGTGCCAGCCGCCTTCCGGGTCGCGCAGCGCGCCGAACTTGACCGAAACGTGGAAGCTGTCGCGCGGACGCCCCTTCACGGCCTCGCCGATCAGCAGTTCATTGTGTCCGGCGCCGTAGAAGTCGCCGGTATCGAGCAGATTTATTCCGGCATCGAGCGCAGCGTGGATGGTGCGGGTGGCTTCCTGTCGGTCAGCCGGTCCGTACATGCCGGACATGCCCATGCAGCCGAGGCCGAGGATGTATACCGACGGGCCGTTACGGCCCAGTTTGCGCATAATCCATGGCGAAATCCTTTCATCGTCATCGGTCGTCGCGCCATCGCGGCGCCACCTCGCACTACAATATGGGCGGAAAGCACTGTAAGATAACCGACGTCTTTATGAACGACTTGTAAGAAATATCGAACAATGAATACCCCCGCCCTCAGCGACCTTGATGCCTTTGCCGCCGTGGCGCGCGAACGCAATTTTCGCGGTGTCGCCAACAAGCGCGGGGTCTCCGCCTCCTCCCTGAGCGATGCCGTGCGCCGTCTCGAAACGCGCCTCGGCGTGCGACTTCTGAACCGCACCACCCACAGCGTGACGCCGACGGAGGCGGGGCGGCAACTGGTCGAACGTCTCACTCCCGCCCTTCAGGAGGTGGAGGACGCTCTTGATGCCGTCAACAGCTTCCGCGACAACCCCACCGGAACGCTGCGGCTCAACGTGCCGGTCATCGTCGCGCGAGTTATCCTGCCGCCGATTGCCGCCGGTTTCCTGCAAGCCTATCCCGGCATCCGGCTGGAAGTCATCGCGAACAACGATTTCATCGATGTTCTGGCAGCCGGTTTCGACGCCGGCATCCGCTACGACGAGCGGCTTGAACTGGACATGATCGCCGTTCCCATCGGGCCGCACACCCAGCGCTATGTCCTGGCCGCCACCCCTGCCTATCTGGAGGTCAACGGCCGTCCGCAAATGCCGGACGACCTGATGCATCAGGCCTGCATCCACCACCGTTTTTCCAGCGGCGCCATGCTGGACTGGGAACTGGAACGCGACGGCGAGACACTATTTCTGAACCCGCCCGCACGCCTGATCACCTCTCAGACGGACATGCAGGCGAGCGCGACCTTGTCCGGGCTCGGCATCACCATGGGGTTCGAGGAGCTGTACCGGCCATATTTCGGCACCGGAGCGCTGGAACCGGTCCTGCCGCAATGGTGGACGTCGTTTTCCGGTCCCCTACCTCTATTTTGCCGGACGCAGACACCTTCCCGCCCCGCTGCGCGCCTTCGTCGACTACATCGAGAGCACCCTGAGGAATAAAGCGGCACGCATGGATATTAGGCGAGATTCGCAGAATCTTATCTTCTGACGACCAATTGCGTCACTCAAAGCCAATCATTTTTATAAAAAATCACTGAAGGCAGCTTTATTGCATTATTTGTAAAGTTCATACTTGTGTTTCGCTTTAAAATTGCGTTCAAGAACCACCTCAACCTCAACCTCAACCTCAACCCCTCTCACCGACAGGCTACTTCGATGTGGTTTCCGAGAAACTGCAGCGAAGGGTCGGTTTTCTTTTCCTCAAACGGGCGGCGCTCGCTTGCCCGAAGGGTAATACTCGGACCTAAACCAATGACTATCGCCAATACGACATACGCTCCACCAGTTAATCGCGCTCGCCAGATTCTGGCGGCAAGCATGATTGGAACGACAATCGAGTTCTTCGATTTCTAAATTTATGCGACGGCGGCAGTATTGGTATTTCTGCACCTTTTCTTCCCTAAGAGCGATCCTACCAGCGCGCTTCTACAGTCCTTCGCAACGTTCTCCATCGCCGTCTTCGCGCGCCCGATCGGCGCGGCAATCTTTGGTCACTTCGGCGACCGCGTGGACCGCAAGGCGACCCTTGTCGCCGCCCTGATGACGATGAGCCTTTCCACCGTCACGATCGGCGTCCTGCCGACCTACGCATCCATCGGCGTCGGCGCCCCGCTGCTGCTGGCGCTGTGCCGTCTAGGCCAGGGCCTCGGCCTTGGCGGCTAATGGGGCGGCGCGGTTCTGCTGGCAACCGAGGACGCGCCGCGCGGCAAGAAGTCGTGGTTCGGCATGTTCCCTCAGCTCGGCGCTCCTGTCGGTTTCATCTTCGCGAGCGACATCTTCCTGACGCTGACGGAGACCATGACCGATGCTCAGTTCTTCGCCTGGGGCTGGCGCATTCCGTTCCTGGCGAGCGCCGCACTCGGCACCTTCGTCCTTTTCTACCTGATGACAGTGTGTTCTCTCGGCTGGGGAACTCATCAACTCGGCTACTCGCGTTAAGAGTTCCTGATCCTGCAGATGATCGGCGTTCTGTTCTTCGCCGCGTTCATCCCGATCGCCGGCAGCCTGTGCGACCGCTTCGGCGTGCGCCGGATCATGCTGATCGTCACGGCGGCCATCGCACTCTTCAGCTTCGCCATCGCACCGCTGTTTGCGGGCGGGACGACGGGTGTCGTGACCATGCTGATCCTGGGCTTCGCACTCATGGGGATGACCTACGGCCCGCTGGAAACCGCGCTCTCGCTGCCGTTCCCGACCGCGGTGCGCTACACCGGCTCCTCGCTGACGTTCAACATCGCCGGGATCTTCGGCGCGTCGCTGGCCCCCTACATCGCCACGTGGCTCGCCTCCACCTACGGCTTCCAGGCTGTCGGCTACTATCTGGCAATCGCATACGCGATCACCTTCGTCAGCTTCCTGTTCATTCCCGCCGCTGGCGAGAAGTAATCCGGTCACTGACAAAAAGCGCGGGTAAAACGCGCGAATTGACCATCTCGCAAATCAGGGCGCACGGCGTTATCGTCGCGCGCCTTTTGTATGTTTTCCTACCGCCCAAGAGCTTCGACCATGCCGCTTTACTCCTCCCACGCCGACAACTGCTCACGCCCGATCGGCAACTATTGGCACACGACCGTGGAACTGGAGCCGGACCTTGCGCTGGCGCTGGAGGGCGACCAGCGGGCCGAGTTCGCAGTCGTCGGCGGCGGGTTCACGGGCCTCAACGCGGCTTTGCAACTGGCCACGGAACACGGAGCCGATGTGGCGCTACTTGAGGCGGGAAATATCGGCTGGGGCGCGTCTGGCCGCAATGGCGGTTTCTGCTGCGTCGGCGGATCGAAACGCTCCCTGAGCGATCTCGTACGCCACTTCGGGCACAAGGAAACCTTCCGCTTTCTCGATTGCCAGATGCGGGCGATCGATCATGTGCGGAACTTTCTGGACACCCATCACATCGATGCCAATACCCATTCCGACGGCGAACTGAGCCTCGCCCATCGCAAGAAGGCGATGCATGGGCTGGAGGCCGACGCTGCACAATTGCGGAAAGCCTTGGGCATCGACGTGACGCTTCATTCGAAGGACGAGCTCGAAAAGATGGGCGTCGCGGGGCCGGAATTTTTCGGTGGCGCCACATTGAACCGGGGCTTCGCCCTCAATCCGCTGAAATACACGCTGGGTCTTACGAAGGCCGCGAAGACGGCCGGAGCCCGGATCCACGCCCGCTCCTCCGTGATCCGGATCGACCGCAAAGAGGGAGGCTGGTGTCTGGAAACGGCACAAGGCCGGCTCCATGCCCGCCGTCTCATCATGGTGACAAACAGCTATCTGGAGGAAGACCTTCCCGGCGCGCCCTTCTCCGCCCTAAAAGGCAGATTGCTGCCGGTGCTCTCCTCCGTTCTGGTGACCCGCCCGCTCACTGCGGAGGAAATGGCCGCGCAGGGGTGGACATCGCACCAGATGAGCTACGACACGCGCAGGCTCCTTAACTATTTCAGGCTGATGCCCGACGGACGTTTTCTCTTCGGCATGCGCGGTGGCATGAATACGACACCGCGCGACGATATGGAGATGGGCCAGGACATCATGCTTGACTTCTTCCGCATATTCCCGACCTGGAGCGATGTCGAGGTGCCCCACATATGGTCGGGCTTCGTGTGCATGGCCTCGGATCTCAATCCTGTCGGCCCTCTCGACGGTGCGCCGGACGCCTACACCGCGCTGGCCTATCACGGCAACGAGGTGGCCATGGGTTCGCTCTGCGGCGTGGCGGTGGCCGACATGGCGGCGGGCGCCGTGACGAGCTCCGATCTGCCGGTCGTGTTGCGCGGGCCGTTGAAGCGGTTCCCCATACCGCGCCTGCGCAAGACGTACCTGAAGGTCGCCTACCGCTGGTACGGCCTGCGCGACGAGAAACTTTGAACAGGAACGCGTGAGGGAAGCGGAGGCGCGTTCGCGCCACCACCTCCCTTTATTCCCCCGATCCCACCGTATTGACCCGGCTCCGGCCTCTTCCCATTTGACAAACGCTCGTCTGAGCCAAGGACGGCCCGTCGCGCGTTTGGTGCAACCCACCGGATCCTGAAAAGAGCAACATGACTGATCCTGTCTCCCGCAGGCGCACATTCGCCATCATCTCGCACCCGGACGCCAGTAAGACGACGCTCACCGAAAAGCTGCTGCTGTTCGGTGGCGCGATCCAGCTGGCGGGCGAAGTGAAGGCCAAGCGCAACCGACGCGCCACGCATTCCGACTGGATAAGCATCGAGGCGGAGCGCGGCATCTCGGTGATGACATCAGTCATGACGTTCGAATATGCCGATTGCGTCTTCAACCTGCTGGATACGCCGGGCCACGAGGACTTCTCCGAAGACACCTATCGCACGCTGTCGGCCGTCGACAGCGCGATCATGGTGATCGACGCGGCCAAGGGCATCGAGGCGCGCACGCTGAAGCTGTTCGAGGTATGCCGCCTGCGCGACACCCCGATCGTCACCTTCATCAACAAGCTCGACTGCGAAAGCCGCGATCCGTTCGAACTGCTTGACGACATCTAGAACACGCTGGCGCTGGACCTGGCTCCGGTCACATGGCCGATCGGGCGCGGACGTTCGTTTGCGGGCGCACCTATGACCTGCGCGCCAACACGATCCGCCAGATCGACGAGCAAACGGAGGGAACGCCGGTTTCGGAAGCCGACGACGAGAAGGTCGGCGCTCTTCTGCCCGACGGCAACCGCACGGAGATGCTGGAGGAGCTGGAACTCGCCCAGATCGGCTGCAAGCCGTTCGATCTGCAGGGCTTCCGCGAAAGCCATCTCTCACCAGTTCTGTGGAGCTCCGTGCTTCGCAATTACGGCGTGCGCAACCTGATCAACCTGCTTGCGGAAATCGCCCCCACGCCGTGCGATGCGCGCTTCATCGAACCGCACGAGCCGAAGATGACCGGCTTCGTCTTCAAGATCCAGGCGAACATGGACCCGCATCACCGCGACCGCATTGCCTTCATGCGTGTGGTGTCCGGCAAGCTGACGCGCGGCATGAAGGCCCGCCTGTCGCGTACCGGCAAGACCATCAGCCTGCGTACGCCGCAGTTCTTCTTCGCTCAGGACCGCAGCCTCGTCGAGGAGGCCTATGCGGGCGACGTGGTGGGCATCCCGAACCACGGCACACTTCGTATCGGCGACACGTTGACGGAGGGCGAGAAAGTCATCTTCCGCGGCGTACCGAGCTTTGCGCCGGAAATCCTGCACCACGTTTCGCTGAAAGACGCGATGAAGGCGAAGAAGATGAAGGAAGCGCTGCAACAGCTCGCCGAGGAAGGCGTGGTGCAGGCGTCCACCCCGCATGACGGTTCGCCCGCACTGGTGGGCGTCGTCGGTGCGCTGCAGCTCGACGTGCTGGTGGAGCGGATGAAGACCGAGTACGGCCTGCCAATCGCCTTCGAGCCGGCCCGTTGCGAGGCCTGCCGCTGGGTATCTTCCAGCGACCACGCCGCTTTCGACAAGTTCATGGACAAGAACCGCTCCGCCATGGCCGCCGATCTCGACGACGCGCCGGTCTTCATGGCGACCAGCGCCTTCATGCTGAACTACGAAAAAGAGCGCAACCCGGATATCAAGTTCACCGACGTGAAGGACTACCAGCAGGAAATGGTGGCTTAGGCGCCGGTTTTCCTTCGACCTATCGATCGTCATCCCCCGGCTTCGTCTGGGGGATCCAGCACCCTCAGTGGAAACCGGCGCCCGATGGATTGCCCGAACTTCGCCGGGCAATGACGGTGGAAAAAGCGATGTATCTGGTGATTTTCGAAGAGCAGACGCGACTGAGGGAGGCGTGCGCAAGGCGCCCCCGACTCACCACGTCAGCGCATAGCTTGCCTTGAACGCTTTCACCGAATCGTCGTCGTCGTCGTCCAGTCCATCGGAAAACGATGCGGTGAGAACGAAGTTCTTGGCGAGCGTCGTTTCCGCGCTTATCGTAGCAATCGGTTCATCCAGCACGTCGGAAACAGCTGCGCCGAGCTGAAATCTCTTGGCTAATTTCTGTTGTACGGAAAGAGTGGCAACGAAGGTACCGTCACCGTTCAGATGATCGAGCCCGCCCTCCAGAACGGTGCCGTAGCGCGTCGCCTCCAGACGCATGGAGGTCCCGGCTCCCCAGATCATCGGATCGTCGTCCAGCGTGTTGACGTTCACCCAGTATTTGTCGTCGAGGTTCGCGACCAGCCCCTTGCCGGCCACTTTCCAGCTTCGGGTGTTGGTCCAGTTCACGCTGCCATAGTCATCGCTCGGGGTCATCGACATGGCCAGCGTGGAGGTATCCCATATGGGCAGTGTTTCGTCGCCCGAAACCGCGACCCATCCCCACATGACACTGGCCGGAGCGGCTACCATCTCGGCAGGCCCCATCGCGGTGTAGAGACGCCCTGCGAAACCGATGTCCATGCCGAAGCCGATCTCGCTCAAGAGCGGAAGCGTCACACCCATTTTCTTGACGTAAGACCCGTCATCGTTCCGGATGGCGGTGGAGATGTAGGTCAGGGCCAGCCCCTCCTCGGCCGAAGTTGGAGCCGGATAGCGCGGAGCATGCGGCAAGGCCGGTCAGAACCAGTCCTGCGGAAAGGCGAAAGCGGCGTGAAAAGACGCGTGGGCCTTTCGCAAATCCGTGCAGGGCAGAGACTCGCAATCCGAACAAGAGACCAGTTCCCCGAAATCACCGGCGACCGGCGGCAGAATCAGCTCGACCAAAATTCGCCCGTCCACCAAGGCATCCCCCACCATTGCAAAACCACCCGACGGAGCCATGCAAGCCACCATCGCCCTCTGTTCTATTCAACATTCGTTTTATTACCCAAAACTTACACAAATGAAATGATCTTTTATGCGGTAATATTGCATATCAGCCACACATATCAGTCATACGGTATTATCTTTTTTGGCGGTATCATATACTTCATCCGCTTAGGCTCGCGTGCGGGAAACACATCTTTTCCCAGACGTGCTTTTGAGCAACGGCCATATCCCTGCTATGGAAATCGGCGAATGCATGAGGCTGCGCGCATGCGCATTGCCTGACACCGCAACGAACAGGAAAGCGCCATGACGCAGAACCGGGTGGAAACCTCAGACCTCAAGGTTGCCAAGGACCTTTTTGATTTTGTCGAGACCGAGGCCCTGCCGGGCACCGGGGTGAAAGCGGCCGATTTTTGGGTCGGCCTCGGCGCTCTCATCAATGAGCTGGGCCCGAAGAACCGCGAATGCTCACCCGCCGCGAGACACTGCAGAAGCAGCTCGACGAATGGCACAAGGCCGGTCGCGGCCGGCCGATGGATTTCAACGAGTACAAGAAGTTTCTCGGCGAGATCGGCTATCTGCAACCAGAAGGCCCCGACTTCACCGTCGATACAGACGGAATCGACGAGGAATTCACCACCATCGCGGGTCCGCAGCTGATGGTGCCGATCACCAATGCCCGCTACACGCTGAATGCCGCGAATGCGCGCTGGGGCTCGCTTTACGATGTGCTCTACGGCACAGATGCCATGGGCGACCTGCCCACCGGCACCGGCTACGATCCGGCCCGCGGCCAGCGCATCATCGCCTGGGCAAAGGCGTTCCTGGACGAGGTCGCGCCGCTGGAAGAAGGCTCGCATGCGGATGCGGCCGGATATGCGGTTGAGGACGGCAAACTCACTGTTGCCCTGGAGAACAGCTCCAAAGTCGCGCTGAGCGAAGCGGAGAAGTTCGTCGGCTATCGCGGCGAGGCAGCGCACCGACCGCTATGCTGCTGGTCAACAACGCGCTTCATGTTGAGCTGGTTGTCGACCGCTCCACGTCGGTCGGCGGGGCCGACAAGGCGGGCGTGTCCGACATGATCATCGAAGCCGCCGTTTCCACGATCATGGATTTCGAGGATTCGGTCGCCGCGGTCGATTCCGAGGACAAGACCCAAGCCTATCGCAACTGGCTCGGCCTGATGAAGGGCGACCTCACCGAAAAGGTCACCAAGGGCGGCAAGACGTTCACCCGCAAGCTCAATGCGGATCGTGAATACACCGCCCCCGACGGGGAAGGCACCGTCACGCTGCACGGTCGTTCGATGATGCTGAGCCGCAATGTCGGCCACCTGATGACCAACCCGGCCATTCTGGATGCCAACGGCGACGAAGCATTCGAAGGCCTGCTGGACGCAACTTTCACCACGCTTATCGCCATGCACGACCTGAAGGGCGAGGGGCTCGGTAATTCGCGCAGCGGCTCGATCTATCTGGTCAAGCCGAAAATGCACATACCGGACGAGGTCGCCTTTACCGACGAGATGCTGACCCGCATCGAGGGCTTCCTCGGACTTGCCCCCAACACGGTGAAGGTCGGCATCATGGATGAGGAACGCCGCACGACGGTGAACCTCAAGGAATGCATCCGGGCCGCCAAGTCCCGCGTTGCCTTCATCAATACCGGCTTCCTCGACCGCACGGGCGACGAGATCCACACCTCCATGGAAGCGGGCCCGATGGTGCGCAAGGGCGACATGAAGGCCCTGCCCTGGATCAAGGCCTATGATGACTGGAACGTCGATATCGGGCTGTCCTGCGGCCTGCGCGGCAAGGCTCAGATCGGCAAGGGCATGTGGGCCATGCCGGACCTGATGCACGCCATGCTGGACCAGAAGATCGGCCATCCGCAGGCGGGTGCCAATTGCGCCTGGGTGCCCTCGCCGACCGCCGCGACGTTGCCATGCCACGCACTACCACAAGGTGGACGTGAAGGCGCGTCAGGCAGAGATCGCCGGACGCGAGCGGGCGTCTCTCGACGACATCCTGTCCATTCCCATCGCCGAGCGGCCGAGCTGGTCGAACGAGGATGTGAAGGTGGAAGTTGAGAACAACGCGCAGGGCATTCTCGGCTACGTGGTCCGCTGGGTCGATCAGGGCATCGGCTGCTCCAAGGTGCCGGACATCAACGACATCGCGCTGATGGAAGATCGTGCCACCTGCCGCATCTCCTCCCAGCACATCGCCAACTGGCTGCATCACGGCGTCGTCACCGAAAGCGAGGTGATGGACACGATGAAGCGCATGGCCGAGGTGGTGGATCGTCAGAATGCGGGCGACGCCAACTACACGCCGATGGGCGCCGAGCTTCGACACCATCGCCTTCAAGGCGGCATGCGATCTGGTCTTCAAGGGCCTCGAGCAGCCCTCCGGCTACACCGGACCGGTGATGCATGCCCGCCTGAACCAAAAACGGTTTCAAAAACAGCCGGAGGCGGTCCCCGCCTCCGGTTTTTTGTGGCAAGACCCGATTGCCACAACGGGGAATGACCACGAGCGCGAAGAACGCAACCGCGTCGACCCCGGCAATGACGGCGATGCCCAGTTCGAAGGCCACGTTCTGCGTTTCCGCAGTGAAGCCCTGCCCGGTCAGGGCCCGCCACAGCAAAAGCACGCCGGCTGCGAGCCAGAGCGATCCCAGGAAAGCCCATGTCACGCGATGCGGCATGACCGCGTTGAGGCAGCGACGTTGCCAGGACGGGCATTGCAGACGTGACGGCTGCCGGTAGCCCGACACGAAACGGGGCGATCCAACCGCCCCCGGCTCTCCCCTGCTCACCGTTCCGATTTCCCCGCACATCAGCGCAATCAGATCGAAATGCGCCAGGGCGGCTTCGATCAGCATGATCATGATGAATGCCAGCGCGAAAAAATTCATCATGTCGCGCGCCTGAGCCCGAGCGGAGGCATCGCTGAGCTCGAAGAGGTAGTAGTCGTAGGCACTGTGCAATACGATTGGCAGGAGCAGTGCGATCACCCACCACAGCAGGCACTGCGGCCCCCGCGACGCCTTGATGAGGCACAATCCCATCACCGCGCCGCCGACAAAGACATGACCCGGGACGGCACTGATGCTTCGCAGGATCGCCTTGATGGCCCAATACAACTGACCGACCACGAAGAGAACATTTTCCAGCAAGGCAAAGCCGCCGCCTGCGGCGATCGCGGTGACAAAGAGACGGCGCGAGGCCAACTCGCGCAATCGCCTGCCGCACGCCATCAGCACCACCAGAAGCTTCATGCCTTCTTCGGGCAGAGCCACGAGCAGGAAGGCCTTGCGAACAAGCCCCAGGGAGATCCGCCACTGTCCTGTGTCTTCCAGACAGCCAGCAATTCGATGACCATGGCGGGAAAGACCGCGAGCACACCGAAGCCGAAAGCGGTCCGGATGCGCTCATCGTCCCAGGGAAGACGCGTTACGACGAGGAAATAGAGCACGATGACGAAGGGCGGCACCGTCGCGGAGATCATCGCCAGAACGCGTATGAGAGAGCCATCCGCTATCGAGCCGACAACCTCACTCAACGTCTCAGTTCCTGCAGATCCTTGAAGACCTTGACCTGATATTGCAGCTCTTCGCGATTGTGCCATGTCAGTTCAGCGAAATACCCGACAGCCCGGCCGTCGACCATCGCGGTAAAGCTGCAGACGCGGCGATCCTTGTCCGTATCGGCGCTCTGTTGCTTGAAATCCGTGAGATCCAGAGACTTCGCCGTTGTTCCGTCCTCCTGAAAGCTCTTTTGAAGAGCATTTCGAGTGATCTGGACGGCGCCGGGGTCATCACAGGCAGGCAGCTTGGCCACGGCTTGGAGCACGAATGGCAGGTTCATGAGAGCGATGACGATGAGGGCCCCAAAACTGGCGCCAATAGCGGAGACACCACGGCGCTCGCGCAAGAGGTCGTCGCGTTCGGCAGCGGGAAGTCCGAGAGCCTCGATTTTGCCAATCCGGCGACGCACCGCGTCGAGATAGAAGCCGCTGCCCTGCATGCCGATCGCCACGGCAAGCCCCAATCCTGAAGACGAGCTCAAACGGGGAAAAATCAGAGCGATCAGAATAGGGATCAACAGCACGACGATGCCGTAAAGATACATCTTCCGATAGAAGAGCCACGGCAGCGTGAAGAAGAATGCGGTCCAGTTGAAGCGCCATGCGCGTTTGCGCACCTGCTTCTTCTCGTGAAGCTGAAGAAACTTGTCGGCATTCGGGCCGATGAAGGTGCGCAGCAGGCTTTCCTCGGAAGAACTCTCGCGCTGGACGAATTCGCGAACTTCCTGGTTCAGACCTCGCCTGCCGAATGTGGAATTTCGCTCAACCACGTTGCCCCCTTACCGCGCTCCAAAAAAAATCAGAAATAAAATGGATATTTATTTTGAATACCGCAGAAACGTGAAGACCCAATTGACATTGGGGAAAGATGCGGCGACACCACGGACGCGTCTGCCTCACACTCACGGGGCTTGCGGGTGCCGTTGCGGCCTTTTCCCGGTGCGCGTCAAAATGTGACTTCCAAATCGCAAGATCCCCGGTGACGGGACCCGCATAGGTAGTGTTATCAGTTAAACATATTCGAACGTTATTATGTGAAAGGAGTAAGTCTATGGGCACCACCCCCTACCCCGAAATCACCAAGGCCATTTCAAAGCAGGTCGGGGTTCTCACCAAGGAAATCCCGGAGACGATGGCGGGGTTCCGCAAGATGGTCGACGGTGTCGAACAGGACGGCGCTCTCGACAAGAAGACCAAGGAACTCATCGCCATGGGCATCGCCATCGCGCTGCGCTGCGACGGCTGCATCGGCTTCCACAGCCGCAATCTGGTGCAGCTTGGCGCGACCCGGCAGGAATATGAGGAAATGCTGGGCATCGCGATCTACATGGGCGGAGGCCCGTCGCTGATGTACTCCGCTCAGGCCATGGATGCCTGGGAACAGTTCGGCGGTTCGAAGTCGTAACGTTCGATCCGAGACAGTTTCAGCGGGACGTTGCATCCCGCCTCACCCGGGGCCTTGAGCCCCGGGCCCTGACGTAAAACGTCCAGTTCAGTCTCGCCAATCAAAGGCGAGCGGGGCTTCGCGAAAGGAGAAGCGATCGAGGTGGCGTTCAACGACGCCTTTCAGGACTTCAAGCTGCTCGCTCGTACTGGCATCAAGATCGCAGCGCAGATGATCTGCCTCCGCATGCAAGGTCAGGCGCCCTTCGCCCGGCCAGTTGCCGCTGCGCCCATTGGGGGGGAAACCACCCTGCCCTCCTCCTGCGAAAATTCGACGTCGAGCTTGTGGCTCCAGTGCTTGCAAAGCTGTTGCAGGTATCAGCTAGCGCTTTGCGTCGGCACATCTGCAGTGGCCGTGACCGTCGTTATGGAACATCCTATTTTTGTCGTTTTGTATCGCCTGCCGATATAGATCCCGGCCTTCGTTCATCAAGCAGAAAAGGCCCGGACGGACGTCACAAGGCCGCGAGCATCTCCTCTCCGCTCAGGCGAAAATATCCTTTTCCCGCTCCACCAGATCCTTGACGAAATCGGCGACCACGCGGACAGAGCGCTGGTCGCGCAAGGTTTCGTGATAGGCGAGCCAATAGGCGCGGTGTATGCGCTTTTCCGGCAGAACCGGGACAAGATCGGGATCGCGGTGCGCGATGAAGCTGTGCAGGATGCCGATCCCGGCCCCGGCGCGCACGGCCTCAACTTGACCGAGAGCCGAGGCGATCTCGAAACGCGCCTGCCAGTCCTTGACGACCTCCCCCGCATAGGCAAGCGCGGGGGAGAAAACCAGACCCTCCACATATCCGACGAACTGGTGATGCCTGAGATCGGCAGGGCTCTGCGGCACCCCATTCTGCTCCAGGTAGCGGGCATGGGCGAAGAGCGCGAGCGTGTAGTCGACCAGCTTGCGCACCACCAGTCGGGGCCGTGCTCGGGTCGCTCCACGGTAATGGCAAGATCCGCTTCGCGCCGCGACAATGAGACGGAGCGGGGTGCAGACATCAGTTGGACGGTGAGTTCGGGATAGCGGGCGGTCAATTCCCCTAACCTCGGAGCAAGGAACGCAACGCCGAACCCGTCGGGAGTACCGATGCGCAGCGTTCCGGCAACCGCGACGTCTTCATCGCTCACCGCACCGACGGCCAGAATTTCCGCCTACATCGCCTCAGCGGATGCCAGGAATCGTTCGCCCGCGGGTGTGAGCATGCAGCCGTTGATCCTCCGGTCGAGGAGCTTTATCTTCAGCGCTTTTTCAAGGGCGGTAACCCAGCGGGCGACGGTGGCGTGGTTGAGCCCCAGCCTGGCCCGGCGGCTAGCAATTGCCCCGCACGCGCGATAGCAAGGAAGATGCGGACGTCGTCCCAGTTCATTTGATCCATCTCTCCGAAAGAGTGTAGGGCTTTGGATACGGCGGGGATTGACTGGTGCGGGGGCCCATCCTTCGAGACGGCAATGACGCACCTCCTCAGGGTGAAGTTGTGTTTGGTGCTAGTCCCTCCAAAGATAGCCACCTGATAACGCCACCCTGAGGAGGTGCGTCATTGCCGTCTCGAAGGATGGGCCCCACGCACGTCCCCTGCTCCTCAAATCTATGCAGCGCAACATCGCCGATTGCCAATATCGAACTTCATTCTTGCACAACGGCTCCGCTCGGTCGAGCGTTGCGTTTCCCGCGGCTTGATGCAAACTGCTGGAGGATCGGCGGATCGGCAAAAACCGTCGGAGAAACGGGCAAAGACACTAGTTCGGGAGGCTCTTTCACCATGCAGGAATCGGTCATTTCATCGGCGGCAAGCATGTCGCCGGCACATCGGGGCGCACCTCCGACGTCTTCAACCCAGCAACAGGCGAAGTTCAGGCCAAGGTCGCGCTGGCGAGCCCGGCGGAAATTCGCGCCGCGGTGGAGAATGCCGCCACCGCGCAGGTCGGCTGGGCAGCTACCAATCCGCAGCGCCGCGCACGCGTTCTGATGAAGTTCGTCGATCTGCTTCACCGCGACATGAACAAACTCGCCGAGGCCCTTTCGCGCGAGCACGGCAAGACGTTGCCGAACGCGAAGGGCGACGTCATTCGCGGGCTGGAAGTGGCCGAATTCTGCATCGGCGCGCCGCACATGATGAAGGGCGAGTTCTCCGAAGACGCAGGCCCCGGCATCAACATGTATTCCATGCGTCAGCCGGTGGGTGTGGCGGCGGGTATCACCCCGTTCAACTTCCCGGCGATGATCCCGATGTGGGAGTTTTGCCCGGCGATCGCGGCGGGCAACGCCTTCATCCTGAAGCCGTCGGAGCGCGATCCCTCCGTTCCGATGATGCTGGCGGAGCTGATGCTGGAAGCCGGACTTCCCGCAGGCGTTCTGAACGTCGTGAACGGCGACAAGGAAGCGGTCGATGCCATTCTGGATGACGACATCATCCAGGCAGTCGGGTTCGTCGGCTCCACGCCGATCGCTCAATACGTCTATTCGCGCGGCTGTGCGGCGGGCAAGCGGGTGCAGTGCTTCGGCGGCGCCAAGAACCACATGCTGATCATGCCTGATGCCGACATGGATCAGGCGGTCGACGCGCTCGTCGGCGCGGGCTATGGCGCTGCGGGCGAGCGCTGCATGGCGGTCTCGGTTGCGGTTCCCATCGGCGAAGCTGCCGCCAATCTCCTTATGGAAAAGCTCATCCCGCGCGTGGAGAACCTCAAGATCGGTCCTTACACGGCCGATAACGACGTTGATTTCGGCCCGCTGGTGACCAAGGAAAGCCTATGCACGGGTCAAGGGTCTGGTAGATCGCGGCGTGGAAGAAGGCGCAACGCTCGCCGTGGACGGGCGCAACTTCAAGCTTCAGGGCTATGAGAACGGCAACTTCATCGGTGGCTGCCTGTTCGATAACGTCACCAAGGACATGGACATCTACAAGACCGAGATCTTCGGTCCCGTCCTCTCCGTGGTGCGCGCCAAGACTTACGAGGAAGCCCTAGATCTGCCGATGAGCCACGAATACGGCAACGGCGTCGCCATCTTCACCCGCGACGGCGATACGGCGCGCGACTTCTGCAGCCGCATCAATATCGGCATGATCGGCGTCAACGTGCCGATCCCGGTACCGCTGGCCTATCACACCTTCGGCGGCTGGAAACGCTCCGGCTTCGGCGACCTGAACCAGCACGGCCCCGACGCTTTCAAGTTCTACACCCACACCAAGACGGTCACCTCGCGCTGGTCGTCCGGCACCAAGGAAGGTGCGGAGTTCTCCATCCCGACGATGGGATAGAGGCGATCAGATGTACTCCCGGTGCACCGTTTTCCGCCGTGCACCGGGATCTCTGCCGGTACCCGACTTCATTTTCGATGGCCTTCGCGCTCGATCTTGCGGAAGGCGGGCTCTTAAACGCAAAGAATTTGCGAAAACGAAGCCATTGCTTATAGTCCGGGGCATCATCTTCTCGATTGCGGAAAGCCCCCTGAGGCTATGGCATGGCCACACGAATTCAGACAAGCCCGGGCGGACGAAGCGCGCGGGTTCAGGCAGCGTGTATGCGGCTATCGAGGAACTGCTCCGCGATATCGGGCGCGACGGTCTGACGATCCCGCTGATTGCCGAAAAGGCCGGCGTCACCCCCTCCACGATCTATCGTCGTTGGGGCACGTTACCCGAACTGCTGGCCGATGTCGCCATTCGCCGCTTCGATGTGGATGATGAGCCGCTCGACACAGGCACAGCGCGGACCGATCTCGAGGCGTGGACGGAACAATTCGCCGAGGAAATGGCCTCGGGGCCGGGACAGGCCATGATCCGCGACGTTCTGGCCGCACAACCGGACACCAGCAAGGCGAGCATCTGCACGGACCATTCCCGCAAGCAGTTGCGCATTCTGGCCGAGCGCGCCGAGGCGCGCGGCGAAGTCTTCCCCGCAATCGAGGAAATCGTCGGTCACATCCTGTCACCGATCGTCTATCGCATCCTGTTCGACCAGCCGCTGCGGGAGGCGCGCTGGCGCGACCTCGTCGCGCGGCTGTTCGATCATTCTCCGGGCGTCGTAAGTGTCTCTTCAGAGAACACGTCGTTGGTCCGCAGCAGGAAATAGCCGAACACTGTCAGCAGGATCACCACCGAGCCGAAAACCTCCGCGGTTGCGGACAGGCCGATGAGATCGGACAGATAGCCCGCGCCGATTGCCGGAAGGCTCATCGCCAGATAGGCGACGATGAAGAAGACGGCGAGCAGTTCGGCCCGCTCGTGCGCTCCGGCACAGGGCAACAGGGTGCACATCGCACCGCAAAAACCGGCCCCCACGCCGAACCCGGCCACGACCAAACCGATCGACAGCACTGCCAGTCCGCTATCGGCGATCCCGACGATCAGCGCGACGATCCCGAGCGGCATGAGCACGGTGCACAGCAATATCACGCGCGCCGGCAGCGTCAGCCGAAGGACAAGGATCGCGACGGTCCCCGACAGCATCAGCACGCCCACGACGAAACCGCTGACCAGCGGCTACTGACTTCCCGTGGCGCGTGCGACAACTGAGGGAACGAGCGACAGAAAGAAACCGTCGAGCATCCAGAGCGCCACAGCGAACGGGATCAGAAAGCAGAACATGCGCCGGGCGGAGAGGGAAATGGTCACCCGCGGATCAAGCGAGGCAAGCACACCGAGACGGCGCGACACGGTTTCCTGCATGAGCCAGATCACACCGACCTCAACCAGGGTGAGGACGAGCAGGAACGCGTAGACGAGATGGGTCGGAGCGGGGGCGAAGGTGACCAGCAGACTGGACAGGATCGCGCCGACGCCCATGCCGCTCAGCGGCGCCAGGTTGTTGAAGCCGGGACCGTTGCAGCTGTCGACATCGACAATGGCTGCGCCCAGCTACGTCGTCACGATGCCCTGCATGGTTCGCGCCGCGATCAGGGACGCGCCACCATCGGTGACGAGAAAGATCGCCATGGAAACGGCCTGCACCAGCAGGGCAATGAAGATGACAGGGCGTCGGCCGATATGGTCGGACAGGGATCCCGCGACTAGCAACGCAACCAGCAGAGACAGGGCATAGGCCGCAAAGATGACGGTGATCAGCACGGGACTGATGGCCCACATGCGCTGGTAGAGACGGTAAAGCGGTGTGGGGGCGGCGGAAGTCGCCATGTAGGTCGCCAGAGTGACGGCATAAAACGCAAACGCGCCGTGCCGCGCCGAGGGCGCGTCGTCGCATACAGACAAACGAGACATGGGAAATGCAATCCTTGCGAGTGATGTGCCAGCGGCATACTCCTCCGCTCCACTAAACACAAATATTTTGCGTTAGCCGATTCTCGACACGCCCCGCCCCTTCTGGACGATGAGAATCCCGGCTCTCGCCTGCCCTATGGACAGCCTTCCGTTCAGCCCTTATCTCTGCTTGCCCCCTATCGGAGATACGCTCATGATCCTCCTCCACCTGGCCGCCACCGCCGTCTGTGCCATGCTGGTCGCCCCTGCCCTTGCCGCGCTTCCCAACCTGCCGAAGGACTGGCAGGCGCCGCTCAATCGCGACAATCCGCTTATCGGCAAGATCTGGTCGGTGAAGCAAAAGGCATTCGTGGCACCGGAGGAGCTCGCCAAGGATATCGTGACCGCCC
The DNA here is from genome assembly GCF_030066895.1 of Breoghania sp. Classification (GTDB taxonomy): domain Bacteria; phylum Pseudomonadota; class Alphaproteobacteria; order Rhizobiales; family Stappiaceae; genus Breoghania. Next base: position 30,886 of record NZ_JASJAV010000010.1, on the reverse strand, counting down.
GCTTCGTTCTGGCGGGAGAGACGCATGACAATCCCGATCATCATCTTCGGCAGGCGTGGATCGTGTCCGTGCTCACTGACGCCGGTCGCAAGCCCGCCGTCGCTTTCGAGATAATCCCGATCGACAAGGCGGAGGCACTCTCCTCCTATCTGGCCACAGATCCCGCTGACGGCTCAGAGATGGGCACGACGCTCGACTGGGACAAGAGCGGCTGGCCCGACTGGTCGATGTACCGTCCGATTGCCGATGCCGCTCTCGCCGCAAAGCTGCCGATGGTGGCCGGAGACGTGTCGAAAACGGCCCTGAAGCGTTTCCGCAAGGAGGGGGTTGACGCCTTCGGCAAGGACACGGTGAAACGCTGGGAGATCGAGAAGCCGCTCCCGGAAACGGCGCTCGAAACGCTGAAGCAGGAACTGCGCGACGGACACTGCAACCTGCTGCCGGAACCCGCCGTCACGGCCATGGTGCCGGTGCAGCGCGCCCGCGACGCATCGCTTGCCGACGCGCTCATCGCCAATGCGGGTACGGATGGTGCGGTGCTGATCGCCGGGCGGGGACGTGTGCGGGCATACATGGCCGTTCCCTGGTACCTGCGTGAACGCGCACCGGACGCCTCCATGCGCATCGTGGCGATGGTCGAAATTGAGGCGGGCGAAACCGATCCTGCAGACTATCTGCCGGCTCTCGGCATCTATGACTACATTTGGTTCACGCCAAAAGCGGAGCGCACCGACAAGTGCGCGGAACTGAAAGAGCGCTTCAAGAAGAAGAGTTAAGGCGGAATAGTCGGATCCGGCACCGGATGACAACTCTGTTACGGCCGTTAAAATGGTTGACGGTGTTATCACTTTTTAGCATGCCGCGCCTCCGCCACACTGGTCGTACAAGCCGCATGTATGCTTGCATGCGATGATGCACGCGCGGCCAGTCAAGGAGAGCCCCATGTCCAGTCGGTCCGCAGACCCTCAGCCCGGTGATCGGCCGTCATGCGATACGGTGGAAACCATCGTCGTTCCGCGCTCCAGCGATATCGGCGGGTTCGAGGTGCGCCGCTCCCTTCCCTCGGCCAAGCGGCGGATAGTCGGGCCTTTCGTGTTTCTTGACCAGATGGGGCCGGCGGAGTTCATTTCGGGACAGGGGTTAGACGTGCGCCCGCATCCCCATATCGGGCTCGCCACGGTCACCTATCTCTACAAGGGAGAGATCTTCCATCGCTACAGCTCGGGTTCGGCGCAGGCGATCCGGTCGGGCGACGTCAACTGGATGACGGCGGGGCGCGGTATCGTTCATTCGGAACGCACGAGCCCGGAGATGCGGGAAAGCGACGGCAATCTCTTCGGCGTCCAGACTTGGGTGGCGCTGACGAAGGACAAGGAAGAGGTTTCGCCCGCCTTCACCCATCTAGAGAAGGCGGACCTTCCCTATCTCTCCAACGGGGACACGCAGGTGCGCGTCATCATTGGCGAGCTTTTCGGCGAGAAATCACCGGTGCCGACCTTCACCGACATGGTCTATGCGGATGTGGCGCTGGAACCGGGCGCGCAACTGCCGATCGATGCGGGCTATGACGCACGCGCGATCTATACGCTGTCCGGGCAGATCGAGATTTCAGGCGATATGTTCGGCTCCGGTCAGCTTCTCGTCTTCCGCCGCGGCGACAATGTGCGGGTCAATGCCATGACGCCGGCGCGCTTCCAGTTGCTCGGCGGAGAACCGATGGGCGATCATAGCCACATCTGGTGGAACTTCGTCTCCTCCTCCAAGGACCGCATCGAGCAGGCCGAGGCGAAATGGAAGTCACGGAAATTCGATATCGTGCCGGGCGACGAAGACGAGTTCATTCCGCTACCGGAGTAAGGGGAGACGCAATGCCGCCCGCGTCTCCCGGAGAGGTCTCTTGCGCCCCGTCACGCTCTCCCCTAATCTAGATCCATGAGCACCGCAGAGACCGATCTTCGCCAAGCCATCATCGATACCTGCCGGACCATGAACGCCACCGGGCTCAACACAGGCACGTCGGGCAACGTATCCGCACGCACGCGGGACGGTCTGCTGATCACGCCGTCGGGTATTCCCTACGACGACCTCACCCCCGACCACATCGTCGCCATGGATCTTCAGGGCGCCTACGAAGGCGACTGGCTGCCCTCGTCGGAATGGCGCATGCATCTCGATATCTACCGCGCGCGCGGAAGCGGGCGCCATCGTGCATGTGCATTCAAGTCATGCGGCGGCGCTCTCCTGCCTGCGCCTGGAGATCGCGCCCTTCCACTACATGATCGCGGTTGCAGGCGGGACGACATTGCGCTGCACGGACTATGCGACCTTCGGCACGGCGGAGCTGTCGCACAACATGATCGCGGGGTTTGAAGGGCGTACGGCCTGTCTTCTGGCCAATCACGGTCAGATCGCCTTCGGCCCGACGCTGCCCAAAGCGCTTTGGCTGGCCGGTGAGGTTGAGGAACTCTGCCACCAGTATTTCCTAGTCAGTCAGATGGCGGCGGCGACCGGCAAGCCGATGATCGTTCTCGGCGAGGACGAGATGGCCCAGGTGATGGAGAAGTTCAAAACCTACGGCAAACAGCCGAAGGATTTCGCCCCCGGCGAGCACGCCGCCTTCGACGTCCCACGGAAAAAGGCATAGGGCGAAAGAGGGGCAGGCAAGCCCCCTCCTCCCGTCATTCCTCCATCATCGCCACGCGCGTTTCCGCCTCGAAATCATCCGCACGCGCACGCAGGCGGTCGAGATGGAACGAGCCGCCCTCCACCGCCGTGATGACGTAGGCCGCAAGACGCGCCTTGCGGGTTTCCGGCAGTTCGACCTCGTGCTCCACGTTCAGCGTGCGGGCCGCGAGATAGACAGCGGCGAGCGCATCCGGATTAGCGTTTTGTCGGAACCATCCGCCCGCGACCGCGATGCGCAAGCCTTCCGCCCCCTCTTCCAGCGCCGCCTGACAGGACATGAGCGGATGGCGAACGGAAACCGGGTCGGCGGGATCATGCCCGGCGATGGCATCGTGGATCATGGCGAGCCCGCGCGCGGACCACGCCAGCGGTCCGACATGGTCAAGTTGCCTTCAATCCGAAGGTGCCACAAAAGGCGAACGGCACGCGGATGGAGCCGTTCGTGTCGGAACCGAGCACCACGGGCACCACACCGGCCGCGATGGCAACCCCTGCGCCCGCCGAGGATCCGCCCGCCATGCGGTTCGTGTCGTGCGGGTTCCGCACGTCGCCGTCATGCTCGTTGGTTCCGGTGAAGCCGTAGGCGTATTCGTCCATGTTGAACGCGCCGATGAGCAGCGCGCCCGCCCCCTTCATGCACGCAACGAGCGCGGCATCGGCTGCGGCAGGCGGGTTGTCACGATTGATCCTGGAGCCCGCACGCGTCGTCAGCCCCTCGATGTCGTAGAGGTTCTTGGCCGCATAGGGCAGACCGGCAAGCGGCGGCAGCGGATCACCCGACGCGATGCGGGCATCGAGCGCGTCGGCTTCCTTCAACGCGCGCTCGGCGGTGATGTCGGTAAAGGCATTGACGTGCGGATTGACGGCCTCGGCGGCGGCGATCGCGAGCTTGGCCATATCGAGAGCGGAGACCTCACGCAGACGCACGGCCTCGACGATTTCGGCAACGGTGCCGAGTAACGGATCAAGATGCATGGGTCAGGCCTCGAAGCGCCAGGCCGGTTCGGTCGTATCATCCAGCGGCAGTTCCGCAGCTTCCTCGGCCGCGGCTCGAATCGCGGCGAAATGCGTCGCAACACCGTCACGCGCATCCGGCGTGATCTTCAGGCCCTGCACTTCGGGCAATACGCCGATCAATTCAGTCACGTCAGATTTGTGTTGCATGCCCTATCCCATTCCAGGCCCAGTCCCAGATCTCATCGTCTTATCGGCAATGAGCTTAACGTGGAGGAAAGTCCTCTGTCACAGCACCATGTGCATGTGCGCATGGACCCATCTGCGCCCGAATGACGCTGGATCGCCTTTTGCGCAGATCTCCGCGACAAGCCCCCGACGTATCGTGATTGCATCGCCGTGCAACATAGGGTATCCAAGCTGCCATGATCAACGTGTGCAACATGACGGGCTGGTGGTGGTGTCCCTAGGGTGGCCACGACGACGCATGTCCGCATGCCGGTGACGACGAGGTCGCCCAGGGATAACACCCTCGGGCGGCCTCGTCGTTTCCGGCCCCCGATTGTGCGCATCAAGGGCAGCGATGGATCGAAGGAGTGAACGGGAATGAGCCTCAAGGCAGATGAGCAGTTCGAAACGGCGGGAGGGATCACCGTTTCGCGGAATCTGCGGGACACCGACTACGAAGCGGGTACGAGCGCCTGGATGGACAAGCTCGATTCGCAGCGCGGCGCGGTCTTCTCCTCCTCCTACGAATATCCCGGTCGCTACACGCGTTGGGACATGGCGCTGGTCAATCCGCCGCTTGTAGTGGAATCGAATGCCCGTACGGTGACGGTGCGCGCACTCAACGAACGCGGCCATGTGCTGTTGCCGGTGATCGGCCGGGCGCTGGAAAACCATGCGAACATCGAGGAGATGAAAGCGCTCGATGACGGCTATGCCGCGCTGATCGCCTCTCCGACACGTTTCCTGCCCGAAGAGCAGCGCTCCCGCCAGCCGTCCACCTTCTCCATCGTGCGCGCCCTGATCGAGCTGTTCTCCTGCCCGGACGATCATCTCGGCCTTTACGGCGCCTTCGGCTACGATCTGTGCTTCCAGTTCGAACCGATCGATCTGAAACTGAAGCGGCCCGACGACCAGCGCGATCTGGTGCTGTACCTGCCCGATGAGATGCTGATCGTCGACCACTACGGCCGCAAGGCGCATGTGCTGAGCTACGAGTTCGAGGTCGACGGCAAGACGACCGCCGAACTGAAACGCGAAGGCGAGGTCTCGCCCTATCAGCCGGCCACGGGCGATCCCGGACGCGGCGATCGCAAGCCCGGCGAATATGCCGAGCTGGTGCGTGAGGCAAAGGAATATTTCAAGCGCGGGGACCTGTTCGAGGCGGTGCCCGGCCAGGTCTTCAACGAAGCCTGCCCCAACCCACCTTCCGCCGTTTCCCGCCGCCTGCAGTCGATCAATCCCGCCCCTTACGCCTTCTTCATCAATCTCGGCCATTCCGAATATCTCGTCGGCGCTTCGCCGGAGATGTATGTGCGCGTAACTGGGGGACGGCGGGTGGAGACCTGCCCGATTTCGGGCACCATCCGGCGAGGCAAGAATGCCATCGAGGACGAGGCGCAGATCCGCAAGCTCCTCAATTCCAAGAAGGACGAGGCGGAGCTGACCATGTGCTCCGACGTCGACCGCAACGACAAGTCACGCATCTGCGTGCCCGGTTCGGTGCGCGTCATCGGCCGTCGCCAGATCGAGATGTATTCGCGCCTGATCCACACGGTCGATCACATCGAGGGCATCCTGCGCGACGACATGGATGCGCTCGACGCCTTCCTCTCCCACACCTGGGCGGTGACGGTTACCGGCGCGCCGAAGCGCTGGGCGATGGAGTTTGTGGAGAACCACGAGAAGAGCCCGCGTGCCTGGTACGGCGGAGCGATCGGCGCGGTTCTGTTCAACGGCGACATGAATACCGGCCTGACGCTGCGCACCGTTCGCATCAAGGACGGGGTCGCGCAGATCCGTGCGGGTGCAACGCTGCTCTTCGACAGCGTGCCCGAAGACGAAGAGGCCGAAACCGAATTGAAGGCGGAGGCGATGCGCGCGGCAGTGCGCGAAGCCGGTCTGGCGCTTGATCCGGTCGCGACCGCGAACACCCGCCCGCAGCCGGGCGCCGACGTGAAGATCCTGCTGGTCGACCACGAAGACAGCTTCGTCCACACGCTCGCCAACTATTTCCGCCAGACGGGCGCGGAGGTCGTGACCTTCCGTTCGCCGGTAGCCGATGCGGTCTTCCACGACATCAATCCCGATCTCGTCGTGCTGTCGCCGGGACCGGGCAATCCGCGCGATTTTGATTGCGCGGCGACCATTGGTCGGGCGCGGGCGCGGGGGTCGCCGATCTTCGGCGTCTGCCTCGGCCTGCAGGCGCTGGCGGAAAGCTTCGGCGGCGTTCTTGGCCAGTTGAAGGTTCCGATGCACGGCAAGCCGTCCGCAGTGACGTTCGACCCGGACTCGCTGCTCTTTCACGATCTGGAATCGCCGGTCACGGTCGGGCGCTACCATTCGCTCTACGCTCAGCGCGAAACGCTGCCGGACGAGTTGCGCGTCGTCTCGCAGACCGAGGACGGCACGATCATGGCGATCGAGCACAAGCACGAACCGATCGCGGCCGTGCAGTTCCACCCGGAATCGATCATGTCGCTGGATCAGGAAGCCGGCTTCAAGATCATCGTCAACTTGGTGGAAGGGCTTGCCCGGAAAAAGGAACGGGCCGCCGCGGTTGCGTGACCTGTTCTGACATTCGATGAAAAACGAAAGGGGACGTCAGCACGACGTCCCCTTTTTTGTTTCGTCTGATCGCAGGCTCTATTTCGGCGCCATGCGGATCGCTCCGTCGAGACGGATGACCTCGCCGTTCAGCATATCGTTCTCGCAGATCGACTTCACCAGTTGCGCATATTCGGTCGGACGACCGAGGCGCAAGGGAAATGGCACCTGCTTGCCGAGGCTGTCCTGAACCTCCTGCGGCAGGCCCATCAGCATCGGGGTCTCGAAGATGCCCGGTGCGATCGTCATGACGCGGATGCCGTATTGCGAGAGATCGCGCGCCACCGGCAATGTCAGCGCCGCGATGCCGCCCTTGGAGGCGGAATAGGCCGCCTGCCCGATCTGTCCATCAAACGCGGCGACGGAAGCGGTGGAGACAATCACGCCGCGCCCGCCATCTTGCGTTGCCGGATCGAGGGTAATCATTCCGGCTGCGGAATTGGTGATGCAGCGATAGCTGCCGACCAGATTGATGGAAACGGTCTTCTCGAACAGATCCATCGAATGCGGTGCACCGCGCGAGACCGTCTTGGCGGCAGGATTGATGCCTGCGCAGTTCACCAGGATGCTCTCCTGACCGTGTGCGGCGCGCGCTGCCTCAAAGCCCGCCACGACGCTCTCGTCACTTGAGACGTCCACCTTGATGAACTTTGAGCCGATTTCGGCGGCCGTTTTCTCACCGGCCTCTTCGTTGAGATCGAACAGTGAGACCTTTACTCCCGCCTCGGCCAGCATTTTCGCCGTTGCTGCTCCCAAACCGGATGCCCCGCCGGTGACCACCGCGGCGAGCAAACCATTCAACTGCATTCTTGTCCTCCCGGAAATGAATCCGACCTGCCGGCCGGATTGTGAATCCGATCCCAGCTTGCAGTTCGCTCGCTCGCGGTCAAGCCATGCCGTTACGACAGGATATGATTACCGGCGAGATCCGGGCCATTGGAAAAGGCGTTGTAGATCTTCCCCTCATTGTTGACGAGAAGCGCCACGTCCACGCTCGCCTCCAGTCTTGGGATCGACGCATCGCGACGGATTTCGAGAGCCTTTACCCTGATGCCCTGATTGCGGGCCAGTTCATAGGTGTCCGCGGCGGCGATGGCGCAAGTATTGAACCCCTTGTTGGCGTCCTCCAGCTTGGCGGCCAGGTTCACCGGCGTGCCGATGACCGTGTATTCCAGCCGATCCGCAACGCCGACGACACCGATCGTCAGTTCCCCGGACGCCATGGCCACGCCGACGCGGATCTTACCAGGCCATCCGGCATCCGCGAACGCGGTCTGGCTCGCATTGATGACTGCGATGATTTCCATGGCGACAGCCAGAGCATCGGCCGCGTAGGTCTGGGACGGGGCGAGCGCGCCGAAAGTCGCCAGGATGCCGTCGCCCAGGAACTTGTCGATGCCGCCGCCGCGTCGCTGGATCACCGGCACTACCACACCCTGATAACAGCTCAGGATGCGCATGACCGTTTCCGGCGGCAGACGGGAGGCCACTTGCGAGAAGCCGCGGATATCGACCACCAGCACGACCGCTTCCACGTTCATCCCCTGCCCGACCTCGATTTCGGTTTTTCCTTCGGCAATCGTGTTGGCAACTTCAGGCGCAAAGAAGCGCTTCAGTTCGCTCGCCGCCAGATGATTGCGGATCCCTCGAAGAAGATCCCGCGCGCTCTCGCAAGCCCGAAGGCAAGCAGCAGCGTGACGGCGAGAATGATGATCAGCTTGTCGAGTTCCGCCCCCACCAGCAATGCATTGGATGTGAGGTAATGCACATAGTTGCGCGTCACCACCATGCCGTCCGGATCGGTCAGAACCGCGTAGGCAACGAGCCCCGACCACCCCAGTGCGGCGACACCGCCTGCGGTAAGCACGAAACGCGGATCGAGCCGCAACGCGCGCAAGGCGATGAACAGGAACATGTACATCACTGTCGGCGCCTTCAGATAGAAGGCGGGCGGCTGGTCGTACTGGATATGGAAGGAAAAGATGATCCCGACGAGCAGCAGAATGTCGACGATGATGGAGAGATTGAGCACCCAGTTCGGCATTTCGCGCCGATAGGACTGGACCAACCGCCAGAACGTGAACAGGCAATAGACCGCGAGCGCCCAGGGAATGAAATTGAATCCCGACGCGCCTTCCGCGCGCGGAGCTATCCAATAGAGCAAGGCAAAGAAAACGACGACGCCGAGTTGAACCCAGCCAATCAGCCGCTCTGCCGCCACATCCCGGCGTGAAATCTCCTCCGCCATCCTGGCGGGGATCACTTCTGATAGAGCCTGTTTGCGAAACAGCCTCGGGAACCGTGCCATCCTGGCACCTCGCGTTGCTCCAACAGGGCGAAAAACGCACCTGTTTCTCCTCACATTCGGAACACTATCCCGTTTCTCTTCTTCAGCTCGCTTTTTGGAACCTGTCCCCTTTTGAAGTATGCGTCCGTTTTCCGGAGACCAGTCTCTTTCGGTCTACAACGTACGCATCGGTTCAGAGTTCAATCTTCATGCCCTGAACCGCCACGCACGCACCGGCATGCTTCTTTGCAATCAACTCGCCGATCTCATCCAGCGCATCGTCGCTGCGCCCCGGATCATGATGAAAAAGCACGGGCATCAACACATACGCCCTTTGCGCCAATCGCAGAGCCTCCTGCCAGGTGGAATGCCCCCACCCGACGTATTTCGGATACTCTTCATCACTGTACATGGCGTCATAAACCATGACGTCCACACCCTTCACAAAAGCTTCCACGGCGGTATCCAACTGCGGATTGCCGTGTTCGTGATCGGTGATGACGGCGATCGATCGCCCCTCGAAAGTGAACCGGTAACCGCAGGCTCCCCCCGGATGGTTGAGCCTGGTGGTCTCGATCTCGACATCGCCCAAGGCCCAACGCGTACCTGCCGCATAAGTTTCAAACGTCACGCCCTTCAGCGTGTCGGCGGCAACGGGAAAGATCGGCGGCGACATGATGCGCCGGACCACATCCATCAGACAGTGGCTTTCGGCGAAATGCCCGGCCCAGCAACGAACCGCGAAATCGGCGTCATAGGCCGGCTGGAAAAACGGCAGGCCACAGATATGGTCCAGGTGCGTATGGGTGAAGAACAGATCGATATCCCGCTCGCCGCGCTCTATCAGATCACGCCCCAACCGACGCGCACCGGAGCCGCAATCGATAAGAATGAGCTTGTCCCCGGCGCGGATCTCCAGAGAGGTCGTCTCCCCTCCGTAGCGCAGCGTCTCCTGTCCGGGCGTCGGCGTTGATCCGCGCACGCCCCAGAAACGCAAAGAAAATTCACGCACCAATGCGGCGAACTCCTGCCTTGTCGCGGTTTGCGAACGCTCTCCGGCACCTCGTCAAAGACCGGTCCGGAACAACTTACCCGCCTCCGCTTTTCGGGTCTTGCGAGAAGGTTCCCCCTCCGTGAGACGGCGGTATTACCCGACTTCGGATATGGACCAACCGATTTTTGCCTTTCACAACCCTAGCCATAAACGGCGGTTTCACTTGTGATCCAGATCACGAAACGCACCTTCTTTCGCACAAGGTCGGAAACGCGGGGTCGCGTTCAGCCGCTCGCGCGCTCCGCAAGTGTTGCGGTCGCCGCGCCAAAGTCGCGTGTGGCCTTTTCCAGACGCTGGGCCAGAACCCTCATGACCTTCAGAGCCATTTCCGGAAATTCCTTGAGAAGCTTCAGGAAGTTCTCCTTGGAAATCGTCAGGACATCCATCTCGTCGATGGCCACCAGCGTGGCGGTGCGCGGCACGTCGCACAAAATGGCGATTTCGCCGACGATATCGTTGGCCCCGACCCGGGCGACGACCTGCTGGCCGTTCTCGGTCGCCACGAGCACATCCGCCTGTCCGGCCAGAATGATGAAGGCGCTGTCGCCGGGCTCACCCTGAGAGCACAGATGTTCGCCCGGACGAAACCGAATGCGTTCGCTGATGGAGGCGAGAAGCCTCAGCTTCGTCGCCTCGATGCCGCGAAACAGCGGCACCTTGCACAAGGCATCGACTTCGCTGCCAATCGTCATGGATCAACCTTTTCTGCGCCTGTGCCGCTCCGGCCAGCCTGTTCGACCAAAGCCCGTCCATCACACTGCCGTCAACCCTCCGGCGCGTGGCCCGCGCAAGGGGTGAGCCCCGAAGACCCTTGATATAGTGCACACGTCTCCCGCGCTTATCCAGAGCGGGAAAAAGCGCGGCAGACAACGCCTTCGATGCCGGCCACCTCACGATGCGGCTCCCTGTGCCAGGGATCCGGCCTCGTCGGCTAACTGGGAGGTATCCTTTGGCGGAGAGGCCTGGGCATCGATCCTGCTGTTGACGAGCGTGATGCTGTAGGCAAATGCCTCCGCGGGCTCCAGATCATCGAGACCGTAGAGAAGCGTCCGGCCCTTCGCCGCCTCCCGAATCCCGTCACGCAGCGCCGTATCGGAGGCATTGGCACCGCCTGCGATGCCGTCGATGATGAGGACCTGCGGGCGTTTCAACAAGACGAGGGCCAGGGAGATCTTCTGGCGCTGGCTTGCCGTCAGTCGCGAACCGGCCACCCCGACATTTTAGTCGAGCCCCGCCTTCAAAATCGGTTCGTGCAGACCCATCTCCTCGATCATCTTGCCGATGAGAAGTTCGAAACATTCCCGCGCCTGGCGGCTTGCCGAAAATGAGATTGTCCTCGATGGACAGCGGCGTCACCCAGGCTTCACGATCAAACAGCACGAACTTGCCACCTGCGGTCCCGACCTTTTCTTGGAAGAGCTTGCGCGCTGCGACGATCTTCGCCTCCATCGGCTCATCGACGACGCCCAGACGATGCTTGGCGGGCACCAGTTTCAAGGCGATGGCAATGAGAAGGCGCGCATCGACATCCGGCAGATCCGCATCCCGCGCCCCGCTCTTGCGCAGGATGCGTTCGATATCAGGCATCTCATCCGGATCGATGAACGAGAAGTTCTCTTGAAGTCCAGATCCGGCCGACAGACTGCCGAACAGCTCCACCATGGTTTCCGCCGTCTTCCGTCCGGCGGCGACGAGTTCCGCATGCAGCCCCGCCGTCTTAAGGAAGGTAAAGAACCGTTCGTCCTAGGGTATCTGATCGATGGGAACGGAAGGATCGGCAGTCAGGCCAAACAGCAGGTTTTCCGCCAGCGACGCGCTGCGGTTGAAGGCGTCGATATCCCACAGCTCGACCAGATCCTGAAGCTTGGGTTCCGACTGCACCCGCGCCGCGATGGCCGCGCGCAATTCCAGCATCCGGTCCGCCAAAGCCTCGCCCCCGTCGAGACGGGACTGCAGGCCCATCCGGTAGATGTCGTCGTCAAGCCCGACGACGGACAGCCTCGCGATGGCCTCTTCCTCCAGCCCCTCCGGATCGTCGGCTCCGGCCACGGTGAAATCTTCCCACTCGGCGGTAATGTCGTAAGGTGAATTGGCCGTTATCGCGGCTTCCGAGCGACGATATTCGATATCCGGCACCGTCCCTTCCACCGCCTCGGCGACGGTGACCGGGCGATGCTTCAGGCCGTAATAGAGATTGTCGCGCACCGTTGCCGGTGAAGATATGGGCGCCGGATGCTTACATAGCCGATGAGGCGGCCGGGCGTGGAGGCGGTCAGCTCATCGATGTTGCGACCGCCTATTTCCACGCAGCCGCTGTCCGGCGTCAGCAGTCCGGCGTCAAGCTCCAGCACCTCCGAGCGCCCCGACCGGTCGTTGCCGATCACCGCGCAATGGGCGCCTTCGGGGATTTCCAGAGTGACGGCCTGAGCCTCAGACCGTCCACCGCCTTCGGAAAAGGAGACGGCGAACATGGAGAGAGCGCCGCCGAGTTCCGCCACCTCGCTGCCGGTCAGGCGCTCGAGCGGGTAGATATCGGGCGGGTCGAAATTCTCGATGACGGTCTGATATTTGACGCTGCAATCGGCCTGCGTCTGGTAGTAGGCAAGCAGTTCCTTCCAGGGACCGGCGAGATCCTTGTAGGCCGCCAGTACCGCGACCAGCGCACCGAAGCTGATATTGCCGCGAATGACCAGATAGCCGCCGATGGAATAGAAGAAAAAGGGCGTGAGCTGATTGATCAAGTTATTGATAAACTTGATCATATACTTCCGGTTGAAGATATCGTAACGGATCTGGAAATTCGTGTGCAGCCGGTCCGACAGGTCCGCCAGATGCCAGGCAGAGGTGTCGTTGGCGTGGATTTCGGTGACGCCGTTGATGCTCTCGCCGACCCTGTCGGCAATGATGCGCACATTGTGCACCCGCTCGCGCGCCAGAAGCACGACCCGGCGCTGAAGACGCGGGATGAGATAGCCCTGCACCGGATAAAGCGCGATCGCGGCCAGTCCGAGAAGCGGATCTTGCACGAAGATGAAGGCGAGGTAGACCAGCAACGTCCCGCTCTGGAAAGCCGGGACGGCGATCGCATCGCCGATGAACCCGCCCAGATCCTTCACTTCCGACGTGATCATCGGAATGATCTCGCTCGACGAGACGCGCCGGAACTGGGGCAGACGAAAGCGCAGCACACGCTGGAACAGGTCGTAACGCAGCCGCAGCAGCATGCGCTCGCCGATCAGCCCCTTGTAGACGTTGAGCGTGAACTTGACGCCGTTATTGAGGAAAACCAGCCCCAAGAACGTGAAGCACAGGACCAGGAGATAGGGGATCTGCTCCAGCTCGTATCCCCCAACGGCGCGCGGGAAATTCGTTCCCTGAATCGTGTCATTGACGATCATCTTGGGCAGCTCGAGCATGCTGTACAGCAGGGGGAATGACAGCATCGTGATCAGCAGGATCACGAATTGCTGCTTCTTGCTGTACTTCAATATAAAACGGAACAGATTGCTTTCCATACGGGAAACCTTGAAATACAATCGACTGTTCGCCTCGACGGAACACCTGCCCTTACCAAAGGGATCATCGGTTTAGCGATCCGATTCCAGAGGCATGGACATCAATCATAGTTGTGGACGCAAATCGATCCGCTCGTCTAGATTGAAGGGACAAAGTCCGGCTCACAAAAGGCACGAATTGCGCTCAACCGTCGTAGCCGGGACACAAATGACATTAAAATGGACGGAAACCCTGCGTTCCGCATGGAACCGGGGACTACCGTACAGGGTAAAAGGCGGACAGATTACCATAAGTATTTTTACTTAGATGGACGTGTTCAAGACTACAGCCGGAGGAACCACGATCCGAGACGATACAGGACAGGGCGGCATTGTCCGCACTAGCCTCGAGGACACTTTGCGGATGAACACACCCAACGGCTTGCCGGAAACTGCGACCGGTACAGATCACACCGATACAGAATACAGGGCGGCGAGAAACCCTTGTGGCAGCGGACCCGTAATTGACGTAAAGATAGAGTCGCCATACCTGCTTCGACGCACAATCATCGAGCGGCCGCAGATAGATGCGGAACCGCAATTGGGCACTAACCGCGGTTCCAAGCGTTCCCGCATTTGATCTGGCGACCGTTCGAACCTTCGATCGACAAACCGGCTGCCCGCTCGGGCGCTCCACCTCACAAACGCGCGTTAGATGCTGACGACAAGCCGAAGATCCTCATTTACAGCCATGACTCGTTCGGCCTCGGCCACCTGCGCCGTTGCCGTGCCATCGCGCATTCACTGGTCGGACGGATCAGCGAACTGTCGGTGCTCATTCTCTCCGGCTCGCCGATCATCGGCAGCTTCGATTTCCGCGCACGCGTGGATTTTGTCCGCATTCCCGGCGTCATCAAGCTCAGGAACGGCGAGTACACCTCGCTCAACCTGCATATCGACATCGAACAGACGCTGGCGATCCGCTCCTCGATCATCGAGCACACCGCTCAGGTCTACGCCCCGGATATCTTCCTGGTCGACAAGGAGCCCACGGGCTTGCGCGGCGAGGTCCTACCGACGTTGGAAAGCCTGAAAAAACCGGGACGCGGCTGATCCTCGGCCTGCGCGACGTGATGGACGACCCGGCGCCCCTGCGGGAGGAATGGGAACGCAAGAACGTCCTGCCCACCCTCGATACGCTTTACGACGAGATCTGGGTTTACGGGCAATCCGACATCCACGATCCGCTGGCCGAGCTCGGCATGCCGCAATCGATCGCCGACAAGACGCTCTATACCGGATATCTGCGTCGCGACCTGCCCAAGGCACAGCGCCCGACGGAGAATTTCGCTTTCTCCGACGACCCGTTCATTCTGGTGACGCCGGGCGGTGGGGGCGCTACGGCGTGAAGCTGCCGCACACGCTGGAATTCACCTCCTCCGCCCCGGTGCTCGATCTGGTGCGTCAGGGCATCACCTTCGCGATCATCACGTCGATGTGCCTATCGACCGTCCCCCACCTGAAGCCCGGAAACATCAGCCTCGTGCCGCTGCCGTGGATCCCCTATTTCCGCCAGATCGACATAGCGAGCCCGAGCGAACGGCTCCTCGACCTGCCCGACCGCATCGCCCGGCTGTGCTGGAGCATTCTGGATACGAACGTGCTGCCCAAGATCTACCGGCTGGCGCCGTTCACGCGTCCTCTCATTTCCACCGGAGCCCCGGAGGACGAACAGGAAGACCCGCCGCGGAGAAAGGCAAGCGGATGAGCAACCGGACGGATCGGCGCGGCTTGCGACAGCGTTCGTCCGAATCCGACAATCCGGACACTGAATTGTTTGGTCGGCAACAGGCCGAGCCACCGGTAAAAAGCCGCGAAATTTTCTCAACAAATTAATTTAATTACATATTTTCCATCTGGCATCCTCGTTGCTTAGTGCATCTGTGTAGGTCGTTCCGACCGTTATGCAGATGAGACACATAACGATGAGCCAACACCCGCCCCCCGTTCGACCGATCTTCGCCATGACCCGTGGCGAAGACCATCGCGTGGGCGAGGACCGGTTTCGGCTTCTGGAGGCGATCGACCGGTTGGACTCGATCTCTGCCGCCGCAAAGGAGGTGGGCCTCAGTTACCGGACTGCCTGGGACGCCACCAATGCCCTCAACAATCTGTTTGCGCGACCGCTCGTGATCGCCCGACCCGGTGGACACCATGGCGGCAGCGCCGAGGTGACGGTGCGGGGCGTTGCGCGCTGCGCGTTCACCGACGCCTCACCGAAGGCCTTGGACAGCTTCTCGCAGAGCTCGACGCAGTGCTTTCCGGTGGAGGACCCGCTGCGCTCCTGCCCAGTCCCTCGCTCTGGAGCTCTCTAATGAAGACGAGTGCCCGAAACTGCTTCCACGGTCTCATAGCCAGCGTGACCCCCGGCGCGGTGAATACCGAAGTGGAGCTTCGCATCTCCGACGCCACAGTGCTGACGGCGATGATCACCAACCGCAGCGCGTTGATGCTGGAAGTCCACGAAGGCCAGCCGGCTTTCGTGCTGATCAAGGCCAGTGCGCCGATTCTCGTGCGCGACCTGGACGGTGTGCGGCTGTCGGCGCGCAACAGAATCGACGGCACGGTGGTGTCGCTGGAGAAGGGCGCGATCAACACCGAAGTCGTGCTCGATATCGGCGGCGGCAAGACCCTGACGACCATCATCACCAAGGAAAGCTCCTGGGCCCTGGAACTGGAGCCGGGAACGCGCTGCAGCGCCCTCGTCAAGACGTCGCAGATCATCCTCGGCGTCGAATGACTGTCCTCTCTCCCCTTATCTCCAACACAAGGAATACTGACATGTATATGCCGAAATGGACCGGAACAGCACTGTTGGCGACGGTCATCGCCTTCGGGACGGCTCAGGGCGTCAAGGCCGAGGACGTCTATGTGGCGGGTGGCGGCAAACTTCACCGACGCGATGCGCGACATCATTCCCGAGTTCGAGAAGGCGACCGGGCACAAGGCCGTGGTGAGCTTCGGCTCCACCGGCAAGCTTATGCCCAGATCCAGAACGGCGCGCCGTTCTGGATCTTCCTGGCGGCCGATTCCGCGCGGCCGGAAAAGGCGGAAGCTGAGGGCCTCGCCGTCGCCGGCTCGCGCTTCACCTACGCCAAGGGCAAGCTCACCCTGTGGAGCCCGACCAAGGATCTCTTCACCGACGGGGCGGCCTTTCTGAAGGAGGGCGACTTCAATCATGTCGCCATCGCAAACCCCAAGACCGCGCCTTACGGCCTTGCCGCCCAGCAAGCGCTTGAAAAGCTGAAGCTCTGGGATGCGCTGGTGGACAAGCGCGTGCAGGGCGACACCATTGCGCAGGCCTTCCAGTTCGTCTTCAACGGCAATGCCGAGGTCGGCTTTGTTGCCGGCTCGCAAGTCGTCGCGGTGATCAAGGAAGCCGGTCCCAAAGGAGCCGACAGCGTCTGGGACGTGCCGGAAAGCGACTACGCACCGATCGTGCAGCAGGCCGTGCTTTTGAAGAAAGGCGAAGACAAGCCCGGAGCGGCGGCCTTCATCGCGTTCCTCAAGGGCGAGATCGCCAAGGAGATCACCACAGGCTACGGCTACGCGGTGGAGTGAGACGGACGGGCCGCCGCTTGAACTGCCTTGCTCAGCTCTCTCCACCGTCATTGCCCGGACTGCGCCGGGGGATGACGGTGGAGAGTGCGGATGACGACGGAAAGTGTGTGCCGAATGACCCTCGACGTCACCGACGAGCGCCCTTGTTGCCCGCGAGCAACAGCGAACGACACGACAGGAACCGGACACATGACCTTCGACTGGACGCCGGTGTTTCTCAGCATGAAGCTTGCGGGCGTGACGACGATCTCGCTGATCGCCGTCGGCACGCCGATCGCCTGGGGACTGGCACGCATGCAACACTGGGCGAAACAGCCGCTCGCCTCGCTCGTCGCCCTGCCGCTTATGCTGCCGCCGACCGTGCTAGGGGTTCTACTTGCTGGTTCTGCTTACGCCCGGCGGGTCGGTGGACGGGGTTCTCTCCGAACTCGGCCTCGGCACCCTGCCCTTCACCTTTCCCGGCCTCGTGGTCGCCTCGGTCATCTATTCGCTGCCCTTCGCGGTGCAACCGCTACAAAACGCCTTCGAGGCATTGGGGAACCGGCCGTTGGAAGTCGCGGCGACCTTGCGATCCTCACCGCTTGACCGGTTTTTCTCGGTGGTGGTGCCGCTCGCCCGTCCCGGCTTCCTGACCGCGGCCGTCCTCGCCTTCGCGCACACGATCGGCGAATTCGGCGTCGTTCTGATGATCGGCGGCAACATTCCCGGCCGCACCAAGGTGTTGTCGGTCGCGATCTACGATCACGTGGAAACGCTTGAATACGGCCAGGCGCATCTGATGTCGGCGGGCAATGCTGATCTTCGCCTTTACCGTGCTGCTGGCGCTCTACGTGCCCGACGGCCGCATCAGCGTGGCGGACCGGACATGAACGTTGTCAACTTCAGAGACAGGAACCTGCCCGACGCGAACCTCGACAGCGGGGGAAGCTCCGGCCGCATCGAGGCACGGTTTGCGACGCGCTTTGCCAGTGGCTTTTCACTCGATGTCGACCTCGATCTGCCCGCGGCAGGGGTGACGGCGCTGTTCGGACATTCGGGCTCGGGCAAGACGACGATCCTGCGCTGCATCGCGCGCCTGACCCGCGCCGAGGGGCGCTTGAGGGTTGTGGGCGAGACCTGGCAGGAGAGACGGCATTTCGTGCCCGCCCACAAACGTCCGCTCGCCTATATCTTCCAGGAGGCGAGCTTGTTCCCGCATCTCAGCGTTCGGCGCAATCTGCGCTATGGCGAGGCCCGCGTTCCACAGGAGAACCGGCGGATCACCTCCGATCAGGCGGTGGACTGGCTGGGGCTCACGGACATGCTGGAACGGCGACCGGGAACCCTTTCCGGCGGCGAGCGTCAGCGGGTGGCGATGGCGCGCGCGCTGCTGACGAGCCCCCGACTGCTGCTGATGGACGAGCCCTTGTCCCCGTTGGACCTGAAGAACAAGCGCGAAATCCTGGCATATCTGGAATACCTGTGCGACGCGCTGTCGATCCTCTATGTCACCCATTCTCCCGACGAGATGGCCCGTCTCGCCGATCATCTGGTCGTGCTGGAGGCGGGAAAGGTGGTGGCCACGGGCCCGCTGACCGAGACGCAGGCGCGCATCGATCTGGCCGCCAACGGCAAGGAGGACACGGGCGTTGCCATCGAGGCCGTGGTGGTGGAACGCGATCCCGACTGGCACCTGATGCGGGTGGCATTTCCCGGAGGCGCTCTGTGGATCCGCGATCACGAACAGGCCGTCGGACACAGGGTGCGCATGCGGGTTCTGGCGCGCGATGTCTCGCTGGCCCTGGAGCCGCAGGGCGAGAGCAGCATTCTCAACGTCCTGCCGGCCACCGTGACCGCGACGGCGGCGAGCGATCACCCGGCGGTGGTGCTGACCCAGGTGCGGCTCTGCGGGAGCACGGTGGAGACAGAGACGACGCCGCTCGTCTCACGATTGACCGCCCGCTCGGCCGAGGCCCTGGCGCTTTCGCCCGGCAAGCCGGTGTGGGCGCAGATTAAGACCGCGGCGATACTCGATTGAATATCCGGCAAGAGGAGGATTTGCATGCTGCCGACGACCATTCTCGTCGATGAGACCCCACGCTGCGTGGTGAGACCAACGGACAGGAAAGCGCTGGCGCGGCTTCTCAGAACCGGCCGGGAGGTGCTGCTGGCGGGGACGAACAAGGGCGAGATAAGCCACCGCGAGGCAACCGACACCGAACAGACCCGCTGGCACGATGCGTTTACCTTGCACAAGGCGGGGAGCGGCGATGAAGAGGAGTTCTTCGGCGTGCCGTTGTGAGGGGAGCCTCCCGCCTGCGCCGAATGGCCGGGCGCAGGTGCCCACACTCTCCGTCGTCATTGCCCGGCGACGTCCGAGCAATCCAGCAGGTTCAGCGCGTGTCGAGGGCGCTGGCCCCCCGGACTGCGCCGGGGGATGACGGAGGATGGATCGGGACAATGTTACGGCCACCGCCTCACGGGTGCGGGTGGCGGTCGTCGTGGGGACTGCCGGGAAGGTTGCGCATCCAGTCGGCGAGCTTGGCCATGTTGTCGTAGAGCTGGGCGCGGACGGCATTGTCGGGCACGGCTTCCTCCATCGCCCCGCGCATGCACAGGAGCCAGGCGTCACGTTCGTCCTTGCCGATCGGTATCCGCAGATGGCGCTGGCGCAGGCGCGGGTAGTCCTTTTCCGGCGAATAGAGCTTCGGCCCGCCGGTCCATTCCGACAGGTAGCGTTTCAGGATATCGCGCGTGGGGCCGAGATCGTCGGCATGCAGTGCCCGGATGCCCTGCGCCTCGGGCAGGGTCCCCATGCGGTCGTAGAAGCTGTCGACAAGGCGCTCGATGATCTTCGTGCCGCCAATGCCGTCGAAGATTGTCTGTTCCTGTGTGTCCGTCATCGGGGCCTCCTCCGTTGACCGATCTGATTAATCCGGATGAATCATGATTTCCATCGTCTCGTCGGTGTCGGCGTAATCGGAGAAGGGATCGGGAAAGGGCGAATCCTCGGCAAGCCGGATACCGTAGATGCAGACCTCGCCTTCGGAGAGCAGCAGCGGCACGGGCTCCAGCCGTGAACCGGCGCAAGGTCCCTCGATGCACTGGCCCGACAGGATCTCGAACCGCACCCCGTGGCAGCCGCACTTCAACAGGCTGCCGTCATCGTTGAAAAAGGCGCCGTCGCCGATGTTCAGCCAAAGCCGGTTGTGCGGGCAGATATTGGCGTAGCCGACGAAGGTGTCGGCGTCTGTGCGCACGATGACAACCGGGAACGGCCGGCTCTCGCCTTCCTCGTTGAGGCGCGACAGGCTGAACGCCTTCGCAGAACCGCGCGCGATATCGTCGACGCCGCAAACGACATAGAGATCAACATCGGTGTTCATGTCTCGCCCTTCCCTTTCGCGAATGTCGCCAGTCAGTACCTGTAGCCAGTGCCCGTCAGGATGCATGAGCCGTCTGGCGCAGGCCCTCGATCTTGCCCGGTGCGAGCTTGAAGACGCCGCGACCACCGGCCAATGCGCGGTAGGCGTTGGGGGCCGTCAGGCTCAACCAGTTGAACCATTGCTGCAGCGCCAACTCCGCCGGACGCTCGCCGATTTCCGTGACCGTGCCGTCTGGCGCGAAACGGACGTGGATGATCGTGTTTTCCGTCATGATTTTCCCTCCATTCGTGAAAGATGGCCCGCCCCTTCCCCAAAAAGCGAGCCCCCTTCCCTCAGAACCCGGACGAAAAGCCCAGCAGTTCGACCTTGATGTCCTCGGTGCCGAGCACGATGGCCTGGCAGGCGAGACGCAACTTGGGGCCGATGCCGACCAACACATGTCGAGGCGCTCGTTTTCCTCGCGCGCGATCCTCGACAGGCCCTTGCGGTCCTCCTGAACGAAGATGTGGCACGATCCGCAGGACGCGTTGGCACCGCACTTGTGCGGAAACTTCGCCTCAACCGACAGGATCGCATCCAGGATCGAGGTGCCTTCTCCCGCTTCAATGGTCTTGCCGGAGGGCATCAGGGTAATCAGAGACATCGCAGACTCCCATTTTTCAGTTGTCAAAGGGCCGCGGATGCGGCGTTCAGTAGATCGCTGCACCGGCCCCGACATTGATCAAGGCGTCCTTCATCGTCTCCACGAGGAAGGCGACCTGGTCTTCGGCGAGATGCGTGTGGAAGGGCAGCGCAATGGCCCGATCGGCCACCTTCTCGGTGACGAAATAGTCGCCGCAGCGATAGCCCATGTCGTTATAGGCGCGCTGGAGATGCAGCGGGGTGGAATAGACGGCGGCCTCCACCTCCTCCACGCGCAGATCATCGACGATCGCATTGCGGGCGGAACGCGAGAAGCGCGTGCCGAGATGAACCACGTAGAGGAACCAGTGCAGCTCGGTCACGTCGGGCGCGATATAGGGCGGCTTGATGCCCTCGAAGGATTCCACGTGGGTCAGATAAAAGGCCTCGACCTGCTTGCGCTTTTCGAGGATCTCGTCCAGCCGGTGAAGCTGCGACAAGCCCAGCGCCGCCGTGAGATCGCTCATCGGGGCCTGGTAGGGCGCAGTTGCGGTGACCACCACCGAGGCGCGCTCGTGAGGCCGGCGCGCGCAGCGGCGGCGCAAGGTCACGGCGAGATCGACATCGTCGGTCACCACCATGCCGCCTTCGCCGCAGGTGATCGCCATCGGCTGGGAAAATCAAACACCGCGCAATCGCCGAACGTGCCGACGAGGCCGCCCTTGTAGGTGGAGCCGATCGCCTCGACGGAATCCTCGACTAACGCAACTCCGTGACGCGTCGCGATCTCGCGCAGCTCGCTCCACGGCGCGGGGTGGCCGTTGGTATTGCCCGCAACGATCGCCTTCGTATGCTTGGTAATCTTCGCCTCGACCTTGGCAGGGGCGAGCGTACCGGACCAGTAGTCGATATCGGCGAAGACCGGCCGCGCGCCGAGAACGGCGATCGCATGGGCGGTCTTGCGATAGGAAAAGGATGAAGCAATCACCTCGTCGCCGGGCCAGATACCGAGAACCTCGAGGGCCAGCACGAGGCCGAAGGTTCCGCTCGGGACGGAAACGGCATACTTGCGGCCGAGATAGACGGCAAAAGCATCCTCGAAGGCCTCGACCATGCTGCCGCTGGACAAGCGGGGAGAGCGCAGCACGGCATCGACGGCGTCGAGATCGGCGAGCGTCATGTCGGGATCGGATAGGGCGATGAAGCCGGAACTTGTTTCCTTGGCGGCGTCGGCGCCGGTCTTGGGGGCAAGATCCGCGTCGGCCCTTTTAGCGAGTGGGTTGGTCATGCCGTCGCGCTCCGTGCTGCCAGCACAATGCCGGTCGCCCGGTCCAGATCCGCGGTGATCTGGATGCAGTGATCGCTGGCATCGAGAAGATGCAGGTCGTAGCCGCCGACGGTCTCAAACGGATCCTCAAAGATATCCGCGGTGTCGCAACGCGTCCAGGTCAGGTGCGGAAAGCACTGCCTGAGCGCGGCAAAGACCGGGTCGGAGGCCTCGGCATCTGCGAGTTGCCTGCCGATCTCCGCCAGTTCCTCGATGGTGACAGCCATGGTCCGCTCCTTTTCTGCGTTCCCCGCGCGCCTACTGCCAGAAGGCGCGGCCTGGATCCTCGTTCAGTTCGTCGAGCAGTTCGGTCAGGCGCGGAAAACGGCCGTGCAACAGCCACTCCTGACCCTCGTAATCGCGGGAAAAGAGCAGCCACCCGGTGCCCCGGTCGTCGATGAGCAGGAGCACCACGTCGATGATGCTGCCGTCGGGATCGACGTTGCGCGAGCAGCACGGAACCTTGATCTGGTAACCGCCTTCGATGTCGGTGATGCGCGGCGTCACGTAGCGATAGCGCACCCGGTTCTCCAACGCCCGGCCGATCCGCTTCAGGTCGAACTCGTTCGGATGCGCCGCCGCCATCCGCCGGTCGGACTGCATGAGCGCTGCCTGCATTGCCCTCACACTCCTCTCACGTCCCGCTAGAGCGTTTTCCAACTAGATCCGGGCGATCTCTTCCTCGAGACAGCCCACGACCTTGCGACTGTCGAATTCGACCATGTAGACGGGCGTGTTCGTCTCCGTGTGCATGCCGACCTGAACGATCTCGCCGACATCGCCCGACGCGACCAGAAGCGCGTCCTGCGGGGCATCCGGGTAGGAGCTGTCATTCATCAGATCGACGGTCGCCGTCACCCGCTGGCCCCAGTCGTATTTCGGCATTCTCGGTTCCATCGGCAGGTTGACCGCCGGCGTCAGCTTCGCGTCGCTCATGATCTTCTCCCGGGCAAAGGCGGATTGTCGTCGTCCTCAGGCACATGGATCGGTTCCAGTTCCTTGCGCTTCATGCCGACGCGATTGCCGCTTTCCATGAATTCGATGCCGTAGATGTAGAATTGCTGGAGGAACGTGCCGATCGAGACGACGTAGCCCTCCTCCCCCTTTTTCGCGAGAATCTCGCCGATCTCCTTGCCCGCATAGGTGCCGTCGTTGCGGATGGTTCGACGCGCGCGGACCTTTTCGCCGTAGCCGAAGACAGGCAGACCGGTGAGCTCCACAACATCGCTGTCGCGAACGATATTGCTCATGAGGCGCACTCCCGCATATGGTCCGAGCGGGAAAGCCGCGCGCGGGCGATCTCGCGCACGAAGTCGTCGGGGTCGCAGGCAAACTCTCCGATCTTCTCCACCGCAGCGCGGCTCGCAACTTCGTGGCGCACGCGCCAGTCCTCGTCGTCACGCATCCGCACGAGCAGGTCGGGCGGCAGGCGCCGGGCGATATCGTGGCGCACGGACACGTCGGGATCGTCCATCATGCCGGAGAGCCAGCCTTCGGGAATGCGCCGGGCGGCGACGCGACGGACTTCCACTTCCGCATCCCGCATCATCGGCGACAGGCGTTCGGGGGCGATGACGAGGCGGACGTAATAGTCGGGGTCGTGCATCATCGGGGCGAGATCGGCATCCTCCAGACGCGCCGCAACACGGATGCGGACCTCGCGGTGCGGATCTTCGCGCAAGCCCAGGATCGAGCGGATCGGCAGACGGCGGGCGGCGTTCCAGCGCACGGTCTCGTCGTCGTCGGCAAGCAGCGACGGCAGGCGGAAAATGTCCGCATGCTTGGCCGCGATCGCGCGGACCTCGAAATGCGGATGATCGAGATAGCCGTTGGCAAGCTCCGGGTTCCACTCGAAGAACCGGTCGATGCGCCGGGCATAGCGATCATGGACGCAGGCGTGGCGGATCTTGTACTTTCCGGCGGCGTGCAAGCCGGCGTGTGATCGCAAGGGGCGCAGTCGACCGTGTTGCCCTGCCAGTCGATGGCCTCGTCGATGGTGTCATTCATCGTCATCGTCGCGCCCTGCCCTGTTCGCGACATCGAGGAGCACGCGCACTCCGATCTTGTCGCCGGGGTCGAGTTCGAGGAGCTTGTCGATCGCCTCCCTGCCCGCATCCAGTCGGCCCAGACGCATGTTCAGGTAGGCGTACCCCTTGAAGGTGAAGAGGAAAAAGCGCGGCAGGATCTCCTCGTAACGGCCAAAGGGGGGCATCGGCCGCGGTTACCTGCCGCCAGTCTTCCGGGAAGCCGTTGTCGCGACACGCCTTTTCAAGACAGATCCCGGCGATCGCGAGGACATCGGCGAGCCGACGCTTGTAAAAGTAGTAGCGGTAGAGGCCGATGAGCACGGCCGCATGGTCGGGGGCGATGAGCAAGGCTTGCGAGAGATGAGCCTCCGCACGCAGCTCGTCGTGCCAGGAAAGACCGGCCTGGCTCAGGTGGTGCTCGACGGCAGGCGGCAGGTCGTTGCCAAGAAGCGCCTCGGCAAGAAGGCCGTCAGATGTCACAGCCAATGCATCCGCATTGTTCTGAGCCGCCACCATCATCGCCTTTGTCCTCTCCTTCAATCTCGTTTGTCCGGTGTCGTATTTCCGGGTGTTGGAGGCAGACCCCTCTCCCACGCTTGCGGAAAGAGCAATCGCAATTGGCAGACAATCACCTCCCCCATGAGGAGAGGTCGGACCGCAGGTCCGGGTGAGGGGCGTTGGGTTCTCCGTATCCACGAAAGCTGACCCCCCTCACCCTAGCCCTCTCCCCATGGGAGAGGGAGTAAGGCATCGCTTGCGAGGCCGCCCCCTCGCCCTGCCCTTACGAGCAGCCGCAGCTGGACTTGGCGTTCATGAACACCAGGCCGGTCGAGGATGCGGTGTCGGAGAAATCGATCGTCACACCGTCGAGCAGGATCCGGCTTTCTGCGGGCAGGAAGAGGCGGATGCTGCCCTTCTCCACCACCGCATCGCCCGGAAGCGGCGTACCCTCGATGCTGACTTCCGAGTTGAGATCGGAGCAGCCGCCCGGGCTCAGCGCGAGGCGGAAGCCGCTGCCGGGTACGCCATCGGCCATCAACATCATGCGCATGAAGCGCTCTCTGCCCTGGGTGTGATCTCGAACGCCATGAACTCCTCCTCAGGATACCTGCTGGTAGTGGGAGTGGGCCGGGTCGATGACGCAGGTGTCGTCGACCGGACAGACCGCCACGCATTGCGGGCTATCGAAATGGCCGATGCATTCGCTGCACTTGGCCGGATCAATGACGAACGTGCCGCCACCTTCCGAGATTGCCTCGTTGGGGCACTGCGCCTCACAGGCCGTGCAGTTGGTGCATTGGGATGCGATGATCTTGAAGGCCATGGGTCACACTCTAAAAGGATGTTGCCTCTAGCCGTCCCGACCGTCCTCAGGCGACCGAGATCAGCGCTCCCTGACGGATGGTCGCGTCGCCGCGCGCCACGTGTTCGATCTCGCCCGACGCCATCTTGCCGAGATAGGTCTTGAACCAGACAATGGCCGACTTCTCGATGTACTCGTGGGCGTAGGTATCGGCCGGATCGATCCCTTGCGCCTTCAGGTTCGCCTTCGGGCATCCACCAATCTTGGAGACGAACACCGCATGGCAGTCGTTGATTGCGCGGATGACGGTTTCCAGCGCATCCTCGTCGCCGAAACCGCCCTGGCAGTAGAGATTGACGCGGCGGTGGCCGACGAACTTGGCGCCCGCGGTGGATAGTTTGTAGATCTGGAATTCCTTGGCGTGGCCGAAGTGCTCGTTGATGAGCCCCGAGCCCTTAGTCGCGACCGCGACCAGCACCTTGATGTCGCTGGTCTGGCCGGCAAGCGTCTCCAGCTCTTCCTAGCGCGCGGCGACCTTGGCCTTGCGCTCTTCCTCGACCTGGGCCTGATAGGCCTTGCGAGTATCGAGGTCGTAGTCAACCTCCATCTCCATGATCTTGTCGGTGGTGAATTCCGCCGAGCAATTCTCGACCAGCAGGCCGACCCCGTCGGCACGGTACTGGCGACAGTGCCGCATCATGTTCATCTCACCCTCACAATTGTCCTGCAGGGCCTTCAGCTCCTGCGCGGAGGGGCCACGCTGACCGTTGAGGCCGAAGACGGTGCCGTGCTCAGGCGCGGAGATGAGCGGCATGATGTTGTGCAGGAAGGCGCCTCGGGATTTGACCGCCTTGTTCACCTCCACGAGGTGGTGATCGTTGATGCCCGGGATCATGACCGAGTTGATCTTGCACAGGATGCCGCGCTCGGTGAGCATTTCCAGACCCTGCAACTGGCGCTCGGACAGGATCTTCGCCGCCTCCACGCCGGTGTAGCGCTTGTGGTTCCAGAAGATCCACGGATAGATCTCAGCACCCACTTCTGGGTCCACCATGTTGATGGTGATAGTGACGTGATCGACGTTGTATTTGGCGATCTCGTCGATGTGGTCGGGCAGCGCCAGGCCGTTGGTCGACAGGCACAGCTTGATGTCCGGCGCGATCTCGGAAATCAGCTCGAAGGTCTTGAAAGTCTTGGCCGGATTTGCCAGCGGATAGCCGGGACCGGCAATGCCGAGCACGGTTATCTGCGGAATGGTGGAGGCGACCGCGACAACCTTCTTCGCCGCCTGCTCCGGCATCAAACGTTCCGACACAACACCGGGATGGGATTCATTGGCGCAGTCGTACTTGCGATTGCAGTAGTTGCACTGGATGTTGCAGACGGGCGCGACCGCAACGTGCATGCAGGCATAGTGATGGTGCGCCTCTTCCGAATAGCAGGGATGGTTCTTCACCTTCTCCCAGATCTCGCTCGGCATGTCGCCCTGGCCGGCCGACGAGCCGCAGCTCGGCTTGGAATTTCCGCCGTCGGTGCCGCACCCCTTGTGCTCGGCCATCTGCTGCATGACCGTGTCCATATCGACGGAACTTTCGACATGCGTGGCGTCGTGCTCGATCGGTGTATCCATCGTCCGTCCCTCGCTGTTTGCCCCTCGGGGCCGTCAGAGTTGTAACCGTTCTAAAGAAACGTCAGCAAAGGCCGTGCCAGAACGGCATGGTTTCTGATTTTTCTTTTGATTCAGAGTGTTATTTGGGCGTCGCGATTTTGTGCCGTTCTCGACATCTGTCGCCTTTCCAACACGGAATGTTGGCTTTGGCGGAAGGTGGACGGAGGCGAGAGGGACAGTGGCAATGTTCGTATGAGGGGCCCGATCCCGGAGCGTCGTGTGCGTTGGGCACTCTGCGCGTCCACCCCCGATGTCATTCCCCCGCAGGCGGGAATCCAGCAACCACAGGATCGGGTTGCGTGACGCAATCGAAAGACCTCTGGAATGCTGGATCCCCGCCCTCGCGGGGATGACGACCGGGCGGAGTGGAGAGAATGGAGCCCTTAGTCTTGGGTTTGGTCTTGGTCCCGCCCCGTCTCCTTGCCTGGATCACCCGGACATCGCCGGGGGATGATGGTGGAGAGTATCTTTTGAGAAGATAGAACCGGACGGAACCCCAACCGGCTGAAGAGGCCCGCGCGCTCAGGCCGCCTCGAGCATCATCGCGGCGACGTCGTCGAGCGGCAGCGAGATCGGCACAATGTCCTGGGCGACGAGGAAGCGGACCTCGTTGCGCGTCAGCGTATCGGCCGGGTCGAGCACCAGATAATGCGGACCCGAGGAGTGTTTCATGATCTGGCGGGCGTAGGTGCGCAGGAGCTGGTCGTGGAACCGACATCCCAGAAACAGGAAGCCCCGGTCGGAGCGGCGGTCCTTGATGACCTCCGGGATCGGCGTCTGAATGTCGATCTCTGTCAGAACCTCGACATAGTCGGCGTCGGAAATCAGAAAATTGCCGGCCGGCGTGGTGCCGCCATGCGGCTTGTAGAGGATGGTCTTCCAGGAGGAGGCCGCCTCGGCATGCGTCTGCATACCTTGCGCATCGTAGAAGCGGAACCACTGGTCCTTGCCGATCCCGGCGCGCGTAATGCCCTGGATCTCGCCCCAACCGTCGGCACCCCTCGAGCGCGATGCGCATGGCTCCGTCGTACCGGCTGTCGACAATCAGCGGAGGTTCGAGCACCGCCAGAATCCGATGGAGCGGAGACGGCGTGGCGGGTGTTGCGAAGACATCGCTCATCAGCGCGGTCACGGTCGCACGGTGACGGGTGCTTTCGATATATTGCGCGGCCGCCCAGGCATTTCCGCGCGCCCTTGCCGGCAACGCGACCTTGCTCTAGAAGTAGGCGGCGAGCATTTCCGGCGTCGTCGGGATGTCCGGATTGTCACCCGTGAGGGGTTGCGGGCCGAGATAGGGGATGACTGTCCCTGCCCGCAGCCCCTCGCCAAGGGCAGGCAGCACATCTGCCGCCTCGACGAAATCGAGGTCCAAAACCTCGGCCAGAAACGCGCCCATCATTGCACCTCTTCAGTCCGCTTGCGGGCTTCCACGGTGATCGGAAGACGCGTATCCGCAGCAAGGTCGGGAAGATCCAGAACCCGGCCGTTTGCGATCCGGATCCAGCCGCCCCACAGCGTCTCGTGTTCCATATCGACGATCGGCTCTTCGAGATCCTTCTTGGGCACGTAGGCAGTCAGATCGACTTCCGGGAAACGGCGGATCATGATCTTCATCGAATGCGGTCCTCTGCCTGAATTGCGTTGGCGGCGCGGTCCATCAGCCGGTTGATCTGGCTTCGGGACACGGCGACAAGGCGGACATAAGCACGTTCGCGAACCGCGCCGTCCGGATCATCGAGAAACGGCGCCAGCTCGGCCTCGGCACTCCGCTCCGCGGCGATGAGCCTGACACCCGGATCGAGATAGCCGATACCCGAGGCGGAGGCGGTGCCGTCGTCACCGAGATCGGAGGGGAGAGCCAGGTCGTCCCGCATTGCCCGGGCGAGGCTGCCGTCGACTTCAAGTCCGCCGGCCGTCTCGACCTCATCGCGTCCCTGAAGCTCGCCCTCGTTCAGACAGGCGTCGACCGCGGCGAGGAAATCGCAAAAGCAACGCCCCTTGCGCGATGCCTGACGGACGTAGCAATCCACACCGCAGGAAAGCGCATCATGTGCCTGCGAAGCGCCAACGGGACGTGCCGAAAAGGCGTCTCCTGTACGGTGCAGGCTGGCCGTATGGCTGAAATCGTTCATGATCGCCTCCAAAAGGAGAGGTTCCGGACAGGATGGGACCGCCCCTCAGGACGGCCTCCGCTCGAAGCGTGCCTCAGGCGGGCACGCAGGTGTCGGGAACCGGGCAGACCTCGTCACATTTCGGAGTGTCGAAGATGCCCTCGCACTCGGTGCATTTTTTCGGGTCGATCACGTAGGTATCGCCCTTCATCGAGATTGCCGCGTTCGGACATTCGAATTCGCACATGCTGCAGACGGTGCACTGCGAGACGATGATCTTGTAGGCCATGACTTCGCTCCTGAGTTCCCGCCTTGGCGCGAGCCGGGCTTCCCGGCGACGGTGCAGCGAAATGCTGCTTTCGACATGTATCGAGCAAGGAGCGTGCCATGGGTGGGACAGGAGAGAGAGAAGTTCGGCGAGAGGGTAATTTCCCCTATATATTCAATGAAATGGGACACCTCACCCGAAAGACCTTCGGACCAGAGCCTCCCTTCGCGAACGCAAGGGAATGACCGACGATAGTGTCGGACTTCCAACATTGTCTGTCGCAAAGGGGAAGAGGTTGTGGAGCGGCTAGGCCTCAGCTTGTTGCGCCGGTTTCCGGGGCTGGCCATGCCGCTGCGCGGCAGATCGCCCGGAATGAGGCGCGTGTTGCTGAGTTGAAGCCATATGTCCGAACGAGCTTTTGCTCGTCCTCATGCCGGACAAGTGAGGCACAAGCCGCTCCATTCCCCGCTCTAGAACTTCTTGATCGGGATCTTGTGCTTCCTGAGCGCGTAGCCGATCTGGCGGGGGGTGAGGTTTGAGGATACGGGCGGCTTTGTCCTGAACCCAGCCGGCGCGCTCCATCGCGTCGACAAGCCGCTCGCGTTCCGTCTTGCCGTCTCCGTTGAGAACCGCGCAGGTATTGGTCTCCGGGCAGGAAGTTGCAGGCGATGCCGTCACGCCGGGCGACGAGCGGGGAGGCTCGTCCAGAGCATGCGGAGGCTGGGCCCGGCTCTGAACGCTCGGACGGAAGATGATGTTGAACGGCGTCGACGTTTCCACCGCCCCTTTCCAAAGGGTCGACGACAGGCAATCGTCGTTCCGGCAGGCGAAGTCATCGGCCACAATCGTCTTCTCGTGCGACAAGGTCGCGGTGCGGCGGACGCAGTTTTCCAGTTCGCGCACGTTGCCGGGAAAGAAGCAGCCCTCCAGCACGCCACGGGCGGAATCGGCGAAGACCAGATGCGTTCCGTGTTCCTGGTTGAAGCGATTGAGGAATTCCTGCGCCAACGGAAAGATATCCTCGGGACGGTCGCGCGGGGCCGGCAGCAGGATGGTGATGACGTTGATCCGGTAATAAAGGTCGGCGCGGAAGTCGCCCTTGGCGACTGCCTCCTCCAGGTTCCGGTTGGTGGCGGCGACGAGGCGGACATTGACCTTGATGGTCTTCATGCCGCCGACCCGCTCGAATTCACCTTCCTGCAGCACGCGCAGAAGCTTGGCCTGGAATGACGGAGAGATCTCGCCGATTTCATCCAGGAACAGCGTGC
>NZ_JASJAV010000052.1 GCF_030066895.1 Breoghania sp. | reverse complement strand
GACAAATCTTTCTATTGATTTGCCTATCGATTAGCTTACCTCGCTCCCATTAGTTGCCTTTACTCCCAAAGGTCATGAACCCAGTCAGGCTAAAAAAAGTTTCCCCTAATGATCAGGCCACCCACCCTCGCCCGCTCTGCGCATGCGCTGGGGTCTTAGCGCTCACCCCATTACAATGCGCCACCAAGCGGGGGGAAGATATATTCGTCCATTTTCCTCCTGACTGCGTTGCACTCTGGACGTGTTTGTCTACGATCGTCTGCACCTACGCCGGACTCCTTGGAGCTGCCTAGTGTATATCTGCCTTGGAGCCAACCTACCCAGTCTCTACTGCCTGGACGTATACCTGCCACGTCTTCACAGGGAAGTACCCTCTTTCTTACTTGCTTGTAGTGCGCTTGAAGCTGTCAGCTCTCCTTTAGCTTACTCGCGAGTCTCTGTTGAAGCGTGTCTGTAGTACGGCCATGTCGAAGTCGGGTAAGTCTTCCGCCGGCCGCCATTGCCGGGAGCCGTCGTGCGACGCGAAGCTTCCGACGGGGGATTCGCATCCCCATTGTTTTTCCCACCGGGGGTGTCCGCGCACCCAACTTGGTGGGAACCCGGGAGGGATGGCATGCAATTACTGTAAAGGGTGGTCCGAATTACAGTTGCAGGCCTCCACGAAGCGCCGGGCGGCCTGGGAGCGTGATCGTTCCAGCTCTCAGGCCGTCCCGGACTCCGAGGAGGCCTCCCAGCCTACCCCCTCGGGTTCCCACTTGTGTGACGTTACCCCTCGGGGGCAGTCCTTACCCCCTGAACAGTCTGGGGCTGTCCCGTCGTCTCCGCCGTCGGGGACGTTGTCGGATCCAGCCAGACCGGAGCCGTCCACTTCAGTCGGCCTGCCCGAAGTTCTCGCCCAGATTCGGGACCTGCTGGCTCACCAGGAGGCGTCGCTGTCTTCCCGTATTGCCGGCATCGAGGACCGCCTCAATAGTCGGTCTGCGTCAGGGGGTGGCGCTTCCTTCGCCTCCGCTCCGCAGGAGCAGGAGGCCCACCAGGGACCCTCGTACCCCCTCGTGGGGCGGTCCCGGGCCCCCTCGGGCCCCTTATCACCTTCTTCCTTTTCTATTTCCAGATCGGATACTGCCAACCGACATCCCAGCTGGGACTCGTCGCGCCCGCTGCCCCACCGTTCACCAGGTGGCGCCCGGGAGCGGTCAGGATCTTCGTCCTCCCAGGCTGATGCTGGGAGGCCAGGAGGGGACCCCTCGTCATCCCCCCTCCCGATCCTGCTCCGAGCGAAGTTCGCCGCTCCTTGGCCCCCTGCCTCCCAGGAATCCTGGGGGATGGCCCACCAGGCCCCGCCAGCCGGCGAGTGGGAGGACGGCCACCTAGGCTCCTCCCGGGGGCGCAAGAGGGCGCGCTGGTCACCACCTAGACGCCGTAGGACTCGCGACTCTAGGTCGCTGTCCCCTGCTTCTGAAGGCTCACCTCCCGGATCCTGGGCTCGCAGGACTCGCTCCAGATCGTCTGGCTCTGACAGGTCGCACTCCCGCTCCCCCTCCGGACGCAGAGCACGTTTCCGCTCACCGTCAACAGAACGCATCCCGGACTCCGTTCCGGAGGGGGGCTTCTCTACTTTTAGGGAGGCTATGCAACGACTCGTGGAGTCGGGGAGGGCCACCCCTCTGGCCTCTAAGAACGAGCCCGTCAGCCATCCGGAAAGGAGGGCCCGACACAGGAACGTCCGAGGTCTGGATCCCCACTCCAGCCTCGACAAGTGGTACGAGGTGTCCCACACCTCATTGGATCGTCAGCCGGAGGCGACCACCAACACACCCTTCGCCCCCTCAGTACTTAGAAGAACCTGCTCCAGGTATGAGGCGGCGAACGAAGATACGTTCCTGCACCGGGCCCGGGACCGCCCTCGGGGCTTCCGAGAAGTGTCCACCTTTCCCGATGACGAGGCAGTGGACCGCCAGGCCAAAGGGCCTCTGTCCCTGTCCAGGAAGTTTCGTGAGACCGTGGATCGGTTCACGCGGACGGCGTTGACTTCGGCCTCCTACGCCCGCCACTTCATAGGCGGTGCCTCGGCGGAGTGGAACCAGGTACGGCGCGGAATGGCAAGCTTGAAGGCTGCCCTTCCCACCCTTGGCAGGGATGCCGTCTACGACACCATCTCCCAGCTCGAAGCCGTGGCGGAGTCTGCCGCGGATTTTCAAGCTCACGCCGAATTGTCCATGTCAGACAATATGGGAGCAACAGTGGGGGTAGATGTAAACTTAGCGCTAGCCCAGCGCGACAAGTTTATTCCCAAGTTGAGGTCCTACTTGGGTCCCCGTCATCGCAGGTCGCTCCGGAACGGATCCTTCAGATCCAAGGACCTGTTTCCTACCCTCCCCGAAGTCACCACGGCGGCGCGGGAGGACGCACAGCATGAGTCCACACGCCAGCTGGCATCGCTCAAGCTGTCTGCAGCCTCCCACCGTCCCTCCTCGGCGGCCCCCCCGCAGGCCGGGGGGAGCAAGCACCTCTCCCAACCAGGTCGGAGATCGGGACCCCATTCACGTCCCCCTTCCGGATCTGCCTCCGGACCTCGCCGACCTACCGGGCAGCCCCATCGCCGGCCTAACAAACACCGGCGGCGGCAGGAGGGACCCCAGCGCCACCAGTCCAAACGCGATTGACTTACCGTCAATCCACGGACCTCGAGCCTTCCCAGGCTCCCTTTCTTGCGCCGACGAGCGGCCTGTCGGCGGCTGCTTGTCGCGCTACCTGACGTCGTGGCGCGAGATCACCGACGACCCTTGGGTTCTTTCGGTCATCGATCAGGGCTACGCCCCGACTTTCTCAGGCACGCGCCCTCCGTTGACTCGCCGATGGAGCGCACACGAGTCAGCAACGTCAGGCAATCGTGCAGTGCTGATCCAGGAGATCCAGACCCTCCTGCGGAAGCAGGCAGTGGAAAAGGTGTCTCGACCGGAGTCCCTGGGCTTCTATTCCCACATCTTCTTGGTTCCCAAGAAGAATGGGCAACTCCGGCCAGTGATCAACCTGCGCCCCCTCAACCGTGTGCTCCTCTGTCCCCATTTCCAGATGGAGACAGTAGGGACCATTGCGGCAGCCATCCAACCCGGAGACTGGGCAACTTCGGTAGATCTGACGGACGCCTACTTCCACATTCCCATCGCTCCGTGGTTCCGGAAGTACCTCCGGTTTGTGGTAGCAGGAGAAGTCTTTCAGTTCCGGGCCCTTCCTTTCGGTCTGGCCCCTGCTCCTCTGGTCTGCACACGTCTTCTGGCGCCCCTAGCGATTCACCTTCACACCCAAGGCGTCCTCTTTCACCGCTATTTGGACGACCTGCTCATTCGGGCCCCGTCGTCAGATCTTTGTCGCCGGTGGACGGACACCACAATCTCCCTGTTGTACCGGATGGGTCTGGGGGTGAATCTCGACAAGTCCGAGCTAGAGCCATCTCGGGACTTCGTCTACGTAGGGGTACGCTTTCGGACGGATGTGGGACTGCGCTGTCCCCCGCCGGGTCGCATTCAGGCGTCCCTCCTAGCCTGCCAGCGGATGGCCCACTTGGGCTCAGCTCCAGCTCGAACGTGGCTCTCCCTACTGGGCACCCTCACGTCTCTGGAGAAGCTGGTTCCTCTCGGCAGGCTCCACATTCGCCCGATCCATTTCTGCCTTCGTCGGCAGTTCAAGATAGGGGTCCACAGCTTGGGTCGGGAGGTTCTCCTGGATCTCCCAGCCCGCGCGGCTCTCCAGTGGTGGATGGATCGCACACACATATCGGCGGGTGTTCCACTGGGGCCGTATGTCCCACAGATAACCCTGTACACCGATGCCAGCAATCTTTGCTGGGGTGCACACGCGGTGGGCTTCAGAGCGCAAGGGGAGTGGTCCGCCGACGACCGCCTCCTCTCTATCAACGCTCTCGAACTCCTCGCAGTCCTGCGCGCACTGCAGGCCGATCCTCCATTCTGGAAAGGCAAACAGATCCTGGTGGCCTCCGACAACACGACGGCTGTTTCGTACATCAACCGTCAAGGGGGCACCCATTCCATGATTCTCATGGACATCACCCAGGATCTTTTTGCCCTGGTCCTGGACCTGGAAATGACGATCCGAGCTCGGCACATTCCCGGTCGCTTGAACCGCACCGCCGACCTCCTTTCCAGGGCCGACCAGGTGGTCAACACCGAGTGGACACTGAACCGTCAAGTGGCGGCCCAGCTCTGGACGGTGTGGGGCAAACCGACCATCGACCTGATGGCGACGGAGCTGACCCATCAGCTCCCGACCTACATCAGCCCATACCCAGATCCCCAGGCCTTCGCGGTCGACGCCATGTCCTGCGCGTGGCACGGGATGGATGCGTATCTCTTTCCACCGTGGCCCATGCTGGCGGAGGTGCTCACGAAGATCGCGACAGAGTCTCAGTGCCTGGTGACTCTCGTCGCCCCGCGGTGGCCCAATCGTCCTTGGTTCCCGCTACTTCTGAGCCTGCTGATCGACCATCCGATCACGCTCCCTCCCCAGCAGGATCTGATCGGGATGCCCCACAACGCCCGTCGGTTCGGCGCGATCCATTCCCTCGATCTACACGCCTGTCGACTATCTTCCGACAGGCGTCTGTCCAGGGATTTTCTACAGAGGTGTCGCGCAGAGTCGCCACTGGCCAACTCCGCCCCTCCACACAGAGCATCTACGACTCAAAATGGGCGAAGTTTGCTCTTTGGTGTGAGCGACGGGATACCGATCCGCTGCAAGCCCCTGTGACTGAAGTCTGTGACTTCTTTCTTCACTTATTCCAGGACGAGACTCTCGCTCCGTCCTCTATTGATGGCTATAGGTCAGCCATTCATTCAGTATGGGGCGCAGTGGGTCGGTCCCTAACCGACTCCTACCACGTCTCCCGGTTGCTCCGCTCCTTCCGGGTAGAACGGCCGCGGAGTTGCTTCACCTTCCCTCGGTGGGACCTCAACTTAGTTCTCAGGGTCCTAGCCAGACCCCCCTTCTCCCCTGTGGACCCTACCAAGCCACTATGGCGGTCGGCCAAGACGGTGTTCCTACTTCTGCTGGCCTCGGCGCGAAGGCGGGGCGACATTCATGCCATTGATCCCCGACGCATTACCTTCACTCGCACCGGGGCTATCCTGGAACCATTCCCGGGGTACCTCCCCAAGATCCGTTCCACGGCAGAAGGGGAATCCCGCTATCAGCCGATCGTCATCCGCTCCCTTTCGGCGATTACCGACGACCCTGGTGAGCTGGCTTTGTGCCCAGTCCGAGCGCTCCGTTCTTACCACTCATGGGCAGGAAAGCGATCGCCCAACCGGAAACGCTTCTTCCTTTCTCTCCGGCAGGGTGGCCAGCCGGTGGCCAAAGCCACGATTTCGGCATGGGTAGTTAAACTACTAAAGCTTGCGTACAGCCACGCTTCCACAGAGGACGCTCGCCTGGCCTCTACTAGTGTCCACGAAATCCGCGCCCTGGCAGCATCAATCGCACTACAATCTACTTTTGCACTCTCGGACGTCCTCCGAGCAGCCGCCTGGGCCACTCCCTGTGTTTTCGCGGCTTACTACCTCCGGGATGTGTCGGGACTGCGTGATGGGTTGCACGTGCTGTCACCGTGTGTGGTGGCAGGCAGCACTGTACACTAGTACGTAGCTCAAGGACCTCCGACCCGACTCTTCACGTCCGTTTGGAGCTACTCTACCCCCCTGCTGGTAAGTATCGCAGGCGGATTGAGGCAGCCTCTCTGGTAGAATCTCGCGGCAGTGGAGGCCGCTTTGATCTAGGGACGCCGCCTCTTTCCGGGGGTTTTCACAGGTACCCGGCGCTTGAGCCGCCGTGGTCGCCAACTCGGGTCCGGCTTGTTTCCCCCAAGCCGTCACCCGGGAGAGGGGCTGGACTGGTGTCCTTTAGC
>NZ_JASJAV010000051.1 GCF_030066895.1 Breoghania sp. | reverse complement strand
ACTACCATTACTACCATTCAAAGAGTCCCCAGAGATACTACGTGCGGTTATTGGGAGTATGGTGAAAAGTTTGATAAGGTAGGAGAGTGTTGTACTTTTATAGGCCCTACACAAACGGAAACAGATGGAATATGCGGTGGTCTTGAGCACTGTAACAATCTGGGGTTGTATGGGACAGACAACTGTAATCAGCATAGTCAATACAAATGTAATTACGGCAATTACGTAACAGATTCTTCAGACAGGACAAAGGTTTATTACGGCTGGTGGGACAATACGCCCCGATCTGACCGTAAGCAAAAGAATTTTCCAGATGATTGTACCATTTATGAATACCATACCGCATATCACACTCTTTCTACCCAGAAATTTTCTGAGGGGGCATATGGGGGATTAGAGACCGTTCAAGAATTAACCAATATTGAAGCGGGGGAAGAATACACTTTTGAGGGCTTAAAAGCGGGTAAATATTATTTAGAAGTCAGCTCCGCTGATTGTGTTGGCGAAAGTGCTTCGGCCTATAAGACCGTAGCATCGCTGGGAGAAATAACCCAAAAAGACCCTATTAGTATAGACCCGGAGAGTGTTTCCGGCACGGGCTATAATATCAAATATACGGCATCCGGCAGTAGCGGAGGGCCTTTTACGTATAGAAACATCAGCAAAACCCCCTCTCAAGGTAATCATGCTACTTCGGGCAGTTCCATTACGTTCACAGATCTAACGCAGGATACGGAACTCACGTTTCGGATAGAGGAAAACGGG
Source organism: Breoghania sp. (assembly GCF_030066895.1). Classification (GTDB taxonomy): domain Bacteria; phylum Pseudomonadota; class Alphaproteobacteria; order Rhizobiales; family Stappiaceae; genus Breoghania. Next base: position 5,091 of record NZ_JASJAV010000051.1, on the reverse strand, counting down.
GGCTGCCAGCAGGATTTTACGGAAACTCCCTTTTCGGACTATGATCCTCCGGCATTCACGGATGTAACCACTAAGGATATAGAATGTCGCGGAAACAATACAGGAGCCATTGAATATGAAGTTTCTTATGCTTCAGGATATTCCGGTACCGTACACCTCTATAAAGATGGGGTAGAAGTTGGGAGCAGAACGGCTTCATCGGGTTCTTTTATGGGACTCGCCCCAGGGGAATATACGATAAAGGTTTTTGACACTAAATCCTGTTCCGGAGGTTGTAGTTATGCTCATGGAAGGGTTTTAACGCTTACCGAACCGGAAGCGGTCTCAATAACCATTCCGTCTGACAGAGTAACCCATGCCCTTGGTGTTGGCATTCCAAGTGGTTCTTTTGAATATCAATTAGGCCCCTTGGAACGTGGTGCAAGTTATGATGTGTTTATTTCCGGGCCGATTCCCGAAAGTTTATTTTCTGTTTCCGGGTCTTCAGATTTTTCCCTCCAAACCCATCAAAACCTTTTGGCGGGGACCTATCAAGTACATCTCAGCAACAATTGTTTTAGCATTTCAGAAACCATTGAAATACAAGAGCCGGACACCTCCCTTTCGGTTGTGGCAGAGGGGTACGCGACCCGCTGTTTTGGAAGCAGTAACGGACGGATAGAAGCCCGTGCTTCCGGTGGCTGGGGCGGATATAAATATGCCCTCTACGATGCCGATAATATTTCACAGCTCAAAGACTATACACGCTTGAATGTATTTAAAGACCTCTCGGCGGGCGATTATACCGTGAGGGTTGAAGACCGTTATGGCGCGTCAATTTCCTTTCCGGTAACGGTTTCGTCTCGCGAGCAACTCCGGATTACGCAGACCGATGTTTTTGAACGGGACCAAGACGGAAACTGTCTTACCCCTGTTTCTGTCCACACTCTTAGCTGTTTTGACAGCAGAAATGCGTTTTTGACCGTTCAGGCCGAAGGGGGTGTTTTGCCCTATCAATATAATTTCAACAACACCTCTTATAGCAACACCGACACGCTGAAGCAGGTTGAAGTTGGGATTTATACAATTACGGTCAGAGACAGTTTGGGATGTCAAACCTCCCCGACCACTATTTCCGTTACCGCCCCGGACACGCTCAAAATTTCTTCCGAAGTTTTGCAATCCGTCCAATGCGAAAATGATGCCGTTGGAAAAATAGCGGTAAGCGTTACGGGAGGCGTTCCATTCTATCGGTTCAATGCCTCTATCAATGCCGAAGACACCTCTATTATAGCCGAAGGGCAGGTCCAATTATATGAAAACCTTTTATCCGAAAACACCTCGGGGTATCGGTTCAATGTTCAAGACCAAAATGGATGTGAGGCAGTTGCCTATCAGCCTCTTATTCCGGAAGGGCTATTTGAAATAGAAACAATAGAATTTACGGAAAAGTTATGCAATAAATCGGATAGTGGAAAAATTCATTTCCGTCATAAAGACGGAGTGAGACCGTTTTCCTACCAGTGGCGATATTATCAGCACCAAGAAGATGACACTGTTGGGGTTTCCCTTGAGGCTGATACCTTATTGGAACAGCTGTCAGCGGGCATATATACGGTTGTTATTACCGATGCAACGGGCTGTAGTGGCGAGTTTGATTTCTTTATAGGCGGACAAAAAGACAATCCTCTGAAACAGATGATTGAGGTTGAGCCCCTTACCTGTTATGGTTCGGCTAACGGTCTGATACGCCTCAAAGCCGAAGGCGGGAAAAAAATAGCTTACGGAGCATCGTTTCCCGGTTACACCTTTACGATAAACGGTACAACCACCATATATTCGGAAGAGATAATTCCGAAAGATTCCATTATGCACGTTACGGTTACGGACGCTTTTGATTGTGAGATAGACACCACCGTTCATGTTATAGAGCCGTCTCCGCTTCAAATCAGCCATGTTTCGCAAAAAGATATTGTCTGTAAATATGCTTCTACCGGCGAAGTGGTGGTGGCGGCTGTTGGTGGAAATGGGGGCTATCAATATGCCCCTTTGGGAGGCATATTTTCTCCCGAAGATACGATACGCGGACTCCCTGAAACACAAAAATCTATTATAGTACAAGACCAAAAGGGCTGTTCAGACACTCTGTCAATCCAATTTTGGCAGCCGGATTCATTGCTCAATTATCGTTTTACGATAGATACCATTGTTTGTAAAGGCGAAACGTCCGACTTTCACTATGAGGTTTCGGGCGGTTTGGCAGACTATGACATTCGTTTTGATACACTGGAAAATTTGCCCGAAGCAACATCGGTTTATGGGCTTTATGCCGGTGAGTATCATTTCAAAATAACCGATTCTCTTGGGTGTGTTATAGAAGATATAATAACGATTGCTGAACCGGAAAGCCCCCTTTCTGTTTCGGTTGATAGTATCCAAAATCTGAACTGTTTTGAGTCTTCCGACGGAAAAATATATCTCAGCGGACACAACGGTTGGGGAGATTACCGGTATTCCAAAAACAGTCTAACAGACTCTGACTTTCAGGTATTACCGGTCTTTGATGGGCTTGATTCCGGCACCTACCGGCTCTATATACAAGACCGTGTGGGGTGTATAGATACCATATATCAGTATATTTCACAACCAGATTCTTTAGATTATACCCTCTTGGAAAACCATGCCGTTACCTGTACCGGTGCCAAAGATGGCCAACTCAAAGTTGCTGTTGAGGGCGGAACGTTTCCTTATAGCTATTATATTGGAAATGACACACTGGCTTTGAACTCTGACTCTCTCATAAAAAACATTTCCGGTGGGGATTATAAACTTTTGATATTTGATGCTCATGGATGCCGAAGTTTTGAAACGCCATTCACAACCTTAGAATCTGCCGAAAAATTTGTAGCATCGGTAGATTCAACAAGCCTTGCCACCTGCGGCGTATCCGATGGAAAAGTTTATCTGACATTTACCGGGGGGACTGCTCCGTTTTCTATTCCGTCAAGGAATTTTTCAGTCAATCATATCAATGGGGTCTTGGACAGCGTTTTTGCCGGAAGCTATACTATGGTGGCAACGGATTTATATGGCTGTAAGAGCGTCATACAACCGGAAGTAAAAAATCCACAAAGCCCCGATTTAACAACCAAAAACCTCTCTGAAACTACTTGTTCTTACTCGCAAGATGGAGCCATTTATGTAGCCTCTCAATATGTTTCTCCTCCGAAAAGTTACAAGGTTTGGACTGCCGATAGCACGCTCGTGTACGATGTTCCCCAAACACATTTCAGCGGGTTGCTATTTTCCGACACATTAAAGCTTTTTAAAGGCGATTATTTTGTGGTGGCACAAGACGAGAAACTCTGTCTTTCACAAACACACTTTACCATTAGCGGACCAGAGAGAATAAATACATCTGTTGATTTCACAGAAGAAACGTGTACAGACTATGCCGATGGAATCATACAACTCAAAACCATTACCGGCGGCACAGCCCCCTATTCATACGTTCTTCAAGATTCTAATACCGCTGTCTCATCGGTCTATACAAAACCCCACACATTCAAGAAACTGGGAAGTGGTGCGTATAACTTCCGTGTAACAGACGCACACGACTGTATTTATAATGCTCCGAAAATCACTTTCAGAAATCCGGACACTTTAAAGCTCCGTGTAGCACAGGTTCAAAACCCGATATGTTATCAACAACCGCAAGGAAAGATAGACATGAAAATAACCGGAGGAATAGAGCCCTATAATTTCCAATGGGATGACATTCAATCCACTGCAACAAGCCGGGAAAATTTAATGGCAGGGATTTATTATGGATCTTCTATAATAGATGCTAGAAACTGTAAACGTCAAGCTATTGTAGATCTGAGAAATCCGCCATCTATACGACCCAACGTTGAGCGTCTGTATGTCTTGTGTGATGGCGATGTGGCAGAAATTGATATGCTCAAAGGAAACAACGAAACAACCCAATGGTTTTCAGAATCGGGTCGTCTTATTTCTCAGGAACAGCGTATCAGCCTCAAAACAGCAGGAAACTATTTGGCAGTGAGAGAAGATACGGTCAGAAATTGTCGAGAAGCAGCAAAATTTTCAATAGAAACAAGAGATTTATCTTTTGACGGAGCATTTTTAGCTTCATCGGAAATAACCGCCGACAAAGAAATAACCTTTGTTGATGTTTCTTGGCCGGTCCCTGACAGTATCCGTTGGGATATATTAGAGGGAGGGTTTCACATAAAAGCCCGAAGTAATTATAGCTATACCATTTTGTTTGATACGGCCGGCGTTTACAATGCCATTCTGACGGCCTATAAAGATGGGTGTTCTAAAACGGTTGAAAAAGCCATCATCGTGGGACCTCCCGAAACGGGTTCAGATGACTTTTCAGGCAGTGAAACCTTTGTTCAACGCGCAAATCTGATACAAGAAACCCTTTACCCCAACCCAAACCAGGGAGCATTTACGGCGGAGTTTCTTTTTGATGCCCCGGCCGCTCTCAGTCTCAGAATTGTTTCACTGGAAGGGAGAGAAGTATTCCGAAACCAATATTCGGAAAAAATGCACCACAAAATTCCGCTGAAACTCGCTCTGCCTTCAGGCTCATATTTTTTGTTTGTTGTCTATCAAAACAAAAGTAATGTGATAAAGTTTTTGGTTCACTAATGGGTATCAATGAAAAACGTTTTTAGATACACCCTGTTTTCCCTCTTTTTGTTTTTCGGAACAATCCGAAATATCTATGCCCAAACCCTTCAAGGGATAGGGAAATATGATGGAAAAGTCATAAAAATCAGATGGAGTTCTTCTGATCTTTCAGTACTTAATACGGGGTTCAAAAACGGATATAAAATAGAAAAAAGACCGCTATTTACTGATCGTTTTGAATGGGTCAATGGTGGTAAAAATGTTTTTCCTTTTACCCTATCGGCGTTTGAAAGAGCCTTTCAGCAAGACAGTTCGGCTGCCATGATAGCGGAATTGGTGCATAATCCGGAGAATCGTTTAAGCCTTGGAAACGGACTGGAAGATGCGGACAGAATCAGCAATAAACTCATGATTATTCATTATCTCTCAGAAATTGACTCTCAAAATGCC
>NZ_JASJAV010000008.1 GCF_030066895.1 Breoghania sp. | reverse complement strand
CCCCCCCCCCCCCCCCACCAAGGGTGCGGAGATCATCGACACGATCACCAGCCGCACCACCGAGGTTGCGGAGATCCTGCAGGGCACCGGCGAATCCATCGTCGTCGACCTGTCGCTGCGCGGCGGCGAGATCGCGGCCAAGCTAGACAACACCGCAAGCCACCTCACTGAGACCATCACGGTCAAGGGCGGGGACCTCGCCGAACGGCTGGGCTCGATCGGCGAACGCATTCACGAGTCGATCACCGTGGAAGGCAAGGAACTGGACAAGCGTCTGGCCTCGCGCGGTGAGGCGATGGGCGAACTGATCGCCCGCCACGCCGCCGACTTCGACGCGACCGTAGCCTCCGCCACCACCGAGATCAGCGCGGCTCTGGGCGAACGCTCCTACGAGCTGGGCCAGCGCCTGTCGGAGACCGGCACCGAGCTTGCCCGCCTGATGGGCGCGCGCGGGGAAGCCATCGCCACCGACCTCGGCGAGATCGGCGGACGCATCTCCGAGACCCTCGACGTGCGCACCCGCGTGCTGCATGACAGCCTGGCGAGCCGGCTTGCCGAACTCGACAGCCTCATCAATGAGCGCGGCGGCGAGCTGGTCGGGTCCTTCGGCACCCACACCACCGAGCTTTCCAACACCCTGGAAGGCCACCTCGGCGCCTTCGACAACGCATTGGACGAGCGCACCAAGGCGCTCGACGCCGCCCTCACCCAGCACCGCTCCTCCATCGACGGAACGCTGGAGGAGCGCACCGGCGTCATCAACAGCGCTCTGGAACGCCGCATCGGCGCCATGGACCGTGCTCTGGAAGAGCGTACCGAAGCGCTGGAGGCCACGCTGGAAAGCCGCTTCAACACTCTGGACGCCACTCTCGAGAACCGCAGCCTCGCCCTCAACGAGGCCCTGGAGAACCGCACCACGGCGCTGGCCTCCGCTCTGGAATCGAGCAGCACGCAGATTTCGGAAGTTCTGGAGACGAACTCCACCAAGCTCGACGAGACCGTTTCCGGCGCCTCCACGCGCATCGTAGAAACGATGGAGAGCGGCACCGACCGCATCGCGGAGACGCTGGACGCTGGCGGCAATCGCATTGCCGACACGTTCGACGACAAGACTGCGATCGTGTCCGACGTTCTTAAGGCCCGCGCGGACGAGGCCGGAGCGGACTTCAACCGTCGTTCCGAGGAAATCGCCAAGCAGCTTGACGAGCGTTCGCGCGCAATCGGCGACACGATGAGCGAGCGGCTCGAGGCCTTCGACCAGGCGGTCGGCGAACGTATCGATGGGGCGGCCAGCCACATCAACGAGCACTCCGACAAGCTCATCGAGACCATAGGCAACAATATCACGCGCGTCGACCAGGCGCTGGATGCGCGTGCCCGCCAGATCAGCGAAACCCTGATCGCCCGCACCCGCGAGATCGCGGGCGCCTTCGTCGTCGGCCAGAACGAGATGACCGACGCGCTGAACGGTCGGCTGGAAGAAGTCAGCCAGGTGCTTTCGCACCAGACCCAGCAGCTCACCGAAACGCTGTCGGAGCGCATTGCGGAGATCAACGTCTCGCTCGGCTCCAAGGTGTTCGAGGTGGCGGAGACGCTGGACGGACACGCAGGCGAGATCGAGCGCATCCTCAACGACCGTCTGGCCGCCATCACCGGCTCGCTGTCCGAGGAGAGCGAGAAGGCCCGTTCAGTCGTCACCGAAGCCGTGAACCGCGCTTCGGAGATCATGAAGGGCGAAAGCGGCAACGTGCGCGATCTGGTTCTGCAGACCGTGGAACAGGCCGGTCGCTCGATGAACGCCGAAAGCGAGAAGGCCCGCATCATTCTGGAGAAAACCTCCGAGCAGTTGCACGCGCTTGTCTCCGGTCAGTCGGAAAGCCTGCGCGAGCGCGTCACCACCGCGGTCAACGAAGCGGCCCGTCTGCTGACTGATCGCAGCCGCAGCGTGACGGAGGATCTGAAGGTCCAGGCAAGCGACTTCAACCAGACGATAGCCGCACGCTCTTCGGAACTCTCCACCCTTCTGGGCACAGACGGCAACGAACTGGTCAACGCCATCGAGCAGCGCTCGCGCGACCTCACCGGCCGCATGGACGAGATCAATAACGCCATCCTCGATGCAATCACGGTCAAGGGCCGCGACGTTTCGGAGAACATCGCCCGCCAGGGTCTGGAAGCGGCTCGCACCATGACCGCGACCGGCGAGGAAGTCGCCACGAAGATCGAGGCGCGTTCGCGCGATGCGGTGGCGCTTCTGGGCTCCACCAACGATCGTCTGCAGTCCGAGATTGCCGGCATTCTGGACCGTCTCAACCAATCCAACGCGGGTCTTCGCGACGTGCTCTCCCATGCGGGTGAGAACCTTAACGAGATCGAGACCAAGCTCACCCAGCGCGCGGGCGAATTCCACACCGCAGTGGATCGCGCGGTCACGGACACCAACGAGTCCACCGCCATCATCGGCGATCAGGTGGCGGCGCTGCGCACCGTCTCCGGCGCGATGCTGACGGACATCACCGATCTGGCCGACCGCTTCGAGCAGCAGAGCCAGCAGATCACCTCTGCGGCCCGTCAGCTCGACGAGACCCAGCGCACCGTCACCAAGTCGGTGAGCGATCAGGCGACCACGATCGAGAACGCGGCCGAAAGCCTCGTCAACAAGACCGACGCGGTCGACGAGCTGATGCAGAACTTCGCACAGCTCCTGGCCGGCACGCTGTCGAGCGCCGACGACAAGGCCCGCGCCGTCGTCAACCTACTCGGCCGCACCACCGACGCCGCGACGCAGACCCTGACCGACCAGCTCGCCACCCTAGAAGAAACCGCGTCGTCCCACGGCGACAAGGCCCGCAAGGCCGTTCAGGCCGCCCAGACGCAGCTCGTCGAAGAGGTCGGCCGCGCGGTCGGCGAGGCATCCGAGCGCTTCAACGAGGCAACGGCCCGCATGCGCGACGTTGCCCGCGAAGTGCAGCGCGAACTGGAAGCGACCCGTGCCGATCTCAAGCGCGGCGTCCTCGATCTGCCGGAAGAGATGCAGGAATCCACCGCAACCATGCGCAAGGTAGTTTCCGAGCAAATCCGGGCACTCAACGAGCTGTCGGAAATCGTCGCGCGTCAGTCCAATGCGCTCGACACCTCCACACCGCAGCACAAGGCCCAACCTACTCAGGCACAGCAGCACGCCCCGCGCCCGGCTCCGATGGATCCGTCGACCGCCTCGCGCTGGCATGCCCCGCAGCAACCCGCCGCCAAGGCTCAGGCCCCGGCTCCCGCTCAGGCTCCGGCCAAGCAGCAGCCACAGGCCCAGGCGCCTGCCGCCCCACGTCCGCAGCCTCAGCAGGCCGCGCCGCGTCGTGCCGCACCGACCCGCTCCGAACAGCCGCGCGGTGGCCAGAAGAGCGCTCCCGTGCAGGGTCCGGCCCAGGGGCCTGCTCAGGGTCAGTTCAAGGGCTGGGTGTCCGACCTGCTCCGCCGCGCCTCGGAAGACGATCAGTCGCACGAGACTCAGGAACAGGCACCGGCCGCGCACCGTGACCGTTCCGCACCTGCGGGCCGCGGCAACGGCGGCCGCTCGCAGCTTCACATGGTTGAATCGCTGAACTCTCTGTCGATGGATATCGCACGCGCCATCGACCACGAAACCTTCATCGATCTGTGGGACCACTACCGTGCGGGCGAACGCAACGTCTTCACGCGCCGCCTCTACACGCTGCAGGGTCAGCAGACCTTCGACGAGATCCGCTCCAAGTATCATCGCGATCCGGAGTTCCGTGCCGCGGTCGACCGGTACATCGAGGATTTCGAGGCGCTGCTTGCCCAGGTCTCCCAGAACGACCGGGACAACATGCTGAGCGAGACCTACATGTCGTCGGACACGGGCAAGGTTTACACCATGCTCGCCCACGCCAGCGGCCGCCTCGACTAAGACGCGGCAATCACCGAACAAGAAAAGGGCGCGTCCGAGGACGCACCCTTTTTGTTATGTCTCGCGATACCAATGCCCAATCGCTGTGATAGCTGCGTCTACCCAGACAATCGGCCACAAACACAATTGTCATCCCCGCGCAGGCAGGGGCCCAGTAACCACTGGATCAGGTTGTGGCGCGAGAACCGCAAACGTCTCTGGAATGCTGGATCCCCCGCCTGCGCGGGGATGACAGTCGGGGGGCAAGACGTGCCCCGTCCCAACAGGCTTTCGTGATGGTTCGGCAACGGTCGGACCCCAAGTCCCACAGGGCGCCATCGCAAGACTGAGCACCGAAACCCAAAGAGAGCCGCACCTCCCGCACTCCCCTTTCCGTCGTCATCCCCCGGCTTCGTCCGAGGTATCCAGCCTTCTCCGGATATGCCGCTGCCTGCTGGATTACCCGGACTGCGCCGGGTAATGACGATGGAGGGAGCAGTGGTGAGCCTTGGCGCTCAGAAGCCGTCGCAAACACCCGGCCCTGCGCGCTCGACGCCCCAACCTCACGCGCGCAGCAACAGCGCCGAGCCGATACCGCCTGCGGCCGCGATCGCGCACAGGTCGGTGCCGCCGTGTCGCCCGAGTTCATGGTAGAGCCTGCAAGCGAGGATCGTGCCCAAGGCTCCGAACGGATGACCACGCGCGCGAGTACCGCCACCGAGATTAATCTTTTCCGTGGAAAGACCGGCCCCGCGCAGGCAGGCCATGGCCTGCGCCGCATAGGCCTCCATCAGTTCCAAGGCCAACACGCATCCGCGCTGATCCCCTCCCCCTCCAGAACCCGTTTGACGGCCCGGACAGGTGCAATTCCCGACAGAGTGCTCTCCCCGCCCGCATTCGCGCACTGAACAATCTCCGCCGCCCGCCATTCAGGGTGAGCGCGAAGGACATCGTCGCCGACCACGAGACAGAACGCGGCCGCATCCGCCTCGACCGCCGTCGCCGCGACATGACGGAACCGGAAACGATCGGCGTGCGCGCGGCAAGCTTCAGCTTCAGCGCGCGGGTGAACATGTCATGGTCGATGCCCGCAAGCGGCACGATCTCGCCCGCCAGCCGCGCGCGCGCGGCAAGGGCGCGGGCATAGCTTTCGACCGCAAAGGCATCCTGTTCCTCGCGCGAGATCCCGTAGTCGTGCGCCAGGACGTCGGCTGCATCCGCCATATCGGGATCACTGTCGGGGAAGAGAGAAAACGGCAGCCGGGTATAGAATTCCGGCTCGCGCCCGTCGGCAAAGGTATGCGCACGCAAGGGGCGCAGCGAAAAGCTTTCCGCCCCGCCCGCCAAAACGATGCGCGCCTGCCCCGCATCGATCAGCACGGCGCCAGGGCAACGGCGTCGAGCCCCCCGGCACATTGCGCATCGATGCTGAGGCCGGAGACATGATCGAGCCCCGCCGCCAGTGCCGCGACTCGCGCGGGATTGCCGCCCCCGCCGAGCGCGTTGGACAGGATGACCTGATTGACCTCTCCACCCTCAAGCCCGACCTCGCCGAGAACGGCCTCGATCACGGGGGCAGCCAGTTCGTGCGGACGCAACGCCTTGAAGCCGCTTCCGCGCGGCACCACAGCCGTTCGACGCGCCGAGACGATGAAGCTCATGCCACCCTCTTTTCCAATGCAGCGAGATCGGGCTTGCCGGAAACCCAGAAGCGGAAACGGGTCGAAAAAAAACGAACCGGCGCGGCACCATTTCCAATCCGAGATCGGCGCGGATCCTCTGCCGCAAGTGCCGTTCCCGGTCCGCATCCTCCGCCCCCTCGATGAAGGCATGGAGGACATTGCCGCGCAACGGATCCTTGACGGCAACGACTGCGCAGGCCGTCTGCCCCAGTTCATCCGCCAGCACCTTCTTGATTTCCTCGGGAAAGACGTTCTTGTCGGCAATCGTCACCATGCGGCTGCGCCGACCGACGAGCCGGAGATATCCCGCCTCGTCCAGATTGCCGAGTTCTCCGACCGTCAGGAACTCGCCGTCGCGGCGCGTCTCGACACTCTCGCCTTCCGCGTATCCTTCGAAGAGATAGGGGGGCTCTTGACCCAGACCTCGCCCACCCCATCGGATATGTTGCGGATCTCGATCGTCACGTCCGGATAGGCGCGCGCCACCAAGCCCTCGGGCGTGTCCTCATCCGATAGGGTGATGAAACTCGTCTCCGACGCGCCGTAGAATTCCCGGAAGATCGCGTTGGGAAAGATCGTCTGCACGCACTCTGCCGTCACCCCGTCGAGCCCCCCGCCGCCGCACAGGATCAACCGCACGCCGGAAAGGACACGGTCGGAGGGTAGCAGCCTCAACTGCGTCGGTGTGGCATAGAGGACAGAGACGCCCACCGCCTCGAGCCGGGCCGCCTGATGGTCGGGCTGCATACCCGTCAGAACCTCGGCGCCCGCGCCCGCATGAAGGGTCTCCAGCAAGCCGTAGAGCGTCAGCGACGCGCCGAGCGTGCCGAACACCGCCGCGCGATCCTCAGCGCCCAGATTGAAGAGATCCCGGTTGACCTCGAAACTGCGCTCCCACGAGGCGTAGATCCGCCGGATGACCTTCGGCTTTCCGCGACTGCCCGAGGTCATGCATTCGATATGTCCCTGCCCGGGCAGCTCCGCGACCCAGGGGGCGCGGTTCAGAACTCGCAGGCTTTGCCCCGCCGCGCGCAACGACAGCAGATGGCGCAGGGATTTAGCCGTTTCGCCCGATGCTTCATTTAACGCAACGCCGCCGCACCGAACGCTCTCAGCCGCGCGCGTCATATCCTAACCTCCTCCTCGAAGCCGCGGAATTCGGCGTAATCAGCAAGCGGCGCCCGCTCCGTGCGGAAACCGTCCACCGTCGCATTCGTATCGGCACGCCCGATCGCGATGCCGCACACGACGAGTTCATCTTCGGGAAGCTTCAGGCAAGCGATGGACAAAACGCCCGTAATTGGCGAAGGCCCCGATCCCGCAACTTGCATAGTCGAGGCTCTTGGCGGCCAGCATCAGCGCGAGGATCGACATGCCCAGATCCATGTAACAGCCCGCTCCCATATCCCGACGGATGGAAACGATGATGCCTACGGGCACATCAAAAAAACGATAATTGGACGCAAACTGCGCCCGGCGACCGGCAATATCGCGCCGCGCGATCCCCAGCGAATTGTAGAGCGCGTATCCGGGCGCCCTCTGCCGGTCTTTCAGAAAGGGCGGCATGGGCTTGGGCAGGTAGCCGTATTCATTCTGTTCGGGGCGTTCGGCCGCCACATGCGGCGCCAGCTCATCGCAAAAGGCCTGCAGGGCCGGATCGCTCAGGACGAAAAAAATGCCTGGGTTGCAGATTGGCGCCTTGCGGGTGGCGGTGAGGATCTCTTCCATGGTGGCGCGCGGAATGCGTTCATCCAGATACTTGCGACAGGAATGCCGGCTTTCCAGAAGCGAAAACAAGGGATGGTCAATTGAGGTCATAAGCTTAGTCACGATAGTGCGTCGAACCGAACGCCGGCAGCGGCTTATATCTCCGAACGGTTTATGCGAACAAGGACAGCCAGGTCATAGCAGATACCCACCGGCCGCGCGCCGGGTCGGGTGCAAGGGTTTCAAGATACGTGAGAGACGCGATTTGCGCGGAGCCCGTCTCCAAGGATGGGCCTCACGCACATCAAAACTCACGCAATTTCCAAAGCACCGCGTCCGCGGTTCAAACCCGCCGGTTTCAGACCCGCCCGAGCGTCCAGGTCACGAGATCGACGAGACACTGGTTGGTGGCGCTGTTGATGGCGGTCACGGCATCGTCCACCGTATCGCCGGAGACGCGCACCTCTGCGCGGAACGTGCGGCTGGCGACCACCTTGCCGTTCCGGTCGTTGATGATCTTGGCGGAAAACGCCACCTGCGCCGTGCGCCTGCCATCGACGGCAAGCTGGAAGGCGCGGATATCGGTGACGATCTGATAGTCGATCAGCAGGCCCTCGCCCGGCTGGCCAACGGCCCGCACGCCCCCGGAATTCTCGAACGCCTCGATCATCTTGGACTGGAGCAGACGCTGAACACGATCGCTCCAGGCCGCCCCGCCGAAATAGCTCATCGCGATCCCGTCGGAGATGACGGCGATATTGTCGGTATCAAGCGCGGCGAGCGTATGGGGCGATGCGATCAGAAGCTGGGCGCGGCTGTGATGGGCCTTGCCGGCGAAATCCGTGGGAGCGCCGAGGGTGTAGATATCGCGCGGAGCAGGCCCGCCGGTCACCGCGGCACACCCGCTCACCGCCGCCGTCAGCAGCGCGCCCACCGCGCCTTGCCGGGCCGCTTTCGCGATCCTCTTGTGCCACATCATGTCGTCCGTCGTCCCCTGTCCGTGCTCCTTGCACGGTGTCGATGAAGCCATCTCTAACGCCGTTTCCATCCGCCCTCATAGACGGGAACACTGTCCCCACCGTAGAGAACCCGACTCGGGTTGCGATCGAAATTGGCAAATACCGTACGAATTTCCACCACGGTCTGCCGTGCTTCCTCGATCAGACTGTCGACGTTGCGCAAGCCCCGGCCGGAAAAGCGGGCCAAGCCCTCGGTGATCGGGCCGATCCGCTCGTTCAGCGTGTCGGCAACCTTTCCCAAGGACCGCGCCGCCTTCGTCGCCTCGACGATCAGCCCCTGCCCGTCGCCTTCCACGTAGCGGTTGACCTTGTCCAGAATGTCGTTGGTCTTGGTGGAGGCGGTATCAAGCTTGCCGGAGATGCTGCGCACATCAGTGATCACCTGATCGATATCGATCTGGCGCTCGCGCACATCCTTGGTGAAGGCCTGAAGATCGGCAGATGCCCCACGCGCATCGGCAATGGCATCCTCGATATTGGTGGCCTGACCCGCGATGCTCGTAGAAACCTTGTCGATGGAGTCGACGATATCGGAGACACGCTGCGAATCAACGGCGGTAACCACCTTACCCACATCGCTCAGCACGCCGTGCGCATCGTCAGCCACGACCGAGAGACGGTCGGCGACTGTGCCCGCGGTGTCGATGAACTTGGAAATGTCCTCAGATTTGGCCGCCACCGTATCGCTGGTCTTGCGCAGATTGGCCGCCACCGCGCGCACATCGGTCACAAGATGGTCGATCTCATCCGCCCGCGCCGCGAGGCGTTCCGTCACAGTCTCCACATTGGTGACGATGGTGCGGATCTTCTGCTCATCTACCAAGGAGATGATCCCGTCGACCTTGGCAAGCTGATCGTTCAGCCCGACGGAAAACTTCGACAACTCGTCGGTGACCTTTTTGGCCCCGGCCGCAACCTGATCCACCTGATCGAGCGCCTTATCGAGCTTGCCCGAGGCGGCGCTGACATTGTCGACGAACTGGAACACCCTGTCCGGATCGACCGCCGCGGCCAGAACCTCCGCCCGATCAACCAGATTTTCCAACCGCCCCGACAGACCGGTGAACGCCTTGATCGCATCGGAAATGCTGGCCATGAACTCCCCGACCCCATCGGAATTCTGAACCAGAGCGTCCGTGAAGGTGGCGATATTGTCGACCGCCCGGCTGACGACCGGCCGTTTTTCGTCGATTATCCCGTTGATGGTGCTGAGCGACTTGTCGGCCTTGGACAGCACGTCGCGCGCGCCTTGCATCAGATCCTGGAAACCGGAACGCTCCGCTATCAGCGTCGGTTCCTTCTCCTCCTTGAGCAGCGCGGGCTTGTCCTTCGAGCCGCCGACGAGTTCCACATAAGCCACTCCGGTCAGGCCGGAAAAGCCCAGCGATGCCTTAGTATCGGAACGAAGCGGGGTATCGTCCTTGATGGCGACGAGCGCGACCACGCGCGTGGGATCGTCCTTCGCAAAGGTGAGATTGGAGACTTCGCCGACACGGATGCCGTTGAAGAAGACCTGACCGCCGACCTCAAGCCCCGTCACCGCGCCGGGAAAAATGACCCGGAGCGTCCGGCGCGAATTGCCCTCGCCCGTCACGGCCAGCCACCAAACGAAGACGAAGGCGGCCACGATCGTCAGAAGAACGACCGATCCGATAGCGATGTAATTTGCCCGGGTTTCCATTCCCGTCCGCTCCTTATGACCCGACCACCCGAAGATGATCCGGTCCCGCTTGCGTTATCGGCGCTTCATTGCCGCGACTTGACGCCCCCACGATGCGACGCAGATCTATATCACACTCATCCCGAGAACGCTCAGGCACCCGTTCGGCGCCAAAGTTGCTCGATTCCACGCACCCGCGACAAGCACAACAACCTCCGGATGTCACCCCTCAGGATACCGTGTCGCGCCGCCGTGCCCCCCGCACGCCGTTGAAATACTCCTGCACCCACGGGTGATCGAAGGCCAGCATGTCCGCCATCGTGTCTTCCACCAGCACCCGCTTTTCAGCCAGAACAGCGATCCGGTCGCAGGTTGAATGCAGGCTGTCGAGATCGTGCGTCACCATATAGACAGTCAGCCCCAGCGTATCGCGCAGCTTGATCGTCAGATCATCGAAGGCCGCGGCCCCGATCGGATCGAGCCCGGAGGTCGGCTCGTCCAGGAAGACGATTTCCGGATCGAGCACCAACGCACGCGCCAGGCTCGCGCGCTTGACCATGCCGCCGGAAAGCTCGGAGGGAAACTTCTCCGCCGCATCGCGCGGCAAACCGACCTGGTCGAGCTTCAAGAGCGCCAGCTCGTCCATCAACCTCTGGCTGAGATGCAGATGCTCGCGCATCGGCACCTGAATGTTCTGCCGGACATTGAGCGAGGAAAACAGCGCGCCTTGCTGGAACAGCACCCCCCAGTTGCGCTCCACATGAGAGCGCTCCTCCTCCGAGGCCTCATCCAGATCGACGCCGAGCACCTCGATGGTTCCCGCACGCTTCGGCGTCAGCCCCAGAATGGCGCGCATTAGAACCGACTTGCCAGTGCCCGACCCGCCGACAAAGCCGAGGATTTCCCCGCGGCGCACGTCGAGATCGAGATCCTTGAGCACGATCACATCGCCAAAGCCGACCGTGACGCCGCGCGCGCGCAAGACGATATCGCGATCCTGCGCGGCGGAGGTCTGCTCAGTGCCGGAGTGGCTGAGATTTGCGGCGGTGCTCATGCTCTCCTCAAATCCCGATCGCGGCGAAGAACATGGCGAACAATCCGTCCGTCACGATGACCATGAAGATCGCCTTCACCACCGAAAGCGTGGTGTGCAATCCCAGCGATTCCGACGAGCCGCGCACCTTGAGCCCTTCCACGCAGGCCACCAACCCGATGATCAGTGCCATGAACGGCGCCTTGACCAGACCAACCATCAGCGTCTGGAAGTCGATCGCCGCGCGCAGATATTGCAGGAATTCCTGAGGATTTATGCCGAGATAGCTCCACGCGACCATAGCGCCGCCGAACAGCGAGGCGAGATCGGCGAAGAAGGACAGCATCGGCAGCGCCAGCATCAGCGCCAGAATGCGCGGCAGCACCAGAACCTCGCCGACACGCAGGCCGATGACGTGCAGGGCGTCGATCTCCTCCTGCATCTTCATGGAGCCGAGTTCGGCGGTAAACGCACTTCCCGAGCGGCCAGCGACCATGATCGCGGTCAGCAGCACGCCGATCTCGCGCAAGACCAGCACGCCAACCAGATCAACCGAATAGCGGTCGGCGCCGAACTGGCGCAGATAAAACCCGCCCTGCTGGGTGATGATCGCGCCGATCAGGAAGCTCATCAGCATGACGATGGACACCGCACCGATGCCCGCGCGGTCGAACTGATGGGCAATGGATACGAGCCGCAGCCGGGAGAGATGGACCAGAATATTGGCGATAACCGCGCCGAGCGTGCCGAGAATGTGCAGCACGGCGACAGCATCCTTGCCCGCCTCTACCACCTGGCGGCCGGTTACCTCGGCAATCCACATCAACGAGATCCGCCGACGGCGCTCCTTCCACGCCAGCGGATGGTGGGTCTCCACGTCTTCCAGCAGAATGCGAAAGCGCTCCGACAACCCATTCAGCCGGACGCGCGCACCCTTGTACTCGCACCGCCCGCGCAACCGGTGAATCAGCCATGCCCCGGCCGTATCGAGCGCATCGACGGCGGACAGATCGATCTCCACCACGAAGGGCGAGCCAAGGTGCACGGTCTGCACCAGCTCCTCCGCGACGTCCGCATGAGCGAGCAACCACGGTCCAAACAACGACAGAAGCGCAGTGCTTCCCGCACGTTGTGATGAAATCGCCGGGACCGCGGAGGTAATTCGATAAGTCATTCGACTGCGAGAATCCGAAGGCAAAAGGACGTGTCAACAATAGCTTATTTGCCTTAACATGTCCGCAAGTAAGAATCCGAATCTTCGGCCTTTTCTCGAAAGCTATGATCAAAATGACACGCAGGCTAACAATTCGACGCGAGGCGTGGCCACTGGCCGGAGCCTTTACGATTTCCAGAGGTAGCCGCACGGAAGCGGTCGTCGTGGTCGTTGAACTCAAGCAAAACGGCCGTATTGGGCGCGGCGAGTGCGTCCCCTATCCCCGCTACGGGGAGACGGTCGAGAACGTGATCACCATGATCCGCGATCACGAGGCGGATCTGACCGCGGGTTTGGAACGCGAGGCGCTGAGGGCCACCATGCCCGCCGGCGCGGCACGCAACGCCATCGATTGCGCGTTGTGGGATCTGGAGGCGAAGCTTTCCGGCATTCCGGTCGTTGAAGCCGCCGGGCTCACCCCGCCCCCGCCCGTCACCACCGCCTACACGATCAGCCTGGGCACGCCCGAGGTGATGTTTGCAGCCGCGCAAAAGGCGAAAGAGCGTCCCTTGCTGAAGGTCAAGCTCGGCGGCGAAGGCGACGAGGAACGGATCGCCGCGGTACGCGAGGTCGCCCCGCAGTCGGTTCTCATCGTCGATGCCAACGAGGCGTGGAACGAGGCGGGCCTGGCGGCCTCCGTTGCCGCCTGTGCGACAGCCGGTGTCGCGCTGATCGAACAGCCCCTGCCCTCAGCCCACGACGATGCGCTACGCGGCACCGATTTTCCCGTGCCCATCTGCGCTGACGAAAGCCTGCATGTGGCCGCCGATCTGGAAAAAATCCGCGACCGATATGACGCCGTCAACATCAAGCTCGACAAGACGGGCGGACTGACGGAAGCGCTGGCGACACTGAAACGGGCGCAGGAACTGAAGTTCAAGGTGATGATCGGCTGCATGGTCGGCACCTCGCTCGCCATGGCTCCCGCGCTCCTGCTGACCGCGGAAGCCGCCTTCGTCGATCTCGATGCCCCGCTCCTGCTCTCCCGGAACCGGGATCCGGGCCTCATCTACGACGGCAGCATCATCCGCGGCTATGACAGCGCCCTGTGGGGCGGGATCGCCTAGGCGACCGACGCCCCGCTTCGCCCGTGCGATGCCGCCGCCGCCAGCAGAACGACCGAAAGCGCGCACGCTGCCGCCATCACCCAGAAGGCATAAGCGGGTTCAATCGCATAGAGCGGCCCGCTGATCAGCGGGCCGAACGCGGTGACGAGCCCGATAAACGTGCCCCCGAGCCCCTGCGCCGTGGCCGCCCGACGGGCCTGGATAGTAGCCGCGATGAACCCACCAATCCCAGATGCGCGGCACCGAAGGTGAAACCGTGCAGGGTCTGCATGGCAAAGACGGCGGCAGGCGCGCTGAGGAGCGGAAACAGCATCCACCTGACGACACCGGCAACCACACCGCAGGCGACCATGGCGAGCGGTGGCAGCTTCATGCCGAGACGCGTCACCATCATGCACAACCCGACCTCAACGATCACGCCGATGACCCAGAAAAACCCGATCATCGTCTCCCCAATGCCGAGCCCACGCCAATAGGCCAATAGAGTGAGCCGAACCCGTAATAGGCGGCATGGCCGTCTTCGAGGTGGTCTCGCCCTGGTTAAGTTCGGGCAGGAAAATCGCCGTCAGTCCGCACACCAGAAAGGCGACGTCCATAGCCTGCGGAACCAGCCCGGAGGACATCACCTCCAACGCCGCGCCCCCGGCCAGAGTCGCCACCATGAATGCGATCGATCCCCACAAGCGCATGCGTCCGTAGTCACCCTGTCCGGCACGGACAGTATCCATCGCATAGGCATCGCTCAGTGGAATGATCGCCGTTTGAAAAATTGCAATGGCAATCATAACGATAGACATTTCAACGAACCCGTCGGCCGACATGAATCAAGCCGCGGTAATACCGGTAATAATGCAAACAATTCATATTGCTGAAGAACGTCGCCCGATCCGATCTGCGATCGCAGCGATTGCGCGTCCCGAAACGATTCGGATCGCAAGCGGCGTGGCCAGAATGAAGCCGATTTCAGCTTCGTTCAGACCGCGATCAGAAAGGAAAATCGCGAAGTAGGGAAGAAACAGTTCCATCGCAAGAAACTGCAAGGTTAAAGAGCAGTCCAACGCGATGTTTGAGTACGAGTGACCCCGGATTCGCAGTAAGCATTACCGCTTTCTAAAATAGCGTTAACGAATTGGACAGATACTCGGCAGCCGACAATTCTAGGTGTGCCTCATATTCGCGGCGTTACCTTTACACGGCTTTTGAGCGGAGGCGAGAAAGTATGGCCGCAGTTAGCCCCCCTTCCGTCATGCGGGAGAAAGATTACGAAGCGATCGAATCCGCTGTCATGGAAACGACGCGAGGAGGCTGGTTCCTCGCCGAATATGCCCAACGCAACCGGTCTGCCGATACCAATATCCTGCTCGATGCAATCGGCAAGCTCGAAGGCATGATGCGCCGCGAGCGCAAGATTCCGAAGTTTGAGCGCATTCAGCTTGATCTGGCCGACATGCAGGAGGCGATCCAGCGCACCCGGCGCGAGATCGCCCAGATCAAGACCGAATCCACCGACGGCGACCGGTTTGCCGAGGCCTCCAGCGAGCTGGACGCCATCGTCACTCAGACCGAAGGCGCCACCCAGGATATCCTGCACAAGGCCGAGCTCGTTCAGGAACTGACCTGGACGCTCCGCGAACAGGGCTTGGACGAAAAGGTCTGCGACGATATCGACGCCCACACCACCGACATTTTCAGGGCCTGCTCGTTCCAGGATCTGACCGGTCAGCACACCCAGAAGGTTGTCCAGGTGCTGCGCTATCTGGAATCCCTTATCAACGAGATGATGGAGATCTGGGACGTTCAGGCCGACGACATGAAAGTCGAGGTGGGCCCGATCAATCCGGAGGAGCACCGTCCCGACGCCCATCTGCTGCACGGCCCCCAGAACGCCAACAAGGCCATTCAGCAGAACACCGTCGACGCGCTGATGGTACGTCCGCCAATTTCATGGACGACAACGACATGAGCGCGGGCGCCGGAGCGACCGAGGCGGAGGACGAAACGCAGATCGATGCGGATGCGGATCTGGAGTTCGCGCGGATAGAACCGGATGATGACGCAGCAGCAGCCGAGGCGGAGATGGCGGAAACCGGCGATATCGAAGCCGAGGCGGAAGCATCGGCCGAGACAGCGGACGCTGGCGACGAGATGGCCGTGCTCGATGAAACCGGCGATTTCGACATCAACGACATCTCCTTCGACAAGATCGAGAGCGCCGAGGTCGAGACCGAAGCTGAGGCGAACGAGCCGGAGATGATGGAGGCGGCCGCCGAAGCTCCCGAAGACATGGCCGATGAAGCGGAGAGCGACGAGGCGGAAGCCCTGGCCGAAGCTGAGATCGACATCGCGGACGAAGCCGAGGAAGACGCCTCGGAAGAAATGATCACCGCCGAAAGCGGAGCCGAGGAGAAGCTAGAGGATTCGGCCGAAGCACAGAATGTGCTGGAGGAGTTGCTCGACGCCTCGGAGGACGACGAATCCGCCGCCTTTTAAGCCGTTGCCGAGGAGCAGACGCAAGGCGCCGAGGAACTCGCCGGTTTCGAGATCGAGGAAGACGAGGACGACGCCGATCAGGCTTTCATGGACATGGAAGCCGCAGCGGACGACGATGAGGAAGAGGACGACGACAGCGCCGATCAGCTGCGCGCCCTGTCGACCGGCGAACGTCTGGCCCTCTTCAGCTAAGGCTCGAAGCCTTCCCGTCCGGACATCACAAACGTGCCCTTTCTCCCGCAGAAAGACGGCCAGGGTGACGGGATACGCCCCCACGGGGAATACGGAAGCCTCGACACCCCTCACCCGGCGCATGCGCGCCGACCTCTCCCAATGGGAGAGGTAATTGGGGCGCGTTACCAGATCCCTTGGAATGGCACGTCTGCAACGACCCGACGCAAACGTGTCCCCTCTCCCATGGGGAGAGGGTTAGGGTGAGGGGATGCGATCTCACGAGGGTACTACGAGAAACCGCCATATTTCCTCGATTCATCCGCGCCATCCTCCTCCCAAGGGATGAGATAATCAGCCAAGTCTCAGCAGGACGGACCTACCCCAGCGCACGGGCAAGCATCGACGTCTCGATGTTGCCGCCCGACAGAACGACGGCAATCGTGCGCCCCTTCGCCTCGATCCGCCCCGACAGAAGCGCTGCGAGGGCCGCGGCCCCGCCCGGTTCCGCCACGAGCTTCAGTTCACGAACCGAATAGGCGACGGCGGCAAGCACTTCCTTGTCGCTCACCGTCAGACCGCGCGCGCCACGGCGCTTGTTGATCTCGAAATTGATCTTGCCCGGCGAAGACGCCATCAGCGCATCGCAGACGGAACCAGAACTCGCCGTATTCGACAGACGCTCTCCCGCCTCAAGCGAGCGCGTGTAGTCGTCGAAATCTTCCGGCTCGACCGGATGAATGGCCGCCTTCGGCAACGTTTCCTCACGTCCGAGCGCGATACCCGCCGTCAGCCCGCCGCTGCTGCAGCTCACCAGAACGGCCTCCGGCTCAAGCCCCATCGCCGCCGACTGATCCGCGATCTCCAGCCCTACAGTGCCCTGACCGGCGATCACGCCCGGGTCGTCGTACGGATGAATGAAGGTCGCCCTCGTACGAGCCTCGATATCGTGAGCAATGGCTTCGCGATCGTCCTTCTCACGGTCGTAATGGACGATCTTGGCGCCGCTTGCGGCCGTGCGTTCCATTTTCAGTGCCGGAGCATCGACCGGCATGACGATGGTCGCCGCCATACCGAGAAGCCGTGCCGCTTCCGCCACCCCTTGCGCGTGATTGCCGGATGAACACGCAACCACGCCCTTGGCCCGCTCCGCTTCCGGGATCATCGACAGCCGGTTGAAAGCGCCGCGAAACTTGAAGGTTCCGGTGCGCTGCAGGCATT
Organism: Breoghania sp.; assembly: GCF_030066895.1. Classification (GTDB taxonomy): domain Bacteria; phylum Pseudomonadota; class Alphaproteobacteria; order Rhizobiales; family Stappiaceae; genus Breoghania. The sequence continues at coordinate 141,790 of NZ_JASJAV010000008.1, read as the reverse complement.
CCACCTTGATCAGGATGCGCCCACCGGTGCGTTCGTCAGGGACCGGGAAATTGAGAAGCGGCGTGACGACGGCATATCCGCGAATGCGTTCGCGCGCCGTGCACACGGCTCCCGGGTCGGGGGGCGGCAAAAGGCTCATGGGAGGGAACTCCTGAAGGCAACCGGAGCCATCCGCGCGGCACACGGAGTACGCGCCCTGAGTTCCGATCGAAGCAGACTGACGTCAATCAGCGTAGCAGCCGCCCGGCCTGCGAGCAAACATCGCGATTGAGCGCAGGATGCGCGCCCTACTCCGCCGCCTTGCGCTCAGCCACCCCTTTGGCTTCCAGGATATTGTCGAGAAACTGCCGCGCAGCCTTGGCCAATGTATACTCAAGCGCCACCTCGCCGCACCGTGTGCGGTCGATACCCAGCGCCTTGAGTGCCGCCTGGCCGAGATCCTCGTCCAGAACGCCCGCACCGGTTCCACCCAGAATATCGAGCGACCCGGTCACGGGAAAGGCGGCCACCGGCACGCCGCTTGCCAACACTTCCAGCACCACGTTACCGAACGTGTCGGTCAAGCTGGGAAAGACGAAGACGTCGCCGGCCGCATAATGGGCCGCCAGTTCCTCACCGAACTTCGCACCCGTGAAGTGCACGTCCGGATAGTTCCGCTTCAGGTCCTCAAGCTGCGGCCCGCCCCCCACCACAACCTTCGATCCCGGCAGATCGAGGCCAAGGAAAGCCTTGATGTTCTTCTCCACCGCCACCCGGCCCACATGCAGAAAGATCGGCCGAGGCAGATCGCACAAGACCTCCAGCACCTCGTCGCATGGATGGAAAAGCTCGTGATCGACACCGCGCGACCAGATCGAAAGACGATGAAAGCCCCTCTTCTGGAGATCTTTCAGAAGACTTTCGGTCGGGACCATGCATCACGCCCACCGTTGTGAAAGCAGCGGACAAACGGATGGATCCAGTCCGCCGGAATAGGCAGACGCGCATTGATATACTCGGGGAACCTCGTTCTGAAGCTGGTCGTGAACCCAATTCCGAGCTTCCGGCATGCGACACTTGCCGCCATCCCAATCGGGCCTTCCGTATTGAAATGAACCCAATCCGGCTTGAACTCATCGATTATCCGCCTCATGTGAGACGACCTCAGAAGCGACAGGCGTATCTCGCTGTATCCCGGACACGGAACAGTGAAAAATTGCGAGGGTTCGACAACGCGAACTTCCATTCCGATCTTTTCCAACTCCGCAACGTGGATCAGTGATGTTTTCGCAACACCGTTGACTTGCGGCGACCAGGTATCACTTCAGAATAGAATTCTCTTCATGAGATTCGCCACTCACCGTTTCAAGTGGCGAAGCTATTATCTCGCTGAAATGACAATTTTAATGAAATATAAAACAAGATTTTAATATTTGAAATACGATCTTTCCCGATGAAATTTGTAGTCACTTCGAAGATAAAACTCGAAATAAAAAATAAATCAAGTAAATAGATAAATACGCGATGCCCCGCGGGGCGAGGATCCTTGTACCCAACACCCGATAGAAATTTGACTTTCTCTGCTTCGCTAGAAAGAACCCAATATTCAAAAGATCTCCACTCAACATATAGACGAGGAAAAGAAAAAATAATATGCCGATGAAGCAGATAGTAATAATAGTAAAATTTACGTTAAAAAATTCCCTGCAGTGGATGCTTGCTAAACATAGATATTTACGATACACATCGACGCTAGAAACTTTGCCATCACATAAATTTCAGAATAAATGAGGAATTTTTCTCTTATTATAGAAGAAATTTCTCCCTCACCGCACTTAGTTCTACTAACGTTATTCCCGATCGCGATCATCTCAATCGAGACCGATACAAAACAGACGATTGCGATCAAGGTGACAGTAAGAAGCATTGCATTCAGTATGAGATATTATGCTCCGACGTTCGTTATGAATCGTTGGTCGTCGCTGGACTGATTCACAAACCAATACAATTCCTGCGTCGTCTTCGGGTCGGTCAGATCTCCGATGTAATTGGTCGTGAACATCAAGGCGGCAACGAGAATGAACAAAATGGTCCCAACCAAGCGAATGGGCGATATTTTTCTCTTATTCTCGGAGATCTCATCTACATATTCATGCAGTGATGACCACGTATAAACAGAATTTACGAATATAAATATTGCAGCCGATACATATAGCGGGCAGACTACCGCATATAGAAAGATATTATGGATATCGTCGAAGAGATATATCTGATTAGTATCTGCCCCTTTGGAGATTCCATAATATTCCGTCAAGATCGCGGGGATATAGCCCCAATAAACGAATTGAATGCACACAGAACGAACCAGACGCCCCATCCGACAACCGGGATTTCTTTTAAACAGGAAAACGTTTTAAACGATATTGCATAGAACTAAGACACTCGGCTCACCCGGGTTCTGAAAATAATCCCCTTTAGACAATTACAGAGCCGACACGATGCCATTCGCCTATATGAGTTCCCCACCGAGACCATCGAGAACTCATTAAAGCGACCCTAGAGATTTTATGCAACCGCCTGATGATGGGCGAGCTGTACCGGCGTTCCCGCCCGGCACATGCCCGCCCCGCGCCTGCGCGCCTCGTCCGCCAGCGTCTCCTCGAACCGGCCGATGAAATTGACCGCGTTCTTGACCTTGAGCTTGGCCCAAGCCGACAGCGACCAGTAGTGAAAGCCGAGCTTGCGGCGGACGGCGTTACGCCCGTGTTGACGTTGAGCGCGGTGACATAGGCCCAGTCGCCCAGGAAGGCTAGCCATTTGGCATGGCGCACGACCACGTCGAACTGGTCGCCGTGAATGACGAGGAACTTTTCTCCGACCGCCGTTTCGTGCAGGCAACTGTCCATCACCTCCACACCGCCGAAATTGGTGCCGAGATAATCACGCAGGAATTCATCGTGATTGCCGGACACGTAGACGATGCGTGCCCCCTTGCGCGCCTTACGCAGCAGCTTCTGCACGACGTTATTGTGTTCCTGCGGCCAGTGCCAGCCCTTGCGCAGGCGCCAGCCGTCGACGATATCGCCGACCAGATAGACAGTCTCGGCATCGTGCACGCGCAAGAAATCGAGCAGCAACCCCGCCTGACAGCCACGCGTTCCAAGGTGGATGTCGGACAGAAACAGGGCCCGGTAGTGTTGCGGCTCCGTCGGGGCGTTCATGTTCCGCTCTCCATTGCGAAAGTATGGCTGTTATTGGCGATTCACGTCTCACTATTGTGACAGTTACCCGTTTCTTGCCCTTTTGTTCTTGGCCGCCGACCGCGCTCGCGCACAGTACCGGTAGTGGCTCCATAGTGTTTCAACCATCGTGAAATATGCGATAGGAAGATAGGCACGAATTCTTCAAGGATTGGGAAACGCGACATGGATCTAGGTATTGCCGGACGCAAGGCGATCGTTTGCTCCTCCAACAAGGGGATTGGGGCGCGGTTGTGCGGAAGCCCTAGCCCAGACGGGATGCGAGATCGTGGTCAACGGCCTAAATGGCCTGGCTCTCAAGGAAAGCGCGGCGACCATTGCCGGAAACAACGGCGCCACGGTGATTCCGGTCGTCGGCGACGTGTCCGATCCCGGCGTTCAGCGCGCGCTGCTGGCCGCCTGCCCGGGGTCGGACATTCTCGTCAACAATAACGGCGGCCCGCCCCGCCAGGACTTCCGCGAACTCGACCGCAAGGCGATGGCCGCAGGCGTTGTCCAGAACATAATCACGCCGATCGAGTTGATCCAGGCGGTTGTCGACGGCATGGCGGAGCGCGGTTTCGGGCGTATCGTCAACATCACCTCCATGTCGGTGCGCATGCCGATCGAGGGCTGGACCTTTCAAGCGGCGCACGCGCCGGGCTGACGGCCTTTCTCGCCGGCGTCTGCCGTCAGGTCGCGGGCAGCGGCGTGACCATCAACAACCTGCTTCCCGGCAAGATGGATACCGACCGCCTGAAGGGCGGGTTCGAGCGCGCCGTGACCCAGACCGGACAGACAATGGAAGCGGTACGCGCCGCACAGGCTGAGAAAATTCCGGCCAGGTGCTTCGGCACGGCGGAGGAATTCGGCCAGACCTGCGCCTTCCTGTGCTTCGTCCACGCCGGATACATGACGGGGCAGAACATCCTGCTCGACGGCAGGCTCTACCCGGCCGCGTTCTGAGGCTCCTCGGACGAGGAACTGAGGCAGATATCAAAAAAGGCCGGCGTTTCCCGCCAGCCTTTTTCATGATCGATGCGGATAACCGTCTTACCAGGTGTAGCGAACCGCGGCCGACACGATGTTGACCGAGGAGTCCACGCTGCCACTATAGGTGAACACGCCGTTATAGTCCTGATAGTTCGGATCTATGTTCACCTTCGTATCGTTGGCGGAGAACAGATGCGAATAGGCGAGATCCACCGACAGGTTTTCCATCGTCTTGTAGGAGAGACCGGCGCTCAGCCAGATGCGGTCGTCATCCGACAAACGCAGCGACCGGATGTCCTCGGCGGCATCTCATAGGCGGCACCGGCGCGCACCGTCAACTTCTCGTTCCAGTCATACTCGGCACCAACCACGAAGAACCAGCTGTCCTCGTAGTTGAACGGCAGGGTCCTGAGCTGCGTGCCGGAATCCAGCAGCACGGCGGGTTCCTTAAGACGGCTCCAGTTGGTCCACTCGATCGTGCCCATGATCCGGAAAGTGTCGGTGATGCGCTGCTTGGCGGACAGGATGAGCATGTCCGGCGTCGCCATGTTCGCCGAGATATCGTAGGTGCCGGCAGGCAGCAGCCCGATCGCGGTCGGGGTACTGAAGTTGCCGTCAAGATCATGAAAGATGGCGGAGCGATAGCCGAGATCGATATTCGGTGCCTTCCATCGGCGTGAAGAGAACACCCGCCGTCAGGCCGAACCCGATATCGTCACCGGTCAAACCCGCAGTACCGGACCCAGCCGGCAAGCCCGTCGCGGAGGTCAGGCGGATATCGATATACTGAAACTGCATGCTCAGCGCGACGGAGAGCATGTCGTTGAACTTGTAGCCGACCATCGGATTGACGTTGACCGAGAACACTTCCGAGGTTCGCGCGAAGGTCTGGCCCGACCAGTCCGGTCCAGCCTTGGTCGCCAGGCCGAACTGGCTGTTGATCGCAAGACCCAGATACCAGCTTTCATCGATCTGGTAGCAGGTGTAGCTGGCCGGGATCCAGGCGTCGTTGTCCATGTCGCCGCTGTCGTTGCATCCGGCGTGATCACCGCTTCGGGAACGATCAGTGAATGGTGCGATTCAGAGACGAGCCCAATCGTGTTGGTGACCGTGGCCGGGTTCCAGAAAATCGAGGAAACGGAGTCCCCGCCCGCTGCGTTACCGGCAAACAACGATCCCTGGTAGTAGGCGCTCTGTTCGCGGAGCGCGAAGTCGCCCGCAAAGGCCTGGCTCGCGCCTGTAGCGAGAACCGCCACGGAAACCGTGAGAAGAAGGTGCTTTTTGTTCAATATGAGCGTCATCCGTTCCCCAATACTGCCTCGACAGCCCGTAATTCGCTATTCGATTACCCTTATTTGCGAGGACGGTAGCGACACCGGATAAGTACTGACAACAGCCGCACGCCCTATAACGCGGGCACGGCCAAGAACAGTGAGAAGAACAATTCGACGGCTTTTTTGCACTGCACCGTGGCGGCCATTCGGAAACGGTGCGTCAAATGGGGCTTTGCACTGCCAAAAGGGAGATATTCAGCTGAACAACGTGACGATTGCACACTTTTTGTGCACACAAAACATTCACAATGATGACCGTCACCATCGCCACATCGCCACATCGCCACATCGCCACATTTTCTTCCCAATGTTGCTGAATCGTGACAGTTCTGTGGCGCGTTTGCCCGCCCGTTCCTGTCGATCGCCGCGAATGGCGCGGCCAAGCCCGGAAACATGCCTCGAATCGTCGCCTCGTGGGACATCGAACGCAATGCTTTCCCTTAAATCCGCTCAAGCCAGCGACCATGATCGCGCACCTTCACAACACCACGACGAATTGGGGAAACGTCCATGAAACTCGTCCGCTTCGAAGCCATCGGCTCGGAAAAACCGGGACTGCTCGATGCAAACGGCGCCGTTCGCGATCTCTCCGCACACACGCCGGACTTTGCGGGCGACAGCATCGGCCTCGACGCCGTGAAGCGTCTCAAGACAATAGAGATCCGGAAACGCTGCCCCTTGCCCCCGCGGGAACCCGCCTCGGCTCGCCGCTGGCGCGCGTCAGCCATTTCCTCGCCATCGGCCTCAACTACGCCGACCACGCAGCCGAAGCCGGAATGCCGATCTCGGCAGAACCGATCGTGTTCTCCAAGGCGCCGAGTTGTTTGTCGGGGCCCGATGACGACGTTATCCTGCCGCCGGGTGCTGAAAAGACGGACTGGGAAGTGGAGCTTGCCGCCGTCATCGGCAAGCGCATGTGGCAGGTGAGCGAGGCGGACGCGCTGTCCTACGTGTCGGGCTATACGGTCTGCAACGACGTTTCCGAACGCAAGTGGCAGACGGAAGGCACGGGCCAGTGTATCAAGGGCAAAAGCGCCCCGACCTTCGGCCCGCTCGGCCCCTGGCTGGTTACGCCCGAGGAGATCGCCGATCCGCAGAAACTCGACATGTTCCTGGATCTGAACGGCACGCGCATGCAGACCGGCACCACCGCGACCATGATCTTCTCGGTCGCCAAATGCCTGTCCTTCATCTCCACGATGATGGCGCTGGAACCGGGCGACGTGGTCACCACCGGTACCCCTCCGGGTGTCGGCATGGGAAAGAAGCCGCAGGTCTACCTCAAACCCGGCGACGAGATGCGGCTGGGCGTCGAGGGGCTCGGCGAGCAACACCAGAAGGTGGTGGCGGAAGGCGCGTAAGCGCGCCATTGGCTTGGCGCAGATTTTCCCGGGCGGGCGGCATCTCGGGTCGCCCGTCCCTTTCCCAATTATCCCCGACCTTTCAGTCATCATCCCCCGGCGAGATCCGGGGGATCCATATCGGTCCGCGTACTCGGTGACCTGATGGATTGCCCGGACGAAACCGGTCATGACGGCGGAGGAAATGACGACAAGAAGCGAGCACGACAGACGGCTCGCGCCCTTTAACGCAGATCTCCCGGTCAGACCCTTGCGTTCAGGAACAGCACCTCGTTCGTCCGACTCCACGGCTGCATGATTGCGCAGGCTGCCTTGAAGCTGCGATAGACTTCCGCATCCACACCGCCCTTGTCCTCGAATTCCGCGAGCAACGCATCTTCGGGGAATTGCTTGAGCTTGACGCCGTGCTCCTCGGTCAGCGTGCGAAGCTGGTAGGCGTTCATCCATTCGCCTTCCGCCAGCCCAAGCGCATTTTCCGCGCGGATGGCATGCACGACGATGGCGCGCAGATCCTCCGGCAGACGGGCAAGAGCGGCCGCATTCACCAGCGCCTCGCCGGTGCCGTTCGACTCATGCCAGCCCGGCGCATAGTAGAGCTTGGTGACCTGATGGAATCCCATGGCGAGATCGGAGGACGGCCCGAGGAACTCGGTCGCATCGATCACGCCGGACTGCAGTGCGGTCAGGATTTCCGAGGGCGGGAGAGAGACCGGCGTCGCGCCGAGCCGCCGCATGACCTCGCCGCCAAATCCCGGCATGTGGATCTTCAGACCCTTGAGATCCGAGGCGGATTTGATCTCGCGCTTGTACCAGACGCCCATCTGGAAGCCGGTATTGCCTTCCCATGAAGGGCTTGACGCCGAAGGGTTCGTAAAGTGCATCCCATACCTCCTGCCCGCCGCCGCGCTCGATCCAGCAGGAATGCTCAAGCGGCGTGAAGCCGAAGGGGACGGCCGTGAAGAACGGGGCGGCGGACATCTTGCCCTGCCAGAGGAACGAGGCGGAGTGGCCGAGCTCGATCGTCCCGCCCGCGACCGCATCGAAGACTTCCAGCGAAGGCACCAGCTCACCGGCGGCATAGAGATCGACCGTCAACCGCCCGCCGCTCAAGGTACCGATGGCTTCCGCGATCCGCCGTGCGGAAACGCCCGGCCCCGGCAAATCCTTCGGCCAGGAGGTCGCCATCTTCCACGTGATCGTCGATTGCGCGATTGCGGGGCTTGCAAGCCCCGCGGCCGCCGCGACGCCACCTGCCGCACCGAGTGTCAGGGCCTGGCGTCGGGAAACCGTCTGCCGATTCATGTCGTTTCCTTCCAGAATGCATGGAAATGATGCACCGGCCCGTGTCCTTGGCCGATATGCAGCGTGTCGGCCGCCGCGATGGCCGCCGTCACATAGTCTTTGCCGAACCCCACCGCCTCGCTGAGCGACAGACCGCGCGCGCACCCGGCCGCAATCGCGGAGGACAATGTGCAGCCGGTGCCGTGGGTGTTGTTCGTGGCGATGCGGGCGGCCTCGTACCAGTGCTCCCCCGCCTTATCGAGCAGAAGATCGGCGCTCTCCCCGCCCATACCGTGCCCACCCTTCAGGAGCACCGCACCGGGGCCCATCGCCTTCAGCTTGAGCGCCTGATCGCGCATCGTCTCGCGCGTCTCGGCGACCGGCGCATCAAGGATGCGCGCCGCTTCACGCAGGTTCGGCGTGATGAAATCTGCCAGAAGAAAGAGCCGTTCCACCAGAAAACTGACCGCATCGTCGACGATCAGATGATCGCCGGAAGTCGCAACCATGACCGGATCGAGCACGACGTTCTTCACGTCCCAGCGCTCCAGTCCGGAGGCCACAGCCTCGATCGTGTCGATACGCGACAGCATGCCGATCTTGGTGGCATCCACCTTGAGATCGGAATAGACGGCATCGATCTGCGCGGTAACGAAATCCGAGGGAACATCGTGGATACCGGTGACACCACGCGTATTCTGCGCGGTTAGCGCCGCAATGACGCTCGCCCCGTATACGCCCAGCGCCGAAAATGTCTTGAGATCGGCCTGTATCCCCGCCCCACCGCCGGAATCCGATCCGGCTATCGTTACCGCAATCGACGTCATGTCGCTGTCAGCTCCCTTGTGGTTTCCCGCCCCGGGACGGCGAGATCCACCGCCTTCAGGCATTCTTCGTTCGCCTTGATCCGGCGCTTCACGTCCCTCTCGCTCACAGCATGCAGCGCATCCAGAATCGCAATTGAAAAGCTCTTCGGGCCGTGCGCCTGCCCGGCTGCGATCTCGCCCGCGATATTGACGAGGGACAGCCCCGTCGCCGCAGCGACCAGAGGCGCACGCTCCACCACGCAAGCAGCAGCGATCACCGCCGTCATCGCCGCGCCGAGCCCGGTCGTCAGCCCCATCATCTCGTGCCCGTTTTCGAGCATGAACTGACGCCTCCCGTCGCTAACCGTATCCACGACACCGCTCAACGCGACCGTGATGTCGCGGTCTCGGGCAAACCCGGCGATCGATTGCTTCTCAGGCAGAAGCGCCAGCAATTCCGTAACGTTGACGCGAACCACGCTCGGACGTCGCTCAAGCAGGCGCAGGGCCGCATCGCGCTGCGCGGGCGAACGATCGGTCATCGAGGGATCCAGCACCCAAGGCACGCGGATCTGATTCGCCGCCTTGACCACGTCATCGAGAGCGTCGATGCCGCTCTCATCCAGCACATCGAGATCGACGAACAGCGCATCCACCACTTCCACGAAGGCGGATGCATCGCTTGCGCTGGTGCTCATGGAGGGTACGGGGCCGAGCGCTCGCAGGATGCCGGAGGTCGCAGACTGCGTCAAAGCGCCGGTGATGCAATGAACACGCGGCCTTATGGTGCGCAGCCGCTGCAGGACACACGCAGTTTCAAGCAAAACCGATACCTTCCGGGATACGCTCATCTGACGACACACTCCGGGCAAGCAGACAACCTGGCCGCACGGAAGCGCGGTGCATTTTGGGGGAAGGTCGGGGCCGGCGACATCCGGCGCTGATGGATTCAGTCATTCCAATTCCCTCCGCCGGCATAATCCGATTCAGGTTCGAGGGGTTGGCACGAAGCCTCTAAGCCCTTGTAGGGCACCTCCATTGGATGAATTAACACCTAGTAGGAACGACCAGCCGTGACAAGAGCGACGGTAAAGCGCTGTTCGTCGTTGCACACCGAACTTGCCCCAGGCCGTCCAATCCGTTTGATTGGGGCGATTCAGCTTTCACCCTTTTCGGGAGACATCCATGGTCCCCTTCTTTGTCCTCATCAAATGCAAGCTCAGCAAGTCCTACGAGGTTGCCAACGAGCTGGCAGACGCCGAAATCGCCTCGGAAATCTATTCCACGGCGGGCGACTACGATCTGCTTGCAAAGTTCTACGTGGAGAACGACATCGATATCGGCCAGTTCGTGAACCAGAAGGTTCACTCCATCACCAACATCGTCGACACGAAGACGATGCTCACCTTCAAGGCGTTCTGATCGCGCTCGCCTGAACGCTCCCGCTCCGCACCTCATCTCGCTCGCCCTAAGATTTGCTGGGCGTGGAGGCACACCGGGAGCGGGTGCGGTCGATGCCGAGATGCTGTTCGCGGTAGAGCACGAAAAGTCCTGCCGCGATCACGACCGCCGCACCGGCGATCACCGTCGGCCCAGGCACCTCATCGAACATCACCCAGCCGAGCGCGGTTGCCCAGATGATCGTCGTGTAGTCGAACGGCGCGATGGTGGAGGCATCGGCGAAGCGATAGCTCGTCGTCATCAGGATCTGCCCGAGCCCGCCCAAGAGCCCGGTCGCCACGATCATGCCCCACTGCCAGCCCTCCGGCATGACCCACGTCTGGCTCGGCCAGATGGCTTCGAGCGGAATGGTCGTCAGGGCCAGAACCGAGGACGAGGCGGAGAACCACAAAACGATGGTCGCCGAGCGCTCCGAAGTAATCAGCTTGCGGACGATGATCGCCGCACCCGCCATGAACAGGGTGGCTGTCAGCGCCAGGCTGGCACCGATTGCGGTTTCCTGATCGAGTTGGCTAGAGCCGAGGTTCGGCGCCAGAATGATGACCACGCCGACGAACCCCACCCCGACCGCGCTCCAGCGATAGACGCCGACAATCTCCTTCAGGATGAAAACCGCCATCACCACCGTCAGCAGCGGTGCGGCATAGCCGATCGCGGTCGCATCCGGTAGCGGGATGAAGGCGAGCGCGGCGAAATTGAGGGACATGGCCGTCACGCCGATAATGGCGCGCAGGAAGTGGCCGAGCGGCCGTCGCGTCTTGATCGCAACGGGAAGCTGGCCTTGCGCCGCCATCATCACGAACACCGGGATCATGCCCAGGAAATTACGCGCGAACACGACTTCGCCGGTTGGAATCTCGTCAATGATCAGCTTGATAATCGCCGACATCAACGTGAACGTGATGGTGGAGAGAACCTTGAGGGAGATGCCGGTCATCGGCCGGCGAACCGTTTCGTAAACTGGCGTCGGAGACGCACCGAAAGACATGTAGGATAACTGCTTTCAGGCCACAGTTGCCGTGGCTCTCGGGTGTCGGCGCGGGAAATTCGGACCCGAAACGCCAGAGTTGGAGCAACAACCCTAGTACAACCGGTCTTGCTGTTAAATTACCGCGTAAGCAAAAAATCACCCTTTGCATGTCCTCCGAGGCAATTTGTCTCTTATCCCGAGAGCGCCACTTTTGCCCGCGCTCTCGCCGCCCGGCTCTCAGGTTTGCGCCGCCTGAATGGCCCGCCACACCCGGTCCGGTGTTGCGGACATATCGATATGCGCCACGCCCGCACCACGGCGCAACGCATCGCCCACCGCATTCATCACCGCGCCGCATCCGCCGATCGTGCCGGCCTCCCCGGCCCCGGCTCCCTTGATGCCGAGCGCATTCATGATGGGCGGAAATCGAACCACGGCACGTCCCCGGCGCGCGGCATGGCGTAGTCCAGAAACGACGCGCTCAGAAGCTGGCCGTCCTCGTCGTAGACGGTGTTCTCCATCAGCGCCTGTCCGATCGCCTGAACGATCCCGCCGTGAACCTGACCGGCCAGCAGCAGCGGGTTCACGGTGACGCCGAAATCGTCGACGATCGTGTAGCGCACAATCTCGCTCACCCCCGTCTCCGGATCGATCTCCACCTCGCAGATATGCGTTCTGTTCTGATAGGTCGCTTCCGTTTGCTCGATGCGCGCCTGGGATGCCAGATCCTGCGGATCGCCCGCATGGGTCGCGACCTCCGCGAAGCTGACCGACTTGTCCGTGCCGACCACGCGCACGCTGCCGCCATCGAGTTCCAGATCCTCCGCCCCGGCTTCCAGAAGATCGGCCGCCAGCGCCTTGATCTTGTCCGACAGGATGCGCGAGGCGGTATCGACGGAAGGGAGCCCGAGCGGGATGGAGCGCGACCCGCCCGTTCCGCCGCCGGTGGCGATAAAGTCGCTGTCGCCCTGCACCACGTCGATGCCATCCATATCGAGCCCGAGGATCTCCGCCGCCACCTGGCCGTAGGCCGTGGCGTGGCCCTGCCCGTTGGTCTGCGTGCCGATCAGAAGCGTCACACGGCCCTTTTCATCGAGCCGCATGTTTACCTCTTCCGAACCCGCGAAGGCGCAGGCCTCGATATAGGTCGACATGCCGATGCCACGATATTTGCCGCGCTCGCCCGCTTCCTGCGCCCGGGCCTCGAAGCCCGCCCAGTCGGCCTCGTCGAGCGCCGCATCCAGATGAACGGAAAAGGCGCCGGTGTCGTACATCCGGCCCGTTGCGGTCGTATAGGGAAGCTTGTCGTCGGCAATGAAGTTGCGGCGACGGATTTCGGCCGGAGACAGGCCCATCTCGATCGCCGCCTTGTCGACCAGCCGGTCGAGCACATAAGCCGCTTCCGGTCGACCGGCCCCACGATAGGCATCGACCGGCACCGTGTTCGTATAGACCCCGCGCACCCGCACATGCAGCACGTCGATATCGTAGAGCCCGGTCGACATGCTCGTCCCGACCCACGGGATATAGGGGCCGAACTGATGGAGATAGGCGCCCATATTGGCGATGACGTCGATCTTCAGACCGAGAAAGCGTCCCTCCGCGTCCATCGCCACTTCGGCATGGGTGACATTGTCCCGCCCTTGCGCGCAGGCCACGAAATGCTCCATGCGCTCGCTGATCCACTTGACCGGCCGCCCGAGTTTTTAGCCCGCCACCAGACACAGCGGATATTCGCGGTAGACGAAGACCTTCGGCCCGAACCCGCCTCCCACATCCGGCGTGATCACATGCAGCCGGGCGGGATCGATCTTCAGGATATCCTCGGCCAGGATATCGCGCACGCCGTGGACGCCCTGGGTGCCGACCGTCAGCGTATAGCGCCCGCTGTCGCCGTCATATTCCGCGATGCAGCCGCGCGTATCCATGTAGTTCGAGACAAGCCGGTTGTTGACGAGATCGATGGCGGTGACATGAGCTGCCCCGGCAAAGGCATCGTCCGCCTTCGCCTTGTCGCCGCGGCCGAGTTCGAACGCCTGATTGGTGCACATATCGGCCAGACCAGCGGCGCATCCGGCGCCAGCGCGCCTTGCGTATCGACGATCGCATCAAGCGGATCGTCGTCGATCTCGATCAACTCCGCCGCCAACTTCGCCGCCTCCACGCTGTCGGCAACCACGAAGGCGATCGCCTCGCCCACATGGCGCACCGTGTCCGAACACAGGATCTCGCGCGGCAGCACGGCATGTTGCGTCCCGTCGACCTGAGGAAGGACAGCCTTGGTCGGCATCAGTCCGAGATCCGAGACATCGGCGGCCATCAGCACCAGCGACACGCCCGGAGCAGAGCGCGCCTCCTCCAGTCCGGACACGGAGATCCGCGCATGCGCCATTGCCGAGTGCACCACGAACCCGTGCACCGTCCCCTCCGGCGTGATGTCGCCGACATACCGACCGTGCCCGGTGATCAGGCTCGGATCTTCCGTCCGGCGCATCGGAGTGCCGATACCGAACTTCGCATTGATCGGCTTGTTCATGGAAAAGGCGCCTCTCAATTGACGGGATTTGCGTGAGCCGGAACGACCTCCCTCGAGGAAAATGATGATGCGTAGGCAAATAGGTCGTTGCGTGAGCTTAACCAGAGACGAGGCTTGTCTCTACCCCTGCGGTACCGGTGAATTTCGAAGGCCCGGCCACGGGTGCCCGGTTTGCCCCTTTGAGCACGGCACCTTCAACGTCCCCGACGACATCTAACAACAAGTTGGGATGGCCCTTGCAACAAATATCCCTATGTTGAGTGGTGTCAGGAGTATAATACCGCATGCCCGACCATCCTCCGGAGCCCGGCTCAACCCCGCCACCGGGCCGATCAAAGACACATGGCCTCAAGGGACGCGCCAGACATCACATCCTGCGCTGGCTCGTCTGGTGGAGGGCTCTACCCGGAAATGCCCGCGGGGCATTGTGGATCCTCGCAGCCGCCTTCTTATTCACAATCATGACGACGCTGATCAAGCTCGCGGGCCAGGGCATTCACGTGGCGGAGATCCTGCTGACCCGTCAGATCGTGATGACCTGCATCGTCATCCCCACGATCATCCGGTCTTTCCCCTCCTCCCTGCGCACCAAGCGGCCGCAACTGCACCTGCTGCGCATCGTGCTGGCCTCCGGCGCCATGATATTCGGCTTCACGGCGGTCGTTCACCTGCCGCTGGCCGACGCCACCGCCATCTCGTTTGCGAAAAGCTTCTTCGTCACGATCTTCGCCATCCCGATCCTGAAGGAAACGGTTGACGTGCACCGTTGGGGCGCGGTCATCGTGGGATTCCTGGGCGTGATCGTGATGCTGAATCCGACCAGCGACAATTCGATGAACGCCTACGGCCTGATGACGGTGGCCGGCGCGGCCTGTGCCGGGATGGTCATGATCCTGATCCGCCAGATGACGCGCACGGACCGTCCGGTCACCATCCTGACCTATCAGGCCTTCGGCGTCGGGCTGCTGATGATCACGCCGACCTGGTACTACTGGGTGACGCCGACCTGGCACGAGATCGTGATCCTCGTCGCTATCGGCATGGTCGCGTGGTGCCCGCAGATGTGTAACATCCAGGCGTTCCGGACATGCGAAGCGACCGCGATCGCCTCGCTCGACTACACCCGCCTTCTATATGCGACCTTCTTCGGTGTCGTGATCTTCGGCCAATGGCCGGGCGTCAACACGCTGATCGGCGCAGCCTTCATCATCGCGGGCTCGCTCTACACCGTCCACCGCGAGGCACGGCGCAACAAACGCCTGGTGCGAACGCCGGAAGGACGCGGCTACAACAACTGACGCGGCAGCGGTTCAAGCGCCGTTGGAGTGCACCTTCCCGAACTCGGAGACATCGTAACCGCTCAGCTCCTTCGCCATGTCGGCGAAGGCCGCACTCCTGCAGAATTCCGAAAGCGTCTGCATCGGCGGGTCGAACCATGCGCGCCTCCAGACCAGCAGGTCGTAGCGCTCCCGGCACAGCGGAACGAAATCGAGCTTCAACTGGCGGGCCAGTGCAGCAAGACCGAAGGCGGCATCCGCCTTGCCTTCCAGCACCCCCAGTGCTGCTTCGCGCTCGTCGCGCGCCAGGCTTCCGGTCGGGGTAAGAGCCGACGGCTTGATCCCCACCCGTCGAGCATCAGCTCCATCAGCCGCTGGCTGCCCGCCTTGGCCTGACGCTGAACGACACGCACCCCGGAAAGATCGGCGATCCCGGAAAGACCGAGCGGATTGCCCTTGGCAACGATCAACCCGCGCTCGCGCCACGCCCATTCGATCAGAACGACGGGCCGATAACTGAACCGCTCGGCCACCGTGGCGCGGTTCCAGCCCAAGTTGCCATCTGCCTCATTCCCCTGTTCGGGAATATGCAAGCCGGTCGCGACGCCGCCCGCGTTCGGCAAAGCGCTCGATCCCGTCAAAGGAGCCGTCATAGAAGGCGGCAAGTCCGGAACAGGACTCGCGCAGCGCCCATTCCAGCAGCGGGTCGTGCGATCCCAGAAGAACGTTCGGCCGCTCCTCCGCTCCCCCCGCATGTCCCTCACCGCCGCCCGTACTCTCGATCCAGGCCAGCACAGCTTCGCGCGGAAACAGCAGTTTTCCCGTTGCACGCGAATACGGAACGGCGCCGGTTGAGATCAGTTCGTAAACCTTGCGTTCCTTGACCCGCAGCAGCTCGGCCATTTCCCGTGTGGCCAGATAGCTAGGCGGCGGCGATGTCATGAACGACCTTCGTCTGGAACTGGAACCAACGTGCATCCATCGTTATTTCTGACTATTTCCGATACAGTACCGCTGCATCGTGCGCAAGTATACAGGTCCACCCGCCGCCCGGCCGCGCTCATTCGGCGGCGACGTCTCCCGCCTTCGCCTTTTCCTCCTCAACCAGTTCCTTCTTGGACAGCTTGCCGACGAGCGTCTTCGGCAATTCATCCCGGAACTCGATCAGGCGCGGCATCTCGATGGTGGAGAGATGGCCCTTCAGGAAGGTCTTGAGTTCGTCCTCGTCCAGGCTCGCCCCTTCCTTCAGCTTGACGAAGGCCTTGGGCGCCTGCCCACGATAATTGCCGGCAACGGCGATGACGATCGCCTCCTCCACCGCCTCGTGCTGGTAGAGCACTTCCTCGATCACCCGCGGATAGACGTTGTAGCCGGAGCAAATGATGAGATCCTTGATCCGGTCGACGAGATGGATGTAGCCGTCCTCGTCGCGGTAACCGACGTCGCCGGTATGGAGATAACCGTTCTCGATGGTGCAGTTGGTGTCGTCCGGCCGCTCCCAATAGCCGAGCATGACCTGCGGGACGCGCACGCACAGCTCGCCCTTCTCGCCCTCCGGCATGACCACGTAAGGGCCTTCCAGCGAGCGGAACTCGCATTCCGTCCAGGCAAACGGCTTGCCGATGGAGCCGGCCCTTGGCTTGCCCTCCAGCGGATTGCACGAGACAACAGGAGAGGCCTCGGTCAGGCCGTAACCCTCCACCAGCGTGCATCCCGTCAGCGCCTCGAAATTCTGCTTCACTTCAACAGGCAGCGGCGCGCCGCCGGAAATACACATGCGGATGGAGGTGAGATGGTAATTCTTCGTCTGCGGCGCATTGTTGATGGCGGTATAGATCGTCGGCACGCCGGGAAACAGCGTCACGCCCTTCCGCTTGATGATGTCGAACAGCATCTTCAGCTCAAAGCGCGGCATCAGGGCCATCTCCGCGCCAATCAGGACGGAAAGGTTCTGCGCCGCCGTCATCGCAAACACGTGGAAGAACGGCAGGACGCAGAGCATCACCTCCTCGCCGGGCCGTACTTTTGAGAAGAAGAGGCGCATCTGCTCCATGTTGGCCGACAGGTTCGCATGGCTCAGCATAGCGCCCTTGGGAACGCCGGTCGTGCCGCCGGTATATTGCAGGATGGCGATATCGGTTTGCGGATCGACATGCGGCGCATCGCTGATCGGCGGCCCGTCGATCAGCTCGGCAAACGACTTGTGCGCCTCGTCCTTGGCAATCGTCGCCCGCTCCTTGGCCTTGAACAGCGTGAAGAGCAGCTTTTTCGGCTGCGGCAAGATATCGGCCATCGGGCAGACGATCACCGTATCCAGCGCGCCGGAGGCCCGCACGGCCTCCACCTTGTCGTAAGTGACCTTCAGATCGAGCGTAACCATGATGCGCGTCTTGGGAATCGCGCGCCTGGAACGCGATCTCGCGCTCCACGTAGAGCGAATTGTAGTTCACCACCGTACCGCCCGCCTTCAGGACGGTGAAATAGCAGATCGTGAAATAGGGCGTATTGGGAAGACACAGCACCACCTGAACACCGCGTTTCACGCCGAGCCGCCGAAAACCCTCCGCAGCCCGGTCGACATACGCTCCAAGTTCGCGATAGCTCCACCTCTTGCACATGAAATCCAGCGCGGGCCGATCCGCGAAAACGCGCACCGTTTCATCGAGATAGTCAGCCATCGGCCGTGGCGTGAATACCGGCACCTGTGGCATCGTTTCGCCTTTCATCGCGTTTCCCACTCATCAGGCTTTACGCAACCAATCAACGTGTCGCCGCGTTGAATGCGTAGCGCGCAGTTATTCTTGATCGCGCATCTGAACCGACTTTGGTCACGCTTTACACAAGGGTCAACTCCATAACGTTACGGAACGTATCATTTTCCATGACCCGACACCGCTGACACAGACGACGAAAGCGCATAGCCTACCTTGAAAGAAAAACGGAGCCGACGACGCATGACCGCGACCAACGCCTCGATGAGCGAGGCATGGCAGGCCCTCAAGGACCATCACCGCACTTTGGTTTCCCCCCCCCTGAGGTCTCTCTTCGAGGAAGACGAAAACCGTTTCGACCGCTTCTCACGCGAGGGGGCGGGGCTGCTGCTCGACGTCTCCAAAGTTCAGATGACGGGCGAGACTCTGGACAGGCTTGTCGATCTCGTCCGCGCCGCCGGTGTCGAGGAACGTCGTGAGGCCATGTTCTCCGGCTCGGCCATCAACACCACCGAAGAGCGCGTCGTCCTTCATACGGCGCTGCGCAACAGGGCCGACGTACCGGTGGAGCTGAAGGGCGTCGACGTGATGCCCCAGGTCGCCGCCGTCCTTGCCCGCATGTCGGCCTTTGCCGATGCGGTGCGCAAAGTCCATGCGGGCTCCCACACCGATACCCGCTTTACCGACGTGGTGAATATCGGCATTGGTGGCTCGGATCTGGGCCCGGCCATGGCGACCGCCGCGCTCGCCCCCTATCACGACGGCCCGAGGCTCCATTTCGTTTCCAACATCGACGGGGCGCATCTGGCAGACACGGTGAAAGGGCTCGATCCGCGTTCCACGCTGTTCCTGATCGCCTCCAAGACCTTTACCACCGCGGAGACGATGACCAACGCCGCCTCTGCGCGCCGCTGGATCGTGGAGAACCTGGGCGAACCGGCCGTGAAGACCCATTTCGCCGCCATTTCCACCGCGCTCGACAAGGTCGACGAATTCGGCATTCCCCACGATCGTGTCTTCGGTTTCTGGGACTGGGTCGGCGGACGCTATTCACTGTGGTCGGCAATCGGCCTGCCGCTGATAATCGCCATCGGACCGGAGCGCTTTCAGCAGTTCCTGGCAGGCGGCCGGGCGATGGATGCTCATTTCCGCGAAGCACCCATTGCGGACAATCTACCCATGTTGCTGGGCCTCGTCGGCATCCTGCATCGCAATGTTTGCGGCTATCCCACCCGTGCGATCCTGCCCTACGACCAGCGCATGCGGCTTTTCCCGAACTACATCCAGCAACTCGACATGGAGAGCAATGGCAAGCGCGTGACGCTGTCCGGCGAACCTGCAGCCGGGGCGACGGGCCCTGTCGTGTGGGGAGGACAGGGCACGAACGGCCAGCACGCCTTCTTCCAGCTTCTCCATCAGGGCACCGACGTCATTCCGGCGGAATTCATGGTCGCCGCCCAGGGACACGAGCCGCGCCTTCGCGACCACCACGCCATGCTGCTCGCCAATTGCCTGGCGCAAAGTGCTGCGCTGATGCGCGGGCGCACGCTTGAGGAGGCAAAGGCCCAGCTTGAGGCGGCGGGAAAGGACGCGGCAACGATCGAGAGGCTCGCTCCTCACAAGATCTTCCCCGGCAACCGGCCCTCGACCACCCTGCTCTATGACCGGCTTGATCCGGAAACGCTCGGCAAGATCATCGCGCTCTACGAACATCGCGTTTTCGTGGAAGGCACGATCCGGGGGATCAATTCCTTCGACCAGTGGGGCGTGGAACTGGGCAAAGAACTCGCCACAGCCCTGCTGCCCGCCGTCAAGACCGGCACCGCGCCGGAAGGGATAGACGGCTCGACCAGGGGCCTGCTTGCCGAGATCGGGAAGCGCAGCGACTAGGTGCGGTGCGTTTCAAGGACGCTGCCCATCCTTCGAGACGGCGCGAACGCGCCTCCTCAGGATGACGTTATCGTGTTGTCAGCTTTAGCAAAACGCACAAAACGTCATCCTGAGGAGCCCGCGCAAGCGAGCATCTCGAAGAATAGGCCACCCGATAAACCGATTCCCAACCATCCTTCACATCACCGCAAGACGGTCTTAGAAGAACGAAAGGCGGCACCCCGCAAGCAGAACCGCTGCTGACCGCCATAGGTCGTGTAATAGCCCGTGCGCGGATTGAAGGAGCGGTACTTGCGCGAGCAGTAGTCGTGCCAGGCCGGCCGTCCACGGCTCAAACCCGCCACCACCACGGGGCGGCGGCGGGCCACGGCGCGCACCGCGTATGCAGTCGTCATAGGCTTAGCGATAGTTGCGGTTCCAGTCGCCCGAGGACTTGCCTGCCCCCGCCACGGCGCCAACACCGCTGCCGATCGCAGCACCCCGACCCCAGCTTCGCGTGACCGACCCGATGATTCCACCAACGACGGCACCACCCACAACGTTTTCGCCGGTACGCGTCGCGCGGTTGGCATAATCCCTGGCATAAGCATCGCAACGGCGATGCGACTGGGCCGAGGCATCGATCGCGGCCATCGTCAGCCCC
Organism: Breoghania sp.; assembly: GCF_030066895.1. Classification (GTDB taxonomy): domain Bacteria; phylum Pseudomonadota; class Alphaproteobacteria; order Rhizobiales; family Stappiaceae; genus Breoghania. The sequence continues at coordinate 121,309 of NZ_JASJAV010000008.1, read as the reverse complement.
GACAAGGCGACCGCGATTGCGAGCACCGAATTGCGAACAATGACGCACCTCCTCTGCATCTTTCCCGAAATACGGCGGCCCTCGCGACTACGGCACGCGCCATCTACGCAAGACCAACCGATTCCACGCCGACGGTCTCGGTTACGGACCGACTGACGAGATTATGAAAGGCAAAATACGCCGCTTTGAAGATGACGTTAAGTGATCTGAATCACCAGGAGGCGAGCAGGAGCGAATTCAGGCCGCGTACACGGCTGAAACGACTTCGCTCGGCTAACAATTCATGAAGGAGAAAGGATGGTGGGTGAGCAGGGACTCGAACCCTGGACCCGCTGATTAAGAGTCAGCTGCTCTACCAACTGAGCTACACACCCATCGGCCGCGGCGAACCACCAAGCTTGGTGGGCGCGACGAGGGCTATATATCTAGCGAACGCAGAAAGCGCAAGCGGCGTGTCATCGTTTTTGCATGCTGGGGAAAACCTTATCTCCCGGGATCGTCTTCACATAACCCCTTCAATGGATTGCACAGTCGCCGGAAAGCCCCGAAACTCCCGGAACCGTGTATTACCGACACCAGATTGCAAGTCCTTCGCGATGCCCCTCGACACCATTGGCTTCGATGCCGACGACACGCTCTGGCACAACGAACAGTATTTTCGTTTGACCGAAGAGCGCTTCACCGACCTTCTGGCCGAGTACACCCGGCCGGATCATCTGAAGAAGCATCTGCTGGAAGCGGAGCGCCGCGACCTTTCGCGCTGTGGATTCGGCATCAAGGACTTCACTCTGTCCATGATCGAAACCGCGCTGGACGTGACGGACTGGCGCGTGTCGGCCTCCGTCATCGCTGAAATCCTGGAGGCGGGACGCACCATGCTCAGCCAGCCGGCCGAGCCCCTGCCCCACGCCCGCGAAACGATCGAAGCCTTGTCCGGGCGCTATCGGCTGATCCTGATCACCAAGGGCGACTTGTTCGATCAGGAACGCAAGATCGCGCAATCGGGGCTGGCGGAGATGTTCGACGCGGTGGAAATCGTCTCCGACAAGACCGTCGAGACCTATCGCACCCTCTTTGCCCGGCACGGAAGCGACGCGGACCATGCGATGATGGTGGGGAATTCCCTGAAGTCGGATGTCGTTCCCGCCATCCAGGCCGGCGCCTGGGGCGTCCATGTCCCCCACGATCTGACCTGGGCGCTGGAACACCATGACGCCGATATCGAAACCGACCGCTTCCGCGAGATCGCGGACCTCATCCAACTGGAATCGGAGATCGCCGGGATCGATCGGGACAGCTAGAGCGGCCCCGGGGCACGCGCCCACGGTTTCCCTGAAGAACAAGCGGCCGTGCCGGGTGATGGATCGGAGCGCTTACACCCGGTTCAGCAGGCGCGCGCGGATCTTTTCCAGGATCTCGACCGAATGCGGGATCTGGCCTTCGATATCGACGACTACGTAACCGATCTCGCCATCCGTCTGCAGATGCTGGGTGACGATGTTCAGGTCATGGGAAGCGAACAGCTCGTTGAGTCGCTTCAGGGAGCCCGGCGTGTTGTCATGCACCTGAATGAAGCGGGTCGCGTCCGTGCCCTTGGGCGGCAGCACCTGCGGGAAGTTGACCGCACCCATCGTCGATCCGACGTCGGAATACTCCACCAGACGCCGTGCGGCCTCCTCGCCGATGCGCTCCTGCGCCTCTTCGGTGGAGCCGCCGATATGCGAGGTCAGGATGACATTGTCGAACTCGCGCAAGGGGCTGACGAACTCATCCTTGTTCGACTTCGGCTCAGTCGGGAACACATCGACCGCGGCACCGGCCAGATGCTCGCTCTTCAACGCCGCAACCAGCGCATCGATATCGACGAGCTTGCCGCGCGCATTGTTGATGAGGAAGGAGCCCGGCTTCATCTTGGCGATCTCGGCCGCGCCGATCATGCCACGCGTCTCCGAGGTATCGGGCACGTGCAGGGACACGAAATCGGACTGTGCGAGAAGATCGTCCAACGATTCAGCCGACCGCACGTTGCCGTGGGAAAGCTTGTCGACCTGATCTTGATAGATCACGTGCATGCCCATCGCCTCGGCGAGCGTGGTGAGCTGCGTGCCGATATTGCCGTATCCGATGATGCCGAGGGTCTTGCCGCGGACCTCGCACGAGCCCACCGCCGACTTCGTCCAGCGACCGAGCGGGTGTTGGGAAACGGTGCGTTGAAAACCGGGATGCCGCGCTTCTTGGCATAGTGCAGGTCAACCTGGTTCGTCCCCACCGAGAAGCAGCTGATGGCAAACAGCGAATTGGTGGCGGCCAGCACTTCCTCGGTCAGCTACGAACGAGACCGAACGCCGACAATCTGCGTGCCCTGCAGGGCCTCGATCAGCGCGTCCTTGTCGTAGGCGATCTGGACCCGCTCGACATTGTGGTAGCCGTTTTCGTTCAGCACCGAGATCGCCGATTGGGAAATGCCCTCAAGCAGCAGCCAGCGAATTTGGTTCTTGGGACGGGAGAGGCCATTGCTCATATCGGCATCTACTTTCGTTCTTGATAGGTATGGTAGCGACGCCGGATCCGGCGTGCGGCCCAGACTTATACGCCAAGGCCGCGCGAGATCAACGGCCCCCGTCCGGGAAATCGGCGCCCGCCACGCACACGACATCCCCCCAGCAACGGCGCAAACGATCCGCTCAGGTTGCAGATTCAGGCCGTTATTCAGTCGCTTGGCGTCGCCTCGACCAAAACCTCGACATCGATCTTGCCTGCCTTCGCAAAATCGAGGGTCATCTTGAAGTGATCGCCGGTGTAAAACGATGCGGAATTGTCTTCCACGAACAGATGCTCGCGCCACTTGGCAAAGGCCAGAGGCTTGCCCGGCAGGAAGGAGACGGTGTCGGAATAGGCCGCCTCACCATGATCGAGGCGACGAACGCGCACGTCCTTGCCGATCTCTGCCGTGGCGCCCGCCAGCGTCACGGACGCCTTGCCCATGTTGAGGATCGCCCCGTAGACGGGCACGCCGTGTCCGGCTTCGCTCGGCGGCGCCCACAGATGGCCGATCCTGAACGAACCCAGCTTGTAGCCGTGCACCATCGCAAGGCCGGTGCCCGTCGGCACCAGAACGGCGGCCAGTATCACCGCGCGAATGATCCGCGTCAGCATGTCGTCTCCTCCCATATTTCGGATTTTGCCGAGGTCGCGAGCACACTCACCGCACGACCGGGCTGCCCGATCCCACGCGCTTGGGATCGACGCTGAAGTCCGCCTTTCCGCTCGCCGTCAGTTGCGTGTCGAGCTTTTGCGATCCCGCCTTCAACGCCCGCGCCGATGCCAGGTTGGCGGGGGACTGATCGTTGCTCTTGAAGAAGGTGTAGGACAGCGTCACTTCCTGCGTCTTGCGCACGCTCTCGTCCTTTTCGATCTCCTCATCGACATAGAAGACCAGCGGCATCCGCGCCGTCTCGCCCGGCTCCAGCTTTTCCTCGGTGAAGCAGAAGCACTCGATCTTGAAGAAATACGGCGCGGCGTAATAAGGCGTGACGTTGTAGGTCGCCCGCGCCACGATCGGATGATCGGAGCGGTTATGCGCGGTGTAGCAGACCTTGGTCGCCTCACCGATACGGATCTCGATACTGTGCTTTTCCGGTACGAAGTCCCAGTCGAGCCCAGCGACATTGGCATCAAAGTGCACCTTGATGGTGCGCCCTTCCGAATTTTTCCGCAATCGGCTTGGTCGTCGCCCGATTGACGGTTCCACCGTAGCCCATTGCGGCACAGAACATGCGGTAGAGCGTCGGCGAATAGATGACGAGCCCGACCATGACGCTCAGCATCGCAACAGCCAGCATCACCACGCCGCGATGACGCCTCGGACGCAGATGCGTTCGGATCAGATTCCTCGTGCGGAGAATTTGCGGTCATCGGGGCCCTCGACTGTGCGGACAGGCTCAGGCGGGCGGACCATATCGGCCAAGCGCCGTCGAACGCTTTCGGGCCTAACATCCCGTCACGTCAGGTACAAGGTGACGCACCGGACAGATTGTCGCAGGACGTTTTGGAGACTTCGTGATGGGCCTCCCCCGACACAGTCCCCTCAAACGCAAAACGCCCCTCGTCCGGTCGGGACAAGGGGCGCATGCATCAATTCCGAATTGCCGGGTGCGGATCAGAACCCGCCCGGCCCGCGCTGTACGGCGGCGATGCCCGAGCGCGAGACTTCCACCAGCCCGAGCGGCTGCATGATCTGGATGAACTGCTCGATCTTGGAGGTGCGCCCGGTGATCTCAAAGGTGAAATGCTCGGTGGTCGCGTCGATGACATTGGCGCGGAAAGCATCTCCGAGGCGCAGGGCCTCCAGACGCTTCTCGCCGGCCCCCTTTCCCTTGATCAGTGCCAGTTCGCGCTCCAGCAGCTTCTCCTGGCTGTTCTCACGCGCTTCGACGGTCAGGTCCCACCACCCGGTGCACCGGCACCAGCCGCTCAAGCTGGTGACGTATCTGCGTGATGATCATCGGCGTGCCGGTCGTCACGATGGTGATGCGCGACAGGTGCTGCTCGTGCTAGATCTCGCACACGGTCAGGCTGTCAATGTTGTAGCCGCGCCCGGAAAACAGGCCGATCACGCGTGCAAGCACGCCCGACTCGTTGTCCACGATCACCGAAAGCGTATGCGTTTCCACGTCGTCGCTCACCTTTGTAAGAAAGTAGGTCGAAGGCGCGTTTAGGTTTTGTGCGTTCATATCCGTTCCCCCTGATCAGACGAGAAGTTTGCCTTCGTCGGAAATGACGAGGCGATCGCCTCGTCATTGGCCTCATCCGGCAGCAGCATTTCGTTATGCGCCTTGCTCGACGGGATCATCGGGAAGCAGTTGGTGAGGTTGGCGACGCGGCAATCGAAGATGACCGGCCGGTCGGTGGAGATCATCTCCGCAATCGCGTCGTCTAGATCACCCGGTTTGGAGCATTGCATGCCGACGGCGCCGTAGGCATCCGCCAGCTTGACGGAATCGGGCAGCGATTCCGTATAGGAATTCGACAGCCGGTTGCCATGCAGCAATTGCTGCCATTGGCGCACCATGCCCATGTACTGATTGTTCAGGATGAAGACCTTCACCGGCAATCCGTGCTGAACGGCGGTGGAGAGCTCCTGGATATTCATCAGGATGGGGGCGTCGCCCGCAGTGTCGACCACGAGCGCGTCGCGATGCGCCGTCTGCACGCCGACCACCGCCGGCAGGCCGTAGCCCATCGTGCCCAGACCGCCGGACGTCATGAAGCGGTTCGGCTCCTCGAAACCGAAGAACTGCGCCGTCCACATCTGGTGTTGGCCGACTTCCGTCGTGATGTTAGGTGTCGTGCCCCTTGCTCGCCTCGTAAAGCCGCTGGATGGCGTATTGCGGCATGATGACATCGCTGTTGGGCTTGTAGGCGAGCGAATCGCGCGCCCATCACACGTCGATCTGTTTCCACCACGCTTTCAGCGAATTCTCGTTCACCTTCAGTGCGGACGAGCGCCAGATCCGGACGAGATCCTCCAGAACGTGCCCCACGTCGCCGACGATCGGCAGATCGACCGGGACGTTCTTGTTGATCGAGGAAGGATCGATATCGATGTGGATCTTGGTGGAATTGGGCGAGAACGCATCGAAACGCCCGGTGATGCGGTCATCGAAGCGCACGCCGACGGCGACCATGACGTCGCAATCGTGCATCGCCATGTTGGATTCGTAGGTGCCGTGCATGCCCAGCATGCCGAGCCACGCATCACCCGATGCCGGATAGGCGCCCAGCCCCATCAATGTGGAGGTGATCGGCACGCCGCTGAGTTGAACCAGTTCCCGCAGCAATTGGCAGGCTTCCGGGCCCGAATTGATCACGCCGCCACCGGTGAACAGGGTCGGCCGGCGCGCGGAGGCCAGCAGCTCCGCCGCATGACGGATGGCGCTCATGTCACCCTTCACCTGCGGGCGGTAGGTCTTGTGCTCGACGCGGCTCGGCCCCTGATATTCGCCGGTGGTGAACTGCACGTCCTTCGGGATGTCGACGACGACCGGCCCCGGACGCCCCGTGGTGGCGACCTGGAACGCCTCATGCAGGATGCGCGGCAGGTCCTCGATATTGCGCACCAGCCAGTTGTGCTTGGTGCAGGGCCGCGTGATGCTGACCGTATCACATTCCTGGAAGGCGTCGGATCCGATCAGCGAAACGGGAACCTGGCCGGAAATACACACGAGAGGAATCGAATCCATCATCGCATTGGTCAGCGCGGTGACCATGTTGGTCGCCCCTGGGCCCGACGTGACCAGCACGACGCCCGGCTTACCCGTGGAACACGCATAGCCCTCCGCCGCATGACCAGCGCCCTGCTCGTGGCGCACGAGCAGATGCTTGATGTCGTCCTGCTGATAGATCTCGTCGTAGATGGGGAGCACCGCACCGCCAGGATATCCGAACAGATATTCGATACCATGGTCCTTCAGCGCCTGCAGAACCATCCCGGCGCCCGTCATCTCCCGTGTCATTGTTTCGTCCTCGTTCTCATTGCCGGCCCTGCCCGGCTTTCCGGCCCGCAGGAAGGGCCTCGAAGTCCAACCCGGCGGCCCCCTGTTCCGTGGACACTCAGGCAATAAAAAAGGGCCTCGAGGGCCCTGTTGCGCACAACACCGTTCCCGATGCCCTCAGGCCATCCCGGCTGCGTGCGCGTTCCTTACAAGAATCAGCGTCTTCATACGTAAAACCCCTCCGCGATCGGACACCCGACCACGATGCGGCAGACCCTAAGCACGCGGGGATGGAGGGTCAAGCGTAAAAGTGCAAATATTTCGTCGCAGGCACCCACGCTTGACGAAAATTTCGCATAGAGCATCGATCACCCCGATCGCAGCGTTCAAATTGCGGATCCGCGGATCGAAAGCCGTGCGGGAAGGCAGCTACGAACGCGCCGCCCTGCGCATGGGAACGACGATGGAACAGCGCATGCCGGTCAGGGTGAAGGAGCGTTGAACTTCGCCTTCGACCTGCGTCGGCATCACCTCATCGATAATGCGCGAGCCGAAGCCGGTCGCCTCCGGCGCCTGAACGCCTTCGAGCCCGTCCTCGACCCATTCGATCTTGAGATCGCAGCCGCCCAGCGTCCATCGCACATCGAGCCGCCCCGTCGGACCGCCAAAGGCGCCGTATTTCGCCGCATTGGTCGACAATTCGTGGAAGGCCATGCCCAGCGCCTGTGCCTGGGTGGAGGTCAGCATCACGCGCGGGCCGCGCAAGGTGATGGTGCTGCGCCGCTCGTTGCGAAACGGCGTCAGCTCGCCTTCCAGCAGATCCGACAGCAGCATGCCGTCCCAACCGCCATCGACGAGAAGCTGGTGGGTGCGCGCCATCGCACCGATGCGCTGACCGAACACGGAGGTGAAATCCTCCATCGTGCGCGCATGGGCGGCCGTGCGCCGCGCAATGACGGTGATCGTAGCAAGCAGATTCTCGATGCGATGGACGAACTCGTGGGACACCGCGTCGTTCATCTACTCGGCCGCAACGTCTTCCGTCACATCCATCGCATGCTGCGCAACGCCGCAGATCTCACCGTCGTCGCCGTAGACCGGCACATTCCGGCACGTCCACTACAGTTCGCGTCTCCCGTCCTGTTCGCCGGACAGGGCAATCGGAAAGAACAGACGCTCGACAAGAGACATCTCGCCCGTCAGAGCCTGCTTCAGAGCCGCTTCCAGTGGAGCGGTCTCCTCCTCGGAGCCGGGAAACGCATCGAATATGTATCGGCCGATCAGATCTTCCCGGTTGCGTCCGGTCGTCTTCAGATAGGCCTTGTTCACGTCCCTGAAACGCAGCTCGGTGTCGAGCACCATGTAGGGTGTCGGCAGTTCATCAAAGAGCCGCCGATAGTCAATCGCCGTACTGGTACCTTCCCCACCGCGCAACAGTGGCGGAACACGTTCCGAAGAAGCCTCGCGAACAAGCATTCAATACTTGGATAAAGAAAAGCCACGCCGAAAGAACGCAAAGAAAACGCGCCTCGGGATCAACATTCGACTCAAGCCCTATCCGCGTTCTTGTGAAAGAAGTATCGGATCGGGCGACACTTGGAAAGCGGTACCCGCAGACCGTAGGACTAACGACAATGGTCGGCGAGTACGGCAGGTTCGAGGCAAGTAAAGAGGAGATCGTCTAAAGAGGAGATCGTCGCGAGCCCGCCCGCGACGGCAATGCTGCTCGACTCAGCCGACCCGGTCGATCCTGGCTGCGACGCTATCGACGAAGTTCTGCAGGAAGGCTGCCGTCTGTTCGTTGACGACATTTCCCGCCTCGTCGAACAACTCTTCCTTGTAAGAGAAATAGACTTCCGGCTGCCCCATGACGGCCATGCCGATCACGACCAGAACCTGCTTGAGCTGGGACTGGCCGACGGCGGCACCGATGGCTCCCGGCGAGGTGCCGGCGATGGCCACAGGTCTGCCGGTCCAGGAGTTCTGTCCCCAGGGACGCGTCCCCCAGTGGATCGCATTGTCGATGGCCGGAGAATAGTTGCGGTTGTATTCCGGCGTGACGAACAGAACGCCGTCGGCGCCCTCGATATCCTTCTTCAGCCGCAACACCGGTGCGGGCGGATTTTCCCACAGGTCTTCATCGTAGAGCGGCAGATCGCCGATCTCGATGAATTTGAATTCAAGCTTGCCTGCCGCCAGCTTGGCAAAGCTTTCGGCGAACTTGCGGTTCAGGGAGCCCGTACGAAGCGAGCCGACGAGCACAGCTACAGTTTTCATTGAGGAATGCCCCGTATACATTGGTAACCACCCTCCCACATGAGGGAGTTCATACCGCATCGCAAGATGGCACTTTTCCCTCCCCTAGGCACCTTGACGATACCGAGTATCGTTCGAGTTTCCGAATAAAGACCAATGAATTACGCAACGGAAGAAAAAGAACCCGCGATCACGGCGAACGGCGCAGTCACACAGATAGCGCCCGCTTCTTCGCAAGCGCACAAGCCGAGACAATGCGCCCGCGCCAACGAGGTGATCTCGCTGGTCGGCGACAAATGGAGCGTTCACATCGTCATGCTGCTGGGCAAGGGATGCCAAAGATTCATGGAGATCAAGCGCGCCATTGACGGCATTTCCCAGAAGATGCTGACCGCGACGCTTCGCGGTCTGGAACGCGACGGCTACGTGACCCGCACCGTCTATCCGACCATTCCGCCCAAGGTGAAATACGACCTCACCGATCTGGGACGGGACCTGCTGGTTCCCTTGCGCGCGCTCGGCACCTGGGCCCTGGAAAACCACGACCGGGTGGCCGCGTCCAGAACCGCCTACGACGCACGGCAAAAGCCGGAATAAGCCGGATATCGGGGGCGCAGGTCCCGCCGGACACTTTGTCAGAGATCTCCAAAAGCCCCCGGCGGGCCGGCGCGTTCAAGATCGTCACAGCCGTTCGATCTTACCCGCAACCTCGTCGATCAGCGCGACCGCGGCCTGAAGCTTTTCTTCTTCCATCCCCGCGGTGAGCCTGTTCTGCAGCACGGCGCGCAGATTGTGCATGGCCCGGCGTACGGGTACCACGTCGGTGCGCTCCTGTTCTTGCGAAACCGCATCCAGCCGCTTGAAAAGTGCCTCGATCGCTTCGCTCTGCTTTTCCAGATGCTCGATGCCCTTCGGGGTCGTGGCGAAGAGCTTGCGGGCGCCCTCGCTCGCCGTCTCCGTGATCAGATCCATGTCGGTCAGCAGCGTTAGCGTCGGGTAGACGACGCCGGGGCTCGGCGCATAGGCACCGCTCGTGCGCTCTTCGATGACACGGATCAGATCGTAGCCGTGGCGGGGCGTCTCCGCGATGAGCTTCAGCAGAACCAGCCGCAGCTCACCGCCGTCGAACATCCGCCGACGCCCGCGTCCACCGTGTCCGCGCCCGCCTCGGCCGTGACCACCACCGGAACCCTCACCGCAACTCCCGTCACGACGCCTGCCTCTGTGTCCATATTCTTTCATTTAATATACTACAAAACATGTTTTGATAGTTATAAGATAAATCTTATTACTATCGAATTGCAAGAGCCGACCGCATGAATTTTGCGTCGATGAGCGCGGCCCACCGAAGAGGCGCATCAAACAGGCCCAGACGAGGATACGAGAAACACCCCTCCCCCCGAATGTCATCCCCGCGCAGGTGGGGATTCAGTAACCACCAGGTTTTGCGGATCGAATGAAATGTCAGCGTTCACAGAGTGCTGGATCCCCACCTCCGCGGGGATGACATTCGGGGGGTAAAACGTGCCCGAAGCCAGGGCCCATCTTGTGTGCGCCCTCTCCCTTGTCCGTGCCTCTCTCCTTAACCTTGGAACTCTCCCGTTTATCCCCGAAGACGTTAGGGGACCGACTGCCTCAATGTTCCCATGCGCCCAATCCCCTCGCTCTATTGCATGCCCGGCATCTAGCTCCCGCATGACACTTCTTGCGAGCGGCACCCGCACCTCACCTTTGCGCTGCATGTCCTCACCTCCCACGCCGCCAGTTGCCTCTCCTCTCAACCGACCTCCCCAAAACCACCTCTCTTGCCTTCCCTCTTCCGTCATCACCGCCCACCAAATCCAATCTCGCCTGCCACCTCCTCACTCCCCTTCTCCCTCAGCAAGCTTCCCTTCCTTCGCCAATCCACCCTCCCACAGCCCTTGAATTGCCCTTGCGGCATCTTCGCGCGGATACGCCGCTTGACAACATTGCGCATTGGCGTCATGTCCCAGAACCGTACGGTACGGTTCGGTTTTTGGGAGGGGCTTTTCGGCATGTTCAAAGCGCCATATCCGATACGCACCGCACCCGAATTCGAGCCGGACCGCCAGAGAGCCCGGCCGTATCAATGGCCTTGGGAAGTGCCATGCCACGCGCCACCACTCCGGCCGCAGATGACAGCGGCTTCACACCGCGCCAGGCGGTGGGGCTCGCACGCGCAGCCAATTGCTCCAAGGAATCCCTCTACAAATGGTCCGGCGACCGCGACGGTCTGCTGGAAACCGTGGTGACCTTTCAGGCCTCCAAGGTGCGCCCGTTGGGCGCCGGCGAAAGCGCGCTCGATGCCGCAAGCTATCGCCGCCGTCTCGTCACCTTCGCCCATGAGCTTCTCTCGGTTCTGGCCGGAGACGTGTCGCTGGCGCTGAACCGCCTCGCCATGGCCAGGCCTCGCACCCGGAATCGCCGCTCGGCCGGCTGCTGGTCGAGCGCAGCAAGCATTCGGTAACCGCGCGCGGCCGTGCGCTGCTGGTGGCCGGTCCGCGCCAGCGCCATCTCGAGTTTCCCGACGCCGTAGCCGCCTACTCCACCTTCTATGGCCTGATCATGCGCGATGTTCACGTCCGCCTGCTGCTCGGCGATGCGCTTGAGCAGGGCGAGGAGGATTTCGCCGTTCAGGCCAAAACGGCCGTCAACCGGTTCTACCGCCTCTACGGAACCGAGCGTTCCGTGGAGGTTCTATCGCCCTCTTGAAACTACCGACACACTCCACACGCGCCCGGGTCGCGGCGGCTACAAAACTGAATAAAACTAACGTTTTGAAGGAGAAGACATACGCGTTTATTACGATCAGGATGCCGATCTCAACCTCATCAAGGAAAAGAAGGTCGCCATCATCGGTTACGGTTCCCAGGGTCGCGCCCACGCGCTGAACCTGAAGGATTCCGGCGTCAAGGAAGTTGCCGTTGCGCTGCGCGCCGGTTCCTCCTCCGCCAAGAAGACCGAAGCCTACGACTTCACGGTCAAAAGCGTTGCTGAGGCCGCCGGCTGGGCCAACCTGATGATGGTCGCCACCCCGGACGAGCTTCAGGCCGACATCTACAAGGAGCACATCGCCCCGAACATTCGCGACGGTGCCGTCCTTGCTTTCGCCCACGGCCTGAGCATCCATTTCGGCCTGATCGAGCCGAAGTCGACCGTCGACATGATCATGATCGCCCCGAAGGGCCCGGGCCACACTGTGCGCTCCGAGTATGTGCGCGGCGGCGGTATGCCGAAACTGGTTGCTGTGGCGCAGGACGCCTCTGGCAACGCGCATGACATCGCCATCGCCTATGCGGCGAGCCTCGGCGCCGATCGCGCCGGCATCATCGAGATCACCTTCCGCGAAGAGTGCGAGACCGACCTCTTCGGCGAGCAGGCTGTTCTGTGCGGCGGCCTGGTCGAGCTTATCCGCGCCAGTTTCGAGACGCTGGTCGAGGCCGGTTATGCGCCGGAAATGGCCTTCTTCGAGTGCCAGCACGAGATGAAGCTGATCGTCGACCTCATCTACGAGGGCGGCATCGCCAACATAAACTACTCGATCTCCAACACCGCTGAGTGGGGCGAGTACAAGTCCGGCCCGCGCGTCATCGGCGACGAGAGCAAGGCCGCGATGAAGAAGGTTCTCAAGGAGATCCAGTTCGGCCAGTTCACCTCCGAGTGGATGCAGGAATGCAAGGCCGGTCAGGCCCACTTCAAGGCCACCCGTCGCAACAATGACACTCACCAGATCGAGCAGGTCGGCGAGAAGCTGCGCGGCATGATGCCCTGGATCAAGCAGGGCGCCCTGGTCGACAAGTCGAAGAACTAAGACAGCAAACCTCGAACCGTCAGGTTCGCCAGCAAAAAAATCAATCCCCGCCCGGACATTCCGGGCGGGGCTTTGTTATTTCAGGAACCGCGCGATTTCTTCGCGGAACGTCGCCGACTTTGCCGCCGCATCTCCGCTCGCGGTGAGCATCGAGGCCGCCGACTTGTTGGTCTCGTGCACCGCCTCATCAAGTGAACCGATATTGCGCACGACCGTCTGGGTCAACTCGGCCGCGTTCTGGATGTTCCGGCTGATTTCCACCGTCGCGACACCCTGCTGCTCCACTGCGGCGGCAATCGCGGAGGTATAGCCGTTTACCTCATCCATGGTGCCCGTGATCGTGCCGATCGCATCCACGGTTTCTTCCGTCGCCTTTGAGGTCTGGGTGGCCAGTTCCTCCACTTCCGCCGCAACACCGCAAAGCCCCGTCCGACCTCGCCTGCGCGCGCCGCTTCGATCGTCGCATTGAGCGCAAGCAGGTTCGTCTGCTCCGCGATATCACGGATGAGCGAGACCACGTCGCCAATCCTTTGGGCCGAAAGCGCCAGACTGGTCACCTTCTCGTTGCTCGACTGCGCCGCGCTGTTGGCCTGAGCGACGATTTCCGTGGTGCACACGACCTAGTTGGAGATTTCCGAGATCGAGGACGACAGCTCTTCGGCTGCCGAAGCCACGGTCTGCACATTCCCCGCAGCTTCACCGGAAACCTCCGCCGCCCCGCTTACCTGTTCCGCGCTCGATGCGGCAACGCTTTCGAGACCTGTTGCCATCGACTGAAGGCTGCTGTTGCTCTCCTCGACGGAGGAAAGCAGCTCCTGCGAGGTGGCGCGGAACGTCTCGATGAGTTGCTCGATGCCTTCCTGACGCGCCTCCCGCGCCTTCTGGCTATGGCTTTGTTCCGCCTCCAGCCGTTCCCGATCGATCGCGTTGACACGGAAGATATCGACCGCACAGGCCATGTCGCCGATCTCATCGGCGCGCTTCGTGCCCTGCACCTCGATATCGCGTTCTCCGCCCACAAGAGCGACGATCTCGCCAGCCACGCCCTTCAACGGACGCAGCACCGAGCGGTTGGCGAAATAGAGGATCAATCCCGCGACCGCGAAAAGCAGCACGCTCAGCGCGATACCGGTGACCTTCGCGGTGAGGGCAATGGCGTGATAGGCGGACTGATCGTTGGCGAGAAGAGCGACCGCGATTGGCTTGCCCGAATAATCGTTCAGCGAAAAGCGAATGATCAGGAAGTCGCCGCTCTCGACGCTGCTTCCCTCACCCGTCAGTTCACCCATCAGCGTCTTGGGGGCAACCGTCTTCGGTAAGGTCGAGCCGATGACGTCATACCCGCCCGTCGACGGGCGAAGAACAGCCAACCGGTATCCGCTCTCCTTGGTGAAGGACGCGACGAATTTCTCGTGAAAGCCGAGGTCGAATTCCACCGAACCGATATGCTTGCCGTCCTTTAACACCGGCACCACACCGCGGTTGCCGATCCCCGCGACGCCCTTTTCCAGCCCCCAGACAGGCTTGGCCGCCTCGTTGATCTTGACCACGGTCTTGCGGAAGCCCAAGAGGTCGTCGCCTGACTTCTCCACCTTGTGCACCCGCAGGAACGAGGTCGCGGGGGGGGGAAGATGGAACTCGAACTGGCGAACGCCGAAGTTTGTCTTCAAATCCGAGAATGAAGCCGCGAATTCGCGCGCGAGACCGTCCCGGTCTCCGGCGGCGAATTTCTCCTGCACCCCGGCATCCCCGGCAACGAGGCTCGCCAGCATCAACGCCTGGCGGCTTTCTGATGCGATCGTCGCCTTCAACTGTTGCTCGGCGCCAACGACCTCTCGCGTGAGCACGGTTTCGGCCATATGACCGGACACCCACTGAGTGACCCCGAAAATCGCAACAGATGCAAGTATCGACAACCCCATGATAACAAGACTCAATTTGGCTCGGATCGTTTTCATCGCCATTTCCTCACATGCAGGACGGATCTCACTCTATCAGTTATTATATCTATGGAAATTTTAACGTTAAAATATGTAGGTTTACTTAAGGGAATGAATCGCCCAACTGCGACCTCTTAGCATCCGACAACAGTCACACCTCGACCCAACGCTCGTTGAGAGCGCGCCACCGGGTTTACGTAAAATTAAGGATAAGGGACGGAAGCGACCGAAACGCGAAGCGCTTCAAAAAGAACGCTTTTTCCCGGGATTTTCGGAGAAAATCCAACTGTTCCGCAGCACTCTTCGGCGAAGCTCGCCGAATTGACGTGACGCCTGCGACGAATTCCGACCCCGGGAAAAGATATTTTATTGGCCGCGCTACCCCGCTTTCAGGTATTGGAGGGCGTTAAGGGAGTCTCCCCCACGCCGATCCGAATGCCAACCTGAAGCCGGGAACAAGCCTGATGTCGCGACCCTACGCTATCCTCGACGTCTTCACCAACCAGGCACTTGCGGGCAATCCGCTGGCAGTCGTGTTGGAGGCCGACAGGCTGGACGACGCGGCGATGCAGAAGATCGCGGCGGAATTCAATCTGTCGGAAACGGTCTTCGTCTTCTCGGCCAGAAACCCGGCCCACTCCGCCAGCATCCGGATCTTCACCCCCGCACGCGAGTTGCCCTTCGCCGGGCATCCCACCGTCGGCACGGCCATCCTGCTGGCGAGCGATCGCTTTGGCGAGGTGGAGAAGGCGCAGGACGCCATGGTGGTGCTGGAGGAAAAGGTCGGCCCCGTGCGCTGCGGCGTGAAGCTGACGCCGAAGGCCGCCGGGTTCGCGGAATTCGACGCCCCGCGCATCTCCAAACCGGTCGGCATCAGCCTGGGCGACAAGGCGGAAGTCGCGACCGCTCTCAACCTCAACTCAGTCGATATCGGCTTTGAGAACCATCATCCCTCGACATTCGAGGCCGGAGTCCCCTTCGCCTTCGTGCCCATCGGCGGGCTCGATGCGCTGGCCCGCGCCAGACCGAACCTCGCCGCCTGGGTGGATGCGCTCGGCGACGGCGACCACAACAACGCCTTCCTCTACTGCCGCGACACCCGCAATCACCGCACCACCTTCCGCGCCCGCATGTTCGCCCCCGAAATGGGCATCACCGAAGACCCGGCCACCGGCTCTGCCGCAGCCGCGTTTGCAGGCGTGATCCGCACCTTCGACAAGCCCACCGACGGCACCCATTTCATCCGCGTGGAACAGGGCTTCGAAATGGGCCGCCCCTCGCTGATCGATCTCGAGATCGATATCGAAGGCAACGAACTGGGCGCCATCCGCATCGGCGGTCAGGCCGTGATCGTCGCGCGCGGGGAACTTTTCGTCTGATCGAGGCACCTACCCCCGAGTTCCACGGGCGCATGCCGTCGCACGACCTTACGCTGCGTTTTCTTTTCACTTGAAACGGGCCTCCCTCGCCCATCGCACACAAAGGCGCTTGCGCGAGCGATCGCAATCACCTAAACACCTTGTTTAATGGTTCGATAACGGGTCGCGGCCACACTGGTCGGACAGGACTTGAATCGGCGGCTTTTTGCCGGAACATCGGACAGCAAAGCGGAGATTGACGGGACCCATGATCGCCCGCCGCGAAATTACGGCACTTGTGATCGACGCGCGGCTGCGCGGCGGACCCTCTCTCATTGCCCTTCTTTCCCTTTCGCTTCTCGGCGCGCTCCTCCTTATCTGCTCCTGAGCGTCGACTGCTCCTTGATTTGAAGGGCGGGCACTCAGGGGATTGCAGATACCGAGCCAATAGCCCGAACGAACGGTTATACCCGGCCCCCATTGAGACAAAGAAGGCCGGAGCGAGGAAACCGAAGGATACCCCGCCATGATTACCGACACTGTCGCAGGCAATGAACCCGCGCAGACTGCCCCGGACGCCGAACACGTACGGATCTTCGACACGACCTTGCGTGACGGCGAGCAATTGCCCGGCGCATCGATGACCTTCAACGAAAGACTGCAGGTCGCGGAGCTCCTGGACGCGATGGGCGTCGACATCATCGAAGCCGGTCTCCCGGTCGCCTCGAACGGCGACTTCGAGAGCGTTCAGGAAATCGCCCGGCGCTCCAAGAACTCGGTCGTCGCCAGTCTGTCGTGCGCTGCCTTCAAGGATATTGATCTCTGCGACGAGGCGGTGAAACCGGCCGCGCAGCCGCGCATTCACACCTTCATCTCCACCTCCCCAATCCACATGAAGTACAAGCTGCAACTGGAGCCGGAAGAGGTTCTGCAGCACGTCTACGACAGCGTCGCCCGCACCCGCAACTGGGTCGATGACGTGGAATGGAACGCGGAGGACGGCACCCGCACCGAATTCGAGTTCCTGTGCCGCTACGTGGAGGCCACGATCAAGGCCGGCGCCAGCACCATCAACATTCCCGACACGGTCGGCTACACCACGCCGCTGGAATACAAGGACCTGTTCGAGCGCGTACGCGCGACGGTTCCCAATTCCGATCAGGCGATCTTCTCCGTCCACTGCCATGACGATCTGGGCTTGGCAGTCGCCAACTCGCTGGCCGGTGTTGCCGGGGGCGCGCGGCAGATCGAATGCACCATCAACGGGCTGGGCGAGTGAGCCGGCAACGCGGCGCTGGAGGAGATCGTCATGGCGATCCGCACCCGCCACGACGTGCTGCCCTACACGACCTCCATCGATTCCCACTATCTGATGCGGGCCTCCAAACTGGTCTCGGCCGTCTCCAACTTCCCCGTGCAGTACAACAAGGCGATCGTCGGCAGGAACGCCTTCGCGCATGAGTCCGGCATCCACCAGGACGGCATGCTGAAGAACGCAGAGACCTACGAGATCATGAAGCCCGAGGACGTCGGCGTGAAGGCAACCTCGCTGGTCATGGGCAAGCATTCCGGCCGCCATGCCTTCCGCGAGAAGCTGGCCGAAACTGGGCTTCGAGCTGGGCGACAACGCGTTTACCGACGCCTTCCGCCGGTTCAAGGATCTCGCCGACCGCAAGAAGAACGTCTACGACTAGGACATCGCCGCTCTGGTCGAGGATGAAATCTCCACCCGGGGCGAGGAGATGGCCAAGGTGATCGCACTGACAGTCATCGCGGGCACCGGCGGGCCGCAGAAGGCGATCATCACCATGGATATCGACGGCCAGCACATCACAAAGAAAGCCAACGGCGACGGACTGGTGGACGCCACCTTCAAGGCGATCCGCACCTTCGTGCCGCATGAGGCGCATCCGGCGCTCTACCAGGTGAGTGCGGTCGATGCACAGGCGGAGGTTTCCGTCCGTCTCGAGGCGGGCGCATCGCCACCGGCAAGGGCGCGGATACCGACACGCTCGTCGCCTCCGCACGCGCCTATGTCTCGGCCATGAACCGGCTCGCGCTGCGCATGAAGTCCTCCAACCCGCAAGGCGGCGCGCTCAAGGCGAGCTGAGCGGGAAGGCAAATGAGAATTGGAAAGGGCCGGTCTCGCACCGGCCCTTTTTCTTTGGGGCGGAGAGAGAAGGGAAGAGGATGGGAGCGGCTGCGCCGCACTGATTTCTGGATTCCGGATCAGCGCTCGGCTTCGCCGCACTTGTCCAGAAAGAGGAGCAATTTGCCGCAGCTTCTCACGCTGGATTCCGGGTCTGGCCATGCCGCTTCGCGGCAGATCGCCCGGAATGAGGAGCAAGCGGGGAGTTGTTAAGCAGACGTGACTGATGTGCGAGCAGCATCCGGTTTCCAAGTCGGCGTGTGCTTACAACTCAGCCCCCTCCCTCATTCCGGACAAGTGAGGCAAAGCCGAGCGCTGATCCGGAATCCAGAAATCAGTGCGGCGCAGCCGCTCCGCTTCCACTTCCCTTCCCATCACGCCCCCACATCAACAGATGCGCGGGACACGTCGCACAATCGCTGCTGCCGAACCCCGGCACGGGCACCGTGAACTCCACCGCCAGCAGCCCCCCCACCAGATCGCACTCACTCAGACCTTGGAAAGCTGCCGCCCGCACTTCGCTTGCGGCAACGGTCAGCCGGTCCACATGCCAGCGCAGGCGTTTCTCGTGCCGCAAATGCCGCGAGACCCGCGCCCGCACGCCTCCCGGCCCATGCGCGCTACCGCAATAGGCGTACCAGCCACGCGCAAAAACCGGATTGCCGAGCCCCGGCATATCCAGCGCCAGCCGCTTCCCGAAACGGATCAGCACCACGTAGGATCCCGGCGTTTCCGGCAATCGCGCAGCGGTGCGCTCCGACACCCAGCGCGCATCGGCAATGCATCCACGAAGCGGCGCCGGAATGCTCATTGCTCCGCATTCTCCAGCATCGCGGCTAGACTCTCCACGGTCTCGTCGATCTCCTCCGGCCGGGTTCGTGGCCAGTCGACCATCTGGTTGCGGAACCACGTTTCCTGTCGCTTGGCATAGCGCCGCGTATCGGTCTTCGCCCGTTCGATCGCCTCGCGGAGATCGCGCGCACCCGTGGCGGCCTCGGCCAGCGGCCGCACGCCGATCGCCTTCATCACGGGCGTGGAGGGATCGATGTTCATCTCGACCAACGCGTGGGCTTCCTCAAGCCCGCCATTGTCCACCATCGCCTCAAAGCGCTGGTTGATCCGCGCATGCAGCCAGGCCCGATCCGGGGCGATGACCAGTCGAGGCGCAGCCGGCCCAACCACCGTCTTCCCCTTCTCCGCCTGCCAATCGCTGAGCGAGCGCCCCGTCGTCTCGATCACCTCGATCGCGCGCAGAATGCGCTGGATATCGGCAGGCTCCAGCGCCGCTGCCATGACAGGGTCGCGCGCGGCGAGATCCGCGTGAAGCCCCTCGCCGCCCTCACACTCCACCAAGCCCCGCCAATGGGCGCGCACCGCCTCATCCACCGGCGGCACCGGGGAGAGACCTTGCGCAAGCGCCATGAAATAAAGCCCGGTCCCACCGGTAACGATGGCCGGCACGTTCCGCTCTGCCAGCTCGTCCAGAACGTGCTCCGCCTCGTCGCGCCACCGGCCCACCGAATAGGGCTCGTCTGCCGCAACGTGACCGTAAAGCCGGTGTTCTGCTTGCCGCTCCTCCTCCACGCTCGGGCGTGCGGAAAGAATGCGCAGATCGCGGTAGATCTGCATGCTGTCGGCATTGACGACGGCACCGCCCACAGCCTGGGCCAATTTCAAGGCCAAAGCCGACTTGCCGCTCGCCGTCGGACCAGCTATCAGAACGGCACGCCTGCGGCCCATTCTCTCACCCGGATCCTTCATGTCACACATTGCAACGCTCATTTCCAACCCCGCGGAACCGGCCGTCGACGACGCTCTGCTGCGCAAGCTCTCGCATATGACGCCCGGCGCCGGCCCGGCACGCATTCTCAATCCCGGCATTGCTGCCGATCTGCCTTTTGAGGCCGGCGACATTCCCGGCCACGGCGACTTCCTCGCCACGCTGCGCGACGAACTGGCGGGCCTGCCGGTCGACCTCTTTGTGCAGAAGGCGGAGGGTCGGCGCAAGCGGCTGCTGCTGGCGGACATGGATTCCACCATGATCGGTCAGGAATGCATCGATGAACTGGCTGCCGAAGTCGGCGTCAAGGAGCACATCGCCGCCATCACCGAACGCGCCATGCGCGGTGAGATCGCGTTTGAACCGGCGTTGCGCGAACGGGTTTCGGTTTTCAAGGGCCTGCCGGTCGCGGCCATCCAGCGCGTCATCGACCAGCGCATCACGCTGACGCCCGGCGGTCGCACACTCGTGCAGACCATGAAGGCGGACGGCGCGCGCTGTGCGCTGGTCTCCGGCGGCTTCACGCATTTTACCGGCGCGATCTCGAAAATGATCGGCTTCGACGAGAACCATGCCAACACGCTGGAAACCGACGGCGACATGCTGGCGTGCACCTTGCACGAACCGATCCTCGGCAAGGACGCCAAGCTCGGCCACCTCAAGCGTCTGACGGCCGAAGTCGGTCTCGATCCCTCGCAGACGATGGCGGTGGGCGACGGGGCAAACGATCTCGCAATGATCCAGGCCTCGGGCCTCGGCGTCGCCTTCCACGCCAAACCCGCCGTCGCCGTCCAGGCCGATGCCCGTATCGACCACGGTGACCTGACCGCGCTGCTCTATCTTCAGGGCTATGGCGTGGACGAATTCACCATCGACTGACGTAGGTCAGAAATCGATTTTGTGTCCCATCCTTCGAGACTGTGCTGACGCGCCTCCTCAGGATGACGTTGTGTGTGGTGCACGCGCTTTCAAAACCAACACCACGATAACGTCATCCCGAGGAGGGTCGTCAGGCCCGTCTCGTAGGATGGGACACACATACAAAAGGCCCGCGGAACCAACCGGTCCCGCGGGCCTTTCGCTAAGCTCTATGAGCCGGCCGACTTACTTCGAGATCGCGGAAACGATCGCGTCGGTGTTGTACTGCATCAGCTTGATGTAGGTGGGAGCCGGGCCGTCCTTGTCGGACAGGACTTCCGGATAGAGCTACCCGCCGGGCTGCGCGCCCGTGGCCGAGGTGATCTGCTTCACCAGACCGAAATCGTTGGAGTTCTCGAGGAAGTAGACCTTGATGGCCTCTTCCTTGATCTGGTCGATCAGCTCCGCGACATCGACGGCCGAGGCTTCCGTTTCGATCGAAACGCCCATAGGCCTCGGAGTAGTAGCCGAATGCGTCGTGGCTCGTCACAACCTTCCGCTTGTCTTTGGCAACCGCCTCGATGCGCTTGTGAATGTCGGCATCCACGGCCTTCAGCTTGGCGGTATAGCTCTTGGCATTGGCGGCAAAGGCATCCGTATCGGCCGGATCGGCCTCGGCAAGCGCTTTCTCGATGTTGTCGATCCACACCAGCACGTTGGGAATGGAATTCCATACATGCGGGTCGGTAACGGTCTTGCCGTCTTCTTCGAGCGTGTGCGTCTTGATGCCCTCGGGACACCACGACCGGCTCCTTCTCGTTGCCCGCCGCCTTGGCAAGGCGCTGGAACCAGGTTTCCAGGCCCTCACCGCTGAGGAAGGTTACTGCTGCCGCCTTCAACGCCTTGGCGTCTTCCGGGGAGGGCTCGAAATCGTGCGGATCGCCGTTCACAGGAACCAGGCTCGTCACGTTCACATGGTCGCCGCCGACATTCTTCACCACATCCGCCAGGATGGTGAAGCTCGCCACGGCATTGATGGTCTCGGCCGAGGCCACGGCCATGGAGCCCATGGTGAGGGCCACGGTGCCGGCCAGAGCAAGAAGCGTACTCTTGTATTCAAGGAAATTCTCCTTATCAGTCAACCCGCCAGATTCGGGCGTTTGATGAAGCGTCGAATGGCCCCGGACGGAGGCGACGATGAGAGAGGTGCAATAGATCAGGCTGGCGGTCAGGATGATCGTCGGCCCCGAAGCAAAGCGCAGATGGTAGGAAACGAGCAGGCCGACATAGCCCGAGAGCACGGCACTGACGGCCGTGACCACGACCATGCCGGGAAGCGTGCGCGCCCAGAGCTGCGAGATCGCGGCAGGCAGCATCATCATGCCGACCGCCATCAATGTGCCCAGCGACTAGAACCCGGCCACGAGATTGATCACCACGAGAAACAGGAACAGCACGTGATAAAGCGGCCCGCGCCCGCCGACGGCCCGCAGGAAGCCCAGATCGAAGCACTCGGTGACCAGCGGCCGGTAAACCACGCTCAGCGTGATCAGCGTGACCGAGGCGAGGATGGTGCCGAAGAGCACGTGCAGCAGATCGAGGTTCGAACCGCGCAAGGAAACGATGAGCATGCCCAGCGCCAGCGACATCAGATAGAAGCTGGCGAAGGTCGCATCCTCCTTGAGGACGGTCGTGCGGCTGACGAGACCGGACAGGAGCGCCACGCTCAGCCCCGCGCCGAAGCCCCATCGCGGGAAGCGACAGACCGCCCGCAATGAGAAAGCCGACGGCAGCGCCCGGCAGAACGGCATGGCTCAGCGCATCGCCGGCAAGGCTCATTCGCCGCAACATCAGCAACACGCCGACAGGGCCCGATCCCACGCCGAGCGCGAGGCTCGCCACAAGCGCGCGGCGCATGAAGCCATAGTCGACGAACGGCTCGGCTGCCAGGGCATAGAGGCTCATGCCGCCGTCTCCCGCCCGATCATGCATAGCGGAGCGTTCTCGTCCTAGTCCTCGGACATGGCCCGGGCGCGCAACAGGTTCTGCGGGGTAAGAGCCGTCGAGGTCTTGCCCCACGCGATCGCCTCGGGCGCCAGCAGCAAGGTGGGGGGAAGTTCGCGCGCACCGGCTCGAAATCGTGAAGCACGGCGATGACCGTGCACCCCTCCCCGTGCCAGCACCGCACGAGCATCAGGAGATCGCGAGTGGTGCGCTCGTCGATGGCCGTGAACGGCTCATCCAGAACGACGACGCGCGCATCCTGCAGAAGCACCGGGCAAAAAGGACGCGCTGGAACTGACCGCCCGACAGGGCGCCGATATGGCGGCGCTCGAAACCGGCAAGCCCCACGGCCGCGAGCGCCTGACGCGCGTTCTCGGCCAGCGCCTTACTCACCTCACCAGAGGGGCCTGTCCAGCGCCACCCGCCCAACAAAACGGTATCGGCGATGGTGAGAGGAAACTGCCGGTCGACGGCGGCCGCCTGCGGCAAGTAGCCGAAATCTCGCGCGGTCAGACCGCCGCGATCGACCTTACCCTCAACCTGGGAAAGCTCGCGCATCAGGGTCTTCAGCAAGGTCGACTTGCCCGCCCCGTTCGGCCCCGCGATCGCGGTGAGGCTGCCGGGAGGAAGCAAACGGAAACATGGTGCAGCGCCGGATGCCGGTCATAGGTGACCGTCACGTTGTCAAAGCGGATCTCGGGGATACTCACGGCAGTGCGACAGCCCAAAGGATTGCCAGCCAGAGCGCGGCGAGGATGACGAGAACGGCAATCAGCCGACGCCATGCCGGTTGGGCGATCACTGTCGAGCGGAAGGGGCCGGGAAGCATCAGGGCAATATCCGTTGATTACCCTCACTTCATATATGTAATTTTATAAAATTACATATATCATAGAGCGAAATCCCCCGACGGTTCGCGCCTTCATCCTCTCCGGAAAAATCGAAAATCCGACTTTTCCTAGAATTTTACTCCCTGCAGGGTACGCCTGACACCGCAATAAAAAACCGGATCCACAGATGTCGATCCAGCTTTCTGTCTCGTTCACGCCCCGACCAGAGATGCCCCGATGAGTGCGCGTAAAGCGTTCCGCCTATTTGGCGTCGCCCGGCGTACGCACCGCGACGAAACGCAATTCGCCGTTGGCGTTGGACAGCAGCAGCAGCACCGTGCGCCGCCCTTCCTTCTTCAGCTTGGCGACCTGTTTGGCCACATCCTCGGGCGTTGCGACCGGCTCCTGCGCCACTTCCACGATGACGTCACCCGCCACCACGCGCTTTTCTTCCGCCGCACTGCCGCTGTCGACGCTGTCAACCAGAACGCCCTTCATGTCCTCGCCGATCTTGAACTTCTCGCGGCTTTCGGCATTGAGCTCGGTGAGCTCCATCCCGAGCACGTTGGTGGCGACCGTCTCGACCTGGCCCTGATCGGTGCCATTGTCCTCGGCAGCGACTTCGCCCTCCTTCAGGTGACCGACCTTGACGCTGAGGGTCACTTCCTTGCCCTTGCGCAGGATGACGACGACGACTTCCTTGCCAATCTCGGTATCGGCGACGATGCGCGGCAGTTCGCGCATCCCCGGAACGTCCTTGCCGTCGAACGTGGTGATGACGTCGCCCGACTCGATCCCGGCGGCACCGGCCGGCCCAGCGTCATCGACGCCTGCCACCAGCGCACCATGGGCGCGATCCATGCTCAGGCTCTCCGCGATCTCGTCAGTCACTTGCTGAATGCGAACGCCGAGCCAGCCGCGCCGCGTCTCGCCGTACTTCTGAAGCTGGGCGATGACGTGCTGCGTCGTGTCGGAGGGAATCGCAAAGCCGATGCCGATGGATCCGCCGGACGGCGAGATGATCGCGGTGTTGATGCCGATCACCTTGCCCTGCATGTCGAACAGCGGTCCGCCGGAATTGCCCCGGTTGATGGCCGCATCCGTCTGGATGAAGTTGTCATAGGGACCGGAATTGATGTCGCGGTTGCGCGCAGACACGATGCCCACCGTCACCGTTCCGCCGAGACCGAACGGATTGCCGATCGCCATCACCCAGTCGCCGACGCGCGAATGGTCGGAATCGCCGAAGGACACCGCCTTCAGCTCCTTTTTCGGCTCCACCTTGAGAACCGCCAGATCCGTCTTCTTGTCCCGCCCGATCAACGTCGCCGTCAGCTTGGAGCCGTCGTTGAAATTGACGGTGATCTCGTCGGCATCCTCGATCACGTGGTTGTTCGTGATGATGATGCCCTTCTTGCCATCGATCACAAAACCGGAGCCAAGCGAACGCACCCGGCGCGGCTGATCCTGATCCTTGTTCTGACGATTGAAGAACTCGTCGAAGAATTCCTGGAAGGGCGAGCCTTCAGGCAATTGCGGCATCGGCACGGAGCGCCGGGCCGCCACCGCCTGCGTGGTGGAGATATTGACCACCGCATCGAGCAGATTTTCCGCCAGATCGGCGACGGAAGACGGGCCGTAGAGCCCCGCCGGAGCTTTCGTCCCCGCCGCGTCCTGGGCCAGGGCAGAACCGGTCAGCCCGGCTCCCACGGCAAGCGCCGCCAGCGCAATGAAGGAGTTGCGGATCATGAATCCGGTGCGGACCTTAGAGGCCATATGCCAGTCTCCTATCCACTGGGTGTCGTGCCGATCAAGGCATCCGTTGTTATGTGACGACAACCGTCCCCGCCACATTGAGCGCGGCCGTTGAAAACCGATTGGAATCTTATGACGCAATGAAACCCGAATTGCGGTCGAAAATCGACCCTGACGCGCGTTCGCAGTCACACTGACGTCAGCTTCCCGTCAAACCGAAACGCCCGTCCGGCTCCGGACGAGGATCGGCCCGTTCACCCGCGAACGAACCACACCACGAAAACGCCCGTCGCCAGCGCAGCGAGACCGGCCAGGCGCAGCACCTGATCCGGTGTCTCCTGCGCCTGGGCCATCAGGCGTTTCAAAGCGCCGGGCAGAAGCGCGTAGAGGGTTCCCTCTATGGCAAGTACCAGCCCGAGCGCCGTAACGAAGTCCTTCATTGTGCGCCGGCACTAGCCGCCGGAGCACCGCTCTTGCCGGATGCATCCGCCGTTCCCTTCGGCCCCCGGAAGTACCGGAAGAAGTCCGAATTCGGCGAGATCACAAGCCGCGTGTCGTTCGAGCTCATGCCGGTCAGATAGGCCTGCATGGACCGATAGAAAACGAAGAAGTCAGGATCCTTGCTGTAGGCCTTGGCGAAGATGCGGTTGCGTTCCGCATCGCCGTCACCGCGAATCTTTTCCGCATCGCGCTTGGCCTCGGCCACGATGACCGTGGCGTCGCGATCGGCACGCGAACGGATGCGGCGCGACTGCTCCTCACCCTGGGCGCGGATCTCGGTCGCCTCACGCTGACGTTCCGTCTGCATGCGGCGGAAGACGGCCTGACTTTTGGCCCCCGGCAGGTCCGCGCGGCGGATCTTCACATCCACCACGTTGACGCCGATTTCCTCTGCACGGCGGTCGATATTCTTGCGGATCGCCTCCATCAACTCCGCACGCTTGTCGCGCACCACGTCGGTGAAGGACGAACGGCCGAGTTCCGAACGCAGCGATGCGTCGAGGAAGGTCGACAGGCGCAGATCCGCCTCACGCACGTTGTTCACCGTCTGGAAGAACAGCACGGGGTTCTCGATGCGATAGCGGGCGAAGGCGTCCACGATGAGACGCTTCTTGTCCGCCGCGATCACTTCCTTGGGCTCCATGTTCAGATCGAGCACGCGGTTGTCGAAGAACACCACGTTCTGCACGAACGGAACTTTGATGTAGAGGCCAGGCTTCTTAGCGGTACGGCGAATTTCACCGAACTGAAGGACCAGCGCCTGCTGGGTCGGGTTCACCACGAAGAACGACAGATAGGCGAGAACCGCGGCCGCGATCAGAACGATTGCGACGAAACCGAAGAAACCGTTTTTCATCAGTTGCCTCCCTTGCTGGAGGAGGTTCCGGCGGTACTGCTTCCCGTCCGTCCCAGTCGTTCAAGCGGCAGATACGGCACGACGCCGTTGCCCTGGTCGTCGTCGACGATCACCTTGTCGGTGTCGCGGAATACCTTTTCGATCGTCTCCAGATAGATGCGTTCACGCGTCACGTCCGGCGCCTTCTCGTACTGCTCGTAGACCTTGAGGAAGCGGTTGGCCTGACCTTCGGCCTCCGCGACGGTCTGACCACGATAGGCGTTGGCCTTTTCCAGAACCTGCGCCGCCTCGCCTCGAGCTTCCGGCACGACCTTGTTGGCGTAGGCCTGGGCTTCGTTCTGGATACGCTCCTGGTCGGCACGCGCGGCCTGCACATCGCGGAAGGCGTCAATCACCTGGGTCGGCGGATCGACCTTCTGCATCTGCACGTTGGTCACGTCGATGCCGGCATTGTAGCTGTCGAGCGTCTGCTGCATCAGCTTCAGAACCGACTGCTGGATCGGCGCGCGGTTCTCGGTCAGGATATCGTCGATCTTGCCCACACCCACGACCTCGCGCATCGCGCTTTCCGCCACCGCCTTCACGGTGCCTTCCGGATCCTCGATGTTGAAGAGATAGGCGACCGCGTCTTTGATGCGCCACTGCACCTTGTAGTTCACGTCGACGATGTTCTCGTCGCCCGTGAGCATCATGCTTTCCTGCGGCACGTCGTTGGAGGAGACGCCACGCGAAGTGACGTATTCCTGCGTGCCGACATTCGTCTCCCGCACGCGGGTCACGGCGGGCGTGTAGACCGAACCGACCGGATAGGGCCAGTTGTAGTTCAGACCCGGCTGGGTTCGCGCTTCGACCTTGCCGAAGACCAGTTCCACGCCCAGCTCCTCCTGCTCGACCCGGTAGAAACCGGTGGCAAGCCAGACCAGGGCCGCAATGACGATCGCCAGAGCGATACCCTTGGCGCCCATATGACCGCCGCCGCCGGGAAGGACGGTGCGCAAACGGTCCTGGCTGCGCTTCAGCAGCTCCTCTAGATCGGGCGGATTACCGCCGCCACCGCCGCCGCGCTGCGGACCGTTGCCCCAGGGGCCCTGGTTTCCGCCGCCGTTTCCCCAGGGGCCGCCGCTGCCACCCTTCCAGCCGCCGCCCCCGCTCTGGTTACTCCAAGGCATCAAGACATCCTTTGTCGCCGGCCCTCATCGCTCCTCACGATGGATCGCCAGAATTGGCAAGGACCGTGGTCCGTTGTGTCATACACTTCATGGCCGCGGTTATAGGCGAGTTGACCCCACCTTTCAACGAACGCACACCCGAAGCCCCCACAAGCCGCCCGTCATGAGAGTGTGTCGGGCGGAAACTTCCGTGCAAGTGGGGTTTTGCTACGCAAATTCACCACTGCGAAGCCAAGTGCCCCGCAATTAAGAGTATCGGGGCCCGAAATCCGCCGGATCCGCGGCCTTGCGCCCCAGAAATCAGCCATCCGCCCGCCGATACGTAATGAAGGTTATTCCGGCGTTGTCACGCTCCCCGCGCGGGCACGCCTCGCGCGACACTTCGCGCCACGTGTCAGGCGAGATTTCGGGAAAATGTGTGTCCCCTTCGGGCGTCGCATGAACCTCGGTAATGTAGAGCACGTCAGCCGACGCCATCGACTGTTCGTAAAGTGTGCCGCCGCCGAGCACCATGACCTCGTCGGCGCCCGCCTCAGCTGCCAGCTTGCGCGCGAGATCGAGTCCCTCGTCCAGCGAGGCAACCACGTGGATACCCTCGACCGAGAAGTCGGGATTGCGCGTCACCACGATATTGGGCCGTCCGGGAAGCGGCCGCCCGATGGACTGGAACGTCCTGCGCCCTATCACCACCGGCTTCGCCATTGTCAGAGTCTTGAAGCGCTTGAGATCCGACGACAGCTTCCACGGCATGTCGTTGTCACGGCCGATAACGCCGTTTTCCGCAATAGCCGCGATCAGAGCGATCGAAACGGTCATAGGGCTTCTCCATATCCAAGCAGACCCGCCACATGATCCCCGATGGCGAGCGAGGCGGTCAGCCCCGGCGATTCGATGCCGAACAGCGCCACGACACCGCGCTGCCCATATGTCTCAGGCCCGTGAATGGCGAAATCACGCCCTGCCTCTCCGCGTCCCGACAGTTTCGACTGGATGCCCGAATAATCCGGCACCAGCGCCCCGTCGGGAAGCCCCGGCCAGTAGCGGCGCACGGTCTCATAGAAAAGTTCCGCGCGCGCGGGATCGACGTCGTAATCCTCGTCCGCATCCCATTCCACGTCCAGGCCGAACTTGATGCGCCCGCCAAGATCCAGCGTGGCATGGGTGCCCAGCCCGCCGGGCACCGGAACCGGATAGATCAGATGCGAGAACGGGGCCTTGCCGGTCAGCGAGAAGTAGCTGCCCTTGACCCGGTGAAGCTGCAGGATCGCCTCGCTCGGATATCCTTCAAGAGCGCTCGCCGCAGCCTGGGCACCAAGCCCGGCCGCGATCACGACCTCTTCGGCCAGAAGCTCCATCGGAGCATCGCCCCCGACCTCGAGCGCGATACCGTCCGACGTGATCCGCCCGCCCCTCAACGGCGCGTTGAAGGCGATCATCGCCCCCGCTTCCTCCGCATCGCCCTGATAGGCCAGCATTAAGCCATGCACATCAATGATACCGGTGCATGTGGACAGGATCGCGCCTTCGCAAGCCACCTCCGGCTCAAGCGCATGCGCCTCGTCGGCCGACAGAAGCCGCAGCCCCTCGACACCGTTGTTCTGCGCCCGCTCGACGATTGCCGGAAGCCCGGCGGCCTGCTCCTTGTCGGCGACGACGATCATCTTACTGGGCCGCCGCATGGGCGACACCGTGGCTTTCCAGATATGGATAAAGACGCTTGCGCCCTTCCACGCACAATCGGGTCTTCAACCAGTCCGGCGCATAATAGAGCCCCGCATGGATCACTTCCGAATTGCGGGCGGATACCTCCGACCCGATAAGACCGTGGCGCTCGAGCACGATCACCTCGCGCCCGGCAAGTGCGAGTGCACGCGCCACCGCCAGCCCGACGACGATCGACTGGACCTTTTCAGCCATTGCGTATCCTCTCCCTCATTCAGCCCTCAGACCGCGACCGGCGCCTTGATGTGGGGATACGGGTCGTAGTCCTTAAGCTGGAAATCCTCGTAACGGAAACCGAACAGATCGGTGACGTTCGGGTTCAGCACCATCTTCGGCAGAGGCCGGGGCTCACGCGAAAGCTGCATCTTCGTCTGTTCGATGTGATTGGAATAAAGGTGCGCATCGCCGAGCGTATGGACGAAATCGCCCGGCTTCAGCCCCGTCGCCTGCGCCACCATCAAGGTGAGGAACGCATAGGAGGCGATGTTGAACGGCACGCCCAGAAAGACGTCGGCCGAGCGCTGATAGAGTTGGCAGGAAAGCTTGCCGTCGGCTACATGGAACTGAAACAGGCAATGGCACGGCACGAGCGCCATCTTCGGCAGATCCACCGGGTTCCAGGCGGACACGACGAGACGGCGGCTGTCGGGATTTCGGCGAATTTCCTCCACTATCTGCGCGATCTGGTCGACCGAACCGCCCTCGGGCGCCGGCCAGGACCGCCACTGCGCCCCGTAGACGGGCCCGAGATCGCCGTTCTCGTCCGCCCATTCGTCCCAGATGGAAACACCGTTTTCCTTCAGATAGGCGATGTTGGTATCGCCTTTGAGGAACCACAGAAGCTCGTGAATGATGGAGCGCAGATGCAGTTTCTTCGTCGTCACCAGCGGGAACCCGTCGGCGAGATCAAAGCACATCTGGTGACCGAAGACGGAGCGCGTGCCGGTGCCGGTACGATCACCTTTCACGGCCCCCTCGTCGAGGATGCGCTGCATCAGGTCCAGATATTGTCGCATGAAGAGTGCTTTCCGAGTTCGTTGGAAGCCAAAGGTTCGGAGGCCACGCCACTCATGGCAAGGGAAACAAGCCCGCACCCGTCTCCTGCCCCCGCTTTCCTCAGGGACGGAGCGACTTCGTGAGGAACGACGAGGGCGGAGTTTGTGCGGGGGCCCATCCTTCGAGACGGCTCTGTCGGACCTCCTCAGGATAACGTTATCGTGTTGAACGTCTCAAGGAAGCGGGCACCATTCACAACGTCATCCTGAAGAGCGGTCGCAGACCGCGTCTCGAAGGATGGGCCTGCGTCCACAATCAGCCCTCGCCTGCACCTCCCCACAGCGTGCAGACTTCCGCTCCGCCATGTGAACATCCCCAGCAGAAAACCTCACCTTACCGTCACACTCTTTTCATCGGCTCCCTCACTACCTATATTCGTCGTGCCGGGGCGACCCGCTATGGCGATAAATGGTCAGTGCAATAAGCCTATCGGACCCGGGGGCGGTACCCGGCGCCTCCACCAGAGCCCATCGAAGCCGAAACGGCGAAAACGATGGGTTCCGGCGGGGGCGAAATAGGATCGACGAGGGTGTAAAGACTGCGCTTTCGCCCGGCATGGTTCCGCCGTTATCGGGCCGTTTTGTAGTTGCAAACGACAACTATGCTATGGACAACGCCGTCGCCGCGTAATGCGGTTCCGGTAGTCCGATCAAGTCTTGTCGGGTAGCACTGGCAGGCGGGGTTCGGAGGCACCTGGCAACAGAAGCCTCCGCTTTCGTTTTCCATGGAGGGGGCGTTTCTCGAGCGAGAGGGCTTTGACCGAGAGAGTGTCATGTCCGATGCGGACCGCTTCCCTTTTGCCTCGCAACAGTTCATGTTCGCGCGAGTAATATCGCCTGAATCGAACGCGCATCCCATCGGATGCACCCGCATCCCATCGGGTGCACCTTTGTCGAAACGGTTCGCAGGATCGAGCCTGCGTCCCCCAGAATGTCGAACAGCTCATGCCCGAAGACCTGATCCGCTACGACATCATTATCCAGGGCGCCCTGCGCGGCGCCGTAAAGAAGATCCTGACCGAGGTGGCCCGTACCGGCCTTCCCGGTGAGCATCATTTCTACATCGCCTTCGATACGACGGCGCCCGGTGTGCGTATCTCGCAGCGCCTGCGCGAACGCTATCCCCAGGAAATGACGGTCGTCCTGCAGCACCAGTTCTGGGACCTGACCATCACCGACCACACGTTCGAGGTCGGCCTGTCCTTCGGCGGCGTGCCGGAGCGGCTGCTGGTCCCCTTTTCCGCGATCAAGGGCTTCTTCGATCCGTCAGTCCAGTTCGCGCTCGAATTTGAGCCGGGCAAGACGGCGGAAGAGCTGCCCGCGGAAGTGGTTGCCGCCAGAGACGCGGCCAAGATGCTCGGCGACATCGAGAAGCTGACGACGACCGCAGCCGACGAGATCGCCAAGGCAGACTTTGGCGACGCCGAGAAAGCGAGCGGCACGGATCAGGACAGCGAGAGCGCGGAATTGGACGATGAAAAGCCCGAGACGAGCGCCGACGTTGTCTCTCTCGACACATTCCGCAAGAAGAACTGACGGCGACGCCCGCGCGGCCAACCGCCCTCCATCCGGTTTCAATCGGCAAAGGTTGTCCGCGCGCGGGTCACGACGCGCGGCGCACCGCAATCAGCGACTTGATGAGGCCGAGGAAATGCTCCCGCAACACCTCGGTGTCCGGATACAGGTAGGAAAACTGCCGGATATCCAGCAGCTTGGCTGACTGTATTTTCTCCACTGCATCGCCAACATCCGTTGCCTTCCCCCAAAATCCGCATCGACGCAGAAGCAGGATCCGATAGGCGATTGATTCCGGCAGCCAGTGCATGAACGGCGTGCGCGCATGCGGCTCGATCGGGAACCAGGCATAGGGAGTCTGGATCAGATAGCTCTTGCAGATCCGACGCGTTTCATGGACAAACGCCACCATGTTGTCCCACGCCACCATGTTGTCCCACATGCCGACATGCTCGATCACCGAATTGGAGAAACCGACATTGAACTGACCGTCGGCGAACCGGGAAAGGTCGCAGCCATTGCCGTATTCGACCCGGACCTTGTCGAAATCCGCCTGGGCATGGGACGGGTCGACGTTGATGCACAGCCACACCTCGACCGATCGAAATCGATCTGCTCTTCCCAGGTCTTCCAGAAGCCGCTGGTCCCGCCGATATCGAGAACCGTGCACTTGCCGTTCTTGACGATGAATGGCGCGGCAATCTCTTTCAACAGTTCCACGCGCCGTGCCCGGAAGGCATTGGAACTTGAATCGGGGGAAATGCTGAACATCCTGATCG
Organism: Breoghania sp.; assembly: GCF_030066895.1. Lineage (GTDB taxonomy): Bacteria > Pseudomonadota > Alphaproteobacteria > Rhizobiales > Stappiaceae > Breoghania. Next base: position 88,456 of record NZ_JASJAV010000008.1, on the reverse strand, counting down.
ACCCTTTGGCTGCTCTACCGTCAAATATATATTTAAAATGTATAATTTTTATATAGAACCGCGATGCGGTATGCAGGCGTCCGGAACGGACGAAATCGAAAACTGCCTGTTCCCCCTTCCCTATGCCCGGTTTGAGCCGCTATTCAGGCACCTAACTCCCTTCTAAGCCGAGGAACCTCCATGACAAGTCGTATTGAAACCGACACGTTCGGCGAAATTTCCGTTCCCGCGGATCGCTATTGGCGCGCGCAGACCCAGCGCTCGATCCAGAATTTCCCGATCGACGACGAACGCATGCCCGAACCGCTGGCGCGCGCACTCAGCATCGTCAAGATAGCGGCGGCGAAGGTGACCTCGATCTCGGCCTCATCGACAAGACGCTCGCCGACGCGATCATCCAGGCGACATCCGAGGTCGCCGACGGCAAGCTCACCGACCATTTCCCCCTCGAGATCTGGCAGACGGGGCCCGGCACCCAGTCGAACATGAACGCCAACGAGGTCATCTCCAACCGGGCAATCGAGATCCTGGGCGGCGAGATGGACTCCAAGAGCCCCGTCCACCCCAACGATCACGTCAACAAGGGCCAGTCGTCGAACGACATCTTCCCGACCGCCATGCATATCGCGGCCGCGCGCGAGATTGCCGACCGGCTGGTACCGGACCTCGCGCGCCTGCACAACGCGCTTGAGACCAAGTCCGACGCCTTCAAGGACATCATCAAGATCGGTCGCACCCACACCCAGGACGCACCCCCGCTGACCCTTGGCCAGGAATTCTCCGGCTATGCGGCGCAGGTCACCTCCGCCATCTCGCGGGTGGAACAGTCGGCCGAGGACCTTCTCGATCTCGCCCAGGGCGGCACCGCGGTCGGCACCGGGCTCAATGCGGCTTGACCGGCCTGCCCTTCCGCACCGCGCCGAACAAGTTCGAGGCGCTCACCGCCCACGACGCCATGGTTCACACCCATGCCGCGATCGAGACGGCGGCCGTGGCGCTCTTCAAGATCGCCAACGACATCCGCTTCCTCGGCTCCGGCCCGCGCTCCGGCCTCGGCGAACTGATGCTGCCGGAAAACGAGCCCGGTTCCTCGATCATGCCGGGTAAGGTCAATCCGACCCAGGCGGAGGCGCTCACCATGGTGTGCACCCGCGTCGTCGGCAATCAGGCGACGATGGCGTTTGCCGGATCGCAGGGCCATTTCGAGCTGAACGTCTACAGGTCGGTTCTGGCGGCCACGCTGCTGCAGTCTGCACGCCTGCTGGCCGAAATGCCGCCGTTTCTTTCGCCGAACGCTGCGTGGACGGGATCGAGGCCAACGAGGCGCGCATCACCGGACAGATGCAGCGTTCCCTCATGCTGGTGACCGCGCTTGCACCCAAGATCGGCTAAGACAAGGTCGCCAAGACGGTGCATGCCAACGGCACCACATTGCGCGAGGAAGCGCTGCGGCTGGGCTATGTCAGCGACGAGGATTTCGATGCGATCGTGCGGCCTGAAAATATGCTCGGCCCGAAATAAAATCGCTTTACCACACAAAAAGTCCAATTCGCAACGCAACTTTATGGGCATTACTGCGTTACGGTAGCGGGCTGTATCTGGGCGGGAGCTAAATTCCGCCTAGATACCCGGAAGTCATTGGGGCGAGGGGGGCTCGCGTCGGAGACATATCATGACAGCCGACATCATCAATCTACGGCAAGCACGCAAGGCCCGGCGTCGTGCCGACAAGGAAACCAAGGCGGCCGAAAACAGGGTTCGCTTCGGGCAATCGAAGGCGGACAAGGAAACGGCGAAAGCCGAAACCGAAAAGGCCACCCGGTCGTTGGAAGGACATCGGCTGGATCCCCCCAGCCGGGATGACGACGGCGCATGAGACTGCACAAACGTTTCCTCACCCTGCATGGTCACCGCACGAGCCTGGCGCTCGAACCCGAGTTTTGGGAAGCGCTGGAAGAAATCGCGCGCGATCGCGCGCTTTCGCTTGCCGCGACCGTCACCCAGATCGACGACAACCACACCTCGGATGCCGTGCTGACCTCCGCAGTGCGTCTGGCGGTACTCGCCCACTATCGCGAAACCCGGCACTGAGATCCCACGGGTCGACAGATTTCGTCACGCTACAAAAAGGGCGACCCTTTCGGGGCCGCCCTTTTCATTTGCCAGATACGCGAAGGCGCGGTCTTACCAGTTGCAGGTATCCGTGCGCTTCGGATCCTTCTTCAGGCCGGTCTTGGTGAACCATTCCTTCGTGAAGTCGTCGGCAGGCGACAGGGTCTGCCCATCATCGGAGACGGAGAAGGTGAACTTGCCGTCGGACTGAAGCACCACGTATTTCGTGCCTTCCCGCGCTTCCACGGTGTAGATCCGGTGCCCCATTCCCGCATAGGCCTTGCCGCCGTCGCAGAAGACCGCTTCCTTCATCAGGCTGTCGGCGTCCTGATTGACATAGGTCCCCTCAAGCCAGTCGGCTACCATGGCGGAACCCGCCATCACGCTTGAGATCGTAACAATCGACAAGTAACTCGCGGCTTTTTTCATGTCATCTCCATATTCTTGTAAGGTCTAAAAGCCGTTCGGGTTATATATATATTTTTGTGTCAACTCCATAGCCGCGCCGTATAATTTTATTTTATTCACATGATATTCTTAATCACGTAAATAATAAATTCCTCTAGGTAAGTAAAAAAATCTCAATACGAAAGGGAATAGCGGCAACATACGGCCCCGCCGCAATCACCTTTCGCTGTCGTCGTCATCCCTCGACTTCTACCGGGCGACGATTATGAAGAGATGGAAATGGCTTGCGGGATCCCGCAAGGAGGCGCATGCCGCCGCAGAGGGGCGCCCCGCCTCAGTTCCCGGGATAGGTCGGGTTCAGGATCACGCGATTGCCGGGCAGCGTTATGTAGCGCGGCACCTTGGGCCTCGTGTCCTCGCACGACGACCGACGGGACCGTACGGGCATATCGCTTGAGGGTTGGCTCTGAGAGCTGATACTCCCGGTAGTTTCCTCCGATGCCGCTTCCTGCACAGGGCTTTCAACAGCGGGCGTTACCGCGAAGCTTATCTATCGAAATCGGGGCGCCGAGCCCACCGTTCAGTTTCAGCGGCTCGCCCGTGGCGGGAACGGGAGTAAGCCCGCTTTTCGGCTTGCCCGTACCGCTCCGGGGATCGTCTGCGCCATCGATTGCCGGGCGAATTCGTTTGATGAACTCATACATCGACATCGGGCGCCCAATATCGCCCGTATCGGAGGTCTGCGGCTCCTTCGCCGCCTTTGCAGCGTCGCAGGCCGCTTTTTCCTGAGCCGCCTTTTCCTGCGCCGCTTTCTTTTCCCGTGCGGCCTTTTCCTGGGCAGCCTTCTCCTGTTGCGCCTTGGCGCGTTGGGCGGCCTCTTCCTCAACCTTGCGGGCAGCCTCTTCCTTGGCCGCCTGTTCGCGCTCCGCCTTCTCCTCCGCCGCACGCTCGCGCTTTGCCTTGTTGCGGTTCAACTGGCGCTGTTCGCGCATCAGCCGCTCACGCTCGTTGACGTCGGCCTGAAGATCCTCGACCCGGCGCACTTCCTTCTCAAAAGCGCGCAGTGTGAGGAAGGCGGTGAAGGGCTGAATGTCGATCTCGCGATGCGGCGCATCGAGCGGCCCGCGGAAGAGCACGCCGACCTGCGGCTCGGCTCCAGTCACCGCATTCTCGCCCGCATCCACCTTCAGCGACCAATCACTTTCCAACGCCCAGCGTTCGAGATCCGCCTGCCCCGACCTGAAAGCCGTTGCGCTCAGACTGTCGACGGTCACGTTGCGCGCCCGCGCTGTACCGCTCGCCACCACCAGCGTCCCGTCGATACGCTTGAAGGGCAGCGAGCCGATATCGAGATGGCTCTCGAACGCCCTTGGAGACCTCTTCCGGCTTCAGATTGAACCCCGCGTCCGCCGCACGGATGACGGACGCAAAGGCCGCCGGATTGATCGAACGGATCTCGCCGTCATGCACGGTGAAACTGCCACCGCCCGCAAGGTTCGCCACAATGCCCGCAATCGAGCGCCCGGTTCCTTCAGAATCGCCCTTCGCATCCAGCAGCCCCGTTGTCACTGGACGGTCGTTTCGACGCCACACGAGATTTTCCAGCGCGGTTCCCGTCAGCGCCAGATTACCTGAAACAGCCGCCTGCGCACCGGAGCGCTTGATCAGCAGCAATCCCTTGGCATCCCCGCCGTTGAACGTTCCTTATAGCCCGTCAATCGCCAGCTCGTCGGCACGGATCTGAAGCGCGAAATGCGCCTGCTTGACCGGCTGCTCAAGTCCCACATCGACGGCCCCGCTCGTCACGTTGAGCGAAACCGTCCCCTGCCCCATCAACGGCGCACCGAAGGCACCCGTCGGCCAGGGCGTATCCGTTTCCCCCGCACCGGTTCCTCCGACGGAATCCCACACATCCGCACCGAGCAGGACTTCGGAAAGCGGCGCCAGCGCGACGCGTGAGACCATCACGTCCCCCGTCACGCGCCGCAGGCCGGACTTCAAAACCGCATCGAGCTTGCTGGCCAAGGTGATGTCGCCGAGCCGCGCACTCACATCGCTCAACGATGCGGAGGCGCCTGCACCTTCGACCTTCGCCTTGGCATCCACCGGCAGCTCGCCGCTCATCATGGGAAGGAGCCGCCCGGCCAGCATACCGAGCGGAGAAACGTCCGCGCTCTTAAAGGCAAGCGTGCCCGAATAGACGGGAGCAATCGTCGCCCCCTCGTTCTGCGGCCAGGACATGGATCCGTCGAAAGAGGTGGAAGCACCGAGACCATCGGCGATCAGCGTCACAGCCAGCCCGTCGGCCGGTCGCCCTTCCGCCCTCACCGTCACCGAGCCGCTTCCCAGGTCCGGCAGGGGCACGACATCGATCCCCAACTGGTCGAGCAGGTGCACGCCTTCCTCGGCCTTGAGGGAAAGATTGCCCGTCACCTGCGCCTCGCGCCAGTGATCGACCGCGCCGGAGGCACCGAGCTAACCGTCGAGCTTGCTTCCGCCCAGATCGCCGGACAGCGCCATGCAAACCTGCGAATTGTCCTCACCGTCCGCCTTCGCCGTGATCGAGCCGTCGATGCTGAGCGGCGCCAGCGCCTCGCCGCCCGCGGCAAGCCGGTCGACCAACGGATTTTCCGGAAAGGGCCCTTTCAGCATGGTCACGAGCCCATCGATCCGGCTCGCCTTGACGCTCGTACGGAAGGATCCGTCGGGCGCGGTGGAAAGCTTGTCGATCCGCCCGCTTGCCTCGATCTCCGCTCCCGCGAGATCGGCGGCTGAGAACTGCTCCACCTGCAGATCGTCGCCTGCAAGGCTCGTAGCAACCCGCACCTTGTCCGCAAAGACGCCCGCATAGACGAGCCGGTCGGTCTTCAATCTCACCGAGATATCGGTATCGAGCGCAGGTCCGGCTTTGTTGTCCCCGCTCTTGCGCCCCATCATGTGAGCGAAGGCTTCAAACCGATCGAGATCGAGCCGATCGACCTCCAGATTGGCCGCGACACGGGCACGGCCCTGATCGCTCGCCGCCCGCCAGGTCACGTCGCCACCATGAGGCGAAGGCGGAAGGTTGCGGGGGAATCTATGCGAACCTGACCGGAAAAGGCCGGTTCGTCCGCGCTGCGCAATTCGCCCCGGCCCGACACTGTCGTCTGGCCGGGAAGACGCGCCTCCAGATCGGCGATCTTCCAGCCGCGCGGCAGGGTTTCCGCTTCCAGATGGATATCCTGCGCCAGACCGCCTGCAACCACGAGGGCGGGCAGGTCCAGCTTGAACAAGCCGGGTATCGGCGGCAGCGGCAGGGCCTTGATAACCGCGATCAGCGCCTCCGCGCCGCCTTTGATGGAAAGCGGCTCGCTTGGCCCGGCGCCGGAAAAACGATCGAGATCGAGCTGTTTTCCCGAAAGACGCGCCGTGAAGGACGGCGTTGCCCCGAAATCGACGCGACCATCGCCATCGATGCGGACCGCACGATCCTCCGGCCCATAGCGCAAGGAGGCCTTGTCCACCTCAAGCGCGCCGGGATTGAGCGAGAACGATCCTTCGCTGCGCCACAGCTTGACCTGAGGCTCCAGCGTGGCGGCACTCCCCTCGCCTTGCCCGTTCGCGACGTCGGCAACGCTTTGCGCCGTGAAGCCGCCGTCATAGATCGGCTTGCCGTCTTCCTGCCCGAGCAGACCATCGGTTTGAAGCGTTGCGGCGATGTCGGTGAGTTGGATTTCCGCCTTGACGCGGATCCCGTTGGCCCCGCGCCGCCTGGTGGCGATACGCAGCGACTGGCGCACGCCCGCGATCTGCGCGCTTCCGTCCGCCTTGAACGACCCTTCCAGCGACTGCGCGGAGACCCTGAGATTGATATCGTCGGCCCGGTAGGTCGCCCGTGCGCGCATCGATGACGCTCACCGCACCGTTGGTGACCTCCACGTCCTCAAGCTGCACGTCGTCGGGATTGATGGCGGAGCCGGAATCCGGCACATGCGCCGTCAGCCAGTCGATACGGCCGGATTCGTCCAGCGAGACGTTCAGCTCCGGCCGGTCCAGCTCCATGTTCAAGACCTGGATCTTGCCGGTCAGGAGAGGCGGCAGTTCCACTCGCACCTTGAAGCGCGAAATGACCATTAGCGGATCTTCCGCCGGGTCCGACCCGCACGTCGGAGAAGGTCAGTGTCGGGGTCGGCAGAAGACGCGCATCCGTCGAACCCAGCACGGTCACCCGTCGACCCAGCGCCTCGCCCGCATATTCCTCGAACGTGGTGCGATAGGCGCTCCAGTCGATAAACATCGGCGCCACCAGCGCTGCGACCAGCGCCAGGATCAGGGTCGTACCGACGGTGATGTAGATCGAATTCAGCGTTCGTCTCCGTGGCGGTGCGGATTCTCGCGACATCGATCGGGTTCCACCGGTCGGCCATGCGATATGGCCATCCAGTTCACATCTGCAGGCCCCCGCTCGGAGCGCCCCTCTCAGCCGACCGGATCAGCGCCCGCGCGCCGGAAGCGAATCGACCTTCCTTACTTGGGTATGATCTTCCCCGGATTCATGATGTTCAACGGATCGATCGCCACCTTGATCGTCCGCATCACATCGAGGGCATCGCCGTGCTCCCGTTTCAGGTACTTCATCTTGCCCTAACCGACGCCGTACTCGCCCGTGCAAGTCCCCTCCATCTCGATAGCGCGCCAGTTTAACCGCTCGATGAAGCCATATGCAGCGGCAATTTCGTCCTTGTTCTCCGGATCAACGAGAATGGACACATGGAAGTTGCCGTCGCCCACATGCCCGACCATCGGCGCGATCAGCCCTGTCTCCTCGACATCGGCACGCAGACATCGGTCGTCAGCGACTTCTTGCCGGGTTTCAGCGCCAGACAGGCCCAATAGGCGTCATGCCGCGCCTGCCAGAGCTGGGTGCGCTCTTCCGCCTTGTCCGTCCAGACGAACGGCCCGCCGCCGAAATTTTCCGCGATCTGGTCGAAAAGCTCCGCCTGCTCGGCAACACCCGCATCGGTGCCGTGGAATTCCAGAAACAGCGTCGGCGTTTCCTGCAGCCCAAGCTTGGAATAGGCGTTGACCGCCTCCACCTGCATGGCATCAAGCAGCTCGATGCGCGCAACCGGAATGCCGGACTGAATAGTCAGGATCACCGCATTGCAGGCGCTTTCCACGTCCGGGAACGGGCACACGCCACCGGAAATCGCTTCCGGAATGCCCTGCAGCCGCAAGGTGACCTCGGTGATGACGGCCAGCGTTCCTTCCGAGCCGACGAGAAGACGGGTGAGATCGTACCCGGCCGAAGACTTTTTCGCCCGACTGCCCGATGGTGCCGTCCGGCATCACCGCGGTCAACGCCAAAATGTTGTCCTTCATGGTGCCGTAGCGCACCGCATTGGTGCCGGAAGCCCGCGTCGAGACCATGCCGCCGATGCTCGCATCCGCGCCTGGATCGATGGTAAAGAACAGCCCCGTATCGCGCAGATACTCGTTGAGCTTGGTGCGGGTGATGCCCGGCTGAACCACGCAGTTGAGATCCTCGGGGAAGATCTTCACCACCTCGTTCATCTGGCTGAGATCGATGCACACGCCGCCCACGGGCGCATTAACGTGGCCTTCGAGCGAAGTACCGGCGCCGAAAGGAATGACCGGCGTCGCGTTGACCGCGCAGATCTTCACGATCTCGGAGACCTCTTCGGTGGACTGCGCAAAGACAAGCGCGTCCGGAATCTGATTGGCGATCAGGCTCGTGGTATGTCCGTGATGCTCGCGCACCGCATGCGAAACGGAGCAGCGCTCACCGAAACGTTCGTTCAGTTGCGCCACGATCGCAGCGATACCGTCTCCCTCCCGCTTGTCCTCCCGTTCCGCTGTCGCCAGCACCATATTTCCTCTCCTATGCGTTCATGAAACCGGTTCTTTGCATCGGTTCCATTGTTTTTCATGACAAGTTTGCGTTTGATGGTTGATGGGCGACGACGAAATCCGGATTGCCAAAATTCGGCCTACTGTTAATTGTCTCGCACCGCTGCGCAAATCATTTCGCAGCGATAACGCGGCGTACATCCCCAGCCCAGGAGTTTTTCATGTCGAATGCCGAAGTCCCTTTCCGCTCAAGCGTCATGCACGTGGAAGAAGACTGGATCGACTATAACGGTCATCTCAACATGGCCTACTATAATGTTATTTTCGATCGAGCCATAGACGAGGCGTTCATCGAGATCGGACTAGGCCCGGATTACCTGAAGCAGGAAAACGCATCCTACTTCACTGCGGAAACCCATCTGTGCTACGTGCGGGAATTGTCGCTGGGTGATCCGGTCACGGTCACGACCCAGATCATCGGCTTCGACGCCAAGCGCATTCATACGTTCCAGGAATTGCACCACACCGACGGCTGGCTGTCCGCGACCTCGGAACAGATGTCGCTGCACGTCGACATGTCCCAATACAAGGTCGCGCCGTTTCCACCCGGTGTAGTCGAGAAACTTGGCTATTTCGGGAAGCTTCACGAAGCGCTTGCCCGGCCGGAACGTGCCGGCCGGAGCATCGGCCTGCCTGCGAAGAAGTAACCCCGCCCGTCAGGCGTAGTGGTTGGCAACCACTGCGCTCGCGATCTCGGACGTGTCGATAACGCCGACCACATCGTCGGGACGCGGAACGCCCGGATCGCCTTCGATGATGATCCCGTAGCTGCGGTCACGCTGGTTCATGCGGGCGATGACCGAGTTGAGGATGTTCGTCTCGGGTGCGATCACGTAGTCGGTCGACATGACATCGCGCAGCGTCTGTCCGCAATCGCGATCCGGTGCGTAGGGAATAGTGCCGAAACGCACATACCCGGCGATCCGCGATCCGTCGGAAACGATCACGTGCTGCGCTCCGCATTCCGAAAGCTTGGCCACGGCCTCGGTCAACAGCGTTTCGGCGGACAGGATCATGAAGTTCTTCGCCATCAGCTCCTTGGCTTGACGCACCAGATACATGTTGGTGTGACGCATGGAGGGGATCGGCTTGCCGCGATTGCGCAGCTTGATGGTGTAGATGTTGGCGGAGACCAGCGACCGCCGCACGCCCACCGCAATCGCCACCGCCAGCACCAGCGGCACGATCACGTTGTAGTCGCGCGTCATCTCGAAGATCATCACGATGGCCGTCATCGAAGCGCCGGTCGCGCCGCCCACCAGGGCGCCCATGCCGACCAGAGCGAATTCCGCCGGTGAGAAGCCGTGCCCGGGAAACAGCATCGCGCTGATGACACCAATCGCACCGCCGAGTGCGGCACCGATGAACAGCGACGGCGAGAACACGCCGCCGGAAGCACCGGACCCCAGGCTGACGGAGGTGGCGAAGAGCTTCGCCAGCAGCAGCGCCGCCAACAGCATGAAGGTATAGAGCTTGCCGTTCAGAATGTCTTGAATGGTCGCGTAGCCGACGCCCGAAGTGTGATAGTGGCCGGTCGTCAGGAAGAAGCCGTAGCTCAGGCAACCGATCAGCAGCATGCCGACAATGTTCTGCGTGTAGTCGTTGCCCGGCAGCATCGGGAAGATATCCTCGCACCAGGCGAGGAACTTCACAAAGGCCCAGGAGGCGATGCCCGCAAAGCCGCCCAGAACCGCGTAGGCGACGAGCTGCACCATATCGACTGCATGATGCGACGACAGGCCGGCGATCGGCATGATGAAGGCCGGATCGAGGCCAAGCGCGATGCGCGCCACGTAGATGGCCGTTGCGGTTGCAACGACAACGGGAAGGAACGTGCGCGAGCTCACTTCCGGCAGCAGCATCTCCACGGCGAACAGCACACCGCCGAGCGGCGTGTTGAAGGTGGCCGCGATGCCAGCGCCCGCACCTGCGGAGAGAAGCGTGATCTTCTGCCAGCGCGCCAGATGCAGCATGCGCGCCAGCGTCGAGCCGAAGGACGCGCCGATCTGGATGATCGGCCCCTCACGTCCGACCGATGCGCCGGATCCGATGGAAATGGCGGAGGCCAGCGACTTCACGACCGCCACGATGCCGCGCACGTCGCCGTTCTTGTGATAGATCGCGAACATCACTTCCGGCACGCCGTGGCCTTTGGCCTCGGGAGCGAAGGTGCGCACCAGGAAAACGACGATCAATCCGCCGATAACCGGAGCCAGAATGATGAACGGGCCGAATGAGCTCGGCGCTTCGAACTGGTTTGCGTCGTAATAAAGAGAAAAAGTATCGTAGTAGAATATGTTATGAACTATCGAAATCAGGTATCGAAATATAACGGCACCCGTCGCAGCGACCAATCCAATAAGAAAGGCGAATACACAAAGAGCGGGGATCGAATAAATCCGCGCCTCTGGTGAGGCAAGCGGATCGGTTTCTTGATCAGGCATGCTCGTTAGCTCGGAAGCGGACATGACGACGCAAATTCCATGGGCTGAACTACTCGAAATCGACCGGGGAGGGTCGATAAAGGGGGCCCAAGGCCAATGAAAACACCGTACTGGAAACATGGCATCCCGAGCAATACGGAGCTCGACGGGGCTTGGACGCCACACTCCTGAACCTTGGCGTACCGAAAATCAAGGGTTGCAAGCGGAATTTACGGAAACGATTCCACTTTCTCTCGCCTCCTCACCCATCTCCCCCTATGCTGATTGCCTGAGCGAAAATCGTAAACGCCAACAAAACCAAGCAATTCCCCGTCCATAAAGGCCGAAAAATCTCCACTGGCGAGAATACTGGATCCGTTAAAAAGCGGGTTTACTTTCGTCGTGACCGACATACGGGTCAACGGGCTGGTCTTTACGTCGCGTCGTCAACCGCTGGTCTGGCTGCTTGCCCTCGTCATCGGCGTCGTGGTCGCCCTGGCAGCGATTCTGTTTCGCGTCGGCATCGGCCTCGTCCAGCTCCCCTGGCTCGGCACCGCTTCCGAAAGCGTGGTGACCGCAAGCTGGAACGTTTCCTTCATCTGGATCCTGTGCGCCCCGATCGTCGGCGGCCTGCTGGTCGGTTTTCTGCTGCAGACCATCCCGAAACAACGCACCTTCTCGGTGGCAGACGTGATGGAAGCCCGCGCTCGCGGCGGACACGGCCTGCCCTTCTGGCCGGGGATCTCTTAGGCGCTGCTCACAGTCCTGTCGCTGGGATCGGGCGCCAGCGCGGGCCGCGAAGGCCCCGTCGCTCATCTCGGCGCCACGGTTGCGGCGGCGTGGTGCAATCTCTTCTAGCTCGCCATCACCGCGCGCCGCGTGATGCTGGCCTGCGGCGTCGCCTCCGCCGTCTCCACCTCCTTCAACGCGCCCATCGCAGGCGTCCTCTTCGCCCATGAAGTCATTCTCGGCCATTACGCGCTGTCAGCCATCGTGCCCGTCGCCATATCCTCGGTTGCCGGAACACTGATCACGCGATTGTGGTTCGGAGACGTGGCCCCTTCGTCATTCCCGGCCACCAGATCTCCTCCTACTGGGAATTTCCCGCCTTCGCGCTGCTCGGCGTGGCCTGCGCGGCGGTCACCGTGATCTTCCAGTTCGCGCTGACCGGATCGGAATGGGTCGCGCGCCATATCCCCATGCCCCTGTGGCTGCGCCCGGCGGTGGGCGGAGCGGCTGTCGGCCTGATCGCACTCGCTTATCCGGAAGTCCTGGGCGTCGGCTACGAGACGACCGATGCAGCCCTTCGCAACAACCTGCCGTTGGCAGCCATGCTGGTCCTGCTGGTGGCCAAGATCGCCGCCACCACGATCACGCTCGCCTCGCGCTTCGACGGGGGACCTTCTCGCCCTCCCTATATCTGGGAGCGATGGCCGGTGGCGCCTTCGGCCTGATCGCCGCCAAGGTCTTTCCCAATCTCCCCTCCTCGGAAGGGCTCTATTCCATTCTCGGCATGGGAGCCGTGGCGGCCGCCATGCTGGGTGCACCCTTTTCCACCACCGTCATCGTCTTCGAACTGACCGGCAGCTATGCGCTTTCCATCGCGCTTCTCATCACCGTTTCCATCTCCACCGGCCTGACGCTCGCCGTGCACGGGCGCTCCTATTTCCATTGGCAACTGGAAATGCACGGACTGGAACTTCAGGCGGGCTCGCACCGCTATCTGGTGCGAACGGTCCATGTGCGCGATTTTCTGGAGCCGCCCGGCGAGGACAATCCGAAGGAACTCGACGACAAGGAGGAGACCGGATCGCTGCCCCCGGGAGACTCCCTTGAAACGGCGCTGCGCATGTTCGATACCTCCGGCGATGCCCGCGTTCCGCTGGTCAAGGAGCGCGGATCGCGCTAGATCATCGGTTATGCCCGGCACATCACCGCGCTCGACCGGTTCAACAAGGCGCAGATCGAGGCGAGCCGCGAAGAGCACGAATAGGTCGCTCCCGGGACATGGAAGCAATTGTGTCCAAGACACCGTCGCGGCAAGCCGCTACAGTTTTCCCATGATGACGACGAACCAACCCGAAACAGTCGAGCTGGCGCGGGTGAGCGCGGGCGAATGCGCGCGCTTCTGGCGCAAGCCGCGCCACGATGCGCTCGAATGCCTGTCGGCGACGTTCCGCACCCACGTCTACACACCGCATACCCACGAGACCTATGTCGCCGGCGCCATCGTCGTCGGCTGCGAGGGCGTCAATATCGCGGACTACCGCGGCGCGGCCCGGCCGGGCGACATCTGCTTCGTCAATCCCGGCGAGCTGCATGACGGTGCGCCCGTCGACGGCGGCTACACCTATCGCATGTCCTATCCGGAAACCGATTTCATCGTAGAAATCGCCGAGGACATGCTCGGCCGCCGCCCGCGCACCCTCCCCCGCTTTCGCGCGCCCATCGTCCGCGATCCCGCTCTCGCGATGACTTTCGCTCGGGCGCATCGGCGGCCGGAGGCCGGACACGGCAGTCTGGAGAGCGACGAGCTGTTCCATCACTTCTTCACCCACTCGCTTGCCCGCTATGCGGATCTGGAACCCGCCGTCTACGCCACCGCGCATCATCCCGCTCTGGCGCGAGCGCGCGACTATATCGACGCACATCTGGACGAGATCATCGATCTTGCCACGTTTGCCGAAATCGCCGGGCTCAGCCGTCACCATTTCCTGCGCGCCTTCCGCAAGATCTACGGTCAGGCGCCGCACGCCTTTCTGCTCGACCGCCGGGTCCATGCCGCACGCCGATTGCTGCTGCATGACGTACCCCCGCCGCAGGTGGCCACCGCCTGCGGATTTTACGATCAAAGCCACCTCAATCGCGTGTTCAAGGGGCGGATGGGCGTCACCCCCGGCGTCTTCCGCACCACGGCCTGAAATTCTACCGAAACGATCATGTCCGATTTGTCCTCCGGCCCCGGCGATACAAAAGCCGAATTCGCCGCCGGCGTCATCAAGGCCCTGCCTGTCATCCTGGCCACGGCCCCCTTCGGCCTGCTGCTCGGCGCCATCGCCGCGCAAAAAGGCTGTCGCTTCTGTAAATCGGGCTGATGAGCACGCTCGTCTTCGCCGGAAGCGCCCAGTTCATCGCCATCGACCTGTGGAGCACCCCGGCGCCATGGCTGGCGCTCGGCTTTTCCGCGCTACTGATCAACCTGCGCCACGTGCTGACGGGAGCCTCCATCACGCCCAAGCTCGGCCGGTTCCCCACCGCCCTCCGCCCCCTTCGCCATGTACTTTCTGGTCGATGAACTGTAGGCGCTGGCGGAGGCGCGCGCGGCACGCGCCCCACTCACCCCGGCCTTCTATTTCGGCATGGGCTGCGTCTTCATCGTGGGCTGGAACAGCTGGTCGCTGCTGGGCGGGGTCATCGGCCCGGCTCTGGACGATCCGGTCGATATCGGCTTCGATTTCGCCTTCAGCGCCATGTTCATCGTGCTGATCGTCGGCTTCTGGAAGAACGCGGCGACCGGTGCAGTGCTGGCGGCAAGCGGCGGCACGGCGGTCTTCGTCCACGCCCACGTCTCGGGCGCCTGGTACATCCTGGCCGGCGCATTTGCCGGAATGATCGCCGCCGCCCTCTTCTGGCGCCCGGAAAGTCCGGAAGCACCAGCCTCCCCCTCCCAGCTTCAGGGCGAATGGAGCACGGACACGCCCGGCTCCCGCCTCGACATTCCCCAGGAGGCCCACCCATGAGCGCGTTCGATTTCGACCCGACAACGCTCGCCGCCTTCGTGGCGATGGGCGTTGCGACCTACGCCACCCGGCTCGCCGGTCTCACCCTGGTGCGCCACATCCCGTCAATCGACCGCTTCAAGGCAGCCCTGGAAGCCGTGCCGCCCGCTGTCCTGATGACCGTCATCGCACCGATGGCGCTCGCAACCGGCTGGGCGGAGACGCTCGCGGCTGCAATCACCGCGATCGCGGCAACGAGATTGCCGCTCTTCGTCGTGGTCGCGATCGGGGTCCTGTCGGTGGTCGGGTTGCGAATGGTGCTTAGCTGAGAAGCGGAACACGTGGCCCGTCTCGAAGGATGGGCCACGCACTCAACGCTCTCGCCACATGAGTTCTCGGACCGTCGCCCTAAAACTCCACCTCCAGTTCGATGATCTCGTCGGGCTCCTCCATCGCGCCTTCGGTCCATTCCTTCATCAGCGACCAGTCGAGGATCGTCTGGCAATAGGCGGCGATGTCCTCCTCCATGTCCACAGCATAGGTGACGAAACGTGTGCAGACCGGCGCGTACATGGCGTCGGCGACCGTCGGCACCTTGCCGAACAGATACGGCCTGCCGTGAACTTCCAGACATTCGCGCCAGATCGTCTTGACGCGCTCCACGTCGGGGCACGCGCCGGAGAAGATCTTGAAGCTCTTGTGCCGGGCCTTGAGGTTTATCGGCAGGGCGGAGCGCAGGTTGTAGAACCCGGAATGCATCTCGCCGGAGACCGAGCGGCAATGGTTGCGCGCCACCTTGTCCTTCGGCAGCAGCCCCGCCTTCGGAAAGCTTTCCGTCAGATAGGTCGCGATCGCCAGCGTATCCCACACGGTCACGTCACCGTGAACCAGCCGCGGCACCAGCATGGAGGGTGACAACAGCAGCAATTCCTGGCACGCCTCCTCGTCCAGATCGACTCGCACCTCCTCGAATTCCAGCCCCGCCATGCGACACAGCAGCCAGCCGCGCAGAGACCAGGAGGAATAATTCTTCGAAGAAATCGTCAATATTGACATATGACAAACCTCCCTCTTCATATTTTCGCACCGCATCATATTTTATCGCATTGCATGATATAACCCATTAGCGCATTTTGTGCATATGATTGAGGGCGGGGCAAACAGGACGGATCCATGATGTACCAGGCCTACCAGTGGCAGGATGACCTGATCGAGCCGATGCGCTTCTTCGCGCACCAGATGCGCAATTCGGCTGACACCCTGTTCTGGTCGCTCAGCGATCCGGTCAAACGGCGGTTGACGGCCGGGCTGGAGATGATCGAGCGCTTCGAGATCAGCCATGTCTCGCCGGACTTCGGCATCACCGAGGTCATGAGCGGCAACCGCCTCGTTCCGGTTTCCGAAAGCGTTGCGCTCGACCTGCCCTTCGCCCGGCTTCTGCATTTCACCAAGGACACAAACACGCCCCAGCCGCGCGTTCTTGTCGTCGCCCCCCTGTCCGACCACTTCGCGACCCTGTTGCGCGGCACGGTGCAAACCTTGCTGCGCGATCATGACGTCTACATCACAGACTGGGCCAACGCCAGCGACGTGCCGGTGGAAGCAGGATCCTTCGGGGTGGAGGATTACATCTCCTACAATCATCCGCTTTCTGGAGGAGATCGGCCCCGACGCGCACGTTCTGGCCGTCTGCCAGCCCTGCGTGCAGGCGCTTGCCGCCGTCGCGGTCATGTCGAAGGACAAGCACCTCGACACGCCGCGCTCCATGGCGCTGATGGCCGGGCCCATCGATCCACGCGAAAGCCCGACGGAGGTGAACGAGTTCGCGATCGCCAAGTCGTTCGGCCGGTTCAAGCGTTCGGTCATTTTCACGGTGCCATCTCGCTATCGCGGCGGCGGTCGCCGCATCTATCCGGGCTTCCTCCAGTTCACAGACTTCATGGCTATGAACATGGACCGCCACCGCAAGGCGCATGAAAATCTCTATCAGCACATGGTCGCGGGGTGCACGGAAGAGGCGAGGAAGATAAAAGACCTTCTACGATGAGTATTTCGCTGTCCTGGACATGACGGAGGAATTCTACATCGAGACAATCGACCGCGTGTTCCACAAGGCCGAGCTTGCCAAGGGCGAGCTGGTCGACCCGAGTGCCATCACCTGCACCGCGCGCGCTCCTGACGGTCGAGGGCGGACGCGACGATATCTGCGCGCTTGGCCAGACGTCTGCGGCCCACGAGCTGTGCAACTCGCTCCGCCCCCACCTGAAGCGCCACCACCTGCAGGCCAATGTGGGCCACTACGGCGTCTTCAACGGCAAGCGCTGGGAGCGCGAGATCTACCCGGTCGTCCGGAACATGATCCGGTCGATGGAGTAATCCACTCGGCACGGCGCGAACGTGTCCCCTCTCCGATGGGGAGAGGTTATGAGCGAGCGACGCAGCTCCCTTTCCGCCCATACGTCTTGCCCACTCCACCGTCATCACCCGGCGCAGTCCGGGTGATCCAGCGAGAGCGGCATGCACTGCGGCAACGTCTGAATTATCCGGACAAAGCCGGGCACAATGACAGCAGTCGGGGACGGCGGCGCGGGGACGGCACCTCTCCATTCTCACGCAATATCTCTTGCCTATTGGGGCGTTTTATTTTCCCCGAAGCCACGACGGCGGGTTCGGCCAATCCGAATATGTCTCAGCATCGGCATAGAAGCCTTCGAAATGGTCTTCCGGTTGTGCCGTCTTCCACGCTCGTTCGGTCATCGCGATCGGGAAGTGACAGCAATCGAATTCCCACACCATGAGAACTCCCGGATCCGGCAAATGGACGGCATAGGGCCACGTCCCTGTGATCGCATTCGCCAAGTTATAGGTTGTAATTTCGGGTGAAAAGACAGATAGCGGCTCCGTAAATACGTTACAGCAGAACTCATCATAGATATCGACCGTAGTTTTTACGAAGCGGGAAAAACCTGAATATGTCCGGCTCCAGAACAGAGCACATATTGTCGCCTGTAGGGAAATACAGCTCTTCAGCTTCACAATACGCCGAAATCTCTTTCTGCAGATCCCGAACGATTTCAGAACGCTCCCCCGGGCGAGCCGTTCCGCAGGCTCCAAGGAGCCAACCAGCCATGAAGAACGAGTGCATGCAGCTTTCCGGGGCGACTGCCACACGCATCTCCTCCCAGGACACCGGTACTCCGCGGGCTTTGGCGACATCGTCGAAATCTTCGTCGAACCAACCTTCTCCGTGACAGAACTCTCGCCCTGTCCCATCCCCATCGGCTTCGGAAGCAATCCGGAAACACGGATGGAATGCGATGAAGACACGGTCGTAAATTCCCTTCCACCAGTCCAGCATCGGCGCATCCCGGTCAGGACACACAATTTCGCGCGGAAGTTTTGGGCCCGTCTCCGGGTCATTGCTAAAAGCCGTCTTCATACTCACGTCTCCCGCCACCGAACCGGCGGATCGAGCGGTTTGACCGCGCCGACCGGCGGCTGACCCCTCTTGCCCTTCTTCGCCTTGCGCGTGTTGAGCCAGTCGTGAAGCTCTGCCTGCCGCCCCTTAAGGCCCGGCAACGAAAACGGGGCGAGCTCCCGTGAAGGACAGAAACGGATTGCGCCTCAGCGAGCCGTAGACGCCGAGCCGCACCGTCGCCCGACGGCTCACGCCGCCCGCATGAAAACCGTGCGTATCGGCCACCACCAGCGTGTTGGCGGGCACGGCCACGCTGACCGAGGCGCCATAGCCAAGCTCCTCCAGTTCCTGATCGGAAATCCGGAACGAACCAAGCGCATGGTGCCAGTTCCTATCCTCACGAGCGATGAGCGACTTCTCGTATTCCCAGCGCAACCGTTCGGGCGTCATCCGGTGCGAGCCCGGCACATAGGTGAAAGGTCCGCCGTCCTCCGCCACGTCCTCCAGAAAGAACCACGCCTTCGCGGTCGCGTGGAAGGTATCGGAGTGAAATACCGTCTGCGGGTCGCGCGGGCCGCGATCCGGTTCGGCAAAGATCGTGTGCAGAAACACGATCGGATTCGCATCTGTGGAGGCCACATAGCGCAGCAGCCCCTGAAACAGCGCGCCGTTGACGAAAGATCCGATTTCCGGGTGATCGGCGCACATGGCGCAGGTTGCGGGCGCAAAGCGGGTGACGGCGTTTCCCTGCCACATCTCCTGGGCGGGAAAGGCGTTTTCCTCCACCGCGCGGCGAAGCGCCTGAAAGTCGGCCTCCGGCAAGGCGTTGCGGCGGATGACGAAGCCGTCGCGGGCGTAATCCTCCACGTCCCTCGGCTCCACCAGATGCGCCAGTCTCCGGCGCCGCCAGTCCACCATGCGCTCGGCGAGCCGGACGCGCGCCACATGCAGCCTACGCCGGTTGAGCCCGGGAGAGTCAATCAGCGGATTGTCGCAAAACGACTTCGCCCCGCTCGCCAGCTCCAGCGCCCAGACGGGCACCCGCAGGATATCGATGGCCTTCATGCATCCTCCCCGGATTGGCCGTCGCTCTCATGGAGCCGGGTGCGTTGGTGTGTGAAGCCCATCCTTCGAGACGGGCCACACGCCCTCACCCTCCGAGCCCTCCCGGCTCGAAACCGAGAGAGAGCCACAGCCCTCTCCCGGCAACAGTCTCAGTCCTGAAGCGGCTCCGTCGCTGCCTCGAGCCAAGCGCGCGTTTCCGCGTCCAGCAACGAGCCAATCTCCTTGCGCACGCGGGCGTGATAGGCATCCACCCAATCCCGCTCATCCGCATTCAGTATGGAGGTGACGATCAGTCGACGATCGATCGGCACGAGCGTCAGCGTCTCGAAGCCCAGCATCGGCCGCTCGCCGCCTTCAATCGGCGTCGCCTCGGTGACCAGTTCCAGGTTCTCGATGCGGATGCCCCACGCGCCATCCTTGTAGTAGCCCGGCTCGTTGGAGATGATCATGCCCGGCTCAAGCGGCGTCTTGCCCGTCTTGGCGATGCGCTGAGGGCCTTCATGAACGCTGAGATAGGCGCCCACGCCGTGCCCCGTGCCGTGATCGAAATCGAGCCCGGCCTTCCACAACGGAATACGCGCCAGCGCATCGAGCTGCGCGCCCGACGTGCCAGCGGGAAAGCGTGCAGTGGAAATGCCGATATGGCCCTTCAGCACCAGCGTGAACTGCTGCCGCATTTCCTCGCTCGGCTCACCCACCGCCATGGTGCGGGTGATGTCCGTGGTGCCGTCCTCGTACTGCGCACCGGAATCGACCAGGTAGAGATTGTTCATCTCGAGGGGAAGGCTGGAGGCCGTCGTCACCCGGTAATGGCAGATGGCAGCATTCGGCCCGGTACCTGAGATCGTGTCGAACGAGATATCCTTCAGCTTGCCGGTCTCGGCACGAAAGCCTTCCAGCGCCTCGGACACCGAAATCTCGTTGAGCCCGCCCGACGGAGCGGTTTTCTCGAACCACAGCAGGAACCGTGCAAATGCCACAGCATCGCGGCGGTGCGCGGCGCGCGAACCCTCGATCTCGACCGCATTTTTCACGGCCTTGGGCAGCATCACCGGGTTGTCCCCTAAGCGAACCTTTGCACCATTCGCCTCCAACCGCTGCACGGTGGCATCGCCCGACATGTCGGGATCGACCAGCACCGTCTTGCCGGAAAACCCGTCCAGCGCCGACAGGAAACCGTCGGGCTCGCCGACCTCGGCCAGTTGCCCGAGCGCATCCGCCACCGTATTCGACATCTTGCGATGGTCGATGAAAAGAAGCGGTTTAGCATCGGCGCGAACAATCGCGAAGGCCAGCGCAACCGGGAGATGCGGCAGGTCGTGACCGCGAATGTTGAAGAGCCAGGCGATGGAGTCCGGCTGCAGGATCACCGCAGCATCACATCCGCCTTCGCGCAGCTCCGCCTTCAGCCGCTCGATCTTGTCCTTCGCTCCTTGCCCCGCAGAGGACATCGGATGCAGGACAACCGGCTCAAGCGGCGGCTCAGGGCGGTCCGTCCACACCGTATCGATCGGATTGCCGTCGACCGGCACAAGCTCCGCGCCCACCTTTTCGCAGGCGCTCTTCAGCTTCTTCACGCCGTTCACGGTGTGAAGCATGGCATCGTAGCCGATGCGCATGCCCTTTTTCGCCTTGAGCTGGATCCAGGTATAGGGCGGCGTCTCGATCAGGTGCAGCGGCTCAAACAGCTTCGCATCGACTTGATCGCGCACCTGAATGGTGTAGCGACCGTCCACGAAAATCGCCGCCTGATCCGGCAGGACGACCGCGGCACCGGCCGAGCCGGTAAACCCGGTCAGCCAGGCAAGGCGTTCCTCGCTGGGCGCGACGTATTCGTTCTGGTGGGTATCTGTGTGCAGCGCGATGAAGCCATCGAGACCGCGACGGTTCAGTTCGGCCCCCAGGGCGACCAGTCGGTCGCCGTGTACGTATGATTCAGAGGGGGGATCGTAAGACTGGAACATGAGATCAAACTAGCGCTTTCTGAGCTCAAGACGACAAGAGATTTGCATCTCTTATCCTCCCGCAATCGCCCGCGCGCAAAGAAACCCGCATGCCGACCACCATCGCGGCCGCATTTTCAACCGAGTGGAGGTGCGACCAACCAGCACGTGCAGGAAGCTCGGTACGCAATTACGCCCCTAGTAGCCCTACTGAGGTCGCTTCGGCAGTCGGGAACGGCTCTGATCCCGACATTGGAAAACGCCCGGAAAACCGGCATTTTCCACCCATTTTTCGAGCAAGATGATCAGAATGGATACCGCAGCGCACAAACGGAAAATCGCGCATTCCAAAATGGCAGGGCAGCTATGCGATACCAGCGCTTACTGAGGGTCACCTGCGTCCATACTTTCGGGCCAGTGAGCGACGGGAATGATCTTCCCGGCCGCACGTGACCGAAGGAGATTTCATCATGGCGACTGCCTCTGTAATCTCGACCGGACTTCCCGGCGCCCGTCACGGCCTGTTCCGTCGCGCCCTGGATCGCATGGTCAACACCCGCGAGCGTCAAGCGCACCGCTATGTCAATGGATACCTGTTGCAGCTCGACGACGCGACGCTGAACGCGTATGGCTACGACCCAGCGAGTTGGAGCGCGAAGGCGCGATGACGCTGCCCTACTAGGCGGCAAAACCGGTTCAAAGAGACCGGATACAACGCGGCTTCGGGAGGCACAGGGCGTGACCGCAAAGCGGTACGCCCTGCCTTCGTTTCAGGGACGGGTTTTCTCTGACAAAAGCCTGCCAACAAAGGCTCTCGCCGGGGCCTCAAAGCTCCGTGCGCGTGTTGGCGAAGGTCAACGTCAGCCAGTCTTCGTGCTCGATACGGTGGGTCAGGCGGAAGCCCTGGCCGCGATAGGATGCGATCACGCGCGGCCCGTCGGCAACTCTGAGGCCTGAAAGTACCAGCGTGCCGGGCTTTGCCATCAACAGCGAGATCGAACGGGCCAGCGCCATCAGCGGACGGGCCAGAATATTGGCCACCACCAGATCGAACGGTGCACGCGCCCGAATGCGCGGATGATCAACGCCCGTCGCCGTCACGCATTCCACCAGTCCCAGCACCTCGTTGAGCCGCGCATTGGCCTTTGCCGCAGCCGTGGCGACCGGATCGATATCGGTTGCAAGCACCGGCAGGTGCGCCAGCTTCGCCATGCCGATGGCAAGCACGCCCGAACCGGTGCCAAGATCGAGGATAGACTTGTAGTGCCGCCGCTTCAGGACCCGGCACAATTCCTCCAGACACCCGACCGTGGTGCCATGATGACCGGTGCCGAAGGCCTGCGCGGCCTCGATCTCGATGCCGATCGCATAGGGCGAGATCTTGTCTCGATCATGGCTGCCGTGGACGACAAACCGACCGGCGGAGACCGGCGTAAGGCTTTCCAGCCCCTTGGCGATCCAGTCGATATCCTCCAGCACATCCGTCACCACGGGAGCCGCGAAGGCATCGGTGCCGACCTTGTCGAGGATCTCCGCCCTCACCGCTTCGGGGTCGCCGTCGAAAAACAGGATTTCCGCCACCCACGGCCCGTCCATCACCGTCTCGTAGACGGAGACGGGATAGGCCTCTTCTTCGAAGGCGGCTTCGAGAATACCGGCAATGCGCTTGGCTTCGGTTTCCTCCGCCGTCACGCGGGCGCGGATCATGGGCATGGAAACAAGGTCCTGGATAAAGGGCCGCAAGAGAACGGCTCGGGAATTGGAACAATATGCGCCTTATAGGGCGAAGGGGAGAGGCGCGAAAGGGGCCGGGCACTCAGCATGTTGCGCCCGGGATGACGCTGGAGAGATTTCTCAATCCGGTTCGAAACCGCTTTCCATCACAAGATTATCGAGTGTCATCCCGGGCGCGCTGCGGCACGCAGTGCTGCTGCGCAAAACCGGGATCTCGCCCCGCTTGCCGTGCCCCTCAGGCCGCGCGCGCCTCAGACAGCCTCCACGAAACTGTCCAGAACCTTCTTGCGGCCCGCCTTCTCAAACTCAATGGTCAACTTGTTGCCGTCGATCGAGGCCACGCGGCCGTAGCCGAATTTCAAATGGAAGATCCGCTCGCCCACCGAATACGCGGATTCCGTTTCCGTCACGCTCTTGGCGACCAGTTCGCCCTCGATGGTCTTCGGACCGCCCCGGCCGCGCGAGCTTTTCCCGAACCCGCCAGACGACGCCCCGCTTTCACGGTTGCGCTGGGCGCGTTGCCAGCCCGGCGTAGAATGGTTGCCGGATGCAAACGGATCGCGCGTATCGAACCGGCTGCCGCCATAGGGGCCCATGCCCGAGGTGCCATATCCGCCATAGGACGATGACGGCTCGGACACCTCCACATGTTCTTCCGGCAACTCGTCCAGAAAGCGCGAGGGGATGGAGGTCTGCCACATGCCGTGAACGCGGCGATTTGCGGTAAAGCGGATGCGGGCGCGCTTCTTGGCGCGCGTGATGCCGACATAGGCGAGGCGGCGCTCTTCCTCCAGCCCCGCACGCCCCGATTCATCGAGCGCGCGCTGGTGGGGAAACAGCCCCTCCTCCCAGCCGGGCAGGAAGACGGTATCGAATTCCAGCCCCTTGGCCGAGTGCAGCGTCATGATGGAGACAGCATCGTCCGTGTCGCCGGAATCCCGATCCATGACCAGCGAGATATGCTCCAGAAAGCCTGCCATGGACTCGAATTCGTCCATGGAGCGGATCAGTTCCTTGAGGTTCTCCAGCCGCCCCGACGCATCCGCGGAGCGGTCGTTGCGCCACATCTCCGTGTAGCCGCTCTCGTCCAGAATGATCTCCGCCAGATCCGTATGCCTCTGGCTTTCAAGCTGTGAGCGCCAGCGGGAAAAATCCATCAGCAAATTCTTCAGCGTGTTGCGCGGCTTGGGGCGAAGCTCTTCCGTCTCCACCAGCATTCCGGCAGCCTGCATCATCGGAATATTCTGAGCCCGCGCCAGCTCCCGCACCTGCCTGAGCGACGCATCGCCCAGGCCCCGCATCGGCGTATTGACAATGCGCTCGAAGGCCAGATCGTCGGAGGGCTGCAAGGTTGCGCGAAAGTAAGCCAGCGCGTCGCGGATTTCCAGGCGCTCATAGAAACGCGAACCGCCGATCATCCGGTAGTTCAGCCCCAGCGTGATGAACCGATCTTCGAACTCGCGCATCTGAAAGGACGCGCGCACCAGAATGGCGATGTCGTTGAGCTCATGCCCGTGGCGCTGAAGATCCTCAATCTCCTCGCCAATCGTGCGCACCTCTTCCTCCGAATCCCACACGCTCGCCACCGAGATGAGTTCGGCGTCCGGATCATCGTGATCGGTGAACAGCGTCTTGCTGAGCCGTCCCTCGTTCTTGGCGATCAGATGGGAGGCGGCGACCAGAATGTGCGAGGTGGAGCGGTAATTGCGCTCCAGCCGGATCACCTCGGCGCCGGGAAAATCGTGGTCGAAGCGCAGGATATTGTCGACCTCCGCCCCGCGCCAGCCGTAGATCGACTGGTCGTCATCGCCCACGCAGCAGATGTTCTTGTTGCCCTGGGCGAGCAGACGCAACCACAGATACTGCGCGATGTTGGTGTCCTGATACTCGTCCACCAGCATGTAGCGGAAGCGCTCCTGAAAGCTCTTCAGGATTTCCGGCTGCTCGCGGAAAAGCCGGATGGTCAACAGCAGCAGATCGCCGAAATCGGCGGCATTAATAACGCGCAAGCGCTCTTGATAGTCGGCGTAGATCTTCCGCGCCTTATTGGGGCCGAACCATTCAGCGTCCCCCACTGGCACTTGCTCTGGTAGCAACCCTCGATTCTTCCAAGTGTCCAGTTTTATTGCGAACCAACGCGGCGTCCATCGCTTAGCGTCAACACCTTCAACCTGAAAAAACTGCTTGATCAGGCAGATCTGGTCGTCCGTATCCAGAATGGAGAAATCCGGCCTCAGCCCCACCATTTCCGCATGACGGCGCAGGATCTTCAAGCCGATGGAGTGGAACGTGCCAAGCCACGGCATGCCCTCCACGCTCTCGCCGACGAGCGAGGAAATGCGGTCCTTCATCTCGCGGGCGGCTTTGTTGGTGAAGGTCACGGCGAGGATCTGGCTCGGGAAGGCTCGCCGGGCCGCCAGAATATGCGCGATCCGGGTGGTGAGCACGCGGGTCTTGCCTGTGCCCGCGCCTGCCAGCACCAGAAGCGGCCCGTCGAGGCTTTCCACCGCATCGCGCTGTTCGGGGTTCAGACCGGAGAGATAGTCGACGACTTCGGGCGCCGGCCGCACGGCCGCCATGGCGCGCGCAGCGATGCTTCCCGTCCCGGGGCGTGGCGGCGCGGGTTCCAGAGCCTTGCCGGATGCAGAGCCCCTGCCCGGGCCCGGCAGGTCCCAGCCGTCCAGATCGTCGTCATGCGTGCCGCCGGAGGTGCTCATTTGTCCACGAATCTCCTGTGTCATTGCGGAACAATATAGCAACGATCATGGTGCAAGCGAGGCCGTGCGCGGGGTTTCTTGGGGGGGGGGCAGGGCAGGAGATACGGCAGGGATCGCATCTGACGCCCATCCGTCGAGACAGCGCGGCCCCCACTCCATCCCCCGCACCTCCAATGGATCCCCGACTTGATCGGGGATCCATTGGAGGTGCGGCCCGGCTCGCTCTTTACCCGAGCACGCCACTTAGCGCGCGTCGTCGACCACGGTGGTGTGGCTCTCTTCCGGGCCGAGAATGCACGCGTTCCGCGCGCCGGAGCAGGCCCAGTGCCGAACGGAAAAGGCAATGGATCCCCGATCAAGTCGAGGATGACGACGGAGGGGGCCGAAGGTGGGGCTACTCCCCCACCAGCTCAAACCACACGTTTTCCGTGATCACGTCCACGCCGAGGTCTTCCGCCTTCTTCAGCTTCGAACCCGCGCCCGGTCCGGCGACCACCAGATCCGTCTTCTTCGAGACAGATCCAGCCACCTTCGCGCCCAGCCGTTCCGCCATCGCCTTGGCCTCGTCGCGCGACAGGCGTTCCAGCGATCCGGTGAACACCACCGTCTTGCCGGCGACAGGCGAGCCGTCGGCTGCAGGCGCTTCCATGTCGATCGGCGTCACTTCCGCCAGCAGCGCAGCAGCCGCCTGCCGGTTGTGCTCCTCGGCAAAGAACTGCACCACAGCCTCGGCCAGAATCTCGCCGATGCCGTCGATATTGTTGAGATCGGCCCACGCCCCGCTCGCATGGTTCTCCGCCTCGCGCATGGCATTGGAGAACGCCTCCCATGAGCCGTAGGCGCGCGCCAGAAGCTTGGCGTTGCCCTCGCCCACGTGCCGGATGCCAAGCGCGTAGATGAAGCGGTTCAGATCGATCTGGCGGCACGCATCGATCGCCGCAAACAGGTTCTTCGCCGATGTCTCACCCCAACCGTCGCGATTTTTCAGCTTCACCAGCGACTTCGCATCGCATTGCTGGAGCGTGAAGATATCGGCTGGCTGATGGATGCCGCCTTCCTCAAGCGGGATCTCGTAGAAGAACTCCACCTGCTTGTCGCTCAGCCCCTCGATATCGAAGGCGTTGCGCGAGACGAAGTGCTTCAACTTTTCCTTCGCCTGCGCGGAGCAGATCAACCCGCCGGTACACCGCCGGATCGCATCGAGGCGGCCGGTCTTCGGATTTTCCTCGCGCACCGCGTGGCTGCCACAAGCCGGGCAACGGGTAGGAAACATGAAGGCTTGCGCATCCGCCGGGCGCTTTGTCAGATCCACGTCCAGCACCTGGGGGATGACGTCGCCCGCGCGCTGGATCTGAACCGTGTCGCCAACCCGGATATCCTTGCCCCCGCGGATCGGCTCGCCATCCTGGCCGATGCCCTTGACGTAATCCTCGTTGTGGAGCGTGGCGTTGGAGACGACAACGCCGCCCACCGTGACCAGTTCGAGCTTAGCGACAGGCGTCAGCGCTCCCGTGCGACCGACCTGGGTCTCGATATCTCGGACGATGGTGAAGGCCTTTTCGGCCGGGAACTTGTGCGCGATCGCCCAGCGCGGAGAGCGAGAGACATAGCCCAGCCGCTCCTGCAGATCGAGCCGGTCGACCTTGTAGACCACGCCGTCGATATCATAGCCGAGTTCGGCCCGCCCCTCCTCGATATCGTGATAGACGGCGAGCAGTTCCTGAACGCTCTCGCACCGCTTCATCAGTGGATTGGTGACAAAGCCCCAGCCCGCAAACGCCTCGATCATGCCCATCTGCGTGTCGGCGGGAAACGAGGACATCTCGCCCCACGCATAGGCGAAGTAGCGCAAAGGCCGCGAAGCCGTGATTTCCGGCTTGAGCTGGCGCAGCGAACCGGCCGTCGCATTGCGCGGATTGGAAAACGGCTTGCCGCCATTGCCGATCATCCGCTCGTTGAGCGCGGCAAAATCCGTGTGCGCCATGTAGACCTCGCCGCGGATCTCCACCACCTCCGGTACGCCGTCCGGCAGGCGCTTCGGGATATCGTCGATGGTCTCCGCATTGCGGGTAACATTCTCACCCGTCGTCCCGTCGCCGCGCATCGCCGCCGTCACCAACCGGCCGTTTTCATAGCGAAGCGACAGCGACAGACCGTCGATTTTCGGCTCCGCCGTCACCGCCAGCGCCCCGTGCAACGGATCGTAGCGCAGAAACCGGCGCACCTTGGCGACGAAATCGGCCACGCCCTCATCGGAAAACTCGTTGTCAAGCGACAGCATGGCGATGGCGTGGGTGACCTTGCCGAAGGCCTCCTGCGGCGCCGCGCCCACTTTCACCGAAGGCGAATCCTCGCGCACAAGATTGGGAAAAGCCTGCTCGATCGCCGCGTTGCGCTGCCTCAGCGCATCATAATCGGCATCCGAAATCTCCGGATAGTCTTCGCGATAGTAGAGCGCATCGTGATGGGCGATCTCGACCGCCAACCGCTGAAGCTCCGCCTTCGCCTGCTCTTCGCTCAACTCTTCGACGGGAATGGAGGCGGTATCGGACATGGGGTCTTCTCAAAATGAGGGATTCGGGAGGCCGCATTATGCCGCCGGAAGGGCGCCCGGCGGAAGCCATGAAGGCTGCTTTCCACGCCGCCGCGACAAAAGCCGCAACGCCATGCGCGGCAGGCCCTTGTTCCGCTCTCCCCCTCAAGCCACAGAACGCGCTTCGACCTCTTCCGCCAGCCCGAGCCGGTCAGCAATCCGCGCCACATCTTCCTCATCCAGACGGAGATCGAAATCCTCCACCAGCAGCCGCTCCAGATCCGCCGTATCGGTGAGTTCCCGCACGGTTTTAACGCCGTCACAAACCGTACTCACTTTCGTGTTGAAAACGCCGATGCGCCCCTGTGGCGCCAGCCGGTGCAGCATCATGTTGGCGGAAAACGGAGTTTGCTCCCAGGTCGCGCACAGATGATTGGCGGCGTCCACATCGATGCGCGGAACGGGCGCGCGTTCAAAACCGTAAAGCCCATACCACGCGCCGTCATTCAGCGATTGCAGCACCATCTCATCCGTCTCCGGATCCCGGATCAAGCGATAGACCTCGCCGGGCTGATAATCGGAGCCTGTGACTTTCCACCGGCACTGGCCAGCGCGCCCCGCCACCGCCGAACCCGACATCGGCGAGCCACTCACTCACGCCCCTCCAGATGAACGATATGCGCCAGATGGGAGCGCGTTCCCCCGCGCAGCTACCCGTTTCGCACGCGAGCAAGCACCGGTTCGGCCGTAACCCCCCAAGGCCTCGAGCGCCAGCGCGAAGAGACTGTTCTGTTGAAAGCAATACCCGCCGCGCCCGCCTGACACGAGCTTTTGCTGAAGCGCGTCGGGATCGAGCGCTGGCACCCGACCCAGCAACGCGTCGAGGCTCTCGAATGCAGTTGTCAGAAGATGGGCTTCCTGAAGGCAAGCAAGCCCCGCGCTGTCAGCCTACGGACGCGCAATACCAAGGCGGCCCAGATAGGCATCGAGATCGAATGTCACGGGTATGTCCTCCCTTGCCGATACTGAGAGACTGCGTCGGCAGTCTTGGGCGGTGTTTTATCGTGTGGCCCATCCTTCGAGACGGTCGCTTCGCGATCTCCTCAGGATGACGTTGTGTGTGTTGCGCACCTTCAAAATCAGCAATCCGATAACGTCATCCTGAGGAGGACCACAGGCCCGTCTCGAAGGATGGGCCACACGATAAAACAGTCCTCCCCACTCGCCTCCCGGGCCCCTCAGGTGCCCGCCATCAGCTTTTCGGCTGCCGCGCGCGCCTCGTCGGTAATCACGGCACCCGCCAGCATGCGCGCGATTTCCTCCCGGCGCGCGCCGTCCTCAAGCCGCGTCAGCCGTGTCGCGACGCGGTCCGCATCAATCTTTTCCTTAGAGATCAGCAAGTGCCCCACCGCGCGGGCCGCAACCTGCGGCGCATGCGTCACGGTGAGCACCTGAATCTGCGTGGCAAGGCGCGCAAGCCGGATGCCGATTGCCTCCGCAACAGCACCGCCCACGCCGGTATCGATCTCGTCGAACACGAGCGTCGGCGCAGAACCCTTGTCGGCAAGCGAGACTTTCAGAGCCAGCAGAAAGCGCGAAAGCTCGCCGCCCGAGGCCACCTTCATCATCGGGCCCGGCCGCGTGCCCGGGTTGGTCTGCACCCAGAATTCAGCCTGATCGATACCCTCGGCCGTGCGCGCCTGAGGATCGGTGGCGATCTCCACGACGAAGCGGGCATGTTCCAGTTTCAGTTCCGGCAATTCACCGGCCACCACTGCTTCCAGCGTGGTTGCCGTCTCGCGGCGATGATTGCTCAAGGCGGCCGCCAGCTCGTCGTAGCGAGCTTCCGCCGCCGTCAGCGCCTTTTCCAGCGCCGCAAGCTTCTCCTCGCCCGCATCGAGATCGGCAAGATCCGTCTCCATGCGCTCGCGAAGCGCGCCGAGTTCATCAACCGGCACGGAGAACTTCCGTCCCGCCGCCCGAAGCGCGAAAAGCCGTTCCTCGGAAGCTTCCAGCTCGCGCGGATCGCATTCGGTCTTGCGGAGCTGCACCTCCAGCTCGCCGCGCGCCTCCTCCAGCAGGTCAAGCGCCTGACCGATCAACGCCACCGGCTGATCGACGATCCCGCCCGCAACCTCCGCCTTGCGCTCAAGCCGCCGCATCAGGGAGGCAAGTTCAGGGATAGGAGACGCCGTGCCGTTCAGCGTCTCTACCGCTTCGCCCAGATCGCCGGCGATCTTCTCCACCCGCATCATCGCCTGGCGCCGTTCGGCCAGACCCTCCTCCTCACCGGACTGGGGCGCGAGAACGGCCAGTTCTTCCGTTGCCGAGCGCAGGAAATCGGCCTCGCGCCGCGCGATCTCGATGCGGTCCTCGTGGGTGCGCAGCGCCTTTTGCGCCGTGCGCACGGCGCGATGGGCTTCGGCCACGCCCGCGGCCTCGCTCTCCAGCCCGCCATAGGCATCGAGCAAGCGGCGATGGCTCGCCGCATCCACCAGCGCGCGCTCGTCGTGCTGACCGTGGATCTCCACCAGACGCGCGCCGATTTCGCGCATCAGCGCGGCCGATACCGGCCGATCGTTGACGAAGGCGCGCGTGCGCCCGTCCGCGCTCTGCACGCGGCGCAGGATGATGTCGCCATCATTGTCGATATCGTTTTCGGTGAGAATCTTGCGGGTCGCATGGTCCATGGCGACATCGAACGCCGCCGTCACCTGCCCTTGGGTGGCGCCGTGCCGCACGAGCCCCGCATCGCCCCGTCCACCCAGCGCCAGCGTCAGCGCATCGAGCAGAATAGACTTGCCCGCACCCGTTCCGCCGGTCAAAACGATCATGCCGCCGGTGAAATCAATGTCCAGCCGGTCGATCAGAACGATATCGCGGATCGAGAGCGCTGCCAGCATGTTGCGGCCGATTCGAAAAATCTCGTGAAACGGGTCCCGTCAAACTACGAAAGGGCCGATCATTGCGGCGAACGGCCCTTCATACGCGGCATCCGGACCGCCAGGCGCCCCGGATGCGATCTCGCGGCAGGCCCGAATCAATGTCGGGCCTCAGGCGGTCACAGCACCTTGGTACTTTCAAACGCCTTGCTGATCCAGCTTTGCGGATTAGCCGAGGGCTCGTACCCGCCCTTCTTCAGCAGCGTGTAGGAATCCTTGTACCACTGGCTCTCGGGGTAGTTGTGCCCGAGCACGGCCACCGCCGTCTGCGCCTCGTTGACCACGCCCAGCGCGTAGTAGGCCTCGGTCAAACGCGACAGTGCCTCTTCGATGTGGCGGGTTTCCTGATAGTGCTCGACCACATAGCGGAACCGGTTGATCGCCGCCACGTAATTGTGCCGCTTCAGGTAGTAGCGCCCCGTCTCCATCTCCTTGCCGGCGAGCTGGTCGGTCGTGACACGGATCTTCTTGCGCACGTCGGCCGCATACTCGCTATCGGGATAGCGGCGCACCAGTTCGCGCATGATCGACAGAGCCTTGGCCGTCACCTGCTGGTCGCGGGTCACGTCGGGCATCTGCTTGAAGTAGGAATTGCCCATGATGTAGAGCGCATAGGCCGCATCCGGCGAGCCCGGATAAAGCGTGGCAAAGCGCTTGGCCACGGTGATCGCCTCCGCATACTCGCCGCGCGAATAGTTCGTGAAGGCAAGATTGATCAGCGATTTGCGGGCATATTCGGAATAAGGGTGAAGACGGTCGACGTCCTCGAACTTTTTGGTGGCCTCTTTCAGGTCACCGGCGGCGCGGAAGGCCAGGCCCTCGTTGTAGAGCTGATCGGCGGGCGTGTCGTCCATCGCCAGATCGTCGGGCTTCTTGGATGCGCAGGCCGCCAGGGCAAGCGCTGCAACCAGCGGCAGAACGCGCCCCAGGCTCCGGCCCCGGCTCACCACATCACACCCCCGCACATGCAGGTCCGGTCGGCTCAATACGAACACACATCGCAACACTGATCGCCTCTCCTCAAGAAGCCGCGACGGCCACGTTCTTCTAACGCGGAATTCCCCTTGAAGGAAAGGGGCCTGGACCAGAGACCCGTCACGCGTCCCCACGACGCATCACCGTAACGCGCCAATGACGCGACTTAGCTGGCCTTTGCAACTTTTTTGTGGCGATAGCGCCCGGTTTCCGCCTCAGGCGACTTCCGGGCAATAGGCAGGCACGGCAATCTCGCCGGAAAAATCGACCAGCGCGGCTTCGCGCTGCGGACGAGCGACGACCATTTCATAGGCGTCCTCATCGGCAAACAGTGCCACGAGAACGGAATGATTCATCTTGTGACCGGGCTTGTAAGACCGGTATTCGCCGAGAATTGGCACGCCCGCGAGGCTGAGATCGCCCACCGCGTCCAGCGTCTTGTGACGCACGAACTCGTCAGGCCAGCGCGTCCCTTCCGGGTTCAGGACCCGGCCGTCGGAAATCGCGACAGAATTCTCAAGCGACGAGCCCTTGGCAAATCCCATCGCCCAAAGCTTCTCCACATCGGAGACGTTACCGAAGGTGCGGGCGCGGGCAAGTTCCTTGCGGAACACATCCGGCGTCAGGTCGGAAGCGAAATGCTGACGTCCGATCAGCGGCGTATCGAAATCGATGGTGATGTCGAAGCGCGTTCCAGCATAGGGGCGAAACTCGCTCACTGCGCCGTTCTGTTCCACGCGGATCGGCTTCAGAATGCGGATGTAGCGGCGGGCCACGGTCTGCACCATGAGCCCGGCCTGATCGATGGCAGCGACGAACTGCGCCGAGCTGCCGTCCATGACCGGCACTTCGTTGGCATCCACTTCCACCACGACATTGTCGATGCCAAGCCCCATCAGTGCGGCCATCAGATGCTCGATGGTGCCGATCGCCTCGCTGCCGCGGCCGATGACCGTGCACAGCGACGTGGCCGAAACCTGAGACCAGTGGGCCTTGATTTCAGTGTCCGTACCGGGGGCTATGAAGGTGATTCCATTGTCGGCGGGAGCGGGATGAAGCACCATCGAAACGGGCTTTCCGGAATGAACTCCGAGCCCATCAAGCGTTACGCGCTCGGCCAGAGTTTTCTGCCTGTCGTTCCGAAGTCCCGTCATTCTTCTGTCCTCAAAATGGCCTTTTCGGCCCTTTAGCCCTCGTCGGTCAGCGTCATTCGTCAGGCTCGGCATGTGCCTGAAGGGAGTATCCACTTGATAAGGATTGTCCCGTCAGGCTCTTTCCGGTCCATGGAAACAAGAGCGAGCGCCGGATGCGTGACCTTGGCCGCGGTTGAACCGCGACTTCGAGGCGCACACTACCCGCAGGCAGGGCGAGGCAGAAATAAAGCTTTATTACGCATTGTAACGATTTCCCAACCCTCCCGCGTGATGAGCCGGGCAATTCGCTTCAATCCCGATTGACCGGTTTTTCCCGTGAACGGCGGAAAGTCCGGCAAACCGCGAGGTTCGTCGCAAAAACGCGACCACCGACAGTGCCTTGCGCAGGTTCTTTTACAATGCGTGATTGCCGTGAACGTCCGTGAAGGACACGCCCCCGCATCCGTGGAAAACCCGATCGCTCAGACACGCTAGTCTCTTGATTATGCGCACGGAACGGAGACGGCTTCAACGCGCGGGTGCGACTCGATTCCCTTTCGTCATTCACGGTGGAGAAGGGAACGCAGGCGGGCCCGGAATGACAAACGGCCCGGCAAATGCCGGGCCGCTGACACGAGGAAGTCGAGGGAAGTAAGTGCGTCGTCAGTTGGCCTGACGGCGCAGGAAGGCCGGGATTTCCAGCTGGTCATCCTCGATCTGCTGGCGGGCCTGCGGGGCGGGCCGGCCATGTGGGTCGAGACGTCCGGCGGCTGCCTGCTGGACAGGCCGCTTGGCGTACTCATTGTGGGTGGGCTGCAGCGCGGGCTGCTGCGGCATGAGCTGAGGAGCGGTCTCCTGCCAGGCCGACGGCTGCTGAGCCTCGTGCGCATGTTCCTCTTCGACGTAGCCCTCATGCTCTTCACGACGGCCGAGGCCAGAAGCCAGACGGCGCAGCAGGCTCATCGGGCGACAATCATCGTCGTCTTCATAGCCGTGGTGGCCCTCATGGGCGTGGGCATGGCCGTGCTCTTCCGTCACAAGCCCCATGGATTCGCGCATTTCGGACTGAACGATCGGCGGGAAGTCCTCGATCTCGGGCATGCGCGGTGCGGCAACTGTTTCCGCAGTGGGCGGAATGTAGGGCTCGACGGCAGGCTCCGGAGCCGGTGCGATCGGCATGTCGTCGAGGTCAAGCGGAATGTCGCGCTGGAAAACAACGCTCGGGCTCGGCTGATAGGCCTCGATGGTCACATCAGGATCGGAGGCAACCGGGGTCGGCCGATGATGCGTGGTGCTCAGTTCGGCTTCCAGCGCATTCTCCGCAACCATCGCCGCGGGGGCCGGCTTGGAGGAGGTGATCGGCGTCGAGATCTTTTCCTGCGCCGTCGCCGTCTTCAGGCGTTCGGTGAGCTGGGCCATGCGCGTTTCGGCCGGGGACACGCCTTCGCGAAACTCGCGATCGATGCCGGTGGCCACGACCGACACGCGGACGGTACCTTCCAGCCCCTCGTCGAATGTGGCGCCCATGATGATGTTGGCGTCCTCGTCGACTTCTTCGCGAATGCGGGTCGCGGCTTCGTCCACCTCGAACAACGTCATGTCACGGCCGCCGGTGATCGAGATCAGCAGGCCCTTGGCGCCCTTCATCGAGGTCTCGTCAAGCAGCGGGTTAGCGATCGCGGCCTCGGCCGCTTCCATCGCGCGGTTTTCGCCGGTGGCTTCGCCCGTGCCCATCATCGCCTTGCCCATGCCGCGCATGATCGAGCGGACATCGGCGAAGTCGAGGTTGATGAGGCCTTCCTTCACCATCAGGTCGGTGACGCAGGCGACGCCCGAATAGAGCACCTGGTCGGCCATCGCGAAGGCGTCGGCGAAGGTGGTCTGGTCGTTGGCGATGCGGAACAGGTTTTGGTTCGGAATGACGATCAGCGTATCGACGGACTGCTGCAGTTCCTCGATACCGCGATCCGCCAGACGCATGCGGCGCTGGCCCTCGAAATGGAAGGGCTTGGTGACGACGCCGACGGTCAGGACGCCCTGATCGCGTGCGGTCCGTGCGATGACGGGGGCAGCGCCCGTACCGGTGCCGCCGCCCATGCCACCGGTGATGAACACCATGTGGGCGCCTGCCAGGTGATCGTTGATCTCGTCCAGGACCTCTTCGGCGGCCGCGCGGCCGACTTCCGGCTGGGATCCGGCACCGAGGCCCTCGGTCACCGCAACGCCCATCTGAACCACGCGGTCGGACTGCGACAGCGTCAGCGCCTGGGCATCGGTGTTGGCCACGACAAAGTCGCAACCCTGCAGGCCTGCCTGGATCATGTTGTTGACGGCGTTGCCACCTGCACCGCCCACGCCGAAGACCGTAATTCTAGGCTTCAGCTCCGTGATATCGGGAATTTGGAGATTGATGGTCATGACTTCCTCGTAATCCTTGGCACGCCCGCTTGCGGGCGCTCCGGCTTCCTCGTCCTCGTTTCCGGTCTTGCGACCGGTAGTTCGGTTGCGAAACCGCCGCTTCCTCGACGGCGGGTCCGCCCTCCCTGGCCTAGATTCGAAACGTTTTCCTGTTGCCCGGACGATCCCGCCCAATGGAAAGCGCCTTAGAAACTGTCCCGGATCCACCGGCCGACACGGCCGAAATACCCGGTGCCGGTCATCCGCCACTGGCAGCGATCCGATTCGAATTGCTCGATCTGCGCGACCTGCGGATAGATCAGAAGACCAACCGAGGCCGCAAAGGCCGGTCCCTTGGCTGCTTCCGGTAGACCGACGATGCCCAGCGGGCGACCGAGCCGCACATTGCGACCCAGAACCCGGCGGGCCTGTTCGGCCATGCCGTTCAACTGGCTGGCGCCGCCCGTAAGCACCACGCGCTTGCCGACCTGTCCGACAAAGCCGGAAGCGTTCAGCCGGTCGCGCACCAGTTCCAGAATTTCTTCCACTCGCGGTCGGATGATCCGCGTCAGAACCGACCGCGGCACCTGCTGGGGCATGTCACTGTCGGCATCCACCGGCGGCACGGAGATGAGGTCGAGATCGTCGTCGCCGCCCGGCAGCGTGTTGCCGTAAAGCGTCTTGATGCGTTCCGCATCGCGCAGCCGGGTCGAAAGACCGCGCGCGATATCCATGGTCACGTGATGACCGCCCACCGCGATTGCATCCACGTGCACCGCCTGACCTTCCACGAAGACCGCCAGCGTCGTGGTGCCGCCGCCCATGTCGATGCAGGCAACGCCCAGTTCGGACTCATCGTCTACCAGCGTCGCCAGACCACTCGCATAAGGCGTGGCGACCATGGTCTCCACCTTCAGGTGACCGCGGTTGATGCAAAGCTCCAGATTGCGAAGCAGCGGGAACTCCGCTGTCACCACATGCATGTCGACGCCGAGCTTGCGGCCGATCATGGCGCGCGGATCGCGAATACCGCGATTGCCATCGAGCGTGTAGGAGATCGGCAGCGCATGAACGATGGCCCGATCGTCGACCGCGAAATGCTCGCCGCCCGCCGCCAGTACGCGCTGGATGTCGGCCTCGCTCACAGCTTCACCGGCAAGCGGCACGCTGGCACAGAAGATTTCCGACGAAAGCCGTCCGCAGGTCGTATTGATGATCAGCGATTCAACCGTCACGCCCGCCATGCGCTCGGCGCTGTCTACCGCCTGACGCACGGCCTGTTCGGCCAGGTCCAGATCGACGACGACACCCGACTTGATGCCGCGAGCGCGCTGGTAGCCGTAGCCCAGTACCTCGACCGCATGGGTGCGGCCGGGCAACACGTCGCTGTCCTCGTGCGGGGCCAGCTTGGCGATCAGGCAGCACACCTTGGTGGAGCCGATATCGAGCACCGAAACGATGACCGAGCGGCGCGCGGGCAGCGACTTCATGCGCGGCAGGTAGGGAGAGGCAACAGACATTATGTATCCGCCCCCTTTCGCGAGACCGAGAGATTGGGCTGAACGCTGCCGCGATTGAGCTTCGCATCCTTGGCGAGCTTGACGACGATACGGTCCTTCAACCTGAGATCGACGGCCGTGATGTCTCGCGACAGCAGGCCCTTTTGCTGGTCCAGCCGCACCAGGTAGCGAAGCGCGTCCTCGACGCCCTCCTCCGGCAAGCGAACCGTGATGTTGTTTTCCAAAACGAGGTTCCAGCGGCGCTCCGCGATCAGAACCAGCGCACGCACCCGCGAGCGCAGTTCCGGCACCGCATTGAGGTCGGACAGGATTTCCGGTGCCCTCTTCTGCGTGCCGTGCCCGACCACCAGCGGCAGATTGGCGTAACGCTCCTTCACCTCGTCGGTGATCACGTTACCGTCGCGATCGATGATCGAGACGATCTTGCCGCGCTGCCATAAGGCGTAGGGCTCGCGCTCGGACAACGAGACCTTGAGCGTGCCGGGATAGAATTTCTGAATAGAGACGGTCCGCACCCACGGATTGCGCTCAAGTCGCTCCCGTGCAGCCGCCACATCGAACGTCAGAAGCGACAATCCGTTCGGGATCTCCAGCTCTTCCAGGATTTCGAATTCGGTCGTCTCGCGCTGGCCGGAAAGCTGGATCGCTTTGATCGAGAACCCGGCCTCCGCCGTCAGCGCATTGGCCACGGCCTCGGTGTAACCGCCGAGCACCATGCCATAGAGCGCCGTTGCGCCGAGAAAGCCGAGCGCACCCGCCGTACCCGCCCAGGGCGGCAGGTTGGCAAGGAACCCGGCCTCGCGCCAGACGGGACGACGCTTGAGGCGCGAGACACCGCGGCGCCACTTTTCGCCGGCACCGGCCATCTCGTCCTGCTTCTCGTTCCGACGCTTTCCTAGCGTACGCAACCTGCCTCCTCCACCATCCAACTCACCAACTCTCCGAAGTCGTGGCCCGCGTGGGCCGCCATGTCAGGAACCAGAGAAGTCGGCGTCATGCCGGGCTGGGTGTTTACTTCCAAGCAAATCAGTTCGCCGGTGCCGTGAATCCTGTCATCCAGCCGGAAATCGGCCCGCGAGACGCCCCTGCAACCAAGAGCTTGATGCGCCTTGAGTGTCAATTTCTGTACTTCATGGTAAATATTTGGTGAAACTTCCGCTGGAAGGATGTGTTTTGAACCACCTGGCAGATACTTGGCGTCGAAATCGTAGAACTGAGACTTCTCGGACACGATATCGATCACGCCCAGGACGACATCACCCATTACCGCACAAGTCAATTCACGGCCGGCTACATAGTGTTCGACCATGATACGGTCACCATAGGGCCAGTCGTCAAAATAGAGCTGCTGCGGCGGATGCTGCTGATCTTCACCGACGATGAGCACGCCGTAGCTCGACCCCTCGTTGACCGGCTTGATAACGTAGGGCGGCTTCAGCGGGTGTTCGCGCGCCGCTTCCATCCGATCCATGATCCGGTGTTCGGCAACCAGCACCCCGGCGGCCTTCATCACGGCCTTGGCGCGATCCTTGTTCATCGCCAACGCAGAGGCCATCACGCCAGAATGCGTGTACGGGATCTCAAGAATTTCCAGAAGGCCCTGAATGCAACCGTCCTCACCGAACGGTCCGTGCAGCGCGTTGAAGGCCACGTCGGGCTTGAGGTCGGCCAAAACGGCGGCGACATTGCGCTCCACATCGACGCGGCTCACGCGATATCCGTGCGCCTCAAGCGCATCGGCACAGGCGTTGCCGGACGTCAGGCTCACAGATCTTTCCGACGACCAACCGCCCATCAGCACCGCGACATGCTTCGTCATAACTGCACTCAAGCTCCCGTGTAACGCGGCCCCTTGTTCGGGCCTTACAGGACATGATGCGGTTAAAATTCGTTAGAAAGTGTTAACCTAACCAGAATGTGAACACGTTTCGTCAATTTTTGTCGTCGATTAAAATTTGAATCGAATTTGCCTCGAATTCCCTCGATTTTCTCGCAGATTCAAATCGATGACGAACCGGTCCGAAGGAGGATACGCGCAGGGATAAGTCGGGAAAATCCGCCGCGCGCATTAACCACGTTTCATTTATGAACCGCCGCCGTCAGGCCCGCCCGAGGAACGGTTCGATCGTCTCGCCCGGACGGAAAACGCCCAACCGCTTGATCTCCCATTCCAGACGAATGCCGGAGTTTTCCACAACCTTCGCGCGTACCGTCTCGCCGAGCATCTCCAGATCGAGCGCGCTCGCCTCGCCCGTATTGATCATGAAGTTGCAGTGCATCTCGCTCATCTGGGCGCCGCCGACGGTCAACCCCCGGCAGCCTGCAGCATCGATCACCTTCCAGGCGGAGTTGTCCGGCGGGTTCTTGAAGGTCGAGCCGCCGGTTTTTTCGCGGATCGGCTGAGCCCTTTCGCGATGGGCGACCACCACGTCCATCTCCTCGGCGATCACCTCCGCCTTGCCCGGCACGCCCTGAAAGACGGCCGACGTGAAGATGAGATCGGCAGGCTGCTCCGAATGCCGATAGGCGTAATTCATGTCCGCCCGGGAAAGGCGAAGCACCTGACCGGAGCGGTCGATCGCGGTCAGCTCCACCACGCGTTCGCACGTCTCGGTACCGTGCGCCCCGGCATTCATCCGAAGCGCTCCGCCGACCGCGCCCGGAATTGCGGCATAGAACGAAAACCCGGAAAGCTTGGCCTGAAGGGCGGCCTGGGCGAGTCGCTTGTCCGGCACCGCCGCGCCGACGCGAAGCCGCGTTTCGCCCACCGGTTCCAGTTGCCCGAAGCCCTTGCCCGTCAATCGGATGACGACACCCTCGATCCCGTCGTCGCGGATCAGCAGGTTTGAACCGAGCCCGACGGGGAGCACCGGAATGTCGTTCGGCAGCACTTTCATGAAAGCCGCAAGATCCGCCTCGTCGGCAGGCTGAAAGAGAAGCTGTGCGGGACCGCCCACCCTCAACCAGGTGACGGGCGCAAGCGGCTGGTTCGAAAGAAGACGACCGCGAACGCACGAAAAGCACTCTCGACCAAGCTGTTCGACAAGATTGGGAAAGCTCACGCCACGCCCTCCCCGCCCTGGGCATCGAGAGGCTCAAGCTGCTTCGGCAAGGCATAGGCCCACTGCGAGATCGATCCGGCCCCAAGACAGACGACGAAATCCCCCGCCTCCGCCACTTTCGAGATGAGCGCGGGCAGCACGTCCGGCCCCTCAAGCGCATAGACATTGCGGTGCCCGCGCGCCCGGATACCGGCGACCAGCGCATCGCGGTCGACCCCTTCGATCGGCGCTTCGCCGGCCGGATAGACCGGCGCGACGATCACCGTATCGGCATCGTTGAAGCAGGCGCTGAAATCATCAAAGAGGCTCTGCAGGCGCGTGTAGCGATGGGGCTGAACGACGGCGACGACCTTGCCGCCCGTGGCGCTCTTCCCGTCATTCGCCCCCTGGGCACCGGCGCGAGCTGCGGCCAGAACGGCCCGAATTTCCACCGGGTGATGGCCGTAATCGTCAAAGATCTCCACACCCTTCCAGGAGCCCGTCGGCGTGAACCGGCGCTTCACCCCGCCAAAGCCCGCGAGCCCGCACGCAATCGCCTCGCCGGAAATCCCCAGATGGTCGGCAACCGCGATCGCGGCGGTGGCGTTCGACACGTTGTGCATGCCCGGCATCGGCAGGACGAGATCGCTCAAGGTCTCGTTGCGCCCGGAAATGCGGTCCTGAATGACCACATCGAAATGGGTCTTGCCACCGATCGGACGCACATTCTCAAACCGCACGTCGGCCTGCCGGTTGGCGCCATAGGTGACGATACGCCGATCTTCGATGCGACCGACCAGCGCCTGCACCTCCGGATGATCGAGGCACATCACCGCGAATCCGTAAAACGGCACGTTCTCCGCGAACTGCATGAAGGCGGCGCGAACCGTATCGAAATTGCCGTAATGATCCAGATGTTCCGGATCGATATTAGTGACGACCGCGATATCGGCGGGAAGCTTGACGAAGGTACCATCGCTCTCATCCGCTTCCACCACCATCCAGTCGCCCTCGCCGATGCGCGCGTTGGTGCCGTAGGCGTTGATGATGCCGCCATTGATGACGGTCGGATCGAACCCGCCCGCATCGAGCAGCGCCGACACGAGCGAGGTCGTCGTTGTCTTGCCGTGGGTGCCGCCGATGGCGATGGCCTGCTTGAAGCGCATCAGCTCCGCCAGCATTTCCGCGCGCCTGACCACCGGCAGCGAGCGCTCGCGCGCCGCCATCAGTTCCGGGTTGTCGCGCTTGATGGCAGACGAGATGACCACGACGCGCGCCTCGCCGAGATTTTCCGCGCTGTGACCGACATGAACGTCGATCCCCTTGGCGCGCAGGCGCTGCAAGTTGGCGCTTTCCGACAGATCGGAGCCCTGCACGCGATAGCCGAGCGTATGAAGCACCTCCGCGATGCCGCTCATACCGATGCCGCCGATACCGACGAAATGCACTGCCCCGATATCCTGCGGCATTTTCATGATGGAACTCCTGAATGTCTGTTCGCGCCTGTGCGCCGAAACGGAAGCGTTAGCGCAATTCGCGGGGTTTATCGCCCCCTTCACAAGGTCGCGGTGAATAGAGAGGCGATTGGCGCGGAAGGGAAATCATGCGAGGTAAGAAAGAGTGCCTGGGGCCCGTCCTTCGAGACGCCCGCTTGCGCGGGCTCCTCAGGATGACTTTGTGGGTGTTGCGCGTCTCGCATGCCCAGCGTTACCCCCTATCCATCGTCATTACCCGGCGAAGTCCGGGCAATCCAGCACACCATCGGCATGTGCTGAGCGCGATGGATCCCCCGGACAGAGCCGGGGGATGACGACGGAGGGACGGGGAAAGACGAAAAACCCGTTCGCCCCTCAATAGGCGGAAACCTTGCCGCCATCGCCGACGTGATCGACCAGATCCGCCAGACGTTTCACCGCGTCCGGACGGCCCTGAGTGTGGGCGGCTTCGGCGGCAGCGACCAGCCGGTCGGGATCGTTCATCAGTTCCGCCAGTTCCTTGGCCATGCGGCGCGGGCCCAGCTCCGCTTGCTGGATGCACCAGGCACCGCCCGCTTCCTCCAGAACTTCCGCATTCGCGCTCTGATCCTGATCGAGCGCATGGGGCAGCGGCACCAGGATCGACGGGCGACCGATGACCGACAGTTCCGCCACCGACGACGCGCCCGAACGGCAGATCACAAGATGGCTCAGCGCGATGCGCGTCGGCATGTCGACGAAGAACGGCGCAAGGCTAGCACCGATCCCCAACTCGTCGTAGCGCGCGCACACCCGATCCATGTCCTCCGGACGGCACTGCTGGACGAGCGCCAGCCGCTTGCGAAGGGTGGGATCGAGTTCGGCCAAGGCATCCGGCATCATGTCGGAAAAGAACTGCGCGCCTTGCGACCCGCCGAAGACCAGAAGGCGGAACGACTTGTCGAGCGAGGGCGGATCATAGGGAGACCTGGAATCCTCGATCACTGCCTGGCGCACCGGATTGCCGGTGTGCCCGGCCTTGGCGGCGAAACCTTTCGCCAACCTCGTGTCGGCGAAACTCTGGGCGATACCGGTGACGAACTGTGCCAGCATGCGGTTTGCCCGCCCCATCAACGCATTCTGCTCGTGCAGGATCGTCGGAATGCCGAGAACGCGCGCCGCTATCATCGGCGGAAAGGCCGGATAGCCGCCAAATCCGACCACCACCTGCGGGCGCAACCGGCGCAGGATCACCAGCGACTGGAAGAAACCGCGCAGCAGCGCGAACCCCGTTCGCGCCAGTGCGACCGGGTTCTTGCCCTGGATCGTGGCCGAGGAGACGATATGGATCTTGCGCGCCGGAAAGGCCTGACCGTAGCGGTCAGCACGTTCATCGGTGGCCAGCTCGACCACATGGCCGCGCGCCGTCAGTTCCCCGGCCAGCGCCTGAGCCGGAAACAGGTGCCCGCCGCTCCCTCCGGCGGTCAGCAGTATCGTCTTTTCCATGAGATCGTTTCGTTCGTTGATCGAGACAAGCGGCGCATCGTGATGCAGCGTCAGACATGAGCACGTTTCGCCCGGAACTGTCATCCCCGCGCAAGTGGGGGGGTGACAACGGTGTATGCGGCAAAGCTCGCGCGACAAAGGCCCTCATTCTGCCGGATCGACCGGCGTTCGCGCCACGGGACGAACCACCACCGGGGCCGTGTGGCTCGGATGCGGTCGGCGTCGGGTGAGCGCGAGCACGAAGCCCATCGACAGG
This sequence comes from Breoghania sp., assembly GCF_030066895.1. GTDB lineage: Bacteria > Pseudomonadota > Alphaproteobacteria > Rhizobiales > Stappiaceae > Breoghania. The sequence goes on along the minus strand of NZ_JASJAV010000008.1, from coordinate 45,250 downwards.
GCCACCGCCAGCATCGAAGACCCGCCGTAGGAGATGAAGGGCAGCGTCATTCCCTTGGCAGGCATCATGTTGAGGTTCACCGCCATGTTAATGGCCGACTGGATGCCGAACATCACCATCAGCCCGGCCGTTGCCAGCCGGACGAAGAGATCGGGCTCACGCCGGGCGTGGCTCAGGCCCCGCAGCACCACGAAGGCGAAGATGGAAACGAGCACCAGACACAGGATAATGCCGAATTCCTCCGCCGCCACGGCGAAGATAAAGTCGGTATGGCTGTCGGGCAGGATGCGCTTGACCGTGCCCTCACCGGGGCCGCGGCCGAACCAGCCACCCTGAACGATGGCCTCAAGCGCGGTATCGACCTGATAGGTGTCGCCGGAAGCCGGATCCAGGAACCTGTTGATGCGGGCGGTCACGTGCGGCAGCGCCATATAGGCGGCCCCCATGCCCGCCATGCCCAGAAGCCCGAGCACGCCGATCCAGATCCACGACAGCCCCGCCATGAAGAACAGCGCCGCCCACACCATCATTAGCAGCATGGTTTGGCCGAAATCCGGCTGAGCGACGAACAGCGCGGCCACCATGACGAAAAGCAGGATGGAAAAGAGCCGCCCCGGCACTTCCGGCCGTTTACCCACTTCCGACAGCAGAAAGGCGATCAGGATCACGAAGGTCGGCTTGATGAATTCCGAAGGCTGGATGGAAAAGCCCGCGATATCGATCCAGCGGCGCGCGCCCCTCACTTCCACGCCTGTGAAAAGCGTGAGCACCAGCGCAACCAGCATGATCCCGAATATGACAAGCGCCACACGGCGCACCATGCGCGGAGAGAGCATGGAGGCCCCCAGCATCACCGCCGGCGCGGGCAGCAGATAGAGCGCCTGCCGCTTGACGAAGAAATAGCTGTCGAGGCCGAGACGTTCGGCAACCGCAGGCGAGCCCGCAAAGGACAGCACCACGCCGCCGAGCATCAGCGCGACGACCCCCGCAAGCATCAGGTGGTCGACCGTCCATAGCCATTCGGATAAGGCGCTGCGGTCCACGCGGCTGGCCATCTGGTTCCCTCTTCAAGAGCGGCCGGATTCATCATCCGGCTCATTTCATCAGTTCAGTTCGGTACCGGTTCAGATCGCCTCGTTCCCCAAGGAACGCCCAATGGAAGGTATCAGGCGACCTCCACCCCCTCGATCCCGGCAACGGCGGCACGGAACGCGTCTCCGCGCTCCTCAAAACTGGAATACTGGTCGTAACTGGCACACGCAGGAGACAACAATACGACCGGCTCGCCATGGGTATCGGCCGATGCCGCACGCGTTGCCTCGCCGAGCGCCGCTTCCAGCGTGCGGCTCATCGAAGACGGCACGGCCTCGCCGAGCGTGCCGGCAAAGCGTTCCGCCGCTTCGCCGATCAGATAGGCATGGACGATACGGTCGAACCAGTTGGTGAGATTGTCGATCCCGCCGGTTTTCGCCCGTCCGCCCGCAATCCAGTAGATGTGGTCGAAGGAGCTCAGCGCCCGCTGTGCGGCATCCGCGTTCGTCGCCTTGGAATCGTTGACGAACAGCACCTTGCCGAGACGCCCAACGATCTCCATGCGATGCGGCAGGCCCGGAAAGCTGGCAAGCCCCGCCGAGATCGTCTCAGCCTCGAGGCCGAGCAGACGCAGCGCAGCGAAGGCGGCGACGGCATTCTGGGCGTTGTGGGCGCCGCGCAACGTGTCGATACCGGAGAGATCCGCGACCTTGTGCGCCTCTCCCTTGACGACCTCGTAGAGGATCGTGCCCTCCGCATAGACGCCGTTTTCGACCCCCTTCGTGGAGGAAACCCGCTTCACGCGGCCGAGTCCGTCGTCAAGCTGGACAGCAATGGTGGCCGAGATATCGTCATCAACGCCAATAACGGCGTTGCGCGCAGCGGCGACGAGCCGGGTCTTGATGGCGACGTAATTGTCCATCGAGCCGTGCCGGTCGAGATGGTCCGGCGCGATGTTCATCAAAACGCCGACATCCGGTGCAAGCCCCGGCGTCAGATCGATCTGGAAGGAGGAGCATTCCACCACATAGGTGCGGCCGGGAACCGGAGGCTCCAGCGCCAGCACCGGCGTGCCGATATTGCCGCCGAGCTGCACGTCGCGCCCGGCATGGCGCAACAGATGCGTGATCAGCGAAACGGTGGTGGATTTGCCGTTCGTTCCCGTGACCGCGATGATCGGGCAATCGACGCCCACTCCGGTCGGCCGGGCGCGGCGCTCGCACGCGAGCAGCTCCAGATCGCCGATGATCTCGATATTGGCGTCATTGGCCGCGCGCACCGTCCAGTACGGCTCGGGATGGGTGAGCGGCAAACCGGGCGCGAGCACGAGGCAATCGAAGGTGCTCCAGTCGGCAGTCGTGAGATCGCTGAGCGCGATACCCGCCGCCACGGCGCGGTCGCGCGAACGCTGCGCATCGTCCCAGGCGGCGACACGCGCGCCGCCCGCAACAAGCGCCTTCGCGGTTGCGATGCCGGAACCGCCGAGCCCGAACAGGGCGACCGAACGTCCGGCGAATGAGGTGACCTCTATCATCAACCTATCTCAGCTTTCCGGACCTATCTCAGCTTCAATGTGGCGAGCCCGACGAGCGCCAGCACCACCGCGATGATCCAGAAGCGGATCACGACCTGCGATTCCGTCCAGCCCAGCTGTTCGAAATGATGGTGGATCGGCGCCATCTTGAACACCCGCTTGCCGGTCAGTTTGTACGAAAAGACCTGGATGATGACGGAAAGCGCCTCCAGCACGAACAGTCCGCCGATGATGGCGAGCACGATCTCGTGCTTGGTGGCGACCGCGATGGAACCGAGCATGCCGCCCAGCGCCAGCGAGCCGATATCGCCCATGAAGATGGCGGCGGGCGGCGCATTGAACCAAAGGAAGCCGAGCCCGGCCCCCATCACCGCCCCCGCAATGACCGCAAGTTCACCCGTACCGATGATAAAATGGATCTGCAGGTAGTCGGAAAAGACCTTGTTACCCGACAGATACGCGATCAGCCCGAAGGAGCCGCAGGCGATCATGACGGGAACGATGGCGAGCCCGTCGAGCCCATCGGTCAGGTTCACCGCATTGCCCGCACCCACCATGACGAAGGCGGCGAACACAATGAAGAACAGGCCGAGATCGATGACCGTGTCCTTGAAGAAGGGCAGCGCCAGCGCGGTGGAAAAGGGTTCAGGTTGCGCCCACGAGATGCACACGGACGCGATCACCGCAATCAGCGCTTCCAGCGAGAGACGGAAACGGCCGGAAAACCCCTTGTGGCTCGCCTTGGTGACCTTCAGATAGTCGTCGTAGAAGCCGATCGAGCCGAAACCGAAGTTCACGAACAGCACGATCCAAACATACGGATTGGTGAGGTTCGCCCAGAGCAGCGTGGAGACCAGCACACCGGCCATGATCATCAGCCCGCCCATGGTCGGCGTGCCCTTCTTGGTCATAAGGTGCGAGGCCGGACCGTCGGCGCGGATCGGTTGTCCCTTACCCTGGCGCAGGCGCAGCGCGGAAATGATCCCCGGTCCGAACAGGAAGACGAACAGAAGCGCCGTCATGATCGCACCGCCGGTGCGAAAGGTGATGTACCGAAAGACGTTTAAGGCGGAGAACTCGTTGGAAAGGTCCACCAGCAAATAAAGCATTCAATCGCCCCAGTTCGTTACGACGCCGCGCGATTTCGTTTCGCGCCGTAGGCGTCAATGAGGGCGGAAACCAGCAGTCCCATCTTCGTCCCCAGCGAGCCCTTGATCATGATCGCGTCACCGGGGCGGATAGCAGCGACGAGGTCCTTTTGCAATTCCGCGGAGGTCTCCGTCCACCCTCCACGCTTCGATTCCGGGACTACGTCCCACAATTCGTGCATGGTGCGGCCGACGCAGTAGACGAGGTCTATGCGCGCCGCCTCCAGCGGCTCGACGAGTTCCTTGTGCAACTCGCCCGACCGTTCCCCCAGTTCCAGCATGTCACCAATGACGGCGATGCGCCGCCCTCCGCGCGCCACCGGCGCCGCACCAAGAAGCGAGATCGCCGCGCGCATGGACGCGGGGTTGGCATTGTAGCTTTCGTCAATAAGGGTGACGGAGGCGTCGTGAACGGTCAATTCATGGCGCTGGCCGCGCCCCTTGGGCGCCTCCATGTCGCTAAGCGCCATCGCGCCGCGCGCCAGATCCGCGCCCATCAGCTTGACGGCGGCCAGAACCGCCAGCGAATTCTCAACCAGATGTCGCCCCGGCGCCCCGATCTTCCAGGTCAGATCCTCGCCCAGCACCGCGCCCGTGACGCACGAACAGTCGCTGCGCGCAACGATCTGGGTGGTGTGGGCATCGAAGGAGCAGGAGGCGCCGAAGGTCACGATCTCCTTCACCCCGGCCGCGATGGTCAGAAAACGCAAGAGATCGAACTGGTCGTTGGAGGCGTTGAGGATCGCCGTGCCACCGGGCTCCAACCCAGTGAAGATTTCGCCCTTGGCCTTTGCGATTTCCTCCACCGCATCAAACTGCGCCAGATGAACCGGCGCGACCGTGGTAACAATCGCAAAGTGCGGCCGGACCATGCCCACCAGCGGCGTGATTTCGCCGGGATAGTTCATGCCGATCTCGAAGACACCGTATTCGGCATCGGCGGGCATGCGCGCCAGCGTCAGCGGCACGCCCCAGTAATTGTTGTAGGAGGCAGCCGATGCATGGGTGCGCCCGCTGGCCGACAGGGCCAAGCGCAGCATTTCCTTCGACGAAGTCTTGCCGACGGAGCCGGTCACCGCAACGATCCGCGCCTTGGTGTGCGCCCGCGCGGCCCGGCCCAGATCCTGCAACGCGGCGAGCACGTCGGCGACCACCACATAGCGGCCTTCGGGCGGAAGTTCCGACATGCGGCCTTCCGCCACCACGGCAAGCGAAGCACCCCGGCTGAGCGCCGCCTCGACGAAACGGTGCCCGTCGCGCACATCACCCTTGATGGCAAAGAACGCCTCACCGGGCTGCAGGGAGCGGCTGTCGATGGAGATCCCCGTGACGGTCGTCGTCGGATCGCCGACGACACGCCCGCCGACGGCCTCCACCAGATCGTCCAGGCTCCACAACACTTCGCTCATCCAAGGATCTCCTTCGAAAGATCGGCCAGAACCGTCTTGACGGTTTCGTGGTCGGAAAACGGGAGCACCGTTTCGCCGACGATCTGGCCGATTTCATGACCCTTGCCTGCGACACACAGGACATCGCCGGCTTCGAGCATCTCCACCGCGGCCTTGATGGCGATGCCACGGTCTCCGATTTCCATCGCACCCGGCGCGGCGTTCATCATCGCCATGCGGATTTCGGCCGGGTTTTCGCTGCGCGGATTGTCGTCGGTGATGATGACCACATCGGCCCGGCGGCTCGCCACCTCGCCCATGATCGGCCGCTTGCCCTCGTCGCGGTCTCCGCCGCAGCCCATCACCACGATCAGCCGACCGCTGGCATAGGGGCGCAAGGCAGAAAGTGCGTTGTCGAGCGCATCGGGCTTGTGCGCGTAATCGATGAAGATCAGCGCGCCATCGCCCGTCGTGCCAACATATTCGAGGCGACCCGGAGCGCCTTCCAGCCGGGCAAGGGCCGGAATGGCGACGGATGCAGGCACGCCGGCGGCAATCGACAGGCCTGCGGCGGTCAGCACATTGGTAACCTGGAAACGGCCGACGAGCGGCAGATCCACCTCGTAGCGCTCGCCCGCAGAACTCAGCACGAGCCGCTGGTGGAAACCTTCGATGATCAGGCTTTCCAGCGTGATGTCGGTGCCCGCCTCGCCCACGGTGACGGTCTTCAAACCGCGACGCTCGGCAATCTCGGCGACGCGACCACCGTAATGCTCACCCGGATCGAAGACGGCCGTGCCGTCATCGGGCAGCAGGTCCTCGAAAAGCCTGAGCTTGGCGAACAGGTAATCTTCCACGCTCGGATGATAGTCGAGATGATCGCGGCCCAGATTGGTGAAGGCGGCGGCCTTCAGCACCACCCCGTCGAGCCGACGCTGATCGAGCCCGTGGGAGGACGCCTCCAGCGCGGCATGGGTAACGCCATCGCGCGCAAGCGCGGCAAGCGTTGAATGCAGCGTGACAGGATCGGGCGTCGTCAGCCCGCCGTAGCGCATGCCCTTCGAGGTGACTGTGCCGATGCTGGCCGAATGATAGCCCGCGGCATCGAAGATCTGGCGTGCGAAGACGGCGACAGAGGTCTTGCCCGCTGTACCAGTGACGGCGACGATCGTCTTCGGCTGTGCGCCTGCGAGGCGCGCGGCCAGAAGCGAGAGCGCACGGCACGGATCGCTCGCCCGGATCACCGGCACATCGAGGGAGGGAAGCTCCGCCCCCTCGCCCGCCAGCACCGCGACGGCCCCGGCCTTCACCGCATCCGCGGCGAAATCGGCCCCGTCCGCCTTCACGCCCTTCAGGGCGGCGAACAGCGTACCGGGTTCCACCTTGCGACTATCGGCAGTGATCGAGGAAATATCCAGCTCGAGCGCAGCTTCCGGCACGCTAACGGGCTCAGACAGATCGGCAATGAGTTGTTTCAGCAGCATTTCGTTTCCGCTTCGTGTGCGCCGCGCCCGCTCTCCTCAAAACCAACAGCGCGACGCCCGTCTCCTTACCATCAGGCAAGGAGATGCCTCACAAATGGCGACACGGGCACAACCGCTTGCAACGAAGCGGCAACACGACCGGTTTCGAGGGAACCGCTGACGGCTCCAGGACAAAACGCCGACCGGGAGCGAACCACACCCGCTCCGGAGCTGAAGGCCGTTCCGTCTCGGGTCCCGACAGTCAGCCGGAATCGCCCTGCGGCTCTCCCCCGTATTCCACCTTTGTCAGACCGGTTCAATAGGAGACCAGCATCGTGTCACTGTCTTCGGTGACGTGCGGCACAACGCCCAGCATCGGAGCGATGCGTGCGATGATCTTGGAAACGGTCGGCGCCGCGTTCCAGCCCGCGGTTGCAAAGCGCTTGCCCTCTTCCGGCTTCGGCTCGTCCAGCGTGACCAGCACCAGATATTGCGGATCGTCCATCGGGAAGGCCGCCATGAAGGAGTTGCGCCGCTTGTCGTGGGCGTAGCGACCGTTGACGATCTTGTCCGCCGTACCGGTCTTGCCGCCAACCATGTAGCCGGGCACGCGCGCACTGCGGCCGGATCCCTCCACCGCATTCAGCCGGAACAGGTAGCGCATGATGTCGCTAACCCGTTTGCTAGTCACACGTTTGGCCACTTTCTCCGCCTGGGCGCGGGTGCGCGGGAAGAAGGTTGGCTCGATCAGAAGCCCGCCGTTCATCAACGCCGCCCCGGCCACCGCCGTCTGCATCGGCGAAACGGAAATGCCGTGCCCGAAGGACGCGGTCATCGCCACGATATCCGTCCACTTGCGCGGCAGGAGCGGGTTTACGACCTCCGGCAGTTCGGTCTGCACCTTGTCGAGCAGACCCAACCGCTTGAAGAACTCCTGCTGCTGGTCGATGCCGACATCCAGCGTCATCCGCGCGGTGCCGATATTGGAAGAATGGACAAAGATTTCCGACACCGACAGCGCGCGATGCATGTTGTGGAAATCGTGAATGGTGAAGCCGCCGATGCAGATCGGCTTGGAGGCGTCGAACTTGTCGTCAGGCGTGACCTTGCCGGAATCGAGTGCCATCGCGATGGAGAAGGTCTTGAAGACCGAGCCCATCTCGTAGACGCCAGCCGTCGCCCGGTTGAGGTTTTCCGGCTTCAGCGCCTCAGCCGGATCGTTGGGATCGAAATCCGGCAGCGATGACATGGCCATAACTTCGCCGGTATGGACGTCGAGCACGATGCCGATGGAAGCGATCGCCTTGTAGCGCTCCATCGCCTTGGTCAGCTCATCGCGCACCACGTGCTGAACACGCAGATCCATCGACAGCTTGACCGGCTTCAGCGCCTGGTCGGTCGCAAAGCCGAATTGCTGAAGATCGGCGATGCCCTGGCCGTCGATGTATTTCTCGAGCCCGGCAATGCCCTGCTCGTCCACATTGGCGATGCCGACGACGTGGCTCGCCGTCGCCCCGCCCGGATAGAAGCGCCGGTTCTCAGTCAGGAACCCGATGCCGGGAATACCGAGACGGTGGATCGCGTCGCGCTGCAAAGGCGTCAGCTCGCGCTTCAGCCAGACGAAGCCCGCATTGCTGTCGAGCCGACGGCGGACCGCATCGGATCCCAACTCGGGAAGCACGGAGGACAGCTTGTCGATCGCCTCATCCACATCAAGGATCTTGCGCGGCTCGGCATAAAGCGAAGGAGCCTTGATGTCGCTGGCCAGCAGCTCGCCGTTGCGGTCGACCAGATCCGGCCGGGACGCTGTGATCGCCTGTTGCGCGCCGATATAGCCCGAAGCCTCCGTCTCGTCCGACAGGCCCAGATCGATCAGCCGGGCCGCGATCAGCCCGTAGATCACCACGAAGGCCAGCATGGCGACGACGACCCGTCCCGGACTTCCGGCATCCGCCGCCATGGGACGGGAGACGAAAGCAGAACCACACGGAGCCTTAACGCGGGGACGAACGGATGCGGCAAGCGGAGAGAAATCGCTGGCAACCAGTGACATCAAGAGGCTCCTTCAGCACGAACCGCCGCGCATTCGGCGGACCGTTGGCTCATGGACATGCGTTAGGCGCGCGAGCGCCGATTATCGGATCACGGCACCGCCGGAGGCGTAGCCGCCCAGCGGTTCATTGTTGAACGGGGTAACGTTGATCGGCTTGGTCGGCAGATCGTCGATGGACGCGATCTGCTCGACCTTGAGCGGCTCAAGGTGGAGATAGAAGTGGTAGCGTTCGGCCAGCCGCTGCAGACGTGCGGGCTGATTGAGCACGCTCCATTCCGCTTTCAGAAGGTCGATCTTCTCTTCCTCCTGATTGATGGCGTGCTTGAGATGGGCAACCCGCTCCGCTGCGTTTTCGGCGTTGTGCTTCATTCTGAAGACGACGGCCGCGCTCACGACAACGGCGGCGATCAGCGCGATATTGAGAATACGAAACACGAGTTCTCAGCCTCCAAGCGTCTGAAATACGGGCAAATGCGGCTGACCGAGATTGTCGGGCACCGCATCGCGTGGCGGGTTTTTCTGTTCTGATACCGGCGCGCAACCACGCCGAACGAGACCGCGGATTGGCGGCGACTTCCGTCTCCCCCGGCTCCACTGCGCCCTTGACGGCGAAACGGAAGGTCGGCGGCGGCACGTCCGCCTCCAGCATGTGGCGGGAACCGCCCGCATGCACCCGGCAGCGCTCCGCCAGAAAGCATTTGACGATGCGGTCTTCCAGCGAGTGAAAGGTGACGACGACCAATCGCCCGCCGAGCTTCAGGCAACGTTCGGCCGCACACGGCGCCTTCACCACCTCGCCCAGCTCGCTGTTCACGAAGATCCGCAGCGCCTGAAAGGTCTTGGTGGCGGGATGGGTCGCCTTGCCGGGCTTGCACCCGATGGTGCGCTCGATCAGCCCCGCCAGTTCCAGCGTACGGGTGAAGGGCTTTCCCTTGCGCGCCTGACAGATGGCGCAGGAAATGGCCGAGGCCCGGTTTTCCTCTCCCAAAATACCGATGATGCGGGTCAGCTCGCGTCCGTCCATCTCGTTGACGATGTCGGCCGCACTCGGCCCCGCCTGCTCCATGCGCATGTCGAGCGGACCGTCCTGGCGGAAGGAAAACCCGCGTTCCGCCTGATCCACCTGCATGGAGGAAATGCCGAGATCGAGGACGACGCCGTCGACCGTCTCGTGACCGGCGCCTGCGGCATGGGTATCAAGTTCGGAAAAGCAGCCCGGCACCAGTGTCAGGCGTCCGCCGAATTCCTCGACTATCGCCTGTCCGTCGCGGATGACATTGGGATCGCGATCGACCGCGATCACGTCGGCGCCCCGCTCCAGGATGGCGCGCGCGTAGCCGCCCGCACCGAACGTGCCGTCGACGATCGTCTCGCCATCGGCCGGCGCAAGAGCGTCCAGAACTTCTTCGAGTAGAACGGGAACATGACGCGCCGGTCCGCCAGCGACCGGGGGTTCGTCCCCTTCGCGACCCACCATTACCCCGCACTCCCCGAAGGAGATACCAGTCCGGGCTGAGGCGCGCCCAAAAGGACCTCCAGCGCGCGCTTCAACGCTTCCGCGCGATATTCCGCGAAGCGATCCGGATTCCACATCTGAAACTTGTATCCCTGTCTGACGAAGCTTACGTGATCGGTGATCCCGGCATGTGCGCGCAGCGTCTCCGGCAGGATGACCCGCCCGTCGCTGCCGAGCTTCAGGTACTCCGAAACGCCGAACAGCGCCATGGAGACGAAATCGTGCTGCGGGGTGAGCGTGGTGAAACTCTGTCCACGCGCTTTTGGCGGAGATCTAGAAGCGCATAGCCCCCGGCATCCACCGCAGGCAGATGCGCGGACGGAAAACAGTACCCCCCTCGTATCCCTCGCGAGACAACGCGGCGCGGAAAGGCGCAGGCACGGAAACGCGCCCCTTGGCGCCCACCCGATTGGTGAAGTTCGACACGAAGTCGGCCATTCATCGCCTCGCCCCTCGCAACGCATCCGCGCGCGCGAATCCATGCCGTCCCGGCCGCAAAATCCGAACATTCCCATTTCCGCAGCCGAAGCCCGAATGACCTGCGTTCTCAGCCCCATCGCGGGTACGAAATTCCGCGACATCGGACACAAAACACCTCACACGGACACGCTTGCGAGCCGTTGCGCGAAGTCGCGCAGTGACCCGTATCGGTGCCCGATTTCGGGCTTCGTTCAGCTGTTTCTTAAGCTTCGTTTCGGCAGCGGATTTCCTTCCAGGTATGATAGAACAGGATATCATGGGCGATCACGGGCGTCAATGGAACAGACATGTATGTGCAGGCTCGATCCCCCGGACCAAAGCGATTTAAACTTCATTAGGCTTAACGAGGAGTTGCCATTCCAGCGCCCGCGCAACCGCGCCGTCGAAGCGATAAATCATTATTAAAAAAATGTTTTCACGAACCACCTGACGATGAGGCAGAGACCTGCCCGCAGACGCTTGCGGCGCGCGGGCGCACGGGGCGTGAAAGAGCTGTGTGTAAAAGCCGGAGGGGGAGTTACGGAGAGGGGTTTGCGGGAGCCCATCCTTCGAGACGACCCTTTGGACCATCTCAGGATGACGTTGTCTGTGTTGAACGTTTATTCAGAAATAACAATATGATAACCTCATCCTGAGGAAGCGCGACAGCGCCGTCTCGAAGGATGGGCCACAGCCACACCCGATGCCACCGCCACACCCATCCCATGGACGCGTCGCGGGATCGAAAAGGAGAAATTTGCCAGCCGGCCTATAAGCCGGGTTCTGTTCGACGGACGAGCCGCCGCGACGACCATTCATCTGGGACGTTCGTTGCCGGACGTCTCGCGCGACCTACCCGGACGGTCGACGTGAAAACACGCTTGGATCCCGTTGCCGGAACCCGGTGCCGTCCCTATTCGGTCTTGCTCCCGGTGGGGTTTACCGTGCCGGTCCCGTTGCCGGAGCCGCAGTGGGCTCTTACCCCACCCTTTCACCCTTACCCCGCCTTGCTCTTGTGAGCGGCGCGGGGCGGTTTGCTTTCTGTGGCACTTTCCCTGAGGTCGCCCCCGCCGGGTGTTACCCGGCACCGTGTTTTCATGGAGCCCGGACTTTCCTCCTCCACGGCCTTTCGGCACTTGCAGGGGCGGTCGTCCAGCCGACTGGCACGCCGTGAGTAGGGACAGGCGCAGATAGAATCAAGGCTGGAACCGCATCGCGGCCCGGCCTTTGAACTGTATTGAGGGATCGAGCCTCAATGCGGAGCTGTCCGCACCGGGGCTCTCACATCGCCTCAAACGACATCGCCCAGAAGGGCGAGTACCCGGTGGCAGTATCGCTTACTCACCGGATTCATGCGCCGCGCATAGTGCCCGGCACTGTAGCGCAGGATGGTGCCGTAGGTATCGCCTGAGGCGAGCTGATGTGCCTTGGCCAGATACCGCATGCCCCATTCCAGATTTGTCGCAGGATCGTAGAGCGCCTTGATGGGCCCGCGATAGCCGATCCCGCGCGCGGTGGCGGGCTTGATCTGCATCAGGCCGATTTCACCGGCCCCGCCGTGAGCCCGCGCATTGAAGCTGCTCTCGATCCGGATGACCGCCCGGGCGAGACGAACCGGCACGCCATGCTTGCACGCGGCCGCCGCGATTAGAGCAGAATACTTGCCCTTGCCGGACTGCTTGGTGACCTTTGCCGCATTGCCCCCGCCAAAAGAGGCGTCCTCGAACTGCGCCTGATAATTCCTGAGAGCTGCCAGCGGGCCCGTCCCCCCGCTGCCGGCCATTGCCGGCATGTTCGTCATGAAAGCCCCCGTCGCTATAACAAGGGCGCCTACAAGTGCACGTCGCTTCATTCGAGTTATTAATCCGTTCTCACGTTGAAGATGGACGGCGGTATGACGTCGCGAACCGACCAAAATCGGTCAACCAAAATCACGAATTATTACGAAAATTCCACGAGTTTCCCCGCTTTTAGGGCTTGATCATGGCGATTTGGGCAAAGCTCGCGCCAAGCATGACGAGACCTTGGGGAAGCTGTGTACGAACCATGGCGGCAATCGGGCATGGTGCACCGCACGCGCCCCGATTGAGACCGCGTCTCCCGATGCTCACCGACGGTTCCCTCGCTTATCGCTTCAGGGAACTCAGCAGCCGGTGCAATGTGGTGATGGTGGAGGCATCGGCCACCCCGTCCACCTTGAGCGGGCGGAAATGGCGCTGGAACGCTTCGACCACCGTCGCCGTCTTCTCATCGAAGACGCCGTTCACCGGCACGCCGTAGCCGTAGAGCGACAGCATCGTCTGCAGCGCTTCCACGGGCTGCCCGATGGCGCCCTGCTGCAGGAAGCGACCCGAGGCGATCGCTTCTGGCTCGACCCAATGACCAACGCCCGCCGTAGCCAGCCGGTTCCACGGAAACTTCTCACCCGGATCGATTTTGCGCCCGAGTGCGACGTCGGAATGGGCAAGCACGCGTTCGGGCCGAATCTCGCGGCGGCACGCGATATCGAGACACAGCGCGGTAACCGCATCAACCTGCGCCTCGGGAAAGGCGGTGTAGCCGTGCTCGTGCCCCGGATTGACGATCTCGATGCCGATGGAGCGCGAATTGATATCCTCCTGTCCACCCCAGGAGGCCTCGCCCGCATGCCAGGCGCGCTGTACCTCCTCCACCATCTGCACGATGCGCCCGTTCTCATAGACGAGATAGTGGGCGGAGACTTCCGAGGCCGGATCGCGGAGCCAGTCGAGGGCGACGGCCGCATTGGCCATGCCAGTATAGTGGAGCAACAGCATGTCGAGCGGCGCCTTGCGCGACCCATGATTGGGAGAGGTCAGCACTTCACCGGTAAGCTGCGTATCGGATTTCATCAAAGTCCCCGTTCGACCTAAATCTGCCGCCAGGCTTCGTTGAGCGCGGCCATGCGGTCATTGGCGATGCGCACGAATTCCTCTGGCACGCCGCGCGCGATCAGCCGGTCGGGATGGCTTTCGGCCACCTGACAGCGATAGCGGTGCTTGATCTCGTCATTGCTGGCGGAACGATCGACGCCGAGCACCTTGTAGGGGTCGGCCCCCTCGATGACATGGCGCGCGCAGATCTGCTGGAAGCAACGCTCCTCGATAGAGAAAATCTCCGCCACGTGTTCCAGATAGGCCAGCTCCGCCTCGTGCACGTAGCCGTCGGCCTTGGCGATGTGGAAGAGCCCATCGAGAATGTCGATCAGCATCTCCTGCTGATCCTTGAAGAGCCCCGCAATCCGCCGGGCATAGGCGTCGAACCCGGTGACATCCTGCTTTGCGAGATCAAAGACCCGCGCCACGTTGCGCTCCTCGCCGGGCGGAATGTCGAACAGGTTGAAGAAGGCGACTTCCTAGTCGATCGTCACCACGCCGTCCGCCTTCGCCATCTTCGCCGACAACGCAATCATGGCGGCGGAAAAGGCCACGGAATTGCGCGCCTCGCTGTTCGCCCCGACGAGAGCGGCGAGACGATCGAAAAGCTGCGCTCCGCTTGCCTAAATCGCAGCGGCCGCAGCGGCGAGGGTGGACCAGAGACTCATGCGTTTCTTCTTAAAACAAATCCGGCGTGCCCAAAATCGGTTGCGGTGCCGCGGTGGCGTGATGGCGGGGATAAGAAACGCAACGGGCCGGAAGGGGTTCCCGATGTGAGGCAGGAGGGATGTGGCAAGACGGTTGGGAGCGGCATTGCCTGCCCTCTACGTCGTCGTCCCCCGGCTTTGTCCGGGGGATCCAGCACGTTCCGCATATGCCGCTGCCTACTGGATTGCCCGGACAAAGCCGGGCAATGACGAGAACAAAGAGCCAAGCGAGCCTCTCCTCACATGGCAGCAGCCGAACGCGCCGCCTGGTCGTAGTGGCCCGACACCGAGCGCATCACGGCCGCCAATCGCGACAGTTCCGCTTCATCCAACCCCAGCGTCTTGACCGGACCGACCAGCAGCGCCTCGCGAATGCGGCGGTATTCCAGACACGCCGTCTCGCCCGTCACAGTGATTTCCACCGTCTTCTCCTTACCGCGCTTGCCGGTGACGACAAGCCCCGCTTTCTCCAGCTTGCGCAAGGAATAAGTGACGGTGTGCGTATCCTCGATATTAAGGACGAGACAGATATCGGCGAGCGTCTTGGGACGACCGCGATGATTGATCGAATGCAGCACAAGCACGTCGAGCGGCGCCATGCCGGGCTGACCGGCGGCCGTCATCGCCCGCACCATCCAGCGGTGATAGGCGTTCACCATCATCGTCACCGCGAATTCCACTTCCGAGAGCGCGGGCATGGCCCCCTCGGCAAGATGTGCGGAAGAGACGACGGGCCCGATCCCGGGAGGCGTTTCGTTCGATGGCATTGCGGCTTCCTCCTTCGATCCTGTTGTTGCGCTCCGCAATACACCGCGCCCGCGCCGCCGTCACCCCGCGACGCGAGCCCCGTGTTTCCTCGCCCTAACGCGCCATCATGTTGTGCGGCAGCCAGAGCGCGACCTGCGGGAAGGCGACGACGATCACCACCACCACCATCAGCAGGAAGAAGGGCAGCGCCATGCGCGCGACCTTGAAGATGTTGTACCCGGTCATGCCCTGCAGAACGAACAGGTTGAAGCCGACCGGCGGCGTGATCTGGCTTATCTCCACCACGATGACGAGATAGATGTTGAACCAGATCAGATCGAGCTCCGCATGTTCGATCATCGGCAGAATGACTGACGCGGTCAGAACCACCACCGAAATCCCGTCGAGGAAGCAGCCCAGCACCACGAAGAAGATCGTCAGCGCGGCCAGAAGCTCGTAGGTCGTGAGGTTCAGCGATCCGATCCAGGTGGCCAGTTCACGCGGGATGCCAGTAAAGCCCATGGCGACCGTCATGAAGGCGGCGCCTGCCAGAATGAAGGCGATCATGCAGGAGGTGCGCGTCGCGCCCATCAGCGCCTGGGTGAATGTCGTGCGGTTGAGCGTGCCCGCGATCCACGACAGGCCCAGCGACAGCACGACACCGACGGCGGCAGCCTCGGTCGGGGCCGCAAGCCCGGCATAGATGGAACCGACAACACCGACAATCAGCAGCAGCACGGGAAAGAGCCGCCGCGTCGCCTTGATGTGCTCCCAATAGGGGATCGGGGCTTCGCGTGGCGGCATAAGCGAGCGGTACGTCAGCGACCAGAACGCCACATAGCCCATGAAGAGCGCGCACAGCATGATGCCCGGCACCACGCCCGTAATGAACAGCCGGGCGATCGACTGTTCCGTCGTAGCACCATAAACGATGAGAATGATGGAGGGCGGGATCAGCAGCCCCAGCGTGCCGGAGCCCGCCAATGTACTGATCGCCATGCGCTCGTCGTAACCGCGCTTGCGAAGCTCCGGCAGAGACATCTTGCCGATCGTGGCGGTGGTGGCGGAGGAGGAGCCGGAAACGGCGGCGAAGATCCCACAGCCCAGAATATTGACGTGCAGCAGGCGGCCCGGAAGCGCGCGCATCCACGACGTCAGCCCCTCGAACATGTCCTCCGACAGGCTGGAGCGGAAAAGGATCTCACCCATCCAGATGAACATGGGCAGTACGGTCAGATCCGAGGAATTCGATGCGCCCCACACGGTGGTGGCGAGCACGGTACCCGCGGGCACGGAAACGAGCAGCGCCATGGCGGCAAGCGCGACGGCGAAGAGCGCAACGGCGACCCAGATGCCGGTGGCGAGCGCGGCCAGCATTCTGATACCGAGCCCGACGGCGATGATTGTGATGTCCATTTACTCGGTCCCCTCGATATCGTCCGGCTCTTCTTCCATTTAGCTGGGATCTCCGCCGGTGACGGTGACGACGAAATCGTCGACAAGGGCGACCAGGAAGACGGTGAGCCCCAGGGTCATCGACGTCTGCGGGATCCACAGCGGTACCGGAATGATGCCCTAGGAGACCTCGTGGAAATTGTAGCTGTCGATGGTGAGCAGCAGCGCGTTCCAGCCGAAATAGCCGACCAGAACGACGGCCACCGCCAGCACTCAGATTTCCAGGAACCGGGCGACCGAATACGGCACCTGTTGCAGCATGATGTTCACGCGGATGTGGTCCGCGTTGCGCAAGGTGGAGGCGAGCGCCATGAAGGAGGTGGAGACCAGCAGAAAGCCCGCGATTTCCGCGAGCGACGGTACCAGCAGCCCGAGCGGTTCGAAACCGAGCACCGAGCGCGCGCCGTCGATCACGCGACCGGCGACCTGAATGACCACCAGAACCGCGATCGCGACCAGGGACAGGGCTGCAAGACCGGCCGGCAACCGGTAGAGCGCATCAAGAGCTTTGCGCATGGCTTTCTTTCAATGAAGCGGGCCCGGGGGACCCGGCACGGCAATCGGATCGTTCTTCACGGCCATCGCGCGATCAGGCCGCCCCGGACAAGATGGCCGGAAGGCTAAACGAACCGGTCTGGCATTTTCGTAAAAAGGCGCCCCGTCCCTCTGCGGCAAAGCCGTGGCGAATTCGACTGAACACCAGCTTGGGGCGTGGGGTTTGGCGGGTGGAGCGGTCGCAGACTGCGCCTCCAAAGATGGGCGGCCCGTCAATCCACGGCCGTCCCCTCTCCCGCGTCCCCGCATCCGAATAAAGGTGCGGCTCGGGCCATCGACCGGCCCGCCCTCATCGTTCGCGTACTTGGAATAGGCCTCGATGATGGCCTTGCCGTCGCCGCCGGCTTGTTCCTGCCACTCGGACACCATCGTCTTGCGATCGCCTTGAAGCCATCCTCAAGCTCCTTGGAGGGGGCCTGAACCTTGATGCCGTGGTCCTTCAGCATCTGGGTTTTTTCGGCGGTTCCCTTCTTGGAGACTTCCCAGCCGCGGGTTTCCGCGGTGGCGGCAGCTTCCTTCACCGACTTCTGAACGTCGGCGGGAAGCGCCTCGAAGGCAGCCTTGTTGACGATGACCATGTTCTTCGGCAACCTCGCCTGGGTGTCGTAATAGTGGTCGAGATAATCCCAGGACTTCGAGTTCGCACCGATCGACGGCGAAGTGATCATCGCCTGGACGCGGCCGGTGAAGAACGCGATCGGCAGATCCGGCACTTCGACCTGCGTCGGTACGGCGCCGGCGAGCTGGGCGATCCTCTCGGTGGAGGCATTGTAGGCGCAGAAGCGCATGCCCTTGCAGATCGTCGATCGAATTGATGTCGGTCTTGGTTTAGATGCCCTGCGGCGGCCACGGCACGGCGTAGAGAAGCATCAGCCCCTGGGCTTCCAGCTTCTTCTCCAGAACCGGCTTGGACGCCTGATAGAGCTTCTCATGGCTACATCTTAGGAAGTCGCCAGGAAGGGCACGGAATCAAGCGCGAAGATCGGGTCTTCATTCGACAGGCGCGAGATCAGCACTTCGCCAATCGGCACCATGCCCTTGCGCACCGCATTCTTGATTTCCGGATGCTTGAGCAGCGATCCGACGGAATGAATCTGGATCTTGAGTGCGCCATCCGCGGCCGCATCGATGTTTTTTGCAAATTGCGCAATGTTCATCGTGTGGAAGTTGGTATCGCCATACGGCGTCGGCATATCCCACTTGGTTTGCGCGGAAGTGGCAAACCCGATTACCGATGCCGCGACGAAGGCGGCGCCCGCAGCGATAAGGCGGTTCGTTCTCAGCACGAGAAGTTTTCCTTGTCGAAGCGCCGGGCCAGTACCCTTGACGCTTCATTGAGGCTTAGCGGAACTCAGATGCGGATACCAGGTCCTCAGCGCATTACACTCGTTCACACCTCATAACGCTAGCGGCACGGCCAATGAACATCAACAATTTATCGACAAAATCTCGGTATATGCTTTCAAATTGCGCAGTTGCGCAATAATTATGCAAAAAAGCGGCGAATTATTGGGCAAAACCGTCGCACCAACGACGTAACCCACTTCGCCGCGTGAACGTGCCGCAGCGCCGCCCCCGTCGCACGGGCGATGCCGCCGGAATGAAAAGCGGGCCACGACGCCCGCAATTACGTCACTCCCTCCGCCGCCATCTCTCCGATAGGCGTTGCGATCCCCGCATTCGACACTGGCCTCCCGCCCTCTTCCGGGGCACTGCCTGACCGTGCCCACGCGACGATCAGGTATCCTCTTCATGTCCCGACCCGATTTCCACGTCCTCGCCCCCGGTTCCAGCCTCGCCTTCAGGGGCGGGTTCTTCGGGATATCGTCCATCGTTCTCATTGAGACGGGAGGGCGCCGGGCGCTGTTCGATGTCGGTCACGGCGTGACCCGCCACCTGTTGCTCGAGGCGCTGGCCGCCCGCGGGCTCGCGCTTTCCGATATCGATCTGCTGATCTTCTCGCACGGCCATTTCAACCACGTGCTCAATCTCGATCTCTTCCCCGATGCCCCCATCGTGATGGGACGCGAGGAGCGCGACTATCTCGACGAGGTTTTCGACGACGATCGACGATCCGGCCACTCCACGTTTTCTGGCAGATCTTCTCAAGGCACGAGACGTCACGACCATCGATGGCGAGGCCGAGGTGATGCCCGGCGTGACGCTGTTTCCCACCCCCGACCATTCGCCCGGCCAAGTCTCGCTTCAACTGGAGGCGGACGAAGGCCCGGTCGTGCTGGCCGCCGACGCGCTCAAGACCGCGCGCGAAGCCCTGAGCGGCATCCCGGACATGGAAATCGACCCGCAAAAGCGCGGCCGCGCCTCTATCGCCGAGATCCTGCGCCGCGGCCGCACCATCGTGCCGGGGCATTTCCCGACGATCCACCGCGAGGTCGACGGCCGCTTGTGGTAGGACGAGATCCAGGAAATGCCGCTGCTGATCAGGTGAGGACGCAGCGCCCTATTTCGGCGGAGTGGCGGTCACTTTGATGGCGGAGAAATAGGTCGCGGCATTGTCGATATCGGCATCCGACAGCGCCTCCGCGATGATCGACATCTGCACATGGCTGCGCTCGCCTGCCCTGAACGCCTTGAGCTGCTTGACGATATACTGATGGCCCTAGCCCGCCAGATTGGGCACGGTCGGATTGGTTCCAATCCCGTTCAGCCTATGACAGACCTGACAAGTCGACCGCACCTTCTTGCGTCCAGCTTCCAGATCGCCCGCAGATGCGGACACTGAAAACACACTCACGAAGACACAACTCAACGCAGCCCGCACGATGCGGGCGCTTCTCCGTTCCAGCATTCAATCCCCTCCCGTGACCGCGCCAGCGGCGGCCGATAACAATCTCAGGCAAGTCCATCGCCCGCCGCCGTTGTCCTCATCTCGCCTCCGTCATGTTCCGGCTTCGTCCGGGCAATCCACCGCAACCGACGACATGCCCGGACGAGCAAAGGAATCCCCCGGACAAGGCCGGGGGATGACGATGGCGAGAGAAGTTTTATTGCGGCTTGGAATTAAGAGATTCGGTAGATCGCGCCGACGAGATCGTCGGAAACCAGCAACGAGCCGTCACGCAACTGCGCGACATCCACCGGGCGTCCGAGATATTCGCCGTTCTCGTCGATCCAACCTTCGGCAAAAGGCTCCGCTTTGGCGTTGCCGTCCGCATCGATGGTGGTGACCATCACCCGCGCGCCGACCGGGGTCGTAGAGAAAATCGCGCCCTTGTACTTTTCCAGAAACTGGTTGCCCGTATAAAATGCTATGCTGAGATCTGCCGCATGCGCCACCATTTCCACCGCCGGGAAAACGACATCGGCCGGCGGCTCGTCGTTCTTGTACTCGTTGGTGCGCACGTCACCGCCGCCCGTACCACGGGAAGCCGAAATTCTGGCCCGCCGCCGTGGCGTGGTTGATCTCGCCCGGCGGAATATCGTCGCCCATGCCGACGGAGTTGCGGATGCCGGTGGCATAGACCCTCACGGTCCGTTCCGTCCACGTTCACACGGATGATACCGCCGATGCCCCACTTGGTGTAGAGCTCCGCCTCCTCGGGAGCCGGCACGTTGAAGGACTGGCCGAGCGTGATGTAGAGAGCTTGCCGTCCGGCCCGATATCGCACACGCGGGCGGTGTGGTTGTAGCTCTCCTCCTCCGGCGGGGTCAGCTCGCCCTGCTTGACCACCTCGAAGGCCGTCACGTCCGAGCTCTCATAGAAGAACTCGGCCGCCGGGAACCACAGCACGCGGTTCTGTTCGGCCAGATAAAGATGCCCGTCCTTGGAGAAGCACGGCCCGTTCGGCACCGCGAACTGCAGCGAGGGCGCGAAGTTCTTCACCTCGTCGGCGACCCGGTCCTTGTTGCGGTCGGTGACCGACCAGACCTGCGTCTTGCGCGTGCCGACGAAGGTCACGACGCCCTGCGGCCCCACGGCCATGTGCCGGGCATCCGGCACCAAGGCATAGAGATCGATCGAAAAGCCCTGCGGCAACTTGATCCGCTCCAACGTCTTGCGGATACCGTCCGCATAGGGACCGTCCTGCGCCACACATTCGAACTCGGTGGTGCCGGTGGTCTTGAAGCCCGAGAGCTTTTCCAGATTGCCCGTATCCTGAGCCAGCGCCGCGCCGACGCCTCCCGACAGGATCAACCCAGCCATCAATATTCTTAAAATGGAATATCTCATACTACTTTCCTCCCCATCCTTTGCCGCCTGTTATTATCCGGCATTACGTTACGGATCATACCACGATAAACGGGCATATGAGAAAGATCATTTTTCATGTTATGGAATAGATCGTTTTAGGGAATAGGTCGTTCGTTCTACGCGAACGAATACGCAGGATACATGTAATTCATTTCAGCTTTTGAAATACTACTCTCACTCCACTGAGAAAATCGGCAGGTTCCGCCTCGCTGCGATATCCGCCTGCGCGGGGATGACAGTCAGGGGCAAAACATGCCCGTTTCTGACCAGACTTTCAAAATGACGTCATCGTGGTGTTGGCTTTGAAGACGCGTGCGGCAAACACCACGTCATCCTGAGGAGGCCCGACAGGACCGTCTCAAAGGATGGGCCGGGCCCCACGAAGAACGCCCCATCCAACGAAAAATCGCGCCCGGAAAGCTCTGTCCGCGGTTCGTGAGAGTTCCTGTTCAACCCGTTCCGATCCTACGGGACGCGGCAGAAATGATAGCGGCCGTCATAGCCGATGAAATACCCGATGTTAGGGATTGAAGCTGCGATAGTGACGCTCGCAGTAGCGATACCATTGGGGGTTCCAGGCAGGATACCGACCGCCGTCGTAGTAGCGCGGCGAGGTGGCGCTGCCGATCGCGAGCCCTGCTCCCAGACCGAGAATGCCGCCTAGAATGGCTGCACCGGCATCGTTGTTGCGGTGCCGCGGGCGACGATGGGAGGGACAGCGTTTGCGCGAATACGAGCGGCTACTGCTTTTGGGCTTGTGACGATAGACGCGATCGCCGCGCTGTTGCCAGTTGTAGCGGCCCGACATTTCGGGGGAATTGTCCGAATCCCCGGCGAAAGCCGGCGGCACGGTAACGGCGGTGCTGAGCGAAAGCGCGATTGCCAGCGAAACGCCCTTCCACACCTTGTTTCCGGTCTTGAACATCACAGTCCTCTGCTGTTCAGAAAAGTGCCGGAAGGCGACGCTCATGTGCGTCGCCTTCCGCCGACAGATTTCACTATCACACGCGCCGCCTCACCGGCGCGGTCCTCCGTTCCTCACCTCCACCGATCTCAACGGCAGAAGTGGTAGTCGCCGTCGTAGCCGAGGAAATACCCGGTACGCGGATTGAAGCTGCTGTATTTCGAAGTGCAATAGGCACGCCACTCCGGCGTCCACGGCCGCGGATGATCGTAGTAGTAGTCAGCCGGTGGGGGCGGCGGTGCGGAATTCGCCAGCGCGCCTCCAAGGATCAGTCCCGCGCCAAGCCCGAGCAGACCGGCAGCCACGCCGTCATCACCGTCGTGATGATGGTGAGGCCCACCATAGTCGCGATAATGGCGAACGCTTGGGCCTTCCCAAGGATCTGCGGATGCAGTGGTGCCGGACGTCGCGAGCATCGCCGCCGCGGCCAGCGCGGTTATCGACGTGGATGCAATCTTCTTCAATGCGGACATTGAATACTCCATACGTTTCCGGCCCCCCCTGGACCCGAATCCGATTGTCGCAGCCACCCTAGACACCGGGCCGTGAACGCGTTCTGAGAACCGTATTCATCGCGCGTTCACCTGCCCGCGCAACTTGTCTTGTTAAATTTAACATGAATGACTTACCGGTAAACATCATGTCGGCACGACGAACCGGCGTTTCAAGTGGGGCTTCTGCGGCTGCGCGCCGCAGAACCTGTCGTAATTGGGAATAAAGGCCGGATAACGTCAAACCGGAGTGCAAGTCGGCATCAATTGCTCGCGAGACGCGAAAGCGCGAAGGGAGCCGGATCGACGCACGGGGTTGCCCCCGTCACGAGATCGGCGGCAAGACGCCCCGCACCGGGGCCGATTCCAACCCCGTGGCCGGAAAAGCCCGTCGCGATGTGAAAGCCGGGCAGCGAGGCGACCGGCGAGATCACCGGCACCACATCCGGCGTCGTATCCATATAGCCGCCCCAGCGCTCCGCGATCTCCACATTCTCAAAACCGGGAAAGACGGAGACGAGATCCGTCCAGGCTGTTTTCAGGGTCGAGGCGGAGGGCTTGGGATCGAGAATGCGCTGCTCCTCGAAAATCGTCGTCGCATCGAGCGCCCAGTCAGTCTTGCACCGCAAGCTTTCGAAGAAGGGCGCGCCGAAGCTCAGCCGCGTGGTGCACCATTCCGACATCAGTATCGGCATGTAGCGGAAGAAATAGCGGAAGCTGTCGAGCGTGATATCGGCGGTGGAATGACCGCCATGCGCGATCGTGTAGCCGCCGTCGATCCGGCGCCTGAGCGCGAATTTTGGCGTCCAGGCTCCGCCCTGCGTCAGATCCGGACCGCCATGGATCCGCATCACCGACAGACGAACGGTGAGCTGGGGCAAATCGATGCCGAGCCGGCGGCAAAAGAGCGAGGATCGCGCCCCGCCCGCCAGAAGAACGCTCTGGGTGGCGATCGGTCCGGCCTCGGTGACGACCGCAGAGACCCGCCCGGCCGACGTCTCCAGCCCGCGCACCGCGCAATTAGGTGAGAACGCTCCCCCCCTTCCCTCTGCGTCGCACGCGCATAGGCGGGAGTGACCAGCGCCGGCTCCGCCCGACCCATCGGACGGCGTCACCATGCCCCTGTACCAGGACCGCCTCACCCCCGGTAGCGCCTCGGCCGCTTCCGCGGCACTGAGCAGGCGCGTATCGAGCCCGTATTCCCGCGCATGCGGCATTAAATCCTCATACCGCTTCATGCCCGCGGCATTGGCGGCGAGATAATGAACGCCCGTACGCCGGTATCCGACGTCCTCGCCGAGGTCCTCCGCCATCGTCTCCCATTGCCGCATGCTTTCCTTGATGAGCGGCAGCTCGGCCGGATCGCGTCCCTGCTGGCGGCAATACCCCCAATTGCGCGAGGACTGTTCACCTCCGATGACGTCCTTCTCGCAAAGGGCGACAGATACGCCCCGTTTTGCCAGATGCCAGGCGGCGGCCCCGACGATACCACCGCCGATGATCACCACATCGGCGGATTTGGGCAGAGTTTCACTGGAGATGACGGGAGAGACGTAGGGAGACATGGCTGCTATCCGGAAGGTGTTTTCTTTCGGCTTAGCATGCGGGAACCAAAGGAGGAATCGGCATTTGAGGACAGCGTGTCGCAGCGGGAGGAAAGAGGGCGCTGCAACCGGACGTGGATGCGGGGGCCGCGCGTACTCTCCGCGGGGCTTAGCGTCGTTCCCACTACAGTCAGTCCCGGTGGTTGTGACGCATTTCTTCACACCCTCGGCACGACGAGGAAAGGTCCCCTCTCCCATGGGGAGAGGGTTAGTGTGAGGTGATGAGATTTCTCAGGGATACGGAGAACTCGCCTCCCCTCACACGGCGCATCCGCGCCGACCTCTCCCCATGGGAGGTGAAGAGCGAGCAACACGAGTTCCGGCCCCATGCCTCGATCTCTCGATCGTCATCACCCGGCGAAGTCCGGGTGATCCAGCGCGGGCGGCATATGCAACGGTAGCGGCTGGATTGCCCGGACTGCGCCGGGCAATGACGGGGGCTGATGCGTTTGCTCGCGGGGCCGAAAGACCCGACCCTACTCGGCCTTCCCGTATCCGCCGCCGGTGGGCGATACGACGATCACGGCCTCGCCTGCCTTGAGCACGATCTGATCGCAGCCCTGAAGCTCCTCGATCGTACCTTCGGCGCGGCGGACCAGGGTCTGACCGCATTCGCCGGGCTCGCCGCCTTCCAGCCCGTGCGGGCGGATGGTGCGATGAGAAGACAGGATCGCGCAGTCCATCTCCTGAAGGAAACGAAGCGTGCGCCGCGTACCGTTGCCCGCGTGCCACTTGCCCTTGCCGCCAGAATTGGGGCGGATGTGGAAGTCTTCCAGCAGAACGGGGAACCGGAATTCCAGCACCTCCGGATCCGTCAGGCGCGAGTTCGTCATGTGGACGTGAACGCCGTTGGTGCCGTTGAAGCCGGGGCCTGCGGGCGAAACAGAACAGATCGTCTCGTAATACTGGTAGGTGTCGTTGCCGAAGGTCAGATTGTTCATCGTGCCCTCGGACGCCGCCATCGCTCCCAGCGCGCCGAACAACGTGTTGGTGACGTGCTGCGAGGTCTCCACATTACCGGCAACGACGGCCGCCGGATATTTCGGCTTCAGCATGCAGTCGTCGGGGATGACGATGTTGATCGGGCGCAGACACCCGGCATTCATCGAGATATCGCCATCCACCATCACGCGGAAGCAGTAGAGCACGCACGCTTTCCGCCGCATTGTCCTGAACGTGGCCCATATAGGCCTGCACCACGTCCAGCCCGAAATGGGCGACCATCTTGCGAAGCTCCTGTACGCCCTTCTCGTTGGCCGCGATCTGGGCCTTGAGGTCGGCGACGTTCTGCACCGGTTTGCGGCAGGGATACTTGTGATCGGTGAGGAGCTTGACGGTCTCCTCCTCGCGGAAATTGCCCTGATCGACCAGCAGGAAGTTGTCGATCAAGACGCCTTCCTCGTCCACGGTGGTGGCGCGCGGGGTCATGGAGCCCGGCGCCGTGCCGCCGACATCGGCATGGTGACCACGCGAGGCGATCCAGAACAGGATCTCCTTGCCCTAGTCATCGAAGACCGGCGAGACGACCGTGATGTCCGGCAGATGCGTGCCGCCATTATACGGCGCGTTCAGCGCGAAGACGTCGCCGGGACGGATCTTGCCCGCATTCAGCCGGATGACCGTTTCCACCGACCGGTCCATCGAACCCAGATGCACCGGCATGTGCGGCGCGTTGGCGACCAGCGTACCGGCCTCATCGAAGACGGCGCAGGAGAAGTCCAAGCGCTCCTTGATGTTGACCGAATAGGCGGTGTTCTGAAGCGTCACGCCCATCTGCTCGGCGATGTTCATGAAGAGGTTGTTGAACACCTCCAGCATGACCGGATCGGCCTCGGTGCCCACCGCGCCCGCACGCTTGGCAGCGACCACGCGCTTCAGCACGATGTGGTCCTTGACGGTCAGTTCCGGCTGCCAGCCCGGCTCCACGACGATCGTCGCGTGTGGTTCCATGATGAGCGCGGGGCCGGAAACGGTCATGCCCGGCTGGATGGCATCGCGCCGATAGATCACCGCATCCTGCCAGGCGTCATCGGAGAAGAAACGGGTGTTGGCCGTGGCAACGGCCTCCGTCTCGGCAAGGACATGATCGGGCTCGACGATGCCCGCACCACCGCTGACGGTCTCGACCTCGAGCGCTTCCACGACCACGGGCTTTGCCTCGTAGACGAAGCCGAACTGCGCCTTATGGGGGCGGCCCCGAATTCCGCCATCATCGCCAGAATGGTGCCGAGCGTAACGGGAAGCGGCGTATCCGTGCCCTCGTAGCGCAGATGGGCGCGGGCGTGGGTCTCGCACTCGGCCGCAGGAATGCCCTGACCGACCAGCTCGCCTTCCGTCTCGCCTTCAAGTGCGGCGCGCAAGGTGTCGAGTTCGCCGAGCATGTCGTCGGCCAGCGTCTTCACCACCGCCTGCTGGCGGGTGGCGCGGATATCGGCGAGCCCCATGCCGTAAGCCGACAGGATGCCGGAGAGCGGATGGACGATCACCGTCTTCATGCCGAGATTGTCGGCGACCATGCAGGCCGACTGCCCGCCTGCGCCGCCGAAGCAGGTCAGCGCATATTCGGTGACATCATAGCCGCGCTGGACGGAGATCTTCTTGATGGCGTTGGCCATGTTGGCGACGGCGATCTTGAGGAAGCCATCGGCGATCTCCTCCTCGGAGCGACCGTCGCCGATACGGGCGGCCATGTCCTTGAACTTCGCACGGACGACGTCCTCGTCCAGCGCCTCGTCGGCATTTGGACCAAAGATCTTGGGGAAGAAATCGGACGACAGCTTACCGACCATCACGTTGGCATCGATCACCACCAGCAGGCCGCCGCAGCGATAACACGCCGGGCCCGGATTAGCGCCCACACTGTCCGGGCCGACCTGGAAGCGGCCGTCGCAATAATGCAGGATAGACCCGCCGCCCGCCGCGACCGTGTGGATCATCATCATCGGTGCGCGCATGCGAACGCCCGCGACTTCCGTCTCGAAGGCGCGTTCGTGCTCGCCGTTATAGTGCGACACGTCCGTGGAGGTGCCGCCCATGTCGAAGCCGATGATCTTGTCGAAGCCGGCGATCTTGGAGGTCTCCACCGCGCCGACGACACCGCCCGCGGGGCCGGACAGGATGGCGTCTTTACCCTGGAAGAGATCGGTCGCCGTCAGCTCACCCGACGACTGCATGAACATCAGCCGGCAGTCGGTGCCCTCGATCTGAAGCTCCTCAACCACCTGCTCCACATAGCGGCGCAGGATCGGCGAGAGGTAGGCATCGACCACGGTCGTGTCGCCGCGCTCGACGAGCTTCATCAGCGGCGAAACCTCGTGGCTGACGGAGATCTGCGGGAAACCGACTTCGCGCGCGATCTCGGCCACGGCTTTCTCATGCTTAGGATAGGCGTAGGCATGCATGAAGACGATGGCGAGCGAGCGGATGCCGTCATTGTAGATTGCCTTCAGCGCGGCGCGGACCTGAGCGAGATCGGGGGCCTTCTCCACCGTCCCGTCGGCGCGCACGCGCTCGCCGCACTCCACGACCGTCTCGTAGAGCATTTCCGGCTTGATGATTTCCTTGGTGAAGATGTCCGGGCGATCCTGGTAGCCGATCTCCAGCGCATCGCGGAACCCCTTGGTGATCAGCAGCGCCGTGCAATCGCCCTTGCGCTCCAGCAGAGCGTTGGTGGCGACCGTGGTGCCCATCTTCACCGTGTTGATGTTCTCAGCCGGAATGCGCGCGCCTTTTTCAACGCTCATCAGCTCGCGGATGCCCTGGATGGCGGCGTCGCGATAGACTTCCGGGTTTTCGAACAAAACCTTGCGCGCGCGGATCTCACCGTCGGGCGGGCGTGCCACGATATCGGTGAAGGTGCCGCCACGATCGATCCAGAAATCCCACTTCGCCGTCATGTATCAAACCTCGGTCAGGTGTGTTTGTTTTGGAGGATGCGGACAGCCCGCAATACGGATTCCGCCCGTCACCGGCAGTAAAAGTCACAATTTATCGATAAAATATCAACGTAGGAAAGTATGGCGCAGATTGGCGGGAAGGAGAAGGAAGAGGAAAGAATAATGGAGCGGCTTCGCCGCAAACCATTGCGCTGGATTCCGGATCTGGCCATGCCGCTGCGCGGCAGACCGTCCGGAATGAAGAGCAAGCAGAGAGTTGTAACCACACGCGGATAGAGATCGAGCAGCACCCGTTTTTATGTCCGCATCTGCTTACAACTCGACCCCACATTCCCTCATTCCGGACAAGCGAGGCGAAGCCGAACGCCGATCCGGAATCCAGAAATCAGTGCGCACACCGTGCGATTATTGTTTCTTTTGTCAACCCCATTTTTTGCTTACCTAAACAAAACCTCCTCTACCGTAGAGGCTGGCAACCTTTCAAATCCGATCTTTCTGTCCTCACGACGCCCAAGGAAATTTTTCAAGCTATCCGCCATGAAACGAATATTCATTATCCTCTTTATTATTTGCCTGACACTGTACTGGCTACAGTCATGGCGCACTCAAATTAAAATTATAGAACAATTCATTCCAGGGTTACCGGCGTCGATTGAAGCCGAAGGCCTTGCCATGCAAAACGTCCACACAGGATTGTTTAGCGCTCTTGTGGCTGACAGTTGCGGCGTAACCGCCATCCGAATTACGGAAGCAACGGCGGATAAAATCAGGAAAGATGGCCAGACGTTCCTTGAATCAGCAATGCGAAGCAGGTCAAATTCCGCCCGGCGAGGACGCCCGATTTTCTACGCCGCATGGGAGAAGATGCCTACGGCAAAATATTCGGATGAATCTGTATTCGCAGCAATCCTTTCATGCTCCGGACGCGCAGGCATCCCTGCGAGGCAGATTATTGAAGGCCTGGAGGGTGGAAACGGATACGCTTCGAGAAACCGCGGTTATAATGAGTTCTACATTTTACTGGATCAGCGGCTCTTTAGTTTATGCATTCATGAATTGATCCTCGTAGCTGAGAAAACAGGCGGCAAAACGCCTGCACTCTTCAACCACGACGTAAGGGGCTCGGCCGGAGCCCCTCCCCCTCAATCCGCCATCATCTCGATCGAGGCAAAACTCACCGTTCCGTTGGGTTTCCGGGCTCATCGAAGGGCCGGTCCACCTCCACGACCGTGTCGGGATAGAAGCCGTTGAACCGGATCCTGAGCGACAGCGAGTAGGCGCCGATGTGGCCGATCTCGATCCAGTCGCCGGTATCCACCGTCTCCGGCAACCAGAAGGGCCGCGACAGGATATCAACGCTGTCGCACGTCGCGCCGCACACCTTGAAGGGCACGATGTTCTCAGCATCGCCGGTGCGCCGTTTGCGGGCGGGATCGGGGATGTGGCGGGCGGGCAGCGTGATCTTGCCCGCCCAGCTGTCCGACAGCGAGGCCCAGATGCCATCGTTGATATAAAGCCGCCGCCCCTTCTTCAGCAGAACCCGCACCACCAGCGTCACGGCGCACGCGCAGATCGGCTCAGCCGCGATGGACAGATCGGAAAAGCCCCAATCGTCGAGATCGTGCTTCAACTGTTCGATGATCTCGCCCGTGGAAGGCACATGGCACACCTTGCGGTGCGGATCGTTGCCGTAGACGGCCCGGGAACCCGCCGACGACATCGAGCCCGACCAGTTCCACCCCGGCGCGCGACCGCACCCAGTCGGCAGACGCCAGCGCCCGCTCGTAGGTCTCCGCCTCCTCGATCTGCGAGCCGGCATGGAAGCACAGGCCGCACTTGAAGCCGATACGATCGATGCGCTGCAGAAGCCCCACCGCATGACCGAGGGCCGCGCCGAATTTCTTCGACAGTTCGTAGGCCGCATGTCCCTTGGTGGCGATGCGCACAAACAGCGTGATGTCGCCCGGATCGAGATCGAGCGCGCGCACGATGCGCAGGATCTTGGCGACTTCGTCCTCGTGGTCGAGCGACAGGGTGCGGATGCGATAGGTCTCAAGTGCCAGACGGATATCGGACTGCGCCTTGATCGGATGCATGTAGAGCAACTCCGCTTTCGGCGCGACGGCCCGCACGGCCTCGAACTCGGCAAGCGATGCGACGTCGAAACAGCCGATGCCCGCCGCAGCCAGCGTCTCCAGCACGAAGGGTTCGCCGTTGGTCTTCACCGCATAGGCCGTCTTGCCCGGAAAGGCCTTCGTGAAGGCTTTCGCATCGGCGGTGAGAACTTGCAGATGAAAGCAGTAGACGGGCAGGTCGGGGCGGAGCGCGAGGGTCATGTCGCGGGCGCTGTCATACCGATCCATCATTGGCCTTTCACTGTCTGCCGGGTGCGTGGCATCGCACGCAGGGTGACAGGTTGCCTGCGCCCCTACAACCGCGCAGATCCATTATATACCGTTACGTTACTGGCAGATCCGGTAGGTGCATGTCTTGCCGTGGCATCCCTGGTCGAGATGCATGTGATCCTGATGATAGGCGTCGCCTTCCGGCGTGAGCACGGTGAGAAACCGCTCGCAGGCCTTCTTGCGAACGCGCCGAAGAAACGCCTTCTCCCGCCCCGACGTCTTCCACCCGTCGGCGACCGTGACGAGACGACCGTCGGCGAGCCGAAAGCCCGAGATATCGACCGCGTTGCCCTTGGCATGCTCGGAAATCTTGCCCTGAAGAAAGATTGTTGCGCCGTCGGCAATTGTAGGAGGCGGCAACACGCAGGCCCGTCAGTTCCGATCCGAGCAGGTTCTTCGCCGCTGGCGCCACCGTCTCCCGCACCCGTGCGGCGAAGGACGAGGCAAATGCGCAGTCGAGCGTCGCATCGGGGGGAGAGATCGACAGCCTCGAGCACGGAAAGCGACGAGACATCCACCGGCACCGGGATACGGCAGGCGGGAATATCGGGTTCGGGCAGCTCCACCCGCGTGACGTCTGCTCCCGGCAACGGGGTGTTGCGGCTGGCCGACGGGGAGATCCGCCGGAGCCTTCGCGAAGAGATCGTCCGTCTCCGGCTTTTCCGACGGTTTGGCGGCGGCAGGTGATCGGCTTGCGGTTTCGCCGTCGGCGCGACCCCCTTGGCCGGGGGCGCGGCGTCGACATCGGCCGTCTCTTCTTCCCCGACGTTCTCCATCGCCTGACCTGCGGCATCTTGCGGGGCAGCACCGCGTTGCTGCGGTGCGGCCGAGGCCATATCCAGGTAAGGAAATGCGCAAAGGGGGAGCGCGACGGCAAGAAGGCCGATGACCTGTTTTTTCGTCACGTCCTCATGCCTCCCGTTCGGCTGGCGGGTCGGTTAACGGTTTTGCCGAGGTCCCTGCACTCCACAGTTGCTTGAAGTTTGCGAAGTGCCGGTTACGTTGAGGTCTCGTATCCCTAACGTGCGAGATGAGCGAATGGTTTCGTCGTTCCGCCAACTGGCGCGATAGCAGACCGACGAAACAATGGGAGAGCGTCATGACGTGGGAACTCTATTCGGCCTATCTGGTCGCACCCCTCATCGTGCTCGCCATTCCCGGCCTGACCATCATGCTCGTCGTCTCCTATGCGCTGGCGCAGGGACGTAAGACGGCGCTTGCCTCCGTCACAGGTGTGGCACTCGGCGACACCACGGCCGCGACGTTGTCGCTGGCGGGTCTCGGCGCCGTGCTCGCGACCTCCGCCACCCTGTTCACGATCCTGAAATGGGTCGGCGCCGCCTATCTGATGTGGCTCGACTGGAAGATGTGGCACACCTCGCCCGCGCCGCTTGAAACGGTTGCCACCGCCACGCGCGACAATCGCACCATTCTGGCGCATGCCTGGATCGTCACGGCGCTGAACCCCAAGGGCATCGCCTTCCTCCTGCCCCACTTCATCGCCCCCGGCGCGCCCGTGACCCCGCAGCTCGTACTGATGGGCGTGACCTTCGTTGTGCTGGCCATCGTCAACGCGCTTGCGGCCTCCGCCGTGCGCGAAAAGGTCAACCGCCTCTCGACGTTGAAGGCAATTCACCAGCTCGGCGGCAGCGTGCTGATTGCTGCCGGTCTGATGACCGCCGCAATGTGCCGCGCGACCGGTTGAGAGCGTCATCAGAAAAGCCGCTTGCCCCTCTCAAGGGCAGGTCAACGTGATGACCTGCGGCGCCACGGCAAAGCGCGGATAGCTATCCGCCGGAATGGGTGCGACCTTCATCTCGCAGCCGGGCGACGGCGCATCCTTGAGGATTGCGAGCTTCGCCTGCGCCGGTTTCACATCCATAACAAAATCGGAATCCTCGACCGTGACGGAGAGCGGCGTGCGGCTAGGATCGACCGGTTCGGGCAAGCGCAGGCCGAAGGGTTTGACCGTCGACACATCCTTGTCGCCCACGCGAATGAAGGTCAGGTACCGACTTGAGGCCAGATTGCCCATGATATCGGCCCCGACGGCCGCCGCTTCCGCCTTGTCGAAATGGCCGTCCTTGTTGACGTCATAGGTCTCAGGATCTGCGCGCTGGTGCCCTCGTCCAGCGTCCAGGCCTCATCCATGGGCCTTCACCTCCTTTTGCGAAAACGGAAAGGCGACCCGGTAGACGAGCTGGGTAACGGGTGTGCGCCGTTGCCGGAGCGCCCGGCGCGCTCATCAGAACGCCGGCAAGCAGAAACGGAATTGACCTTTTCACATGACCCTCCTTGAGCTGGGGCGACGTCAGGGCTGACGTGCGAGATCGAACCCGGACGTTTCGGGCCCCCGAAGGGCCGGATGTCCCCATATCGGAAAACCCGGAATCAGGATCGGGAAAGAGCCCGCCCTCATCCGGGGGAATTGCGGGATCGGGAAGCCGGGTGGCTACGGAGCCGGAGCACTCGCGGCTTGCGCAATGACGGCGCCGCCGTGCAGCAGGCCGATGGCAAGCAGCCAACTGCCGAGGATCCGTCCGGCAAGATCGAACCAGGACTGCCGAAAGGCCCGCACGCTCAATCCCAACGCCAGAACCAGCCAGACGACCGTGACCGTTCCGGCGATCGAAAAGGCGGGATCGTGCAGACTGGGATCGGTCAGCCGCAGGAAGATGCCCGCCGCCGTCGCCGCCAGAAACACTGCAAGCGGCACGACGATGATCCGCAGCCCGCGCGGCTCGAGCAACGCCAGACCTATCGCGATTGAGGCAATCGGCGTGAGAAGATCCGCCGGACCAGGCAGGGTGGAGAGGTGGTCGAGCACGATCGCCTCCCCCACAAGCCCGAGATAGAGCTCCATGCCAAGCGCCACGAGTCCGGCCACGAACGCACGTCGTTGAATGATGCCAAAAGCGATGCCGATGCCAACCAGCGGCAATGCATGCTGAGGCGACAGGACGGTGGTCAGTACCCCACCAGTCCAGCAAGGTGCTTTTGTCTGCGCCGAAAACGAGCCAGAGAATGACGATCAGTCCGAGGACAAGAAGGCCGGACCCCGCCCAAAGAACGGGGCTGCGCACTGCAACGGATCTGAGCGACCAGGTTTTCATACGATCAGATAGTAGCACACGCCGAGCGCAATGACACCCCCGAGGACGCACGAGAACATGCCACCGCGGATACGTTGAAGTGCGAGCCCCACGCCAATACCAATCAGGTGGATCATGCCGGTGGCGAGCACGAAGCCGATGGCATAGTCGGCCGGATCGGCCGCCCGCGGCAGCTCCGCACCGTGCGCATAAACTGACAGATGGCGAAGACGGCGATCAGCAGCAACGCGCCCCATTCCGGCAGATGCCAGGCAAAGACGATCGCAAGCCCGAGCGCCAGGATTGACAGCGCGATGCCCGTCTCGATGCCGAGGACATTGGGATGCCGAGAATACCGCCGATACCGCCGACAACCATGATCAGCGGAAACGCGACCGGCAGGCTCCACACGGGCCGCCCGCCCATCTGCGCGCCCCACAGGCCGACGGCGAACATGGCCAGAAAATGATCGGCACCGGTCAGCGGATGTTCGAACCCGCTCGAAAAGCCGCCTGCCCCACCCTGAATGATGTGAGCTGCCGCCGGAGAGGTTGAGCCCAGAAGAATAAGCCCCGCGACGGCGGCAAGCGCGCCGGACCCGAAGCCGGAAGTGTCTCGCGCTAGCCGGAAGCCCCGGAAGAAACGAGAATGATCCAGATGCATGCAAACGCCCCCTTGTCGACCCTACAAATCATACGGGAATGCGGACCGGCCGCAGAGCCGGTTGTCCGCATCATGCGTCGCAATCCCGACAATAGTGATGTTATAATGTTATGTCCGGATTGTGGCGGTTGCAGAAGCCGACCGAGCGCGAGAAGACCCAATGGTATTTCCAGCGCTATATCGAGCACCTGCCCGCCGCCGGTGAAATCGTGCTGTTCGACCGCTCCTGATACGACCGCGCGGACGTGGAGCGGGTCATGGGTTTCTGCACCGCGAACGAGCATCTGGAATTCATGCGCCAGTGCCCGGGCTTCGAACGCATGCTGGTGCGCGATGGCATTTGGCTCTTCAAGTGCTGGCTCTCCGTCACCCGAAAGGAACAGCGCCGCCGCTTTGACTCCCGCAAGACCGACCCACTGAAGCAGTGGAAGCTCTCGCCCGTCGACCTCGCTTCCCTCGACAAGTGGGACGATTACACCGAGGCGAAAGAAGCGATGTTCTTCTACACCGACACCGCCGACGCTCCCTGGACGGTGGTGAAATCGGACGACAAGAAACGCGCCAGGCTGAACTGCATGGAGCATTTCCTGAACGCCCTCGATTACCCCGACAAGGACACCAGCATCGTCGGCGCCCCCGACCCGCTCATTGTCGGCTCAAGCGCCCACGTGATCGGTCACTCCGACCACGTGCTCGCAAAGACAGCGCTGATTGACACACTTCGACAGCGCCGCCGCATCCTCGCGACGCTCCGAATAACGGTCGACCAGATAGTCGGCCCGGTCGCGGGTCAGCAACGTGAACTTCACCAGTTCCTCCATCACGTCGACGACCCGGTCGTAATAGGCCGACGGCTTCATCCAGCCGTCGTCGTCGAATTCCATGAAGGCTTTGGCGACGGAGGACTGGTTGGGAATGGTGATCATCCGCATCCACCGCCCCAGAACGCGCAACTGATTGACCGCATTGAACGATTGCGAGCCACCGGAAACCTGCATGACGGCCAGCGTCTTGCCCTGGCTCGGACGCACCGCGCCCAGCGCCAGCGGGATCCAGTCGATCTGCGCCTTTCTGATGCCCGTCATCGCGCCGTGCCGTTCCGGCGAGTACCACACCTGCCCCTCTGACCACATGACCAGTTCCCGCAGTTCCGCAACCTTGGGATGATCGGGCCCGGCATCGTCGGGAAGCGGCATGCCGGAGGGATCGAACACCCGCGTCTCGACCCCGAAAAGCTGCAGGATACGCGCGGCTTCCTCGTTCAGAAGCCGCGAATAGGAGCGCTCGCGCAGCGACCCGTGCAACAGCAGGATGGCGGATGATCGGAGGTGGTCGGCTGGAGCAAGCGCTCCCGGTCGATCTCGCGAAAGCTCTCCCCATCGAGAGCCGGAACGTCCTGAAACGTGTCGCTCACGCTTTCCCCACCGCCGGGCCCGCTGCCTTCACCGTCTCGCCGTCTTCCTTGGTGAAACCCGCCATGGGGACATCCAGTATCTCCAGAACCTTCTCCGACGGGCGGCACAGTTTCGTTTCGCGCCTTTATCCGTCACCACGATGGGCCGGTTGATCAGGATCGGGTGCTCCATCATGAAATCGATCAGCTCGTCGTCGCTCCACTTGCGATCATCGAGCCCCAACTCGTCATAGGGCGTGCCCTTGCGGCGCAGCACGTCGCGAACGGGAATCCCCATCGCGGCAATGAGCTCAACGAGACGCTCCCGGCTTGGCGGGGTCTTCAGATACTCGATGACCTCCGGCTCCTCCCCGCTCTCGCGGATCATGGCAAGCACGTTGCGCGAGGTGCCGCATTTCGGATTATGATAGATGGTGACAGGCATGAATGTCCTTTGTCCGGCGTTATGGAAGGCAAAGATCAGGAAGCTTGCGAGATGTCGCGCCGACCGATCTCATCAAGCCGCGTCTGCAGGGCGAGCCAGCCGAGGCTCTTGAGCGGCAGGCTGGTGAAGACGATAATACGCTGACGCAGCATGCGCATCGTATCGGCAAAGGCGAACCGGCGCTCGGCCTCCGTTCCTTCAACCGCGGAAGGATCCGGCACGCCCCAATGGGCGGTCATCGGCTGGCCCGGCCACACGGGACAGGTCTCGTTGGCGGCGTCGTCGCAGACGGTGAAGACGAAATCCATCTTCGGCGCATCCGACGCGGCGAATTCGTCCCAGGACTTGGAGCGCACGCCGTCCGTCTCGTAGCCATTTTGGGCGAGCAGATCGAGCGCATAGGGATGCACCGCGCCGCGCGGGTGACTGCCCGCGCTGAAGGCCCGAAACCGCCCCTCGCCATAGCAGTTGAGCATGGCCTCGCCGATGATCGAGCGGGCGGAATTGTGCTTGCACAGAAACAGCACGTTAAAGACGCGCGGGAGCTGCCCGCCGGATTTCAACTCACTCTCGCTCATGTCGTCTCCTCCTCAGAGGCGGGAACGGGGGCAATACACGCGACGCCCGCCGGATCGCCGCAGATTTCCGGATGACCGTTGCAGCAGTCTTCCGTCAGGAAGACGAGCAGGGTTCGCATCCGTTCAAATTCCACCGCGTAGATAACCTTGCGCCCGGCGCGCCGCGCATGCAGCAGACCGGCACGCTCCAATGTGGCCAGATGAAACGACATCCGCGTCGGCTGTATGGCTAGATTTTCGGCGATTTCCCCCGAGGTCAGCCCGTTCGGTCCGACCTTCACCAACAGGCGAAAGGCCCTGAGCCGATCGTCATGGGCAAGTGCTGCAAGTGCGGTAACGGCGTCTGTATCGATCATTGTAAAATGATGAAAGGATATTTGTAGAATTGCAACGGAACATTTACCCTCGAGGTACATGGCACCCACGTTGCGATCGAGCCTCGCGACGCCACTGGCCTCCCACTCACGCCCGGCACCACCCCCCGCTTGCATCCGTTACCGTAACGGTATTTCTATGCAAACAGTCATTTTTACGAGACAGCGATTTTCACCTATCGGCGGGATCTCCCGTCGAAGCCAGCGTGCAAACGAAAACACCTATCCAACATGACACTGGAAAAGACGCCCCCTCTGCCGCCACCGTCGCTGAGAAGCTTGACGGAAGACGCACTGCCTTTTCTGGGCATCGGTATCATGTTGTTGGGAAGCCTGCTCGTGACGATCAACGACGGGCTCATCAAGCAGGCACTGACGAGTGCTGCGACGCCTGAGGTCCTGTTCTTCCGTGGAGCCTTCGCGCTCGTCTTTTTCGTTCTCTATGGGGCGCTTACCCGGAATTTCAGGAACTTCGTGCCGCGCAATCTGCTGAATGCCGTCTGGTTGTCGGCGCTGGCGGTTCTGTCGCTGTTTCTGTTCACCTATGCCCTGGGGCTCGTTCCGCTGGCAACCGCGATCGTGCTGGCCTATCTCAGCTAGGTCTTTGTCGTGATATTCGCCCTCATGCTGACGGGAGAGAGGATCGGCCGGCTGCAATGGCTTGCCGTGCTCCTCAGCTTCGTCGGCGTCGTGCTTGTCGCCTCGCCAGACTTTTCGATCGGCGGCGCGGTCGTACTCCTGCCCATTCTGGTCGCGCTGACGATCGCGTTCCGCGATCTTTTCATCCGCAGGGTCATTTCCGGCGAAAAATCGCTCGCACTCTCGGTCATGGTGCACGCCCTCACGGTTCTGTTGTCCGGCTTCGCCTTCGATGCCTCATGGCTCACCCAGACCGGCGAACAGATGACGCTCTACTCCGTGGCGAGCCTGACCGTTTTGCCGGAGGATCGACGGCGATGATTGCCGCCGCATCCGGAGACCGCTGCCCAAGAGCACGGAGTGAGGCCAGACAGGGAAAAGCGCGGCAGACGGCCTGGAATTGGATTCCGCCGAACGGTCGTAATGAGCCGTCGGCTTGACTCTTCAGGACCTGAATCGCGTTTCAGGTCTCCGCCTTCGTCAGCCTGACGCATGATCGGGGAACTCTGTTCGATCAGGAGGCCCCAAATGGCCAGACTTTCTGCCACCTCCGCCGCGCTCCTGCTTCTGACGGCAACCAATGCGAACGCGGGCCAGATCGGGTTCCGCCAGTTTTCCATCGACACCGAGGGCGCTCGTCCGCTCAATATCAGCCTCTGGTATCCGACAGATGAGAAGGCGCCCCCCCCCACCATTGTCGGAGAGAACCCGATCTTTCTGGGCGCTCCAGCCATGGTCGATGCCACGCCGGATCAGACGCGGCACCACCTGATCGTCCTGTCCCACGGCTATAGCA
This sequence comes from Breoghania sp., assembly GCF_030066895.1. GTDB lineage: Bacteria > Pseudomonadota > Alphaproteobacteria > Rhizobiales > Stappiaceae > Breoghania. The sequence continues at coordinate 6,746 of NZ_JASJAV010000008.1, read as the reverse complement.
GCAGTTGGCGCAACCTGAGTTGTCTTGCGGCGGAGCTTGCCGAAAATGGATATGTCGTTGCCGCCCCGGATCACCCCGGCACGACCACCTTCAACCGCGATCCGGTTCAAGCCGCGATACTTTGGGAACGCCCGCGAGACTTGAGCCGCACCATCGACGCCGTTCTTGCAGATCCCGCACTTGGTCCCGTCACGCCCGATCAAATGACGCCATCGGCCATTCTCTGGGCGGCTGGACGGTGGCAGCGCTCGCCGAAGCGAGGTTCGACCCCGGGCAATTCGCCGACGACTGCAAAAGCAATATCAGCCCTCGCGCCTGTTCTCTCACCGATGAATTGGGATTGGGCAACCCTGCACTTGGCCAAGACAGACCTGCGGGATCCACGCCTGGTCGCTTTCGTGACGCTTGATCTCGGCTTTGCACGGGGTTTCACGGCTGAAAGCCTCGCCTCGATCAAGGCACCGGCCCTTGTCATTGGTGCAGGGATCGATATCGGCGGCCTGCCTGCCACGCTGGAATCCGGTTGGCTGGCCGAGCATCTGCCCAGGGAAAGCACGCATCTGGTGATGATCCCGCACGCCATGCATTTCAGCTTCATGCAGCGTTGCAAGGAGGGGGCGGAGGCATTGATCGAGGCGGAAACACCGGGGGACGAGATCGTCTGCCACGACAGCGGCGGCCGCAATCGCATCCAGATTCACCGCGAGGTCGTCACAACGATCATCCGGTTTCTCGACAAGGTCTTACCACCCGGTTGACTGCGAATTCAACGTTCTCCCTCGCCTTACGGAGGAACCGGCTGGGCGAGGTGCCCGTGATACGCGCGAACTCCCGGTTGAAATTTGATTTCGTCTGAAAACCGCAGTCGAACATGACTGTTGTCACCGGATAATCGGTTTCAGCGAGCAGGTTCATCGCCTCACGGATCCGCCATTCGTTGATAACTCGCGGCACGGTCTGAACGAGTTTGCGATTGATCGCACGTGAAACGTGGCGGACTGGAATGCCCAGACGGCGCGACAGCCGGGTCATCGTCAGATCGGGATCGCGAAAGAGCTTGCGCCCGGCCAGCAGCCGGTTGACCTTTTCCAGGATACGATCATCCTCGCGGCAGAAGGGCTGTCGTCCCTGGGCACATTCTCCCCGGCCCCCGTGTGCGCCGTATCGGGCGCGATTTCGGCCATGGTGCCGGGCGCCCGGCCCCGACGATCCGCATCACGTGACTACCGTTTCCAATGCGGAAATCCAACGCAATGGCCAGATCGAGAAGCCCGCAAAACAGCAGCAACAGACCGACAGTCGCGGCAGCCCTGTCCGCGCAGCCCGTCGCTTTCGCGCACCGCGGCATGACGGCCAGCTCCGGCGAGATCGCCATAGAAAAGCAACGTTCCGAAGCCGAAGTACAAGACGACCAGCAGCGCGTCGACCGCGTCGCGCCAGCGGGGCCCGATGACCAGAAGTGCAAGGACCAGCGCGGCAGGCGACAGATACGGCCAGACGGGACCACGCCTCGCGCCCTGTCGACTTGAAAAACAAAGCCAGGCCAGAGAGGGCAAAAGCGCGGCAAGAACAGGCTGCAGGAAGCGGAAGACAGGCAACCCGGAGCTCCAACGCAGACCGACGACGATAACGACCGCGACACAGGCACCGAGAAAAAGGACGATCAGCTCGCGACCGGCATCGCGTCGCGCCACCACGACACCCAGTAGGAGCGCAACGACAAAGGGGAGCGGGAGCGAAATCATCTGGCACTCCAATCTTGCCCGGTACACGACATAACAGGCCCCGCAGCAGGCGTCAATATCGGGAATTCATCTCAAAAGGCGCGACCGTCTACCCCTACCCCAGCTTCCCCCCGCCACCAGCAGCGAGGCTGCGTTGACGCCCCTGGTGTCCATCATGTCGGCTGGCTGTCGGCGATCAAATACACGGGCACGCCCGTTGCGGCTTCCCCTTGGGGCGTGGCCGGTTCAGGTGCCCGTGTAAGTCGCTATCCGACGCGCCATCCAGGCATCCAGACCCTCGCGGACATCGTTCGTCGCGGTCATCCGGGCGAACTGTTCGCTCTCGATCTGCAAGCCTTCCGCGATCGTGGCGTTCAACCCGCGCGTGACGGCCGTGATGATACGGGCGGCAGCTGACGATGAATGCCGCAGAATGCGTTCCGCCCCGTTCACCGCGGTGATGACCGGCTTGGGAAACGCCTCCAGCCGATGCGTCATCGCCTACCCCCGGCGCACGAACTCCCGCACGGCGACGTCCGGCCCCTTTTTCACGCTTTGCGAGAACTCGTGAATGTCGACCCCGGCTGAAAAGGCCCGCTCCCCGGCTCCAGTCAGGATAACGGCGCGGATCGCGTCATACGCCTCAATCTCATCGAGAAGCCGCATCAGCCGGTCGTTTGTCGCGTAACTCAGGGCATTCAGCCTGTCGGGCCGATTGAGGGTTAAAAGCGCGATCTTGTCCCGCCGTTCCGCCAGTACCGTGTGTTCCATGTCAGACCTCTCTATCTGTCTTGACGCAACTCTATCTGTCTTGACGCAACGGTATTTTGGCGAGACAAAGAGGTAAGCCTGCTGGTCGGCCGGCTAAAGGCCACTGATGCAAAGTGGAAACGCAAGATGACACACTGAAGGGCTGGGCTTCCGGCCACTATCTGTGCGAGGGCCATTTGCCCGATTAAGCCGGAATTGCCAGATGAAGCCCAACGGTCGCCTTTTGCTTATATCTCTGTAGCGAAGGGCAATCTGACCGCTTTGCGCCTAATGCCGCCAATCTCGCGCGTCGTAATTGATCCCGAACGCTTCCGCTCGTTGAATGGGTGCTCTTACGCGAAAGACCATGCATCCCCCGTCCCGTCTTGCGATCGTTCCGGCGGACGACGTGGCAAAATGAGAACTGAACAGCGTGGCCTTTTCGTCGGCTGCGAAATCCATAACCCAACGCCTTGATGTCAGAGCCTTTTCTCTTTCCGCTTCGAAGACCGACAGGAGCTCGGGCGCAAGAACCTGAACAGGATGGTGAAACACATCGCCTGAAAAGAGGCTTTGGTGCCGCCGCTTTCCAGAACGATCGAGGCATGATCTGCCGAATGACCCGGCGTGGAATGGAATGAGAACCCGGGGATCACTTCGCAACGTCTATCGAAATCATGTCGGCAAGGCCCGCGTCGACAATCGGTGTCACGCTGTCCTGCTGGGCCTGGAGGCTCGTGTGGTGTCGGGCGTTCGCATTGGCCGGATCGCGGAAGAAGTCATACTCCTTGGCGGAGAACACGTGCCGGGCATTGGGGAAGATGGCGATCCAGTGCCCATCGACGAGGCGGGTGTTCCATCCCACATGATCGACATGCAGATGGGTATGCAGCACATAGTCCACGGCTTCGGGCGTGCCCCCCCCCAGTGCCTGGAGACGTGCGAGATAGGACGTCGTCAGCTGGTCGAAATAAGGCGCAAACGGGCGCTTTTTGCCATTGCCTGCGCCGGTGTCGATCAGGACGATCTTGCCGTCGATCCATACGATCCAGCTATGGATGCTGAGAATGATCCATGCCCCATCCGGTGACAGGGTAGCGGGCAGGCCGGCAAGCAGCGGCTCATGTTCAGCGCCCCAATCGGGCAGGAGGTCGGTAAATGTAAAGGAGGCGGTTTCACAGATCTCGTAATCGAGCACGCGGGCCACCTTGGCATTACCTATGGTGTAAACGGGGCTGGGAGACATGAATGGCTCCTTTCGGACAAGCCATATATCGCTTTCATTGGTAAATTAGAATAGAGTGAGAATTCATATACTGCTAATTACGAGTCATGAATGAAAGCGGGTGAAGTTCTTGAGCTGAACATGTTCCTCGCGGTTGCGCGAACGGGACAGTTTGCGGCTGCCGCAGTCCAGCTGGGCGTGACGCCATCGGCGGTGAGCCAATCCATCCGCCGATTGGAAGCCAGGCTCTCCACGCGGCTTTTTTCGCGCACCACGCGCAGCGTCGCCCTGACGGAGGCAGGCCACTCCCTGCTTACCGAGGTTGGCCCAGCACTCGACGCCTTGTCGCAGATGGAAAGAACTCTGATCGCATCGCAGTGTCAATCCACCGGCAAGGCGCGGGTGAGCATGTCCTCCGTGGCGATGGAATTGCTGGTCGCGCCTGTACCAGACTTTCATCTCGATATCGTCGTGGAAGACAGGCTTACCGATCAGATCGCTCAGCGATTTGATGCGGTCATCCGGCGCGGCGAGCTTCTCGAACAAGACATGATCGGCCGGCGTCTTTGTCCCGACGACCGTCTGATCCTGGTCGCTTCCGATAGTTGGGTGGCTCAGCAGACACCATCGGATCGTGATCGCAGGCCTCGCTCCGACGCGATACAGCCATGGTCCCTCGCGCGCGCGGACGAAGGGTCACCTTGCGGGGATCTCATCCAGCCTGGTTGCCGAACATGCCGCATCAGCCCGGCAATGTGCGCTGGACGGTATGAGCGTTGCGCTGCTGTCGCAGAATTTTGTGTCCAGGCATTTGGCTGACAAGCAGTTGCAACAGATCCTACCCGAATGGAGCGGGCCGCTTGCGGGCTTCTACATGATGTATGCTCACCGGAGAAATCTGGCGCCACCGCTAGAGGATTTGATACGGCGAATGACGGCGTCAGCCTCGTCCGCTCCTTGAACCTGATCTCCCGCGATCAATCCACCCTCGCCGCCTTCGCGGACTGATACAACAGCACCGACGGCACGGCGGCCGACAGGACACGCACCATGTGAGACCGGCTGGCACAGAACGCCCGACACCCGAAACGAAAGGGCTGCGGCTTTCTTCGCACCGTCGCGGAATTGACCAACAGCCCGGCCACCCGCCGTCACTGTGGGCGCCGCGCACAAGATAAAATTCGAGGGCAGGCTCACCGAACGCCACGCAAGCGGCGGGGCGGACGGCATATGTGCTAATGGAGAGTGGGGCAGTGAGGGGTAGCGGGAAAGTATGTGCACGTCGGAGAGTTTACGCCTTGCTCGGGCAGACCTTTGGCGGAAGATCGACTACGATGGTTGCCTTGCACCTTGCCGATGCCAACTTGGAATCCGCCTTCGAATAAAGAAGGAATAGCGGATTTATAGGACTATTTCATAGTCAAAAGTATGAAGGCAACACCCAGATTTCTTATTGATCACCGGATATTACGCACGTAACATAATCATATTCGGATCATTAGATGCGTTATTTAGCTCATGGCAGACTGTCGGAAAGCCCTCATGTCGAAGTTTAATATAAATCATAGACATACTGACTTCGAGCCGTGCCTAAGAAGCATCGAAGTATCCGGATTTCGTGTAATTATAGCGAAAATGAACTTCGATTATCCGGTTACGGCAATCACCGGATTAAATGAAGCAGGTAAAAGTGCCTTCGGCCAACTAGCTCTTTGTGGTTATCGGAAGGTTTCAACGGAGATTTCCTCAGAAAATTTTTTATATTAAATAATTTTTTCCCGTATCTGTTGCGAACCCCACTCCTTAATCTCTGAAAAAGCCAGTACAAAATTTATTTTTGAAACAGATGATAAAAATTCGCCGCAGGAATTAACGGTTAGTCGCGCTACCAAGGAGTGGACCGGATATAAAAGATAGCCAGAGCGGCACGTAGAATACATAGGATTAGAATTATATATAACAAAGGTTGAAATAAAATATCTAACTATATATAGTGCGGGATCGCTGGAGTTGTCCGATAGAGAAGATCTAGAGAATGCAGGATCATATGATCGCGAAGCGTCTTGGGGAACAATACTCCGGAAACGATATGGGTTTCGGTGAGGGTAGAGTGATACATACAATCAAATTGCAGAAACATGTGCGGAAAAAAGCCTAATCGTGCTTGAGGAGTCAGAAAAATCACTCCACGAAAATGCTCAATATGAATTTTCTAAAGCTATCGTCGAGGACATCAGATTATTTTTTCAACTCACTCTTCACCCATGCTAGACGCTCTTCCTGCTGAAGCTCGCAAATAGTATGCGTAGAAGATGAATTCGCACAATCTCTACTAAGAGAGATACTAAAAATACGCGCACTCGAATTGAGAAAAACACTAGATATTATCCCTTTCGGCGATGCAAACGCCATCAAAAATGCACTATTAAGAGCTATGGCTGTATGGGATGCAGATAGAGATATTTCCTAATAGAGACTATGAATTTGACTTGGATGCCCACCTAGCTGCCTATACAGATAAAGATTGGGCCGAATTCTTAATTAGAAGATATAAAATCAAGAGTCCGATAGTTATATATTATATAGTAAATATTATTTGTATAACAACATCATAATATAGAGCACCGCTCTTCACTCCAATTTTTCCCACACCACCAGCATCGAGGCGGCGCCGAAGCCCTTGGTGTCCATCATGTCGGCGATGCGTTCCATGGCTGACAGGAGGTCCGCGCGAACCTCTTGCGAAAATAATCTTACAGCATCGGCGGGGCGGAACGAAGGACCTCCTCGCCGCGTTCGGTAACCAGCGTGTGCACGATACGGCAATCGTCGGCGGAGCGGTGACGCTCCACCAGGCCTTTCGCCTCAAGCTTGTCCAGAATGGTGACCACCGTGGCGGCACTGAGATCCGAGCGTTCCGAAATCGCCCGCGTCGTCACCCGCCCCATGTCGTTCGCCGACTGCAAAACGACGATCTGCAGGATCGTCAGCCCCACTGCGCGCGCAACTTCGCGCGAGCGCAGATCTATGGAGCGCACAATGCGGCG
>NZ_JASJAV010000007.1 GCF_030066895.1 Breoghania sp. | reverse complement strand
CATCCTGAGGAGGCGCTACGCGCCGTCTTCAAGGATGGGCCCCTTGTTTCGCATGCGCCCTTCCCGGTGCTCTTTTCCTCAAAACCCCGCAAGCTGTCGCAAACACCGCCGCAGAACGTCCTGTTCCTGCGGCGAGAAAGCGCCATCAGGTCCGCATCATGTTCACGGGCATGGGCGGAGAGATCCTCGTAGGCTTTGCGGTCCGCAGCCGTCAGTTCCAGCCGCTCCAGACGGTGGTCGTTTTCAAGCTCGGTGCGGGTGAGATAGCGGCGCGCCTCAAGGGCGCCGACAGCGCGGCTGATCTTGGTCTTGTGCATGCGCGTGCGCGCCCATGGCTTTGGCCGTCATCGGGCCGTAACGGCCGAGATGGAACATATAACCCGCCATTCCGTCCGAAGCATGCCGTAACGCGCCTTGTAGATGTGCTGGAACGACATCCCCGCCTGGTTGAGCAGGTAGGGCAGGAAACTCTTCAAATCGAAATCCGCCTCTTCCTCCGGTGCTCCCGAGGAGCAAGGCTACAGTCGTGGCTTCATTGATTCGTCCATCTTGCTAGTTACATTTACAACTAATAGGACATTTCGTAACGGAAGGACAGGGCGTTACAGGCGATGCTCTGAAAGTGACGTTTCACGAAGGTCGAGGGAGGCCAGGGCCATGAACGAACTCCACACCGTTGCCAGGGCGACGCCGCAAGCGACCCAGGGTCCGCATGCCGCCTACATGCCGGGCTTCGGCAACGATTTCGAGACCGAGGCTCTACCCAGTGCACTGCCCCAGGGCCAGAACAGCCCGCAGAAACGCAATTACGGCCTCTACGCCGAGCAGCTTTCTGGTACGGCGTTCACCGCCCCGCGCGGCCAGAACGAGCGGACCTAGTGCTATCGCATCCGTCCCTCCGTCAAGCATACCGGCCGGTTTAAGAAGATCGACGTGCCCTACTGGCAGAGCGCACCGAATGTCGATTCGGACGTGATCAGCCTCGGCCAGTATCGCTGGGATCCGGTGCCGATGTCGGATGCCCCGCTGACCTGGATCACCGGCATGCGCACCATGACGACAGCCGGTGACGTCAACACCCAGGTCGGCATGGCCGCGCACATCTACCTCGTCACCCGCTCCATGGAGGACGAGTACTTCTTCTCCGCCGATTCAGAGCTGCTGGTGGTGCCCCAGTCCGGCCGCCTGCCTTTGCCACGGAACTCGGCGTGATCGATCTGGAGCCGAAGGAAATCGCCATCCTGCCGCGCGGGCTTATCTATCGGGTGGAGGTGCTGGAAGGTCCGGCGCGCGGTTTCGTCTGCGAGAATTACGGCCAGAAATTCGATCTGCCCGGCCGAGGTCTCAGCGGCGCCAACTGTATGGCCAATCCGCGCGACTTCAAGACCCCCGTTGCCGCCTTTGAGGACCGGGAGGTCGAAAGCACGGTGGTGGTGAAATGGTGCGGCGCCTTCCATGCGACGCAGATCGGCCATTCGCCGCTCGACGTGGTCGCCTGGCACGGCAATTACGCGCCCTGCAAGTGCGATATGAGGACCTATTCGCTCGTCGGCGCGATTCTGTTCGATCACCTCGATCCCTCGATCTTCACCGTGCTCACCGCGCCCTCCGGTCAGCCGGGCACGGCCAATATCGATTTCGTGCCCTTCCGCGAGCGTTGGATGGTGGCGGAACATTCCTTCCGCCCGCCCTGGTATCACAAGAACATCATGAGCGAGCTGATGGGCAACATCTACGGCGTCTACGATGCCAAGCCGCAGGGCTTCGTGCCCAGCGGCATGTCGCTTCACAACATGATGCTGCCGCACGGCCCCGACCGGGACGCTTTTGAGGGCGCTTCCAACGCCGATCTCGGCCCGGAAAAGCTCGACGAGACCATGAGCTTCATGTTCGAGACGCGCTTTCCCCAGCACCTGACGGGCTTTGCCGCCAACGAGGCGCCCTTGCAGGACAATTACATCGATTGCTGGGACAGTCTCGAGAAGAAGTTCGACGGCACGCCGGGCGTGAAATAACGCCCCGATCGTTCAGGCGATCAGCAATTCGGATGACAGCACGCGGGGGTGATCCCGACGATTATCCCCGCGCCGTCGAGGTGAGATAGAAAACGATGACCGGGACGTGAGATATCCACCTCACGCCCGAAATGTCGTGCCGGGGCGCAATGCAGCCGGAGTTCTGGGGGGGGGGGCCTTGTCGTCCTCGGCAGACGACTTGACCGTGCCGTCATGGGTGGCGATCGATGCGCCGACAGTGGCATCCGCCGCCGTCGACATGTTCGGCTTCGGGGCCTCGGTCGTCTGCTGGATCTTGGAATAGGGGCAGGCGACGGCGAGAGAGGTCGAAAGGGCGAAAGCGGCAGTCAGGGTCGCGAGCGTCGCGGTGCGAAACATGAGATTCTCCGGTCTCTGGGACGAATTGTCACATGATAGCAGATAACGCAACGTCATCCGCGCGCGAAAGAGGCTCACGCCAATGTGTTCTCGCACTTGCTGCCGTCGGATGAGCGCCGCGCCCTCGTCGTCGCGGCGCAGTCCGTAGGTCGCGAGCACGTTCGGCTTGCGGTCGTTGTGGAAGTCGTAGGTCACCGAGACGCGCGTACGGTCTCCCTGCACCAACATGTCGACATGCCGATAGGCGGAGAAGGTGGAGAAAGTGGCGACGAAATGGCCGTTGCCACGCTTGGAGCCTTCCGTCCAGCCCCAGCCCCAGGTGCAATCCCGCGGGGCGCATTTGGTGAACACGCGCACCCGGTGAACCAAACCTGCTGCCCTTGCATTGGGATTCGACCTGGATACGGCTGACATCCCTTGTCCGGGCATGCGGATTGACCCAGGTGCCCGTCTCTTCGATGAAACAAGCGATGGCTTCGGCTTCCGTCGGTTCCGGCCACATCAGCCAAGCAGTCGAGATCGAGCCGGCCAAGGTGAGCGTCGCTGCCGTAAACAGGCTAGCCGGCTTAGTTAGCGAAGTCCCGAACATGAGGGTCTTCTCCCTTGGCATGCCGCCTCAACGGCGGCGATTACCACTAGTTTAAATTACCGGGGTTTACGCAAACCTTACGACGTCAAAAGGACCTCGTGTCCGTGATACTGGCTTCAGGCGCGCGGATGCGCCTTGCGATAGATCGCGACCAGGCGCTCCGTATCGACCCCGGTATAGACCTGGGTGGTCGACAGGCTGGCATGGCCGAGCAGTTCCTGAATGGTCCTGAGATCCCCTCCGCCCGCCAGAAGATGCGTGGCGAAGGAATGGCGCAGGGCGTGCGGTGTCGCCGTGTCCGGCAGCCCGAGCGCCCCACGCAGGCGCTGCATGGCGAGCTGGATCATCCGTGCGTTCAACGGCCCTCCGCGCGCGCCGCGAAAAAGCGCGCCGTCGGCGTCGATCGCAAAGGGGCAGATCTCCAGATAGTGCTCCACCGCCTCGCCCACGACCGGCAGAACCGGCACGATCCGTTCCTTGCCGCCCTTGCCGACGATCCTGAGCGTTCGAGTCTCGTGGGTCGGCGCCTCCGCCCTGGTCAGGCCGAGAGCTTCCGAAATACGCAGACCGCAACCGTAGAGCAGGGTGAGCACGGCGGCATCGCGTGCCGCGATCCACGGCTCCTCCTCAAGGGCCTGTCCCGGATCGACCACGCGTGCGGCCTCGTCCGCCGTCAGCGGTTTGGGCAGCGTCTTGGGCTGGCGCGGGGCGCGCACTGCCCGGATCGTCGCCGCATTGGCGAGGCCCTGCTTTTCCAGATAGCTCAGGAAGGAGCGCAAGCCCGCCAGACCGCGCGCCAGCGTGCGCGCACCCGCCCCGTCCATCCGACGGCGGGCAAAGAAGGCGCGGATATCGGCGGGCGTGAGACGCGCGATCGCATCCGGACCGGGCGCACCGCCCAGATGCAGAGTCAGAAAGGAGAGGAACTGGCTGACATCGCGCTCATAAGCGGTCAGCGTCTTGTCGGCGAGCCGCCGCTCCGAGCCCAGATGGTCGAGCCACTGCGCTACCAGGCGCATGAGCGCCGGTTCGGCGATAACGAGGGGGGCTTCAATCTGGTTCATGGTGATGCGCGATCTCGATGCGACTCAATGTCGAACAAGGGTCGCAAAGCTCCACGCGCATCACAAGCCGGCTCTCGTTACCGCCTGCTTCAGGCCGAGGGAACGGGGACCGCCGAACCGGGGGCGGCCTGCCTGTCCCGCCCATCCGTCTCGCCCTGCACGATCACCAGTTCCGGTCCTGATCCCGCCTCGCTCGCCATCGCGACGGTGAAGGAGCCGTGGACCATATCACCGATACCGCCCGTATGCGGGGCGCCCAGAACGAGATAGCGCACGCCATGGTGGCAGGCTTGCGCCGAAACCTGGCGGGGAGCGGCACCGGCCGCCGCCTTCAGGATCTGCCGCGCCCGGTGAGCCCGGCCTGCGCGATGCGTTTCAGGGCGGCCGCGACGGCGCGCTCGGCGTCTGCTGCGGCTTCGATCTCCGCGCCGCCTTCTGCGAAGACCTCGCTCATGCGCACGTGGATAGCGAGGATTTCCGCATACAGCGGGCGCGCGATCTCGATGGCGCGGGCGATCACGGGAAGATCGGCGGACGTGCCGTCGATGGCGGCCAGCACCGTTGTCGCGGGACGGATCTCGCCCGGCTCCGCCGCCTGCTCGGCGATGATCGTGCGCCGCCGCACAAGGATGATCGCCGGTGCGATGAGAGCGGCGATGGCCGCCACGGCGAAGGTGGCGGTGACGCCGACATGCTCCGCGATCGTCGGCGCTAGGAAGGGAGCGATGACGCCGGCGAAGCAGCGCAGGAAGTTGTATCCGGCCGATGCCACCGGGCGGGGCACATCGGAAACCTCCAGCGCAAGCTCGGTGAAATAGGTGTTGATCAGCCCTATCACCGCGCCGGAGATGACAACGCAGACGGCGACGACGCCCGGCGCGGACACGCCCATCACGACGAGCAGCACGGCAAGGATGGCGAGCGCGGTGTAGATCACCGGCAGGAGCCCAAAACGGGCCTCCACGCGTGGCGCGACGAGGACGGAGAAGACCGCGAACAGCAGTCCCCAGCCGAAGAAGATCAGCCCGACCGCATGGGCCGACATGTTCAGCACGAAGGGGGCGAAGGCCAGCACCGTGAAGAAGGCGTAATAGTAGAAGAAACCGGAGAGCGAGACCGTGAACAGCCCCGGATGCGCAAGCGCGCGGACAGGCGCGGTAAGCGAGACCTTCCTTGCGGGTTTCGGCTGGTCGGGCAGGAACATCAGGATGGCTATGAGGCCGATCGCCATCAGCGTCGCGGTGCCGAAGAACGGCCAGCGCCATGAATGGGCGCCGAGTGCCGCCCCGATCAGCGGTCCGACGGAAAGGCCGAGGTCGATGGCTGCCTCGTAGAGCAGCACGGCCGAGCCCGTTCCCCCACGCGCCACCGCAACGATGACCGAAAGCGCCGTGACCACGAAGAAAGCGTTGCCGAGGCCCCAGCCGGCGCGGAAGTTGACGAGTTCGAGCACCGAATTCGATGTGCCCGCAAGCCCTACGAAGACGACGATCAGCGCCGCGCCGAGGATCAGCGTCAGGCGGCTGCCGAGCCGGCTGGAAACCCAACCCGTCACCAGCATCACCACCGAAGTGACGAGGAAGTAGCTGGTGAACAGCAGCGAGACCTGGTTGGCGGAGGCGTTGAGGCCGGTGGCGATGGAGGTCAGGATCGGGTCGACGAGACCGATCGAAATGAAGCCGACGACACAGGCAAACGTCGTTGCCCAGACAGCCTTGGGCTGGGCGAAGAAACTGGCGGTTGACGACGGCGCGGCGGAGGCCGTCTCCGCATCGCGATGGGCGGGGGAAGATATCTGGGCAGATCCGGAATAGGAGAATTGGTGGAGACGCGGAACTTACCCGATGTTCGCGCACAATCAAGTTGTACTATACAAATAAAAATGAAATGGACGACCGCATGAGCTCTCCCACCGACCCGACCGTCCCTGATCCGAACGCCCCTGAACTGTCCAGCCGTGACGACGCAGTTTCGCCTGCGATCCTCCGTCTGGAGCCGGATCTGGCGCTGCTGGTGCGCATGCTGGACGGCATCTACCGCCGGCGGGACTATCCGATGGAGCGGGCGCATTATCTGCTGATGCTGAGATTGCTTGACGGCCCGCGCACCAGTGGCGAGCTGGCGAGCGAACTTGTCCTCGACCATTCCACGGTGACCCGTCAGATCGCGGCAGTGGAGAAGAACGGCTACGCACGCCGTCGCGCCAATCCCGCCGACGGGCGCAGCGCGCTGTTCGAGGCGACCGAGCACGGCATTGCGCAATGCGCGGCCATGCGTGACGTGCGGCTTGAACGGCTGGAGCACCTGCTGGCGAAGTGGAGCGAGGAGGACCGGATGCGCTTTGCGGATCTCACCGCGCGGTTCATCGAGGCCCTGCTGGAACTGGAGGTGAGCAGAGAGGTCTGAGCGGGGTGTGATGGGGGAGGGGGCGGAGCTTGCGGCTCATCCTTCGAGACGGTCGCTTGCGCGACCTCCTCAGGATGACGTTGTGGGTGTTGCTGGGATTTCAGCGAACCAACCCCACGATAACGTCATCCTGAGGAGGCCCGCAGGGCCGTCTCGAAGGATGGGCCACACGCCCTGAAGCCGCCGCTTCACTTTCCGTCGCGCATCAAAAAGTTGCTGGCACCCGGGAGCGCCAACGGCTTTTGAAAACGTGCGGATCGAACCGATCTTACAGAATGGTCTTGCCCCAGTCGGCCAGGAACTGTTCCAGGCCCTTGTCGGTAAGTGCGTGCTTGACGAGGCTCTTGAGAACGGCGGGCGGGATCGTTGCCACGTCGGCGCCGATGAGGGCGGCCTGCTTGACGTGATCGACGCTGCGGATCGAGGCGGCGAGGATCTCGGTGTCGAGCATCTCGTAATTGTCGTAGATGGTGCGGATCTCGCGGATCAGCTTCATGCCGTCGACGCCGAGGTCATCGAGACGGCCGATGAAGGGAGACACGAAGGTCGCCCCCGCCTTGGCCGCGAGCAGCGCCTGGTTGGCGGAGAAGCAGAGCGTGACGTCGACCATGTGGCCCTTCGTCCGTCAGAACGCGGCAGGCCTTGAGGCCGTCCAGCGTCAGCGGCAGCTTGATCGCCACATTGTCGGCGATCTTGGCGAGCAGTCGGCCTTTCTCGATCATCGCATCCGCTTCGGTGGTGGTGACTTCGGCGGAGACCGGGCCGTCGACCACTTCGCAGATTTCCGCGATTGTCTCCTTGAACGGCCGTCCGGACTTCAGGATAAGCGAGGAATTGGTGGTGACGCCGTCCAAGAGGCTGATCTCGGCCAGTTCACGGATTTCGGCAATGTCGGCTGTGTCGACGAAGAATTTCATGGGCGCGGGGGCTCCTGTTGGGCTAACCGGGGTGAAGGTCGCCTGACGGTCTTTCGTGCTTGCTTTAACGTAGTCGGATGCAAATCGCATCCCGATTCGGCTAACTTGTGACCTCGAAACGCTGAATGCCGTGCTCTTCGAACCAGAACCACCAGAACGAATCGTCCCGGTCCTCGTGCCCGTGGCCGTGGAAGGCGCGTGGTCCTACCGCGTGCCCAACGGGGTCGACGTGCGTCCGGGCTCGATTGTCGAGGTCCCGGTCGGTCCGCGCAAGGTCATCGGCGCCGTCTGGGACGGCGAGGCCGATACCTCCATCGATTCCAAGCGCCTGCGCAATATCGAGCGCGTCTTCGACGTGCCGCCGATTTCCGAGGATTTGCGCCGATTCGTGGAATGGGTGGCCAATTGGACGTTGGCGGCGCCCGGCATGGTGCTGCGCATGGTTCTGCGCGTGCGCGATGCGCTGGAGCCGGAACCGCCGGTCAAGGGCGTGGCGCTTGCCGGAGATCCGCCCGCGCGCATGACACCCGCTCGGGCCCACGTGCTGGATATTTTGCAGGAGACTCCGACCGGCTGGACCAAGTCGGCGCTTGCGGGAGAGGTCGGTGTCAGTCCCGGCGTCGTCGACGGGTTGATCGAACACGGAACGCTGGCAAGCGTCACCCTTCCAAGGCCCCGCCTGCCGCAGCTCGATCCGGAAAAGTCGGGCCCGACCTTCACCCCGGCCCAGGCCCGCGCGGTGGAGGAAATCCGAGCCTCCGCCAAGGACGGATTTTCCGTCACCCTGATCGACGGCGTCACCGGCTCAGGCAAGACCGAGGTCTATTTCGAGGTGGTGGCGAAAGTGTTGCGCAAGGGTCGTCAGGCTGTGGTGCTCTTGCCGGAAATCGCGCTCACCAACCAGTTTCTCGACCGATTCGAGGCCCGATTCGGCGGGCGGCCGGTCGAATGGCATTCCGAACTTTCGGCCAAAAAACGCGCGCGGACCTGGCGTGACATCGCCTTCGGCGAGGCCAAGGTGGTCGTCGGCGCGCGCTCCGCCCTGTTTCTGCCCTATCGCGATCTCGGCCTGATCGTGGTCGACGAAGAGCACGATTCAGCCTTCAAGCAGGATGATCGCGTGCCCTATTCGGCCCGCGACATGGCGGTGGTGCGCGGCCATCTCTCGCATTTTCCGGTCATCCTGTCCTCCGCTACGCCGTCCGTCGAAAGCCGGGTGAATGCAGAGGCCGGACGCTATCAGCGCATCGTGCTGGAAGAGCGCGCGTCGGGCGCGGAAATGCCGACGCTGACCGCCGTCGACATGCGCAACGAGGGGCCCGAGCACGGACACTGGCTGGCGCCGAAACTCATCACCGCCATGAACGAAGCGCTGGAAGACAAGGCCCAGAGCCTGCTGTTCCTGAACCGGCGCGGCTATGCCCCGCTGACGTTGTGCCGCCATTGCGGCCACCGGTTCCAGTGTCCCAATTGCTCCGCCTGGCTGGTCGAACACCGTTTTCGAGGCAAGCTCGTCTGCCACCATTGCAGCCACGAGGAACGACGCCCGGACGTCTGCCTGTCCTGCGGTGCAGCCGATTCGCTGGTGGCGTGCGGGCCGGGCGTGGAGCGGATCGCGGAGGAGGTGAACGAACTTTTTCCCGAAGCGCGAAGTTTGGTTCTCTCCTCCGACAGTTTCACCACGCCCGAACGCATGCGCCAGGAACTGAAGATGGTGGAGGACGGCGAGGTCGATATCGTCATCGGCACCCAGCTCGTCGCCAAGGGCCACAATTTCCCGCTGATGCGGCTCGTCGGCGTGGTCGATGCGGATCTAGGGCTGGCCAACGGCGACCCGAGGGCGGCGGAAAAGACTTTCCAGCTTCTGGCGCAGGTGACCGGCCGTGCGGGCCGTATCGGCGGCGGCGGCCTCGCTTTCCTGCAGACGTATGCACCGGAAAACCCAGTGCTGCAGGCGCTTTTATCCGGCGATCACAATCAGTTCTATCAGGAGGAAATCGCCGCGCGCCGCTCCGCCGGACTGCCGCCTTTCGGCCGTTTGGCAGCGATTATCGTGTCTGCGCCCGAACGCGGCGAGGCGGAAGGATATGCTCGCGTGCTCGCGCGCGTGGCCGCCACATTGGTCGATCGGCACGTCATGGTTCTGGGCCCCGCGGATGCCCCGCTGGCGCTGGTGCGCGGCCGTCATCGCCAGCGTTTTCTCGTCCAGACGGTGCGCGGTTTCGACATGCAGGCCTGGCTGCGCGCCTGGCTTGAGGCGGCCCCGAAGCCGCGCGGCCAGATTCGTGTGCAGGTCGATGTCGACCCCCAAAGTTTCATGTGATGGGAAATTTCAGGCAGGCGGAGGGACCCCGGCAACGCAAGGGGAGCAGCTTGTCGTCGCTCTGCCCCAGGGAGAAGTCTTGCGGGGATATCTACGTCTTTGGTCGAGGAATGGCGTGATTCTCCCTATTCCATGGCACCGGTAATGTTGCGCACCCGTCATCACTATGTTATGCGAAGCCCGACTTTGGCGGTGCGGGCTCGGACAGGGGGCGTGGTGCCAGAAATATTCCTTTAAATTCAGATCCCTACCCAGGGAATGCGTCTGGGTGGGCATTTGACGTGCGTCAGCAGAGCACGGACACGGTGACAGACAACCACTCCCTCGTCTCAGGTGTTGCGAAGCGGTACGCCTCCGCTCTTTTCGACCTTGCCGAAGAGCAGAAGGCGGTGAAAGCGACGGAGGCCGACATCGCCGCTGTAGAGAAGCTTCTCGGCGAAAGCGAAGATTTGATGCGGCTCGTCGAGAGCCCGTCATTTTCCGCCGAAGAGCAGATCGGCGCCATGGGCGCGGTTCTGGAGAAGGCCGGTATTGGTGGTTTGACCGCCAATTTCGTCAAACTGGTGGCATCGAATGGCCGCCTGTTCACGCTTCCCGACATGTTTCGCGGTTTCCATGAGCTCGCAGCCGCCTCTCGCGGCGAGGTGACGGCCAGTGTCGTTTCCGCCGCCGAGCTTAGCGATGCGAATGTCGATGCCCTCAAGGCCGTCTTGAAGAAGGCGGTGGGCAAGAACGTGAAGATCAATGCAACCGTCGATCCTTCTCTGATCGGCGGTCTTATCGTTAAGGTCGGCAGCCGGATGATTGATACATCCCTGCGGACCCGCTTGAATTCTCTCAAAATTGCGATGAAAGAGGTCGGCTGATGGATATTCGGGCCGCGGAAATCTCCGCCATCCTCAAGGAGCAGATCAAGAATTTCGGTCAAGAAGCCGAAGTTTCCGAGGTTGGCCAGGTGCTGTCCGTCGGTGACGGCATTGCCCGCGTCTACGGTCTGGACAATGTGCAGGCCGGCGAGATGGTCGAGTTCCCGGGCGGTATCCGGGGCATGGCGCTGAACCTTGAGGCGGATAATGTCGGTGTCGTTATCTTCGGTAACGACCGGACGATTAAGGAAGGTGACACGGTCAAGCGCACGGGCGCCATCGTGGACGTTCCGGTCGGCAAGGGCCTTCTCGGCCGCGTTGTCGACGGTCTCGGCAGCCCGATCGACGGCAAGGGCCCGATCGAATCGGACGAGCGCCGCCGCGTGGACGTGAAGGCGCCGGGCATTCTGCCGCGCAAGTCGGTGCATGAGCCGATGTCGACCGGTCTGAAGGCCGTCGATGCGCTCATCCCGGTCGGTCGCGGTCAGCGCGAGCTGATCATCGGTGACCGCCAGACCGGCAAGACCGCGATCATCCTCGACACCTTCCTCAACCAGAAGCCGCTGAACCAGTCCGACGATGAGCACCAGAAGCTCTACTGCATCTACGTCGCGGTCGGTCAGAAGCGTTCCACGTTCGCCCAGTTCGTGAAGACGCTGGAAGATCACGGCGCTCTGGAATATTCCATCGTCGTCGCCGCCACGGCGTCCGATCCTGCCCCGATGCAGTATCTGGCACCGTTCGCCGGTTGCGCGATGGGCGAGTTCTTCCGCGACAACGGCATGCACGCGGTGATCGGCTATGACGATCTGACCAAGCAGGCCGTGGCCTACCGTCAGATGGCCCTGCTGCTCCGTCGTCCGCCGGGACGTGAAGCGTTCCCGGGCGACGTCTTCTACCTGCACTCCCGTCTGCTGGAGCGTTCGGCGAAGCTCAACGAGAAACACGGCTCCGGTTCGCTGACCGCGCTTCCCGTCATCGAGACCCAGGCGAACGACGTGTCGGCCTACATCCCGACCAACGTCATCTCCATCACCGACGGCCAGATCTTCCTCGAGACGGATCTGTTCTTCCAGGGCATCCGCCCGGCGGTGAACGTCGGTCTGTCGGTGTCGCGCGTGGGCTCTTCGGCCCAGGTCAAAGAGATGAAGCAGGTGGCCGGTCCGATTAAGGGCGAGCTGGCGCAGTACCGCGAAATGGCGGCGTTTGCGCAGTTCGGCTCCGATCTGGACGCCACTACCCAGTGCCTGCTGAACCGTGGTGCCCGTCTGACCGAGCTTCTGAAGCAGCCGCAGTTCTCGCCGCTGAAGACGCAGGAACAGGTTGCCGTGATCTATGCCGGCGTGAACGGCTATCTCGACAAGCTGCCGGTGGACAAGGTCGGCGCCTTCGAGCAGGGCCTTCTCACCTACATGCGTGGCGAGCAGGCCAGCCTGCTTGACGAGATCTGGGAAAAGAAGGCGTTGAACGACGAACTGACCGGCAAGCTGAAGTCGGCCGTCGAGCACTTCGCCAAGACTTTCGCAGCGTAATAACCGCACGGATCGGGAGCGGGAGTGCTTATGGCGTCACTCAAGGATCTTAGAAACCGCATCGCCTCCGTCAAGGCGACGCAAAAGATCACCAAGGCCATGCAGATGGTGGCCGCGGCGAAGCTGCGTCGTGCTCAGGAGGCGGCGGAAGCCGCACAGCCCTACGCGGAGCGCATGGGTGCCGTTCTGGCCGATCTGGCGAGCGCCTTCGAAGGGCGCCAGGACGCGCCGACGCTGATGACCGGCACGGGCAAGGACGATGTCCATCTGCTCGTGGTGGCCACGGCGGATCGCGGCCTTTGCGGCGGCTTCAACAACTCCATCGTGAAGCTCGCCAAGGAGCGGGTGCGTCGCCTTCAGGCCGAGGGTAAGGATGTCAAGATCCTCTGCGTCGGCAAGAAGGGCTACGACATCCTTCACCGCGACTATGGCAAACTGGTGATCGACACGATCGAGCTGCGGGACGTCAAGTCCATCGACTTCAGCAATGCCGATGACATCGGCAAGCGCTTGCTCTCCCTGTTCGACAAGGGCGAGTTCGACGTCTGCACCCTCTTCTATGCGCAGTTTAAGTCGGTGATCTCGCAGATCCCGACCGAACAGAAAATCATTCCGGCTTCGGTGCCGGAAGCGGACGAAGCGGGCGTTCACGCCAACGAGATCTATGAATACGAGCCGGGCGAGCCGGAGATCCTGCGCGATCTTCTGCCGCGCAACGTCTCGGTTCAGATCTTCCATGCGCTGCTTGAGAACGTGGCTTCCGAACAGGGCGCGCGCATGTCCGCGATGGACAACGCGACGCGTAATGCCGGCGAGGTGATCGACAAGCTGACGATGAGCTACAACCGCCAGCGTCAGGCTCAGATCACCACCGAGCTGATCGAAATTATTGCGGGCGCGGAAGCGCTTTAGGGTATCGCGTGTTCATGTGAACGTGGCACCGATGCTCTAGCACAGTGGAAACGAGCAATTGCCCGCCTTTCGGGGATGCCTTTCGGGGGCGGGTTGCTCTGACCGGATTTGAGACGAGGAACTCGTGATGGCTGACAAAAAGGTCGGAAAAGTCACCCAGGTCATCGGCGCCGTCGTCGACGTCCGCTTCGAAGACCACCTGCCGGAAATCTTGAACGCTCTGGAGACGGATAGCCAGGGCAATCGCCTGGTGCTCGAGGTTGCTCAGCACCTTGGTGAGAACACGGTTCGCACCATCGCCATGGACGGCACCGAAGGTCTGGTGCGCGGCCAGGAGGTGAGGGACACCGGAGATTCGATTTCGATTCCCGTGGGCGAAGGCACGCTCGGCCGTATCATGAACGTGATCGGCGAGCCCGTGGACGAAGCCGGCGAGATCAAGGCGGAGACCCGGCGCGGCATTCACCAGCCGGCCCCCGCTTATGTCGATCAGTCGACGGAAGCGGAAATCCTGGTCACCGGCATCAAGGTCGTCGACCTGCTGGCGCCTTACGCCAAGGGCGGCAAGATCGGCCTGTTCGGCGGCGCCGGCGTGGGCAAGACCGTTCTGATCATGGAGCTGATCAACAACGTCGCGAAGGCGCACGGCGGTTACTCCGTGTTCGCCGGCGTCGGCGAGCGTACCCGTGAAGGCAACGACCTTTACTGGGAAATGATCGAATCCGGCGTGAACAAGGAAGGCGGCGGGGAAGGATCCAAGGCCGCACTCGTCTACGGTCAGATGAACGAGCCCCCGGGAGCGCGCGCCCGCGTCGCCTTGTCGGGTCTGACGGTGGCCGAACACTTCCGCGACCAGGGCCAGGACGTGCTGTTCTTCGTGGACAACATCTTCCGCTTCACCCAGGCCGGTTCTGAGGTGTCGGCGCTTCTGGGCCGTATTCCTTCGGCGGTGGGCTATCAGCCGACACTGGCGACCGACATGGGCGCCATGCAGGAGCGCATCACCACCACCAAGAAGGGCTCGATCACGTCAGTGCAGGCCGTCTACGTGCCCGCCGATGACCTGACCGACCCGGCCCCGGCCTCGACCTTCGCCCACCTGGACGCCACGACGGTTCTGTCGCGCTCTATCGCGGAAAAGGGCATCTACCCGGCCGTGGATCCGCTGGACTCCACCTCGCGCATGCTCGACCCGCGCATCATCGGCGAGGAGCACTACGCTGTTGCCCGTCAGGTGCAGGAGATCCTCCAGCGCTACAAGGCGCTTCAGGACATTATAGCCATCCTGGGCATGGACGAGCTGTCGGAAGAGGACAAGCTGACGGTGGCCCGCGCCCGCAAGATCGAACGCTTTCTGTCGCAGCCCTTCTTCGTGGCCGAGGTCTTCACCGGTTCGCCCGGCAAGCTCGTCGACCTCAACGACACGATCAAGGGCTTCAAGGGCCTTTGCTCCGGCGAGTACGACCACCTTCCCGAGGCCGCCTTCTACATGATCGGCTTGATCGAGGAAGCGGTCGAGAAGGCGCAGAAGCTCGCCGTCGAGGCTGCCTGATCCACAGATCGGCAATCGATTTGAGCGCCGGAGCGGATGACTGCTCCGGCGGGTTTTCAGGAACGAACGAGGCCTGTCATGGCGGAACTGTTTCAGTTCGAGCTCGTTTCGCCGGAACGTCTGTTGCTTTCCGAAGCGGTGAGTGGAGTGGTCGTGCCGGGCACGGACGGCGATTTCGGCGTCTACAAGAGCCACGCCGCCGCCATGTCGACCATCCGTCCGGGTGTCGTCACGGTTGAGCATGCAGACGGTCACGAGAGGAAGCTCTACATCATCGGCGGTTTCGCCGACGTGAATTCCAAGGGCCTGACGATCCTCGCCGAAAAGGCGACTGACGTCGCCGATATCAAGGCCGAGGACATCGCCGAACAGATCCACCACGCGAAAGAAGACTTTGCCGACGCAAAGGACGACGATCAGCGCATCGCCGCCTCCACCAAGCTCGACGATCTGAAGAACATCCAGGCCGCTCTCGCGTCCCTCTAGGTCGCAAATCCGAGGCCTGCCCGATCCCACGATCGGATCCAGGACGCACCAAGTATCAAAGCCCCGTCGGTTCTCCGGCGGGGCTTTTCTTTGTTTCGGCCTGTGTCTCGCAGTGCGGCGGAACCCTGTTCCGCCCGGCGCGCCTTCGCGCATCCACGTCAGCGTGACCGCATGCCCCCGTCCGTCGGCCGGTTGTCGGTCCGGCGCGAAACACGGCGGGATTGTGGCAGAAACGCACCCCAGTCCTGAATAGTCTCACCCTCTTTCATATCTATACTTGACGTAACGTCCTTCCCGCCAGACTCTCACTTGATCAGAAGTGTCTGTGGATATGTTCAGAATACTGAATATAATAAGAGAACAACCAAGTTACGACGCGAACTTGCCTCGAATGCGCATTGGAAGAGGTTCCGTAGAACTGCGGTGTGAGAATTCGGAACGCAGGATCACGTCCGACCATCCGACTTGCGGAAATTATCGGAAGGACTTCGAATGACCGGGGCCAGGAAGTTTTTTGCCGTCATCGCATTGCTGCTCGGAGCGATGCTGACGACAGCTCAGACGGTGTGTGCCCAGCCGACGTTCTCCGCCGCGTTCTCACCTAGCACGATCGCTGCCGGATTCGAATCCGTTCTCACCTTCACGATTACCAACGGAACGAGCACGTCGGTCACTTGGATGACCTTCTCCAACACGCTGCTGGCCGGCATGACGGTTGCGGATGTTCCCCCAGACCGAAACCACCTGTTCGACCGCTGTCGTCACGGTGAATTCCACCGACTCGTTCACCTTCAAAGGCGACGGTTCGGCAAATGGCGCGAGTGTGGGCGGGAATGACAGCTGTACGGTTTCCGTCAGCGTGACCGCGGCCTTGGCCGGCTCGTACAACAATTTGTCGGGCGCTCTCAGCACCAGCGCGGGCAGCGCCGGAACCGCCTCCGCGAGCTTGACCGTGGAGATTCCACCCGACTGGAATTCGACATGGCGTTTTCGCCGAGTTCCGTCGGTATAGGTGCCGCCTCGACGCTCACCTATACGATTACCAATCCCACGGCTACGATCGTCACGAGCGTGGCCTTCACGAACACGCTGCCCTCCGGCCTCGAGGTCGCGTCTCCGAGCAGCTTGACAACAGACTGTACCGGGGCAACGGCAACCGCGACGTCCGGGTCGCAGACGGTCCAACTTGCCGGCGGTTTCTCCACCGCGGCCGGGTCGTGCACGGTTACGGTTGACATCACCAATACCAGTGCCGGCACCTATGTGAACTCCGCCAACCTGACCTCCTCGCAAGGCACGTCGGGCACGGCGACGGACACCCTGACCGTGACCGGGCCGACCGGCGACCTGACGCTCGTCAAGCAGTTCAACAGGACCTTGGCGGCGCCGGGCAGCTCGATCGATCTGACCAACACGGATACGGGCACCGGCGCGACGTCGATCACCTTCACCGATAATCTCGACGGCGCCCTGAGCGGCCTGACGGTATCTTCCCTGCCCGCCGACGGGTTCTGCGGATCCGGCGCATAACTGACGGGGTCCACGGTGCTAACGCTTTCCGGCGCCTCGCTCGATGCGCGCAGCTCCTGTACCTTCACGGTGACGCTCGACGTTCCTTCGTCTGCTTAGGGTGGAACCGTCACCAGTACCTCAAGCTCGCTGAGCGGCGATGTCGGCGGCTCCCCGGTCACCGGCGATCCGGCAAGCACCTCCTTCAACGTTGTCTCGACGCCGCCGGTGATGACGAAGTCCTTCACCGACGATTCGATCTCGGCCGGGGATAGCGTCACCCTGGAATACGTGATCATCAATCCGAGCAGCACGACCGTGCTGAGCAGCATCGTGTTCTCCGACAACCTGGCCGACATGGCCGAAGCGTCGGTGACCTCGGGTACAGGTTCGAACCTCTGCGGTTCGGGGCCGTTCGTCTTTACGCAGGAGGTCAGCGGAACGCCGTCGTTGCTGTTGAGCGTAGGCAATCTCGTGGCCAGCGGCTTGTGCACGATCACGTTGACGCTTACGATGCCCGGTAATCAACCTGCCGGGAGCTTCGTCTCCACGTCGAGCGATGTGACGAGCGACAGCGGCACCGGCGCTCCCGCCACCAATACGCTCGTGGTGTCCGCCCCGGCGCTCGACGTGAATCTCGTCAAGATCTTCACCGATGATCCGGTTCTTCCCGGCGGCACGGTGACGCTGGAATTCACCCTTCGCAATGACGACGAAGCGACGGCCATCAGCTCCCTTGCCTTCACTGACGATCTCGACAGCATGCTGAGCGGTGCGGTGGCGACGGGCCTGCCTACCACCAATGTCTTCGGAACCAGATTGACGCTTTCCGGCACGAGCACGATCTCGCCTGCCGGCGGCACGCTTGCGGCAGGCGACTCGTGCACCTTCACGGTCTCCGTGCAGGTTCCCGGAGGGGCCGCGACCGGCTCCTATCCGAACACAACGTCCTATGTCAGCGGCGATACGGGAGGCGGCACGGTTACCGCGACTTCCAGCGCGGCGAGCGATACGCTCGAGGTAAATGACGTGGTGGTGGTGACCGGCACGAAGAGCTTCACCGACGATCCGGTGACGGCCGGGGCCGATGTGACGCTCGAATACACGCTGACCAACCCGAATACGGGCGATGATGCCACCTCCATCGCTTTCACCGACAATCTGAACGGGATGGGCCTGCCTTCACCGGGCTTGACGCTCGTAGGATCGATGCCACGCTCGTAGGAGCGATCCGTGCGGTTCCGGCTCCACCCTGACGCTGAGCAGTGGCAGTACCGGAACGCTGACCCTGAGCGGTGGCAACATCCTTGCGGGCGGGTCGTGCACCTTCTCCGCCGTGTTCACCGTTCCCTCAAGCGCCGATGCCTATGTCTACGGCAGCACCTCTTCCGCGATCTAGTCCTCGGTGGATGGAAACACGCTGACGACGGCAGCCGGAATTAACGACACGCTGACGGTCTTGTCGCCTTACGAAAACATCATCTTCTCCACGAGCTTCACCGACGATCCGGTGGAGACCGGCGGGACGGTGACCCTGGAGTTCACGCTCGACAACTCGATCAATTCGGTGGCGATCGACAATGCGACGTTTACCGACGATCTCACCGCGATGGGCTTTTCCGCCAGCGCGACAGCCGATTCGGGAAGCTGTACCGGAGGCGCCACCTGGTCGGTGACGGGCACGACCAACATTACCGGCACCGTGTCGAACCTGCCCGGCAGGGTGACCTGTACCTTCTCAGTCTTCGTTTCCATTCCCTCCGACGCCCCGGCGGGTATTCACACCAATACCACCAGCACGGTGTGTCCGTGGATATCGGCGGCAATATCGACACCGTTGCCGCAGCCAGCGACGAACTGACGGTCTCGCCCACCAACGTCACCCTTGCAGAAGAGCTTTTCCGGCGATCCGGTGGCTCCCGGCGGTACTGTTTCGGTCACCTACACGATCCTCAACCCAGCCGGCGCCAGTGCACTTACTGACATCCGCTTTACGGACGATACGATGCCGCGCTTTCCGGTTTTGCGATAACCGGCTCTCTGCCCAGCAATCCGTGCGGAGGAGGGTCTGCACTCAGCGGCACAAGTGCGCTGCAGCTCACAGGCGGCAGCCTCAGTGCGTCCGAAACCTGTCAGTTCACGTCGATCTGCTGGTTCCCTCCATGGCGCCTCCGGGCTCGTACAACAGCACGTCCGGCGCCCTGTTTGAGACGACCACGCAGATTGCGCCGGCCGCTTCCGACACGCTGGAGATCACCAATCCCGGCGCCAACCTGAACTTCACGATGCAGTTCACCAACAACCCCGTAGCACCCGGCGGCACGGCAACGGCCGCGTTCACCATCGAAAACCCGGATTCCGTGGCAACTGCCTCGGGCCTGGGCTTCACCATGCCGGTCGACGGGTTCATTTCCTGCGGCGCGACCGTTTCCGACGGTACGAGCCTGACCATGTCGGGCGGGTCGCTGGGGCCGGGCGACACTTGCTCCTTCGCCGTGAATATCAGCATTCCAAGCGGGGCGTCGACGAGCAAGGTGGTGTTCACCACCGCGGCGCTCGACGTGACGGTCAACTCGGTCGCGACCACGGTTGCCGCGGCAAGCGACATGTTGCAAGTCCAGCAGCAGGTTCCGTCACGGTGGCGGTGAGTTCAGCGGAGACGGCACCTTTACCTTCTCCTCGACCGCCCCGTTGCTTGACGGGCTGGTCGTTGTAACCAGCGGCGGCGTCGGCACCTCCGGCGCCATTTCGCTGACTTCCGGCAGCTATACGCTCTCACTGCCCGAAGCCGGACGTCCGGGACGGTTTCGGCCTGATGAGCATCGCCTGCGTAAAGATGGGCGGCACGACCAACTCCACGGTCAGCGTCTCCTCCGGCTCCGCGAGCATCACCCTGGAAGGAAGTGAGTCCATCGCCTGTACCTTCGGGGCGGTCAATTCACGCGAGCGCACGACGGAGGTGATCAACCGCTTCCTGCGAAAGCGCGTCGACATGATGCTGTCGAACGAACCGGGGCAGAACCGGCGCATCGATCGGCTTCGCAACCGCTTCGGCGGCGGGGGGACAGCGGCACGGGCACCCCCTTCGACGTCACGGCCACACAGGCGGGCGTGAGTACCGTGGCGATGGTTTTCGAAAGCTCCGTATCGCAAATTCGCTCCGCCTATGCCGCGCAGGACAGGGCCAAGCAGGCGCTTCTGGCGACCTCCGGCGTGTTCGCCAACAAACCCGAGCGGATTGCCGTCGGAAGAGACGCTGTGGGACGTCTGGTTTCGCGGTTCGTTCACGTGGTTTGAGGACAATGCCGGCGGCACTGACAGCGATGGCGTCTTCGCCATCTTCCACGCGGGTGCGGATTATCTGCTGAGCGATCGAATCCTCGTCGGTGCCCTGGTGCAGCTCGATTATCTGGATCAGGATTTCACGACCCTGAACGCCAATGCCAACGGCGTCGGCTGGATGGCGGGGCCCTACGCCACGGTGCGGCTGACCAACAATCTCTATTTCGATACCCGCGCCGCCTGAGGCATGTCGGCCAACGAAATCAGCCCGTTCAACACCTACACGGACGATTTCACCACGACGCGCTGGCTGGTCAGGGCCGGGGTGATCGGGGACTGGCGCTACCGGAGCTGGAACTTCCGCCCCTCCGCCAACGTCGCCTACATGGAAGAGACGCAGTAGAGCTACACGGACTCGCTCCACGTCTTCATCCCCGAGCAGACGGTCGGGGTCGGCCAGCTCGATTTCGGTCCGGAGATTACCTACACCTATCTCAGCGCATCCGGCCTGACGATCTCGCTCGGCCAAGGTTACCGGGATCTGGAATTTCAAGCGCGACACTTACGGGATGACGACCGCCACGTCCTCGGCCGGGGTGGAACTGCGCGGCTAAGGCGGAACTCGGCGTCAACGTGTGCATGCCCTCCGGCGTCCGTGTGGAGGCCAACGGCAGCTATGACGGTATCGGGGCTCAGGACTACAACGCCGTATCCGGTCAGATGAAACTGTCCGTACCGCTCAACTAAGGTCGGTGCGGGGATCTGCGAAGGGGAACGGCGCGGTATCGCCGCAACGTGTTGCGCTGGATTCTGGGTCTGCTATGCGCCTGCGGCGCAGACCGCTCGGAATGACGTGCAAGGGGCGAGTTGTAAGCACGCGCGGGTGATGTGCATGCCGCTCCTGGCCCCTCAGAAAGCCCCGGCAATGGTCCCGCCGCGGCGTTAAGGCCAGCATCGGTGCTGGCCTGTATTTACAACTCAGCCCAGCCACCCTCATTCTGGACAAGTGAGGCGGAGCCGAGCGCTGATCCGGAATCCAGACATCAGGGGCGCTGAAGCGCCTCCGGTCCTCTTCTTTCCTGCCCTTCCCGAACACGAAAAAGGCCGGAGCGTTGCCGCTCCGGCCTTTCGAAAGCCTCGTGAAATCAGCGGGACAATTACTCGCCCTGCTTGATCTCCTCGCCGGTCTCCTGGTCGACGACCTTCATCGACAGGCGGACCTTGCCGCGGTCGTCGAAGCCCATCAGCTTGACTTTGACCTTATCGCCTTCCTTGACGACGTCGGTCGTCTTGGCAACCTTGTGCGGGGCGAGCTGGGAGATGTGGACCAGACCGTCCTTGGCGCCAAAGAAGTTGACAAAGGCGCCGAAATCGACCGTCTTCACCACGGTGCCATCGTAGAGCATGCCCACTTCCGGCTCGGCCGCGATGGAGTTGATCCAGTTGACCGCCGCCGTGATCGCCTTGCCGTCGGAAGAGGCGACCTTTATAGTGCCGTCGTCGGAGATATCGATCTTGGCGCCGGTCTTTTCCACGATCTCGCGGATGACCTTGCCGCCGGAGCCGATCACTTCACGGATCTTGTCGACCGGGATGTTGATCACCTCAATGCGCGGAGCGAACTCGCCGAGCTCGGAGCGGGCTTCGCCCAGCGCCTTGCCCATCTCGCCCAGAATGTGCATCCGGCCTTCCTTGGCCTGACTGAGGGCGATCTTCATGATCTCCTCGGTGATGCCGGCGATCTTGATGTCCATCTGCAGCGCGGTGACGCCTTCCGACGTGCCGGCCACCTTGAAGTCCATGTCGCCGAGGTGATCCTCGTCACCGAGGATGTCGGAGAGAACCGCGAACTTGTCGCCTTCCAGCACCAGGCCCATGGCGATACCCGCCACCGGACGGGTCAGCGGAACGCCCGCGTCCATCAGCGACAGCGAGGTGCCGCACACGGTCGCCATGGAGGACGAACCGTTGGACTCGGTGATCTCGGAGACCACGCGCAGCGTGTAGGGGAAGTCGTAGTGCGCGGGAAGCATCGGATGAATGGCGCGCCATGCCAGCTTGCCGTGGCCGATCTCGCGGCGTCCCGGGGAGCCCATGCGGCCCGTCTCGCCCACGGAGTAGGGCGGGAAGTTGTAGTGCAGCATGAAGCGTTCTTTGTAGGTGCCGGTCAGCGCGTCGACGAACTGCTCGTCGTCGCCCGTGCCGAGCGTGGTAACCACGAGGCCCTGCGTCTCACCGCGGGTGAACAGCGCGGAACCGTGGGCGCGCGGCAGGATGCCGACTTCCGAGGTGATCGGACGCACCGTCTTCAGGTCGCGACCGTCGATGCGGGCACCCTCGTTGAGGATGCGGTCGCGCACGATCTGCGCCTCGAGCTTCTTGAACAGGTCCGCGACGACGTTCTTGTACGGCGCGTTCTCGTCACCCTCGACGATCAGCGCGGCCATGACCTTGTCCTTGGCCTCACCGACCTTGTCCTGACGCTCGATCTTGTCGGCGATCAGGAAAGAGGCGGCGAGGTCGACCTCGGCGATGCCCTTGACCTTGGCGAACAGCTCGTCATGGGAGGGCACGACGTGTTCGCGCGGCTCCTTGGCGGCCTTTTCCGCCAGACGGATGATCGCGTCGATCACCGGCTGGAAGGACTTGTGGCCGAACATGATGGCGCCGAGCATGACGTCCTCGGGAAGCTCCTTGGCTTCCGATTCCACCATAAGCACCGCATCGCCCGTACCGGCGACGACCAGGTCGAGCTCGCTGTCGGCCATGTCGTCGACCAGCGGGTTCAGGATGTACTTGCCGTCCTTGTAGCCGACGCGCGTGCCGCCGATCGGGCCCATGAAGGGAACGCCCGATAGCGTCAGCGCTGCCGACGCCGCGACCATCGCGAGGATGTCAGGGTTGTTCTCCAGGTCATGGGAGAGAACGGTGATGATGACCTGCGTGTCGTTCTTGTAGCCCTCAGCGAAGAGCGGGCGGATCGGGCGGTCGATCAGGCGCGAAACCAGCGTCTCGTTTTCCGAAGGACGACCCTCGCGCTTGAAGAAGCCGCCGGGGATCTTGCCGGCCGCGAACGCCTTTTCCTGGTAGTTCACGGTCAGCGGGAAGAAATCGAAGCCGGGCTTGGGCTGCTTGGCGGAGACGATGGTGGCCAGCACCTTGCTCTCGCCATAGGTGGCCATCACGGCGTTGTCGGCCTGGCGGGCGACCTTGCCCGTTTCCAGGATCAGCGGTCGTCCGCCCCACTCTATTTCTTCACGTCGGATATCAAACATATGGTTTGTCCTTCCCAGGAGGCGTCCGGTTGGGGAGCGTCCCTGAATGCGACCGGTGCGCCGCGAAAACATCGCGGATCGCAGTTACCGGCCGGGTTTTTAAGTCCGGTGCGGGGCTTGAGCCGTTGACGGGCGTCCCACTCCGTTTCTTCAGACGAGCCACGGGCAAGACGGCAAGAAGCTTTTCGCACGCATGAAACGTGAGTGAAAAGCATCCGGCGATCTCGCCCCATGGTCCTGCGGGCCTCTGGGCCAGGCGACGATCCCTCTCAAGGTCTCTCGCCCGAAAATTCAAGGGCCCGATACGAACGCAGCGGGCCCCGGGCCCGCTGCCTCGTCTTATTGCGCAACTAGCGGCGCAGACCGAGCCGTTTGATCAGGCTCTGGTAGCGTGCCTCGTCCTTGCCCTTCACGTAGCCGAGCAGGTGACGGCGCTGGCTGACCATCTCCAGAAGGCCGCGGCGGGAATGGTTGTCCTTGCCGTGGGTCTTGAAGTGCTCGGTCAAGTTGGTGATCCGCTCGGTCAGAACGGCGACCTGGACCTCGGCGGATCCGGTATCACCTTCCTTCGTCGCGTATTCCTTGATCAGTTCCTGCTTGCGCTCAGGCGTGATCGACATCGACAAGGTCCTTCTTTGTCTGTCGGGAGGCGGCCGGGCGATCATCGCCATGCGCGCTTCCATTTGTCGTCCCGGACGCGAGCCCGGCGCGACCTGTTCGGTCCGCCCGTCTCTGCGTCTCTCGGCAGCTTTGTTCTTTGGCGAAGCCTCTGGCCAGTGCCGGGATGTCGTCCAGCACGGTCTGGCAGTATGTTTCTGGCCAGGGAATTGGCGCCGGACTTCTCGAAAGAGGGCCAAGGCGCGTTCCGGCTCGCCACAGCTTTGTCGTCGGAACCGTTCCGGTCCTGGACGCGCGCGGAATATGACCGACAAGCGCGCAGATTTCCAGCGATTTATTGTGGCGATTTTTCGCTTCTCGCCTAACCGCGCGCTGAAGGGGAGTTTCAACCTTCGCATGAAGTCGTTCGCGTTGTAAGGGATGCGCGAAAATCAATTAAAACTACGTTTTTTCTGATATTTAATTCTTAATTCAACAATTTTTATAATAAAAATATGTATAGATACATCTTATCATGTATTAAAAATACTATTGTATATAAAAATATATAATATAGGTGGAATTCTGTCAGTTCGTTAATTGTAAAATCGGATGAATAATATTTCAATACTGTTGATTTTGTTTATCATATATGGGCTTATAATTGTTTTTGTCGTGGGGTTTGGGGGGTCTTTGCGCTGCAGCGACTGGCCGGAGTCAGCCAGATGACCTCCAATCTGGCCGAGGAATTCAAGGGTGTTTCCATGCTTGGCAACATGGCGCGCCTCAGCCAGCAGCTGAATGCATTCGAAATCCTGCACCACTATGCAGGCGCCAACGATCCCACCATTGCCTCGGAACCGGACACGGTGCGTGTCGCTTTCTCGCAGGCCTGGACCGGATTCGCCCAAGATATCAAAGGCGAAGAAGAGCAGCGGATGGCCACGGAACTCAACCATGCCTGGCAGCACTTCCTGGCGGTGGCGGAAGAGGTGACCGCCTTGGACAAGGTCGGTCAGCGATCTCTGGCGGAAGAGGTTCTTCAAAAGGATCTGCGCCGGGACGCGAAGGTGTTCTACGACGCGACCAAGTCGGTTCTGGATTACCGGGAAGCGCGCGCCGCCAGCACCTCTGAAGCCGCGACGAATATCAGCGTGACCTCGCGCACCAGCATGGTGATCGCGTTGGGCGTCATCGTGCTGCTCGGCCTGCTCGTCGCCATCCTGAACATTTGCAGCGTGTCGCAGCTGATCATGCGGATCACCCGTGCGATGCGGGACCTGGCCGACAACAAGATGGATACGGACGTGCCGGGTACGGAACGCTGTGACGAGATCGGTTCCATGGCTGCCGTCATTCTGGTCTTCAAGGACGGCCTGATCGAAGCGGAGAAACTGCGCTCCGAACAGGAAGAGCTGCAGAAGAAGAACGACGAAAAGAGGAGCCGCGAGATGCACGCCCTCGCCGATCAATTCGAGTCGGCCGTTGGCGAGGTCGTCGAAATGGTTGCCTCCGCCGCGATCGAGTTGCAGGCGACGGTCGGCACGCTGACCGCAGCTTCTGAAGAGACCAATTCGCAATGCTCCGTCGTGGCGACGGCGGCGGAAAAGGCGGCGCACAACGTGGAGACCGTGGCGAGCGCGATCGAGATCCTGTCCGGCTCCGCCGGAGAGATCGGTCAGCAGGTGCAGCACTCCACGAGCGTCGCCTCGCGCGCGGTGGATGAAGCGCGTCATACCAATATCCGCATGACGGGCCTGCGCACGGATGCGGAAAAGATCGGGGCGATCATCGGCCTGATCGACGAGATCGCCACGCAGACTAACCTTCTGGCCCTCAACGCCACGATCGAGGCCGCGCATGCGGGCGAGGCGGTCCAGGAATCCGCTTCCGCCGCCTCGCAGGTCAACTACGCGGCGAACGAACTGGCCGAGCAGGCGGAAACGCTCCGTTCGGAGATGCACAAGTTCCTGAATACGGTATGCGCGGCCTGATGATGGTGCGCATCGAAAGCCGGAGACAAGGCATGATGAGACGTTTCCTCGCCCTGTTCGTCGTCCTAGGGATGATGGTACCCGCGGCCGCGAGCGCGGAAGTGAAAATCGGCATTGCGATGGCGAAGCTGAACCAGGGGTTCCTGACGCTGTTGCACGACGCCCTGGTCGAGCACGCCAATTCGAAGTCCGACATGAGCTACAAGTTGACCATGGCCGACGGAGATCCGGCCAAGCAGATCGAGAAGATCAAGGAATTCATCAAGTCGGGTGTGAACACCATCATCTTCCATCCGGCCGATTCCGACATGACGGAAGAAGTCAATCAGCTTGCCGCCGACGCGGGAGTGCCGCTCGTCTATGTCAACCGGACGCCGCCCCAGCTCAAATTTCCCGGCAAGGTGGCGATCGTGACCTCCAACGAACTCGTGGCCGGTTGCGTCCAGATGCGCATGCTCGCGTCTCTGGTCAACGGCCAGGGCAAGATGGTGCTGTTGCACGGTGGTGCGGACCATCCCGCAGCCAAGGCGCGTACCGAGGGCGTGAAGGAGATCTTGGCAGAAAAGCCGGGGATCGAGGTCATCCACGAACCGATGGCCAACCGGGACCGGGCAGAGGCGGAAGCGATCATGTCCGGTCTTCTGGCCAAGGGCGCGCGGCCGGACATCATTGCCTGCAACAACGATGAAATGGCGATCGGTGCCATCAACGCCTACAAGAAGGCCCGCGTGTCGCTCGACGACGTGGTGATCGGCGGAACCGACGGCACGCCCGCGGCTCTGGCGGAAATCGAGGCGGGAACTCTGGAGGTTTCTCTGTTTCAGATGCCAACAAGCAGGCCGAACGCGCCGTGGAGGATGCCTATCTCATGGCAACCGGCCAATATGCGCAGTAGTTCGACTGGGTGCCTTACGAGTTAATCCTGCAATCGAACTATCGCGAATACGCGCAGAACTGAGCCCTTTTTCGCACCGTGCCCGGAAAAGACGTCGGGCACGGTTTCGTTTCGTCCGGCGTCCTTGGTTGACGCGATAGCTCTTTGTTCCTGAAGGGCCGGGTTCTGCAGCCGCGCTTGTACGCGCGCCTTCCGGCGGCTATGTCATCTCCCATCGATCACGGATGACAGGTTTCGCATGCTCTCCCTTGCCGTGCGCAGTGTTGCGCAAGTCCTCTCGCGGCCCTTTCGCACGATCCTGTGGAAGTCCCTCGGCATCACGCTCGCGCTTCTCGCCGTCCTCTGGATCGCGATCGAATGGTGCGTGACCTATCTAATCGACCTTTCCGCCTATGCCTGGGCCGATACCGCGCTCAGCGTTGTCACCGGCATCGGCGCCTTCAT
Organism: Breoghania sp.; assembly: GCF_030066895.1. Classification (GTDB taxonomy): domain Bacteria; phylum Pseudomonadota; class Alphaproteobacteria; order Rhizobiales; family Stappiaceae; genus Breoghania. Next base: position 142,885 of record NZ_JASJAV010000007.1, on the reverse strand, counting down.
CGGGCTGGGTTTTCTGATCGCCTCCGTCGCCACGGTGTTCGTCGCGCTCTATCAGGACGAGATCGCGGAAAAGGTGGAGGCGGCCGACTACCCCACGGATCCGACGGGGCGCACCATGCCGCTCATTCCCTCCATCATCCTGTCGGTGAATTTTCTGGGTGTCGTCATCCTCGGCAACATCGTGGCGCTCTTCCTGCTGCTGATTCCCGGCGTCAACGTCGTCGCCTTCTTCCTAGTCAACGGCTACCTGATCGGCCGCGAGTTCTTCGAATTCGCCGCCATGCGCTTTCTGGCGCCCGCCGACGCCAAACGCCTGGGCAAGGCGCATGGGGAGGAGGTTTTCGTCGCAGGTCTGATCATCGCCGCGGTTCTGGTGATTCCCATCGTCAACCTTCTGGCGCCGATTTTCGGTACGGTTCTGATGGTTCATCTGCACAAGTGCATCGCGCATGCAAAGCGTCTGCATCGCGCATGCAAAGCGTCCGGCATTCCGCTGAGGTAAGCTGCTACGCGCCAAGACGGGGCGGATGGGCGACGAACGGTTACCTGCTCTTCTTCGTGGAATTGCTGGGGTTCCGTGTGCCTGAGCATCTGTTCGCACGGCCCCTGGGTAAGGTCGGACTTCGCTTTTGATGAACGCAATTTCGCTTTATGTTATCCTCAAGATGAATGCAGCCTTTGACGTGCGCGTACGATAGGGCTCGAACGACCAGCGAAATAATTCTGTATTTTCTTACGCTTACGTAAAAGGAAAGGATCTCTGTATGTCGCAATCCGACGTCAAGGCCGCTCGGCCGCTATCGCCTCATCTCCAGATTTATAAGCCGATTCTGACGATGGTCACGTCGATCCTTCAGCGGATCACGGGTGTCGGACTTTATATCGGCATGCTTTTGGTCGCTTGGTGGCTCGTTTCGATCGTCACCGGCCCCGCTTATTACGATTTCGTCGCCGGCCTGTTCGGCTCGATTCTCGGCTATCTGGTCCTGTCCGGTTTCACCTGGGCCCTGATGTTCCATCTCCTTGGTGGCCTGTGCCATTTCCTATGGGATACCGGTCGCGGCATGGAAAAGGGAACCCTAGACAAGATCGCTTTCGTCAACGCAGCCGGCTCGATCGCTCTCACCGTCGTGGTGTGGATCATCGCCCTCGCCATCGCTTGATAGACAAGGATCCAGCTTATGAGCATGCGCACGCCCCTCAGCCAGGTCCGCGGGCTCGGTTCCGCCCGCGAAGGCACCGGACATTTCTGGCACCAGCGCCTGACCGGGATCGCCAATGTCCCGCTCACGATCTTTTTCGTCGTTCTGCTGATTGCGATGCAGGGCGCCGATCATGCCACCGCCGTTGCTGTGATCGGTTCGCCGGTCGTTGCCATCTTCCTGATCCTGGCCATCCTTTCGGTGGTCTATCACATGAAGCTCGGCATGCAGATCATCCTCGAGGACTACGTCTCGGGCGAACTGGTCAAGACCATCTGCCTGATGGCCAACATTTTCTTCTGCACGATCGTCGCTCTTGCCTCGGTCTTTGCGATTCTCAAGATCAGCTTCGGGGTCTGAGCCCATGTCCGCTACTCAATCGAGCACACCTGCAACGGGTGGCCGTGCCTATACCTATGTCGATCACCATCACGACGTGGTCATCGTCGGTGCCGGTGGCGCAGGGCTTCGCGCAACTCTCGGCATGGCCGAGCAGGGTCTGAAGACGGCTTGCATCTCCAAGGTCTTCCCGACCCGATCGCACACGGTTGCCGCCCAGGGCGGCATCGCCGCCTCTCTCGTCAACATGACGCCGGACAGCTGGCAGTGGCACATGTACGACACGGTGAAGGGCTCCGACTGGCTCGGCGACACCGACGCCATAGAGTATCTCGCCCGCGAGGCGCCCGCCGCCATCTATGAGCTTGAGCACTACGGCGTGCCCTTCTCGCGCAACGAGGAAGGCAAGATCTACCAGCGGCCCTTCGGCGGCCACATGCAGAACTTCGGTGACGGTCCCCCGGTGCAGCGCACCTGTGCGGTGGCCGACCGTACCGGTCACGCCATCCTGCACACGCTCTACGGTCAATCGCTGAAGAGCAACGCGGAATTCTACATCGAGTATTTCGCGATCGACCTGATCATGTCCGATGACGGCGTCTGCCAGGGCGTCGTGGCCTGGGACCTCGATACCGGCACCATCCACCGCTTCAACGCTAAGACGATGGTTCTGGCGACCGGCGGTTACGGCCGCAGCTACTTCTCCTGCACCTCCGCCCATACCTGTACCGGCGACGGTGGTGGCATGGTGGCCCGTGCGGGGCTGCCGCTTCAGGACATGGAGTTCGTTCAGTTCCACCCGACCGGCATCTACGGCGCAGGCTGCCTGGTCACCGAGGGCGCGCGCGGCGAAAGCGGATATCTGACCAACTCCGAGGGCGAGCGCTTCATGGAGCGCTATGCGCCGTCCGCCAAGGATCTGGCCTCGCGTGACGTCGTCTCGCGCTGCATGACCATCGAGATCCGCGAGGGGCGCGGTGTCGGTCCGAAGAAGGACCACATCTACCTCCACCTTGATCATCTCGATTCCGATCTGCTGCATGAGCGGCTTCCCGGCATCTCCGAATCGGCGCGCATCTTCGCGGGCGTCGATCTCACCAAGGAGCCGATCCCGGTGCTGCCGACTGTCCACTACAACATGGGCGGCGTCCCCACGAACTACTGGGGCGAAGTGCAGCGCGGCAAGGGTTCCGGTTCCGACAACGTCGTTCCCGGCCTGATGGCCGTGGGCGAGGCGGCCTGTGCCTCCGTGCACGGCGCGAACCGTCTGGGGTCCAACTCGCTGACCGACCTGGTGGTCTTCGGCCGTGCGGCCGCAATCCGCGCCGGTCAGACGATCGACCGGAACGCGCCTGTGCCGACCGCAAGCGAGGCCCAGATCGAAAAGATCATGGATCGCTTCGACCGGGTGCGCCACGCCAACGGCAGCCAGCCGACGGCGGAGCTTCGCGAGAAGATGCAGCGCGCCATGCAGGAGGACGCCTCGGTGTTCCGCACCCAGGAGAGCCTGGAGCAGGGGTGCCAGCGCATCTCCGCGCTGTGGAAGGAACTGCCGGACGTCAAGGTCTCCGACCGCTCGATGATCTGGAATTCCGATCTGGTGGAAACGCTGGAGCTCGACAACCTGATGGCCAACGCCATCACGACCGTCTACTCCGCCGAGGTCCGCAAAGAATCGCGTGGCGCGCATGCCCGCGAGGACTACAAGGACGGCCCCTTCGACGGTCGCGACGACGAGCACTGGCGCAAGCACTCGATCGCCTGGGTGAACGAGGCGGGCGATGTCAAGATCGGCTATCGTCCGGTCGTGACCGAGCCGCTGACCAAGTTCGAGGACGGCGGTATCGACCCGAAGAAGATCGCGCCCAAGGTGCGCGTCTACTGAGGGTCGGTGAAAGGTGACGCCCCAGGGGGCGCGCGTGGCCGCTCAGATCGACACGCTCTCACCCTTTCGGGACCTATCCCGCAGGCGGCGTGGAGCGGCTGGCCTGGCGGCTGATCGACGGCGGCGGCTTTCGCGCGAAACTGCGCCGTACGGCGGGCGGGTTCATCTCTCGGATGTTTCCCGGTCCGTTCGATGCGGAGGTCGACGGACTGAAGTTCCGCCTTTATCCGGGCGAGAACTACGACGATCGCAAGATCCTGGCGCATGCGCGCTTGCCCGAGCAAAGCGAGCACGTGCTGTTCGGCGGGCTTTTGCGGCCCGGCACGGTGTTTGTCGATATCGGGGCCAATGTCGGCACCTATGCGTTGTTTGCCGCGCGCCGCGGCGCACGCGTTCTGGCGATAGAGGTGGCACTCGCCACGGCGGAGAAGCTGACATTCAACATCGCGGCGAACGGCGCGGGTGATGGTGCCAGTACCGGTAACGGCCTCGGCGCCATCGACGTGGCGCACACCGCGGTAGGCGAGGAGCCGGGTCAATTGACCTTGTGGTTCTCGGGGACCGATTGCGGGTTTGTGACGTTCGCGGGCGAATTCGCCGACGGCCAGGCCGGCATCTGGACCGCGACGGAGGTTCCGGTCCGCCCGCTTGCCGATGTGTTGCACGAGGCGGGCATCGTCCGGCCGGACGTGATGAAGATTGATGTGGAGGGCTTCGAGGACCGTGTCCTGATGGCCCTATCTGGAGGCGACGCCGCGGGCGCAATGGCCGCGCGCGGTGTTGATGGAAACGAACTGCAGCGCGGCCTGAAAGTGGGACCCGCGCGAGACCCTGACGGCACATGGCTTTGTGGTCGAAGGCGAGACGGATGAGAATGTCCTGCTGGTCGACCTCAATGGCGATGCAACCTGATATCGCCGAGATGATGACCCCCGGTTCAAGCGGAGCAAAGAAATGGTTCAGTTGACGCTTCCCCGCAATTCGACGGTCAAGAAGGGTAAGGTCTGGGACAAGCCCGCCGGTGCGACCAACGTACGCGAGTACAAGATCTACCGCTGGAGCCCGGATGACGAGGAAAACCCGGCTCTCGACACCTATTACGTCGATACGGATGATTGCGGGCCTATGGTCCTCGACGGACTGATCTACATCAAGAACAAGATCGATTCGACGCTGACCTTCCGCCGTTCCTGCCGCGAGGGCGTTTGCGGTTCCTGCGCGATGAACATCGACGGCACCAACACCCTGGCCTGCACCAAGGGCATGGACGAGGTGAAGGGGGCCATCAAGATCTACCCGCTGCCGCACATGCCGGTGGTGAAAGATCTCGTGCCGGACATGAACCGCTTCTACGCCCAGCACCGTTTCATCGAGCCCTGGCTGAAGACGACCTCGCCGACGCCGGAGGCTGAATGGCTGCAGTCCCACGAGGATCGCGCCAAGCTCGACGGCCTGTACGAATGTATCCTGTGCGCCTGCTGCTCGACGTCGTGCCCGAGCTACTGGTGGAACGGCGACCGTTACCTTGGGCCCGCGGTCCTGCTGCAGGCCTACCGCTGGCTGACCGACAGCCGCGACGAGGCAACCGGCGAGCGTCTGGATGCGCTGGAAGATCCGTTCCGGCTCTATCGCTGCCACACCATCATGAACTGCTCGCAGGCCTGCCCCAAGGGGCTGAACCCGGCCAAGGCGATCGCCGAAATCAAGAAGATGATGGTTGAGCGCCGGATGTAGGCGCCCCGATCTCATTGGAATTTCGAAAGGCCGTCCCTTGAGGCGGCCTTTTGTTTGACGCAGCGGCTTTTGCCGTTTTCCCACCCCATCTGCGCCTGAATCGATCAAAATCCCTCCGTATTTTCGCCGGGCAGAGCCGGTTACCTCAGCGGCATCCATGCGGTTAAGTCATTTGCGGAGTATGGGAATGAGCGAAACGAACCTACCGTGGCCGCGGGCGCCCGGCTCTTCTTCCGTCATGCGGCTTCCTGCGACCAAGGCCGTCGTCATCGGCGTTATGGTATTTGCCCTGCTGGTGCTCGCCATGTTGGTCTGGATGCTGGTGGAGGATCGTGCGCAGCGCGCGCGTCGTCGCAAGTGAGATCGCCACCGCCTGGGGGCGTGATCAGTCCGTCGTCGGTCCGATCATCGCCGTGCCTGTCCTGGAAAAGATCGGCGATACGTCGAGCCGCGGGGAGGCCAAACTTCTTCCCGGCATCCGGCGCAAGTTCATCTACCTGTTCCCGGAAAAGCTGGCCGTCAAAGCAGATACGGCCGTGGAGGAGTGCCATCGCTCGATCTTCACTCTGCCGGTCTATCGGTCGTCCATCGACCTGACCGGCCGCTTCGCTCCAGTCGAGATCGATATAGCAAATCTTGCGGGTGGTGACGAGATGGTCCTGAAACCGGACGAGGCCTTTCTCTTCTTCGGTATTGCGGACGTGCGCGCGATCAAGAAAGATGTCTCCATCTCCGTCGGCGGTGATGCTCGTAATTTCGAGCCCGGTCTCAACGGTGCGGCGTTTATCACCGAGGGGAGCCGTTCAGGTCGGAGCGGCATCCATCTGCCGCTCAGCCGGGAGGATTGGCGCAACGGTTTCGAATTTAGCTCGCACATCGCGCTCAACGGATCGCGCCGGATCGCCTTCGCCCCGGTCGGTCAGTCGACGACCCTCGCCATGACGTCGAACTGGCCACACCCCAGCTTTTCGGGCAATTTCCTGCCCGACCGGCACGAGATCCGCGAGGATGGCTTCACCGCCGACTGGTCGATCCCGTTCCTGGCGCGCGGCGTCGGCAGGGCGGAACTGGGGGCCGTGCTCTCGCTGTCGCCTTCGCTGGAAACCGCCTTCGTCGATCCGCTCGACATCTATCAGACCGTGGCGCGCTCGCTGAAATACTCCATCGCCTTTTTCGGTCTCACCTTCATGGCGGTGTTCGTGCTGGAGCTCCGTTCGGGCTGGGGGCTGCACTGGATGCAATATCTGCTGGTCGGTTTCGCGTTGGTGATCTTCTTCGTCCTGCTGCTGGCCTTTACCGAACAGGTGGGCTTCGCGCTCGCCTATTTCTCCGTCTTCGCCGCAACTGCCGTACTTGTGTCGAGCTACATCGCAACGCTCGCCCACAGTACAAAGGCGGGAGCGATCACCGGCGCCGCGCTGACGATCATCTATGGGGTGATCTACCTGATCCTCAACGATCAGGATTACGCCCTGCTGGCTGGTTCCATTGTCGCCTTCCTGGTGCTGGCAACCGTAATGTTCGCAACCCGCAACATCGACTGGTCGGGCCTGACGACCTCGACGCAAGAAGCCCGATCATAGGCACACCGAGCATCATCAGGATCGGGAAGGCCGTCCCTCGGGGCGGCCTCTTTCGTTTAGGGGGTGCCGGAATGTGTGGCCCATCCTTCGAGATGGGCCTTTAGGCCCTCCTCAGGATGACGTTGTGTGTGTGTTGACGGTTTCTCACCAAATAACAACACGATAAGGTCATCCTGAGGAACGCTCGTCAGAGTGCGTCTCGAAGGATGGGCCACATGTTCCGCGCCCCGCATTCTCCCCTCACACGCCCATCACCTTCGCGCGATGCACGTGGACGTGACGTGACGCCTCGCTCGGTGCGCTCTATGTCGGGGAACAACGTTCGACACGGAGGAAACCCATGTGCTTCCTCGCCTTGATCGCGGCTCTGTCTCTCGGCCTTGCCCGCTCCCGTCTTGTCCGCCCCGTCCGTCCATGCCGAAACCGCGCTGTTTGCCGGCGGCTGCTTCTGGTGCGTGGAATCAGACATGGACCATGTGGCCGGTGTCTCCGATACCGTCTCCGGCTATGCGGGCGGTACGACGAAGAACCCCACCTATGACGACTACACTTCCGGCGGTCACCGCGAGGTGGTGAAGGTCACCTTCGACCCGGCCGTGGTGAGCTACGAGAAGCTCGTCGACATCTTCCTGCATTCGGTCGATGTGACGGATGCGGGCGGCCAGTTCTGCGATCGCGGCCACGCCTATTACACCGCGATCTATGTGCTCGATGATGCGCAGCAGGCGGCCGCGAAGAAGGTGAAGGCGAAGGATGAGGGCGAACTGGGCGAAACAATGGTGACGCCGATCGAAGGTTCGGCGACCTTCTGGCCGACCGAGAATTATCACCAGAACTACTACAAGAGCCAGGAGCGCACCTTGAGTCGTTTCGGCTATGTCACCCGCGCCGACGCCTACAAGGGCTACCGCAAGGGCTGCGGCCGGGATGCGCGGGTGCCATCTGTTTGGGGCGATAGCGCCTACAAGGGCATCGCCGGTCACTAAAGTGCAGTCTCGCGTTCAGACGAAATCGGCTGAACGGGCCCCATGCTTAGGAGATCGTGACAGGCGTCGACGGTCTTACTTGCCGTCGACGTTCCAGGAGAAGCGGTAGGTCAGGCCGAGGCTTGCGGTGAACTGGTTGGCGCTGCCGGTGCGCTTGACGATCGGGCTGTCGGCCGCATCGCCCAGCAAAACCGGCGATATTCCGCATCCGCGTAGAGCGTGACCTTGTCGCTCATCATGTAGTCGGCGCCGAGCGCAAGCTCGACATCGCGAATGCCGCCGCCCGCATCATGGGTGGTGAGCACGCCACCCGAGGCCGCCGCCTCGCTGCTGGAGACGCCGAAATAGGTCGACATTTAGTCGGAATCGACAAAGGCGAGATGCGGGCCGAACTTCACCGTCAGCCGGTCGCTCGGATGGGCGATCGCATCGACACCGACCTCGTCGACGATCCCGTGATGACCGTTGAAGCCGTGGCGGATTTCCGCATGGGCTTCCAGCCACTGGGTCGTGTAGCGCACGCCGCCGCCCAGTTCACGTCCCTGAGGCCGCTCAGCTCGGCATGGTCGTCGGCATTGCGGCCGCCCACGTAGTTGAAGGCCGGATAGAAACTGATTCCCGCCGATTTCTGGGAGGAATCGGTTACCGTGCCGAAGATCGGCAGCACCAGAAAGTGCAGCTTGACGATGGGCATGGGCGAAAGAATGTAGCTGTCGGCGCCTGGATATTCCGGTGAGACGCGTCCGTCCGCACCCAGTTCGAGGACGATATCGGTTCCCGGTGCCGGGCCGGAAGTCGTTCCCTGTGCCAGAACCGGGGCAGCAAACGCCGGGGCCACGCCAAACCCGAGAAGTGTACTCTTGAACGTCTTCCGCATTGTTCCTCGAACCTTCGCCTGAACAGTGCGGACAGTATGCCAGTCGTCAGGTGAACGAAAATCTGATTTGCAGGTTTTCGTTTCGTGAAACGCACGGAAGGAACGCGAAATAGCGTTTTTCGACGGTGAGGTGGCCGAATGGCCACAGATGAAGTGCGATCAGCCGTGCCGCACTCAACCTGCGCGCGGCAGATGGACGTCGTCGCGCCCGAGCAGAAAATCGCCCACCGCCGTTTCGATGGCCTGGTAGAGGGCGGGAATATCGGGGGAGGCGGCGCGAGGGCTGCCGATATCGAGATGCCAGTGCCACCGCTCCGGCTGTGCGGTCCAGTCGGGCTCCGCGCTCGGCAGACACACGCCCAATCCGATCAGCAGATCGGGAGCCGGGGCATGGGGAAGCGCGAAGACCTCCCAGGATTTCGGTTGCAGGGCATCGTTTGCGTGACCGCGCCCGCGCAACAGCTGCTCCAAGGCAGGGTTGAGCCGGGAAGCTGGATGCACGGCGGCTGAAAATGCGCGCAAACTCCCGTCGTGCGCAGATCTTTTCAGGCAGGCCTCGGCCATCGGACCGAGAATCGCATTGTCAGAACACACGGAAAGCACGTTGCACACGGGCCTTACCTCACGCCGTTAGACGAATCGTCCTCCGTTCCCGGACAGCCGGATAGAGATCTTTTCCGACAAGCGTGTGACGGTTATGCCCCATGCGTGCCGACTATGCGGCAGGCTTGTGACACGACATCGATATTGTGCCCGTCTGGATCCAGCATGAAGGCCGCGTAATAGGCGCTGTGATAGTGCGGCCGCAGGCCCGGCGCTCCGTTGTCCCGCGCTCCCGCCGCCATCGCACGGGCATGGACTTCATCCACCGTTTTTCGGTCAGGCGCGGTAAAGGCGACATGGAGAACGCCGCTCAACGGCGTGCCGGTACCGATCCAGAATTCCGGCTTCTCGATCCCGAAGCCGCAATGGGCGTCCTTGCCCGTCTCCTCCGGCGTGACTTCCATGATCGGCCGAATGTCGAGCGGTTCAAGGATGGTTCCGTAGAAAGCGCGGGAGGCTTGGTAGTCGGAAAGCGGAAATCCGACGTGATCGATAATACCCACGGTGTCGTTCCTGCAGTAAAAGGCCGCCGCAAGAGATGTAGCGGTTCGGGGAAATCATATTTCGTCCGTATTGAAGTGCGACGACGAGCACAAATCGTGCTGCACTTTGGCGCATGCTGTCGATCGTGGGCTTTCGTGCGCGTATCGGTCGGACGTGCTTTCCCGGTTCACGCGGAGACGTCGGGCGACTAGATTGGCCGAAACAGATCAAGGAACGAATCGGAATGAATAAAGCGGCATCCATCGCTGCAGTGCTGTGTCTCGGAACCTTGATCGCCGCCTGTACTCGTTTCGACTATGGCGGATCGCGTGGTCCGGACATCAGTGCGCCGCGCCAGCCCGTGGCGCAGGGCGGCGATCTCCAGCCGCTCGTAATCGCTCCGAATCAGGATCCTGCGGGACGTTACGGTTCCGGTCCCTACACGCCCGGCGGAACGCTCGGTCCGGATGGTCGTCCGATTGGCGAGGACGGACGCCCCTATTACGATCCGAACAATCCGAATGCCCAGCCGCCCGCCAATACCGATATGGCGGCCGGCAATCCCGCCGACGGTGCCCGGTCCGCGCCGCCGCCCGCCGCTCCGGAAATCGGCCGGACCGAGCTTCTCGGCGGTTGGACGATCGCTTCGGCCGGCAATTCCTGCAAGCTGTTCATGACGCTCACGACTTGGAGCGGTGGCTACCGTGCCAATACCCAGGGCTGCGGCGGAGCTCCTCTGGGCGCCATTGCCGTCTGGGATCTGAACGGTGCGCAGATCCTTCTCAAGGATGCCAACGGCACGCAGATCGCGACCCTCTACAAGAGCGCGCCCGAGCGCTACGACGGGCGCACTAGCACGGGGCAGCCCATTTCCGTCTCCCGCTGATCGATCGCGGAACGGCCCTGTTCTTGTCGATCCGCGCGGGGCTTTCCATCCCCGTGCAGGAACCGGGTGAGAGCTGAAAACGGCCCGAACCTTCCGGTTTTCCTCGATTCGCGTCGCATCCCTGCGCGCGGATTTTTTGTTTCATGCGAATATTTGAAAGAAAAAGTCATATTTTACGCTGCGGTAATTTATTGATATCGCAACATAATTTCCTGCTACCCGTAGTTTAAATCTGGCTGGACCAGCGTGTAAGGAAATGTAACCATAGCGACATTTGGGGCGAGAATATTGCTATGGCGAAATATGATCCATTGAAGCAGCACCTTGCCGGATTGGCAGATTTCGAGTGGACGGCGAGTTTCGATGAAATCGAGGGCGTCCTCGGTTCGCCCCTTCCTGCGAGCGCGACGACCCATCGGACCTGGTGGGCGAATTCCGGCGGGTTGCTGGTGCATCAGGAGGCGTGGCTGACCGCGGGCTGGCGCGTGCGTCAGGTCGATATCTCCCGGCGCTATGTCACTTTTCAGCGCGTTCGGCTGGGATCTGCCGTCTCGCGCGCGGCCGCACAGGCAAAGACCGGAATGGTGTCCGCCGCAGCTATGGTCGGCGGACTGCCGGCTCCCTTGCGCAAGGCGCTCGAGAGCAGCCGCAAGCCGCTCAATCTCTCCGCACGGATCGACTGGAGCGAGGTCGGAACGGGACGGCGCAACGGCAACGGCTGGCACCTGCCCGAAGCAGGCCGGGTTCCGGCTCTGTGCCGGTTTCACATTTTCTCCGGCGAGGAGCATCGCGTACTGGTTGTAATTACCCGCGATCTCGACAGTTTCCTGCGGGCGGTTGAAGCGGGCGGGAGCGAGGCGGGCGACACCTGTCGCGCCCGCGATGTGGCCGATGCCCTGACGCTTGCCGAGCATGTGGTGGTCGATGCGGCGACGCCGGGCCAGGCCTGGATTCTGGTGGACGGGCGCGGCCACAAGGCGGATCTCGGCGATGACGGTGAGCGCTGGCTTGTTGCCTGGGCCGCGGATGTCGGCAACCGTCAGGCGGGACTGGAATCCGTTCTGCTCGCAAGCTGAAGGCGCGCGGGTGTTTGCCCGAGCCTTGCAGCGCGTGGACCTTTCCTACCAGCGATAGGCGATGCGGCCCGATGCCTGATAGGTCTGCGAGCTGCCGCCCAGTTCCCCTTCGAGCTTGCCGGCCACCGACCAGCCGTCGTTCAGTTCGAATGCCGTGCCGGCGGAGATCATGGCGGCGTCGATGTTCAGGCTGTCATTGAAGTTGTGAGCCCAGCCGACACGACCGAAAAGGGCGAAAGGCTTGCCTGAATCCAGCGTGAAGATTTGGTTGACCCAAAGCCCCAGCTCGGTGCGCGAGGCTATGGTGTCGCCTTCGTCAAAGGACATCGCCAGCAGGGCCGGTCCACCTTCGGTATAGGCGGGCGTGTGCAGCCACTGCGTCTGAACCGCGCCATAAGGCATGAAGATCGTCCTGTCCGCGGGGAGCAGCAGGTCCGCCTCAATGCGCGCGCCGACATTGTAGCCATTGAGATGGCCCTTCAGTGATGCCGTGCTATAGGTCCGGTCGGTCGACAGGTCCTGGTAGGCTCCGGCAACGCCTGCGGAAAGATAAAGATAGAGGGGGCCGGAGCGATGGTGACCGTAGGCGCCGAGCTGGAAGACCCGGCCCTCGCCGGTGCCGTTGCCATCCTCGACGTTCCAGGACATGCGGCCGAGCCCGAGCGACAGGCCGATCGATGTCTCGGGTGAGAGCCACTTGTCGACACCGGTGATGACGCCGTAGGCGCGCGCCTGCGTATCGGAGGTTTGAAGAGCGATAGTCGGTCTTGTTGTAGGCGCTGTAGGCAACTCCCCAGACCACGACGGGTTTCAGGTCTGCGCCGTCTTTTCGCCGGTTGCGCCGGTGCTCTCGTCATGCGTTGCGAGTGCCGCTTCGCCGTCGCCGAGCGGCTTGACCTTGGGCATCTTGCGCGAGGGCAGCGATGGCGTCAGCATGGGGACAGGAAGCCGGTCATCAGCCGCATGGCAGCAACGGCATGCCGTCGGTCCCGGCCAGCGCCGGTGATCCGGAAACGCCGTTGTTGAGGTAGACGAAAACGCCATCCGTATAGCTGTCATCGGACATCCCCCAGATGTAATAACCGCCCGACTGATCGCTGACGATTGATGTGGTGAGAAAAATGACATATGTCTTGCCGGCAGAAAGCGTGGTGGAGCCGGTATTGACCGTGACGGTCGTAAAGCTGCTGCTATCGGGCGCGGTCTGGACGTCGGACACGTAGAGCACGTTGCCGACGACAGTGTTGGTCGACGAATCCCATTCGTACACGTAGGCCTGATATTGAACCGTGCTGCCGCCGATCAGCGCCAGTTCAAAGCTGAAACCATAGATCGTGGTGTCGCTGTCCACGGTGATGGTCTGGCTGTAAGTCGCGCTGCCGGCGTCTCCCCAGGACGATATCGATGACGACCCATCCCATGTGTCCGTCGTGTCGAGATCGTCCGCGAGTGCGGCGCTGCTCAGGCCGAGGGACAAGACGACCGCGGATGCGCCGGCCACAAGGAGGCGGCAGAGTGACGTGCTTTTGGCACGCGCGGGAGAAAACGCAGGAACACGCATTGAATGCATCGAAAACAGCCCCGGAAAGTCTGCACTTTTTAGTTGTAGATCGCGGCGCAAAAAAACGGGCCTTGCCGTCAAATTTACGCCCAATTCAAATCCTTCAAGCTCTTGTTTGCGCTCCTTCGCACCGCCTGCAAGGTTGTTTTTCGAATAAAAACTAATTTCAAGCATTTGTTGCAAAATTGCCGCATAGGTTGCACGAGCCTCTCGTCGCGGCATCCGTGGGTTGCGCGGATTGCAACCTGTCGTTTCGTTTTCTTCCGAAAACTGATGGTTCCGGGAAAATGGCCGCGCCGAGCCGTAATCCGACGTTTGCGAATTGATTGATTCGCGCGCCTCGATGCGGGATGTGCCTCGTGCCTGTTCTTGGCGACGACGACATCAAGCCCGAAGCCCGCGCCGTGATCAATGAGATCCGTGACGTGCGGCAAACGGATTTCATCAACAATTTCCGGCGGGTTCTGGCGAACAAATCCGGCTGCGCTGAAACGCACCTGGGAGAGTCTGCGGGAGGTGATGGGGCCCGGCAGCCTCGATCCGCTCACCAAGGAGCTGATCTATGTCGCCGTTTCCATCGCCAACAATTGTAAATACTGCATCCGCTCGCACACGGCCGCAGCGCGCTCCAAGGGCATGAGCGAAGCGCAACTGATGGAGCTGCAGTCCGTCGTTGCCATGGCGAGCGAAACAAACCGGTTGGCCATCGGCTTGCAGGTTCCGATCGATGATGCCTTCATGAGCGCGAAAGCTGCCGCAGCGTCGTCAGACGATTAGGCCTACTCCGCGTAATCCGGGAACTGGTTCGGGCTTTCGCGCGCTTGTCAAGCCTGGACACAGACTGTATCGCAGGGGCCTGCCGTGCGACCTTTCGTCCTTCCTTCGGCTGTGCGGATCCGCGCGCGCAAACACCCTTCTGTCCCGATCTCTGAGAGCATGGAAATCTGCCCATGTCTGCTTCCCAATCGCTGACGCCGAACGTACGCGAACGTTACGAGGCGATGGTCGCCGCCGGGGAACTGGCCTCCGACCCGGCACAACGTGCTATTATCGACCGCCTGGATGCGCTGAACGAGGCGCTGGCGGAGCGTAGGCTCGCCAGCAAACATTCCCCGCTCGGCTGGCTGTTCGGCAAGAAGCAGCCCAAGGAGCCGCTGAAGGGGCTCTATGTCTGGGGTTCCGTCGGTTGCGGCAAGACCATGCTGATGGATCTGTTCTTCGAGCGCGCCGTGGTCAAGCGCAAGCGTCGCGCCCATTTCCACGAATTCATGAGCGATGCGCATGAGCGCATTCATGCCGTGTGCCAGAAGATCAAGGCGGGCACGATGAAGGGCAGCGACCCCGTCGCTCCGGTCGCCGCGGAGATTGCCGAAGAGACGCGGCTTCTGTGCTTCGACGAGTTCTCCGTGACCGACATCGCCGATGCGGTGCTGCTGGGCCGCCTGTTCGAAAAGCTCTTCGACGCCGGTGTTGTGGTGGTCGCCACCTCCAACGTCGATCCGGACGACCTCTACAAGGAAGGCCTGAACCGCGGGCATTTCATGCCCTTCATCAAGATGCTCAAGCAGCGGGTGGAGGTATTCAACCTCGATTCTTCGACCGACTACCGGCTGGAGAAACTGGCCGGCGCCCCGGTCTACATCACGCCGCTGGGCGAGGTGGCGGACAAGGAAATCGAGCGCATCTGGCATGCGCTTACCCAGGGCACCAAGGGCCGGGTCGACCGGCTCGAGGTCAAGGGGCGTTGGATCGAGGTTCCGTTAACGGCATGCGGCGTTGCCCGCTTCACCTTCGCCGATCTGTGCGAACGGCCCTATCTGCGGCCGATTATCTGCGCATCGCGCATGCCTATCACACGATTGTGTTGGAGTACGTGCCGGTACTTCAGGCGCACAAGCGCAATGAAGCCAAGCGCTTCATCAATCTGATCGATGAATTGTACGACCAGCGCATAAAACTCATCGTTTCGGCCGAAGCGGAGCTAGACAATCTGTACCAAGCGACCAGTGGTACGAAGAAGTTCGAATTTGATCGTACAATTTTCCGACTGACGGAGATGCGCTCCGAAGCCTATCTGGCGGACGTAGCGGAATAGAGGGAGATGCGTGGGATCCTCTGCGGCGGTTCCACGCCTCCCCTACGCACTTTTTATCACTTAACAGTCGCAGAAGACGGGTTCGGACGGTTGCGCCCAGCTGGCAAAGGGAGTATCGAACCCGCGACCATATGACCTATGACCTTTTCTGACGTTTACGTAAAGGTAAACTAACAGCATGGCGCGGAACAAGATCGCACTCGTAGGGTCGGGCCAGATCGGTGGCACGCTCGCTCATCTCGCAGGCCTCAAGGAACTTGGTGACGTCGTCCTGTTCGACATTGCCAAAGGCGTTCCGCAGGGCAAGGCCCTGGATCTGGCGGAATCCTCTCCTGTCGACGGCTTCAATGCAAAGCTGGTTGGCACCAACACCTATGAAGCGCTGGAAGGCTCCGACGTGGTGATCGTCACCGCCGGCGTTCCCCGCAAGCCGGGCATGAGCCGCGACGATCTGCTGGAAATCAACCTGAAGGTCATGGAGCAGGTGGGCGCGGGCCTCAAGAAGTACTGCCCTGACGCTTTCGTCATCTGCATCACCAATCCGCTCGACGCGATGGTTTGGGCACTGCAGAAGTTCTCCGGCCTGCCCGCCAACAAGGTCGTCGGCATGGCCGGCGTGCTCGACAGCTCCCGCTTCCGTTATTTCCTCGCCGACGAGTTCGACGTCTCCGTTGAAGACGTCACGGCCTTCGTGCTGGGCGGCCACGGCGACACCATGGTGCCGCTGACCCGCTATTCAACTGTCGCCGGCATCCCGCTGCCGGGTTTGGTCAAGATGGGCTGGTGCACCAAGGAGCGTCTGAACAAGATCGTTCAGCGCACCCGTGACGGTGGCGCGGAGATCGTCTCCCTGCTCAAGACCGGTTCCGCCTTCTATGCCCCGGCCGCTTCCGCCATCTCCATGGCCGAGAGCTACCTGAAGGACAAGAAGCGCGTTCTGTCCTGCGCGGCGCACCTGGACGGCCAATACGGCCTGAGCGACACCTATGTCGGTGTCCCGACCGTGATCGGCGCGGGCGGTATCGAGCGCATCATCGAGATCGACCTCAACTCCGACGAGAAGGCGAACTTCGACAAGTCGGTCGCCGCCGTCGACGGTCTCGTTCAAGCGTGCAAGAAGATTCAACCTGCGCTTGCGTGATTGAAAAAAGGGAGCCCATTGGGCTCCCCCTTTGTTGTTTGAAGGGGGGAATCGGGAGGAAATATGTCCGGATTGCTGCTCCTTGTCGAAGGTGTGCCGGTCTCCAGGAGCAATGCCGTTGACCTGCTCGCCTATTTTGAAACGAGATGTTTCTCGAGGGAGTCACCATGAACATCCACGAGTACCAGGCCAAGGCGCTGCTGAAAGAATACGGCGCCCCCGTAGCCTCTGGTGTCCCGATTTTCTCTGCTGACGAGGCCGAAGCCGCTGCCAAGCAGCTGCCGGGCCCGCTCTATGTGGTCAAATCGCAGATCCACGCCGGCGGACGCGGCAAGGGCAAGTTCAAGGAACTGGATGCCGACGCCAAGGGCGGCGTTCGCCTGGCCAAGTCTGTCGAAGACGTTGTCGCCAATGCCGGGGAAATGCTCGGCTCCACGCTGGTGACCAAGCAGACCGGCCCCGCGGGCAAGGTCGTCAACCGCCTCTACATCGAGGACGGCGCCGACATTGACAGCGAGCTTTACCTTTCCATTCTCGTGGACCGCACGGTCGGCCGGGTGGCATTCGTCGCCTCCAACGAAGGCGGCATGGACATCGAAGAGGTTGCGGCCTCCACGCCTGAGAAGATCCTGCCCCTGCCGATCGATCCGGACGCGGGCGTCACCGAGGAAGCCGCTGCCAAGCTCTGCGACGCGCTCGAACTGAAGAGCCCGGCGCGTGAGGACGGCATGAAGCTGTTCCCGATCCTCTACAAGGCCTTCACCGAGAAGGACATGAGCCTTCTGGAGATCAACCCGCTGATCGTCATGACCGACGGTCACCTGCGCGTTCTCGACGCCAAGGTCTCCTTCGACGGCAACGCGTTCTTCCGCCACGACGACGTGATGGCGCTGCGCGACAAGTCGGAAGAGGACGAGAAGGAGATCGAAGCTTCCAAGTTCGATCTCGCCTACGTCGCGCTCGACGGCGACATCGGCTGCATGGTGAACGGCGCGGGCCTCGCCATGGCCACCATGGACATCATCAAACTCTACGGCGCCGAGCCGGCGAACTTCCTCGATGTCGGCGGCGGCGCTTCCAAGGAGAAGGTCATGGCGGCCTTCAAGATCATCACCACCGACTCGAACGTGAAGGGCATCCTGGTTAACATCTTCGGCGGCATCATGCGCTGCGACGTGATCGCGGAAGGCGTGGTCGCGGCCGTCAAGGAAGTCGGCCTGCAGGTTCCCCTCGTTGTGCGCCTTGAGGGCACGAACGTCGATTTGGGCAAGAAGATCATCAACGAGAGCGGTTTCAACGTGATCGCCGCCGATGATCTCGATGACGCCGCGCAGAAGATCGTAAAGGCCGTGAAGGGGTAAATGATGACTGTGTCCGCGATTAAAGAAACGATTGAGAGAACGGTCGTTAGTCGCGGGCATCTGTCATTTGTGGAAATTGGAAGTCTATTTGAGGACGAAAGAGGAGAGTGCAGCTTAATTTATCCAGTATACGATACTGTGATCTTATGGTCGGGTATATCTGGGTATCTAGCTATTGCGGTAACTCAATTTCTACAAGATAGAAAGCTCTACTTGTATCCCACCTCTCAACTCACTTATCTGGCTGATGGCAGCGCAATTAACTTCCCAATCGCGACCAAGGATAGACATTACAAAAACCACATTGGTTACCGGTAACTCTTCACCATAAGCCTCCCAAAGAGGACTAGAATTTCATGTCCATTCTCGTCAACAAAGACACCAAGGTCATCGTTCAGGGCCTGACCGGCAAGACCGGTACCTTCCACACCGAGCAGGCGCTTGCCTACTACGGCACGAAGATGGTCGCCGGCGTGCACCCCAAGAAGGGCGGTGAGACCTGGACGTCCGGTCTCGACGGCGCGGCCGAGCTGCCGATCTACGCCTCCGTTGCCGACGCCAAGGACGCGACCGGGGCCGACGCCTCCGTCATCTACGTCCCGTCCGTTGGGGCCGGTGTCGCGATCATCGAGGCGATTGAGGCGGAAGTGCCGCTCATCGTCTGCATCACCGAAGGTATTCCGGTGATGGATATGGTCAAGGTCAAGGCCAAGCTCGACAAGTCCAACTCGCGCCTGATCGGTCCTAACTGCCCGGGCGTGCTGACGCCGGAAGAATGCACGATCGGCATTATGCCGGGCTCCATCTTCAAGAAGGGTTCGGTCGGTATCGTCTCTCGATCCGGCACGCTGACCTACGAAGCGGTGTTCCAGACCACGAATGCCGGGCTTGGCCAGACGACGGCCGTCGGCATCGGCGGTGACCCGGTCAAGGGCACCGAGTTTATCGACATGCTGGAAATGTTCCTGGCAGGCGACGCGACCGAGTCGATCATCATGATCGGCGAGATCGGCGGCTCGGCCGAGGAGGACGCCGCCCAGTTCATTGCCGACGAGGCGAAGAAGGGCCGTTCCAAGCCGATGGCCGGTTTCATCGCCGGTCGCACCGCTCCTCCGGGCCGGACCATGGGCCATGCCGGCGCCGTCATCTCCGGCGGCAAGGGCGGAGCCGAGGACAAGATCGCGGCGATGGAAGCCGCCGGGATCAAGATCTCTCCCTCCCCCGCCAAGCTGGGCGAGACGCTGGTCCAGGTCCTGAAGAGCTGAACCTGAAAAGGTGTCGGCGGCAGTCCCGCCGCCGCCCCGCATGAATGCTTAAGATCTTGCACCTAAGCGCGTTACAGGTTTAGCAAGGTCTTTCGGTTCTTATGCCCTTGCGGCATGGTGACGCAATTTGACGAGACCGGGGCGGCCGACAGCGGCCGTCTTCATCGATCATCGGGGGCGCCCCTGGCGTCCTCAAAATGGGCACAAGGCACGGCCCGGTGGTCGTGCCGTCACGAGTGGGGCGAAGGTCAAGACCCTTCGCTGACAGACATTATGGCACGGCAGGACGCGAACGAAGCTTTCGCACTGACGTCGTTCCTATATGGCGCCAACGCAGCCTACATCGAAGATCTTTACGCGCGTTATCAGGAAGATCCGGGCTTCCTGGACGAGGTATGGCGGGATTTCTTCGCCAATCTGAAGGATGCGCCTTCGGACGTCGTCAAGGAAGCGCGCGGAGCGAGCTGGAAACGGCCCGACTGGCCGATAACGGCAAACGGCGAGCTGGTTGCCGCACTTGACGGCAATTGGGGCGCGCTGGAGCCGAAGATCGCGGAAAAGATCAAGGGCAAGGCGGAAGCCAAGGGCGCGCCGATGTCCGAGGCGCAGGTCCAGCAGGCCACACGGGATTCAGTCCGCGCGCTGATGATGATCCGCGCCTACCGCATGCGCGGCCATCTGCACGCCGATCTCGATCCGCTGAAACTGGAGCCGCCGAAGGATCACGTCGAGCTGCATCCGGCTACCTACGGCTTCACGGATGCCGACTGGGATCATCCGATCTTCATCGATCACGTGCTGGGGCTGGAATTCGCCACCATCCGCGAGATGTTGGAGATCCTCAAGCGCACCTACTGCTCCACGCTGGCGGTGGAGTTCATGCACATTTCCGATCCGGCCGAGAAGGCCTGGATCCAGGAGCGCATCGAAGGCCCGGACAAGCAGATTAGCTTCACCCAGGAAGGCAAGAAGGCCATCCTCAACAAGCTGGTGGAGGCCGAGGGCTTCGAGAAGTTCCTCGATGTGAAATACACCGGCACCAAACGCTTCGGTCTGGACGGCGGCGAGGCGCTGCTGCCTGCCCTTGAGCAAATCATCAAGCGCGGCGGTCAGCTTGGCCTGCAGGAAATCGTCTTTGGCATGGCCCACCGTGGCCGTCTGAACGTGCTCTCGCAAGTCATGGGCAAGCCGCTTCGCGCCATCTTCCACGAGTTCAAGGGCGGCTCCTACGCTCCCGACGACGTGGAAGGCTCCGGCGACGTGAAGTATCACCTCGGCGCCTCGTTCGACCGCGAATTCGACGGCAACAACGTCCACCTGTCGCTGACCGCCAACCCCTCGCATCTGGAAATCGTCAATCCGGTGGTGCTGGGCAAGGCCCGCGCCAAGCAGGACCAGCATTCCATGAAGGGCGGGCACTGGGTGGAGACGGTCGACGTCGACCGCTCCAAGGTTCTGCCGCTGCTGCTGCACGGCGATGCGGCCTTTGCCGGTCAGGGCGTTGTGGCGGAATGCTTCGGTCTGTCGGCGCTGCGCGGTCACCGCACCGGCGGCTCGATTCACTTCATCATCAACAACCAGATCGGCTTCACGACGAACCCGCGCTTCTCGCGCTCTTCGCCGTACCCCTCTGACGTCGCCAAGATGATCGAAGCGCCGATCTTCCATGTGAACGGCGATGATCCGGAAGCGGTGGTCTATGCCGCCAAGATCGCGACCGAGTTCCGACAAGCCTTCGGCAAGCCCGTCGTTATCGACATGTTCTGCTACCGTCGGTTCGGGCACAACGAGGGCGACGAGCCTGCCTTTACGCAGCCGATCATGTATCGCGAGATCCGCCAGCATCCGACCACGCTGCAGATCTATGCCGACAAGCTGATCGCCGAGGGCACCGTCACCAAGGACGAGGTCGAGGCACTCAGGGCCGAATGGCGTCACCGCAACGAGGAAGAGTTCGAGGCGGGACAGGCCTACAAGCCGAACAAGGCCGATTGGCTGGACGGCAAGTGGTCCGGTCTCAAGCAGGCTGCCGACAGCGACGATCCGCGTCGCGGTCAGACCGGCGTTGCGCTCGACGGTCTGCGCAAGATCGGCAACCGGCTTTCCACGATCCCGAAGGATTTCAATGCCCACCGCACCATCCGCCGGTTCCTGTCGAACCGCGCCAAGATGATCGAGACGGGCGAGAACATCGACTGGGCGACGGCGGAAGCGCTGGCCTTCGGGTCGCTTTTGTGTGAAGGCCACAAGGTGCGCCTCTCCGGTCAGGACGTGGAGCGCGGAACGTTCTCGCAGCGCCATTCGGTGCTCTACGATCAGGAGAACGAGGACCGCTACATCCCGCTCGCCAATGTGGGCGAGAACCAGGAGCGCTACGAGGTCATCAACTCCATGCTGTCGGAAGAGGCGGTGCTGGGGTTCGAATACGGCTACACGCTGGCCGAGCCCAACGCGCTGACGCTCTGGGAGGCCCAGTTCGGCGACTTCGCCAACGGCGCGCAGGTGATCTTCGATCAGTTCCTGTCGTCGTGCGAGCGCAAGTGGCT
This sequence comes from Breoghania sp., assembly GCF_030066895.1. GTDB lineage: Bacteria > Pseudomonadota > Alphaproteobacteria > Rhizobiales > Stappiaceae > Breoghania. Next base: position 121,262 of record NZ_JASJAV010000007.1, on the reverse strand, counting down.
GCGCATGTCGGGCCTCGTTTGCCTGCTGCCGCACGGCTATGAGGGCCAGGGGCCGGAGCACTCCTCCGCCCGTCTGGAGCGCTATCTCCAGCTTTGCGCGGAAGACAACATGCAGGTCTCCTACTGCTCGACGCCTGCCAATTACTTTCACATCCTGCGTCGGCAGATGAAGCGCGACTTCCGCAAGCCACTCATCCTGATGACGCCGAAATCGCTGCTGCGCCACAAGCGCTGCGTCTCCAAGCTGTCGGAGATGGCGGACGATTCCTCCTTCCACCGGATCCTGTGGGACGATGCGGAATCTCCGGCGGGCAGCTCGACCGAGCTGGCGGCGGACGAGAAGATCCGCTGCGTCGTGATGTGTTCGGGCAAGGTCTACTACGACCTCCTGGAAGAGCGCGAGAAGCGCGGCATCAACGACGTCTACCTGCTGCGCGTCGAACAGCTCTATCCGTTCCCGACCAAGGCGCTGGTGCACGAGCTGACCCGCTTCAAGAACGCCGACATGATCTGGTGTCAGGAAGAGCCCAAGAATATGGGGGCCTGGACACACGTTCAGCCCTATATCGAATGGGCCTTGACCCAGATCGGTGCGCAGTGCGCCCGTCCGCGTTACGTCGGCCGTCCGGCCACTGCCGCGACCGCCACGGGCCTCATGTCCAAGCATCAGGCGCAGCTTCGCACCTTCCTGGACGAGGCCTACGCCGAATCCTGATTTTCCGGCGGGCGCCGCGTGCGTCCGCCGATATCCGCATAGAGATGTTGTAACCGCAGCTGGCCTGCCAATCGAAGAGACGAAACACAATGGCAACGGAAATCCGCGTGCCCACCTTGGGCGAATCCGTGACCGAAGCCACCATCGCACAGTGGTTCAAGAAGCCGGGGGACGCCGTCGCCGTCGACGAGCCGCTCGTCGAGCTGGAAACCGACAAGGTGACGATCGAGGTCCCCGCACCGGCCGCCGGTGCACTGGAGAGCATCCTCGTGCAGGAGGGTGAGACCGTGGAGGTCAGCGCCCTGCTCGGATCGCTCGCCGAAGGCGCATCGGGCGCGGCCGCCAAGCCCGCCGAGGCCAAGGAAGAAAAGTCCTCCCCGGCTCCGGCTCCCGCCGCCCCAGCAGCAGCGCCGGCCGCAAGCGCCGGCTCCGACATGCCGCCGGCCCCGTCCGCTCAGAAGATGATGGCCGAGAAAGGCATGTCCGCCGATCAGGTCGCAGGCAGCGGCAAGCGCGGTCAGGTCCTGAAGGGCGACGTGCTCGCCGCCATGGCGAACACCGCGCCGTCTGCTGCCGCACCTGTCGCCGCGCGCGGCCCCGTCGCGGCCGAGGACGAGGTGCGCGAAGAGCGCGTGCGCATGACCAAGCTGCGCCAGATCATCGCCCGCCGCCTGAAGGATGCGCAGAACACGGCCGCCATGCTCACCACCTACAACGAGGTGGACATGGGCCCGATCATGGAGCTGCGCAAAACCTACAAGGAGCTCTTCGAGAAGAAGCACGGCGTCAAACTCGGCTTCATGGGCTTCTTCACCAAGGCTGTCTGCCACGCTCTGAAGGACGTCCCGGCGGTCAACGCCGAGATCGACGACACCGACCTCATCTACAAGAACTTCTGCCACATCGGCGTGGCGGTCGGCACCGACAAGGGCCTCGTGGTCCCGGTGGTGCGCGACGCGGATCAGATGTCGATCGCCGAGATCGAGAAGAAGATCGGCGAATTCGGCCGCAAGGCGCGTGACGGCAAGCTCGGCATCGACGAGATGCAGGGCGGCACCTTCACGATCTCCAATGGCGGCGTCTACGGATCTCTGATGTCCTCGCCGATCCTGAATGCGCCGCAGTCGGGCATTCTCGGCATGCACAAGATCCAGGAGCGGTCGATGGTCGTGAACGGGCAGATCGTCGCCCGTCCGATGATGTATCTGGCGCTTTCCTATGATCACCGCGTGGTCGACGGCAAGGAGGCTGTGACCTTCCTGGTGCGCGTTAAGGAAAGCCTCGAAGACGTCCAGCGTCTCGTGCTGGACCTCTAGCAACCCTTTGCCGGGCCGCCCTGTCATCGGGGCGGCCGTCGGGCAAGGGGCAGGGGGACTGGGGCCATGGGTCCGGAATTCCTGATCACAGCGCTCGTCGTCGTGCTCGCTCCGGGCCCCGGCGTCGTTTACACGGTCACGACCGGCCTTTCGCGCGGACGCGCAGCCGCGCTTGCCGCCGCCCTTGGCTGCACCTTCGGCATCGTGCCGTCGATCCTGGCGGCTGTCCTCGGCCTGTCGGCGCTGATGCATGCCGGAGCGCTCACTTTTCAGGTGCTGAAATACGCGGGCGCGGCCTACCTCCTCTATCTCGCATGGCAGACGTTGAAGGACTCCGGTTCGCTCGCCGCTGGCCGGCAGCATCCTGAGCGCCGGTCGCTTTTCGCGATCGCGCGCACCGCCTGCCTGATCAACGTCCTCAATCCCAAGCTCTCCGTCTTTTTCCTTGCCTTTCTGCCGCAATTCGTTTCGCACGGATCGCAGTCGGCAACGGTGCAGATGCTGGCGATGGGCGGGGTCTTCATGGCGATGACCTTCGTCGTCTTCGCCGTCTACGGGGCCTTTGCCGCCCTGTCCGGTGAGACGGTGCTGAAGCGCGAGTCCGTGGTGACCTGGATGCGCCGCACGGTTGTGCTCACCTTCGCCGGTTTCGGCGTGAAGCTCGCTCTGAGCAGTCGTTAGAGAGAGACGGGAAGATGCGATGGTCGGAAACTTTTCAAGTCCGCAAGGGCGGGCTGCCTGTGTCGCGGTTTGCGCGGTGATGTTCCTTGCGCCGGGCGCGCCTGTAGCGTTCGCTCAGGATGCCGGGGCGCTGATGGGCGGGCCTTCGGTCTCTCCGCCAGAGCCCCGAATCTTCCATCGGACTGGCGCGTCTTGCCGGCCCCTACAGGGCGGAGGGACGCAATTCAGACGACTCGCGCTATACGGGGCGTGTACGCATCGAGGTGGCGGGCGATATCGCGCACTTTCGCTGGGATATCGCCGGGCAAATCTATCGCGGCACGGGCCGGTTGAACGGCAACGTGCTCACCGTCGATTGGGGACTGGCCGATCCGGTGATCTATATCGTCAACGATGACGGCACGCTGAGCGGCACATGGGACCGCGGCCGCGCATCGGAACGCCTCGTTCCGCATCGCTGAGCGCGAACGGGCAAAGCAGGAAACGGATATCCATGAACGCCACGGCGTCCAACGACCGGATCTCGACAGCAGACGGAGCCATCCGTTGAGCGCGCCCGTCATGCTGGTGACTGGCGGCTCGCGCGGGATCGGCGCCGCCACCGCGCGTCTGGCGGGTGAATGCGGTTACCGTGTCGCGGTGAATTACATCTTCGATGCCGGGGCCGCGGAAATGGTCGTGAGCGATATCGTCGCCGATGGCGGCCAGGCCTATGCGGTGCGTGCCGACATCTCAGACGAGAACCCCATTCTCGCCATGTACGAGGAGTTGGACCTTCGCTTCGGGCAGCTCGACGTGCTCGTCAACAATGCGGGCGTGGTCGACGAGGCGCTGCGGCACGATCGTCAGCGTTTCATCCGCCTCCGCGTGGATAGGATCGCCCGCGGCAATATATCGACTATGCCGCCGCCAAGGGGGCGATCGACACTTTCACGATGGCGCTGGCCAAGGAGGTTGCCGGGGAGCGGATCCGCGTCAACGCCGTCAGGCCCGGCATCATCGATACGGAAATTCACGCCAGCGGCGGCGATCCCGACAGGGTGGCGCGGATCAGCGCAAGTCTGCCAATGGCCCGCGCGGGGACGGCTGAAGAAAAGTTGCCCGCGCAATCCTCTGCTCTGGCTTGCCTCCGACGCGACCTCCTACACCACCGGTTCGGTGGTGGACGTGTCCGGCGGGCGGGCGATCTAGAAATTCAAACGGCCCGGCCGCATGTCGCGCAGTGGGCAAGGAATCAACGTGTAAAGAGGCTCTGATGTCCTACGATCTCTGCATTATCGGCTCCGGCCCCGGCGGTTATGTCTGCGCTGTCAAGGCAGCCCAGCTTGGCTTCAAGGTCGCCGTCGTCGAAAAGCGCGCAACTTATGGCGGTACCTGCCTCAATGTCGGGTGCATCCCGTCCAAGGCGCTCCTTCATACCTCCGAACTGTACGAGGAAGCGGGCCACAGCTTCGAGGGCTTCGGCATCAAGGTCGGCAAGCCCAAGCTCGATCTGGCCGCGATGATGAAGCACAAGGATCAGGTCATCGAGGCCAATACGGGTGGCGTCTCGTTCCTCTTCAAGCAGAACAAGATCGACGCCTTCCAGGGCACCGGCAAGATTGCGGCGCCGGGCAAGGTCGAGGTGACGGGCGAAGACGGCAAGAGCCAGACGGTCGAGGCGAAGAACATCGTCATCGCTACCGGCTCCGACGTTGACCCGCTTCCCGGCATCGAGATCGACGAGAAGCAGATCGTCTCCTCCACCGGTGCGCTGTCGCTCGACAAGGTGCCGGGCAAGATGATCGTCGTCGGCGCGGGCGTGATCGGGCTCGAACTAGGCTCCGTCTGGCGTCGTCTGGGCGCAGAGGTGACCGTGGTCGAATTCCTCGACCGCATCCTGCCGGGCATGGACGGGTATGTCGCCAAGAACTTCCAGCGCATCCTCAAGAAGCAGGGCTTCTCCTTCAAGCTCGGCTCCAAGGTTACGGGCGTGGAGAAGAAGGGCAAGGGCCTGAAGGTCACGGTGGAGCCCTCCTCTGGCGAAGCTGAAGCCGAGACGCTCGAGGCCGACGTGGTGCTGGTTGCCATCGGTCGCTGCCCCTACACCGAAAGCCTCGGCCTGGAGACGGTCGGTGTGGAGCTCGACGAGCGCAAGCGCGTCAAGACCGACGGTCACTTCAAGACCAATGTCGACGGCATCTACGCTATCGGCGACGTGATCGCCGGCCCGATGCTCGCCCACAAGGGCGAGGACGAGGGCGCCGCACTTGCCGAAATCCTCGCCGGTCAGGCGGGCCACATGAATTACGACGTCATTCCGGGCGTAGTCTACACCATGCCGGAGGTCGCCTCCGTCGGTAAGACGGAAGAGGAACTGAAGGACGCCGGCATCAAGTACAAGGCTGGCAAGTTCCCCTTCACCGCCAACGGCCGTGCCCGCGCCATGGGCCACACGGACGGCTTCGTGAAGGTGCTGGCCGATGCGGAGACTGACCGAGTGCTCGGCGCCCACATCATCGGCGCCGGTGCCGGCGAGATGATCCACGAGCTTGCCGTCCTGATGGAATTCGGCGGCTCCTCGGAAGACCTCGCACGCACCTGCCACGCGCATCCGACACAGTCGGAAGCCGTGCGCGAAGCGGCCATGGCCACCTACGATAAGCCGATCCATATCTGATCGGAATCTGTTCAAGGCAGATCGATGCGGCGCGTCCGGGCAAAGGCCCGGGCGCGCTTTTCATTTGCGGCAAAAGACGGCGTTCAAACATGCTTGCTTGAAGTCACACGCAAGGAGAACGGAACGCAGACGCGGTTGCGGCGTTTATTGCATGGACAAAGGTTCGAAGTTCCACTTGGAGCTGCGCAACAGATCGAGGGAACAAACTCGATGACCCGTAACGCACTTGCCGCACTCGTCGCCATATTTGCCGTCGTCGCGGGAAGTTTCGGATATTTCTACTATCAGGAACGTCAGAAAACCTCTTGCATCGAAGTCGAGGTCGGGAATGACGGCCTGTCGGTAGAAACGAAATAACGGCTTCGGCTTGCGGGAAATGCGCTCTCCATGCCGGGCGCATTCCCACAGGCCGCGTCGAATTCCCTGTCGATACGGGGCCCATCGACATTTGCCTGAGGCAAATCGGCATTTGATGCGCTGACGTAACAATCCTGTTGCATGGCCGTGCTTATCTCAGCGCGCTTCAGTTCTGTCCTGTGGAGTGCGTTTCCGTGAGCCGAGCTATGCCCCGATTTTCCCCCCGTCCGCCGCCTTGCGCTGGCCACCGCGCTTGTTCTCGCCGCCGCCCTGCCGGCCCATGCCGCCGAACACCACGGCGAGGACCATGACCACGACCATCATCACGCACATGCCTTCGAGGCCGGGCATACCTTCGTCTTCATGGATATCGAGAATTCCGGCGGCACGGATCGTCTTCTTTCCGCCAGCACGGAAATCGCGGCTTCCGTTCACATCGTCGGCATGAAGATGACGGGCGAGGGGACGTTGAAGGACGTGAAGGTCGGTGCGATAGAGATCCCCGCCGAGCACGAATTCAAGCTCGACCCCGCCAGGGTGGCGCTGCGTCTAGACGGTCTGAACCACCTGTTGGCCGAGGGTGCGGAGTATGACATTGACGCTCACCTTCGAGAAGGCCGAGACCCTCGAAATCGAGGTGGAGGTCATGGTACACGATGCCCGCGAATACAGCCATGCCGGGCACCGCCACTGAACATCGGTAACCTCCTGATATCGCTTCTCTCGTAGTCGTGTCCTCCGCCGGAAACCCGCCGGGGGACAGCGCAACGGAAGAGACTGGGCGTTGTTGCAATCGCATCGTTGGTGCGCCAGAGCGGCGCGGAGTCGCCTGTGGCACCCCCAGAACCAGTGAGCATGATGCGTTACACATCCCTTCCATTCGGAGCGTTGCCGCGGGTTGCGCCGACGGTCGCGTTTGCGGCCCTGTCTGCGCTCCTGTGCCTTTTCCTCGTTCCCGCCCAGGCGCTTGATTTTCCGCTCAAGATCTTCAAGAACAATCTTTTTTCCGATCAACCGATCCTCGATGTGTCAGATGACGGTGCGCTGATCGTCATCGATTACAACAAGCAACGCGATCTCTACGGGCGCGATCTTGTCCCGGAAAGCGAGTGCGGCGGAACTACGTTTCCCTGCGTGTAACGAGCCAGCAGGCCGATGAAACCCTGAGCCTCGGCGATCACCGTGTCGCCTTCACGCGGGTCGGCCTTAAACGCGGCAACGCCTTCTCGGTGATCTTCATCCACGGACGTGGCGGCGATCGTTCGCTGGGCGTGAACGACGATACTTTCGGCGGCGATTTCAACCGCCTGAAGAACCTCGTTGTGCAAAACGACGGCAGCTACTATTCGCCCACTGTGCGCGACTTCGGAGATGGCGGCGTCGATGCCGTCTTCCGGTTGATCGGCGAGGTCTCGAAGCGCAACGACGGTCGTCCGGTCATTCTGGCCTGTGCCTCCATGGGAAGCTTCATCTGCTGGGGCGTGGCCAAGGATGTGCACGCGGTCTCGCAATTGACCGGCCTTGCCATTCTCGGCGGCGCTCCTAATCCGGACTTTTCCCGCATCATCGCCTACCGTCGCCGCCTTCCGATCTATTTCACCCACGGTGGCGATGATCCCGTCTATCCGGCGGAAAAGCAGATCGCCTTTTTCAGAAGCCTCCATTCGGCGGGCTACCCCACCCGGCTGACCGTCTTCGCCACCGGGTCCCACGGCACCCCGATCCGCATGACCGACTGGTGGCGACTTCTGAACTGGACCCTGGCCCAGGGACGTTGACGACCGTCGTCGATAAGAGTTTTCTGCTCCAGAGGAAACAAACTTGAAGTTCCGTATACGTAAAAATCCTATCCAGATGCGAAGCTTCAAAAATCTATCGCCTGAAAAAGCCAGAATGAAATTGCCGCACTATTCCGAAAAACATTTGGAAATGAATAATAAATTCACTTAAAGCTGAAATACGTCCATTCTATGGAGCCGTAAGGGGCTCGGTGCCGGAGGATACTTCGGGTCGGGCCCGTCGATTAACGGGATAGCGAAAGGGTGTGGCTTTATGGTTCAGGCGTCGGTGTCGCGCCGCAAGTCCGAAGGATTTGTCGCGGTCGTGTTGGCTCTGCTGGCGATCTTTCCGCCGCTCTCCACCGACATGTATCTGTCGGCCTTCAACGATATCCAGGCCGCTTTCAACGTCCCCGACGGTTCGCTTGAAATTTCGCTGTCCGTGTTCTTCCTGGGCCTGGGCATTGGACAATTGATGGTTGGGCCGCTGATCGACCGCATGGGGCGGCGCGGGCCGCTTCTGTTCGGTATCGCGGTCTTCTGCATCGCCACCGTCCTGCTGCTTTGCGTCGACAGTGTCGGCCCGTTCATCGCCTTGCGCCTTGTTCATGCGGTCTGGGCATGCGGAGGCATGGTCGTCGGGCGCGCGGTGATATCTGACATGTACACGGGTCGCCGCGCCATCCAGATGCTGACCTTGCTCGTCACCCTGATGAGCCTTAGTTCGATAACGGCGCCCTTTCTCGGCAGCCTTCTCGTTACCTTCGTCGGCTGGCAGTCGGTCTTCGTCATGATGCTGGTCGTCGACCTGGCCGCCTTCGGGCTGAGCTGGTGGATCATTCCCGAGACGTTGCCCGTCTCCCGGCGCACGCGCACGCCCATTACTGCCGCCTTTCGCGACTATGCCGGGTTGTTTGTTGGGGCAGAAAACCTATCTTCTGCCGAGCCTGGCGGCGCCGCCTTTGTTCAGGCGGCCGTGTTCTCCTACATCATCTCCTCTTCCTCCATTTTCATCGGGCATTACGGCCTGACCAACATTCAGTACGGGCTCTGCTTCGGTCTGGTGGCAGTCGTCTCATCATCGCGTCGCGCCTCAACGGGATCCTTCTCGAAAAGATCCGCGTCGTGACGCTCGTCAACTGGGGGCTGCCGCTGTTCCTGGCGGGCGCGGTCGGAATTCTCCTTGTCTCTTCCACGCCCCATCTCTGGCTTTTGATCGCGTCCTTGTGGATCTCCATCGCGATGGTGGGATCGCTCAGCGCAAACCTCATGTCGCTTGCCATGCGCGCCTACCCCGAACGCCGAGGTGCGGGCTCCGCACTGCTGGGCGCACTTCAGTTCGCGATCGCCTTTACCTGCAGTACGATCGTCGGCGACACGGCAGCACCTCTGGGGCTTGGGATCTCCTGCCCGGTCTGGCGGCCTCGCTGTGCTGGATACTCTCACGCTGGATCGGGATCGGCGATGATGTTGATGCCGACACCGATGCCGCGACGGACACCGCGGAATGATCCGCTGACACGGCATGGCCGCTCATCGAGGGTCCGAAAGCGGAGCTGAGTGATGCGGCTTCAGGAAAGCTCGAAATTTTGCTCTCCCAATGGAACCGGTAGCCGGGTTCGGCGTTGTTTTCGTAACGTATGTCGAACAATCCGCATGACGAAGATCAGTTAACCGTCTGGTCGCACAATGAAATGCGGACAACACACCGCTTGCCGCCAAGGTGCTGCGGCAGTGGGCGGCCCAGCGTATCGGGGCCGTTGAGTAGCGCCAGTCCTGGCGAGCCGTGCCAGGGCCGGCGAGGGGAGTAAACCATGAAAAGAGACATCGTGGCGGATGAGGGTGACGGTCGGCATACGCATGCCGGCTTCAACGATGACATCCAGGCCAAGATCGGCAGCTAGTTGAAGTCGATCTATGACAATGTTCTCGATGAGCCCGTTCCCGACCGCATAGCCCGGTTGCTGGAGCAACTCGAAGAAGCTGATTCCGCGGACCAAGGTTGGGGGCACAAGTGATATGGCGGACGTAACCCCCCGAATTGCGCAACGAGTTCGTCGCCTGCATTCCCAGCATGCGTGCCTTCGCCGCGTCGCTGACTGGAGCGGGCGACCGTGCCGACGATCTTGTTCAGGAAGCGCTGATGAAGGCGTGGGGCAATCTCCACTCCTTCACGGCGGGCACGAACATGCGCGCCTGGCTCTTCACCATTCTCCGCAACACCTTTTATTCCAACTGCCGCAAGGTTAAGCGCGAGGTACAGGATTCCGACGGAACCTACGCCGCCAACCTGGCCGAGCATCCCGAGCAACCGGGGCATCTCGACTTCGTCGATTTCCGTGCCGCTCTCGACAAGCTGCCCGAGGACCAGCGCGAAGCGCTCATCCTCGTGGGGGCATCCGGCTTTTCGTATGAGGAGACTGCGGAAATTTGCGGATGCGCGATCAGTACGGTAAAAAGCCGCGTCAATCGCGCCCGGGCAAAATTGGCGGAAATGCTGAGTGTTACCTCGGCAGACGAATTCGAACCTGACGGCTCCGCCCAGGCAGTTCTTTCCGTAACCTCTGTAGCGGCGTCCAAAAGTTGTGCCATGGGCTAAGCTCCCCGTCTCAAGTCCAAAAATCGACCGTCACCTGTTCGGTTACGTCGCGGGTGCGCTGGTGCCGCTTGCCGTACTCTCTTTCGCGTTCTTCTACGCGGCTCATGTGCGTCGGGTGGATATGGCGCGGGTCGATTTTATCGATTACGCACGGCTTATCGGGCAGTCGAGTGCGAAGATCATCGCGCGCGCGGAAGGCTTCGCGGCCGGACTGACGGCGCGTGTCAACACGGGCGCGGCCACGTGTGATGCGGTCTTCCAGTCCTTGCAGGACGAACTGCGCCCGGCGATGAGCCTGCGGATCTCGGTCGATGGACTGCCGGTCTGCGCGCGCACGCGCCATCGCGAAGGCGATGAGGTTTCTTCTGCTTTCGAGGATATTCAGGCTAGCGAGCCCGAGGCCATTCTCGTCACCCGCAAATCCGTCGACGATCACGTGATCGTCTCCATCGGATTGCGGCCCCGTGCGGTGCTGACCGCTCCCATTGCCGCGACCACGTCGAGCCACGCGAGCTTCGCGCTACTGACGCCGGAGGGGCAGATTCTGGCCGACTATTCGGACCGCAAGGAAGAGAAGGCCAGCTTCCTCAGGCTCGTAAAGAAACGCGATTTTTCCGGCGATACGACGTCATCGGTTCAAAGTCCCGAAAAGGGATGGATTGTGGCGGTCGTGCCGATCACCGGGACGAATTTCCGGATCGTCATCGGCCTGTTGCGATCACAGACCATCTGGGAACCGTGGTTCGGTATCGCCAAGTCCCTACTCATTCCCGCATTGCTGCTTGCCGTCATTTTCGTGGTTCTGCGTTTCGGCATGCAGCGCTTCCTGCTGCAGTATTTGCGCCACATCTACGCGACCTTCCGCCGATACGGCGCCGGCGACACCGACGCGCGCGTCGGCCGCCTCGAGCGCGCCCCGGCCGAGATCCAGCTTCTCGGCATGACCTTCGACATGATGGCCGACCGTATCGCCTATCGTACGCGCGATCTGGAGAACTCCCTGGCCGAGCAGCAGCGCCTAACGCGTGAGCTGCACCACCGCATCAAGAACACGCTGCAGATGATCGCCAGCCTTCTCGGCATGCAGCCGGCGTGAGGCGACGCTCGATAGCGACAAGGCGGCCCTGCGCGGCGCCGTTGGAGCGCGTTCTGGGCATCTCTGCCGCCTTCCGCGTTTCCTATGCGGCCAACGAGGGAACGGATGTCGGGCTGGAGGATCTGGTGCGTGAGGTGGTGGACGCCTTGCGCGAGCCCGTCAAGCTGACCTCGAGCCGCATCCGCTTCTCCGTCAACGATCCCGACCGCACGACCCTCGTGCTCGACAAGGCGATACCGCTGGCCTTCATCCTGGCCGACCTGCTGCCGCCTCGTTTTGACGTTCTGTTGCCCGGCGAAGCCGTTTCCATCGCCATCACCGGCGGCAGCAGGCGCAACTGGAGATCTCCGGTCCGGCGGGCTACGAGGAAGTTATGGGCGAGTGCCCCGAAGGCCCGGTGAGCACGCACCTGATGTGCGCCTATCTCGGTCAGCTCTCTGCCTATTGCGAGGTGGAGGGAACTGTGACGCGCCTCCACATTCCGGTCTCCGACGAGACCCCGCCCACCTGCGCAGTGTATGTCGATCCCGGCAGTTGGATCGCAAGCTCTTTCAGAAATTGAGAAACTGAAAACGACTCCGTTCGGAAAGTAGTTAGAATTCTATTTTCCATCAGTTTTCCACAAAATCCAATGCCTGCATTGGGCTATCGTGTAATTTTTTTCGTAAAAAATAATTTGAACCTGGATGTCTCTCTCGTTATATTTTTTTACATTTGTTGTATCGGGAAAACGAATAGGAAATATGATTTCTCAATCAACCTGTATGCCAATAAGACATACCGGGAGAATGTATCATTTTCCGTACATTGATTGCGGCGACTGCCCTGACGGCTCTGGTGACGAGCGGTGCTCTTGCCGGAGATGCGACCAAGACGTCCGACCCCGCTCAGGACAAAGCATCTTCTTCCCTGAAAGTGACCGAGTCGGTGGCTGGCGGTGAACTCGCCGGGACGAACAGCAAGCCGACCATCGTGAGTGCCGACGACGTGATCGGAACCCCGATGCTGGGCATGAACGACGCCGAGCTGAGTGAGGTCAACGACGTGATTCTCTCCACCCGTGGCAATCTGGTTGCCTATGTCATCGACGTCGGCGGTTTCCTGGGGATCGGCGAGAAGCCGGTCGCTCTCGATGCCTCGAAGCTGAAGCTGACCGAGAACGCCGACGGCGAGATGCAGATCAAGACCTCGCTGAGCGAGGACAAACTGAAATCTTACCCCGCCTATTCGCAGGCCGCCCTGGAGGCCAATTCCGACGCGGTCGTGGTGCGCTGACGCGCTGATCCGGGAGGGTGTCTTCGTTTCGAAGACACCCCTCGTCCCGGGGGAGATGCGGTCTTTTCGAAGGCGCCTCCCCAACGGTTCGAAGCCGTTGGCCGAAAGGCCTTTCACACGACAATTATTGTAAGAATCAGGAACGTTTGGCGTGTCCGAGCGTTATTCTGACAGTTCACAAGGAGAGAGGTATGGCAACCGCTGCCAAGTCTGCTGCTACAGCAAAGGAAGCCGCTGCGGTGAATTCTGCCGAAGCCAATACGGAGGACATCGAGGCGGAGCTGGCCCGTGTGCGCGAGGATATCGCTGCCCTGGCTCGGTCGCTTCAGTCCTTCGGAAGCTCCAAGACGAATGAAGCCAAATCCCGCGCCTCCACAAGGCGGGAGACGAGATCGCGACAGCCTCGCAGTAGGCGCTCGATCGGGTGCGGAGCGAGTTGGGAGATGTTGGAGATCGCCTGCAGGGGCAGGTGCGCCGTCATCTCCTTCAGACGCTCGGCATCGCCATCGGGGTCGGCTTCCTTGCGGCGCTGATGATGTGGCGTTGATCCGGTGACTCAGGAATTGGGCTCAATTGTCGCGTCGAGCGTATTCGCTCATATCGTTCCCGCATTGCGCCGCGCACGGCGCAATGCGGCGCTATACGTCCTGTGCGCGCTCTTCGCCCTGACCGCCTATGTGGCCGCCGTGATTGCTCTGGGAATTTGGATTTCCGAGGCGTACGGTGCGCTCGAGGCCGCTCTCACGATTGCCGTGGCAATGATCGCGAACCGGATCGACCGGCGCCGTGCCGCTGCCAGCGACCGAACCCGAACGACAACCGTGACCCTGGCGCTTTCCCTGCTGCCAGTTGTGGTCCGCTCCCGGCTGTTGATGGCGACAGCCGTCGCCGGAGGGCTCGCCTTCGCCGTCTCAAGCCTGCTGTCAGGTGAGGGCGACGGTGCCGATCCTGCGCAAGAGTGATCCGGGATGTCCATACCGAAGAGACGGCGTCTCGCCGCCTGAAGGTCCGTTTGGAGGCGCCGCCCGTCTCCGGAAGTCTAAAGGAGTAATGAAATGGCAAATGCTGCTGCTTCTGTTCTCAAGCCTGTCGCCCATGACGTCGAAGTCGATACCGGTCTTGATGCTAAGTATCGCGGGGAAATGGCCGAGCTTCTGTCGCAGATCCTGGTTTCCAGCTACCAGTTGATGATCAAGAGCCAGATCTATCACTGGAATGTGGTCGGCCCGCTGTTCCGATCCCTGCACTTGCTCACCGAACGAATAGCACTACACCGACCTGTTCGAGGCTGTTGACGTCATCGGTGGGCGCATCCGCGTGCTGGGTCACCTGGCACCCGCCACGGTCGGCGAGACTTCCGGTTTCTCGCCCAAGGGCTCGGACGTGGATCATGGTTCCGCGATCGAAATGGTGAAGGATCTGATCAGCGATCACGAAACGGTCGTGAAGACCATGCGCGAGGCCGGTGATCTGGTAACCGGCGACATGCTGACAGCCCGCCTGACGTTCCACGAAAAGGCATTGTGGATGCTACGTGCCATCATCACTGAGTAAGCGCGAAGCGCTGAAAGTCTGAGATGAATCGATGACCCGTGCGGAGAGCATCCGTGCGGATCGATTCGTATCGGGTTCGGAAAAAGGACTCTGGTGCGGGCGGGTGATCCGTTCGCGTTAGGCGCAAGCGCGCCCGGTATTTCGCCGGCCTCAGCGTCCCCCGATTTGGTTCTTCTCGGCCTCGTCAAGTTTTTGCAGAAGGTCGAGAAAACGCTCTGGAATGCCTTCGTCCTGAACGGACTGGTAAAGCGAACGCAATTGCTGCGAGATCTGCGTCTGTGTGGCATCCTTGCCGTCATCCGCATGTGCCTTAGGGGTATTTGAACCTTTGGAAGGAAGAGGGTTTTTCTTCTTGCTGCTCATGTGAGATAGTCCGTGACCTTAACCTTTACACCGCTGTGCGATATCGAAAATGAATCGAACCGCGGAAATTTTCCGCGTACGTGTGTTGGCATGCTGTCAAAGATCACACTTGCCTGCAATCGGGGAGTTTCTCATGTCGCTGTCCACCCGGGTGGCCTCTCACCTGCCGTACCTGCGGCGCTATTATGCGCGGGCTATCACCGGTTCTCAAAGCTCTGGCGATGCGTATGTCGCCATCGTTCTCGAAGCGTTGATCGCCGATGTCTCGGCTTTTCCGGAAACCTCCAGCGATCGCGTTTCCCTGTACAGACTTCTTCACTGGCATTTTCGGTTCCACGCGGATCGATGTGCCTGAAGTCGATTCGCCCTTCGCCTGGGAGCGCAAGGCCTCGTCCAATCTGCAGGCCATTTCTCCGCTCGCCTGCCAGGCGTTCCTGCTGATTTCCGTCGAAGGTTTCACCTCTGCGGAAGCCGCCGAGATTCTCGGTGTGGAGGAGGCGCGTATCGGCGACCTTCTGACCGAGGCCGGGCGCGAACTGTCGCAGCGCATCGCCACCGATATCATGATCATCGAGGACGAGCCGTTGATCGCGATGAACCTGGAGTACGTCGTGGAGGAACTGGGTCACAAGGTCGTCGGCGTGGCGCGTACCCGCACCCAGGCCGTGGAACTTTCGGCAAGACCTCGCCCAAGCTGATCCTGGCCGACATCCAGCTCGCTGACGGGTCGTCCGGCATCGATGCGGTCAACGACATCTTGAAGGATAACTCGCTGCCGTTGATCTTCATCACCGCCTTCCCGGAGCGTCTGCTGACCGGCGAACGTCCGGAGCCGACCTTCCTCATCACCAAGCCGTTCAACCCGGACATGGTGAAGGCGCTGATCAATCAGGCGCTGTTCTTCAATGAAAATGTCGAGGCGAGTGCGAACTAACGGATTGTCCGTTTCCATTCGAACGATGATGAAAAAAAGCCGGTGCCGCGTTTCACGCACACCGGCTTTTTGAATCTCGTTGGCCTGCAATCAGGACCGGCTGAAGAGGCGTCCTCAGTCGATCCGCGTCATGTGCTGCGCCGCAGAGGTCGCCTTGCACACGGTAGTTGTGCCCTGGGTCATGCAGTTGCTCTCGCTGAAGCCGCTCAATCTGGCCGCGAGCATGTTCAGTGCGGCAAGATCGCCTTTCTCCGCGATGTTCGTGACGACAGGGGCCTGGTTGGTGCTCAGAACCGGTTCGGCATGGGCTCCGTCGGAAAATCCTCCGCCCAATCGCGAGGCGGTTAGCGCAAGGGTAATGACCACCGCGCAAAAAACGACGGCAATGCCGATATGTGTCGAGAAGCGTTCCATAACGAGTACCTCCACCCAATCAATGCATGAGCGATCTCGATGGTTCCGAAATTAACCAGGAACAATTCCGACAGTAGCGTTGAGGTTGGAATTATACTTTGAACTGAAGGTCGTGAAGGCGGTGGTAAAGGGCACCCTTTTCCATCAGTTCTTTGTGGCTGCCTTCTTCCGCACAGCGGCCGTGATCCATCACGATGATCTTGTCGGCGTTGCGCACGGTGGAGAGGCGATGGGCGATCACGATGGTTGTGCGGTTTTTCATCAGGCGTTCCAGGGCCGCCTGGATCTTGGCTTCCGATTCCGCATCGAGGGCGCTGGTCGCCTCGTCGAGCAGGAGGATCGGGGAGTTGCGCACCATGGCGCGCGCGATGGCGATGCGCTGGCGCTGTCCGCCCGACAACCGCCCGCCATTTTCTCCGATCGGCTCGTCGTAGCCCTTGGCGAGGTCCAGAATGAACTTTTCCGCATTGGCGTCACGGGCGGCCTGAATGATTTCCTCGTCGCTGGCATCCGGACGTCCGTGCCGGATGTTCTCGCGCACCGTGCCGTCGAAAAGGAACGTGTCCTGGGTGACGAGCGCAATGTTCTTGCGTAGGGATTCGATCGTGACGTCGCGAATGTCCTGGCCGTCGATCAGAATGGCGCCGTCATTGACGTCGTAGAACCGTTCGAGCAGCGCGAGAACGGTGGATTTGCCTGTTCCCGAAGCGCCGACCAGCGCCGTGGTTTCACCGGCTTCGGCGACGAAATCCAGATCGTCGAGCGCCTTCTGATCGTCCCCATAGCCGAAGAAGACGTGGTCGAAGCGCACTTCACCCTTCGATGCGTCCAGCGGCTTTGCGTCTTCCTTCTCCCGGATCGTCAGATCCATGTCGAGCAGGTCGTACATGATCTTGACGCCGACCATGCCCTTTTCGAGCTGCACGTTCATGCGCGCCAGCCGCTTGGCCGGTTCATAGGCCATCAACAGGGCGGTGAGAAAGGCGAAGAAGGCGCCGGGATCGGACCCGCGCTCAATAACCGAATATCCGCCCCAGAGAATGACGAGACCGACGGCGAGACCGCCCAGCGTTTCCATCAAGGGGCTCGTGCGTGCCCGCAGCAGGCCCATCCGGTTGGACTGCCGTTCGACATCCTTGATAGTCTTGTGCATGCGCTTGCGCATGAGATTTTCGGCAGTGAACGCCTTGACGACGCGCGCACCCAGAACGGTCTCCTGCATGGTGGAGACGATCTGCGTGATCGAGATGAACTGTGCCTTGGCGACTTTGCGCGTCTTTCGGATAAGCGCGGACACGCCGATGATCGCCGGTCCGCTCACGAGCAGGGCGAGGCTCGCCATGGCCTGATCCATGTAGATCACGACGAAGAGAAGGCTGATCAGCGAGAGCAGATCCCGCCCGAGCGAGACCACGATCAGGTCGATCACGTTCCGTGCGGCGGAGGCGTTGTGAGACATGCGGGTGGACAGGTCGCCGAGCGCGTGGCGGTCAATGAAATCCATCCCCTGCACCAGCACGTGCTCGAACAGGCGGCGCTGGTTGGTGGCAACGATATTGTTGCCGATGCGCGCCATGATCACGTTCTGGCCGTAGGTCGCGGCGCCCTTCACGATATAGAGCGTCACGACGAATGCCGCGATCACATAGACCATGTTCTCGCGCTTCTCGATGAAGATCTCGTTTATGATGTCGCGCATGATCCACGCGCTGCCCGCGGTGGCGGCGGCGACGAGACCCATCAGCGAAAAGGCTATGACGTATTGCCAGACATAGCGGCGCGCGTTTTCCGCAAGCAGGCGCCGGATCAGCGACATCGAGCTTTCAGGGTCTTTTAATAACCACTGGGTGAGAAGGCGAAGAAGGGGCACCAAGGCCTCGCGGGCTTTGTCAATATGAGGCTGGCAATGCCCGGTTACTGCCGCCATTGGCGGGAAGGCAGATATCGCGGGCCCGTCAGTTGTCGCGACGCGCCGCATTTTTGAGCGCGAACACGCGATGCTTAAGAGCACATTTCGACACTACAATCAATCCGAGGAATAGTGTCGGTATCCCTGACGAGGGATGCGGAAAAACGTTTGCGTTGAAGGGAAAGAGGCGCCGTTTCAGCTTGCCCGGTTCTTGCCGCTGCGTGCGAGCATGCGCTTCAGATAGGCCATGTTGGCCTTCACCTGTTCCGGCGGCAAGTCGGTACTGGCAACCTGCTCGGCTTCCGCAAAGCGCCCCTGAAGGCTGAGCACCAGTGCCAGGTTCTGGCGGATGCGCGTGTCCTTGGTGCTGCTCGCCATGGCGCTGCGCAGGATCTTCTCCGCGCTCGTCAGATCATTTTCCAGAACGTGGCTCATCGCCAGATTGTTGAGGACGGACGGCTCTCCCGGAACGATCTTCAACGCTTCCTTGTAGAATCTTCAACGCTTCCTTGTAGAGGTGGCGCGCGCGGGGTGATCGCCGAGCTGGTCGTGAATGGCCGCTTCTGCCGACATCAGCTTACAGTCGGGCTGGGTCGGGGGCTGGGCTTCCTGGATGACGTTGAGCGCCTCCTTGAAGCGTCCCTTCTGCGCCAGGATTTTGCCGTAGGCGGCGGCGATCTCGCGATCTTCACGGTGCTTGATCAGCCCCCGGCGCAGAACCTCGAGCGCCTGATCGAGCTGGTCGTTGCGCCGCAAGGCTCCCGCATAGCCGAGAATGTTCGCCTTTTCCTCCGGCTCGGTCTCGTAGCGCTTTTCCCAGTAGCCCACGGCCTTGATCGTATCGGCAGTGCCCGGCGCCGGAGCGCTCGATTGTCCGCGCGTATGCGCTGACATGGAGCCGTCCGTCACGCAACCCGCCAGCGTGAGAGGGCTGCGACAAGAGCAAGGCTCAGGCGAATACGGGGCATGTGCGAGGGCGCTTTCGAGCTTGTGCGGGCTGGCATGAGGGTACTCCGGTTGCCGACGCGGGGGATCGCAAATCCAATCCGGTAATAATTCATTCACCCTAATGGTTGGTTAAACCGATTGGCGCCGTTGCTTTGTATATGCCCGCTCCGTACTCTTCCGGCCATTCGTCCTTCCCCCTTTTCGGAGCCTTGTTGCCGTGTTCGATTCCCTTGTGGCTTCCGCCGAAACCTCCGTTGCGATCCATGCCGTCAATGCCGACACGCTGGAAAGCGTCCTCGCCCATTTGCCGCCCGAGGCCGGGCGCTGGGCCAAGGCCAACGGTTACGAGGGATCGCTCGGATCGGTGCTGATCGTGCCCGACAGCGAGGGCGGTGTGGTGAGAATTCTGTTCGGTGAGGCCGCGGAAAGCGCCCCGCACGGGGCAGGCGGCCTGCCCGGTGCGCTGCCAGCCGGCACCTACCGTCTGGAAGGTTTCTCCGAGCCGCATATGGCCTGCCTTGCCTTTGCGCTCGGCTCCTACACGTACCGCACCTACAAGTCGAACAAGGGAGCGGATGAAGCCCATCCGCGCCTCGTCGTGCCCGCCGGGTTCGCCCTCTCCTCAGCCCGGATCGAGCTGGAGGCGGTCGCGCTTGTTCGCGATCTGATCAACACGCCCGCCAACGATTTCGGACCCGAAGAACTCGCGGATGCCGCTTGCCGGATCGCGGAGCGCTTCGGCGCGGAATTTTCCGTGATCGTCGGAGAGGACCTTCTGGAGCGCAATTTTCCGATGATCCACGCCGTCGGCAAGGCGAGCACCCGCGCGCTGCGGCTCATCGATTTCTCCTGGGGCGATCTCTCCAATCCGCGTGTCACGCTGGTCGGCAAGGGCGTGTGCTTCGATACCGGCGGCCTCGACATAAAGCCGCCCAGCTCCATGCTGCTGATGAAGAAGGACATGGGCGGCGCGGCCAACGTGCTGGGCCTTGCCTTCATGATCATGGCGTCCAACCTGCCGGTGAACCTGCGTGTTCTGATCCCGGCGGTGGAAAATTCCATCTCCGGCAATGCCTTCCGGCCCGGCGACATCCTGCCCAGTCGAAGGGGCATTTCGGTGGAGATCGGCAACACGGATGCCGAGGGACGTTTGGTGCTGGCCGATGCGTTGGCTTTAGCCGACGAGCAGAGCCCGGATCTCATCGTCGACATGGCGACGCTGACGGGAGCCGCCCGCATCGCCCTCGGCCCCGAGGTCATGCGGTTCTACACCGACAGCGACGCATTCGCCGGAGCGCTGGCGGAGGAGGCCGAAACGGTGGCCGATCCGCTGTGGCGCATGCCGCTCTGGAAGCCATATTCCAAGATGCCCGATTCCAAGGTCGCCGATATAAACCACATCTCGACCGGCGGCTTCGCGGGCTCGATCACGACCGCGCTGTTCCTGTCCCGTTTCGTGGAAAACGCCGAGACCTGGGCGCATTTCGATATCTTCGGCTGGAACCCTTCGACCCGCCCCGGTCATCCGGAAGGCGGTGAGGCGCAGGCCATCCGCGCGTTCTTTGCCGCGCTGAAGAAGCGCTATACGGCATGACGCGCGCTTAATGCGATCGGCATCGGATTCTATACCGGAACCGAAATGATTTATGCCCGGCGCCACAAGATGCGCCGGGTCGGCACATCACACGATGTTCCGGTGCTTCGAAGGCGAGCATCCGCACCATGGCGATCGAGATCCGCGCAAGCCAGGCTCTGAAACTCTGGCATAATGTCACGCTGGACCTGGTGCATTTCGGCGAGCAGGACCTGACCGCCCGCCAGATGGCGATCCTGCTGACGGTCTATCTGGAGCTGCCCCCGCACACGGTGCGTGGGCTCGCCCAGAAGCTTGGCGTCACCAAGCCCGCCATTACCCGTGCGCTTGATACGATGGGCCGGATGAAGCTCGTCGATCGCAAGCGCGACGAGACCGACCGGCGCAACGTGGTCATCCTGCGCACGGTCGACGGTGCACTCTATCTGGAGCGGCTGGCCGACGTGGTCGTCGAGAAGGCCGCGGAGATCCGCTCATGACGACGCCCGACCGCCGCACGACGCCGTGGCGCCCGGATCTTGCATCCGCGTATCTGAAGGGTGTCCATGAGGCGGAGCGCTATACGAACGGCACCCCGGCCCGCATCGCGGTTGCCATCGCGCCGATGAGGCCGGAACCGTCGCCGGACGACAGGTCGCTCGATACCGAACTTCTCTTCGGCGAGGCGGTGACGGTCTACGAGCGGCACGAGGGTTGGGCCTGGGTGCAGAATGCGGCCGACGACTATGTTGGCTGGATTGCCGAAAGTGCTCTTGCACCGATCGACCCTCGTCCCACCCACCGACTGGCGGAGCTTCGCAGCTTCCGCTATCCGGGCCCGGAACTGCGCGCTCCCGCGCTCGAATGCCTCTCCATCGGCTCTCATCTCACCGTTGTCGGCGAGGCGGAAACCCGCGGCACGCGTTATGCGCTTCTGCCGGACGGATCTGCCGTGATCGCACGCCACCTGGTGCCGATCGGAACCCACGCTGAGGATTGGGTTGCAGTGGCCGAGCGTTTTCTCGGCACCCCCTATCTGTGGGGAGGGCGCTCAAGCATCGGGCTCGATTGTTCCGCGCTCGTGCAACTGGCGCTCGATGCGGCGGGCATCGCCTGCCCGCGTGACAGTGACATGCAGGCGCGTGATCTGGGCCATGCCCTCGATATTTCCGAAGGCCTGCCGCCCTTGTGGCGCGGCGATCTTGTCTTCTCGAAGGGCCATGTCGGGATCATGCGGGATGGTGAGACGCTGCTGCATGCCAACGGTTACACCATGACGACGTCAAGCGAACCGCTCGCTGGGGCCGTCGCCCGCATCGCTGCGGCTGAATACGGAGCTGTCACCGCGGTTCGGCGACTGGACGGCGCAGCCTGACGCGCAGCGCGTCCGCAGAGCTATGCGAGTCGTTTGGATCTGCCGTTCGTTTTCTTCGCCCTTAGACCCCTTGGCATCGCAGACGAACTCGACAATGCTACCTTTCAGGAATCGATGAAAGGGAGTTTGCAGGTGAAGTCGGCGGCAGAAGCGCGGCGTTTCCTTGAGCATCTGTTTACGGCCGCGGTGGTGGCCGCGCAGCCCGAAGGATCCATTGCCGATCACCTTCCGCCCGTCCCAAAGGGCCGCACCATTGTCGTCGGCGCCGGTAAGGGCGCTGCTCAAATGGTCCGTGCGCGGAACGGCTGTGGACGGGCCCCGCTCTAGAAGGGAACGGTCGTCATCCGATACGGCTATGCCGTGCCCTGCGAGCGGATCGAGGTTCTGGAGGCCGCCCATCCGGTGCCCGACGAGGCCGGGCTTGCAGGCTCGAAGCGGTTGCTGGAGCGGGTTGAAGGCTTGAGCGAGGACGATCTCGTCGTCGCGCTCATATGCGGTGGCGGATCGGCCTTGCTGCCTGCCCCGCTGGACGGGTTCTCGCTTGCCGACGAGATCGCGCTCAACGAGATTCTGCTTGCCTCCGGCGCGCCGATTTCGGCGATGAACACCATCCGCAAGCAGTTCTCGCGCATCAAGGGCGGACGTTTGGCTGTCGCCGCATAATCCGGCCCGTATGGTGAGCCTGATCGCGTCCGACATGGCCACGCCCGCCGATGCCATCGAGGCCGCGCGGAACTACGCCATCGCGCTGCCCGATGCGATCCGTCGTCATCTGGAAACTGCATCCGGCGCGCCCACGGCGAATGATCCGCGCTTTGCTTGCAACGAGACCCACATCATTGCTTCCGCGGCTTACGAAGTCGGGATCGATACGGCAGTCCTGTCCGATGCGATCGAGGGAGACGCGCGCGAGGCGGGGCTGTTCCACGCAGCGCTCGCGCTCGAAGTGGCGCGCAACGATCATCCCTTCTTCACGCCCGTCCTTCTCCTGTCCGGCGGCGAGATGACCGTGACGGTGCGCGGCAACGGCAAGGGCGGGAGGAATACCAAATGCCTGCTTTCCTTTGCCTCGCGCATTGCCAGTGCGCATACCATCACCGCTCTTGCGGTCGACACGGACGGCATCGATGGCACCGAGGAGAATGCCGGAACCTTTGCCGACAGCGAAATGGCTGCCCGGCTGGCGGCTGCCGGGCTCGATGTCACCGCCCTGTTGGCCGACAACGACGCATGGTCGGCATTCTCGGCTCTGGACGATCTTTTCTCGCCAGGGCCGACGGGCACGAACGTCAATGATTTCAGAGCGATCCTGATCGATAGCGAGGTTTGAGGAGGGCGTCGGCGGAAAAACCGACGAGGGGAGGAAAACACAGTGACAATCGGGAAAGGAACGGCGTGAGCGGCGTAAACGGGGGAGGACCGCTGGCCGGTCTCAAGGTGGTTGAGTTCGCAGCGATTGGGCCTGTCCCGTTTGCCACGATGGTTCTGTCGGATCTGGAGGCCGAAATCGTGCGCATCGACCGGCCCGGTGCGACGCAAACTGATCCGCGTGACATCACGTGCCGCGGGCGCTCCGCGCGCGTGGGGCTCGATCTGAAGAATGCGGACGACGCGGCTCTGGCCCGCGCGCTCGTTGCCAAGGCAGATGTGGTGCTGGAAGGTTTTCGGCCGGGCGTGCTGGAACGGCTCGGTCTCGCTCCGGACGATCTGATGGCGGACAATCCCGGCCTGATCGTCACCCGGGTGACTGGGTGGGGCCAGGAGGGACCGCTTGTGCCGCGCGCCGGGCACGATCTCACTTAATATCGAGCTCTCCGGGGCGCTGCACGCCATCGGCCCCGCCGACCGGCCTGTGTGCCGCCGCTCAATCTCGTGGGTGACTATGGCGGTGGTGGCATGCTGGCGCTGGTCGGACTGCTTTCGGCGCTGTTCGAACGTGCGCAATCGGGTCGTGGTCAGGTGGTTGATGCCGCCATGACCGACGGATCGTCTCTGCTCATGGCCTTCGTCTACAGCCTGAAGGCGATGGGGCAATGGCAGGATGCGCGCGAGACGAACATGCTCGACGGGGCGGCCCATTTCTACACCACCTACCGGTGTCGCGATGGCCGCCATCTGGCCGTCCGGCCGATCGGACCGCAGTTCCACGAGGCTTTCGCCAGGGTAATGGGCGTGGAGGCGTTCGGACCGGATCAATACGATCCGACCCTGTGGCCTCAGCGTCGAGAAGCCTTGCAGGAGATTTTCCTCACGCGGGATCGAGACGACTGGGTCGCTGCCTTTGAGGGTTTCAATCACTGCATTGCACCGGTTTTGGCGATGGAGGAGGTGGGCGATCACCCTCACAATGCCGCGCGCGGCACGTTTGCCGAAATTTCCGGTGTGGTCCAGCCCACCGCCGCCCCGCGCTTTGGACGTATGCCGGGAGCGATCAAGCATGCGCCGGGCGAGCGTGGAACCGTGCTGTCAGGCTGGGGGCTGGATGGAGAGGTCGCGGAGGCTCTCGTCGGCAGGGATTGAGCGGGATGGGAGGGGCCTTCCGACCTCGGTGGGGGCGGATTGGCGAGATCTTTCCTCCGTCATCCCCGGTCAAGCCGGGGATGACGGAGGAAAGTGCGAGGAGTGTGACAAGGCAAGGTGCGGGCGCGGCAGGCGCACCCGCTCTTGCTGCCTCCGACCGGCGGCGTGCCGTTGGGTGTGGAAGGACTCGATTGTCTTCAGGCCCCAGGCCTGCCCCTTCTTGCGCTCCCCTTCCGTCCAGGTGACGACTTTCCCAGTCGGGCGCAAGGATCAGCCGGGCGCCCGCATTGGCGACCTCGACCCGGTTTCCGGCGGGCTCGTAAACATAGAGGAAGAAGGTCTGCTGCACCGCGTGCTTGTGCGGGCAGGTCTCGATATAGACGCCGTTTTCCAGAAAGATGTCGGCCGCCTGCAAAATGTACTCCCGCTGGTCGAGCGCATAGGTGACATGGTGGAAGCGCCCATGCGAGCCGGTGTGATCGCCCGTATAGGCGATGTCGTAGCTCTTGTTGTTGACCGTGAACCAGCAACCGCCGAGATGGCCAGTGTCCAGCATGATGCGTTCGGTGATGCGGCTGCCGAGCGCGCGCGGCATGAAATCGGCAATCGCATCGACATCGCTCGCCAGAAGGTTCTGATGGTCGATCCGACGCACGCAGACCCCGCGCCCGTGATAGCGCTACGCCTGGTTCTTCAGGGCCGGCTTTTCCGATTCCGGCGGCACTTAGCGAGTGGTGTCGTAATAGATCTCGAAAATGTGCCCGTCCGGATCCCGGAAGCGGTAGGCGGCGCCGTGGCCGAGATCTCCCTCGCTCCAGCCGAGGCCCGCACCCATCGCCTCGATGGCCTTGACCCAGTGCTCCAGTGCCTGAGCGCTGGACGCGCGATAGCCCAATGGCCGACGCCCGTCGTGTTCGAGGCCGTCAGCTTCAGCGTATGGAACTTGTGATCGTCCCAGGCTCTCAGATAGACGCTGTCGCCCTCGGTGCCGGAGGCGGTGAGGCCGAGGATGTTGACGAAGAAATCGAGGCTCGCCTCAGGCTTGTTGGTGAACATTTCCACGTGGCCGAGATGGGCGATGTCGTAACAGGGTTCCGGCATGGACATGGGGCGCCTCCCTTTGTTGTTTCCGGGTCGATCGGCTCTGGCCGAGCCCTTTCGGCGTTTCTCGCCCTATTCCGTATCGTTAGGCAACGGAAAATGGTGCCGTGTGCGATTGATTTTCGCTATGGATGAAGAGGTATGGAAAAGGTCGGAAATAAACGGTCCGCAACCTGCGAATGTTCAGCCGGTTCAAATTTCAACCAGTGGGAGAATCTTCCGGTCAGCCATACGCTATTAGGGTGAGGTCGCTGGGACTTAAGTGTCGGCACCGATTTTCAAAACGGAGTGCCTGTTTTTAAATGGCGAGGAAAGACACATTGAACGTAGTCGGCCTTTGCGGCAGCCTACGCAAAGGGTCCTACAACCATGCCTTGTTGCGGGTCCTGCCCGAGCTTGCGCCCGAGCGCATGGACCATCACCGAAGCTCCGGGCATCGGCTCGATCCCGCCTTACAATTCGGATGTGCAGGGCAGCGATGGGGTTCCCGCGGACGTGACAGCGCTTGCGGAGGCGATCCATGCCGCCGATGTGGTCATCATCGCCTCGCCGGAATACAATTGCTCCATGCTGGGTGTTTTGAAGAACGCACTGGATTGGGTGTCGCGCACCGAGGATCAGCCCTTCAAGAACAAGCCTGTCTGCCTGCAGTCGGTTTCCATGGGGCAGCTCGGCGGGGCGCGGATGCAGTATCACCTGGGTCAGGTGATGGTGTTCCTGGGCGCCGATGTCTTCACCGTGCCCGAAGTCTTCATCGGTGCGGGGCACCAGAAGTTCGATGCCGATACGCTGGCGCTGACCGACGGTCCGACGCGCGAAGTCGTGGGCAAGCAGCTTGCGGTCTTTGTGGACTATATCGGCCGCGTCTCCGCATGATTTTCGAGAAGCCGCTGCACCGGACCAACCGGAAAGCGCAGCGGCGTTCCTGACTCAGGCTGCGGCGTGCGAGCCGATCTGCTGACGGGACTCGCGGTTGCGACGGCGCTCTTCCGCTGAAATGTAAACAAGCGCGTGATGCTCCGCACAGTAGGAGACGCCCGGCTCCGCGCGGTTCTTGCAGGGAAAGATATAGTCGCCACCGGTACCTTCGGCCCATTTGCACTGACCGGTGCGGGGAAGTCTGAGATCGTCCATTTTTCTTGCCTTCTTTTTGTTTTCCGGGACCATCAGTCCCGGTGCCTTCCATCGTAAACTCAGCCGTTTGACGTTTTACCAACGCGGGCCAAGTGTGCCCTGCGTTCGGTTCGGGCGGGCTCCGGCAGTCCTGCCGAGGAGATCCCGCCCGGTCGTCGCTTTCTCCAAGGACCGTGCACAGTGCATCGGACCTGCGGTTTGCTTCGAGCCCAAGGAAAACGGCGCACCCTGGAGGCACTCCGTTTACGTCGTGGTGCTGTCATGACTTCTGAACCAGCCAGCAGAGCTTTCGTGGAAAGCCCGACCTCGCCATCGTCCCGTGGATGCGCCGGGGGCGACAGCGTCGGCGCATAAGATGCGCATTCCGGAGTAGGGTTACATGCATCGATCGATTGCGGATCGACATGTGCTACAAATCCGGTTCACCGACCATAAGAGTATGTGCCGGCGAACCTCTGCACAATCGCATGGTTCGCATACGCGCCATGCAGTTGCCGCAGAGGTAAACGAGAGTTGAATGAATCGTTTCAATCGGGAGCGATTCCATTCCACTTGTGTCGTTCCTACGTAACGACACATCGGGCATAGGTCTTAGCCGTCCTCATGAGTCGCGTGAAATGCCTATGCCGGGACAGCTGACGATGTGGCGAAGAAAAGGCGCGGGTTTTATTTCGAAGGCGAGATTCGGCCCCTTGCCGCTGCCAGTGCCTCCGGCGTATCCACGTTGAGCCGGGCCGCCGCGCCGATCTCCACTTCCACGACGCTTTCCCCGTTGGAGTCGATCAGGTGGCGCGCTCCGACATCACCCCGGATTGCCGTCAGATCGGGGAAATAGCTCTTTGACCAGAGAACGGGATTGCCCTGCTTGCCGTCGACGGTGGGCACGATGATGAGATGTCCCGAGGCGGGGTCATAGGCCTCGATCAGGCGCTGGAGGATCTCTGGCGTGACATGCGGCATGTCCGCGAGCATGACGAGCGCGGCGTCGGTATCGGCCGGAAGAGCCACGATCCCTGCCTTGAGCGAGGTGGAAAGCCCCTCCGCATAATCCGGATTGTGCACGATGGAAACGTCGAGCCCGGACAGCGCGGCGCCGACCTCCTGCGCCATATGTCCGGTGACAACGGTAACGGACGCGGGCTCCGCATCGAGTGCATGACGCGCGGCAATGCGCGCCAGCGACTCGTCATCGAGCATTGCCAGCAGCTTGTTGGGGCCGCCCATGCGGGTGGCGCGACCGGCGGCGAGAACGAGAATGCCGATCCGCGGGGCGTATGCGGGATGCATGTCCTGCGGTTCCGCCTCGCGCGGTTGCGGGCGCGAGACGATTTCCATCAGGAGCCCGCCGACGCCCAGCCCTGTGAGGTCATGTGCGGCCACCTCGAGACCCACCAGGATACGCCTCAGCACCCAGTCGAAGCCGTTTTCGCTGGAGCTGCGCGCACAGCCGGGCGCCCCGATGACCAGAATTTCGCCGAGCTTCGCAAGCACCAGCAGATTGCCCGGATCGATCGGCATGCCAAAATGCTCGATCCGTCCGCCGGCAATCTCGATTGCTTGAGGCACCACGTCGCCGCGATCGACATTGGCGGAAGCCGCAAAGACGATGATGAGGTCTGCCCCCGCCCCGCGCGCCTCGCCAAGCGCCGTTTCAAGGGCCGCTGCATCGTGCGGGATGCGGATATCGGCAACGAGTTCCACGCCCGCCGGTTCACAAGCCGCGTGCGCGTCACGGCCACCGTCTTGTCGATGGTCCGTTCCTTGATCGCGGGCAGTCGCGTGGAGATGAGCGCGACCTTCATTGCCCGGTAGGGCGCAAGCCGCAGGATACCTTCCGGCCCGTGGGCGGATATGCGCGCGCCACCAGATCTCCGGCTACCGCGTAGGGAATGATCTTGACGGTCGCCACCATGCGCCCCGCCTCCACCGGCGCATATTCGTCGAGCGTGGCGAGCGTGATGGCGGGATCGATACGGTTCAGTCGGTCGACGGCCTCGCGTTCCACGACGAGAACGCCCGGCGCCTCGGCAAAGATATTGGCGCGCCCGGTAAAAGCCCGCTCCATCCGCACGCCCGGTCCGGCGACGCCTTCGGCAATGAGCGCGGTCGCCCGATCCTCCCTGACGTCCGTGTCTTCGAGCCGCGCAACCGTGACTCCTTGACCCCGGCGGCGCGAAGTCGTGCGATGTGACCGGCGGTGAGGTCCGTGCCCTTTTTGAGGACGAAATCCGGCACCTTCAGCGAATGGGCTAGAACTGCCCCCTCGCAGTCCTCCAGAGGCAGCGTGGCGAAGATCACGCCGCCGCCTCGTTGGCTGCAGAGGTCACGCGTTCGCCCTTGCGCAGGCTCTCGATGATTTCCGCCATGATGGCGACGGCGATTTTCGCCGGGCTTGCCGCCCCGATATCGAGCCCGATGGGCGCCTGGATGCGGGCAATGTCGGCAGCGCTCGCCCCGATCTTGGTCAAGCGCTCGACGCGGGCGGCATGCGTCTTCCGGCTGCCGAGTGCGCCGACATAGAAGCAACCGACCTCCAGAGCCTTCGCGAGCGGATAGTCGTCGATCTTGGGATCGTGGGTAACGGCGGCAAGGGCCGTGTAGCGATCGAGCGCGACCTTGGCCGGGATCACGTCTTCCGGCCATTCCGCATGAAGCGGCACGTCGGGAAAACGTTCCGGGCTGGCAAAGGCCGTGCGCGGGTCGATGATTTCCATGTCGAAACAGGCGATCGTGGCAATCGGGGCAAGCGCCTGCGCGATATGAACCGTGCCGATGACGACGAGGCGCGGCGGCGCACGCTGACATTGAGAAAGAGCTGTGCGCCCGCGGCATCGCTCACCATGCCGGATTTGCCCGACCGCAGCTGGGAGATGAATTCGGGAGCGAGTTGATCGGCGGAAAAACCGTCGGCTTCGAGCACGAGCCGCTGGGCGCCGGTCTCGATCTCGGTCACGAGAATGCAGCCGCGCCGGGCGGCGCCGTTCGCGGTTGAGAGCCTTCAGAAGGGAGAGGTCCATGGGATCAGCTCCTTGCCATGCGAACGGCGCGGGCGGTGACGGTCGGTACGGTCATGCGACCTTCTCCACATAGACGCGGATGCGGCCGCCGCAGGACAGGCCGACGTGCCAGGCGGTCTCATCGGCGACGCCGAATTCCAGCATGCGCGGCTTGCCGTTTTCCAAGACGTCCTGCGCCTCGCCGACGACGGCGCCTTCAACGCATCCGCCGGATACCGAGCCCTCGAAATTGCCGTCGCTGTCGATGATCAGATGACTGCCGACGGGGCGCGGCGCCGAGCCGCAGGTTTCCACGATCGTGGCGAGCGCCACGTCGCGCCCGGAGTTTCGCCAGCCTTCTCGGCAACGGCCAGCACGTCGAGCGTGTCCGGAACGGCTTCCAGTGCTTGATGATTGGCGAAACGGATCATTCTGGTGTTCTCCCGGCACTTGTGTCCTTGGCATTGGATCAAGGCATACAGGAACGCACGTTACGGGAGGAAAAGGGAGGTTCGGAGAACCTTATCCCAATTGATCCGAGCTCTCCGCAGGGCC
This sequence comes from Breoghania sp., assembly GCF_030066895.1. Lineage (GTDB taxonomy): Bacteria > Pseudomonadota > Alphaproteobacteria > Rhizobiales > Stappiaceae > Breoghania. Next base: position 91,410 of record NZ_JASJAV010000007.1, on the reverse strand, counting down.
TGCGAACCAGCGCTCTTTCGCGACCTGATAGGCAGTCGATGTGATCGTGACGTTGATCAGGGCGGTAAAGACGCAGAGGGTTATGAGAAGCGGTCACGTCAGGGCATGGAAGGTGACGTCGCCGAGCGACCTGCTGATCATGGAAGCGGCGATCAGACCGAATATGCCTGCGACGAGGAGAGGTCAGCACGAGTTGGGTGAGAAACATGGGGCGCCCCATCTTCTTGCTGACGGTCGCGCATCCGGAAAGCTGAATTTCTCGTCCAGCGCGGTCGCGGGCAGCACGAGCGACAGGCGGAAGAAGAACGGCGCTGTTGCAACGACAAGCATGAAGGTCAGAGGAAACGCTGCGGTGCCGATGAAGAGGAACAGGATGAACGAGGCGAGAAACCAGCTCCCGAACGTGCAAATCCCCAGAACCAGCATCGTGAACCCGTAGGCAAGACCGAGGGATGCATCGGGGGGCGTCTCTGACGACCAGTTCGTGAGGGCCATTCGGTGCCAGAGCGGGGCCCCGATCGCCATGATGATCAAGGGCGCCGCGAGACCAGTGAGAAGGCCGAGCCCCGGATTGATCCACGCGCCGAAGGTGACGAAGAAAAGGGCGAGCCAGTAGCCTTTGGACACGGACCTGAACATGATGGGGCCTGCGTGATCTTGAAGCGTGCCCATGGAACGGCGAAGAAGTGTCCAGAACATCAGGTCCTGCCAAACAAGGTTTCGAGCTCGGATCGAACGGCTCTGATCTGTTGTTTTAGCAGTGAAACTTAAATGTCCGGTTTAGGTGGGAGCCCCCGGCCGGACTTTCGTGGCGGCCCTTCCGCAACGAACAAAGTGCCCGGATCGCTCCGGACGCCTTTTGTCGAATTGCAGATCTATCGATCCTATCCGGCAGCCGCCTTGCGGCCCGTCGGTGCGGCGTTGCGTACATCGGCATCCACATGGGCTTCGAACTGGGTGAAGTTGTCGATGAACATCTGCACCAGTTTGCGTGCCTGGGTGTCGAAGGCCACCTTGTCGGACCACGTGGAGCGCGGATCGAGAATGGACCCGTCCACGCCTGGCACTTCCACCGGCACCTGGAAACCGAAATTCGGATCGATGCGGAATTCGACGTCCTTCAGCGAACCGTCAAGCGCCGCGGAGAGGAGCGCGCGGGTCGCCTTGATCGGCATGCGCGCGCCCACGCCGTAGGCCCCGCCGGTCCAGCCCGTGTTCACCAGCCAGCAATCGACACCGTATTTCGCGATGAGATCGCGCAGCAGGTTGCCGTATTCTGAGGGGTGACGCGGCAGGAAGGGCGCGCCGAAGCAGGTCGAGAACGTCGCCTGCGGTTCGGTCACGTCGCGCTCGGTCCCGGCCACCTTGGCGGTGTAGCCGGACAGGAACGTGTACATGGCCTGTGCGGGCGTCAGCTTCGCGATGGGCGACATCACCCCGAAGGCGTCCGCCGTCAGCATGATGATGTTCTTGGGCTGCGGAGCCTGGCCGGAGAGGCTCGCATTGGGAATGTAGTGGATCGGATAGGCGCAGCGGGTGTTCTCGGTCTTCGAGCTGTCGTCGAAGTCCGGCTGCCGCGTATCGGGATCGATGACCACGTTTTCCAGGATCGTACCGAAACGCCCCGTCGTCGCAAAAATCTCCGGCTCTGCTTCGGCCGAGAGATTGATCGTCTTGGCGTAGCAGCCGCCTTCGAAATTGAAGACGCCCGTTTCCGACCAGCCGTGCTCGTCATCGCCGACCAACGTGCGTTTGGGATCGGCGGAAAGCGTCGTCTTGCCCGTGCCGGACAGGCCGAAGAAGACGGCGGTGTCTTCCTTGTTGCCCACATTGGCCGAGCAGTGCATCGGCATCACGCCCTTGGACGGCAGCAGGAAGTTGAGAATGGTGAAGACAGATTTCTTGATCTCGCCCGCGTATTCCGTGCCGCCGATCAGGATCACCTTCTTTGAGAAGTTGCACGCGATGATCGTTTCCGAACGGCAGCCGTGACGCTCGGGATCTGCGCGGAAGCTCGGTAGGTCGATCAGCGTGAATTCGGGATCGAAATCGGCAAGCTCGCTGCGCTCGGGACGGCGCAGCAGGTTGCGGATGAAGATGTTGTGCCAGGCATATTCAGAATAGACGCGCGTGGCGATGCGGTGCGCCGGGTCGGCGCCGCCGTAGAGATCCTGCGCAAACAGATCGCGTCCGGCCACATGGGCGCGGAAATCGTCGAACAGCCGGTCGAAATGCTCGCCCGACATGCGCCGGTTGTTGTCCCACCACACGGTGTTGCGGGTGAGATCATCCTCGACGATGAACTTGTCTTTCGGTGAGCGGCCCGTGTGCTGTCCGGTATCGGCGACGAAGGCCCCTCCCGCGACCATTTCGCCTTCGCCACGCCGGATGGCTTCCTCGTAGAGCTTCGGTTCCAGCAGGTTCCAGTGCACTCCGGCGGCTCTGGTCAGACCGACGAGGTAAGCGCCCTTGGCTGGGTTGCGAAGTCCTGTTTCTCTCATCTTCGAAGACACCCTGATTGGATCGTGCTTTCCTGCCCGGATGAGTCTTTTGTTCCGGTTCTGACGCACCTAAGACCACTGATGCGGCCAATGGCCGTTTTTCTTGTTGTTGTCGGCTTGATGCCGCTTCCCGTTGGGACGTTCCGTCCTGTGTGCCGCAGGGCAAGTCGCGTCATGAAACGCAAGCCGACTGCGTTACAAAAAGGATCCGGCGTATTTTTCTTGTGATCGGGCCCGGAACCTGCTTGCCGGCCGTAGGGGCTCGGCAAGTTGCGCGACGTTAGTTGATCGATTGTTCCGGGACAAGGTTCATGCCCAACATTATCAGATGCCTAAATCGATTAAATTATCACAGGCGGTAAGGTGTGCCGCTACGAAAGTCTATTGCCGGCTTCGTTTTTCATTTCAGGCGCGCCTTCTTCGCCAGCGCAACCAGTGTCGCGCACATCTCCATGGCGTCCGTGACCGCCTCCTCGAAATCAAGTCGCGCTGTGTGCCGCCCGTCATCGCTGCGCAGGTCGATCCCAAGCGGATCGCACCCGGTCATCGTCCAGCCGTCCGGCAAGGGAGCGGTCTGATCGCAGATCCCCGGCATCGCGACGAGGCGCGTGGCGTAAAGGGCAAGAGCATCGCGGTGATCCTCGTTCATGTGGGCGACAATGCCCTCTTCGCTGTCCGTCAGTGAGGCGGCCGCGCTTGTGTCGATGAGCAGGTCGGAACCTGAGAGGTCGTTGATCCGGCCGAAGTCGGCGACCAGATGTCCGCGTCCGGGTGTCAGCCTGTATAACGAAAAGTCCGCGAAATCCGCAAAGCCGCGGGCATCGTCGTGGCGCGCGAGAAAACGGCGGCGCGCATCCGCGTTTTCTGTGCGCTCGATCGTGCCGTTCAGCGACAGCCGAGCCCCCTGAAGCGGTTCGAACGGATTGTGCTCCTCCAGCAAAAGCCCTACGCGCCCGTCCACCTTCAGATTGCGCGTATGAAGCGCGAGGTCGGACAGAAGCAGGATCGGCGCCCCGTCGAAATCGGTCGCCACCGTGACGAGCGAGCCATACGGTGCCCCGCCTTCCGGCTCGAGTGTGGCGAGCGCCCCCGTGGCGACGCTTCGCAGGATCTTGCGGGTGGCGGTGAGCGGGTGGAAGTCGTCGGTCTCGTTCATGGCAATACCGGGGGCTTCTTCTTGCGGGAGACAGGTGGAGCGTCAGGATTGCCAAGTGCCGGTTCCGTGTCCACAGGGACGGCGTTCGTGAGTTGACGCCAGGGCTTCGGGCTTTGAGCGAACTGTCTGTGCGGCTATTTCGCTTCAAATTGGATTTTTGTATTAATTCCAGTATCTTATAACATAAGTGCAGAAAGCGCTTGGACGGTTGACTTCGCGGTTACCTTAATTTGTTCGTATTTTAGTCGCCAAACGCAACCGGATGACGGTATTCTTGAAAGAACAGGAAAACAGGCTCGCCTCATGCCCACGATTGCTCTTGTGGACGATGACCGCAACATTCTCACGTCCGTCTCTATCGCTTTGGAGTCCGAGGGCTACAGGGTGCAGACCTATACGGACGGCGCCTCCGCGCTGGACGGATTGAGCGGTGATCCGGTCGATCTCGCCATCCTCGACATCAAAATGCCGCGTATGGACGGCATGGAGCTGCTGCGCCGCCTGCGTCAGCGCTCCGACATGCCGGTCATCTTTCTCACCTCCAAGGACGATGAGATCGATGAGTTGTTCGGCCTGAAGATGGGCGCCGACGACTTCATCCGCAAACCTTTCTCCCAGCGTCTGCTGGTGGAGCGCGTGCGCTCGGTCCTGCGCCGGTCGCAGCCGCGCGATGCCTCCGCGCCCAAGGGCGAGGATGCGCGCACTCTGGAGCGCGGTCAGCTCGTTATGGATCAGGAGCGTCACACCTGCACCTGGCAGGGACGTCAGGTGACGCTGACCGTGACCGAATTCCTGATCCTCTATTCGCTCGCCCAGCGTCCCGGAGTGGTCAAGAGCCGCAACGCCCTGATGGACGCGGCCTATGAGGATCAGGTCTATGTCGACGATCGCACCATCGATAGCCACATCAAGCGGCTTCGCAAGAAGTTCAAGGTGGTCGACAAGGAATTCGACATGATCGAGACGCTTTACGGCGTCGGCTATCGTTTCCGCGAAGGCTAGCGCAGGAGCCCCCCTTCGGCGCCGCGCCGCCGGGAGCGGACGTGGCCTCGGCGTACATGATATCGTGTGCATGGTAGTGCCGCGCGATTGACTTGTCCGACGTCGAGGCTGCAAAACCGGCCAGGTCATCCGCCCGACAGATGAAAGTGCCGCGCGGGGTGACGGTGTAGATCCGGAGTGACGATCATCGATACGCGCACGGAAGCCGCGAATGCCGGCGACAAGCGTCGCGTTGGACGCCGCAGGGTGCGGCGGCGGCTGTTGGTGCGCGCGGGCGCCCTGCTCTCGACCTATGTCTTTTCCAGCCTCACTCGACGCATCGTCGTCCTCAATCTCGTTGCCCTTCTGGCCCTGGCCTCCGGCATTCTCTATCTCAACCAGTTCCGTGCCGGACTGATCGATGCGCGCGTCCAGAGCCTTCTGATCCAGGGCCAGATCATTGCCGGCGCGATCGCGGCTTCCGCCACCGTCGATACCGACGCCATCACCGTCGGTCCGGAAAAACTGCTGGAGCTGCAGGCGGGTGAGAGCATCTCGCCCAATGAGGACCAGTCCCGGGCACTCGATTTCCCGATCAATCCCGAGCGCGTTGCTCCGGTGCTGCGACGGCTGATCTCGCCGACCAAGACGCGCGCGCGCATCTACGATCCCGACGGAACGCTGATCCTCGACAGCCGGCACCTTTATGCCCGCGGTCAGATCCTGCGCTACGACCTGCCGTCTGCAAAAGAAGACACGACCGGCTGGCTGGAAAAGATCTGGCAGAAGATCAAGCTCTGGATGCGCCGCGGAGATCTGCCGCTCTATGAGGAAGCCGTTGGCGGCAACGGCAAGAAATATCCGGAAATCGTCGCTGCGATGGGCGGCTTTCCGGTTTCCATCGTGCGGGTGTCGGCAAAGGGCGAACTGATCGTCTCCGTCGCTGTGCCTGTTCAGCGGTTCCGTGCGGTGCTGGGCGCTCTGCTGTTGTCGACGCAAGGCGGCGACATCGACGATATCGTCGCCGCCGAACGCTGGGCGATCCTGCGCGTCTTTCTTGTTGCGGCCATCGTCACCACGGTTCTGGCCGTGATGGTGGCGGGCACCATCGCAGGCCCCGTGCGCCGCTTGGCGGCTGCGGCCGAACGGGTGCGGCGCGGCGTCGATTCGCGTCAGGAAATCCCAGAATTCGCCGGTCGCCAGGATGAGATCGGCAATCTGGCGCGGAATCTGCGCGACATGACCAATGCGCTCTACAATCGTATCGACGCGATCGAACGGTTCGCCGCCGATGTGGCGCATGAGTTGAAGAATCTGCTGACCTCGCTGCGAAGCGCGGTGGAGACCCTGCCTTTGGCGCGCAACGAGGAATCGCGCGAGCGGCTGCTCCATGTGATCCTGCATGACGTGCGCAGGCTCGATCGCCTGATCTCCGACATTTCCGATGCCTCGCGGCTCGATGCGGAGCTGGCGCGCTCCAATTCCGAGCCGCTCGATATCGCGGAACTTCTGAAAGGGGTCGTCCATGCGGCGCAGCAGGTGCGGCGCGACGGCGACCCGGAAGTGCTGCTCGATCTCGTCAAGCCGCGCGAGGCGCATGCCTTCAAGGTACAGGGCAACGGCTCGCGACTGGGGCAGGTGTTCAACAACCTGCTCGACAATGCGCGCTCCTTCTCGCCCGCTGACGGGCGTGTCGTGTTGCGCGTCGAGCGCGAGGGCCATGACATCGTCATCACGGTGGATGACGACGGTCCCGGTATCCGCCCCGATGTCGCCGAGCGCATCTTCGAGCGCTTTTATACGGATCGGCCGGAAGGCGAGGAGTTCGGCAACAACTCCGGCCTCGGCCTGTCGATCTCGCGGCAGATTGTGGAGGCCCATCGCGGCACCATTTCAGCCGGGAACCGGGTGGAGACGGATGAGGAGGGAACCGACAGGATCCGCGGGGCCCGCTTCACAGTGCGGCTTCCCGCTCACCGTGTATCCAAAGGAGCTGGGACGGCATGAGCATCTCGGCAACCACCTACGCCACATGCGTCGTCATTGCGACGAACGGCGTGATGATCCGCGGCCCGTCCGGCTCGGGCAAGTCGGCCCTGGGCCTTGCACTGGTCGAACACGCGCAAGGGGCCGGGCATTTCGCGGCGCTGGTCGGGGATGACCGCGTGGCGCTGGAGGTTGCGAGCGGACGATTGCTTGCGCGCGTGCCGCCGTCGATCGCCGGTTTGATCGAACAGCGCGGGCGCGGCGTTCGCGCGATGCCCTATCTGCCGTCCGCGGTCGTGCGGCTTGTCGTCGATCTCGTGCCGACCAAGGTGCTGCCCCGCATGCCGGAGGAAGATGCGCTGAGCATCGAGGTCAACGGCATTCGTCTACCGCGCCAGCCGGTGCCCGAATGCGATGTCGGACAGGCCCTGGCGCTGAGCCTGGCTGCATTGCAGCATCTTGCCTGAGATTGAGGCATGGTTGCGTTCGCAACTGATGAAAGATGCGGGTATTTCGCGACACCGTGTTTCCCTATAGGCATTTTCGGCCATGGTGTTGGCGGAAGAGTCGCATTCGCGCGAAATTTAACCGGTCATCTGGCGATTTTTCTTGCACTGCGGCGAAGCAGCGCCAAGATGAGCGTTCTGAAAATAAGCCGGCGGGTGTCGGGACAGGTTGGTTCCCTCTCGGAAACGGCACCGACGCGCGGGGCGTTAAGAGGCAGGGCGTTGGGGGATCTGGTGTTGAACCGGGCAAGGTGTTCGAGACATCGGGTGCGCGGCAAAGCTGATGGATGTGTCGGGAGGGACTGTTGTCCCGAACAAACTGGCACGCAGGTGACAAGCATATTAGCGGGTCAGAGATGATAGGTCTCGTCCTCGTCACGCATGGACGTTTGGCAGAGGAATTCAAGTTGGCGCTGGAGCATGTGGTCGGTCCGCAAGAGCGGGTAGCCACCATCTCCATCGGTCCCGACGATGATATGGAACAACGTCGTCAGGACATCCTGGCGGCCGTGGAGCGGGTGAATGAGGGAGCCGGTGTCGTGCTCTTGACCGACATGTTCGGCGGCACTCCCTCGAACCTCGCCATCTCCGTGATGGAAGGCAAGAACGTGGAAGTGGTCGCCGGCGTGAACCTGCCGATGCTGATCAAGTTGGCAAGTGTGCGGGCCGACGGCTCGCTCGCCGACGCGGTCGAGCAGGCGCGCAAGGCGGGACGGAAGTACATCTCCGTCGCCAGTCAGGTTTTGTCGGGGCAGTAAGCAGTAAGGAGAGCGCATCGTGATCCAGAACGATCGTCCGCACAGTCCCGAAAAACAACAGGCCGCGCTCGCCGAAGAGGTGGACGCGGACGACGCTCATCGATATGAGCGGATCGAGACGCCCGCCATGGAACGGGATCTCAAGATCGTCAATCGGCGCGGATTGCATGCGCGCGCGTCCGCCCGCCTCGTCAAGCTGGTCGAGCAGTTCGACGCCCAGGTGGAAGTCTCGCGTGACGGTCAGACCGTCGGCGGTACCTCGATCATGGGGCTGATGATGCTGGCCGCCAGCCCCGGCTGCTGTATCCGCGTCGCAACCGCGGGGCGCGAAGCCGAAGCGGCGATGAATGCCATCGTCGATCTCGTCGAGCAGAGCTTCGGTGAGATGGATTGAGTGTCAGTCTCGATCCTTGGTCCCGGCGGCATTGGGCCCCGGCCTCCGCATTTCCCGTTTCCGTTCGAAGAATGAACCGATAGACGGCCGCTCCGAAATTGTGAACCCGATCAGTTTCTTCGCCGGTATCCGGTAGGCTTCGTCGCGCGTTGGCTGTGCGGGTGCAGTGCGATTGCATCGGCCGAATGTGCATCTTTCCGGCAAAGCCGCTTGGCGCGATTCTGCCGACGGTCGATTAACGTCTTGATCTTCAATATAAAGAAATCTTTATATCCTTATTGCCGCATTTCCCTATCGGCGTTATAACGCGGCCGATCGTTTCGGCCGGCTTACGGCCGCGGGACGTTGAGGGGCTCCACCCCGAATCATCGCATTTACGGTTCACGCAGCCACAGGAATTCTCATGACCGCGACTGACTATATCGTCAAAGACATTGCCCTTGCCGATTGGGGGCGCACCGAGATCGACATCGCCGAGACCGAGATGCCGGGTTTGATGGCAGCCCGTGAGGAATTCGGTTCCTCCAAACCGCTGAAGGGCGCACGCATCGCCGGCTCGCTTCACATGACGATCCAGACCGCCGTTCTCATCGAGACGCTGGTTGGGCTGGGCGCCGGTGTCCGCTGGGCCTCGTGCAACATCTTCTCTACCCAGGACCAGGCCGCTGCGGCAATCGCCAAGACGGGCGTTCCGATCTTCGCCGTCAAGGGCGAGACGCTGGAAGAGTACTGGGAATACGCTGACAAGATCTTCGAGTTCGGCGACGGCCAGACCGCCAACATGATCCTCGACGACGGCGGCGACGCCACCATGCTGGTGCTGCTCGGTGCCAAGGCGGAGAAGGACCCGAGCGTCCTCGACAATCCGTCGAACGAGGAAGAGGAAGCGCTTTTCACCACCATCAAGAAGCGCCTCGCCAAGAACCCGGGTTGGTATTCCGCTATTCGCGACAGCATCAAGGGTGTGTCGGAAGAGACGACCACGGGCGTCATGCGGCTCTACCAGATGGAGCATCGCGGCGAGCTGCCCTTCCCGGCGATCAACGTCAACGACAGCGTCACCAAGTCGAAGTTCGACAACCGCTACGGTTGCCGTGAATCGCTCGTCGACGGCATCCGCCGCGGTACCGACGTGATGATGGCTGGCAAGGTCGCCGTCGTATGTGGCTACGGCGATGTCGGCAAGGGCTCGGCCCACTCCCTGTCGGGTGCCGGCGCGCGCGTCGTCGTCACCGAGATCGACCCGATCTGCGCCCTGCAGGCGGCTATGGACGGCTACGAGGTTCGTACGCTGGAAGAGGTTGCTCCGACGGCTGACATCTTCGTCACCGCCACGGGCAACAAGGACACCATCACGCTCGACCACATGCGCGCCATGAAGGACATGGCGATCGTGTGCAACATCGGCCACTTCGACAACGAGATTCAGGTCGCCAGCCTGAAGAACTACAAGTGGACCAATGTGAAGCCGCAGGTGGATCTCATCGAGTTCCCCGAAGGCAAGCGCATGATCCTGCTCTCCGAGGGCCGTCTGGTGAACCTCGGCAACGCCACGGGTCACCCGAGCTACGTGATGTCCGCCTCCTTCACCAACCAGGTGCTGGCTCAGATCGAGCTCTTCACCAAGGGCGACCAGTACAAGAACCAAGTCTACGTGCTGCCCAAGCACCTCGACGAAAAGGTTGCTCGCCTGCATCTCGACAAACTCGGCGCGAAGCTGACGGTGCTTTCCGACGAACAGGCCGCCTATCTCGACATCGACAAGGCCGGTCCTTACAAGAGTGAGCACTACAAGTACTGATCCGGATCGGGCCGGGCGGAACGGCATCGACGTCATCTGGCGTCGATGTCCAAAGGTTTTCCACCGCTCCGGCCCGAACCAAACCCCGGGATTGACTCGCGGAGTGCGTCATAGGCGCGCTTCGTTTTCTGTTTTAGGGGTTGGTACTCTTCTGCCTGATTCCCAAACACGTTATGGTAAAGCGAATCGCACGCCGCATGAGGCAGACGGCGACGGGATTCGGGGTTTCATTCACGCCTCCAGCGGCAGAGGGGACGGTTTTCATGCCGGACTGCGGCAGACTCCGTGCCCGTGTCAACGCGGCGCGACACGGGTGGATTCCATGTGACGGTTCTGAGAGCGATGCGCGGGGCGCCGATCCGGGCTTCCAATACGTGGAGCCGAAATCCCGGGCCCGCAAGCGACGCCGTTCCATTGCATTCTCGCTGCTGGGCACGACGAGCCTTGTTGCCGTTCTTCCCTTTCTTGGCGCCGCTCTTTCGCCCGCCGAGGCAGCTCTGCCTGACATGTCGCTTCTTGCCGGTCCCCTCAATTCCCTGGAAGTGATCTGGTTCGCCGCATTCGTCGGCGCCGTCGCCTTCGGTGTGGCCAGTGCGATCGGCATAGTACGCATTCGCCGCCGGACTCAGGCCCGTCTGGAAAGGCTGATTACTGAAAACGGCGATCTCAAGCTGCGTCTCGACCGGTTGGAAGGCGTGCTCGATACCGATGATCAGCGTCTGGTCGTGTGGCCGTCGCGCTCGGCCGAGCCGATTGTTCTCGGCGGTCTCAACGGGGCGAGTGGTGCGCCGCGCAGTCCCAATGCCCTGCTGGCCTTCGGAACGTGGTTGCAGCCCGACAGCGCCGTGCGGCTTGAAGGCCTGCTGGAGATGCTGCGCGAAAACGGCGCCGCCTTCACCTTGACGCTTCAGGCCCGCGAAGGCGGCTTCATCGAAGCCTCGGGACGCACCGCCGGAGGCTGGGCGGTGTTGCGTCTGCGCGACCTGACCGGCGAGCGCGCCCGTCATGCCGATCTGACGCACGATCACGCGCGTCTCAATTCCGACATGACGACGCTCAAGGCCCTGCTCGATACGCTCGACGGTCCCGTCTGGCTGCGCGATTCGGAAGGGCACATATCTTGGGTCAACCGCGCCTATGCCGCCGCCGTGGAGGCCGATGCCGAAAGCGCGGTGGAGCAGGATATCGAATTGCTCGATGCCGCCGGGCGCCGCGCCATGACCGAGGAGCGTGACGACGACGGCCAGTTCAAGGCGCGTCTACCCGTGGTCGCGGCCGGTCGTCGGCATGTGTTCGACGTCATCGACGTCACGCAGTCGTCCGGCAGCGCCGGGTTGGCGCTCGATACCAGCGAACTTGAGCAGATGCGCGCAGAGCTGAAGCGCACCTTGGAGTTCCACGCCCGCACGCTCGATCAGCTCGCCACGGCCGTTGCGATCTTCGGTCCTGACCGTCGCCTGCAGTTCCACAACGCGGCCTTCCAGACCCTGTTCGGTCTCGACACGGCCTTCCTGGAAGGCGGGCCGGAGGATGGCGCGGTGCTCGATGCCATGCGCGCGGCGCGCAAGCTGCCCGAGCAGGCCGACTACCGGCAGTGGCAGAGAAAGCACCTGGAAAGCTATCAGTCGCTGGAGCCACGCGAGGTGTGGTGGCATCTTCCCGACGGCCAGACGCTGCGTGTCATCGCCAATCCGCACGCCAAGGGCGGCGTGACCTACATCTACGAGAACGTCACCGAGCGCATCGAGCTGGAGAGCCGCTACAACGCGCTGATCCGCGTTCAGGGCGAGACGCTGGATCACCTGACCGAGGCCGTTGCCGTGTTCGGCTCCGACGGACGCCTGCGTCTGTGGAATCCGGCCTTCACCTCCTTCTGGCAGCTCCAGGAGGAGGATCTCAGCGAAAGCCCGCACGTCTCCACGATCTTCGGCACCTGCGCGCGTCTCTTCTCCGACCCGCAAGCCTGGAAGGGGCTGACGACGACCATCACCGGCCTTGCCGACAACCGCGCGCGCGCTTCCGGCCGCATGCAGCGCCCCGACGGCAACGTGCTCGACTACACCACCGTGCCTCTGCCGGATGGCGGCACGCTGGTCGGCTTCGTCAACGTGACGGACTCGGTCAATGTCGAGCGCGCGCTGATGGACAAAAACGAAGCCTTGCGCGAGGCCGATCAGCTCAAGAACACCTTCGTCCAGCACGTGTCCTACGAGTTGCGCTCGCCGCTGACCAACATCATCGGCTTTGCCCAGCTCCTCTCCGATCCCAAGTTCGGCACGCTGACGGAAAAGCAGTCGGAATACACCGACTACATCATGTCGTCGTCTTCCGCGCTTCTTGCGATCATTAACGACATTCTCGATCTTGCGACCATCGATGCGGGCATCATGGAGCTGGATCTCGGCGAGGTGGAGATCGCGGATGTGGTCACCGGCGCGATCGAAGGGCTCAAGGACCGGCTGGTCGACACCCATATCGATCTGCGCGTCGACGTGCCGAAGGATATCGGAACCTTCGTTGCCGACGAGCGGCGGCTTCGCCAGGTGCTGTTCAATCTGATTTCCAATGCGATCCGCTATTCCGACGAGGGCGGCGTGGTGGAACTGGCCTGCACGCGCACCGGCAGCGAGATTCGTTTCGTCGTGCGCGATCACGGCTGCGGCATCGCCAAGGAAAACATCGATACGGTGTTTTCGCGTTTCGTCGGCCACACCTCCGGGTCGCGCCGTCGCGGAGCCGGGCTGGGACTGGCGATCGTCAGAAGCTTCGTGGAACTGCACGGCGGTTCGGTGGAGATCCAGTCCGAGGAAAATGTCGGCACCACGGTGATCGCCAAGTTCCCGCAAAAGCCGAAGGTGCGCGAGTGCGACGCGGCGGAGTAGGCCCGATCCTAGGCATTTGAGTTTATTTCGATGCAGAGGCGTGCGTCGGGGACGGCTTAAAAGACACGGGGCTATGTCGCCGCTTTTCCTTCACCACAGGCCCCGACATGCGCTATAAGCCGCACGCTTGCAACAACGTTCGAGAAGCACGCCCGTGTCCGCCTTACGACCCTTGCGCATCGATCTCGCCGACGAAGCCGCCGCGCGATCTCTGGCGGAGGATCTCGCCATGATCCTGTGCATCGGCGATACGGTGGCGCTGCAGGGCGATCTCGGCGCGGGAAAGACGACGCTCGTCCGCGCTCTTCTGCGTGCGCTGGCCGACGACGCGGAGCTTGAGGTTCCAAGCCCCACCTTCACGCTCGTCCAGCCTTACGATTTTCCCCGCTTTTCCGTTGCTCACCTCGATCTCTATCGCACAGAGGATCCCGAGGAAGTCGAGGAACTGGGGCTCGACGACATGCTGACCGACGGTGTGGCGCTGATCGAATGGCCGGGGAGGGTGGAAGGGTTGCTCCCCGCCGACACGCTGTGGCTGCTTCTGGAGCAGGGCGAGACCCCTGATGCCCGCGTCGCGACCTTTGCGGCGGATACGGGCGACTGGGCGGAACGGCTTCCCCGCAGCCTTATGCTGCGCGCGTTTCTGGAGCGCTCCGGCTGGAACGGCGCCGCCCGGCGTTTCCTGCAGGGCGATGCCTTCGCACGTCGCTACGAGACCGTCGACACTACCGAGCGCCACGCCATCGCTATGAACGCGCCTGCGCGCCCCGATGGCCCGCCCGTGTGTCTCGGCAAGCCCTACAGCCGCATCGCCCATCTGGCGGAAGATGTCCGTCCGTTCGTGGCCGTGGACAGCGCGTTGCGAGAGGCGGGCTTCTGCGCACCTGAGATCTATGCCGCCGATCTCGAGGTTGGCTTTCTGCTGATCGAGGATCTGGGCCGCGGGGCGATCGTTGCCGACGGGGCGCCGATTGCCGAGCGCTATGAGGCCGCGGTGGAGCTTCTGGCCGATTTCCATGCCCGTGACTGGCCCGCCGAGGTGGCGCTTGAACATGGCACCGCCTATCGGCTGCCGGCCTATGATCGCGACGCTTTGATGATCGAGGCCGATCTCTATCTCGACTGGTACGTCCCTGATGTGACGGGCGCGCCGGCTTCCGAGGAGGCGTCGGTCGCATTCCACCGGATCTGGGACCGGCTCATCACCATGCTGGAGAGTTCGCGCAAGACCTGGATCCTGCGCGACTTCCATTCGCCGAACCTGATCTGGCGCGATGGCGAGACGGGCAATGACCGGCTGGGACTGATCGATTTTCAGGATGCGGTGCTGGGGCCGGAGGCCTATGACCTGGCATCCCTTGCACAGGACGCCCGCGTCACCGTTCCCGCAGAACTGGAAGAGGCGCTCGTTGCGGCTTATGTCGATATCCGCCGCGCGCGCGATCCGGATTTCGACGAAGAGGCATTGCGCCGCGATTATGCCATCCTTGCAGCCCATCGGGTGACGAAGATCATCGGCATTTTCACGCGCCTTGCCCGGCGCGACGGCAAGCCCGGCTATCTTGCACACATGCCGCGGCTCTTTACCTACCTGGAACGCTCTCTTTCGCATCCTGAGCTTTCCGACATAAAGCTCTGGTACGATCGATTCGCGCCACGATAGAAGACGGATGAGGCCGATGAACGGCCCTCGAGATTGAAGAAATGACAGACAAGAAGACGTTCCGCCCGCACAAGGCGATGATCCTGGCCGCCGGTCTCGGCAAGCGCATGCGGCCCCTGACCGCGACGACCCCCAAGCCCCTCGTGGAGGTCGCTGGCAAGGCGCTGATCGATCGCAGCCTTGATCGAATGGTCGAGGCCGGTGTCGAAACCGCCGTGGTCAATGTCCATTGGCTCGCCGATCTGGTGGAAGTTCATCTTGCCCGTCGCTCCGCCCCGAAGATCGAGATTTCCGACGAGCGCGACGCGCTTTTGGAGACGGGCGGCGGTATCGTCCACGCGCTCGACACGCTGGGCCCCGACCCGTTCCTGCTGTTCAATTCCGACAGCTTCTGGATCGAGGGCGCCCGCCCCAACCTGAACGTTATGTTCGAGGCCTGGGACGACAGCTGCATGGATGCGCTGCTGATGCTCGCCTCCACCGTGGAGACGGTCGGCTATCCGGGACTGGGCGATTTCGTCATGGATCGCGACGGCCTGCTGTCGCGGCGCGAGGAACGCAAGGTGGCGCCTTTCGCCTATGCGGGCACGGCACTGCTTCATCCCCGTCTCTTCGACGGCGCCCCGGAAGAGCCCTTTTCCCTGAACGAACTTTTCGACAAGGCGATCGAGCAGGGGCGGCTTTACGGCGTGCGCATGGAAGGGCTGTGGATCCATGTGGGCACGCCTGATGCCATCGCCAAGGCGGAAGCGAAGGTGCGTGAAAGCGCGGCCTGAGATCACTCGGTTTCGCTCATCCGATCGTTTCGGTCGACATGCGAATTGGCCTAAGCTTGCCGGGTTGATTCCATCCTGGGGGCTTTGATGTCGGCCGAGCCGCGCCTTTACACGATCCCGCCGAGCGCACCGTTTCTGGACACGTTGGTCGACCGGCTGATCGACGGCTCGCTGGTGCCCGGTTTCGCGCCCGGTCGCGATCCTCTCGCCCTGGCCGATGCTACGATCTACCTGCCGACCCAGCATGCGGCCCGCACGATCCGCGAGGCTTTCCAGCGCGCGTTCGGCGGACACGTGGCGTTCCTGCCGACGATCCGGCCGCTCGGCGGTGTCGACGAGAGCGAACTGGTACTGCACACCTCCCCCGATCTCGAACCGTTGCCGCCCGCCATGAGCGACATGGAGCGGCGTATCGTCATGACGCGGCTGATCCTCGCCTGGGCGACCAAGGTCCGTCCCGAAATCCTGAAGCTGAAGCCGGGCGAGGCAATCACCATTCCGGCCTCCCCCGCCGATGCCGCCTGGCTTGCCTCCGATCTCCTCTCGCTGATGGATCAGATCGAGACGGAAGAGGCCGACTGGCAGACGATCGCGGTGCTCGTTCCCGACAACTATGCCGAGTATTGGCAGATCACGCTGGAATTCCTGAAGATCGCAACGCAGGCCTGGCCCGCTCTTTTGAAGGAAAACGGCCTGCTCGATCCAAATGCCCGCCGTTCCGCCCTGATCCGGCGCGAAGCGGAAAGGCTTGCGCAAAACCCGCCCAAGGGGCCGGTGATCGTCGCAGGGTCCACCGGTTCGGTGCCCGCCACCGCCGATCTGATCAAGGTGGTGGTGCATCTGGAAAAGGGAGCCGTGGTTCTGCCCGGTCTTGACCGGGGCATGGACGAGACGGTGTGGCGCGCCTTGTCGGAGGGGCCTGACACCGTGCCTTCTCACCCGCAATACGGCCTGAAAAAACTGCTGATGCATCTGGGGGCCGATCGCGATCAGGTCGTCAATCTTGCGGAGCCTGCATCGCCTGTATTGGCCGATCGCGGTGTGATCGTCGGCGAGGCACTACGTCCGGCGGAGACCACGGATGCCTGGCGCGCCTTTCTCTCTGAACCCGTTCTGGAGCGGGCCTCGGAGGCCTTCGCGGATGTCTCGCTGGTTGTCGCGCGCAACGAGGCGGAAGAGGCGCTGGCGCTGGCGCTCGCGCTTCGCGAGGCTGTGGCGGATGGCCGTCAGGCGGCACTCGTCACCCCCGATCGGATGCTCGCGCGCCGGGTCGCCGGGGAGTTGCGGCGCTGGGATCTCCCCGTCGATGACAGCGCTGGCCAGCCGTTCGATCAGTCTCCGCCGGCAACCCTTGCAAGGCTTGCCGCCGAAGCCGCGCTCGACGGGCTGGAACCCGTCACCCTGCTCGCCTTGCTGAAACACCCGTTGTGCCGACTGGGCCTTCCTGCAGCGGTCATCCGCGATGTCACCCGTGCCTTGGAGCGTGCCATCCTGCGCGGACCGCGTGCCCGTCGCGGCTCGCAAGGGCTGCTGAAGGCGCTCGATGCGGCTGAGGCGGAAGCGGCCGTCGATACGCGCCTGCCGCGCTGGCGCCGTTTGTCTGAAGCGGAATGGACGGCCGCGCGCGATCTCTGCACGCGCCTGAGTGCCGCTCTCGCGCCGCTGGAGGAGCTTTTCGAATGGCGTGGGCCGGTGGTGCCGGTCGAAGATCTGGCCGAGCGCAGCATCGCCTGTCTGAAGGCCCTTGCTGCGGATGAGACGGGATCGGACCTTGCCCTTTTCTCCGGCGATGCGGGTGAGGCCTTGGCCGGTGCGCTCACCGGTATCGTGGAAGCCGGATCTGTGGGCCTCGCCATTCCCGCTGCCGGCTGGCCGGGCGTCTTCGACGCTCTGATCGCCGGTATCCCCGTTCACCGTCGTGGGCCGGTCGATCCGCGCATTCACATTTGGGGGCCGCTGGAAGCGCGCCTTCATTGGCCTGACACGCTGGTGCTCGCCGGGTTGAACGAGGGGACGTGGCCTGCCACCACCCGCAACGATCCCTGGCTCAACCGGCTGATGAAACGCGATGTCGAACTGGAGCCGCCCGAACGCCGCATCGGCCTTGCCGCGCACGACTTCGTGCAAGGGCTGGGGGCGGCCCATGTGGTGCTGTCGCGCGCTGCCCGCGCCGGTTCCGCCCCGACCGTGGCTTCGCGCTGGCTTCAACGGGTTCTCACACTTGCGGGCCCTGAACCGGCAAGGGAAATGCAGGCGCGCGGAAAACGCTTTCTCGACTGGGCCCGCGCGCTCGATGCGCCGAGCGGTCCTGTCCGTCCTGCGGTGCGCCCCTATCCCAAACCGCCCGTCGAGGCCCGCCCGCGCCGAATCTCCGTCACGGCCGTTGAGACCTGGATCCGCGATCCTTACGCGCTCTTTGCCCGCGATATCCTGAAGCTAGATCCTGTCGACCCCTTGGGCGGCGTGCCGGGAGCGGCGGAACGCGGAACGCTCATCCACGACGTGCTGGCCGATTTTCTGAGCGAATGGGCAGGTCTGTTCGATCAGGCCGCGCTGGACCAACTTGTCGAGATGGGGCGTGAGCGCTTCGCCCCGCTTTCTGCATTTCCGGAAATCCACGCCCTGTGGTGGCCGCGGTTCGAGCGTATCGCGCAGTGGTTCGTGCTGGAGTTCGAGGCCGGACGGTCGGATATCGCCGCCCGTCATGCGGAGGTCGGCGGTCGGGTTGAACTCACGAGACCCGCGGGCCCCTTCCACCTCACCGGACGGGCCGACCGGATCGACATCGCCGACGACGACTCGCTCGTGCTGCTCGACTACAAGACCGGCACCCCGCCCTCGACCAAGGAAGTGGCGAGCCTCTTCGCCCCGCAATTGCCGCTCGAAGCCGCCATGGCGACGCGGGGTGGATTCAGGGATATCGCGGAAGGCAAGACCGTCTCCGAGATCGCCTATATCCGGTTGTCGGGCGGAACCGAGCCCGGCCAATACAAATCCGTGCGGACGAAGGATGTCGATATCACCGATCTGGCCGAGGATTCCTTTGAGCGCCTCGGCGGTCTGATCGGGGCCTATGACCGTCCTGAGACGGGGTATCTGTCGCGGGCGCGGCCGAAATACGAGGCGCGTATGGACGGCGATTACGATCATCTGGCGCGCGTGCGCGAATGGTCGGTGGGCGAGGAGGACGAAAGCTGATGGATATCCCCGCCCTCACGCTGCAAAATCAGCAAAACGCCTCTGAACCGCAGGCCTCCGCCTGGTTGAGTGCCAATGCGGGGGCGGGCAAGACTTTCGTACTTGCCCGCCGCGTCGTGCGCCTGCTGCTGAACGGCACCGATCCCTCCCGCCTTCTCTGCCTCACCTTCACCAAGGCCGCGGCCGCGGAAATGGCCTCGCGTGTCTTCGACACGCTGGCGACATGGATTTCGCTCGATGACGCGGCGCTTGCTGCCGCCATTGTCGACATGGGGGAAGCCGTTCCCGATGCGGCTAAGCTCGCCCGTGCCCGCAGGCTTTTTGCCACCGCGCTGGAAACGCCCGGCGGTCTGAAGATCCAGACCATCCACGCCTTTTGCGAGTCGTTGCTGCACCAGTTTCCGCTGGAGGCCAATGTCGCCGGGCATTTCACGGTGCTTGATGAGCGCGTTCAGAATGAGCTGCTCTTCGATGCTCGGGCAGAAGTGCTACATCACGCCTCGCAAGACGAGGACGGTCCCTTGGGCCGGGCGCTCGCGAGCCTGATATCTCTGATGTCCGACGGTAAGGTCGTCGACGTGGTCGATGCGGTGATCGCACGACGCGATGACCTGCGGTGCTGGATCGTGGAAGCCGGAACGCTGGAAGACGGCCTCACGGCGCTTTCGCACACCTTCGGTGTTGAGCCCGGTGCGACTGTGGCCGACTGCGATGCTGAGGTTCTGAATGAGGCCATCGAGTCGGAGCGGCGCAAGGTGATCGCGGAGGCTTTGCGGACAGGCGGCAAGACCGACAACAAGAAGGCGGATGCTCTGGAGGCATCGCTCAGTGCGATTTCGTCGGAGGAGTGCCGAAACGCCTATATCTCGGTTTTCCTCACCAAGGAGGGCACTCCCTATGCCTCGACGGTGACCGCCGGAGTGGCGCGCGATTATCCCAATGTGGCCGAGCGCATGGAGCAGGAGGCGGAACGCCTCGTCGCGCTTTTTGAACGCCGCCGCGCCGTCGTCACCATGGAGGGAACCGCGGCGCTCATGCGGCTGGCCGATGCTGTTCTCCAGAGCTACGAGCACGACAAGCGCCAGCGCGGACTGCTCGATTTCGAGGATCTGGTGGTCAAGACCGCCAACCTGCTCTCCAGCCGTGAGGCTGCGGCCTGGGTCCAATATAAGCTTGATCAGGGTCTCGATCACATTCTGGTCGATGAGGCTCAGGACACCAGCCCGCGCCAATGGGAGGTGATCCGCGCGTTGGCGGAAGAATTCTTCGCCGGTGAAGGTGCGCGGCCCGTCACCCGCACGCTTTTCGCCGTGGGCGATGAAAAGCAGTCGATCTACTCGTTCCAGGGTGCCGTTCCCGCCTATTTCGCGGAAATGCGGCGCTACTTCCAGCGCCGCGCGACCGAAGGCGGGGGCCTTTTCCACGATGTGCGGTTGACGCTTTCCTTCCGCTCCACCTCGGATGTGCTTGGCGCTGTCGATCTCGTTTTCGCCGATGAGGCCGTGCGCAAGGGCCTGTCGCGCGACGGAGAAGCTCCGGTACACGAGGCCGTCAGACGCAATGATCCGGGGGAGGTCGAGATCTGGCCGATGCTGGCGGAGGAAAAGACCGACCCGCCCGATGACTGGCGTTTGCCGCTCGATCATGCCGGGCCCGGCAGCTCGATGATCCGCGTCGCCGACCGGATCGCGGAGACCGTCGCCGGCTGGCAGCGCGAGGGCACGGCGCGCGCGGGCGATGTGCTCGTTCTGGTACGGAAGCGCGGAGCTTTCGTCGCCGCGCTCAACCGTGCGCTGAAAATGGCGGGCGTGGCGGTGGCCGGTGCCGACCGGCTTGTCTTGAGCGAGCACATCGCGGTGCAGGATCTCGTCGCCTTGGGCCGTTTCGTGCTGTTGGCCGAAGATGACCTGTCGCTCGCCGCCCTGCTCAAGAGCCCGCTTTTTGGGCTCGATGACGACGATCTTTTCCGGCTCGCCCATGAGCGCGGAGAGCGCACCTTGTGGCAGGCGCTGCGCGTGCGCGCCGATGGAAAGCCCACCTGGAAACTCGCGTTGGAAACCCTCGAGGACTGGCGCGCGCGGGCCGATTTCGTGCCGCCTTACGAATTCTACGCCCGCATTCTGGGTGCCGACGGCGGACGGCGGCGCATGCGCGAACGTCTCGGCCAGGAAGTCGACGATGTGCTCGACGAATTCCTGAACCTTGCGCTCGACTACGAGCGGACCGGCGTGCCGGGGCTTGAAGGCTTCCTCGCCTGGCTCACCGCCGCGCCCACGGAAATCAAGCGCGAGATGGAAGGGGCCGGAGGCGCAGTACGCATCATGACCGTGCACGGCGCCAAGGGCCTGGAAGCGCCGATCGTGTTTCTGGTCGATTCCGGCGGCAAGCCCGCCCATCACGGCCACGATCCCGATGTGCTCGCCCGTCCGATTTCCGATGATCTCGTTGCCGCGCCCGCACTGGTCTGGAAGCCGTCTTCCGCCGATCAGACGACTTGGCACGCGGACGCGATTGCAGGTGTGCGCGAGGCGGCGGCGGAGGAATATCGCCGACTTCTCTATGTGGCGATGACGCGGGCGCGCGACCGTCTGGTTGTCTGTGGCTTTGCGGGCAGGCAGGGCGGCGCCGAAGGCTGCTGGCACAACCTCGTGGAGCACGCTCTGTCGCCGGAAGCCCGCGAGATCAAGGATCCGGCCGGAGACGTCATCGCACGATGCTGGCAAAGGCCGCGCCCCGACGGTGGGGCCTCTCAGGAGCAGAAGGTGCAGGCTTCGGGGAGCGAAGAGGCAGAGGTGTCTGAGGACGGTGTCCCGTTGCCCGGCTGGATTTCAGACCCCGCTCCGGCGCACCAGCAGCCCCGGCGACTGGCTCCGTCGCGCGCCGCCGACCTGATGGCTGATTCCATCGAGGAGCCGGAACCGCGCCATGCGCTGGAGGCCGCCCTTGATCCGAACCACTGGGGACTGGTGCGCGGACAGATCGTCCACAGATTGTTGCAGTCCCTGCCCGATATCGAGCCCGCAGAGCGTCGGTTTCGGGCCCAGAGCTACCTCGATACCGCGCTGGATGAGCAGTTTGCGTCGCGTCGCGAGGCCCTTCTCGAGGAGATTTTCGCCGTTCTCGATGATCCGGGCTTTGCCGAGGTTTTCACGCCTTCGAGCCGTGCGGAAGTGCCGATCGTTGGGACGCTAGTGAACGGGCAGGGCGAGGCATACGCGGTTTCGGGCCAGATCGACCGGTTGACGGTGGCCGACGGCGAGGTGCTTATCACCGACTACAAGGCCAACGCGAAGCCTCCCGAGACGCTTGAAACCGTGCCGGAGGACTATATCGCCCAGCTTGGCGTCTATCGTCTGCTGGTGTCCGCGCTTTATCTCGCAAAGCGGGTGCGCGCGAGCCTTCTGTGGACGGAAACGCCGCAACTGATGGAGATCCCGCAGGACGTCCTCGATCGGGCGGTCGACGGACTGACTGTCACCTCCTGAGTACGTCACTTGACGCCCTGTGCCCGCCTTCCTACTTTTGAACCAACGCGGGTCGTATTTGCGCGACCCTCAAACCGAAGAGGTTCCCCATGGCGACTGAAAAAGTCACCGATGCGTCCTTCGAGACCGACGTACTGAATTCCTCCGAACCCGTCCTTGTCGATTTCTGGGCGGAATGGTGCGGTCCGTGCAAGCAGATCGCGCCCGCGCTGGAAGAGATTTCGGCGGAGATGCAGGGCAAGGTCAAGATTGCCGAGCTGAACGTCGAAGAGAATCAGAATACGGCGATCAAGTACGGCGTGCGCTCCATTCCGACGCTGCTCATTTTCAAGGACGGAGAGCTTGCCGCCAGCCAGGTCGGCGTCCTCCCGAAGAGCCAACTTGCGAACTGGATCAGCAAGTCCATCTGATCGCTTGGCTCGCACCAATGGCGAATTGAGCCTGAAAGGCCTCGGCGCCGCATGCGCCGGGGTTTTCGTTTTATCGGACTGGTAGTTTTGCCGGACTTTTGGTTTGGCAAGGCATTTGCGGCTGGTACGGCCGTCACACGGGCTTCGGGCTTGATTTTCTCGGCCGGAACCCTCAAATACGAGCCACAATCGGTTTAACTTCTGCCGTTTCTATGACGGGGACACGATGAGCGACGAAGCCAAGAACATGGAAAACGAAGCCGCAACGGATCCCGCGGAGGAAAAGGCGCGGGTAGACGTCGGGGCTCAGGGAGCGGAAGCGACGGATCCGGCCAACGACGAGGGTGTGACGGACGTTGAGGCTCTGGCTGCGGAGAATGCCGAGCTGAAGGAGCGCACGCTGCGCACCCTGGCCGAGATGGAAAACCTGCGCCGCAGGACCGAGCGCGAAATTTCCGACGCCAAGGTCTATGCGATCGCCAACTTTGCCCGTGATCTGCTCAATGTCAGCGACAATCTGCGTCGCGCCTTGAACGCCGTTCCGGAAGAGATGCGCGCCAATGCGGATGACGGTCTGAAGTCGCTGCTGGAAGGCGTGGAAATGACCGAGCGCGAGATGCTCAACCAGCTCGAAAAGAACGGTGTGAAGCAGATCGACCCGGCGGGCGAGAAATTCGATCCGAATTTCCATCAGGCGATGTTCGAGGTTGCCAACGACCAGGTGCCGAACGGCACGGTCGTACAGGTCGTCCAGACCGGCTACGTCATCGGCGAGCGCGTGCTGCGCCCGGCCATGGTCGGTGTCGCACGCGGTGGGCCGAAAGCTCAGCCCAAGCCGGAAGGTACTACGGGCGAGGCGGGCCAGACGATCGACAAGACGGCATAGCGAAGAGTGCTCTCAGGAGCGCTTCACGGCCGCCGGGGCGAGGTCCGTCGCCTTCCTGACCTGATGGACCTGACCCATGACGTTCCTTCTCCAGATACTCGATTTCATCGGTGTCGCGATCTTTGCGGTTTCCGGCGGTATCGTCGCCTAGCGCCTGAAGCTCGATATTCTCGCCTTCATCCTGCTAGCGACCTTTACCGGCATCGGCGGTGGCGCGCTGCGGGATCTCCTGCTCGGCGTGCCTGTCTTCTGGGTGAGCGATCAATCCTATCTGCTCGTCTGTTTCGCCGCCGGTAGCGCCACCTGGTTCCTTGCGCATCTGGGCGAGGCGCTCGGAAAGCCACTGCGCTGGGCCGATGCGGTGGGAATGGCAAGCTATACTCTCGGTGATGGGAGCGGCGAAGGTGCTGACGATCATCGACAGGCCCGTGGTGGCGATTCTGATGGACGTTGCGACCGCCGCTTTCGGCGGGGTCATTCGCGACACGTTTGCCAATCAGACGAGCGTCATCATCAACCGCGAGATCTATCTGACGGAGGTGTTCGCCGGTGCCGTCACCTATGTCGGGGGATGGTGGAGGTCGCGATCCCGCCATGGCCCGCGGCAATCGTCGCAGGTCTCATCGCGTTCATCTTGCGCGCAGGCGCCATTCAGTACGGATGGTCGCTTCCCGGCTATAGGGCCGCCGGGAAGCAAGTAGACCCGAGATGGGCTAGTAGAGAGCCGCGAAGACGGATTGGAGCTTGTCGCGGACCGGTTGTGCGAGTTCCGCGGTCCGTCCGGTCCGCTCCTGACGACGTCGATCTCCTCTTCCGGATCAATGGCGGAGACTTCGACGCCCTTGTCCGTCTGTCGGACGACGACATTGCACGGCAACAAGACGCCTGCGCCATCCTCGGCCGGCGGGCGAGCTGCTTCCCTTCCGTTTCTCCCGAGGGAACGCTCTGCAGGTCGAGCTCGGACACGACGTCCAGTCCTTCGGCCTTGAGCATGGCTTTCGTGCGTTGAAGGACCGTGTCGAACGTATCGTCGATCCGTGCGGGCTATACGGCAACGCATTTGCACCTCCATCTTTTTCTTTCGTTCGGCTGGGCCGAACCAGCTAGGTCCATACTCAGACATGGGGATGCGACGCGACAGAGCAATACTACGCAACCCAATCGATACGTTCTGACGCAGATGGAAAAAATTTGTTTCGCCAGTCGGTTACGTCTTGCGGAAGATGTGAATGGCGGTCGCCAGATCCTCGATCGCGGTGCCTGTCGACTTGAACAGGGTGATCTGATCGTAGAAGCGCCGCCCCGCTTTTTCACCGCGGCAAAGCTCGAAAAGATCTGCGGCGACGTCGTCCGCGCTGATGATCCCGGCCTCGATGGGCTGGACCATGTCGCCGGCTTCCGAGAGGGTTCCGCCGCGCGTGTCGACGAAAAATCGGGCCTTGCGCACCGCTTCATCGTTGCTTTCGCGAAGTTCCGGCCGGAAGGCCCCGACGAGGTCGAGATGGGGGCCGGGCGTCAGCCATTCGCCCAGAACCAGCGGTTTGTCGGAGACGGTCGCGCAGGAAACGACGTCCGCACCGCGCATGCCGCCCTCAAGATCATCCGTTGCGCGCACGCTCAGTCCGCCTTTGCCATCGAGGGCTCGGGCAAGTCGTTCGGCTGTGGCCTGCGTGCGGTTCCAAACCAGCACTTCCGAAATGGGACGAACCGCGGCATGGGCGCGGATGAGATAGGGCGACATGGTGCCCGCTCCCACCATCAGGGTGGCGCTTGCTGTCTTCGCGTGCCAGATAGCTTGCTGCAAGAGCGGAGGCTGCCGCCGTACGCCACAGCGTGATGGCCGGACCGTCGAGAACGGCCAGCGGCCCACCGCTCTGGCCGGACATGAGCATGTAGGTGCCCATGATCGACGGTTTGGAGATCCTGCCGTTGTCGGGAAAGACAGAAAGGATCTTCACGCCGATATAGCCGCGCTGGGAATGGCCCTGGGCGGCGAAATCGTTCCATGCGGGCATCAGCAGCAGCGTCGCATCCGCGCCGTCGGGACGTGCGATCGTGTGGTGATGACGGACCGGCGTCTCTATATCCGCGCGAAAGGCGCTTCTTAGCGTCTCCACAAGATCGCGGAAGGTGAGGGCGCCGTCGATTTCTGCAGCGGTGATGACGCGCATGATCTATCCAGGGCTTGCAATGTCGATCTGCCGTCTCAAGGAGCGGCGGCGGAAGGGCGAGCCGGGGAGACGTGGCAGGCGGCGCGCTTGTTACCGGCGGCGGGAAGGCCGGGATGCCGGGGATTGGCGGCCTGCACTTCTTCCTTCAGGCGGTCAGCCTCGTGGCGAAGCGTGTCCGCCTCGCGACGCTTGTAGCGCGCCTGCTTGCGCCATTTGCCCTGCTTGGCCCATGCGCCGATACCGCCGAGCACGATACCGATGCCTAGGGCGCCGAAGAGCAGCCAGAAAAGCGGAACGCTGATCGAGAATGCAGGCTGACCCGGCGACAGCGGATCAAGCGACAACATCGTCTCATGCCTGTTGGCCACGGCAAGAAGAATGACCAGAACGGCGAAAATGATGACCGGCAGAAGGAGGATGGTCTTGGCGATTCGTCTAAGCACGGCGGGGGAACCTCATGCTGGTGGGCTTCGGTCCGGGAGCCGGACATGCGAAGCAACGCAAACTACCCCCATGATGCCGCGAATGGGTGGGCATCGGCAAGTGGGGGACATGCTCATGACATGCTGCATGCCGCCGCACGCAACGAACAGGGCCGGGAACGGTGGGCAACGAAGACCGGGCTCGGGCAAATCCTGAAGGACTCAAGCCGGTTTGGCCCAGGGCCGAACGGGATTGAAGCCTGATCAGGAAGTGGATCCGTCGAACTCAGTCGTCGTCGCCAGCGTCGCCGCCGTTTAGACGTTTGCGCATTTCCTTGCCTGTCTTGAAGAAGGGCACGTATTTCTCCATCACCTCGACCTTCTGGCCGGTGCGAGGATTGCGTCCGACGCGCGCCGGGCGGTTCTTGATCGAAAAGGCGCCGAAACCGCGCAGTTCGACCCGATCGCCTCCTTTCAGGGCATCGACAACTTCATCCAGGATGGCGTTGACGATGTTTTCGACGTCGCGCTGGTAGAGGTGCGGGTTTTGCTCCGCGATACGCTGAACGAGTTCCGACTTTATCATTGTTTCGCCCCTCCAGGATTTTCTGTCTCGGCGATCGCAGGAACCTGCCAAACAGACACCAGACCGTCAAGCATAAGTGCCTCCGGCAGGACAATTTTACGGATCGGGCTATAACCGAATACCGCTGCGGCCGCTCCTTTGCCGAACATCTGGGCAATTTTCCCGATGAAGCTGAGCCCGGGCTCGTTGTCTTCCTTGCGCCAATCGATCACCGGCAGGTTCGCGTCGAGCTTCTTTTCGCTCACCAGCCATTGCCGGGCATCGTCCTCGCTGCCGACAGCGTCGATCAGCTTGGCGCTAAGTGCCTGATTACCTGTCAGGATGCGCCCATCGGCAAGTCCGCGCGCCGTCGCCTCGTACAGGCCCCGATGCTCGGCGACGAAGTCGACGAACCAGTCGTAACTGTCGCGCACCACAGAGGCGAGCATGGCCCGCGCTTCCGGGCTCGTATCGGAATAGAAATCCGGTTCCGCCTTCAGCGGCGCGCTTTTGACGGCGTCCATCTTGACGCCGATCGTATCGAGACGTTTCTTGGCATTGCCTAACTGAAACAGCACGCCGATGGAGCCGGTGATCGAGTTGCGCCGCGCCACCACGTGGTCGGCGGCAATTGCGATCATGTATCCAGCCGAGGCCCCGACCGTGCCGATGTGCGCAACTACGGGCTTCTTGGCGCGCAGTTTTGCAAGCGCCTCCACGATCCCCTCGCCGCCGGTGGTCGATCCGCCGGGACTGTTGACCTCCAGGATGACGCCCTTCACCGCCTTGGATTTCGTGAGCTTGTCGATCAGCTTCAGCCGATCTCGGTTATCGGTGATCAGGCCGGAAATCTCCAGCCGGGCGATATGAGGCCATCTCTTTGCCCCGCCTCCGAAGCCGTAAGTATAGGCATCCCCGACGATGATCGCCGCAGCGACGCCGACCCCTCGACGTCCGTGTCGTCGCAAGGGGTCTGATGACAGTGTCCGTCACGTTTCCTCATAAACCGATTCTCCGGATGATCGCTCATCCCGGGCATCCGGTTGCATCAAAACCGGACAGCCCCTTGCGGCATTCCGGCCGCGAGTTGACGTAGTTCAAAAGAAAAGGGCCCGCGCGTCAACCGCGCGAGTCCTCAATTCTGCCGAACGGGGAGTGACTTACTCCTCGTCGTGCTCCTGCTGTGCCTTCAGCGCGGCACCGAGGATGTCGCCGAGTGAGGCGCCGGCATCCGTCGAACCGTACTGCGCCACGGCTTCCTTCTCCTCGGCGATTTCCAGCGCCTTGATGGAGAGGGAGATGCGACGGGTCTTCTTCTCGAACTGGGTGATGCGGGCATCGACTTTCTCGCCGACCGAGAAACGCTCGGGGCGCTGCTCGAAGCGATCGCGCGACAGATCGGCACGGCGGATGAACGCCGTCAGGTCGCTATCGGCCAGCTTCACTTCCAGACCGGTATCCTTCACCTCGAGGATCTCGCAGGTGACGACGGCACCCTTGCGGACATCGCCGGAAGCGGCGGTGTCGAAGGGATCGCCTTCAAGCTGCTTGATGCCGAGCGAGATGCGCTCCTTGTCGACGTCCACGTCGAGCACCACGGCCTTGACCATGTCGCCCTTCTTGAACTCCTCGATGACAACTTCGCCCGGACGGTTCCAGTCGAGGTCGGAGAGGTGCACCATGCCGTCGACATCGCCCTCGAGACCGATGAACAGACCGAACTCGGTCTTGTTCTTGACCTCGCCTTCCATGGCCGTGCCGGTCGGGAACTTCTCGGCGAAGGCTTCCCAGGGGTTCTGCAGGGTCTGCTTGAGGCCCAGCGAGATGCGGCGTTTGACCGGGTCCACCTCGAGCACCATGATCTCGACCTCCTGAGAGGTGGCGACGATCTTGCCCGGATGGATGTTCTTCTTGGTCCAGCTCATCTCGGAGACGTGGATCAGGCCCTCGATCCCCGGCTCCAGCTCCACGAAGGCGCCGTAGTCGGTGATGTTGGTGACGCGACCGGTGAAGCGCGCGTTGACCGGATACTTGGCTTCGATGCTTTCCCACGGATCCGCCTCGAGCTGCTTCATGCCGAGCGAGATACGATGGGTTTCCCGGTTGACGCGGACGATCTGCACCTTGACCGTCTGACCGATGGACAGAACCTCGGACGGATGGTTGATGCGGCGCCACGCAATATCCGTGACGTGCAGCAGACCGTCGATGCCGCCGAGGTCGACGAACGCACCGTAGTCGGTGATGTTCTTGACCACGCCTTCCACGACCTGACCCTCTTCCAGGCTCTGCACGAGCTCGGAGCGCTGTTCGGCACGGGTCTCTTCGAGGACGACACGACGCGAGACGACGATGTTGCCGCGACGCTTGTCCATCTTCAGGATCTGGAAAGGCTGCGGGGTGTGCATCAGCGGGCCGACGTCGCGCACCGGGCGGATGTCCACCTGGGAGCGCGGCAGGAAGGCCACGGCACCGTCGAGATCGACGGTGAAGCCGCCCTTGACCTGGTTGAAGATCTGGCCCGTAACCTTTTCGCCCTTCTCGAAGGATGCTTCCAGACGGATCCAGCTTTCTTCGCGGCGAGCCTTGTCGCGCGACAGGACGGCCTCACCGAGCGCATTTTCCACGCGCTCCAGGTAGACCTCGACCACGTCGCCGATCTTCATCTCGCCGTCGCGTGCCTTTGCGCCGAATTCTTTCATCGGCACACGGCCTTCGACCTTGAGTCCGACGTCGATGACGGCAAGGTCCTTTTCAAAGGCGATAACCGTCCCCTTGACGACGGTGCCTTCCTGCATTTCCGAGCCGCCGTAAGTCTCGTCGAGCAGGGCAGAAAAATCCTCGGTAGAGGGATTCAAAGCGGTCATTGAAACTCCATTAGCCATTACTGGCATGCGCCGATGGTTCGTGTTGTGTTTGTCCGCAGGATCCAGCCGGTCCCCTTGTCTTGGAGACATCCCCTCCGCGGATATGCGAAGCAGCTGGCGCTGGCGCCTGGATTGCCGGCAGTCTGTATTTGACTTCAGTGGTGTCCGGAAGGCGGGGGAGGCCGTGAACAGCCGCGCGACGGCTCAAGGCAATCGCGCGAGGGCTGACGCTGGTTCTGGCGGGAACAAGGACGAATCGAGCCGGCGCTGCCGGATGAAGATCACCTCCCGATCGGGTCTGCGACCCGAGAATGCCGAACGGGCACATGGCCCGACATGCCAAAAGAGGGCACTCCCCGAGGAGTCCCCTTCGCAGTTCCGCCCTCACAGGCTGTCGACGATTCCCACAGCCTTACGGACCGCGGTCTCTATATCCATTTTCGAGGTGTCGAGCAAGTGCGCATCGTCCGCCGGCCTTAACGGAGAGTCGCTGCGCGTCGAATCGCGTTCGTCGCGGCGGACCAAATCGGCGTGAATGGCATCACGGTCGGCCGTGATGCCGCTGCTGTTCAACTCGTCCGTCCTTCGCCGCGCGCGCACTTGCGGTGAGGCGGTGACATAGAGCTTCACGTCCGCGTCGGGGCAGACGATCGTGCCGATGTCGCGTCCGTCGAGAACCGCGCCCGGCGACGTTTTGGCAAAGCGACGCTGGCCCTCCACCAGAACGCGGCGGACCGACGGCATGACCGCGATTTTCGATGCCGCCTCGCCGATCTCGTGCAGAGACAGGGCCGCGCGATCGAGTGCCGCGAAATCAACCTTCGAGGCAACGTCTGTCGCCGCCGCCTCATCTTCGAGACTGACGCCCTGCTTCAGTATGGCTGCCGCCGCCGCACGGTAGGTAAGCCCGGTATCGAGGTGGCGAAGGCTGAAATGGGAGGCGAGCCTGCGCGCCAGCGTTCCCTTGCCGGAGGCTGCCGGTCCGTCGATCGCGATGATCATGCCTTTTCACCCGCCGCAAGTTCTATCCGGCCGCCGAGCTGGGTGACGAGATCGGCGAAGTCGGGGAAGCTGGTGGCGATCGGTACCCCGTCATCCACGGCGACAGGAGCGTCGCTGGCAAGGCCCAGCATGAGAAAGCTCATGGCGATGCGGTGGTCGAGATGGGTGACGACCGTGCCGCCGCCTTTGACGGTTTCGCCGCCCGTCACGCTCAGCCAGTCCTCGCCCTTTTCATGCGGCACGCCGTTGACGGCGAGCCCGGCGGACACGGCCGCCAGCCGGTTGCTCTCCTTCACGGTGAGTTCGTGCAGGCCCAGCATTCGCGTCTCGCCTTCGGCAAAGGCGGCCGCCACGGCAAGGATCGGGTATTCGTCGATCATCGAAGGTGCGCGCTCCGCCGGGACGGTGGTGCCCGTCAACCGCGAATGGCGGGCGCGTATGTCGCCGAGCTTCTTTCCGCCGGTCTCGCGCACGTTCTCGATGCTGATATCGGCGTCCATCTCCTCAAGCGTCTTGATAAGTCCCGTGCGGTGCGGGTTGAGAAGCACATCCTGAACCGTCACCTCGGAACCCGGCACGATCAGCGCGGCAACGATCATGAAGGCGGCGGATGATGGGTCGCTCGGCACCGTGATCGCCTGGGGCTTCAGTTCCGGCTGGCCTGTCAGGCGCAGGACGCGTTCGCCGTCCGCATTCTCTTCGATATCGAGTTCCGCCCCGAAGCCCAGCAGCATGCGCTCGGTATGATCGCGTGTCGGGATGGGTTCGATGACTGTGGTTCGTCCCGGCGCATTCAATCCGGCCAGCAGCACCGCCGATTTGACCTGGGCGGAGGGCACTGGCACGCGATAGGTGATCGGCAACGCGGTTTCCGGACCGCGGACGGTCAGCGGCAAACGATCGCCGGAGCGCGCGAGCACCTCCGCCCCCATTTCGCGCAACGGATCGAGCACACGCCCCATCGGGCGGCACGACAGCGAAGCATCACCGATGAATGCCGCCGTCACCGCATGGCTTGCCACCAGGCCCATGGTCAGGCGCACGCCGGTTCCGGCATTGCCGAAATCGAGCGCCGTTTCCGGCTCGCACAGACCGCCGACGCCGACGCCTTCCACGCTCCAGGAGCCGGGACCGAGTTGGCGCACATTGGCGCCAAGCGCCTTCATGGCCGAAGTAGTCGCCAGCACGTCTTCTGATTCCAAAAGGCCTTCGATCCGGGTTTCACCGATTGCGAGCGTGCCGAACATTAGGGACCGGTGGGAAATCGACTTGTCGCCCGGCACGCGAATCGTACCGGTAAGCGGGGAGCTCGCGCGCGTGATCATCGGCTTCGTCGCATGGCTCATGGGCGGGTTCATCATCCTCATCATCTGCAAGCTATTAGAGTGAAAAGGCGGGCGGGCGCTTGCAAATCCGCGATCCTGCCGGCGACACGACGTGCGTCGCGGTGTCTCTTTCGCCTGTAAAGCGGTGCAAACAATCCCCCGACGCGACGGCCCGATTTCCTAGCATGCCGGCCGGACTTCGTCATCTCGGCATTCGGTAATTCGCGTAAGGCTCATTTTACGCTTTGACAGGCGAGCGTTTCGATGGTTATGGGGAGCCAGATCAGCATGAAATTTGCACATTACACAGGGTTTGAAATCGTGGCGAAACCGGATCTTGGGACAAAGCAGCTGTGCCCCAGTTGCGGAACGAAATTCTTCGATCTCAACAGGTCTCCGATCACCTGCCCGAAATGCGGCACCATCCTGAGCCCCGCGGCAACGCGTCCGAGACCTTCCAAGACTAACAAGCCCTCGAAGGCTGCGGCGCCCGTCGACGGGGACGACGATGAGAAGCTTAAGGCAAAGGGCGCGGAAGTCATGTCCCTGGAGGATGCGGACGAAGAGGCATCTGCAACGGGCAAGACCGAAGTCGATCTCGATGACGATGAAATCAAGGATATCGACGACACGGACGCCGACGATGACGCCTTCCTGCCGGATGACGACGACGACGACAACGTCCCGGGCATTGTGGTAGAGCGCGGCGAAGACGAATAGGACTCGCTGCAGCCCTGCTGTATGTGTCTTGAGAACGCCGGACCCGTGCGATGGCACGTGGTCCGCGTTGTTTTCCCCAAGCGAAGATCAACGTTTTACGGCCGGAAACGGCAAAAAGTTGAAAACTCCTCTATCTTCCGCTTGACATCGCTGCGGACGTGGCTATTTTCCGCCCCCAGAACGGCACCGAGGCCATTCCCAACACCCGGTAGATAAGTGGGGCCATAGCTCAGTTGGGAGAGCGCTTGAATGGCATTCAAGAGGTCGTCGGTTCGATCCCGATTGGCTCCACCATCTTCCCCCCTACAGCGTCAATATCGCAAAGAAGCCTTTGGTTTCGAAGGTTTCTTCGCTCTTGTGGTGCGCAAGGGCTCGTAAGCCCGTGCCAGGACGAACGCACAATCTGCAATAGCGCGACAACATAATCTGGCTGCGAGTCTCCGGGTGCCGGACGACTCTCAGAGCCGCGGTCGGCAAGGCAGAAATCCTCAAATCAGGCGTGAGCACTCAAAACGGGCGAGAGCACCAGGATAATGCTCAGCAATTTTCACTGATCAGGACCCGAAAGGGAATGATCTGCTGGACCTGCTTCTGTTCTGTGTTCTGGGTAGTCAGGTCGACCATGGTCTGTATCGCCTGCTCCGCGATCTGGAAAACCGGGTGGATAGCACGACATCGATATTGCCCTGCATCAGGTGTGCCCGTGTCCGGTCGGTGAGTTCGGTCCCGATGAGTGCTGGTCGCCTTTCCCCCAGCGGCTGAAGCAGGTCGGCGCCCCCTTCCAGCCCGCCCGCGGCCGCAAGGATGCCGACGAGATCCGGATGACGTTTCAAAATGAGTGAAACCATCTCTTTAGCGAGCTCGTCAGTTTCACCGGTCATTTCTGTTTCCAGAAGCTCAAGGTCCGGAGCATTCGAGCGCAAGTACATCCGAAAGCTTGCCTCGTGAGCCTGCTGGCAGACGTAGTGTTCGGATCCGGTCAGCATGGGGCGACCTTGTCGCCCTGCGGGCAGAGCTTTTTCATGAACCAGCCGGCGGTCCCGGCCGAGCTGCCAGTCGTTGGAGCCCAGATAGACGGAATAATCGGTGGTAGAGAGCCCGGAAACCATGGGCACCACCGGGATGCCCTGATTGGAAAGCTGATCGACCGCATAGTTGATCAAGGGGTGGTCTATGCACACGCAAGCCACTGCATCGCAGATTTTCCCCAGCGCCAGCAGTTCGTCGGCCGCGGCTTCCGGTTCGAGCGTATCGAGATGACGGATGACGGCACGGCTCTTGACCGACGGCACGTGGGTCGTGTGCTCGACTAGAAGGTCGGCCATCCTGGAATAGAGCTAGCGTTTCTTGCTGTTGAGCAGGAAGCCGAATGTCTTTTCAGGTATCCCCGAGCCCAGCCGGTCGCGGATCGTGCTCACAGCGTAAAAACCGATCCGTTCCGCCGCTTCCAGCACATGCTCGACGGTGGCCTGCTTGACGGGGTTGCGACCGTTCAGGATGCGATCGATGGTTGAGATGCTGACTTGTGCTTTCCGCGCCAGATCAGTGATGGTCTTCCGTTTCGTCATGTCGTTATGCAAATTTCGTAGCGGGAACGGGGGTTGGATCCTTCAGGATTTCTATCAACATGCGATAAATGTCAATGATTCGTAAATACTTGAATATAATACATAGGTTTTATCAATTCATTTTGAGAGGATTCATTTCATATTGAATTCTCAGAAATAATGCAAATGCATATATCGTCTTCTATTGAAGATGTGGCATATTTTCTGAGTCTGCGCGACAGATTATCGTAGCCTCTACCAAAAGGAATTTGCTGAGGCTGACCCCGGATGGTTTCTCAACCAGCCGAAACGCCCCTGAAAGAGACGAAACTGGCTGAACTTGAGTCCTCTCCCTTGTGAGAGAGATCCGCCCTTGTGAGAGAGATCCGCCGTCCTGACCTCCGCACACCCGGAAATTCTCGACTGATTGATGGATGCTTTGCCCGACCATGTTCCGGCAAAGGCAAGAATCATTCTTGTCTTTCGGCATCCAATCCTTTTGTCCAAGGGAGAGGATACGAGATGAACAGAAGAGAAGCTCTCTTCTCGATGGGCGCTTTCATCGCCGGCGTTCCGGCCATCGCCAAGTCGGTAGAGGCCAAGGAGATCCGCGGATTTCCGGTCGAAATAACCTTGAGCGAAGACAGTGTTCCGCGACACGTTCGCGTCGGCGGCGAATTGCGGGTCTTCAAGGACGAGATCGATCGCAAGACCCTAACGGCCATCATCGACCGGCTCATTCCCTCCGATGACCACGGCCCCTCGGCAAGCGAAGCCAGTTGCCTGGAATTCATCGATGACCAGCTGGCGACCGCATACGGTTCCAGCGATGCCCTCTACCTCAAGGAACCGCTCAAGCCGGAAAACGAGGAAGAGATCATGGGCTCGCCGCAGTTCATCGCAACGCCGCGCGAGCGTTACGAGATCGGCCTGAAGGCCCTTCAAGCCTACGTCCAGAAGACCGATGGGGCACCTTCTCCGCCCTTTCGCCTGATCGCATCGACGAAATCCTGACCGACCTCGAGGCCGGCAAGATCGATCTGGGCAAGGACGTCAACGGCCAGGCCTTCTTTGAGCTGGTGTTGCAGAACACCCGCGAAGGCTACCTGGCCGACCCGCTTTATGGCGGCAACAGGGACATGGTCGGCTGGAAGATGATTGGTTTCCCGGGGGCTCGTTACGACTACCGCCCCTACATCGATCGGCGCGGTGAAGACCTGCAGCTGACGCCCCTCAGCCTGATCCCGAATGACTGAGCCGAAGGACTTCAGGAGAACAATATGAGCAACCAACGTCCCAAGGCCGATGTCGCCATCGTGGGGCTCGGCTGGGCCGGCTCCGTCATGGCCGAGGAATTGACCCGCGCCGGTCTCAATGTGGTCGCCTTCGAGCGCGGCAAGTGGCGCGATACCTCGATCGACTTTCCTCCCGCCATCGATCCCGATGAGCTGCGCTGGCATACCTGCCGCAAGATGCTCCAGCCGATGAGTGTCGAGACCATGACGTTCCGCAACAACAGTGGCGAGACCGCCGCGCCCGTGCGCAACTGGTCCGCGTTTCAGTTCGGCTGGGATGTAGGTGGCGCCGGCACCCACTGGGCTGGCATGTCCTGGCGCTTCCTGCCCTGGGATTTGGAGGCCGCCACCAAGACGAAAGAGCGTTATGGCGCCGGTAAGATTGATGCGGACCTGATGCTTCAGGATTGGTGCCTCACCTATGCGGACATGGAGCCTTACTACGATCGCTTCGAGCGCATCGCGGGCACGTCCGGCACGGTCGGCACGGTCGGCAACATCAAGGGCCAGACGTTCGAGGGCGGCAACGTTTTCGAAGGCCCGCGCTCGCGCGACTATCCGACCCTGGAGCTGAAAGACACCAACTGGATGCACATGTACCGGGAGACGACGGAAAAGATGGGCTACCATCCTTTCACGATCCCTGCCGGCAACATCTCGCAGGCCTATGTGAACGCTCTCGGCATCACCATGGGGCCCTGCACCTATTGCGGTTTCTGTGATTTCCACGGCTGCGGCAACTTCTCCAAGTCCTCGCCGCAGGTCTGCATCCTTCCCGCTCTCATGCGTCGCAAGAACTTCACCGTTATGACGGAGACGGAAATCCTCCATGCGGTCAAGCATGAGGACGGGAAGACGGTGAAGGGGGTGAAGTTCGCCACCAGCGACGGCGAAGAGGGCTTCCAGCCCGCCGACATCGTCTGCTTCACCGCCTACCAGATGGACAACGTGCGGCTCATGCTGCTGTCCGGCATAGGCGAGCAATACGACCCCGAGAGCGGCAAGGGCACCATCGGTCGCAACTACTGCTACCAGACCTGTTCGTCCGTCACCGGCTTCTTCGATGGTGCGAAGATGAACCCGTTCATCGGCGGCGGTGCGCTGGGCGTCCAGATCGACGATCACAATTCTGACAATTTCGATCACGCCGATCTCGATTTCATCGGTGGCGCCGGCATCATGGGCTACTCGATCAACGGTCGTCCGATTCAGAACATGAACGGCCTGCGCCCCGGCGCCAAGCGCTGGGGCTCGGAATCGAAGGCCGCCTGCGCGCGCGATTACCAGGAAGCGGCCGCGATCTTCTGTTAGGGCACGTCCATGCACTCGCGACGCCTATCTGTCGCTCGATCCGGACTACAAGGACCGTCACGGCCAGCCGTTGCTGCGCCTGACCTTCGACCGGAACAAGAACGACCAGAAGATGGCCAGCTACGTGACCGACAAGGCCGTCGAGATCATGAAGGAAGCCGGCGGCGAGCATCTGGCCGTCGACAATCAGGCTGCTGAAAGCTGGAACCCCTACAAGCAGCACAGCTCCCACACCATCGGCGGTGCGGTGATCCGCGCGGATCCGACCCGGTCGGTGCTCAACACCTACCTGCAGAGCTGCGATGCCCACAACGTGTTCGTCGTCGGCGCTTCGGCTTTCCCGAATAACGGCGGCTACAACCCGACCCTGACGGTCGGGGCGCTCGCCATCCGCGCTGCTCGGGCAATCCACGAGACCTACGTCAACAATCCCGGGCCGTTGGTGGAGGACTGAAAGAATGGCTAACTGGAAAAAGATCGGCGTCGTGGTGGTCGTGGGCGCCGGGGCCTGGCTCTGGCGAACTTTCGACACCAGCCGCTCCGATGTCGCCGACGACACCATGCCGCTGTCTCAGGTGAAGATCACCGATGCGGCGGCGATCAAGCGCGGCGAATACGTCATGCGCCAGGCCGACTGCGTCGCCTGCCATACGGCGGGCCAGGGCGACTTTGCCGGCGGCTACGTGATCGGCACTCCGTTCGGCGACCTTATCTCCTCCAACATCACGCCGGATGAGGAGACCGGCATCGGCAGGATGACGGAGAGCGACTTCTTCAATGCTGTGCGCCAGGGCATCGGCGAGCATGGTCTGCTCTACCCGGCCATGCCCTACACCGCCTATGTCCAAATGTCGGACAAGGACATGCACGACCTGTGAGCCTACATGTCCACGATCAAGCCGGTGACAAACGAGATCCACGAAAACGCGGCCATGCCGTTCCCGTTCGATCAGCGTCTGGCCATGGCCGGATGGGACATGCTGTTCTTCAAGAACAGGGCTTTGAGCCCGAGTCGTCGAAGGGCGAGGAATGGAACCTCGGCAAGTATCTGGTGCAGGGGGCGGGACATTACTCCACCTGTCATACGCCGCGCAACTTCCTGGGCGGTGAGAAGCTCTCGGAGTTTCTGCATGGCTCCAACCTCGGCCGGCGGCTGGGCATCACCTGACATCACTTCCAACAAGGAGATGGGGGCGGGCTGGATGTCGCCCGATGACATGGTTGAATATCTGAAGATCGGGGCGACCCACGGAACCGTCGCCTCAGGCCCCATGGCCGAAGCCATCGAGCACTCCTTTCAGTACCTGGACGAAAAGGATCTCAGGGCCATCGCGACCTACGTTCTGTCGCTGCCGCCTTCAGACCTGAAGAAGGATCCGGGCTTCAAGTTTTCCAAGGACAAGGAAGCCGAGGAGTACCACAATTACGAGGTCAACTGCTCTGCCTGTCACGGGGTCGAAGGCGAGGGCATCAAGGGTATGGTCCCGGCAATCGCTGGCAACAACCGGATCACGACCCGGTATTACACCAACCTGATCCATGCCATGCTGATGGGGACGCGGGCCGCGCACACCCAGACCCTGCAGACTGCGGCCGGCATGCCGTCCTTCGCCTGGAAGATGGACGACCAGCAGATTGCCGACATGCTGACCTATATCCGCAACGCCTTCGGCAATCAGGGCAGCCGGGTGAAGGTCGATGACGTGGCCAAGATGCGCAAGGAACTCGGAGCCCGCCAGAAGGTGACCAACGTGAAGGACTGATCTGCGGATCCAGTCTGGAAAACAATCAGGGCCCGGCATCATCGACGATGCCGGGCCCTTTTTTATTCGGTTCGTAGTTGTTGAGAGGAGCCGATCGATCGCGCGACCGGGCAACAACTAGGCAGCAGCGACGCCCTGGAGGAAGCGCGAAATGCGTTCCGACAGGTTCTGAGTGCTGGACGCAACCTGCCGGGAGGCTTCGAGCACCGCATCGGCCGTCTTGGAGGTATCCGTCGTCGTTTCCGCAACCTGGCCCATATTGTCCATCGCGCGGCGGGTTCCTATCGCACCTTCCTGCACGTTCTCGGAAATTTCCTGAGTTGCCAGCACCTGCTGTTCGACCGCGTCCGCAATCGTGGTGGTGTAGCCGTTGACTCCTCCATGGCGGAGGCGATTTCTTCGATCACGGCAACCGTATCGGTGGTCGAACTCTGGATCGCGCCGATATGGGCGGAAATCTCTTCCGTCGCCTTCGACGTCTGGTTGGCCAGTTCCTTCACTTCCGCGGCAACGACGGCGAAGCCCTTGCCCGCC
The DNA here is from genome assembly GCF_030066895.1 of Breoghania sp. Classification (GTDB taxonomy): domain Bacteria; phylum Pseudomonadota; class Alphaproteobacteria; order Rhizobiales; family Stappiaceae; genus Breoghania. The sequence continues at coordinate 52,505 of NZ_JASJAV010000007.1, read as the reverse complement.
TCACCGGCGCGAGCCGCTTCGATGGTCGCATTGAGGGCCAGCAAGTCGGTCTGCTCCGCGATCGCCTGGATAAGGCTGACCACCTCGCCGATCTTCTGGGTCGCTTCGTCCAGGCTGGCAACCTTCTGGTTGGATTCCTGAGCCGCTCGCGTTGCTTTGGAGACCACCTGACTGCTCTGGCTCACCTGGCGGGTGATCTCTCTGATCGAGGCAGCAAGCTCTTCTGCAGCAGACGCCACGGTTTGCACATTGCGGGTCAACTGTTCAGAGGACTTCGTTGCGCTTACAGCGTTTTCTTCCGTATGGGAGGCGATCTGTTTCAGGGAGCGGGCCGCGTCATCCATCTCCATGGAGTTGTCGGACACGGAGGAAAGGGCCGCCTCGACTTCCACGCGGAAATTCTGGATCAGACCTTCGATCTGTTCCTGACGGCGTTGCCGGCCAACCTGCTCCTGCTTCCCAGCTTCCTCAAGCCGGTTATGTTCCACGGCGTTTTCGAGGAATACCGCGACTGAGCGGCTCATATCGCCGAGCTCATCTTCTCTGTCCGTGCCTTCGATTTCGATATCCAGATTCTGGTTCGAAACCTCGCTCATCTGCGAGCTAAATCGGCGCAAAGGAACAACCAGAGATCGCGCGATGAAGAGACCGCGACTGACCGCGGCGGCGATATCGACCATCAGGACACTGGATCCCAGGAACCACCTCCACGGCTTGAAAACCTGCACGTAGCTGGTTTTCTCAAAGGGCTTTTCTTCCGGGGAAATGAAGCCGTATTTGACGAAGCCGGAACCCGTTGTCTTTGCGACCGACACCATTTCCTTGATGTGGTACTTGCCGAACGCGTCGGTCGTTTCCAGCTTGTTGACGCCTTCATTTTGCGTCTTCACCGGATGAACGAGCGTCGTGCCCTGCAGGTCGTAAGCAAAGACGTAGTCGCCATCCCGGTACTTCATGCCGCGCAAGGCCGACTTGGCCTGAGTCTTGGCGTCTTCCTCCGTCAGCTCTCCTGCCTGAGCTTTCTGGTAAAATTGATCGACGACGTTCGCCGCCGGCTGAACGACGCTGCGTATCTCGTTCCGCTTGAACTGCTCAAGGTTCGAGCACAATGCGTACATCTGATAGGTAAGGAAGAGGACAAAGCAGATGCCGAAAAAACCGACGAGAGAATACAATTTTCCCGAGAAGGATCGGATCAGTTTGAGCGACATATGGCACCTCTTTACAGAAGTCCAGTTTTGTGAGGCTCAATATTCCAAATACAGGTAAATAAAATCTCCATTACTACGTATAAGTATCACGACGTATCGTATTATATAAGAGTATTATATAAGAGTATTATATAAGAGTATTATATAAGAGTATTATATAAGAGTATTATATAAGAATAGATAAATATCTTATTGTATATAATGCTTATACATGAAGCCTGATAACAATTGAATATTCTAATAGCGATATGTGGAAGTGCTTAGAAATTTGAGCGACTTCAACCAATCTCCCCAATCGCGCCCCGCATGGGAAGTCCTTTGCTGGCCGTCGCTATCGTTACTCCGGACGATTGAGGATGCAGCCTAATCGGCGACAAAGAGCGGGAGAGAAAAGCCGATGAACGGTTCTCCCTGGTCGGACGTTTGGATGTCGAGGGTGCCGCCCTGCGCGCTTCCACAAGGTTTCTGGCGATGGTGAGGCCGAGGCCCGCACCGCCCGTGTTCCGGTTTCGGGAGAGCTCTCCGCGCACGAAAGGCTCCATCACCGCTTCCGCCATGTCCGGTGAGATGCCGGGGCCGTTATCCGTCACCCGAACCCGGGCCATGTGCTCGTCGGTTTCGAGTGAGACGTTCGCGCGCTCGCCATAGCGCACGGCGTTCTCGATCAGGTTGTTCACGATACGGCGCAGTCCCAGACGACTGCCGATGACGAGGACTTCGTCACCTACGGGGCCTTCGAAGCTGACCGGCTGGCCGGAGACCTGACGGTCCTTTACCTCGCTGCGGATCAGGTCGGCCAGATCCAGAAGTTCTTCTGAAGCATTGTCCGTTTCCACCCGCGTCGCCAGCAGCGCGTTGTCCAGAAGGGCGATCATGTCTTCGATATCCCGCGCCGACTGCATGCGCTGATGCTCGTCGGGGATGGAGTGAATGCGCAGTCGCAGCCGGGTCGCAAAGGTTCTCAGGTCGTGGGAAATGCCTGCAATCAGTACGAACCGGGATTTGAGGACCTCCGACAACCGGGTCTGCAGCCGGTCGAAGGCGTTGACCAGCGAGCGAAGTTCCGGGCTTTTGTGGCGCACGTCCGGCAGGGGAACTCGGTCGGAGGACAGGTCCATGTGGTCGATTGCCTTCGACAGCTTGGCGAGCGACAGGATTTCCCGATACATGGCAATCACCACGATCAGGGAAATGATCGCAGCCATGAGCCCTGCCGCCATGCCAATCGGTATGCCCATGACACCGAATGCATCCGGCGCCAGGCTCCGGATGATGAGAACCCGGCCGTCCCTTAGACCGATGTGGAATTCGATGCCCAACTGCTTTCGCCAGGGGGTGTGCAGGATATCCGTCTGCTGGAATGGTCTTTCGAAGGGAAAGATATCGAGAGGCCGATCACCGACCACTGTGAGATAGCAGGCGCGGAGATTGTCGTCTTGCCGGCGAACGACCTGCTCCTGAGGCGTGACGGGGCCGTCCGCCTTGTTCCTGGTCGCAACTTCTAGGTTGGCGGAATCCAGGGCGCTGAGCAGGTGTTTCGCATCCGGCGTTTCTTCGACTGACCGAATGATGGCCGCCAGCCGGTCGGGGGTGATCGGATAGGTCGCTTTCGTCCCGAGGTCGTCGAGATAGGCGGTGATTACCATCACGAGCCAGGATGCCTGCGCGATCAGGAAGACGACCAGCGCAATCCGCCGCCAGACAATCCGTCCGGAGCTACGCGAAAAGGGGCTCATGCCTCGATTTTCCGGACAAGGGCGGTAAAGACGTATCCGTTGGGGCTCGCCGCTGACAGCTTTCGACGCAGACGCGAGACGAGCACGTTGATCGTGCGGTCGAACGGATCTGCTTCCCGCCCGCGCGTCCAGTCCAGAAGCTGATCGCGGCTGAGAACCCGGCGCGGCTTCTCGATGAAGCAGGCCAGCAGGCCGAACTCTCCGCTCGTCAGGTCTACCGCGATGCCTCGATCATCCTCGATCTGCCGCGCATCAAGATCGATCAGAAATCTGTCGAACGCGGTAGCGTCGGCCGGCTTGTGCCGGTGTCTGGGAGGGCATGGACGCGCGCCGCAACAAGGCGCGTATCCGGGCGATCATTTCCAGCGGGGCGAAGGGTTTGACGACATAGTCGTCGGCTCCCATCTCAAGTCCCACAACCTGATCCACTTCGCGTCCCTTGGCCGTGAGCATGAGGATGGGCATCGTCCCCTTGGCGCGAAGCCGCCGACAGGTGGAAAGGCCGTCCTCTCCTGGCAGCATGATGTTGAGGATGACGAGATCCGGTACCTTTTCGGAAAAGAGCCGATCCATCCCCGCCGCGTCCATCGCCGGGCGCACAATGAAGTTCTCGCGGGTCAGCAAATCCGCCAGAAGGTCGCGAATTTCCGCATCATCTTCGACGATCACGATAACTGCGCTGTGTTTGTCCATGTCAGGTATTGTTGCAGTTCCGTTCAAAGTGACAAAGGTAGTATCGCAGATCGATCAGCCTTATTCGCCTGCGTTTACACCTTAATTCGAGCCGTTTACAAAACGTCACAAATCTCTTGACCGGGACAAACCGGGTTTACGCAGCCGCCTTATTCCATTCTCCTTTGATCGGCGCCTTCCGGGCAGTCTTCAACTGTTGGGGCGTCCGGTCGAGCAGGAAAAGAAAGCGGCCTCCCAATTGACCGAACATTTGCGAAAGCCTTCCCCTCGAACGACCTCCATCCGGGTCCCGGGGCTCTGTCTTCTCGGCGCGGCGGTCGTGGCCGGAGCCTTTCTCGTGCAGTCTGAGACGCGGGTGGATGAGGCACAGCAGCCCGCCGAGACCGTTTCCGTCGTGCATCCGGTCAAGACGGAAATGACCCGCTATCTGGAAGAAACGGGCACGGCGGAGGCTCTTCGAAAGGTCACGCTGGTCGCCCAGGTTTCGGGAACTCTCAAGTCCATCAACTACGAGGACGGAACGAGGGTCGAAAAGAGGTGTCCTCTCTTCGTCATCGACCCGGCCGAATATCAGGCCAACCTTGAAAAGGCGGAAGGCGAAGTCGCCCAGAGCGAAGCCTCGCTTATCAACGCCCAGACGGCCTATAAACGCGCGAGTTGTCTGTCGAAGAGTGCGGCTGTCTCCAAGGCTGAGATCGACGAGGCCCTGGCAAACCGCGATATCGCGCAAGGACAGTTGGCCTCCTCCAAGGCCGCGCTGGAGCTGGCACGCATCGATGTCGAGCACACGCAGATCACGGCGCCGTTCTCCGGGTATGTGACCGCGCACAAACAGGATGTCGGTGCGTTGATCACGACGAGCACCGAACTTGCGATCATCATGAACCTCGATCCGATCTACGTGAACTTCACGGTGCCGGAGAGCGAGGCGCTCAGGATGCGCCGGGCGATGAAGGGGCGCGGGGAGGCGTTCAGGTCCTTGAAAGCAAGTGAAGGTGGAGGTCGGCACGCACAGCGATCCGGACTATCCGCTGTCCGGCACGATCGACTATGTTGAGCTCCGGACCGATGCGAACAAGGCGACCTTCAATCTGCGGGCGGTGCTTCCGAACAAGGATCGGGCGCTCGTGCCGGGCATGTTCGTGCGCCTGCGCGTTCCTCTGGAACAGATCCGCGACGCGGTCCTGCTCCCCTTATCGAGCATCGGAACGGATCAACGTGGGCATTACGTCCTCGTCGCCGCCGACGGGGGCAAGGTCGAACGACGCTCCGTGACGCTCCTGGACTAGATCGGCGAAAAGCAGCGCGTCCGCGGAGACGTGGCGGTCGGCGATGCGGTTGTCCGCAATATGGCGTCCGATGTGAGGGCGGGGGATGTTGTTCGCGGAGACTTCGGTTCTGCATCTTCCGCCGTCGCATCGGCTGACCGTTAGAGGACCGGCATCATGTATTCGAGGTTCTTCATCGAGCGGCCGGTGCTCGCCAACGTGATTGCGCTTGTCACGATCCTGATCGGCGCGCTGGTCTTTCTGCGTCTGCCGATCTCGCAGTATCCCGATATCACCCCGCCGACCATTCAGGTGATGGCCCGCTATCTCGGTGCCGGTGCGAAGATGCTGACGGAAACGGTCGCGCTGCCGATCGAGCATCAGGTGAATGGCGTGCCGGGCACGCTCTACATGCAGTCGTCCAGCTCGAGCGATGGGCAGCTACACGTTGACCGTCACCTTCGCCATCGGCACGGATCTGGACGAGGCGCAGATCCTCGCCCAGAACCGGGTCGATGCTGCCTCTTCGCAGCTTCCCTCCTCCGTGCAGACGCAAGGGGTGATGGTTCGCAAGCGTTCAACGTCCATTCTGGCATTCATCACCCTGACGTCGTCCGATCCCGACTACGACAGTCTGTTTCTCTCCAACTATGCCAAGATCAATCTGGCCGATCCGCTCGCCCGCGTCCCTGGTGTGGGCAACATCTCGATCTTCGGTGCGGGCGATTATGCCATACGCATCTGGCTGAATGCGGATCGCATGCTGGCGCTGAAACTGACGACGCCCGCCGACGTGAGCAATGCGATCAAGGCATAGAGCCAGACGGTCCCGGGCGGCTCGATCGGCATGCGGCCCCTGTCGGACGCCCAGACCTTCCAGAAGCCGATAGAGATCGACGGCCGTCTGCAGGATGTCGACCAGTTCGGCGATGTCATCGTCAAATCCGATCTCGAGACCGGCAGCGTGACGCGGCTTCGCGATATCGCGCAGATAGAACTCGGATCGAAATCCTATGCCCAGGTCTTCCGCCTGAACGGGCACCCTTCCGCAGCCATCGCCATCAGCCAGCTGCCGGAGGCCAATGCGCTCGAGGTTTCCCGAGCGGTCGAAAAGGAAATGGCGGCGCTGTCCCGGTCCCTGCCCGAAGGGGTCAGCTATTCGGTCCTCTTCAACACCACGGCATTTGTCAATGCCGCGGTCAAGGAGGTCTACAAGGTGCTGATCGAAGCCTGCGTCATCGTCCTGGGCGTCATTCTTCTCTTCCTGCAGGACTGGCGTGCGATGCTGGTCCCCGCAACCACCGTACCCGTCACCTTGATCGGTGTGTTCGCCGCAATGGTGGCCTTCGGCTTCACGATCAACATGTCGACCCTGTTTGCGCTGGTGCTGGCCATCGGTATCGTGGTCGACGATGCGATCATCATCGTGGAAGGAACCGCCCGGCATCTAGGCGACGTTCACTCCGGCGCAATGGCCGCCGAAAAAGCGATGACGGAACTCTTCGGACCGATCGTCGGCATCACCCTGGTTCTGTTGTCGGTCTTGCTGCCTGCCTCCTTTCTTTCCGGACTGACGGGCGAGCTCTACCGCCAGTTTGCGCTTGTTATCGCCGGAACCTCCCTGATCAGTGCCGTCAATGCGGTCTCGTTGAAGCCGGTGCAGGCGGCGCTCTGGATGAGTCCGCCGACGCCGGTTGCGGAGCGAAACGTGATCTTCCGGCTTTTCGATCGCGGCTTCTCGCGTCTGGAAAGCGGCTATGCTCGATGGCTTGGCAAGATTCTGCGTCATCGCCGGGCCGTCGGGCTTGCGACTCTGGCGCTCATCTGTCTCGCTTTTGTCGAGCTCGCCCGCGTTCCCTCGGGTTTCCTGCCGATCGAGGATCAGGGATACATGCTCGCCGCGGTTCAGCTTCCCGCAGGTGCGTCCCTTCAACGGATGGACAAAACGCTGGAGGAGGTCGAGCGTCGCCTGAAGACGGTGCCGGGCGTTGCCAATGTCCTGACCGTTGCCGGCGTCTCCGTGCTCGACAACATGGCGTCGCTGTCGAATGCGGGGCTGGCCTATATCGTGCTGGAGCCGTGGGATGAACGCGGCAAAGACGAGGGGCTTCTGGCCACCTACAAGGCGCTCAACAAGGCGCTGAAAAACCTCGACGACGGTCACGCGATCGCCGTGCCGCCGCCGCCGATCCAGGGTGTCGGCAATATTAGCGGCGCGACCATGATGGTGGAGCTGACGAACGGCAGTGGCGACTACACGCAGCTCAACGCAATGGTCGAGAAGCTTGTCGGCCGGATCCAGCAGGATCCGCGTATGCAGAGCGCGACGCAGAATGCCGAGTTCGATGCACTGCAAGTCTCGGTGGAGGTGGAGCGGAAGAAGGCGAAAGCCGCCGGGGTTGCCGTCAGCGACGTCTTCAATGCCCTGTCCGGCTATCTCGGTGCGGCCTATGTCAACCAGTTCACGAAATTCGGCCAGACCTTTCAGGTCTACCTTCAGGCCGACGGGGTTTATCGCACGACCGTCGACGGTATCTCGCATATCCGGATCCCTAATTCGCAAGGAAATCCAGTGCCAGTCAGCGAGTTCGTGACCGTCAGGGAGATGGTCGGTCCCTCGCTGCTGACACTCTACAATCTGCATCCGGCGGTCACGATCACCGGTCGGCCGCGCCAGGATGTGAGCTCGGGGCAGGTGATGGATATCATGGCCAAGGCCGCCGACGATCTGCTGCCGCGCGACATGGGCTTCGAATGGTCGGCCATGTCCTATCAGGAGCAATTGACGGTCAACCAGATCTATCTGGCCTTCGCCCTTGCCGTGATCCTCGTCTATTTCGTTCTGGCGGGGCAATACGAGAGCTGGCTCGGACCTCTGCCGGTCATCCTGTCGGTTCCGCTTGCTCTGGCGGGAACCGTCGCCGTGTTTCTGGCTCTCGAGCTGCAGAACACGCTCTTGATCGCGCTTGCCGCCAAGAACGCGATCCTGATTGTGGAGTTCGCCCGCGACATGCGCATCAAGGAAGGGCGCAATCTCATGGACGCCGCCATCGAGGCGGGACGGCTGCGTCTGCGCCCGATCCTGATGACATCCATCGCCTTCATCCTCGGCATGGTGCCGTTGATCCTGGCCTCGGGCGCAGGTGCCAACGCCAGCAAGTCCATCGGCATTTCGGTCGTCAGCGGCATGCTGATTTCGACGGTGTTATCGATCTTCGTCGTGCCCTGCCTGTTCCTGATCTTCCGCTCATTCGAAGAACGGATCTTGGGACGCGGATAAGCCGCCCGAAAAGGGCGGGTTGTTCAGCGTTTGTGTCCTGTCCGGGCAAGGCCTAGTCGCAAATGCTACCGGGCGTCGGAACGTCATCCAGATTGTCGATGGTCGGATATACGGGGCCGTCGGCAAAGACCGCCTTCAGGTAGCGGTAAAGCTTTTCGCCGGAACAGGTCAGGGCGCTGTCATCGCCCTTTTTCCAGCCGGGATGGAAGAGTATCGCCGTGTCATTTTTCGGAACCGCTTCGATCATGGCGGGCAGGTGCCAGCTGAAGACGCGGGTATCCTTGTAGAAGTCTATCGAGATATCGATGTCATCGAATTCCTTTTGTGACGGATTGATAGGGATACCTTCATTCTTCACTTCCTGTTTGAAGCGGTAGATATCCTCCATCAGGAATGCATATCCGTCACGATCAGAATGCTCCACAAAGGCGGGAACCATCTTGCCCTCGTAGGCTTCATTGTCGAAGGCGATGTAGATGTTCGTCCCGTCGCCAAGTTCGCCGTGCAGATAGATCGCCGTGTTGACATCTCCGCCCTCGCTGTCGAAGGACGTGACATAAGCCTGGTATTCCAATGCTTTGTCGAATTTCGGATTCCGGACATTTTCATAGTAGGCAACGCCGGGCAGGTGATGGGCATCGCTGGCAAAGACAGTGAGATTGTAATTGGTCACTGAAACGGACGCATTCAGTTTGCGCACGCCGAAACTGTCATCCTTCGCGAAGCTCTTGCTGTGCAGAAAGAAGAGTTCACTGTCCATAGCGTGCATCTGCAGGGCGTTTATCTGCGCCTTGAACAATTCGATCTGTTTGTCGGCCCTGTCTGTCGCGTTTGCGGAGCTCTCTCTTGGCGATCAGGGCGTACGAAGGTGATGCCGCAGTTAGTGCGGTCGCCATAATAATTCCGAACTAAATCGTGCTTGTCTTGTAGTTTATAAACGTATATCTTCAGGGTATATTCAATTTAATGGAATTTTTTTATATTAGTAATATATTTTTAATAGTTAACTTATTTGAGCGGAGATAGAAGCTCCTTTTCGATCTCGACTTGCATGTCATATATTTTCTGGGTCATCTTGTGTACGCTTCCGCAAATGTGTTGTTTGTCCGAATCATATCAGGTCACGACTGGGTCTTCCTGCACCTCTTCGAGTGTCGTGGACATGTTGAGCATCAGCTCGCTCAATTTTTCCAAAACCTCAATGTCATCAATGGATGACCATGTTTCCAAAGGGTCGGTCCGCTTCAGGTAGTCGAGCACACCGTTCATGTCGACGCTATCGGTTTCGGCGACAAGAAAGCTGTATTGATCGCCATTCGGAATGAGAAGCGCGACCTCCTTTCCTTGTTGGCAGTGTTCGTCGTATCTCAATATGGAATGTTTTTCCTCGATGCGTCGAAATGAATGCATGTAAATGCCGGTATTACTGTGATTTTACTCAAGATACAGATCGGAAATATATCGATATTTCTTGAAATAAAAATCTGTATGGCAATATTATCTCTATTCTCGTCGACGTCATGCGTGTGATCGACAATGATCTCCTTGCTGCCCATGACTATGAAGGTGGACACCCTTATGAATTTTGTGGGCCAGTCCTCAGTTTAGATCTTGTCGGTCTTCTTTATTTCTTCGTAGCTCTGGCGACTATAGTCATCGACGCCGTCGAGGTCGCCCTGCGCCGCAAAGTCGACGATGCTGCGATCAATGGCGTGCAGAACGTCGAAATTTCGTGCGTCTTCAGGGATGGAGAGATATTCGGCCGTGGCTGAGGTGGATATGGCCATAAGGCTCAGGACGGCACCCAGACCGGTTGCCCTAAACAAACCAAGAATCAAGTGCCCCAAAATCTAATTTATCTTGTCGTTCATTATAGGTATGTGCGAATAAATATCGCAAATATATAGTATTATTCGCGGAATTGATAGTTTGTGTGGAAATATAAGAATAGGAGACCTGTAGACATGGTCGGCTAGAAATAAAATATCGGAGTGTATCTATAAGTCATTTTAGAGGTATGGGACCGGAGGCACTTTTCTGCGAGTATTCGAATATAAAAATATGTCGCATGGTAAGATGGGGGGTAGGTCGGATTTCGCTAGGGAATGGTGCGGGTGAGAGTGAAAATATATTGGTTCTGATGTCTGGATATACAGGATATCTGACTGCCAGAGCGGGAAAGGACGCTGGCGAAAGAGCAGTTTTAGCAGCGTCACAAGAGCGCACCAACTCGCGATGTGCCTTCAAGGACCTGTCTTAGTCTGCGAGTGGTCGTGATCGACTGGGCTGTTCTCCTGCCAGCTCCGCGGTCCCGCGGATGGCGTTCGATAGGCGTTGACCCCCCGTTCGTTCGCGAAGATGGGAGTTACTGGCGCCGTAAGCGCAGAGCGGCGAGGAGAAAACGCGGAATGCCGATACAATAGCGCCGCGCGAGACGCCTCGGCTCCTGAAGAAACCGGAACAGCCATTCCAGTCCCAGGGTGCGGACGAAGCCCAGGGCCCGCACCACCGCTCCGGGCATGAAGCCGAACAGGGCGCCGACCCCGATGCAGACCGTCGGGTTCAACCGCTCCCAGTTGGCCATGATGAAATGTTCCTGAAGCGGATTTCCCATGGCGACCAGCAGGAGATCTGCCTGCGCGGCATTGATCGTCTCGATCACCTCTTCGACGTCATCCATCGAGAAGAAGCCGTCCCGGCAGCCCGCGCGATCTCGTGGTGGGGATAGGCCTTCGCAATATCTTCGCAGCCCCCTCCAGGGAAGTCGGCGATGCGCCCAGCAGGAAGACGCGCAATGGAATATCCAGGGTGGCGAGAATGTCGGGGACTAGGTCGGTTCCGTTCAGATTGGCCGGAAACCCATGGCCGCATACGAGTCGGCTGGCGAGATTGACGCCGACACCGTCATTCAGCAGCGTCATGCGGTTCAAAACATTCGCATAGTCGGGATCGTCCAGAGCCAGCAGCACCGTATGGGCGTTGCAGATGGCGACGTCCAGCTTGCGGCGTTGCCCGACAGCCGTGCCGATCAGGGCGATCGCATTCTCGCGCTCAAGCCTTTGCAGGGTGAGCGGGCCGATTTGAATCGTCGCAATGTCCGGCCGGTTGGATGCGTTGACGTTGGAGAGCAAGATAGCAGCGCCTTGAACGGGAGTGTCATGTATGGACAGTTATTGGCGTTGGCTAAAAATACAAGTATTAGTGAAAATGATAGTAGACTTTGGGTCCGGCTCGTTAATTTCCATTGTTAGGTAGAAACATAGAAACAAGGTGGAGAAAAATGCCATAGTGTAAAATTACTACATATTCTGCAGTTCAACCCCGCGCTTCGCTATAGGTTTTGTCATAATCGAGTTTCAGGTGATCCCATGAATAGGCGCGGGCCGTGGATACGGCTTGCTGCCGAAAGCTATCCAGATCTTTCGTTGCGCTACGGTGGAGTGCTGTGAGACGCGCGGGAGCCTCATCAGGGCCGAGAAATCGCAGATGTCGATGCCCGGATGAACTGCGGCAAAGGCCTGGAAGGCCGCGTTGTGATGGACGACGGGCAACAGACCCGCACTCATTACTTCGATAAGCGCCAGGCCGAACCCTTCGTATTCGGAGGCGCTGACGAAGAAACTGCAACGGCCGAGGACGTCCCGCAGGGCCGAGGTCGTCAGGCCGACATGGACGTCCACTTGCTCTTCAAGACCGTGGCTGGCGATCTCGGCTTCAAGCGCCGTGAGCGAGACATCCGCCGGAACGCCGCAAATATCGAGGTGCCATTGCGGGGTTTCGTCTCGGAGCGCGGCGGCAAGCGCGATCAGCCGATCGAGTCTCTTGTTTGAAGAAAACCGACCGAGCGTCACCATGTTGCGGGTGAGGTGCGGGGCGCTGGCGCCCGCGAATTTGTCGACATCCACGCCGTTGACGATCACCCGCGCCCGCCCGGGGGCGAAGCGCGCCTAATCCGATTCACTGCAGCACACCAGAGCGTCATATTTGCTCACCGAGGCCCGGGTCAGCGTGTTGAACTAGATCTTTTTCAGTGTCGCGAGCTTGGCAGTGTGAAAGAAGCCGCCATGCGTCGTCGCGATCAGCGTCTTGCGATGCAGCGGCTTCGTCGGCCAGCGCGTCGAAGGCAAAGTCGACCGCATGCACATGGATGATGTCTGCCGATGCGATGGCCCGCCACAACCCAAGCGCGACCGGATAGCGATGCGAGCCGAAATAGGGCAGTCGCTCGACCTCGATGCCGTCGATTGTCTCGTGTGCGGGCAGGACGGTCTCGGGCGCGCTGAAGATATGATCGCAGGTCATGACCCGCACCCTGCGGAACGTTTTGCGTTGGTGGGCCGCCAGTTCGGAAACGAATTCCTCCAGCCCGCCGATACCGGGGGCGTATTGCCGAACGACGTGGACGATTTCGAGCTCTGCCAAAGGGGAAGAGGCGGCATCAGACAGATGCCAGCAGTCTGTCGTGGCGACATCCTCCGTTTCGCTCAGCAATGAGGCCATCCGCGCTCTCCCCTCTCAGGAATGGTCACCTGGCAATGTGCCGTTTAAAAATGGACCTGCAGTAAACTGCGAACTCGCTATTTTCTTGATGTTATAAATACCTGGTTTCACGAGATCTTAACCCGATCGCCCCACCTTGCGGGGCAGCGCGACGAGACGCCGCGCAAGGGATTTGTTCCGGATGATGAGGTGGAATCTTCTCCGATGACAACAATGCAGGCGGCCACGGCCGTCCGGAGCGGACATGTGCAGGAGCCGGAACCGGCGGAAAAGCCGCCGGTTCTGCATATCAGCGCGGATTATCCCGATCCCTATCGCGGACCGACGACGACCGCCGTTGAACGGCTCGTGACGGGAACGCCTGACGCGACTCACATGGTCGTCTCCGCCACGCGCACGAGCCGGCCGGACCAGACCTATTTCCGTGATTGCGGCATGGTGGAAGGCGTTCGTCTGTTCGCCTACCGCTATTTCGCGCCGCCCTTCGGCATCGGTCTTGCGCCCGCAATGACCGTGGTGGCACGGCGGATTGCCGAGGCTCTGGCAACCGAAGGACTGCACCCGTCGATCATTCATGCGCACAAGTTCTCCTTCGAAGGGCTCGCCGCCCTGTGGCTCGTGCACCATTACGGGGATGACGTGGCACTCTTCGTCTCCGTGCATGGAGAGGGGGAACGCAAGATCGTGCGCTTCAAGCCGGGATATCTGCCCCGTCTCCAGCAAATCGCCGATCGGGCACAGCGGATCTATTATGTCTCCGCCTGGTTCCGTCCGATCCTGGAAGAGCGGCTGACCATCGAGCCTGGCAAGCAGGCGCTTCTGCCCAATATCGTTAGCAATACGCGTCCGTCGATCCCCGCCTGCGCTCCTGAGCCGCGCTTTGTCAGCGTGTTCAATCTCGATATCCGGGAGCGCAAGGGCTTCGGGCCCATGCTGGAGGCTTTCTGCCGCTACCATGCTGCGCATCCCGAAATCGGTCTCGATCTCATCGGCGGGGGCCGTAAGGAGAGTGTCGCTGCCGTCAAGGCGCTGATCGAGAAGAAGAAGCTGACCGATTGCGTGCGTCTTCTCGGTCGCATGGACAATGAGCAACTGACCTCCACCCTGCCGCACTATCTCGCGCTCGTTCTGCCGAGTTTCAATGAAACCTTCGGAATGGTCTATCTGGAGGCGTTGTTTGCCGGGATTCCCATCCTGTATGGGCAAGGCACCGGTTATCGACGGTCTGGATGTCGGCGTTGCGATCACGCCGGGCAATGTCGACGAGATCCAGGCCGGGTTCGAGACACTCGGCGCGCAGAACGAAACCTACCGCGCAACCATCCGCGACAGCGCCGCCGAATTGTATTCGCGTTTCGATGCCAAGGCCGTGCTCGGGCGTTATCGCGACTACCTGCTGACCTTCGCCAAGGCGGCCCAATGATGAGGAGCGGGGGCCTTCGCCGCCATTGGCGCGCTCTTCTCGGCTCCCTTGTCGGCGCCCTGTCACTGGGGGCCATCGTTCTGGCGCTGGGCGTGCCTGTCCCATCCTCCATCAATGCGAGCGCATCGCAAAGCGGTAACACGCCTGTCTCACAAGTCGCCGCACCGTTGAGATCAACTCAGGCTTTGGCCGTCGAAACCGAGAAAGCGGCGCGTATTCAGAGCTTTCGGCGCGGCGTCAATCTTTCCCGAAAGTTGAGTTTCGCGCGATCCGATCCCGCCCGGCCCGGTCACTATCTCTGGCCGCCTTTCAGCGGCGATCTGGTTGCGATGTCGGACGATGAACTCGACCGCCTTCGAAAGCTCGGCTTCGATTTTGTCCGGTTGCCGGTTGATGTCGGCCCGTTCCTGGCCGCCGATGACAGCGATTTGCAGCTGCTGCTGGACGATGTGCAGCAATGGGTTGCGCGCCTGCAAGGCCATGGCCTGAACGTCTTCCTCGACATCCATCCCGCCACCTATTCCTCGCAATGGCGTCCGGCGGACATTCTCGAGGATCCCCGGGGCGAGAAGTTCAGGCGCTATCGGGACTTTCTGACGACCGTTGCAAAGCGCTTCATCGATGAGGCGGGGGCGGACTTTGCCCTGGAACTGATGAACGAACCGCAGCCCGATTGCGTGCGTTCGAACGGCGAGGACTGGACCGTATCGCAACGGCGTCTCTTCGCCGCTCTCCGTCAGGTTGCCCCAAACCTGCCACTCGTTGTGACGGGAGGTTGCTGGTCATCGGTGGATGGGCTGGTGCGACTTGACCCGGACAATTTTGATGGGCGCACGCTGTTCGATTTCCGCTTCTACGAGCCCTATTTCTTCACCCACCAATCGCTGTCCTGGGCCTCATCCCCGGCACGCTATCTTGCGGGCCTGACCTATCCGGCGGCCGATGGCAGCGAGGGAAAAACGCTGGGCCAGACGAAGGTCCACCTCGCGCAACTCGCAAAGGCGGGCAAGCCGCAGCCGGAAGATGCGCTCGCCGCGGTGCAAAAGGAGATCTCCTTTATTACCGCAACAGGAAACCATTACCGCAACAGGAAACCGGGACCTGCGACGATAGACAAGCGGTTCGCGGTCGTGGGCGTTTGGGCTCGAGAATACGGCATCGCGCCGGAACGGGTTCTCGTCGGCGAATTCAGTGCGATCCGCTGACCCTCCGGGATCGTCGATGACGGAAGCCGCTTGCGCTGGCTGACGGATGTTCGAACAACCGCCGAACGCCACGGTTTCGGCTGGGCGCTTTGGGATTATACGCAAGGGTTCGGCCTGCTTTCTGACAATGCCGAACGCACTGTCGATGTCGAGACGGCAAGAGCGCTCGGTCTCGATATCGATGCCTTGCGCCGATAATCGTCGACTGCGGTGAAGCGCACCTGCGCCGAATCGCGGGCAATGCTATCGTTTGCGTCGGTATCGCCCGATCGGGCGGCGACAGACGGGTTTCATTGGAACGACGTGACGGACCGCTACTCCAATCCCATGCTGGCACGCGAAGCTGAGGCGAATACGCTCGCGGGCTTCGTGCTGCGTTGGATTTCGGCGCTCATCATGGCCTATGCCTTCCTCATCTCTCCCGTTCTGATGCACTGGGGAGCATCGGCGCGCGCTGCGGACATCAACGTCTTCGCGTCGCAGTCAAATCCGTTCAACCAGTTGTTCTGGGGCGCCGTTCTGGGCGCCTCAATCCTGTCCGCCTGGCACAATTTCCGCAATATAGGGCGTCTGCTCGGCGATCCGGTCGCGCTCCTGATGCTGCTTTATCTGCTCTTCGCGGCGGCCAGCGTGCTCTGGTCGCCAGTCCCCGCGATCGCCTTCCGGCGGCTTGCCTTGCAGGTCATCATCGTGCTCGCCCTCGGCATTTCGATTTTATCTGCTCTTCGCGGCGGCCAGCGTGCTCTGGTCGCCAGTCCCCGCGATCGCCTTCCGGCGGCTTGCCTTGCAGGTCATCATCGTGCTCGCCCTCGGCATTTCGATCGTTCTGGCCGATGACCGGGATGCGCTGCTCGACCGTGTCCTTGCCATCGTCGCGCTCACGGTGATCGTCAATACGGCCGTCGTGCTGCTGACCCCGGCGGGACCGCTCGGGCATGAAAGCATCTACTCGCAGAAGGAACGGTCTGGGCGCTTTGATGGCGTTCGCGCTGCTGTTCTGCCTTTACGGGGCGGCCGTGAAACACGGCAAACTGAGAGCCCTCTTCACGGTTCTGGCGCTTGCAGCTCTTTATGCTATGGTGATGAGCAAGTCGAAGACCTCTCTCGGTCTCGCAATCCTTCTTCCCCCGCTCATCTGCTTCGTCATCGTCATCACCCGCGCATTGCGGATGAATGCGGCGCTGTTCCTGTCGTTCTGCTTCGTCCTCGGCCTGTCTGTCTGGTTCTATCTCTCCGCCATGACGCGTTTCGGCCTTGCCAAACTGTCCATGCTGCTCTTCGGCGACGAGACCTTCACCAGGCGCACAGTTCATCTGGCAGTTCGTTCTCGACGTCATCGCCCGCGACCCGCTCATCGGTCAGGGATATGCATCGTTCTGGGGGATTGGGGCCGATCGATCGTCGAACGGGAAGCTCCGGGCTTCGTGGTTGACCTGTTGCAGGCCCATAACGGTTATCTCGATCTCGTCGTGGAAACCGGCTTTATCGGCCTCGCCATTCTTCTGGCGCTGATCCTGACCGCCCTGTTTGCAGCAGCTCGCACGGCGGCGACGCGACCCGCACTCTGCTGGCTGTCGATGACGATCGTGATCACCGTGGCGTGTCACAACATGCTTGAAAGCAGCTGGTTTCGCGGCTACTCGCTGATCTGGATGCTTTTCATCATGGCCGCCTTGCTGCCGCGGGCGCCCTCCCATGGGGCCGATCCGGGCGCCACCCCGTAAGGGGAACAGAGTTTCTGCAGTTTTCTGAGCTGTTAGTGAAGTTCTAACCCGAGTGCGTTACCAACGATTAAGACTGTTTCGTAGTTGTTAGGTGCGCGACCGTGCAATCTCCCTCCCGCAACTCCTCCGGCTCGATGTTTATCGATACCCTGGCAATGTTGACGATATTGCTCCGCCGTATATGGCTCGTGCTTCTGACGGCTGTCGTGTTCGCTGGATTGACGGCCGGCTTCACGCTGATGGTGTCTACGATCTACCGGGCTTCCATGCTCGTGCTGATCGACCCCTCCGTTCGCCAACCCTTCGACAATCCCAATCTTCCCACCCGCTCTGGCAATGAAAGCGGCGTCATCGACAGTCAGGTCGCCCTGATCTCCTCCGATACGATACTGCGGCCGGTGGTGCGTCAGTTCAATCTCGTGAAGGACGAGGAGTTCGGCATCGAGGGCGGTACGGGGCTGCTGTCCGGTTGGCTTGGAATGATTTCTGCTCCCGAACAGAGCGACAAGCCATTGAGCGAGGTGCAGCAGGAAAACAAGGCCGTCAAGAACCTCGGCAAGGCTTTGACCGTCAAGCGCGAAGGTCTCACCTTCGTCGTGAGCATTTCCGTGGAATCTCGGGAGCCGGAAAAGGCTGCGAAGATCGCCGAAGCCATCGCGCACAGCTATCTCGCCGACCAGAAAAGCCAGAAGGAAACGTCGTCCGTCGAGCTGATGGAACAGATCGATAAGCGTCTGATCAGCTTGCGCGAACGGCTGCAGAAGGCGGAAAGCGCCGTTCAGAAGTTCAAGGAAAAGAACGGCTTGCAGAGCACGGGCACGAGCGGCCTGCTCATCAATCAGGAACTGGGCGATCTCAACACGCAGCTTACCGAAGCGCGGGCGGAAGTCGCGGAAAAGGAAGCGCGCTACAAGGAGCTCTCCGCCGTCCTGAAAAAGGACATCAGCCCCGAGGCGATCAACGATCTTTCCGCCTCTCAGCCCGTCTCACAATCGGTCTCGCAATTGCGCGATCAGTATGCGCGCGCCGTACGGCTGGAGGCCAATCTGGAGACGGAACTTCTGCCCTCCCACCCGGACCTGATCCGCGCCAAGTCGCAGGTCACGCGGATCAAGGGGCTGCTGCAGGCGGAAACCGAACGCATCGCCGACGCCGCGAGGATGGACTACGCCGTGGCGCGTGAACGCGTCGCCAACCTTGAGAAGGCGATCGGATCATCCGTCTCGAAAGCCAATGTGGGGGATGCCGCATCGATCCACCTGCGTGAGCTGGAAACCGAGGCGAAGACCACCCGCACGCTCTCTCAGAACATTCTGGGCTGCGCGAAGGAGATTGCGGAACTAGAGCAGGTGGTCGTTCCCGGCGCGCGCATCATCGCCTCGGCCCGGGCTCCGGAGCATCCAGTTTGGCCGAGAAAGAAACTGATGGTCGCTCTCGCCGGTATTCTGGGGCTGCTTGTGGGGACGGGCGGCGTCGTGGGCGGAGAGGCGGTTCGTCAGGTCTCCGCGAGCCTCAAACGCGATCATGCTCGGGCGGAAATGACCGCGTCGAGAAACCGGGACGCGGGGGGCCTTGCCCGATCTGATTCCGGCGGCCGGGCTTTCCGACAACTCCGAAATGCTCACGGTATTGAGCAGCATTCCGCGCCTCAAGCACCTGCCGGAAGTCGACCGCAAGGCCGTCGCCGCCATCCTTGAGGCGCTCGACGAATATTACGCCGATCCCGAAGAACACGAGAAGCACGAGAGCTGAAGCTCAGGCGGAAGGCTCGGTGTTGCCCGCAGTGCTGAAGCGCCGCAACAACTCCAGCACCTCGGCGCGGGATGCGGGCGGGGTCAGGTTGTGGTCCGCGTTCTCTATGATCGAGAATTCCGCATTGTCGTAGGCCGCGAGCCCCTTGAAGTTCTCGCCGAACCACTGCGTGAGATCGTGAAGTCCGCGGTCGCCTCTGCAGAATATCAGGCTGATGGGGACATGCCGGTCGCGCAGCGCCTTGAAGCGCGCCTAAATGACCCTGTTGAGCTGGAAATGGCGCGACGCTCCGCGCAGGATCGGCGCCAGTTTCCTGTCGGCGGCACGGGCAAAGGCCCCGCTGAGCCGATTGGCGACCCGTGACAGCGGCAGATCTCCGGACAGGACCCGCAACAGCATCCGCTTGTCGAGCATCTTGCGGCGATAGGTGTCGAGCGTCTGGATCGGCTCGCGCAACGAACTTTCGACATCCTCGCTCGGATCCCAGGCCAGTCGGCGGGTATTGATGGAGATGGCCCCCCGCAATGCGCTGATCCGCTTCCGCAGCAATGAGCGCAAGATAGGCTCCGCTGCATCGTCCGATCACGATTATCCGATCCGCGCCCGCGTCTCCCGTCAGCCAGTCGATGGCGGCTTTCACGTCATCGAGCTGCTGATCGGAATAGAGTACTTGGGACGGTTCCTGCGGCCAGAGCCGACTTTCGCCGATACCGGCAACGTCTATGCGAAGAGAGGTAAGGCCGGATGAGGCGAGCGCCCGGGTGAAGTCCACCGTCGAGCGTCCCTAGCCGACCGAATGGTCGTAGCCGGAATTCAGAAAAAGCAGAACCGTCTTCTAGGGGCGTGTTGTGGGCGTGGTGAAGGCTCCGAAAAACATGTCGCGCGGTCCAAAGCGCACGACCGTCTACTTGTAATGCTCTTCCTGCAGGCTCGCAGGCAGTTGCGAGGGGGAAGGCGCATCCGCAGAGCGCGGCGAGACGGGGAAGTGTTCGCCCATCCACGCCATGATGCCGTTGATTGCGGAGATCGGCACGATGGAGAGCGTGGGGTTGGATATGTAGTCGACATCGCCTTCAAAAGGCAGACGGTCGAGGACGGTTCCCTGGGCAGTCAGCACATCGGCGAGCTTGGCGTCTCCGGAATGATTTTCGCGCTCAACCAGCAGCGTGTGTCCGGCCTTGAGCGTTCCCCTTTTAGGAAATTCAGGCCTTTCAGTTCGGTGGTGGTCGCAGCCGAAAGGAAGAACCCGCCCGCCATCAATCCGCCTTGCGGTCCGTCGGATGCATCGACCAGGAAGGTCGGCTTCGTCATGGCCGTCCATGCGGTCAGCTCGCGCAGATAGCCGCGGCCCTGGGCAATCGGCGCCAGCAGAACGAGCCCGGCAAGATCGCTCTCGCGCGCCAGATCCATTGCCAATGCGCCGCCGATCCCTTTCCCCATGACAACGATGCGGTCGGGCGAGCACAGGCTGTTGATCTCATCGAGCGCGCGCCGCACGGCCTTTCGCCAGGCTTCCCCATCCTCAAGCTGCGCGCTGTCGCCGGCGGAGTTCACCGTCGCGGGATAGTCGATCCGCAATGTCGGGTAGCCTGCTGCGGCGAGCTTTTCCCCGAGAATGCGATAGGTCTTGCGCGAACACAATTCCTCGTAGCTCCCACGGGCTCAGCAGCAAGACCGCCGTGTCGCCCGGTGCGGCATGGAAAAATCCGACGATCTCGTCGGTGACTAACGGCACTGCGGGTTCCGTCATGTCGAGGGCTTCGTCGGCTTTCGAGAGTTCAAAACGGGGAGCATTCATCTGTGGGTACGCGGTCCTTCAAACGACATGGTACACGGTAACCGTCCGGGTATTCTTCGCCCATACGAGAGAGCACAATCCCTAATCTGCCTTTAATGATGCGTCAAAGATAGCAAGGTTAAGGTAACGCATGTTTGCGTTTGCCTGCCTTACCCCGTCTCGATGAGTCCCAGAGCGATGAACGTGCAGCATCCGGCCTCGATGGAAGTCATCTCGATTGCCATTGCCAGCATCGGCCGCCCCTCGCTTGCAGATATGCTGCACTCGCTTACCCGTCTGACGAAGACCCCCGCAACGACCTTTTCCGTTCTAGTTGCCGACGATTCCCGTGATGCCGCCGCCGCACGTGTCATCGAAGAGGCAGACCTTGGCGATCCTCCCGTGACCTGTCTGTCCGTGGCCTCCGGGAACATTTCTGCCGCCCGCAACGCCTTGCTGAATGCGGCCCATGGCGACTGGATCGCGCTTGTCGATGACGACGAATGGGTCGAACCCGATTGGCTGCTGCGGCTTCTGACCTGCGCCCGCAAATTCGAGGCGGATGTCATCATCGGCCACGTCTTTCTCAGATATCCCGACAGTGCTCCGGATTGGCTCGTGCGCGCGAACCCGCTCTACGATGACTTTGGCTACCGGGACAAAAGGCTTTCGACGGGGCGTGGCGGCAACACCCTGCTCAAGATCGACCTGGTTCGCCGCCTCGGTCTTCGTTTCGATCCGGCACTCGGGGTGACGGGCGGCGGGGATACGGCATTCTTTGCGGCCGCGTCCGCGCGCGGAGCCCGCATTTTTGCAACGGACGATGCCATCGCCCACGAGCATGTGCCGCAGGAGCGGCTGATGCCCTCCTACATTCTGAGCCGTGCGGTCCGCTCGGGGCAATCCTCCGCTCGGGGCAATCCTATGCCGATGCCTGCAGGGCCGATCATTCCGGGATCGTTCAGTCGGTCCTGTTCGCGCTGGATGCGGGGGCGAAGGTTTGCGCCGCGGCCGTTCCGGTGCTGGTGCTTCGGCCCGTTGATCGCGCGGCCTTCTTCTGTATGCGCCAGAAGCTTGTATGCGCCAGAAGCTTGCGCTCAATCTGGGAAAGTTGCGCTCCGTGCTGGGGCTTCCCCTGGCCCAGCTCTACAGGCAGCCGGACTAGGCATATTCCTTGCATATGACGGATGGGCCGGTCAGATCCGGTAGCGAACGCGCCGAAGCTGCGCGTAGACCGTTCCGCGCACGATCTGGCGCAGGCTGAGCCGCGGCGGCAGATCGCATTGCGGCTGAACGTGTCGGTTGCCGATCAACGTGGGCAGAACCATGCCCCGTCGCAGGAAAGTTCCCCGGAGCTTGTGTAGATGCGGTCGTAGTCGCACTGCTTCAGATGCGCCAGCAGGGCCTTGTCGAATCGGCCGAACGGAATGGTGGCTTCACGCACTGCGCATCCGGCCTCGTCCTCGATCTTGCAGCGCGCGTCGATCGTTCCCTTCCGCTGTCCGGCTTCATCGAGGACACTCCAGTCGACGTGATCCCAACCATGAGTGCCGATGCTCATTCCTGCGGCCACCATCTCGCGAAGCTGCGTGCCGCTCAGATAGCCGATCTTTTCGATCCGGCCCGCCAGGACGAAGAAGCGCGCGGTGCGGCCGTTTTGCAGAAGGGTTGGTAGACCGACCGCATGATCGGACAGGTTTCCGTCGTCGAACGTGATGCGTATCTTCACACCGCTTTTCGCCTCCAGCCCCGCAAGCGATCTGATCGTGTCCCGGAAAATGTCTTCGGTGACGAAGTAGCGTCCTTCGCCGGGAGCCTGTGAAACAATGGGCGCGCCAATACCGTGAAAGGTGAGTGCGAGGGTTCTGGCCAGCATGTGTCTTGTTCGTCTTTCTGCATTCGCCGGATAGCGGGATCTACCGATTATCGCGCATAGGTTTTAATCCGGTCGGAAGATCAACATGGTATCGATCTGCCTCCGGCTCATGACGCAGGCCTGTCACGGTGCTTCGCGGGCTACGGTCGCACTCCGCTTCGGGACGAACAATGCCGAAACAACCATCTAGTCCCGATGAGGAACCGCAAAGCCAGGTCGCCGCACTCATTGCGCGTGTCAGGCGGTCGCCGCTGGTCGCCAACACGATTTCCTACACGATCAATTTCGGCCTGCAGCTCGTAATCCAGCTCTTCTTCTTCATGCTGGTCTCGCGTTCTCTGGGTGCGAGCGGTTACGGCGTGTTCGTGAGCATCACCAGCGTTTCGATCATCGCCGGCCTTATCATCGGTCTTGGCAGCGAATACCTGCTTGTCCAGCGCGTCGCCGTCGATCCGAAGTCGTTCCCACTCTATTTCGGTCAATCGCTGATCATGATGGCGGTGACCTTTCCCCTCGTCGCCGTGCCAACGCTGTTCTTCCTGCACTATCTGATCGGGGATGCGATCGAGTTGCTGCCGCTGTGCATCCTCTCGCTTTCCGACCTGCTGTTCACCCGCCTCATCGTATTGGCGGCGAATGCCTACATGGCCTTCGACAGGGTGCACAAACAGCTCTTCATCAACGTGTTCACGGCGGCCTCCAAGCTCTGCTTTCTGATCGCCGCCTCGACCTTCTCGCATCTGACCGTCGATATCTGGGCCTGGTGGTTCTTCGTCTCCGGCGCGCTTTCCGCCGCCGTGGCCATGACGCTGGTGGTCCGCGATCTCGGACGTCCGGTTTTCGGGTTCGTGCGCGAGGACCTGAAGCTGAGCGGCCTTTACTGCATCGAATTCCTGTCCATCGGCAGTATGAGAGATATCGACAAGCCCGTCGTCGTGCATGCGTTGGATGCCGGGGTTCGGCGGTCAGTATGCGGCCGGGTTCCGGATCATGGATGCAGCCTCCGCGCCGGTGCGCGCCTTTCTTTATGCGACTACAACCCGGCACTTCCGCTATGCAGAAGGCGGCCGCAACAGTTCCATCGCCTTCGGACTGAGGCTTCTGCCCATTGCCACAGGCCTTGCCATTCCCGTCGCCGTCGTCCTGTTCTTCGTGGTCGACTACATTCCGCTGGTCATCGGCGCCGACATATTGCGCGCCATCGGGCTTCAGACCATCCGCATGTCGCTTCTCATCGCGATGAGCCTGCTCTTATTCCCGTCGTCTGGTTCGGCGCGACGGTGGGCGGATTGCTGGGCGCGGCGGTGATGTGGTTTGCCCTGCAGATCGTGCTGATCATCCTGACCTGGGTCATCGTCCTCAGGCAGAAGACCGGCCCGTCCCTCAAGGATTAGGGCTTCGGTAGCTTAGTCCGCCGGTCGCATTGAGTGCGGTGACAGTCCCGTTCGGAGTAACATCGGCGGCAGCCCGATGGCGCTGCTTCAAGGCGACGATTTTCTTAGCGCCCGGCGCCAGATGGAACCAATCGTCACTGGGCCGGAATCCATCATCCACGATATTAACCGACTGTGTGAAACGGGTTGTTGCGAGACGCAAGGTCCAGTCTCCCGTTTCGGTTGCTTCCACGGAAATATCGATCTCCGGCTCGATGCGTGCTGCGGGTACGCCATGCGGAAAATGGAACGCTTCGGCAAGCGTATGCTCCGTGTCGCGATCGACCAGCCGAGCCACCGTTACGTCGTGTGACACTGGACCGAAGCGATAGGCGTAGGTCGTGTCGAAGAAGGCCTCGAACAGGTCCGTGGCGGGGAGTTCGAGTACCTGGCGCGGATCGAGGGCCATATCCAGCTGACCGGAAACAACCGGTGTCTTTCCCTCGCGCAGACAGGCGATCGAGACGGTGATGTCCCGCTTGGTCCCGGTTTCGTTTGTCACATGGACGGCAAGTCCGTTCGTGCCTTCGTCGGTCAGAGCGATCTGGAGGGGGCGGAAGGCGCGCTTCAGAGCATACCAGGCCGGTTTCGGCTCACCCGTCGCATCGATGACGCCCCAGCCGGGCCGGGCAGCAGATCCTGGAAAGTCCAGACTAGCGCTCCCGCACATGACGAAGCCACGCGATGCCATTCGGCGAAGGTGGCTTCCATTACCTCTCCGGTAACAATGCGCGACAGATCCAGATAGCGGGCCGGATCGCCATAGGGAAGTGCCGCCGGATCTTCGCCGTGGAGAAGCTTGAGGTAGTGATCTCGCACATCCTCGAAGTCCCATCCCACCCTGCGGTCGCGCGGCACCCGCGCCTTCCAGCGCTGATCGTGCCCAGATGCGACGGCCAGATGAGCATCGAGCGTTTCCTATTGCGGTATGTTCGAAAAAGCGAGGCACTCGGCGACAAACCGGACGTTGGCTCTGCGGGCATCCTCCAGCGGACGCTGATAGGCCCCGACCCCGTAATAATGCGCAATGCCTGCATTCGGTGAAAACGGCATGGCGCCGCCGCAGGGCGAATTCGGCACATATGGAACGTCGGCCCGCATTCTCGCGGCGATTTCCGCAAGCACCGTCTCCGTCAGTTCCTCTTTCCAGCGGCTTTCCAGCAGGTCGAGCATGGCGACTTGCTGGTAGATCTAGCTGCCGCCGCAAAGGACTGTGAGCGAGGGAGAGCTTGTGTCGCGTCAAGAACCTGCCGCGCCTCCTTGTGCACGCTGTCGACGAAGGCTTCGTCCTTGATCGGGTAGTCGTAATTGGCGAACTGGAAATCCTGCCAGACCATCACGCCGAGCTCGTCGCACAGGGCGAAGAACTCCGCGCTCTCGTATGCCATCGTTCCGCCGATGCGCAGCATGTTCATGCCCGCCTCGACCGCAAGCTCAAACCAATGGCAATAGCTTTTGCGACCGCCCGGCAGATCGATGATATCCGCCGTCGTCCAGACCGCGCCGCGGCAGAAGACGTCGACACCATTGATCTTCAGCGAAAATACCTGTCCGTCGTCGCCCCGATCCACGTCGATGCGGCGAAAGCCGGTGCGTGCGAGATCAAAGCTTTGGCTTCCAATCTCCAGCCGAACGTTCTGGAGAGCGGGCGTCCCGTGCGTATGGGGCCACCAGGGCGCGACACCGGGGATCGAGAGATCCGCGTGCCAGATGCCGTCATCCTGACGGATCGTTTCGGTTCTGGCTCCGGCGCAATAAATCGCCGGTTCGCCGTCAATCCCGGTGGTTGAAAAGGCAAGCGACAGTGTCCCCGTGCCATCGTCCTCAAGGCGTGTCGCAAGCTTTGTGACAACAACTTCGGCCTCGTTTCTCTTCACCAGCAAAATCGGCCACCATGGGTCGACCGCGTGAATCTCGGCGCACCAATCCGGGCATGTGACCGAGAAGCGTGGTCCGGATCAAGCGCAGTCCCTCGGAAGAGGTAAGCTGAGGGCGCCAGCGGGCGCGCGGGCCGCGAGCTTCAAGCCGCGGTGCGAGCGCCCGAAAGCAGATTGCCAGAACGTTCGTTGCGTGCGCGTCCACCTCGATGTCATGGACGAGAAACATGCTCTCGCTGGACAGCACTTTCTCACCGTTCCAGTAGACCTCTGCGATCGTGGCAAGGCCCTCGAGGACGAGAATCCTCGACCCCGGACCGCTCAGCTCCACATTGGTGAGGTACCAGGCATCCTTGTCGTACAGCGGTGTTGGGATCTCGATGGAGTAACGTCCGGCCGCCTCGAACGGGCTCGCCACCGTGCCCGGAACGTGGGCCGGCATTCAGTCCGTAGCGGTCGCAAGCTCGTCCAGTAAGGCAGTGGAAATGACTTGCGCTCCTGAATATCGCAGACCCGCTTCGCCCGGGCGCACCAGCGTGAGAATGACCTGAACTCGGGCCTCAGACCCGATCGCCGCAAAGCCCTGCGCCGCTCCCTCGATTGATAGGACCTTAACTCAATGTAACTGTAAAGTTAGTATTCTAGTGATATGGCGATAAGTCAATCCGGAAAGTCGGAGCCACCTCCCGCCGACAGCCTGCCAAACGAAAAACCCCGCCTGCCTTTCGGCAGATGGGGGCATACTCGATCGGGATTTCCGGTCGAGTTCAGTGCGCCTTGAGGAAGTCGCCGACCTTCAGGATCACCATCTCGTTATTGTCGCGCTCGACAAGGTCACGCCCCTTGGAGCAAGGGGAAGTTGTTGTCGTTGCCGACGATGATCGTCTCCTCATTGACCATGTCGACGTCCTCGATCGTCACGAACGGGAAGGTGAAGCGGCCGTCCTCGCGCTTGCCGAGGCGGGCAACGCCTTTCGGATCCTTGATGCCCATTAGATCGATGTAGCCGATCTTCTTCACCGGCTGGCCGTCTTCCACGCCGTTGATATCGATCAGATAGATGCGCTTGAACTTCGCCGGGTTGGTCAAGCAGTCTTCGGTTTCGCCGTTCTTGCAGGCCTTCTCCGCATCGCCCTGGCCGCCGTCGCGCTCGATCGCCAGACCGCGCGTCTCGTCGATCATGTTGAAGTCGCCGATGGCGTGGTTGTCGGCGGCAAACGGATAGAGCTAGGAGCGGCCGGTCCACTCGCCCTTGGCGACGTCGAACTCGACGATGCGCGAGGCATCGACGCCGTTCACCTTCTCATAGGCTCATAGGCGCCTTCGGTCTTGTCCCACAGCGGGCCTTCCAGCAGGCCATAGAGCTTGGAGCCGTCCATGGAGGCGGCGAAACCCTCAAAGCCCTTGGAGCGCTTGAGGTTGTAGTCCGGGCGCCCACCGTAAGGATTGGGGAGCTGAATGGCGTAATTGTCGGGCGAACGCACCGTCTCGCCGTTGACCGTGGTCTCGAAGAAGTCGGTGACCTTGCCGCTTTGCGCATCGACGGCGATGACATAGGGGGCCGAATTAGTCGCCGATATAGATCTTGGCCGATCGGCTGGAAACCCTCGATGTTGATATCCACACCCGTCAGATAGCGGCTCTCGCTGCCCTCGTTGATGATCACGAAGGGGATGACCTTGTCGAGATCGGAGATGAAGGTGGTCTTCACCATCTCGATCTCGCCCGTTTCGAAATCCAACTTGATCGTGTGGTACATCAGCATGGCGTCCGGCGAGTTCACCTTCTTGCCGAAGCCGTTGTCGGTGCCGACGAAGTAGGTGTCGTCACCCATCGTCTTGATGCCGGAAAAGCCCTGCACGGGCTGACCGTTGAAGGGTAGGGCCGCGCCGTCGGTCGGCTCGGCGGAAACGCGCATCGGCGCCTTGCCGGTGTACTTGCCGGAAACCTTGAGGCTTTCCGAAGCATCGGCCGGGGCCGGGATCAGTGTTTCGGCCGGAAGCACCGTGTGACCGGCGAGAACGGCGTCAAACGCCTTGCTCTCATCGGCGCTGGCGGCCGTCGTGGTGGCCAGAGAGGTGGCAAGGGCGGTGGAAAGAAGCAGGCCTGCGGTCAGGAAGTTTCGCATCGTCGCATCCCCGAGATTTGGCTGTCATGAAAGGCGGGAGTGGCGGGCGCTGCCTGGGAGGTGGGTGGCTGCCCGGCCGACGCGATATTTAGAAACTTCGTGTGATAGGAAGATTACACAGCCGCCTAAGTGATTGAGACCTCGGCGTTAAAAATGGGTAGAGCGCGTTCTATTGTTGATGCCGGTTTTGCTGGGATTTCGCGTGCGGCCCATCCTTCGAGATGGTCGCTTTCGCGATCTCCTCAGGATGACGTTATCGGGTGGGTAGCGCCGTTAGCAGATCGCCGAATTTAAAGGGTTGCCGACAACTCAAATCCTTTTTCGCCAAAGTCTGCCACACATTCAATGTCATCCTGAGGAGGTCGCGAAAGCGACCGTCTCGAAGGATGGGCCACAAACACGAAACGCTGCCCGCGCATCCATTTTACCCGGCTCTCGCGCTGCCGGGTTCTGCCCGTTTTAACGGGATCGGCAACACGTCCTCGGACGTCTCGTCCGCAACATCGGCAACAGACCGCCGGGCCTCTTCCTCCTCATCCAGGTCCAGCGCATCGATTCGCTCACTGCGGCGGCTGATCTTGCCGGCGGATGTGAGGATCTGCTCGATCGCTTCCCCGGTTTGTCTGTGGCGCTGCTGCAGCTTGGCGACCCGGTCTTCCAGCCGCCCGACATCCTCCATCAGGAAGCGGACTTCCGACTGAACGACATGGGCCTGTTTGCGCATGCGCAGGATCGACTGGATCACCTGGATCGACAGCATGAGCAGCGACGGTGAAACGATCACCACCCGCGCCCGATTCGCCTTCTGCACGATATCGGCGAAGTTCTCGTGCAGCTCCGCAAACAGCGATTCCGAGGGCACGAACATGAAGGCCGTGTCCTGCGTTTCTCACGCGATCAGGTAACGCTCGTGAATATCCAGCACATGCTTGGCCACGTCCCGGCGGAACTGCTGGGCGGCGGCCTTCGCATCGTCATCTTCGTCATGCAGGCGGTTGAAAGTCTCCAGCGGGAACTTCGCGTCGATGACCAGCGGCGGTGCGCCGTTCGGCATGTGAATGACGCAATCGGGGCGGCTCCCGGTCGATAGCGTCGCCTGGAACGTATAGGCCGTCTCAGGCAGGGCGTCCTGGATGATCACTTCCATCCGCCCCTGACCGAAAGCCCCGCGCGCTTGCTTGTTCGACAGGATCTGCTGCAATTCGCCGACCTGTCCGGATAAGTTCTTAATGATCTTCTGCGCCCGGTCGATGATGCCGAGCCGCTCGTGCAGAGCCCCAAGGCTCTCCTGCGTGATCTTTGAGGACTGTGCCATCGACTGGCCAAGCTTGTGTCCGAACCCGTCGAGCCGCTCGTTGACGGAGCGCATCAGGTCCGATTGCCGGGTTCCCAGATGCTCCGCCATCGACTGCATGCGCCCGGTCATCTCGGCCTGGATCTTCAGTAGCGTATCGATGCGCGCTTCCAGTTCGCGCGCGTGAAAGCGTGCGGCCCGCTCCGAACGCCGCCATCCGCGCGCCAGGGAAAGAGAGACAAGAAGCAGGATCACGAGAAGGCAAAGTTCGACGAGATCTCGCGCCCGGAAAACTGAAAAAGCGGTGCCGAAAAATCCATGAAACAAACATAGAACGATTCGGGGCGATGATGCCTCTCGCTCTTCTCAAGCCGCGATTTCAGATTCGCATTATTCGCAAAGAACCGAATGATCGATGCGCCTTTGCGCATCATTGTTGCGTGTCAAATCGCCTCTTGCCGTACCGCTTTCCCTTAACTCAGGCCTTCCTAATGCCCGGGAAAGCTGCCAAAAGAGGTGCAGCCAGCCATAAGAACAGCCAAGAGTTTAAGAGGTTCGCCCATGCCCGCCTATCGTTCCCGCACTTCCACGCACGGCCGAAACATGGCCGGTGCGCGCGGTTTGTGGCGCGCAACCGGCATGAAGGACGGCGATTTCGGCAAGCCGATCATTGCCATCGCCAACTCCTTCACCCAGTTCGTGCCCGGACACGTTAACCTGAAGGATCTGGGACAGCTCGTCGCCTGAGAAATCGAGAAGGCGGGCGGCGTCGCCAAGGAATTCAACACCATCGCCGTCGATGACGGCATCGCCATGGGCCACGACGGCATGCTCTACTCGCTGCCTTCGCGCGAGATCATCGCCAACAGCGTGGAATACATGGTCAATGCCCATTGCGCCGATGCGCTGGTCTGCATTTCCAATTGCGACAAGATCACGCCGGGCATGCTGATGGCGTCCATGCGCCTGAACATTCCGGTCATCTTCGTTTCCGGCGGTCCGGGCGGTCCGATGGAAGCCGGCAAGGTGGTGCTGGAAAACGGCGAGACGAAATCCGTCGACCTGATCGACGCGATGATCGTCGCCGTCGACAACAAGCTGTCGGACGCCGATGTCCAGACCTACGAGCAGAACGCCTGCCCGACCTGCGGCTCCTGCTCCGGCATGTTCACCGCCAACTCCATGAACTGCCTGACCGAGGCGCTGGGTCTCGCGCTGCCGGGCAACGGCACGACGTTTGCCACCCATGCCGACCGCAAGCGGCTCTTCGTGGAGGCTGGTCACCTGATCGTCGATCTGGCGCGCCGCTATTACGAGCATTACGAGCAGGACGATGAAAGCGTGCTGCCGCGCTCCATCGCCACTGTGCCGGCATTCGAGAACGCCATGTCGCTGGATATTGCCATGGGCGGGCTCCACCAACACGGTGCTTCATCTGCTCGCCGCCGCTCAAGAAGGCGAAGTCGACTTCACCATAGCCGATATCGACCGCCTGTCGCGCCGGGTTCCGGTGCTGTGCAAGGTTTGCGCCGTTGGTTGCCAACGTGCATGTCGAGGACGTTCACCACGCAGGCGGCATCATGGGCATTCTGGGTGAGCTCGAGCCCGCCGGTCTTCTGGATGCCTCCGTCAAGACGGTTCATGCCGAGACGATGGTCGATGCGTTGGACCGCTGGGACGTGAAGCGCACCAACTCTCCCTCGGTTCAGGAATTCTTCCGTGCGGCCCCCGGCGGCGTGCCGACGCAAGTTGCCTTCAGTCAGGACCGGCGCTACGACGAGGTCGATACCGACTGTCAGTCCGGCATCATCCGCGACTACGACCACGCCTTCCCCAAGGACGGCGGTCTGGCGGTGCTCTACGGCAATCTTGCCGAGGACGGCTGCATCGTGAAGACGTCCGGCGTCGATGAAAGCATCCTGACCTTCACCGGCCCCGCCCGCATTTGCGAGAGCCAGGATCAGGCGGTGAGCGACATCCTGACCGGCAAGATCAAGCCCGGCGACATCGTGCTGGTGCGTTACGAGGGCCCGAAGGGCGGCCCCAGCATGCAGGAAATGCTCTGTCCGACGAGCTACCTGAAGTCGAAGGGCCCTCGGCAAGGCCTGCGTGCTGATCACCGACGGTCGCTTCTCCGGTGGCTCCTCGGGGCTTTCTATCGGCCACGCCTCGCCGGAAGCGGTCGAGGGCGGCACCGTCGATCTGGTGGAAGAGGGCGATACGATCGAGATCGATATCCCCAACCGCACCATTCATCTGGCGGTCTCCGACGAGGATCTCGCCAAGCGTCGCGCCGCGATGGAAGCCAAGGGCAAGGACGTCTGGAAGCCCGCCAAGCCGCGTTCGCGCAAGATCACTCCCGCACTGCGGGCCTACGGCGCACTGGCAACCTCGGCGGCGCGCGGCACCGTGCGCGATGTCAGCCAGGTGGAACGCCACTAGTCGCAGACAGGAATTGATGTCCCGAGCCCCCGGTCCGGGGCATCTCCTTCAACTTACGGACGGCGTGTTTTTCGCCGTTTTCAGCCTGTTTCCGTATATCTCGAGATTGACCGCCGGCTTCAGATCCCCTATCTGATGGTTCATGGCCAAACGCGACATCCTCCTCCTCCCCGACGCCATGCTGCGTCAGATCTCCAAGCCGATTGAAAAGGTGGACGGCGATATTCGTCAGCTCGCTGACGATATGCTCGAGACCATGTACGATGCACCGGGCATTGGTCTGGCGGCAATCCAGATTGCCATCCCGAAGCGGTTGCTGGTGCTCGACGTCGCCAAGGACGATCAGCCCAAGGACCCGAAGGTTTTCATCAATCCGGAAATCGTCTGGTCGTCGGAGGACAAGTCCGTCTACCGGGAAGGGTGCCTCTCCATCCCCGAATATTACGAGGATGTGGAACGTCCGGCCAAGGTTCGGGTGAAGTTCCTCGATCGCGAGGGCAATGAATGCGAGCTGGAGGCCGATGGCCTGCCGGCGACCTGTCTCCAGCATGAGATCGACCACCTGAACGGCGTTCTGTTCATCGATCACATCTCACGGCTGAAGCGTGAGCGCGTGGTGAAGAAGTTCGCCAAGCAGGCACGCCACGAAAAGCAGCGCGCCAGCGCCTGAGCACCGGCGTAACCGCTCCAAGATAAACTATCTCCGTTTCGTCAGGACGCAGGGCCGCACAGAGGGCCCCGGGCGCGGCGCCGCGACCAGTCTCCACCCGCGTCGAGATCTCCTTCTGTGCATGTCATCGTGCGCGGCCGGTGAGGCGTGTCCATATTTCTGTCCCGCATTCGGCAATCGATAAGGCGCGTTCGGGAGGCGCGGGACAAGTGCGTTCCGAGCATCTCTCAATCCAGCAT
This sequence comes from Breoghania sp., assembly GCF_030066895.1. Taxonomy (GTDB): domain Bacteria; phylum Pseudomonadota; class Alphaproteobacteria; order Rhizobiales; family Stappiaceae; genus Breoghania. Next base: position 19,977 of record NZ_JASJAV010000007.1, on the reverse strand, counting down.
TAGTAAATATAAATATTATTTATTACGTAGTCCTAAATATATTGCGAATTAACATAATTTTACGCAACGGGATTAGAGTTAATTCATGGGGTAGAGCGTCCAAGTAACGCTTTATGTCTCTTTAGAAAAAGGATGTGGGGAGGGAATATGACGAAATCGCTGTCTCTGATGGGAGTAGAACGGTTTTTCGATGAGAACGACGTGATCGTCAGCAAGACGGATCTCAAGGGACGCATAACTTACGCAAATCGGACGTTTTTGAATGTGGCGGGGTATCGTGAATCCGAACTTCTGGGGCAGCCGCACGGCATCATCCGCCACCTCCAGATGCCGCGCGCGATCTTAAAGTTTCTCTGGGACACGATCGAGGCGGGTCAGGAGATCTTCGGCTATGTGGTCAACCGGGCGAAGAACGGGGATCACTACTGGGTCTTTGCCCATGTCACGCCCAGCTACGACCTTTTCGGCAAGATGATCGGCTACCGCTCCAACCGCCGCGTCCCGGACCGCCATGTCCTCGAAGATCCGATCATTCCTCTCTACCGTGCGCTTTGCGAAGAAGAAGCCCGGCATGTCAACGGCAAGGAACAGCTCGCTGCGGGCTACAAGATGCTGGTCGACACGATCGCCGGAACCGGTCTCGATTACGACGAATTCATCGCCTCTCTCACCGCCCCCGGCAAACATGGCAAGGCTGCTTGAGGTCTGATCAAGGACAGGACGAGATTACGATGTTTTTCAGGACGAAACGCGTATCGTTGCGCAAGGCGGCCGAGGTTTGCAGGGCGGTGGCCAACGGCGATTTCGAGGCGCGTATTCTCAACATCGACGAGATCGGTGATCTCGGCGAATTGATTCATGCGATCAACCTGTTGATCGACCGGACCGATGCTTACTTACGGGAATCCAAGGCCTGTCTCGACTATGTCGGTCAGAACAAGCACTTCCGGCTGATTTCTGAAAAAGGCATGGTCGGCGCGTTCGGCGCGGCGACGCGCAGCATCAATGCCGCGACCGACAAGATCCGCGATCGTCACGAGACTTTCCGCGATCTGGCAACGCGGCTACAAGGAGCGATTGCACGAGACGGTGGACCGGCTCGATGGGGCGACAGGGGAACTGAAGTCGGCTTCGGGTGAAATGGCACGCGCCAGCGAAGCGGCGAGCGGCCGTTCGCTCGATGTCTCCTCGGGCGCGGAGGAAGCTGCCGCCAACATGCGCAATGTCGCCGATACGACCGAGGAACTCACCGGCTCCATCGGCGAGATCAACCGTCAAGTCATGAATGCGGCGGAGATCGCGCGCGGCACGGTGGAGAAGTCGCACGCCATGAACCGCGAGATCGACGGACTGTCGGAGATGTCGCAACGCATCGGGGTCGTCGTCCAGCTCATCAACGATATCGCCGCCCAGACCAACCTGCTCGCGCTCAACGCGACGATAGAGGCTGCGCGTGCCGGAGAGATGGGGCGCGGCTTTGCGATCGTCGCCCACGAAGTGAAGGCTCTTGCGGGTCAGACCGTGACGGCGACCAAGGAAATCAGTGACGAGATTCTCTCCCTGCAGGAGGTGACGGGCAATGCCGTCGTTGCCAACGCGGGAATCAGCGAGGCGATCGAGAAGGTGAGCGACATATCTAGCGCCATTACCTCCGCCGTGGAACAGCAGAATTCTGCCACCGGCGAGATCGCGCGCAATGTGGAGGAAGCCGAACGTGGCGCGGGCAACATTACCGCCGGTATCAGCGCCGTGCGCACCGCCAATGAGGGAACCGCGGAAATCAGCGCCCAGGTGCTGCATGCCTCGGGCTCTCTCTCCGACCAGGTCGAATATCTCCAGAAGATCAGGTCAGACCTGAACGCCTTCCTGGCAACGGCGATGAAGGTCGGCTGAACGCGCGCAGCACAATCCCGCTTCGCCTTGCTTTTGATGCGGGGATCCGGCATGTGTGCTTATTGCTTTTCGATGACACTTGATCCGGAATTCCTTCATCTCCTCTGACCCCTCCGATCCCGGCCCCACGACCCAGGCCCCGAGCGATCCCGAAAACGCCGTTCTCGACCGCGTGCCCAATCCACACGTCGATACCGATTACGTCACGCGCTTCGTCTATCCGGAATTCACCTCGCTCTGCCCGGTGACGGGTCAGCCGGATTTCGCCCATACCGTCATCGACTACGTGCCGGATCAGTGGCTTGTGGAAGCGAAGTCGCTGAAGCTGTTCCTGACCTCGTTCCGCAACCGCGGTGCGTTCCACGAGAACTGCACGGTCGCCATCGCCCGGCGGCTCGTCGATCGGCTGGCCCCGCGCTGGCTTCGGATCGGCGGGTACTGGTATCCGCGCGGCGGTATTCCGATCGACGTGTTCTGGCAAAGTGGCGAGCCGCTGAAAGGCGTCTGGATCCCCGATCAGGGCGTGCCGTCCTATCGCGGCCGGGGCTGATCCGCTCTAGCGCGGTCAGCAGCAGGACGATCGAGCCGACGATCAGCACGCAGCCGATCACTTCCTTGCGGTTGATCGCTTCGCGAAACACGAAGACCGAGGCCGCGAAGGTCGCGAAGGTGAAGACCAGTTCGATCTGCGCTAGCATCCGCACATAGGCTACCTTCTGCAGCGTCATGGCGGCGAACCAACCGGCGGATGCGGTGACGCCGACGAGTCCGACCCAGACGGCGATACGCCAATGGGCAAGGCTCGCGCTTTCTCATCCATATTCCCATCACGGCGGTCTGAAAGACCGTGACGAAGCCCAGCGTGAACGCCGCCTTCATGAGATAGTCGGGGCCGCCGAGCGACAGGGAGGCCGCACGATAGCAGACGGCCGAAGCGCCGAAGAGCGCGGCCGACGTCAGTCCGATCAGCGCCGGGCGCGCAATGAGCGAGGCAACGAGCGTGCGCCAGGAAAGCGTCTGACGTGCGGTAGATATGACGATCACTCCGGCAACGCCTAGCACAATGGCGAGCGTGGTGGACAGCGTGATCGTCTCGCCTAGGATCACCAGGCCGAATATCGCAGCCTGTACGGGCTCGATCTTGGAATAGGCCGTGCCCACCGCGAAGTTGCGATAGGAGAAGAGGTGGACGAGCAGGAAGGTCGCGAAGATCTGCGCCAGTCCACCCGCCATGCTTGCAAGCGCGAAGGGAATGTTGGCCGTCGGCAGGGCATGCCCCAGAACCAGATGCAGGAAGGCCACGTAGGCGGTGGCGAAAGGAAAGCCGTATCCGAACCGCACGAAGGTCGCGCCCGTCGTCCCGAGCCGTCCCTTGAGGTGTTTTTGCAGGGCCGAGCGCAGGTCCTGAAAAAAAAGGCGGCAGCGATCGTGATGGGGATCCACAATTCCATAGGAGGGGTCTGGCCTTGGGAAAAGAGCCCTTCGTTTAGGACGGCCGTTGTGGTACGTCCAGTGCGCGCTATGCCGATTTACCCGGCCTTGTGGGCCTACTGGCGTATTGACTTCACGGTCCGCGACGGCTTTTCTCCCGCGCTGATCCCTCCATCAGGCCGTTTCGGAGAATTTTCGACTCATGAGTGCCAATTCCGACTTTGCTGCGCTGCAGGCGACCATCGACGCCGCCTTTGACGACCGTGCCAATATCGGCACTTCGACCCAGGGTGAGGTCCGTGATGCGGTGGAAGCCGCGCTCGACCTGCTCGACAAGGGCAAGGCGCGTGTGGCCGAGAAAGTCGACGGTGACTGGGTCGTCAACCAGTGGCTGAAGAAGGCCGTGCTGCTGTCCTTCCGCCTGAACCCGATGACCGCCATCAAAGGCGGACCGGGCGACGCAACCTGGTGGGACAAGGTCCCCTCTAAGTTCGAGGGCTGGGGCACGCCCGAGTTCGAGGAGGCCGGTTTCCGGGCCGTTCCCAACTGCATCGTGCGCCGCTCCGCCTATATCGCGCCGGGTGTGGTGGTGATGCCGTCCTTCGTCAATCTCGGTGCCTATGTCGACATCGGCACCATGGTCGATACCTGGGTGACGGTCGGCTCCTGCGCCCAGATCGGCAAGGACGTTCACCTGTCCGGCGGCGTCGGTATTGGCGGCGTTCTTGAGCCGCTGCAGGCCGGTCCGGTAATCATCGAGGACAATTGCTTCATCGGAGCGCGCTCCGAAATCGTCGAAGGCGTGACCGTCGGCGAAGGTGCGGTGATCTCCATGGGCGTCTTCATCGGCGCCTCCACCAAGATCGTCGATCGCACCACCGGCGAGATCCATATCGGCAAGGTGCCATCCTACTCGGTGGTCGTTCCCGGCGCCATGCCGGGCAAGCCGCTGTCTGACGGCACACCTGGCCCGAGCCTCTATTGCGCCGTCATCGTCAAACGCGTCGACGCCAAGACCCGCTCCAAGACGTCGATCAACGATCTCCTGCGGGACTGAGGTCTCTCCAAGGCCGCTGCCATTCAGGATGGCACGGTCGACGCAAGGGGCAACCCCTTTTCATCAAACCGTTTCCACGCGTCAGCGCGTGGAAACGACGATCAGATCGCGGCCGCATCGGGCAGGATATGCGCGAAGCGGTCGGAGAGGGCGGCCAGAGAGGCCGCGTGAAGGTCGTTCGCCGATATCACGCCGCCCTCGTGGCTCGGCAGTGCTCTCGTCGCGCACGCATTCGCCACGATCGCCGATTCCAACCCCAGATCCAATGTGGCGCGGACGGTCGATGAGACGCACATATGTGTCATGAACCCGGCCACGATCAGGCGTCGTGTGTCGAGCGCGGAAATCCGCTCGGCCAGGTCCGTGCCGGCAAAGGCATTGGGCAACCTCTTGTCGATCACGGTTTCTCCCGCCAACGGTTCTGCTTCGGAGCAGAACGTCCCGCTGCGCGTCTCCGGATCGAACAGTTCGCCGCGACTGCCGATATGGTGAATGTGAATGACCGGGAGCCTGCGCTCTTTTGCGCGTGAGCGCAGACGGGAGATTTCCTGCAGCGCCAGGGTCACGTCACCGAGCGCCAGCTCCCCGGAGCGGTATTCTTCTTGCGCATCGATGATGAGAACCGCCGCGCCCTCCGGTTCCGTCCGCGTCCATTCCGAGACCCCTGCAAGATCGCGAAGGGTTCTCGGTGTCTCTTGAAAACTGGAGGACATATTGAAAAACTCGTATTGCGCTGTTTCCTCACCTTAAGCGGCCGGACCATCCGCGAAAACGCCTCGCTTGTGCCGATTAAACCTGCGAATATGCAGGGGTGTTGACCTGGAACGATCATCATCTGGTTCTGGTCGTTGCCCGTGTGGGCACGATTGCGGCCGCCGCACGCCGCTTGCAGGTCAATGAGACGACCGTGGCACGCCGTCTGGCGGCTGCCGAATGTCTCGCCGGATCGACGCTGTTTCGCCGCGAGGACCGAAGGCTCGTTGCCAATGCCGCCGGGCTTGCCATCGTGGCGGCGGCCGAGGCGATGGAACGCGCGTTGGCCGATTGCCGGGTCGCATGCCGACACGCTTCGCGGAACGGTGCGCGTGAGTTCGATCCTGTGCGTGATCGAACATCTGATCGCGCCGCGCCTGGCCCAGTTTGCCGAGCGCCATCCCAATCTGGTTTTGGAACTGATCGGCACGAACGAAGTCTCCTCACTTGCCCGTCGCGAGGTCGATATCGCCATTCGATTGCATCATCCCGAACGCGGAAAACTGATGGCCCGTCGTCTCGGACGCATCCGGTTCGTGTTGGCCGGGCGAATGGATCGGCGTCTGGCGGGCTATATTGCCTATGAGCGCGACCTCGACGAGTTGCCGGAGATCGCGACGATCATGTCCCATTTCGGCGGTAAACCGACGATCGTGCGGATCGCCACGCTTTCCGGCGCCCGGGCGGCCATGGAGACCGGGGTCGGCGCGGTCATGCTGCCGGAGTGGATGGTGGATTCGGAACGCGGGATCGGTGTGATCGATCCATCCGTCACTGCCGGACGGGGCGGAAACGTTGGTCCGGCACAAACTCAATGAAACAAGCCTCTTGAGTCCGGCCCTCAACGACAATAGGTAACTTTTGCCAGCGACGGTGAGGATGGGCGTTTCGCGTCCGCTCCCGTCGCATTCATTCTCAGGATCAATGCCCCATGACGGATCCTCCTCCGACGCCTGCCGGCCTGAAGGAGATGCTCTGGCTGTTTTTCAGCCCGAGCGGGCGCATCTCGCGCCAGGTCTACTGGCTTTCTTTCGCGGTGGTGCTTTCCGTCATGTTCGTGCTCGGGCGCGCCTGGGAAGCGAGCTTGGTCATCGAGACCAATCCTGACAGCACTCTTCAAGAGCTGCGCATGACGGGCGCCAGCATCAACGTGCTGCTGTCGATTCTGCCGTTCGAATGGTCGGCTGTGGTTCTGATTGCCAAGCGCTGTCGCGACCACGGTTGGTCCGGCATCGCGGCGCTGGTCTGGATGGTTCCGTTCGCCAACCTGCTGTTTGCATTGTATATGGGGCTGGTCCCGGGCGATCCCGGATCGAACCGCTTCGGCCCCGGCCCCGACAGGCCGTCATATTGAGCCGTCTGCCCGTCTTTCCAATCCGTCAGGATCTCTCATGTCTGCTCCTTCAACCGACGCCGTTTCCAACGACCGGAACCTGTCGGCGCCGGTCCAAATCACCCGTGATCTCGTCCGTTGCCCCAGTGTGACGCCGCAAGAGGGCGGAGCGCTTGCCTATCTGGCGGGGATCCTGGAAGCGGCCGGGTTCGAGGTGCATCGCGTGACCTTCTCCGCACCGGGAACGCCGGACGTGGAGAACCTCTTCGCCAAGATCGGGTCGGGCGCTCCGCACGTCGCCTTTGCCGGGCACACGGACGTCGTGCCGCCGGGGGATGAGGGAAGCTGGGACCATGCGCCTTTCTCCGGCGAGATCGCTGACGGTGTCCTCTATGGCCGCGGTACAGTCGATATGAAGGGCGGCGTGGCAGCCTTTGCCGCGGCTGCACTTGACTATCTTGCAGACGAAACGAATGAACTTCCCGGCACGATCTCGTTCCTGATCACCGGTGACGAGGAAGGCCCCGCCGTCAATGGCACTGTCCGGCTGATGGAATGGTGCAAGGAGCGCGGCGAACGGTTCGATGCCTGCATCGTCGGCGAGCCGACCAATCCGAACCATCTGGGCGAGGCGATCAAGGTCGGTCGTCGTGGGTCTCTTACCGGCACGATCACCGTCACTGGCAAGCAGGGCCATGTTGCCTATCCCCATCTGGCCGAAAACCCGATCCCGGGCATGATGCGTTTGTACGGCGCGCTCAATGAGCTCGTTCTGGATGAGGGCAACGATCGCTTCCAGCCCTCCAATCTGGAATTCGTCACCATCGATACCGGCAATCTGGCGACCAACGTTATCCCGGAAAAGGTACAGGCGCGGTTCAACGTGCGCTTCAACGATACCTGGTCGCGCGAGACCCTGTCCCGTCGTCTTGAAGAGGTGCTGCGCGAGGTGGCGGGCAATACGGTCCGCTACACACTGGAATTTCGCGAGGACGGTAGCGACAGCTGCCTGACCAACGACAAGACCCTGATCGAAACGCTGAGCGCGGCGGTGGAAGCGGAAATCGGGCGCAAGCCGGAGCTTTCCACCGGCGGTGGTACCTCGGATGCCCGCTTCATCAAGAATTACTGCCCGGTGGTCGAGTTCGGCCTCGTCGGGCAGACCATGCACCAGGTGAACGAGCACGTGTCGGTGGAGGATCTCGAGAAGCTGGCCTCCATCTATCGACGCTTCCTGTCCGATTATTTCAAGGCGTGATGCATGCTGTTCAGTGGCGCTGAAATCCGCAGTTTGCTCGCCGGAGCCTGGGAGATCTTCAAGGGAAATCCGCAGGGACTTCGGGGATTCGACCTGTCGGTTTCAGGATTCTGGCGCTCGTTTCTGATCGTCGTGCCGCTTCTGATCGCCTATCTGATCGTCTCCGGCATTCAACTGCAGATCGCCATCGATCAGATCCCGGGGGCGGAGCATCTGGCCTCGCAGACCTTCTACGGGATCCAGATCGTGCGCCTGCTGCTCGACTGGTTCCTCTTCCCGCTGTTGCTGGCCCTGCTGGCCCGCCCGTTGGGGATCTCCGCGCACTATGTGGGCTTCGTGGTGGTGCACAACTGGTGCGAATTGATCGTGTCGCTGCCGCTGCTGATCGCGGCTCTGATTTACGGGGCCGGGATCGTCGGGATCGACGGCTTCACCTTCCTGTCGCTGGCGGCAACCGGCATCGGCTTCTATTTCCGGTTTCGGGTCGCGCGCGTTGCGCTGGAGGCGAGCATCTCGTTTGCGATCGGCATCGTTGTGCTCGATACCGTGCTCTCCACGGTGATTTCGCTCGCCTACAGCCAGCTCGTCAGCCTGTGAGCTGAGGCTCAGTAATCGACGCGCGCCAGGTAGAGACCGTCGGGCGGACAGACCGGGCCGCACCGGGTTCGGTCGGCCGCATCCAGCGCGCTTTTGAGATCCCCCGCCGTCCATTTGCCTTCGCCCACCAGCTTCAGCGTTCCGACCATGGAGCGGACCTGATTGTGCAGGAAGGAGCGTGCGGAGTAGGTGAGGTTGATGACGTCGCCTGAGCGCTCCACGCAGAACGCATCGAGCGTCTTGATCGGGCTCTTGGCCTGGCACTGGCTCGCCCGGAAGGTGGTGAAGTCGTGTTTGCCGAGGAAGGCTTGCGCGGCCTCGTGCATGGCGTCCGTATCGAGCCGGTGACGCACGTGCCAGGCGTGATGCCGTTCCAGCGCCAGCGGCGTGCGACGGTCGATGATGCGATAGAGATAGTGGCGTTTGACGGCCGAGAAGCGGGCATCGAACTCTTCCGTCACGCGCTCGGCTGTGAGGATAGCGACTGCATGCTCTCTCAGATGCACGTTCGTCGCCTCGCGCACCGTGTCGGCGTCCCATTCGCGCGCCAGATCCACATGCGCCACCTGACCGGTGGCATGCACGCCTGCATCCGTTCGCCCCGCCCCCCGAATGCGGATCGTGTCGCCGGTAAAAGCGGCGATCGCTTCTTCGATTGCCTGCTGCACCGACATGCCGTTTTCCTGGCGCTGCCAGCCGACGAGGCCGGTGCCGTCATATTCGATTGTGAGCTTGTAGCGGGGCACGATTTGTCGTGTTTCTCAAGTATCGTCTTTGACATGGGAGAGGGCCGTGAACGGCCAGCGCAGCACCATCGGCACGGCGAGGCGCTGCACGAGTTCGGAGGGAGCCGCGCACGAGACCGAACGTGAGGAGGGCCAGCGCCAGCGAGGCCAGCATGGCGAGAAAGAATTCCAGCGTCGGGCGCAACAGGAAGATCGGGAAGCTTTCCGGCACATAGGCTTCTTTGCCCAGAAGACCGATCTTCAGGATGAGGCCGGACAGGACGGAGCCGATCAGCACCGTCAGGCTGAGCGACAATGCGGCCCAAAGCGCAGACGACATTGCCCACCCTTGATCCCACGTGCGTTTCATCAAGGGCAGGTTGCAGATCAGGAATATCGCCGCGATGTCCGCCGCCAGTCCCGCAAAGAACACCAGGACAAACGGCAGCAACAAAACCCAGCCTTTGCGGAAGTCGACATGCGCCACGTGCGAAGGCTAGAGCACCCCGTCACTTGCCACAATACGGACACTATTCGTTCAGGAGCTTCCGTAGCGATTGTGCACCGTTTATTTGGCCTTTTTCAGAACCTCATTGACGGCAACCGTCGCCGGAAGCCGGTTCGAGGCGCCTTCGGTCAGTTCCAGTGCCAACAGATCCGGGCCGCTCCACCGCGTGTCGAGCTTTTCTCCAAGGTCGGCGGAAAAGCCGAACCGGACGAAATAGGCCGGCTGTCCGACGGCCAGGACGCGATCGACGTTGTCGCGTTTCAGGCGTTTCAGGGCTTCCTGCACCAGTGCCGTGCCGATGCGTTGCATGTCCGGCCGGATCGCCAGCGGTGCCAGAACCACGATCTTGAAGGTTGCATCGCCCTCGGTGACCCGGGCCTTGGAAAAGACGACTTGGCCCAGAATATTGGTTCCGTCGCTTGCCACCAGCTCCAGAAGGTGATCGTCGCTGATGCGGAGGGCCCCGACAATGTGGGCCTCGTTGTTGCGCTCGAATGCCTCGCCGACCAGTCGGCTGACAAGAACTGCGTCATTGGGCCCGATAACTCGAAATTTGAGATCCGGACCCTGGGAACCGTGGGGTGTTTGCGGTTCGCTCATGTGCTTGCATCGCTTCGTTTGACGTTTTGAAACCCGTTACCCGATATGGGGATTAGGGCAGAAGCGTGCCTGCGGCAAGCCGCGAGCCACGCAAAAATTCTTCCTCTTCCATCGCGCGCTTGCCTGCGCGCTGAACCTGGGTGAGACGAACGGCGCCCTCGCCGCAGGCGACGGTCAGACCGTCAAGCACTTCGCCGGGTTTGCCGGAATCTTCGGCCAGCGTGCTGCGCAGCACCTTGACGCGTTCCTGCGTCTCGCCGCGCGGCATCTCGCACCACGCGCCGGGGAAGGGCGACAGTCCGCGAATGTGATTGTGCACCTCCTGCGCCGAACGCGACCAGTCGATGCGCGTCTCCGCCTTGGAGATCTTTTCGGCATAGGTGACGCCGTCTTCCGACTGAGGCTCGGAGACGAGCGCCCCGCGCGACAGGGCAGCCAGGGCGCGCGCCATCAGGTTCGCGCCGAGCCGCGACAACGCATCGTGCAATTCGCCGGCGGTCATGTCCGGCCCGATTGCCAGTTTTTCCGCCATGCAGACCGGGCCTGTGTCGAGCCCTTCCTCCATGCGCATCACTTCCACAGCCGTCTCCGTATCGCCCGCCATGATCGCACGGTTGATCGGTGCGGCTCCGCGCCAGCGCGGCAAGAGGGAGGCATGAAGGTTCAGGCACCCGTGAGCGGAGGCTTCCAGAATTCCCTTGGGCAGGATCAGCCCGTAGGCGACGATGACGGCGACGTCGGCCTCGTGCGACAGGAAGCTCTCGCGCTCGATCGGGCTTTTCAGCGTGCGCGGCGTATAGACGGGGATGTTGAACGCCTCCGCCTTGACCTCCACCGGAGAGGGCCGCTCTCCCATGCCGCGTCCGACGGGTCGGGGAGGCTGTGTGTAGCAGGCGACGACCTCGTGGCTTTGCCCGATGATTTCCATGAGCGTGGGTACGGCGAAGTCCGGCGTACCCATGAAGACGACTCTGAGCGACATGAATTTTCCCTGTCGATAAGACGGTGTGCGGCGAAGCGTTCACCCTGTATGTGACGTCCCTCCCCGCCGTTGCAACCGTCATCCTTGATGAAATTGCCACAGGGCGCTGTGAACCTCGGGTTATTGTCGGTTGATTGCGGCGACCGCCTCCTTTAGCGGCGCGCCGCAACAGGATGGCGTCTTGGAAGAGATTGAAAGCGAGTCCGGTGCGATCGACCCAAACAGGGGATCAAACCCGGAGCTGTCCGGCGCAAATGATCGTTTCCGCTGCCCGCCCGGGCAATGCGGAGCGTGCCCGAGCGCTCTCGCGGACGTTGGACCAACAGAAGCGGGAGGTCATGATGGCGTCAAGGATTCCATTGCCCATTCGCAATTCCACGCCGGTCGCATCGTGTGACAGTGAGGCCGTTTGCCATATGGGAGTGATGTGATGAGCGAGAAACTGGGTCTCATGATCTGCGGCCACGGCAGCTGCGACGAGAATGCGGTTGCCAAATTCGCGGTATTGTCCGAACGCCTGCGCGAACGCTTCCCCGATCTGCCGGTCGATTACGGCTATCTGGAATTCGCCACCCCGACCATCCGCACCGGGCTCGACAATCTGCGCGCCGCCGGCTGCACTCGGGTTCTGGCCGTGCCGGGCATGCTGTTTGCCGCCGGTCACGCCAAGAACGACATCCCTTCCGTTCTCAACACCTATCAGGCGCAGCATCCGGAAATGCGCATCGACTACGGCCGCGAGCTGGCCGTGGATACGCGCATGGTGCGTGCGGCCGGGGAAAGGATCCGTCAGGTGGTCGAGGCTGCGAAGGAGGCGGGGGGCGACTAAGTGCCCGCGCATGAAACGCTGTTGATGGTGGTCGGGCGCGGCGCCTCCGATCCCGATGCCAATTCCAACGTCGCCAAGGTCATGCGTCTCTTGTGGGAGGGCATGGGCTTCGGCTGGGGCGAGACCTGCTATTCCGGCGTGACTTTCCCGCTCGTTGAGCCGGGGTTGGAACATGCGGCCAAGCTCGGCTATCGGCGCATCATCGTCTTCCCGTACTTCCTCTTCACCGGCATTCTGGTGCAGCGGATCTATGATTACACCGACAAGGTCGTGGCCTGGCATCCGGACATCGAATTCATCAAGACGCTCTATCTCAACGACCACCCCCTCGTCATCGACACGATGGAGGCGCGGGTGCACGAGATCCTCGACGGCGCCAATGTGATGAATTGTCAGCTGTGCAAGTACCGCGAACAGGTGTTGGGTTTCGAGGCCGAGATCGGCCTGCCGCAGGAAAGCCACCATCACCACGTGGAAGGCATCAGCGGCGGGCATCACCACCACGATCATGGAGATGGTTGTCATGATAATGAACATCAAGGGACCGGCCCGGCGTCCGGCCACGCGCATGAACATGATCACGATCATCCCCATGATCACCCCCACGGACACGACCACGATTACGGGCACGATCATGACCACGGCCATCACCATCACCCGTATCCGCATGCCGACCATCCGCTTGGACCGCGCAGCATGAAACGGGGAGAAGGGGCGTGAGCCTCCAGTACGAACGCGATCCGGAAACGATCTATCGGAATTCCTTCGCCACGATCAGGGCCGAAGTCTCGCTCAATGATCTGGCGCCGGATCTGCATCCTCTCGCCATTCGGCTGATCCATGCCTGCGGCATGGTCGATCTGATCGACGATTTCGAGGCGACCGACGACGTCGTGGCCTGTGCGCGAGCAGCGCTCGAGATAGGGGCGCCGATCCTGTGCGGATGCGAATATGGTCGCATCGGGCATCATCCGTCGCCGCCTGCACGGCAACGAGGTTCTGTGCATGCTCGACGATGAACGCGTCGCCGGGCTCGCGGTTCGCGAGGGAACGACCCGCACCGCCGCGGCAGTGGAACTGTGGCGTCACAGCATCGAGGGGGCGGTCGTCGTCATCGGCAATGCCCCGACCGCACTTTTCCATCTGCTCGGGATGCCTGGACGAAGGCTGACCGAAACTCGCCGCGATCTTGGCCTTCCCCGTCGGTTTCGTGGGCGCTGCGGAATTGAAGGCGGAACTTGCCGCCAATCCGCGCGGCGTCCCCTTTGCCACCGTTCACGGACGGCGCGGCGGTTCGGTGATGGCGGCGGCAGCCGTCAATGCGGTCGCAGCCGGCTTGATCGAGGCCGGGTTGGTTGAGGAACGCCGCGATGGCTGATGGGGAACGAAAGACCGGGCCGTGTTCAGGGAGCGGAGCCATGCGCGCGCGGGTTCCTGTCGCATGGCGGTGCGCCTGCCGGAGATGGGGCGCCGCGCGAACTCGACAAGACCAAGCCGCACCGTCCCTACCGCCTGGGCGAGTCATGACCTTTCCTTGGCTGTTCGTGATCGGCATGGGCGAGGACGGCCTGGACGGGCTCACTCCCGCCGCGCGTCGTCTGCTGGGCGATGCGGAGATCGTCTACGGCGGCAAGCGGCATCTGGAGCTTGCCGGGTGCATGCCGACCAGCGCGCCTGGCCCTCTCCGTTCAAGGACGGGCTTGAGGACATCATCGCCTTGCGCGGTCGTCCCGTGGCCGTGCTCGCCAGCGGCGGTCCCATGTGGTTCGGCATCGGCGCAACGCTTGCCCGCAGGATTGCGCTCGAGGAGATGATCGTCATCCCGTCCACCTCCGCCTTCCAGCTTGCCGCTTCGCGCATGGGCTGGTCGTTGGCCGAAGTCGAGACGGTGAGTCTGCACGGACGCCCCGTCGAACGCCTGAAACTGGCGCTGGCGCCGGGCGCCCGCATCTTGGCGCTGACGGTTGCCGACAGCCCGCGCGCCGTCGCAGACATGCTGGTAGAAAGCCGGATACGGCGATAGCCGCATGGTCGCACTGGAACATCTCGGCGGGCCGAATGAGCGTCGCGTGGAAGGAACGCCGAGCGATTGGAACGCCGACATTGCTACGCTTCATACGCTCGCCATCGAGTGTGTCGCTGGTCCCGATGCACGCCTTTTACCGCGTGTCGCCGGACTGCCGGATGATGCCTTCCATCACGACGGCAAGATGACCAAGCGCGAGGTACGGGCCCTGACGTTGGCCAAACTTGACCCCGTTCCCGGTGCCCTCCTGTGGGATGTCGGGGCAGGTTGTGGATCTGTCGCGATCGAATGGATGCGGGCAGTTCCTCGCGCCCGTGCGATCGCGCTTGAGCCCAGGGCCGACCGCCGCGTGCTCATGGCGGAAAATGCCAGCGCCCTCGGCGTGCCGGATCTCGATATCCATGAAGGAACGGCGCCGGAGGGCCTCGACGGTCTCGCTGCGCCCGATGCTGTCTTCATCGGCGGCGGACTGTCCGTTGAAACGGCCGAGGCGGCTTTTGCCGCATTGAAGCCCGGAGGTCGGCTCGTCGCCAATGCGGTGACGCTTGAAAGTGAGGCGGTTCTGCTCGCGCTTCACGCCGAGCGCGGCGGCGATCTCGTGCGCCTTTCCGTTTCCCGTTCTCCCGCCGTGGGGCATCTGACCGGCTGGCGTCCGGCCATGCCCGTCATCCAGTGGAGCCTGACAAAACCGTGGGAGAGCACATCATGAGTGCCACACTGTATGGCGTTGGCGTCGGTCCCGGCGATCCGGACCTGATCACGTTGAAGGGCCCACCGGTTCATCTCGAATACGACCGTCATCGCCTATCCCGCCCCTGATACGGGCGAGAGTTTCGCCCGCTCTATCGTGGCCGGGTTCATCGCCGAGAGCGCGTGCGAAATTCCCATCGTCGTGCCCATGCGCAGCGAACGGTCCCCGCGCGCGAGGTCTATGATCGCGCGGCGGCCGACATTGCCGCACATCTGGAGGTCGGGCGCGACGTGGTGGTCCTGTGCGAGGGTGACCCGTTCTTCTACGGCTCCTTCATGTATCTCTTCGAGCGACTGTATCCTGAGTACACGTGCGAGATCGTGCCCGGCGTCTCCTCGCTGACCGCCTGCGCCGCCCTCCTCGGGCGGCCACTGGCTGCGCGCAACGATCATTTCGCGGTCATCCCAGCCTCGCTTGATGAGGCCACTTTTCGCGAGAAGCTGGCGGCTTGCGATGCGGCTGCGATCATCAAGGTCGGGCGGCATCTCCCGAAGGTGCGGCGGATCGTGGAGGAACTGGGGGTGACGGACCGGGTGGGCTACATCGCCAGGGTGACGCTCGAACATCAGGTTGCACAGCATCTTCTTGACGTTGCGGACGATGAAGCGCTCTATTTCTCGATAGTCCTAATTTACAAGGGAGACGAGCCGTGGAACCTCGCGCCGCAATCATCGTCCTGAGCCCTTCCGCCACGAATGCAGCGAGGCGCATCGCCGGAGCGATCGGCGGGCGCATCCACGGTCTCGCCGGCCGCGTCATGGCGGCCGATCTCACCTTCGAGGACACGAGCGAGCATATCCGCACCCTCTTTGCCCAGCGCACGCCGATCATCGGCGTCTGCGCAGCCGGTATCCTCGTGCGCGCACTCGGGTCCATGCTTGGGGACAAGCGCGAGGAATCGCCCGTTCTGGCGGTTTCCGTCGACGGTGCTTTCGTAGTGCCGCTTCTGGGCGGCCATCGCGGGGCCAACGATTTGGCCCACGAGATTGCAACGCGCCTCGGTTCCGCCGCCGCGGTGACGACGGCCGGGGACCGGCTTCTCGGCGTTTCTCTGGATGAGCCGCCGAAAGGCTGGCGGCTAGAGAGCTCGGACGACGCCAAATCCGCCATGGCGGCGCTGCTCGCCGGAGCGACGGCCGTGTGCGAGGGAAGCCCGCACTGGCTCGATCATCGCGACGTGTGGCGCCGGGAATCCGTGACATCGACCAAGGGCATGAAGGAAATTCGGCTGATTACCACGGAAGAGCCGACGCTAACGAATTCCGAAACGCTGGTCTACCATCCACAGAAACTGGTCGTCGGCGTCGGTTCCGCCCGCGATTGTCCGCCGGAGGAGTTGCGCACCCTCATCCTCGGCGCTCTTGAGGAGGCGGATCTGGCACCCGGTTGCATCGCCGCTCTGGCGGCGCTCGACCTGAAAGCTGATGAAGCCGCGATGATCGCGCTGGCCGAAGATCTCGACGTACCGCTGCGCCTCTTCGATGCAAAGCGTCTGGAAATGGAGACACCGCGACTGGCCAATCCGTCGGACGTGGTTTTCTCGGAAGTCGGCTGTCACGGCGTGGCCGAGGCCGCGGCTCTGGCCGGTGTGGGAGAGACTGGCGCGCTCGTCGTCGAAAAACGCAAGAGCGCCAATGCGACCGTGGCGATCGCGCGCTCTGAAGATCTGGTGGATCCGGAAAAGGTCGGCCGTCCGCGTGGTCGGTTGTCGATCATCGGCATCGGGCCGGGCGATCCGAGCTGGCGCACGCCCGAAGCCGGGCGGCTCATCGCGGAGGCTGACGCGGTGGTCGGCTACACCCTCTATCTCGACATCATCGCCTCTTCCATCGGCGGCAAGGACCGGCACGACTATCCGCTCGGTGCGGAAGAAGACCGGGTGCGCGCCGCATTGGAACTGGCGGGAGCGGGGCGCAATGTGGCGCTGATCTCTTCCGGGGACGCAGACATCTACGCCATGGGCGCACTGGTCTACGAACTCGTCGACCGTCCGGGCGATCAGGGCGGGGTGAGCGATGCCGCCCGCCGGGTGGAAATCGTCATGACGCCGGGCATCTCAGCGCTGCAGGTCGCCGCCGCCCGCGTCGGCGCTCCTCTGGGCCACGATTTCTGCACCATTTCGCTCTCCGACCTGCTCACGCCCTGGCTGACCATCGGGGCGCATCTGGCGGCGGCTGCGGTCGGGGATTTCGTCGTCGCCTTCTACAATCCCGTCTCCCAGCGCCGTCGCACACAGCTTGAAAGGGCCCGCGAGATCCTGCTGAAACGCCGCAAACCGGAAACGCCCGTGGTGTTGACCACCAATCTCGGCCGCCCGGGCGAAAGCGTGCGGGTGACGACCCTCGGCGCCCTCAGCGTCGACGAGGTCAACATGCTGACGGTGGTCCTCGTCGGCTCCACGGCGACGCGAGCCGTCCCGCGCGGCGCGATGACGTCCTATGTCTACACGCCGCGCGGCTACGCGACCAAGCACGCTGCCGAGGCGCAAACGGCAGATAAAGCCTGACCAACATGACCGTTCATTTCATCGGCGGCGGGCCCGGCGATCCCGATCTCATCACCGTGCGCGGCCTGAAGCTGATCCGGACGTGCCCGGTCTGTCTCTATGCAGGCTCGCTGGTTTCCGAATCGATCGTTGCCGAGGCGCCCGAGGGTGCCCGTGTCCTCGACACCGCCTCGATGACCCTCGATGAAATCCTGGCTGAGATGGAAGCCGCGCATGCCGCCGGTCACGATGTGGCGCGCGTTCATTCCGGCGGATCCCTCGATCTATGGCGCGATCGCCGAACAGATGTGCCGCCTCGATGGCCTCAGGATCCCTTACGAGATCACCCCCGGCGTTCCGGCCTTTGCGGCGGCAGCCGCCGCGCTCAAGACGGAACTGACGATCCCCGAGGTCGCCCAGACGATCATCGTGACGCGCACGGCGATGAAGTCCTCGTCCATGTCGGAAGGCGAGGATCTGGCAACGCTCGGTAAGTCGGGCGCCACGCTTGCGATCCATCTCTCGGTCCGCAACCTGCGCGAGGTCGAGCGCCATCTCATTCCCTTGTATGGCGCCGATTGCTCTGCCGTCGTCGCCTATCGCGTCGGCTGGCCCGACGAAGCGTTCCTGCATGGGACGCTTGCCGACATCCGCAAAAAGGTGCGCGCGGCCAAGATCACCCGCACCGCCTTGATCTTCGTTGGTAGGGCGCTGGCGCGCGGCGCGGATTTCCGCGACAGCGCGCTCTATGACGCCGATCATGTTCACGTGTTGCGGCTGAAGAGAAAGAAAACCGCGTGAATCCATGACCTTGGGTCATATTTGCGATTTGCGGCCCAGGCCGTTACTCCAATGGGGCACCTTCAACAATATAAGGAGTTTCTGCCCCATGGCTGCCAAGAACCCGTTGCTGCGTCGTGTCTATGCCTTCGAGGGTGACAAGGATGATATTAGCAACGTCTACAGCGACTGGGCGAAGAGTTACGAAGAAGATACGTTATCCGGCATGGGCTATGTTGCGCCTGCCCTTGCCGCCGAGGCGCTGACGAGGAACGTCGGCGACGATGCCCGCGTGCTCGATGCGGGATGTGGGACCGACCTTGTTGGTCTGGAAATTTCGCGGCGCTGCAAGGCGACCGTCGACGGGCGCGATCTGAGCCAGGCCATGCTCGACGAAGCGAAGGCAAAGGAGGTCTATGACGACCTGCAGACCGCCGATCTGACCAAGCCGCTCGATATCGAAGACGACAGCTATGAGGGCGTGATCTGCGTCGGTGTCTTCACCTCCGGCCATGTCGGGCCGAAGGCTCTGGATGAATTGAGCCGTGTCGCCAAGCCGGGCGCCCCGGTCATCGTGACGATGCACGAAAACGGCTGGACGTCCGACGGATATTTCGAGCACCTGAAGGGCATGGAACGGCGCGGGCTGGTCACGATCCGCGGCATTTCCGAAAGCGCCTATCACGAGAAGGAAGGCATGACCTGCCGTCTCTGCGTGCTGGAAGCCGCCTGATCGAAAAGGTCGAGCGAGCCGTCCCCGGTCACGGCGGCGGTTCGCTCCCTATTGCGCGGCTTCCAGAACCGGTCTCTGCCATTCGCCGCTCTCCACCGCCGCGATCTGAGCGTCGATCTCGCCGACGACATAGCGTGAGAACGGCCCCAGATGGACGAAAAGCGCATACATGATCAACGCCGCATTGAGCGCATGCGGATTGTGTCGGATGCAATAGGACAGAAGCGAGAGATAGGGGCGCCGGTGTTCGGGCTGCCGCACGATCATCGCCCAGCTTATCTGGAAGAACTCAATGATATCCCTCTTGAACCGTGCTCGGGAAAGATCGCCGTTCGGGCCCGACATGTCGAGCCGGTCCACCACCCGGCGCACGCGTGCCAGATAATTCTCCGGTGTGTAGATGTGATCAACGATGCAGCGATAGTCGGTCAGGATCTACCCGCGCGGGCGCAGTGTGTCGAAATTGAGCCCCGAGGTGCACTGATCGCCGAGATCCCCGTCGGACTTCGCATGTCCCGGATAAAGCCGTCCTTCGCGTTCCAGTCGCCGGGTTAGCTGCGTATCGGACAGGGCGAAAAGCAGCCCCGCCATGGAGACGGGAATGGCCGCCTCCTCGATCAGGCCGCAGATCGGATCGGCGACGCTCGTCTTTTCCTCGTCAAACCCGACGATGAAACCCGCCAGCACGAAAATGCCCGCCTCGTAGATCTTGTGGACGCTGGCGGCGATGTCGCGCCGCGTATTCTGTTTCTTGCGGGTTGCAACGAGAATGTCCGGATCGGGGCTCTCGATGTCGATGAAGACGGCGAAGAACCCGGCATCGCGCATCATCGTCAACAGAGTCGGATCGTCGGCCAGGTTGAGCGAGGCTTCGGTGGTGAAGAGGAACGGATATTGTCGTTCCTTCTGCCAGGTGATCATATCCGGCAGGAACGCCTTCACGGCCTTCTTGTTGCCGATCAGATTATCGTCGACGAAGTCCACATGCCCACGATAGCCGAGATCGTAGAGCGCCTGCAGCTCCGCCATCATCTGCTCGTTCGTCTTGGTGCGCGGGACGCGGCCGTAGATCTCGATGATGTTGCAGAACTCGTAGGTGAAGGGGCAGTCGCGCGAGAATTGCACGCAGATCTGGGTGTAATCCCTGAACTTGAGCAGATCGAACCGCGGCACTGGGGTCGTTGTGACATCCGCCTTGAACCGTTCCGCATCGAACCGGCCGTGGGGGGGGCCCCC
>NZ_JASJAV010000050.1 GCF_030066895.1 Breoghania sp. | reverse complement strand
CTCCATACTTTCGTTTTTAAAAGGTTTCTAAATAGCATATTCCGTTTTTATAGAAACTCATATTTGTTTCTTTTTGTTCGTTTTCTTCTATTATCTGAAAAACATTTGGGCGTTGTTTAGATAGCTCTATAGCCTTATTTTCTGCCCCTTTTTTCGTCTTGTATTTTTTGATTGTGTAAAAGAAGCTGGGTTTATATAGCGATGAATATCGGAGGGTGTAGGTATTCATATTATTATAGATTTAGGAGTTATTACTTTTATTTTTTGTCGGTCTGATTTTCTATAAACATTAGCAAATCGCCAGTTTGGATATTGTCTATTTAGAAATGAAACAAACTTTGGGATATTTGACGTATTCCATTTCTTGAAGTTATCTTTACAGTCTTTTTTGTCCGTTTTAGCTATAACTGTAAAAAGATGTTTCTTTGTGTTTCTTCTCATGTTTAAAAAATAACTGTTTGATTATCATTTAGTTGTTGTAATAATTTTGTTGTGTAATTTATATTAAGTAAAATAAAAGTACTATATTTGCCTAATATTTTTAAACACAAATATAAACAAAAAGTAAAATAAAAAAATATGTTTTTAAAAGAAGTCCAAAATTATAAAAGAGTAAAAAACCTTATTCCCACTATTATTGAAAATTCAAACTTGACTGGTAGACAATTAGCAAAAAAATTAAATATCAATGAAGTTACCTTTTATAAAAAAAAGAGGGTTAATAGTTTTAAAATTGATGAGGTAGAGGCTATATTAAAAAATATTGATACTGATAAAATTGCCGAAAAACTCCTCTTAAATCACCTATCCAATTTATCCAAAGAGCCATCTTCTCCAGTTTCTGAAGTTTACGAAAAAGAGTAAAAATTCAAAACCCCAAATTTCAAAAATTCCACTTTCTAAAAGTCAACTCAATATATTAGAGTGTGATTTAACATTAACATTAGTCTTCACATTATATACATCTTATTCTTTGTTGTATAGGGGAGCATATTTTTTACTTTATTTGCATTTTGTAAGAACATTTTTTGACTGTATTTTTGACAAAATTTGAGAATGGGGCGGGGAGCTGTCTCATCGCCCGAAGGGCGAGAGCAGAAACACGCCCCCGAACAAAGAGAAACAAAAGGGGATCGGGCTAAAGCCCGCTACCCCTAATGCGTAAAATAGGACGGAACAAACGCGTTGAATATTGAGTTATCGTTTTTTTCGCCCCCCGCCCGCCTCTGGCGGGCAACGAATGCTAAGAAAGTTAGAAGCTAGCTAAAGAAAACGTATGATTTTTGATAAAGGTTTTGAATTTCTGACAGAAAAACAGATTTCCATTTTATACAAATCGGTAAAGTCGCCTAAAATGTTGGCGATGACCTCCATAATGCTTGATGCTGGTTTGCGGGTCAGCGAGGCTCTTTCGTTGCAAGTTTCGGCATTTAATTTTAGAGAGAATTTTTTGAGGGTTCAAACGCTCAAACAAAAAAGCGAAAAATTTCGAGACATACCAATGACCGAAAGGCTGTACAACCATGTTTTGGAGTTCTTTCAGTCTGATGAGTTTTTGGGTAATGTAAAAGACCCAGATTTTCCCATTTTTGCTACAAAATACGGCAAAGCAACGCAGGTAATGACCCGCCAAAATGTTTGGGCGTTTTACAAAAACTTGTCAAAAAAGCGGGCAGTTCTTGGTGATTTGCACCCGCATACATTACGGCACACATTTGCCACTCGGTTAGTTAATAAAAAAGGGGTTACGGTTCTCCACGCAAAAGAACTTTTAGGGCATCGTTCTATCAGTTCAACGGAAGTTTACAGCCATGTTCCGAAAGAACTTTTGGAAAAAGCGATTGAAAAAATAGACCAAAAGCATACATTTTGGGGCAGGGTAGGGGCTTGGCTGTTTGGGAAAAAGTCGCAAAAAATACCTGTTCTCATAACGGAAAAAACAGCCTTTCTTGTGGGGAGAACGGAGGAATTGCGAAAGGTTTCGGAGCTTGTAGAAAAAAATGTAAATTGCCTTATTTTAGGCACTCAGGGAGTGGGAAAAACTCTTTTGATGGATAATTTGACCAGTACGAAAACTATCCTAAAAATTGATGACCTAAAGGCAGTAAAGCAGAGTTTGCACGGTGTTTTGATGTTTTTGTTGAACCATGATAAAAAGGAAGTGGCACGTATTCTATTTGGAGATATGGGAAGTGCCGAAAAAATTGTTTCTCGTTATTCGGTAAAAAACTATTGCGACACGCTGAAAAAGATTACTAAACCTCACGAGTGTATTATTGCTATTGATAATGTTTCAAATG
The DNA here is from genome assembly GCF_030066895.1 of Breoghania sp. Classification (GTDB taxonomy): domain Bacteria; phylum Pseudomonadota; class Alphaproteobacteria; order Rhizobiales; family Stappiaceae; genus Breoghania. The sequence goes on along the minus strand of NZ_JASJAV010000050.1, from coordinate 3,176 downwards.
TGAGTACGCAGGGGGTAGAGGTGTTGGAGTTTTTGCGTTCTCATTTTGTTATAGTTGCGGGAGGGCGAAAGTTGCCACTAAATAAAGCCACTTTTGCGACAAATTTTGAGATGATAGATTTGGGAAACCTGAACCGAAGGGATTCGCTTCTTTTAATTGAACGGCTCTCGTTGGATGTGAAAAACGAGATTGAGGACTATGAGTTGTTTTCTAATCATATCATTGAACAAACGAATGGAAACCCGCAGTTTATTTATGAATTGATAAACCGATATAGGGCGGAAAAATATATTTCGGTTGATGTTATTAGAAACATAAGGCACACGGCAGGTCTTCCGCAGTTTGATATGACGATTGTGGTGATTATTGGGCTGGCTTCGCTGATGATTTTGCGATATTATGGCAGGGCGGTTGGTGATACGGGATACCAAATAATTGGGGCGGTATTTCTTGTTTTTGCTCTGATTGCACGGCAAGTTTATGTGTATACAAAGCGAAAATTTTTGTAAAATGACAACACAAAATCATATCGTTGGCGGAACGCTAATAACCGCCTTTTTTTGTTCGCTTTTTGATGTTAATATTTTTGACAATCCGTTAAAATTAATATTTGTTGCGGGTGTGTCAATACTTGCAGATATTGATAATCCGAGAGCTCCTGCGGGGCGGATATTTCGCCCACTCTCTCGCTGGATATTCCGACGATATGGGCATAGAACCCTGACGCATTCGCTGTTGTTTGTCGGTGTTTTGACCCTTGTTTTTTGGCTCATAGAGGGGGCAATAAGTGGATATACTTTTTATTCTAAGCTGTTTTTTTTGTCGTATTCGGTTCATCTATTTCTTGATATGGTAACACTGGCGGGCGTTCCTTTGTTTTATCCGATATGGAAAAATCCTTGTGTGATACCGGGAAGTCGGAATGCTCGTATAAAAACGGGAGATTTTCGGCAGGAGTTTGGGGCGTTCATATTTTTTTGTGTATTCGGATTTATCTGCTATCCGTTGTTTGCGAATGGTTTTTGGATTTCGTTTAATTCTCAACTCGGAAGCTCTCAGCAAGTCAAAAGTCAATACTACAAAGAAAAGAACCTGCTCAAGACAAACTATGAGTTTGCAAACAAGTGGAAACATTTTAAGGGGGTGGGGTACGTTATAGACGTTGAGCCTATTGTTATTTATGACGAAAAAACACATACATTTTTAAAACCGATAGACGAAAGGGCAGGGCATTATACGCTTGAAAGAACCAACAAGCCAAAAATAACCAAAGGAGAACAAATTAAAATACAAAGGGATACAGCCATGAACGCCCTATATTACGTGAGTTTACAGAGTCTTGACGAATTTTATTTGCTGATAGACGGGAAATTTTGGAATGGAAAGAGCTTTGAAGGTTCATATATCAACCGATTAGAGGTTATCACCGATGCTCACAAAGACGAACTAACGGCAGAGCTACAACGATATATTTTGGAAAAACAGGTTTTGGCACAAAGAGAACGTCAGTTCGTGGCAGGTCAAAACCATCTAAAAAGAGCCATAGAACACAAGAAGAAAGAGTTTTACACCGCAAATATTTTCCGACAAGCCGACCTAAAAAACGAGATAAAAGCCCTTGAAAAAAGCCTAAAACAGCGTGATTTTAGGGTGGAAAATCAAAGAATTGATCTTAAAATTCTTGAAATACGGCAAAAGATAGACAAAAAGCCTGTAATTTTCGTTCAATATGAGAAAATAATTTTGTAAAAAATGACCCTTTGGGCGTTTTTTACAAAATGCAAATAAAGTCACGGGCGGGGACGGGCTTCTCCGCTCGCCCGCTCTCGGGCGATGCGAGAGCTTCCCGCCCCCTTTCCTCTCACTTGTAGGGAGGTCAGCCCCGCAGTGTGGGGCTGGGCGACCGTTCTTTGCATGGCTTTTTCTTGGGTTTTCTTTGCCCGCCGGAGGCGGGCGGCGGCCACCAGCGACCTATAAAGGGAGCTGGCAGAAGGAAAGCGGACAAGCTAATGCCCATATATTATGGCTTCTTCTCTCAAAATATTCATTTGATATTGAAGCTCGTTTATTTGAATTTGGGTTCGTTTCTCGTCTATCAGGTAGGCAGTCAACTCATCTGACACGGTAAGGCTTTTTTCGTTTATTTTTTGCTTGTTTTTGAGGCGTTTTTTTTTGAGCTGTAGTATGTCTTCAAGAAGTTTTATACGATCGGATATAAGCCCTATTTTTTCTACAATTTTTCGGTACTTCAGGGCATTAAGTTCTGAATTTCTCGCTTGTTTCAGTATTTGAATTTGTCGGCGATTTTCGAGTTTTTTATTGGTGTTGCCAATCTTGAAAAAGTTTGTTAGGTTGATGGATACGGACGGTAGAAATATCACTCGTTCATTTTGAAAATCATACGAACTCCTTAGACCAATAGAGGGGATAAGGGAAAGATGTTTGTTTTCTTTTGCGAGTTGATATTGATTTTCTATAGCGAGGAGGGCTATGCTATCAGCAGGAAATTTGTACATTTGGGCGTGTGTGTTATTTGTCAATAGCCAAAATATCGTAAAACAAATTGCGTTCTTCATCGTTTTTTTTACGTTTCTGTTGCTGAATGTAAAGGGATTTTATGGCAATGGAAAAAATGTCGCTATCGTTTGTTTTTCGGTCGTGTAGGGCGAATTTTATGGCGGTTTTGAGTTCGCTAAATCTGCGGTAATCTTCACGGGTTAAATATATGTTTTTGTGGATTTTCATAAAATGAGTTTGTTTTTTGTTCTTTGGGGTAGTTTCTTAAAGGTCTTTTTGGCGGAACGGTTTATTTCTACTCTCATTTTTTTCGTAAAAGGTACAAAGGCGTGTATTATATTTTTTTTTATTCTAAAATATCTGACAAAGATAGTTGTTGTATGCTTTGTTCTTCTTTCTGTTGTTTTTTTGGTGTTAAAATTTGGAGGCACTCGTTTATTTGATTGATTTCTGATTTTTGAAAGTCGGTTTGATTTTCTTGTGTGGTAAGCCAAAAACGGTAGTTTGCGAGTAGGGCGATAATGCGTTTGCGTTCACGGACCGCGATATAGAGATATTTCATTAATTTAGTGTTTTTTACTTACTATCCTACGGAAGTACTGATTTTTAAGGGTTTCATTTGTTTTTTTTATCTTACTCTAAGTTACTCTATCTTACTC
>NZ_JASJAV010000009.1 GCF_030066895.1 Breoghania sp. | reverse complement strand
TCGCTGCCACAATGCAGTCAGAGCAATTCGTCGCAGAGTGCGCAACGGATGGCGCTTCATCAGCGCTGCATGAAATGCGGCCAGTTCATCCCGGGCATAGGCCTCTAGCGTACTTGAATTTTCCAATTTCCTGACGAGGCGCTCATAGTAAGCGGGGTCGGCGGGCATAAGGGTATTCGAATCCAATTCCTGCGGTTTGCTAAGCTCCTCCCAAAATACCTCTGGCGTCGCCTCCGATGTGGTCATGAGTTCATCATACTCGCGGTCGCTAAGGGGGCGGTCCTCTGCGATTGCCCTCCAGGCATCTTCCTCTTTCGGTGCGAGCGGGCTCTCATTGAAGAATCTTACCAACGCATTGCGTCTTTCCTGCGGTTTCGAGCTGAGCAGATCGGTATTGGAAAAGAAAAGGCAAAGCCTTCCTTTCGAATGAGCAAAGTCGCTTTGCCGCACTTCTGTTTTCCCAGCTTGGCACGCACCCGACCACCATCTTTCAAGGTTAGGCTGGCAGTTTTACGTCCGTTCCATGCCGCACGAAATGCTTTGTACAGGCTTCCCGTCTCAACAGAGATGTGTTCATTGAGCGGGTACCAGAACATCGGCTCCAGCCTCAGCCGGCGACAGAATTCTTCGTCGAGAAACAAGTTCAGCCGAGGTGAAGCAGGGAGAGGGTTGATCAGCAGCGCTGCCAGAACGTCATTTTGGAGATCATGCTTCTTCAAGATCGACCCCCCAAAGCTCCACGAGATAAGATTTCAAGAAACTGAGCGTCGCATCCCAGATTTCCGGATGCGCTTCTCTGAGTGGGACCAAAACCTGCGTTTCCAGCCATTCAAAGTAGTTTCGTTGACGCGAGCCTTTGCCGTCCGTAAACACCATGAGGATCGCAGTCTGCTGCTTTGCCGCTGCCCACAACCCTTCATCGTCCGGATTTGGGCACCATTCCATCGCGTTGGGCAAAACGGAGAAGAGCCAGTTTGCACGGGCTCTCGCGTTTGCATCATTTTGCGCTTCAATCTACACTTGGTGGATCGCCTTGAGGATAACGAAGCGCATGTTGGTAAGCCACGGCGTTTCCGCGATAACAAACGCGTTATTTAGGATGGGCATCGCGATACTTTCGCGAATCGCCCACAATTCCGGCGACTCGCGAAGGTGCAAGTTGTCGATCGCTGCCGCAGTTACGTGATAGACAAGCTCATTGACCTCCAGTGGCATTGCATAGAAACCGGATCGTCGGAGCTTGTCCCGTGCGGCCCAATAAGTTCCTTCGTCGAATTTTCCCGTTCTTCGGAGCTCTGCCAGGACATCGATTGTGCTAGCTGCGCTTGCGGAATGTTTTGTTCCGTCCGTCCAGGCCGGTAGTTTGTTCAGGAATCGATCGTCGGTGACCACGGCGTCGATGCCAGTGAGATCGGAAAGAAGATCAAGTGTCGGCGCAGAGGCGAACATGTCTTCCTCCTCGTCCTTGCCTTCCTGCTCAGGGAAATGTCTTGCCGAGAAGATGATCCGACCGGATTCGATTCCGTACACTAAGGCAGACCGGATGCTTTCGATTTCGTCAAGCAGATGGTTTACTTGCTCCCCGAACCGGATGGTCTGCGTGCTGGTTTCTTTGACACCTTCATCAACATAGACCGCGTCAACAGCGCGCGTCAGCGGTTCGAAGAGTTCGACGAAATCAAGATAGGTAACCGCCAGATCGTCGAGATAGAGTGTCGAGGATGCTTCGATCCGGTGAGCTGAACTCCAACCGCGGTCAACCTGATGCAGATAGCGTGCCGCTTTTCTTGTCGTTTCCGCATCGATTTTGCCTTCATTCGAAAGAAATGAGAGCACGGAGAGCATATCGGTGAGCTCATCGCTGTAGGCACCCATATCCGCCGATTCTTCGAGATAGGAACCCAATTTCATGACGGGTGCGCTGCGGACGACAAGGCCATTGGCCCGTGCCGCTTCCAATAAAGCGACCAGGTCCTCTCCGATTTCTTTTCCTGCGGGCGTCCTTTTTCGACCGAGCCGTCGCAGTAACTTCAGCTGTCCGGATGAGATAAGCACTTGCAACCGCGAAGCCTTCGCAATTTGTGACGGCTGCTGAACGCGCAGGAATTGACGTTCGGCAAACAGCAAGCCAAGCGTTCGTGAGGCGAGCACAATATGGTGAAAATGGTCGATGACCTGCCGCAATATGCCGAGATGGCTTAGCGTCAAGACAGCGGTTATGTCTAACGCGACCGTCATATCGCCCGTCAATTCGACAGAACCTCTTGCCCCGGAAAGGGCAGATACTGGAAATCGCACTCGGCGGTCAGAAACATCCTGATTGCAATGAGCCTGACCCAGTATCATGTCTGTGATCTGCCGATGGGCGGTGCGCGCGTACACGAATGTAGGTATTTCGGCCTGGCGAAGCGAAAGATCTAGTTTTTCTCCATGGTATCGCCGGCCGGAGAGATTACTGACGGCCTTCTTGAAAAAGAGCGTTTGAACGGGCCCTTCGGGTCCGGAAAGCTCGATTGCTTTCTGGAACCATTTCTGTGCCTGGTCTCCACGGGCTTCCTCGCCGCTTGCGCTAGCAAGCATAAAGGCCGCGAGATAGCTTTGCGGATTGTCCGGTTCCTTAGCAACTGCAGCGTCGCGGAATTTATCTACGTAAGGACTTCCGATCTCGAATACGAGCCTGGCGAGACACGGATGGTGTCCTTCGCCGAAAGTGTATCAATGTGTGCGGCTTCCCGAGCGACAACCACCTGAAGATACCCCCCAGTCGCCGGTCTCGACCGCCGTATTGATCGCGAGTTCACGATCATTACTGTCGTTGCGTTTGTTCACGAGGTTGCGGGCAATAGTTTGCGCCTCTGTCAGCCGCCCCAGCCCGTAGAGCGACCAGCCCTTGATGGCCTCAACCACCAATCACGGCGAAGGCTTAGGCTGGCAACAAGAAGGCGGAGGTCCGAGATCTTTTTCTCAGCCTCGTAGCGCTGGCGATAGCACTCGACTTCTTCATTAGCCGTTATGGCGGTAATCGCCTCTTCAGCATCTCGTACTTGCTCCTTGGACAGGTATTTGCCACGGTGTTCGGCAAGCTGGCGTTGCGCGGCTTTTAGGTGCCCGGCACGTGTCACCGCCTCGATTTCGATAGCGGCAAGGAAATCGAGCATGAGATCGTTCTGGGAAAAGAGATCGCCGCGATACTCGTCAAAAATTGGGCAATCGCTTGGGCGTCGCCACTGTGAAACGCGATAAGAAACGCGGCAAAGCGTTCATCCGATGACCAACCGCCAATCTTGCGCCGGTTGGCAAGGTTGCGCGCAAGAGCTTCCGTGTCGAATTCGACGCCATAGGCCAACGCCAGTCGGACTCGACGCAAAGTCAGGTCGGGGTCGAACTTCTTTTGTGATCTGTGTTTCGGCCTCGTCGTGCTCGTCGTCGATCTCAAGGCGAATCCAAAGAATGAATTCGGCAAGGAAATTGCCCAATTGCCCAAAGTCAAGTTCCCCGGCTTGGCTAGCGAGAGCCCGAAGATCGGCGAGCGCCGCCTTGAGGTTTTCTTGCGCTCCCTGTCCGCCGGCGATGTTCAAAACCCGAGGGTTGATCGGCAACCCCTGGAACAAGACAGCCTTCTGATCTGCGGGCAGGATTGCGGCTAGGAGCAATTGCGCGCGCACCAAATGCAACGCCGCGATTTCGGAAAAATAGGCGGGCGGTATCACGAAGATGAATTGGAGCGCTTGTTCGAAACCCTCGGCTTCAATTGCCTTAATAACCAAATTCATTGCGTTGGGTGCCGTAAGATCCTGCGCGCCCAATGATTCCTCGGCCAACCATTCGCGCGCTGCCTCGACACTGCCCTGGCGGATCAGAATTGCGAAAATCGCTGAGCGTGCTTCAATGTCCGTCCGGGTTTTGAGATTCTGGAGTGCTTCATCGACTTGATCTGGTGCTCCCTTGAGAAATGCGTCCACCACAAAGAAATCCCGTGACGGGTCGAGTCTTGCAGCTTCTTCTCTGAAGCGAACTGCGTGTTCGCGAGTATCGGCCTGTGCGCTTGCACGCGCCGCGCGCTCGCAAATCTCAGCCCTCAAATCCGTTGATCCGAGGCAAAGATCTCCGTCGAGCGCTCGTTCCGCCAATGTTGCAAGTTCATCGACCGTGTCGGCCAACTTCAATCCGCGGCGCTTTAGCGCCTTTGTCAATTCTTCGCGCAGGAGGCGATCTGCAATCAGTTGCGGGAGTCGTGTGGCCAGCCCTTCCTCACCTCTTGCAACTTTCCTGGCAAGATTTTTCAGGTCTTCCCTGGTTGCGAGTGCCGCTTGCCCTTCGGCCAAAGCGTCGAGCTTACGGTTTTGCTGGTCGAGCGCAGGGCTGAGTCCGGGATCAAACGACGGCTTTGCCGCCGCGCCGATCGCCTCCAGCCAACCAGCATGGAAATACTCAAGTATAGTATGCGAAATTGTTCTAATATTTCCGGTGAGTTTGTTAAGTACACATACTTCGTAACCAAGACCCACTTCTTTGAAACAAGCACGCTCGGCGATAATATTGTCATTCAGAGCATAATTTTTTAACTCTACTGACACGGCAAGCACAAACCGCTCGACTCCTTTGTCTTTCCAGTGCCCGTTTATGTGGTTGAGGAAATCATTGCTCCATGTGGTCAAATCACTGGACTGAATGCGCTTGTAGCGTTTGCAGGATATGACCAGAACCGGTTTCTGATCTTCCGAGAAGCCCTCAACATCGACGCCGAACTGCGCGACGCCAGATGTTCTCTTCAACTCGGCACGAACAATGCCCGGCTCTTTTTCGGAGATAGCAACGAGTATTTTCTCGAAATCTTCGTCGTGCGTCTCTTGGAGGGAGAGGAGACGCTGATTTGGTGCCGGCGGTAGCGATCGAAGCTCGTCACTCGGTTGCCCCTTATCGGTTTTTGATTTCTTTCGAGCCATGCCCTAACGTCACACATCTCCGCCGTGAATTTATGTTGTCCATGACCAAGTAAAACAATTGAACAAGATAGCCTGATTCCCGAGTGTGTGAGAATGTGATGTCATCGGTCGAAAAATAGGTGTCCTTTAGAATGCGCATATGACGGACGAGCTTCAGCAAACGATCTGGATCCAAGCGCCGAGTCGCACTTAGTGAGAAACGTCTTGAATGGGGCCGTTTGCGGCCCTTCGTCAGTGGGATGGGTGATACCGTACAGCGTGACCGAACCAGTCATCAGCTGCGCATGCGAGATCAGAAGCAGGCAGATATCCTATGCACTTGTCTAATCGGATGACGAACTGCCTGAATTCCTCAATTCCATCTCTGCATCATGCAATCGCAATCTGATCGTGGCGACGAGTTCGTCGCCACCTTCGCGTCAGACGTCGCGCATGACGGCAGCGACAGCACTCATTATCCGTACAAGGGTGCCATTGAACTCCTGATCCATTTCCAACTGCTTTGGCTGCAATTTGGCAATACGGTCACTTGGAGGTGGGGGGCCGACAACAGCTGTGCCGTCACCGGCCGGATCTTTGGACGCGCGAAGGATCTCAAGCGCGAGCAGCATCAGCGAAGCGCCAGCCCCGGTCCTAGTATACGGGTTTGGGAGAAGCGGGAACGGCTCGAACTCAAGCTGCTCACAGACCTTCACTGCAAACGCGTCAACCTGAAACTCCTGCACCATGGGATCGTCATCGGCACTGCGGTGGCCCAACACGTGATGACCGAATTCGTTCGCTAAGGTGAAATACTCCATCGACCAAGCGACCTGTTCGAACAGGTGAAACTCCATCGGCGATGAAGGACGAAAGGGTACGAGAACATATGTGCCTGTCCCTGAGAACGACACGAAAATCCGCACCCAATAGAGGACCAGATTAGGATGCTTCAGAAGGAGTTCTCGATCGATCGCCAAGTCGGAACTTTTGGACCTCCAATGCGCGATATCAGCGTAAAGTGTGCGAGTGTAAGCTCGCTCCATCAGGCCGCACCATCTGAATAAGAACGAGCTAACCGAAAGCATGCCTTGGTCGGTCATGATTACGTTGGTGAGGGATGCCGAGACGCCAGCCTTCGGGCCGATCGCGACCTCCACCTTTTCGTGGGAAGCCTCCTTGGTTTTCGAAATTTCCTTTCGAACGCGGTCTGAAAGAAACTTCAATTTGAACTCTAGGCAGCGGACGCATTAAATCGGATCCATATTCGGGCTGATGCGAGTTTGACGCCTGCCATGTAGTTGCGTGGATCCTTCTCGTATCGTGTGGCTACGGCCCTGAAATTCTTGAGCTTGTTGAAGAACCTCTCGACCAGATTGCGCCTCCTGTAGAGGTGTTTCGAGAAGGCCGGACGACGGCGGCGGTGCGGCATGGGCGGGATGTTGGCGAAAGCATCTTGCCTGGCGATTAGGTCGCGTATGGCGTCCGCATCGTAGGCGCGATCCGCCAGAACCATGGCTTTGGGCGGAAGCCGCGCGAGAAGTGGCAACGCCCTGATGGCCGTCATAGGCCTGGCCCTCGCTCAGGCTCAATCCGATCGGCAAACCACAGGCATACACCACAGCGTGGATCTTGCTGGTCAGACCGCCCCTGGAACGGCCCATGCAACCGGATCCCCCTTTGTTATCCCCGTTGGCACCATGCTGGTGAACGCGGATCGAGGAGCTGTCGATCATCTGGATGTCACCGTCATAAGCTTCTGAAACGGCTTGCAGGATCCGATCTCAGACGCCGGTGGCCCGCCACCACACGAAGCGGTTGTAGCAGGTTTTGTGCGAGCCGTAGCGTTCAGGGATATCCGCCCACGGCGCGCCCGTGCGCCACCGCCAGAGGATACCGTTGATCACTCGGCGGTCGTCAACGCGGCCCCCCCGCGCACCTTCGTGAGAAGAAGCGGCTGGATCACTGACCATTCCGCATCGCTCATATCAAAACGCGCCATTGCAAACTCCTTTCGGAGTTTGAATCAAACCAAGGTTGATTTGGCTACCCGTTTATGAGGGCGTCTCCTAGACCAAGTCCAATCCCAGGGCTGTTGACGCTTTCTAGCTTGCCATGGAAGCGTTCCACCTCATTGCGCCGCGCGATTTCGGTTTCCGACCAGCCAGCTTCTTTCAACGCTTTGGCGGTTAACTCGCGCTGTGCGGCCTCACTTCCTTCATCCGGTTCATGCAAAGTCGCATTCAGGTCTGCGGCCACCCTTTCAAATATCTGCGCCCAGAGGTCGCGGGCAGCATCGTTGTGCCGCTTCATTCGATGAAGCTCAGGATTTCAGTACCCTGCTTCACAACAACGCGCCTTACGTGGTCGCGAATGTCTGCGACCGAATGGTCAACGGCCAGCTCAACCACACGCTCGTGACGACTGCGCCGTTCTCGCCAATGGGCATACGGATACTCTGCAATACGGGTGAAAATGGTTTCGTCGCGCGGATGCGGCATCGACTTGGTACAACCGCTGTTGATCGGACAAAACCAGATCGAATCCCTGCGTGCTTCAATCAGGGGTCTCGCGTCGACTTCAAGAACATCGTGCTCCCGGTCGCGATAGACTTTGGCATTGGTCAGCTTATGAAAGCGTTCCTCCGAAAGCCAGAAGAAGGCCTTGGCGATCAGCAGTTCATACCAATCTGCCAGGGAGAGGTGGTCGGGCAAAGCTCTTTTAAGGCCTGCATCACTCATCGGGATCTGGTCCGCACGACGGCCCGAAGAAGGCCGTCACCTGTCACTTCAATGCTCTTCGGTCGATGTCGGCTTTCAATCTCGGTACTAATTGGTTGTTGAACGGCATAGTGCTCTAAGAGTGCGCTGGTGCTCAGCAGGCCATTATTGTTTTATTGAGTCCCATGAACCGCGTTCGGCCATGTGGTACAGTGTTGGACAATTAGTGATGAGCTCTTCGAGTTCCGCTTCAGTCACCATGCCCTCCGGTCGATAACGTTGCGCCAAATTAAAATTCGTCGACAGCAAGGAGACGGGGCGGCCTGAAATTCTTTCAATCTCCTCAACGAAACTAATTGTTTCCTGTGAAAGCTGCTCAAAGCGAAAGACCCTTCGATTGCCCACGTCGAAATAGTCAACAAATGTTAGAGCGATGTCCGTCGGACCATTTAGCTGGACGGAGTCACGAAACTGAACCCAGTCGAACTCTGCTATCCGCCGTGGCCTGTTAGTGGTGGTAGGCCGCTCGTTCTTCTCAAGCTCTTCGAGCGGTATGCCGCTACGCCGATGGATCTCGGGCATGTCGACCTCATGCGCCATTGGCCCCGATGGCCCGCCCACCCTGATCGGGTAGGTGCGACAGACCATGATGATCTTGCGAACGTTCGAAGGCGCTATACCGGCATCAGCGAGACAGCCGGAAACAGAGGTATCCCTCGTCGTAACATGAGGATAGTCGCCATGATGAAGGCTTAGGCCAGTGCCCTGCGTGCCCTCTAGCAAGATCCGTTGGCCAGCCACCATCGCGCTTGCCAAGACCTGACGCGCGCTTCCCAAGTATGTCTGGAGCACTCGCGCGGAAGCAATGCCACCCCCCTTGCGCCGTTGAGGATGCTGCTGAATCGCTTTGCTTCCTCTTCGTGGTCCGCGCTCATGATTATCATCGCGCGCGGATCGATCGTCAGCCTCTCGGCATCGATCTTATGGTCAGCGATCTCTTCAAGAAGCTTCTTAGGATAGATCACCGTGCCTGGTCCGAAGAGCAACTTCGCGTTCGGTGCACGCTCTTGTGCCGGAAGGTAGATGATCGTATTTCTCCGGCTTCGGTTCCGCATAAACCTGATGGCCGGCATTAGGGCCGCCAACGCGCACCAAGAGATCGTATTCCAGCGCGATGTGGCCCACGATGTTCCCCTTGCCTTCGCTTCTGAACTGCCCGCCGATCAGAACATCGACCAGAGCATCGTTCAATCTAGGATAGAGATTGAGGGGTGCGGTGGCCCGAACGAGGACGGCTTCCTTGCTGCACCGGTCCGGCAAAACGACAATGTCGGCGACTTCAGCGAGCTTTTTGATCTGGCGCTCAGTCCGATTGCGCTTCAACTCATCGTAGGCAACCGCTTCATCGTCTTCCCGGCTGCGTGCTTCGTACCGCTCGCGCAGTTCCTCGTCGGTGGCGGTTAGGTGGACGTGACGGACTTCAACGCCGTATATCCGCCTGATTGCCTCGATCTGACCCGGGATACGGGCCGAGTCGGACAACGTAGAGGCTCTACGGCGTTTGGCCAGTCGCATAGGTGTCGATCGCACGTTGAAGAGCGTCGCCCACCCAAGCGCCGCCGTCCCTATTGTCGAGCTTCTGCCCTGCGATCTGTAAGGCTTTGCGCTCGGACTTGGTCTTAAGAGATTTTTTGAGAATAAGTTCGCGCGTCTTGATAACCCTCGCGCCGTGCCTTCCCTTGAGCAGGTTCACCAAGGCGGACTTGCCGGAACAGATTGGACCGGAAAGCAGTACGATACGAAGTTTCGTGTTCCCCACTGCCAATTAGAGCAACTCGAGTTGCACCCGCTTCAGCGGGACCTCGTACACAGTAACACACAAGCCGGCACGCACCATCTCATTATCAAGCATTTCTTCTATCGTTGACCAATCTCCGCGTGCAGATCCGGTACCAATTTTGGGCATATGAATGCTTGCTCCGGTTGATACGGCATGATCGGCAACTCGTTCAAGGCATGACTGCAATGCTGAATATCTAATTCGAGGAAAAAGTGATGGTCCAAACCCTTGCTGGCCGATCAGTCTTGCAATCGTTATATCCTCGCTCGCTTTCGACAAAATTGCGTGTTCCAAACGATCATGCTGCGGTATCTGCTTGACTTGCTCAGCGTAAGCCTCTTCCGCATCCGGAAAACGCTTTGCTATCTTGCGTGCTACTCCGGTGCCCCATTTTACGGCCTTGTCGTTCACCAGCTGACAGATAATCTCCTTGCCACCATTGCGAGGCTCCAGAAGATCTCCGTGGAGCAGGCGTATCGGAATATGTTTTTCTTGGGCTTCGTCAAACCTGACTAGCTCCGCCACTCTGGGGTAAACCCTTTCGGGATAGGCCGTCAGCCCGACACACTCGATCCTGGTTGCAGGATCCGTCACCCAGCTTTCCACCGCACGGTCGGTGTGACCAATTGGCGGTGCAACGATGCACAATGCTCTCATCGGGAAGCGCTAAGCCCGCAAGACGAATCTTTGGAGCAGTCGGGGATCTGACGAAATAGTCAATCTTGTAATGCCGTCTACCATTCTAAGATACAGTTGGTGAAGAAACGAAAATGCCGATGGGCTGTTTGGATATCTTCGCCAAGCGGATGAGAAAAACTTCTGCCGAGACATCGTACTCGCGGCGCTGACGCATCAAGTCCTCAATTGAGGGAATATTCGATACGGCTGACAGGCTGCCAATCGGAAGTACAAATTCGGAAGCGCCAGATTGTACAGCATTTCCAGCTGCCAATCATCGGGATTTTTATCGCCACCTCAATTACGGATCTTCTCCGACCAGTCAGGAAAAAGAAAGTGCGCTATTTCGTGGGCAATTGAGAACCGCACCCGCTCCCGCGGCTGCTGAGGATTGAACTCGATCTTCGGACCGCTTTCCGTCGCCACCAATTGTGCCATCGGCGACGCCGGAATTGGCTTCGATCTGCACCTCCAGCATTTCGGCTATGCGTAAGGGGTTGAATGGCGGACCTTCCCAGCCCTGCTCGCGTGCTTTCAACACTAGCGAATAGGCTGCATCTTCTATGACGGCCAGTGGATCAGCATTCTTCTCGAACGCTTTTACTGAAGTGTTGGTCCAGTTGATTGAAGAGGCTTTCTGAACGGCGGTTCGATCATATCTACTTCCGGCCGGTGGTTCGGCAATTGTATGGTGGGGCAGCATGAAACTCTAGAACAGAATTACAGTAACCTGAAAAATAAGTATTTTGAACTTTCTGAAAACGGCCAACATATGCTAGGGTGGCGGGCCCTTTTGCGTCTGCAACGAACGGCAGCTTCTAGGCTCCGTGCCGAAGAGCCTGAGCGACCGGGATGAGGGCGCAAAGCGGACGATCGCTGGGGAGGCCTGTCGCCCTCAACTCCGCCGCCCACGCCGTCGACGTTTCGCATCCGGATCCTCGAACTACGGCGCGGGCTCGCGCGTCTCGATGAAGCTGAGGAGGCGTATCTGCCTTGGCGCGAGGTGTGCGGTTACGACAGGATAGTTCGAGAGGGTCTGCTTCAGGAGGGGGAGGCCAGCCGGGTTCGTGTAACGGATACAAATCTCGCTGAGTCCATAGCGACCGTGAATGTCCTCGATATCTCCAGCGAAACGCTTGCCTGCTTCAGCGTGTCGGCGTGGCCATGACGTAGCGCATGGAGAACGCGGATCCATTGGGGGGCGCCGCGGGTCGCATGGGCGACGGAGAGCGGACTGAAGTTCTTGTAAAACCGGTCGCCGGGATCCGTCTTTCGGCTGTAGGGATTGACCACCTCGGGAAACAGAGCGTCGTAGCCCGGTGAGCGCAACTGCTGCACATAGTCCAGAAAGTTCAGCCGGATCATCTCGTCGGAGATGGGAAGATAGCGGGCGGATAGCGCGTTTTTGAGACCCCGGATCGCATTTGCCTTCAGTTGGAAGACCCCGCCATGTTTGGTGTCCACGACCTCGTCGATCATCAGGTCAGCAGCTTCAGCGCGCCGCATTCCGAGATAGACGTACATCATCGGCAGGAAGTAGAGGGCGCCGTGCCGGATTTCTGCTCCGGGCTCGTCCATTTCGTACTCCGACCGGAAACTGGTGAAGAACGGCATTCGGAAACATGGCCTCGGTCTGTTCCGAACCAGGCTTTGGCGTAAGCGAGGCTAGCTCCGAAGCCCGCCGCTTGGAAGGGCGTAGCCCTTTCAGTTCGAAGGGGATGATCGGATGACTACGCGCGGCAAGAAAATCCCGGAATGTCAAAAGATTGCCGAGATGCTTCCTGATCGTCTGGCGCTGCCAGTCCGACCGGGGCGGTTTCGTCGCTCTCGGATTCCTCCAGAAGCTTCTCACCGTATGCGCGCAATTCAGGGACTGACAGGGCGCGCAGTCGCGCGCTACGGCCATAGTTGGTCGGGATCAGGTTGAAAAAATCGCGCAAGGCGGCGACATTGCTTGACCGATCCCGGAGGCCTTTTGGACACCGTGCTCGATGAGGATTTCCTGAAACATGCGGACGACGACAGCGATGTCCTTGGCGATCTCAGATGTCCATTGCTTCTGCCGATTGCGTTTCAGGATCTCGTACAGGTCCATGAACTCGGAAACGGAGATGTCATCGCAGGTTTTTTGAGGCTCCTCCGGACGGGCGGGAGGCTCGGATGGTGAGACATCATGCGACTCCGTCTGTTGTGCCTGGAGCGTTTCCGACGGCTCGGCCATCTTCGGCTGGGTGTTTTCCGGCACCTCAGGCACAGATTGCGCGACGCGCGCTGCTGGCGAGAACCAGAGCGTTTCCGTGTTCAGCAGAACATCAGCCTTCGCGCGATAGATCTCCGTCCGGGCTCGCTCTTTGTTAAGGCGATTAATGTCGAGCCCGGCCTCTTCCATGTCGTCCCGAAGCGCTGTCTCAAACCTCCGGCTTCTGCCGTCCTGGCGCTCTTGCGAAAAGGTTTCCGCAATCCAGGGAATGAGATCCTCCGAAACACTGTTTGCTTCCAGAAACTGGCGGCCTTCGCATTCTTCGTCGAAGGTCAGCGGCATGGCCGTCCCGAATCTCTCGAGAAGTCGGTAGACCCAACCGTTGATACGGTCGGCCTCGAGTTATCTTGGGTCGGTGTGCGTGCCCGTGACCTGAGCCACGGTGACGATGTCGTCCATCATCGTGTTCATGCGGTCGAGCTCGGCCTGAAAGAGCCGCTTCAGCTTGTCTTTGGTCATCGATGCGCACGGCCGTCGGAATTTCAGTTCGGCGAGCAGTGTATTGAGCCGCAGCGCCATGTTACGCGCGCGGTCATGATCGGACTGCCTCAGATTGAATGACAGCTTCTGGTTAAGGTCGGCTTGCGAAATGTGACAAGGAAAGCGAGGGGCGCCAGTACCAGATGTTGCTGCGGCGCTGGAGAATTGGGACTATGTGATATCGAGCCATTGCCCAATGTTTCCCGAGCTCGGACGGCACCCGATGGGGACCCGTCCTGGACATATCAGTTATGGGCATCAGTCGGTTATGGGCATCAGTCGGTCGAGTGCGCTGCGAATCCGACACCCTTTTTCAAACTAACGCAATAATTTCAATGACTTAATGAAGTTTTGGCTGGGGAACCTGGATTCGAACCAGGACTAACGGAGTCAGAGTCCGCGGGTCTACCGTTAACCTATTCCCCAATAGCACATGAAAAACCCGGTTCAATACGTTAAGCTGTCAGGTTTTCCGTGTGGGGTGCCGAAGCGCGGGCAAACCGTTCTTCGGACGTTGCCAGCCGTTGTGGCCAGCGAACGGGGTGCCGTATAGCGTGGCGGCGTCAGACAATCAACCGTCCCATGCACGATTTTCGACAGGTCTGTGACAACCACGAAAATTTGCGGGCGCACCGCTACGTTCTTTGGGGCTGGGAATTCGTTGTGGGATTTCAACCCGGCGCATTGTCAGTCTTGCGCAGATCGCTCGGAAACCGGGCGGAACGGCGGTTCGCGGCAAATATGCAGGTGAGGCCGGACGGGCGAACACGAATTTCCTTACCCGACAAAGTCGCTTGCCGGTTGCGGGCAGGGTGGGAGGTGATAGACTTGTGCACAACTGTGCAATCGCAGATCGTGGCAGCCGCAACTTTTGAGGAAGCGCCGCGCGATCAAGAGGTTCGGAACTTTGAGCGAATCGGAAGACGGCGGGCTTGACCGTCAGACTTCCGCCAACGCGAACACAAGAAGCGCGCAAAAGCGGGCGAAGCGCCGCAAGCGTGCCCGGGCCCGAAAGTCGGGCAAGCGTGTCGAGACCGATGTGTCCACACCGAGGACCGGCCATGAGGCCGGACCGGCAGTGCAGACGCAGGCGGAGTTTGTCGCGTGTTCGCCGGGCGGAGAGCGTAAGTCGAAAAGGAAACGCCGGCAGAGCCGGGGGCGTGACGGGGAAGGTGCGCGCTCCGGGACTGGGTCTGAGAATCCGCACAATCCCAATATGGACAGCGTGCGTATTTCAATCGAAGGGCCCTGTTCGGACGGCTCTGGCGAGACGGTGCGCGGTGGAAACGCGAGCCATAAGTCTGCGGCAGGCGAGCCGAGACTGAAGAGTGCCGCCGGGGGCGAGGGCCGACGTCGCTCGCAATCCGGTCATTCGGGTCAACACGCCGCGCACGGAGCGCGCAAGGACGTCAGGAGCGTTCCGACTGCTTTCCGGCGACGGGACCATTCTGGCAAAGTTCCGCATCACCACGATCCGAATGCTGCGGACAAAGCCGAGGCGCGCCACCCTGCGCCCGGCGAAACACGGATGGCGCGGGCCGATCGAAACCCGCGCGCCGGTGGATACCGCGGAACGCTTTATGCTGCGCTTGATCTGGGGACCAACAACTGTCGATTGCTCGTCGCCAAGCCCGAAGGACGCGGGTTCCGGGTCGTCGATGCCTATTCGCGCATTGTGCGTCTGGGTGAAGGAATTGGCTCGTCGCACAGGCTTTCCGATGCGGTGATGGATCGGGCGCTCGAGGCGTTGACGGTATGTCGCAACAAGCTCGCGCTGTGCGGCTCTCCGGTGCGCGCGCGATTGATTGCGACGGAGGCCTGCCGGGCGGCGGAGAACGGGCCGCTCTTCATCGAGCGCGTGCGGATGGAAACCGGTCTGGGCCTTGAGATCGTCTCGAGAGAAACCGAGGCACGGCTCGCCGTAGCCGGCTGCACCTCGCTGGTGGCGCCCGACGCCGATGGCGTGGTCCTGTTCGATATCGGCGGCGGCTCCTCGGAGCTCGTCTGGCTCGATCTCAGGAACCGGTGCGGAGCGCGGGGACTTGCGCTGACGCGGTTCATCCGTCATTGGACGTCCCTGCCTCTCGGAGTCGTGACGCTTGCGGAACGACACGGGGGCACAAAAGTCGGGCCGGATTGTTTCGAGGCGATGGTCGAGGATGTCTCCGACCATCTCTGCTCCTTTGCCATGGGCAAGATGCTGAGCGAGGCGATCAGTTCCGGCGACGTGCACATGCTGGGAACCTCAGGCACGGTGACGACCCTTGCGGGCGTCCATCTGGGCCTGGAGCGCTACGACCGGCGCCGCGTGGACGGAACATGGCTTGCCGATGCGGATGTGTCCGCGATGATCGAGAGATTGTTAGCAATGCCTTATGAAGAGCGGGTGTGCAATCCTTGTATCGGCGCCGATCGTGCCGATCTGGTATTGGCGGGCTGTGCGATCCTGGAGGCGATCCGTCGGCGATGGCCCTGCAAACGCCTGCGGGTGGCCGATCGCGGCTTGCGCGAAGGCATCCTGATGGAATTGATGGCGACCGATCGCAAGGGCCGCAGACCGGGCCGCGCGCGCCACTGAACGGATACAGCGCGGTTCGGACGATATTTTCTTGGAGCGGATATGAGCGATGATAACAGGCGCGGAAGCGGCGATCGGGGAATGCATGTGCGGGTGAAAACCGCGCGTGGACGCCGGTCTTCGTCCACCAGATGGCTTCAACGTCAGTTGAACGATCCCTATGTCCGGCGCGCCAAGCAGGAAGGGTACCGCTCGCGCGCCGTCTACAAACTGCTGGAAATCAACGAAAAGCACGACTTCATCAAGCCGGGCCTGCGGGTTGTCGATCTGGGAGCGGCTCCCGGAGGATGGAGCCAGGTGATCGCCGACAGGGTCAACTCGACGGACAAGAACCCGCATGTGGTCGGTATCGATTTTCTCGATATGGATCCGATCCCCGGCGTGATCTTTCTGAAGAAGGATTTCCTAGACGACAACGCCCCCGACGCGTTGAAAACGGTGCTTGGCGGGCACAAGGCGGATCTGGTGCTCTCCGACATGGCCGCGCCCACCACGGGTTATCGCCAGACCGACCACCTGCGCACCACCCATCTGTTCGAGGTCGCGGTCGATTTCACCCGCGAAGTGCTCGTGCCGGGCGGCGTCTTCCTGTCCAAGGTTTTTCGCGGGGGCACGGAAAACGCCCTGCTGGCGGAACTGAAGAAGGAATATCAGTCCGTCTATCACATAAAGCCGCCCTCAAGCCGCAAAGAAAGCCCGGAGCTGTTCGTGCTCGCTAAGGGCTTTCGCGGCAACAACAGCGACGACTGAGTGTGCTGATCAGGGCGTGACAACGCAGGCCTCGTCCTGCGTTGAAAACGTGATTCCGCATTTTCAGTTTCTGGGGTCTGACGGCGGGTGGTTTGCACCGCCGACGGTGGCCGCATGCCCGGAAACGCTGTCGTCCGCATTCGTCTCAAGCCGTGCGAAGACGGAGGCGGTCACGAGTACGCCGACGATGATGAAGGCGATCGAATAGTCGCTGTCGCCGGCACTCACCTCGCCGCGCAGGACGGGCAGGAACTGCAGGGTCAGTGCGGCGATGCTGACGCCGATGGCGAGCGACAGTTGCTGCACCATCGCGGAAAAGCCCGTCGCCTGGCTCATCTGCTTTTCATCGAGATCCGCGAACCCGATGGCATTGATCGCCGTGAATTGCAGCGAGCGGAAGAACCCGCCGATGAACAGGATCGCGAGCATGATCAGCACGGGCGTCGCCTCGTCGAAGAGGGCGATGACGGCGATCGATATGCCCGCAAGCGCTGCGTTCCATGTCAACGTTTTGCGGAAACCGACCCTCGCCAACACGCGCGGGGCGACGAATTTCATGGCCATCGCTCCGGCTGTGGAGGAAAACGTGATCAGGCCCGAGGAAAGCGCCGATTTACCGTAGGACTGCTGTAGCATCAGCGGAAGCAGGAAGGGGATCGCGCCGATGCCGATCCGGAAAAGCGACCCGGCCAGGATCGACACGCTGAAGGTCGGAACCTTTAGAAGCGACAGGTCGATGATCGGGGATTCGTGGCGGCGGGCATGCCGGGCATAGAACGGGCATGCCGGGTATAGAAGACGGCCGCGATGATGTCGAAAAGCAGAAAGCCGTAGCCGGTCTGTCTCGCAATGCCGGAATGCGGAGCCATCTCCAGCCCGAACAGGATACCGGCGACCGCGATCGCCGACCAGACGGAACCCACTCGGTCGAATTTCGGTATCTCGGGGCTTTTCAGGTTTTCAAAGAAGACGGTCGCAAGCGCGATACCGATCAGCCCGATGGGGACGTTGATCCAGAAGATCCAGGGCCAACTCGCATAGGTCACCAGGAAACCACCGACAGGAGGGCCGACGACAGGGCCGAGAAGGGCAGGGACGGAGACCCACGTCATCGCCTGCACCAGCGAGGATTTGGGAACCGACCGCAACAAGGCGAGGCGTGCGACCGGCACCATCATCGCACCGCCCATCCCCTGCACGATGCGCATGATCACAAGCTGGAGGATAGAGGTGGAAAAACCGCATCCGACCGAGACGCCGATGAAGATGACGATTGCGATCCGCAAGACGTTGCGCGTCCCAAAACGATTGGCGATCCAGCCGCTCATGGGCATGAAGACCGCAAGCGCGATCAGATAGGATGTCATGGCCAGATGCAGGCGCACCGGATCGAGGTTGAAGTCGCGGCCGATCGCGGGCAGTGCAGTTCCCAGTACGCTAGAGTCGAGCGTCTGCATGAAGAGAGCACAAGCAACGGTGAGCGCAACGATGCGTTGGCGGGAGGTCAAGGGAATTTCCTGGTTGGGCGGAAAGAGACTCGCCGTGCGTGCGTGCGAAAAGCCTGACTCGCGGATCTATAGCAACACAGCAACACGAGCAACACGAGCAACACGAAACGCAAAAAGCAGGGTGAACGTTCCCCTGATCGTGCTTTCCTGGATGTGGGCGTTTTGTCGCAGGCGGCAAGGGACACGACGTGCCCTTCGACTTGCAGAGGGGCGGAAAGTCGCAATTGCGCTTCCCATCATCGGGTGTGCGTGGTATTGACCCGCGCCAACTCCTCCGGGACCGCAGAGATTCGTCGCCCGCCGTCTTCCTCCCAAGGCGCGCGGCGTAATCCGTTTTTATTTTAAAGGGACTTGGCCGATGCCCGCCTTCTATGAACCCTCCCAAAGCCGGGAAGCACTGACATTCGACGATGTTCTGCTTCTGCCAGGACATTCCGAAGTCCTGCCGGGCGAGACGGATCTGCGTTCGCGAGTCACTCGCGAGATGCAACTCAACCTTCCGATCCTGTCCTCGGCAATGGATACCGTTACCGAGTCGAACCTCGCCATTGCGATGGCGCAGGCCGGTGGTATCGGCATCATTCACAAGAACCTCACTGCCGAACAGCAGGCCGAGGAAGTCTATCAGGTCAAGAAGTTCGAATCCGGCATGGTCGTGAACCCGGTCGTCATCGGACCGGACGCGACGCTGAAGGATGCGCTGGACCTAATGGCGCGCCACAAGATTTCCGGTATTCCGGTTGTCGAGAACGTCGGAACCGGCGGACAGCATGTCGGCCGTCTCGTCGGCATCCTGACCAACCGCGACGTGCGTTTCGCGTCCAATCCGGAACAGAAGATCTACGAGCTGATGACCCGGGAGGGGCTTGTCACGGTTCGAGATACGGTCAGCCAGGAGGAAGCCAAGCGGCTGCTGCACCTCAATCGCATCGAGAAGCTGCTGGTGGTCAATGCGGAAGGCGAGTGCATCGGACTCGTCACCGTGAAGGACATCGAGAAGGCTCACCTCAATCCGCATGCATCGAAAGACGCTCAGGGACGGCTGCTTGTCGGCGCGGCGACGAACGTCGAACCGAAAGGCTTTTCTCGGGCGGAATGCCTGATTGATGCGGGTGTCGACCTGCTCGTGGTGGACACCGCGCACGGCCATTCTCAGCGCGTGCTGGACATGGTCACCGAGGTGAAGAAGCTTTCCAATTCCGTTCAGGTGCTGGCAGGCAATGTCATCACCCCGGATGCGACGAAGGCTCTGATCGATGCCGGCGCGGATGCCGTCAAGGTCGGCATCGGGCCGGGCTCGATCTGCACCACGCGTATCGTGGCGGGCGTCGGCATGCCTCAGTTCTCCGCGATCATAGAAACGGTCGCGGAAGCCAACAAGCATGACGTCCCGGTCGTTGCCGATGGCGGCATCAAGTATTCCGGTGATCTGGCCAAGGCGTTGGCCGCCGGTGCATCCTGCGCGATGATCGGCTCCTTGCTTGCCGGCACGGACGAGAGCCCCGGAGAGGTTTATCTGCACCAGGGTCGCTCCTATAAGGCCTATCGCGGCATGGGCTCCGTAGGCGCCATGGCCCGCGGTTCTGCAGACCGCTATTTCCAGACGGAAGTGCGCGACACCCTGAAGCTAGTGCCGGAAGGCATCGAGGGGCAGGTACCTTACAAGGGGGCACTTTCCAGTGTGCTGCACCAACTCGCGGGTGGACTGCGCGCTGCAATGGGCTATACGGGCGCGGAAAACATTGCAGATTTTCAGGAAAAGGCGCGTTTCGTGCGTATCACGACCGCGTCGCTGCGTGAAAGCCACGCTCACGACGTGACGATCACGCGCGAAAGCCCAAACTACCCCTCGCAAGTCTGAGTGCGGGGCCCCCGAACGAGCCGAACGCTCGGAGTGCGTAAAAGGATGACGATATGAAGGACGGCGGACGCCTTTCGGCGGCGATTGAGATCTTAGACGATCTCGAAAACCGGCGCCGCCCAGTGCAGGAAGCATTGAAGGACTGGGGTGCTCATCACCGTTTCGCCGGATCCGGCGATCGTACGGAGATCGGCAACCTCGTCTTCGACGTCCTGCGCAAGCGTTCCTCGCTCGTGTGGCGCATGGATTCCGAAAGCGCGCGCGATCTCGTGCTCGGCGTCTATGCCCTGGAATGGGGACATGACGTCGACGCGATCTCCACCGTCCTGTCGGCAGACCAGCACGCCCCGGAGCCGCTGAGCGACAACGAAAAGGCGGCAATCGCCGCCAATTCCCTGCAAGGCGCGCCCGATTGGGTCAAGGCCGATATTCCCGAATGGCTCTGGCCCTCCTTTTCATCGAATTTCGACGACGAGGCTGTCACAGAAGGGATCGCGCTTGCCCAGCGCGCGCCGATCGATCTGCGCGTCAACACCTTGAAGGCGACCCGCGAGAAGGTGATGAAGCGCCTTGGCTCGCTCGGCGCCGTGCCAACCCCGATTTCTCCCACCGGCGTTCGCCTGAGGGCCAAGCCCGGTGCCGCGCGCATGCCCCATGTGCAGGCGGAGGAAGGCTACCGCAAAGGCTGGTTCGAACTTCAGGACGAGGCCAGTCAGGTCGCCTCGCTTCTGGTCTTCGCGCAAGCCGGCGAACAGGTGCTGGACTTCTGCGCCGGAGGCGGCGGCAAGACCCTGGCCCTGGCCGCGGCCATGGAGAACAAGGGGCAGATCTACGCCTATGACAGCGACATGCTACGGCTTGCCTCGATCCATGAGCGCATAGCGCGGGCAGGGGCGCGCAACATTCAGGTGCGCCAGCCCGCTGAAGGCGCGCTGGACGATCTGGTCGGACGGATGGATCGCGTGCTGGTCGATGCTCCGTGCACGGGCACCGGCGTCTGGCGGCGGCGTCCCGATGCCAAGTGGCGCCTGTCCGAAGACGCGCTTGAAGACCGGATCTCCGAACAAGAGCGAGCGATTGGCATCGCGTCTGCTTTCGTCAAGCCGGGCGGCTTTCTCATCTATGCCACCTGTTCCGTCCTTGCCGAGGAAAACGAGGAACAGGTCTATCGCTTTACCGAGGCCAACGAGGATTTCGAGATCGTCTCGATCGGTGAAGTGTGGCAAGACACGTTCGGTTTCGACAAGCCTCATCCCTGGTCCGCCGACATGTACACCATCACGATGACCCCCGCTTCTACGGACACGGACGGCTTCTTCGTCGCCGTGCTGGCCAAGAACGCATGAGTTCTCTTTCCCTCCTCAACGGACACGTCGCGCCATGACCGATCGCATTCTCATTATCGACTTTGGTTCTCAGGTAACCCAACTGATCGCGCGGCGCGTACGCGAAGCCGGGGTCTACTCGGAGATTGTGCCTTTCCAATCGGCGGAGGCAACGTTCGCGGAGATGAAGCCGCAAGCGGTCATCCTGTCCGGCGGCCCGGCTTCCGTCCTCGACGAGAATGCACCGCTGGCACCCGAGGTCATCTTCGAGGCGGGCATCCCGATCCTCGGCATCTGTTACGGCGAGCAAGCAATCGCGCTGCAGCTCGGCGGTTCGGTGGAAGGCGAACATCACCGCGAGTTCGGCCGAGCCTTCGTGGAGATCTCCAAGCGGTCGGCCCTGACGGACGGCGTGTGGGACCTCGGACACAAGCATCAGGTCTGGATGAGCCACGGCGACCAGGTGACGGCGCTGCCGGAGGGCTTGGAGGTGATCGGCACATCCGAGAACGCACCCTTTGCGATGATCGCCAATGAAGAGCGCAAGATCTACGCCATCCAGTTCCACCCGGAAGTTGTCCATACGCCCGACGGGGCGAAGCTGCTTTCCAATTTCGTGCACAAGATTGCGGGCTGCGCCGGCAATTGGACGATGGCGGCTTTCCGCGATCAGGCAATCGAGAAGATCCGGTCTCAGGTCGGCAAGGGCAAGGTCATCTGCGGACTTTCCGGCGGAGTGGATTCCTCCGTGGCTGCCGTTCTGCTGCATGAGGCGATCGGCGAACAGCTCACCTGCATTTTCGTCGATCACGGCCTGATGCGGCAGGGAGAAGCGGACCAGGTCGTCAATCTCTTCCGCGAGCACTACAACATCCCACTCGTCCATGTGGATGCGAGCGACATGTTCATCGGCGCTCTGGAGGGCGAGAGCGATCCGGAAAAAAAGCGCAAAACCATAGGCAAGCTGTTCATCGACGTCTTCGATCAGGAAGCCAAGAAGATCGGTGAAGCGGAGTTCCTGGCGCAAGGAACGCTCTATCCGGATGTGATCGAAAGCGTCAGCTTCACCGGCGGGCCGTCGGTCACCATCAAGTCGCACCACAATGTCGGCGGTCTCCCGGCACGGATGAACCTGAAGCTCGTCGAGCCGCTGCGCGAACTCTTCAAGGACGAGGTCCGCGAACTTGGCCGTGAGCTGGGTCTGCCGGAACAGTTCGTCGGCCGTCACCCGTTCCCCGGACCGGGCCTTGCCATCCGCTGTCCGGGCGGCGTGACGCGCGACAAGCTGGCGATCTTGCGCCGGGCCGATGCGATCTATCTGGACGAGATCCGCAAGGCGGGCCTCTACGATACAATCTGGCAGGCCTTCGCGGTGCTTCTGCCAGTCCAGACGGTCGGTGTGATGGGCGACGGGCGCACCTACGAATACGTGCTGGCTCTGAGGGCCGTGGCCTCGGTCGACGGCATGACCGCCGATTTCTACCCCTTCGACATGACGTTCCTCGGCCGCGCTGCAACGCGGATCATCAACGAGGTTCGCGGCGTCAATCGCGTCGTCTACGACGTGACCTCCAAGCCGTCGGGAACGATCGAGTGGGAGTGAAATCTCTTTCTATCTATTTGAAGATAAAAAGATAAATAGAAAATTTCTGTGATTTTGAATGTATCTTCAATGATATAATTCATGGTGCATTCAGACCTGACATCAAGGGGCCAGGTTAATACCATGCCCGGCTTAAGGCCTCCGGACATGGTATTGTTTTCAGCCCACTAGCAGGGCTGCGCACAGAACAAGCCCGCCAGAAAGCGCACGTCCACCATGTCTGCCCCCGGTACAAACATGGTATTCGCGAAAAACGATTGCCGGAAGCATTTCTCTGTGCGATCGCGCATACGCCACCCGAACCCGGTTGACCAGCGTCCCAGAAGCCGGCAAGGCCGATGCCCACGGCATCCTTTGTCCGAATGGAGTACGCTATGGCGAAGCCTCAAATGACGGCCATCCAATACAACGATTACAGGTAGCCCTGAGGTTCCTAGGTCACGCAAACAGATGTCCCGGAACCATCCCCGGGGCACATCCGCATACGGGTCAATGCCAGCGGGGTGAACCCAGCAGACTGGAAACGTCGCGCTACTAATGCCGCGTTCGCGGCAAACGTCGGCAGTGGGCATTCCTGCCTCCTGCTCATTAATTACAGCAATAATCTGTTCTTGCGTGAACCGGCAACGCCTCATCTGTCCGTCTTCTGCCTGCGCCCTGCGACGGCCTCGGCTAAAATCCGTAGGCGTTCCGAAGACTCATGCCAAATTCTCAATTGATATAAGACATATATCAAAAAACCTGTCATGATATATTGGACGAATTCCCCATTTGTATCTATCAGCGTGGGATTTCCCATCAGATAGAGGAATGCGGGCTTGAATATTTCAAAGCGTTCCAAGTTGCTGGTCGTATTTTTGGCGAGTTTGTCCGCACTACCACCTCTCTCGATCGACATGGGGTTGCCCGGGTTGCCTGGCATCGAAAGTGATCTGGCGTCGGCGGCGGGCAAGGGAACTCTGACTCTCAGCTACTTCCTGGTCGGTTTTTCGCTGGCACCACTATTCTTCGGTCCCATTGCAGACCGCTTTGGCAGAAAACCGATATTGATGTTCACTTCATTCGTGTTTGCGTTGGCGACCTTTATCGCCGGTATAATGCATTCATTTGAGTGTCTTCTGGCGGCTCGTCTTCTCCAGGGTATTTGGTATTTCTGCCGGAGCCGTGGTAACCTTTCCTCTGGCGATCGTGAGCGATATTGCGAAGGGAGCTGAAGCCCGCACCTGATGGCAAGCGTATCTTCTGTGATGGGGATTGCGCCAATGGTTGCACCGATCATTGGCGGTTGGGTCATCATGGTCGCGGATTGGCGTGTCATCTATGAGGTGCAGGCTGGTCTCGCAGTGCTGATCCTACTCGCTTCAGTCTTTCTGTTTGGAGAGACCTTGCCAAGCAAAATAGGGCTGGCCTCAATCCTTTTGCCATCATTCAGAACTACAATGACGTACTGAGCAACCGCCAATTCCTGGCCTATTGCCTGGTAAACAGTTTTTGTTTCGCCGCGATGTTTGCCTATATCTCCGGTTCGACAGGAACCTTGATGGGAGAGTTCGCACTTGGTGCCGGGACTTATTCGGTTGTCTTTAACTTCACATCTTTTGGTGTAATGGCGGGCGCCTTCTGTAGTAAATGGGTCAACAAACTGGAAATATCGGCGCCAACGCTTTTCCATTTTTCCCTGAGCATCATGCTGATCGCGTCGGCCGGAAACCTCATTCTGTCGGCGTGTAGTTTCTATTCTCTCTGGCTCCTCGTCGCAGTTTTTTTGCGTAACCTATTTGTTTGGCCTGACGTCCCCGGCAGCAAATATCTCCGCACTTGCCGAGCTTTCTGATCTTGCCGGATCGGCTTCGGGTGTGATCCGCTGCCTCTCAATGTTGCTCGGGGCCATCATGAGCTGGCTGATCGTCCAGCTGGCGGGTCTGCAGACACCGACAGTCATCATGACCGGACTTATGACGTTGGCTGTGTTGATTGCATCCGCCTGCTATCTGCTGCTTCTGAAGAGAGGATCTGCCACATCTGACTGATGCCACACTTCCGCACCCTGTCGAGCTGCCAATAGGGCCAATTGGACTGCGGGTTCATCATCGACCTTCCTGTGAATCAGGGAACAGTCCATTTGAGCCCGCAGCGCTTTCAGAGGTTTATAAACGACCTGATCATTTTGTGAAAATGAACGGAAAACGGAAGGGAGCAACGAGATGCCAAAGCCCGAAGCGACAAGCGGCTCAACCATCAAGGGGTTGGAAACACTTTCACCAATATCTGGCTCAAGATTGCCAAGCAAACTTAGAATCCGCGCACCCTCGTAGCTTTCCGCGCGACGATACTCGTGGCTTTCTAAGCGGCGATAGACGATGAATCTTTCATCGACGATATCTTTCATAAATATCACCTGGCGTTCAGCGAGTGGATGGCTTGCGGGCAAGACCGCGTAAATAGGCCAATTCGCAAGACCAAATGTCGCCAGATCTTCTGGAATATCGAGTGCGACGAAAGCGGTCAGACCGAAATGCAAATGCTGCTTTTCCATTGCTTCGATCTGGCTCAAGGGGTCAATTTCAGTAACCCGCAGCTCAAGATCCGGGCAATTGGATCGGATCGAATTGACCGTCGTGGTAAGCAAGTCCGAGAGCGTAGCAATAGGCGAATAGCCGATATGAAGCGTACCAACCTCTCCCTGAATCGGCATCTCAATTTTTCTTCGATCTGATCCGCTTGCTTCAGAATATTTCGAGCGTCAGCTAAAAACAGGCGTCCAGCTTCGGTCAGGGTGACGGAACGCTTGGAGTGATGGAACAAGGCTCCTCCCAGGTCTTCTTCCAGTTGCCGTATTTGAATACTGAGTGCTGGCTGGGCGATGTGGAGCCGTTCGGCCGCTTTGCCGAAATGGAGTCTTCTGCAACAGCGACAAAGTAGCGATAATGGCGAAGCTCCATCTCTTGTTTATCCTATTAATATATTTTGTATATTGACCTGAGCTGAGTAGCCCTGAGTTTCGTAGACTCCCTCGGCTTAGATTTTCTACTGCCTCTCGAACTTGACGGGCGACAGCAAGCCGTTGCGGACGTGTTTGCGCTTAGGGTTTGTTTAACATCTCGATGTAGTCGAACACATCTTTTCGGGCCTCTTCGCTTGAGCGATGCAGCCGTCAGGGACAGTCGGCACTGAAGATGCGACGAATGGTGCAACACATGACTTTGTCAATTAATATAGGCATAAAATATATATAAAACAGAATGTTAGAGAGATAAGTGATGATTGAGTGGGAGTGAGCCTGCACTAGATTGGCAGTTTATCTGAACGTTGCCGCGCCTAGTTCGCGAAAACGTCGAGGACGTACCCGCAAACTGTTGAGAGCGTCAGGCCTAATGCCGACTGCAGTCTAGGTGGTCAGCACGGAGATGTACCGCTCGCCGCTGTCGGGAAAGATCGTGGCGATGTTCTTTCCCGTGTTCTTGGCAATGCGGGCCATCTTGGCCGCGACGAATGCCGCCGCTCCGGATGAGATTCCGACGACAATCCTCAGCCTGTTTAGGGCGCGGGTCGTTTCCCATGCATCTTCACCGGAGATGGTAATCACCTCGTCGATCACGGAGCGATCGGTCGTGGTGGCGACGAAGCCTCCGTTCAAGCCGTAGATCTTGTGGACGCCTCCCGCTTCCCCGCTGAGAACGGCGGAGCGTTCCGGCTCCACTGCGACCACATGGATGGCCGGGTTTTTCGCCTTCAGATAACGGGCAATGCCGGTGATCGTCCCACCGGTGCCGACGCCGCAGACAAAGATATCGATCTCGCCCTTCCTGTCGGCCCAAAGCTCAGGGCCGGTGGACTCGTAGTGGGCGGCGACGTTGTCGAGGTTTTCGTGCTGGCAGGCGAACCAGGCGCCGGGCACGCTGTCGCGTATCTCCTCTGCCTTCTTGATCACCGCGACATAACCTTCCTCGCTGGGGGTGAGGGCGATCTCGGCGCCCAGATAGTGCAGGAGAGAGATGCGTTCCGCCGATGCGCTGTCGGGAAGGACGATGATCGACCGGTATCCGCGCGCGGTGGCGAAACCGGCCAGCGCGATCCCTGTGTTGCCGGACGTGGCTTCGACGACCGTGCCCTTGCCCCTGACGAGTTCGCCGCGCTGTTCCGCGCCCTCGATCATGTACCAGGCAACCCAGTCCTTGATGCTTGAATAGGGATTGAACTTCTCGAGTTTCGCATGAACGCGACAGACGCCGCCGGTCAGCTCATGGGGAAGTTCGATGATCGGCGTATTGCCCACGCCCGTGCCGAACATACGGGCCCGTTTCGCAAAATGATAAGTTATTGTACGATAAGATTTTTTTGAAATTATCGAAGAAAAGGGTCAGCTCGCCTGGCTCTTCTGTCCGTAATCCGGCGATCTGATCAGAAGATGCTTCTTGCCCATGATTTCAGGAGTGTAGACGCGGTCGTTCCACTATTCTTCCGCGACCTCTTCCAGTGCGATGGACACCACGTTGGGCGGACAGCCGAAGGCATCGGTGATAGTCGTCGTGATCGACCGGACCAGTTGGGCCCGGGCTTCGCCGTCCAGGTTCTTTGGAAAATGCTTCACGCTAATATGGGGCATGGTAACCTCTGAAGTTTGCTGCAATTGAGATAAAATGTGACCCGCGAAGCCCGGCATTCCGCCACCGCGAACGATGGCGTAATGGTCGTGGTCCATATCGATGATGGAATTGAACGCGGAATTGTTCGCCAACATGGTTTCAAGAAATGAATAAACGTCGTTCTTCGCTTTGATGATGCGCGGTTTGACGAGGAGCCGCCGCTCTTTCAACTCATCGAATGTATATTCGAACGAAAATGTCTTGAGAACGACATTGGTGATGAGCGCGATCAGATCGCCGTCCAGGGTGGGGAAATTGTTCTTCGACGAACCGAATGAAGCTCTCCCGGTTCTTGACGATCGCAAGCAGGTCGTCATCGACCGCGGATTGAAGCGTTCCGGCAAACACCGAATAGACGATGCGGACGAAATGGGGGTTGTCGAAAGACTTTTCTGCCGCTTCGCACTGATCCGCACCGGACACTCGCGGTGAACCGGGGGCGATCAGCGTGAGATTGGCGACGTCGAAACCCCGCTTTTCAAGCTGATAGGCCGCCTCGAAGGCAACGCGGGCACCGAAGGAACATCCCGCGAGGGAAATTGTTTTCGATTTCGCTTCCCTCAGGATCAGGTCGACATCTGCCGCTGCCATTTCCGCGATCGTCGCGTAAGGCATCTCTCCGGGATTGATGCCGGGCGCCTGCACCCCGACGACTTCGACCCCGTCTTCCCCGAGCCGTTGCGCCAGCGGACGCAGGCTCATCGGATAGCCGCCGAGGCCGGGCCAGACGTAAAGCCAGTACTCTCCTTGCCTTGCGGCGAGCCGGACCAGACGGCTCGCGGGTCTCGTCGCACCGGAATCGATCTCGCGTGCAAGTTCCCGGATCGTTGGTGCCGCAAAGAGGGACTGAATCGGCAAGCGGGTCCCGAAACGCGCGTTCATCCGGTTGATGAGCGCCATGGCCGATAAGGAGTATCCCCCGGCCTCGAAGAACGAGTCATCGATCGAGATCTCCCGTTCTTCGTTGTTCAAGAGAGTATTTCAGATCGATGCGATTTCGACTTCGGTCGACGTTCTCGGGGGAATGATCCGCTTCGCTTGTTCCTCCTGATCGAGGACAGCACGCAGGCTGCCGAGGTCGATCTTTCTGTTCGGCGTCAGCGGAATGTCGGAGGCGATGCGCACCGTCGAGGGCACCATGTATTCCGGCACGAGCTCACGGAGGTCGTCTTTGAAGATTTCGGCCGGCCCACGCATGTGCACGACATCCTCTTCCATCCCCCGGCTTGCCCGCTGCTCGGCGCTGATACCTCCGCCGATCGCGAAATACGACATCGGGGCCTGGCCGCCGAAAGTTTCCGTTCCCACC
Organism: Breoghania sp.; assembly: GCF_030066895.1. Lineage (GTDB taxonomy): Bacteria > Pseudomonadota > Alphaproteobacteria > Rhizobiales > Stappiaceae > Breoghania. The sequence continues at coordinate 22,690 of NZ_JASJAV010000009.1, read as the reverse complement.
AGCGCCGAAAGGCGCGCCGCTGCCTTCATCTCGTGACCGGAAAGGAAAGAATAGTCGGACGACATGAAGCCGAGGGCGGGATGGCTGGTCTGGAGCCGATGCAGTAATCTGCCGAGATCGACGAAGGCGGCATACCATTCCGATCGCCTCGCCATCAACGCGACCCCAAAAGATGCGCGGTTATAGATCGCCTGATTGATGGCGATGACATCCTTGCGCCGGACCATCGCATTGCCATGGGGCTCCAGACCGCCGTCGCGACAGCGATAGAAGCCCGCCTGGTACCGGTCATCCTTATCTGCATGAAGCTGGACGAAAATCTCCGGCGCGGCATGCGTCTTTTCTGGAACCTTCGTTCTCAACGCGGCTGCGGTCGTCACGATGTGATCGTCACCGGAAAGCCAGTTTTCAGGGATATCAGCGCGATCTCCGGTCGGGTGGAGATGAAACCCGAACCGCGCCGCGGCTTCCCCCAGCAGACCGAGCATGTGCCCGACCTCGAAATGCAGCACCTCGTCGACATTCGTCGAGTAAACGTCCTAGATACGGCTTCGTTTGCCGACAATCCAGGCCCGCACGCCGTCCTCGTCCGACATGTGATCGGCGATACAGTAAAGGGCGCGCTCGAGCGGGTGAAAATAGTGGATCCCGTCGGGCAGGTCCGGCAACCGGCGAATGCCGAGGAACATCTGGGATGCATTCAACGCACCGGAGGAGGCGTAGGCATATTTGGTCAGAAGCCGCTCGTCGCTCGCAAACGGCCCGAACCAACGCAGCATGGTGCCCAGACCGTCGCTCGTGAGCGGAGAAACCTGCTCCGATAAGGGTGGAGGTGTGGTGGCCACTTTTAGAGCGTGGAGCAGTTGCCGTGCCACGAAAGGTGCGGTAGGTTTTCCGCGCGAATACCTGTTCGACCATCGGTTCCGGCGGAGTGAACCACGGAAGAACGATCCGCGCCAGATCGAACAGCTCATCCTCCCCTCGCAACGCATTCCCGCCGATCTGTGCCTTGACCTGCACGCGGTTCGCCTTGGAACAGAGATGGGACCCGGCAACGCCCTGATCCATCAACGAAGCTTCCTGCGCATCCAGTTGGATGAAGGCAGCAAGCTGAACCGTGTTCAGTCGGGTCGTCCAGGGAAACACGGCCGCCTGACGAACCCATTGATTTCATTCGATCCCCAGGCGAATTTCATCGAGTTCGACGCGATGTCCGTTCAGTTTGACCTGATTGTCGATCCGACCGGCAAAGCAGGTCAAACCATCGGGCGTTTGATGGGCGAGGTCGCCCGTCCGGTAGGCGCGCATCTCGCCCTTTTCCATCTTCACGGTGACGAACCGTGAATTCGTGAGTTCGGCGGAACCGATGTAGCCTCGGGCAAGCTGTGTGCCCGAGATCAGCAATTCGTCGGCCTTTCCCGGATTGACCGGGGGCAGGTCTTCGGAGACGATCGTGAACTCCGTGCCTGTTACGGACCGTCCGATGGGAAGAACGGCATCGGAGGCGGGTAGAGCGTGTCGGTCGATCGTGTAGGATGAGGCATTGATCGTCGTCTCCGTCGAGCCGTAGAGATTGACGATCGTCACATCCGGATGCGCATCCCCGAGCGCTATAGCCAGACACGAGGTTAACGCCTCGCCGCCGCTGAAGATCTTCTTCAACGGGGTATCCTCGAACCCGGGCGTCTCCACGAGAGCCTGCCAAAGGGTCGGCACGCATTGCAGCGTATTGATGCGGTGGCGCAAGGCGACCGAAACGAGCCGCTCTGGATCGCGGTAGTCGTCCGATCCCGCCATCACCGTTGTCGCCCCCACAACGGGCGCGAACAGTTCCCATTGAGCCGCGTCGAAGCTGAAAGGGGTCTTCTGGAGAATGCGGACATCGCGCGCGAGATCGAACGTATCGGCCAGCCATGTCATCTGATGAGCGAGACTGTAATGTTCGATCATGACGCCCTTTGGGCGCCCGGTACTTCCCAAAGTATAAATGACGTAAGCCAGATTGCGCGGATCGGGACTGGTGAGCACACATTGCGGCGTATGCCGGACCGCATCCTCAATGACGATGACCTTCGCATCCGGCTCCGGCGCGATTGCGTTTGCGTCTCCGATGAGATCTGCGGTCGTCAGGATAACGGATGCGCCGGAGTCTTCGATCGAATAGCGAAGCCGCGCTCCGGGATATTGCGGGGAGAGCGGCAAATAGGCCCCGCCCGCGCGCAGGACGTCCCAGACCGCCAGTTGCAGTTCCAGCGAGGCTTCGGCCAGAACGCCGACAATGCTTTCCGGTCGACGCCTGCGCCTTGCAGAACGGTCGCAAGCGCACCGCTCCTTCCCCAGAGTTCCTCGTATGACAGAGAGCCGTTTTCGGATTCGATTGCGATTTGAAAAGGCGATTTTGAAAATTGATTGCAGAACAACGAAAGAACGGTTTGGTGCGACATATTGAATTGACATATTTACATTAGATAAAAATAACAATCAGAACGATATCTTGACGTCGATATTTTTCAAATTATCTTTGCGAAAAGATATTTTTTAAGCGCGCAAAGGGCTGTTTCATGCGCTTGCATTCTCTCTCCGACGCTGCTCGATCGCCGATCATCCTGTTGATGACGTACGGTTTTCTCTTCGCGTAGCGGATCATGATTTCGAAAATTTCGCTGGATGCGGGGGCCATGCCGCTTCAGGTCGCGTTCATTGCCAATGCGGGGGCGGGCATCTTTCTCTATGGCTTGGTGAAACGGCAGCGGGTCACGATACCGACGAATGGGACGCATATTGTCCTGTATCTGTTCCTCAGTCTGGTGACCGTGTGTATACCCAACGCGTTACAGCAATTTGTCGTCCTGCATGTCGGCCCGGCCTACACCTCGACCGTATTCGCGCTGTCGCCGATCCTCACATTGAGCATGCCGGCGGGCATCGGCCTGGAACAGCTCATGCTCAAGCGGGTCATCGGCATCATGGCCGGGTTGTGCGGTATGTTGGCCTGATCCAGCAGCAGCTCTACCAGATCGAATTTGGCGAGTATTTCTGGGCTCTGATCGGACTGGGCATCCCGTTCTGTGCTGCGCTTGGCAACGTCACCCGAAGCCTGTTCTGGCCGGCTGGCACGTCCGCGCTCGCTTTTTCCTGCGCGACGATCTCCACATCCGCCTGCTTTCTGTTCGTCCTGACGCTCGTATGCGAGCCGCTTTCGGCCGACGTGCTGGCTGCGCCGACGGTCGTCGGCTCGCTCTTCCTGCTCATCTGCGTCTCAGCGATCTCCTACCTCATGAATTTCAAGCTGCAGAAGGTCGGCGGATCGGTGTTTTTCAGCCAGTTGGGATACTGGGGAACGGGATACGGCGTTCTGCTGACCGCCCTCCTGTTCGACGATGTTTTGAGCGTGAAATCGCTGCTCGCGCTTGCGGCGATCATCGTCGGAGGTGTGCTGGTCAAGGGAAAGCCCGCGCCGAAACCTGTGGCTGTCTCGAGGACGACGAGCGGGTGAGGGGCACCCGCCCATCCATTGAGCAAAGTGTAGCGCCTCTACCCCCACAGCTCGGATGTGGGCGGACAAACCACGTCTTCCCGGTATTCAAGCCGCGGGGAGACATCCTCCTTGAGAAACAGAGGGTCGTCGAGATCGGCATGGGTGGCAAGTTGAGCGACCATAACCTCAGGTGCGATCGACAACGAGGATCCGACGGCGCATCCGACCATGACGCCGACGCCACACTCCTTGGCGATGCGGGCCGCCCGCAGTGCCTGGGTGAAGCCGCCGATCTTGTCGAGCTTGATGTTGATAAAATCGTATCGACCGTCGAGATGGTCGAGGAACTCGACCTCCCGGAAGCTTTCATCCGCGCAGATGTGAAATAGAAACTCGTCAGCCCGCAGCCCCGCGTCATGTGCCTCGGCAAGCGGTTGTTCAACGAGCTCAACCCGGCAATCGGCAAGGCATTGGGGGCCATCTCCCGAAGCCGCGCAAGAGATCCCACGCTTCATTCGCATCCGTGATAAGGCGCGAGGAGAGTGCCGCCTCCCGAACGGCCTTGAGACGCTCGGCATCATCGGGGCGCCCCAGCTTCACCTTGATGAGAGCATGGCGGCGGTTCCGGTGCGCCTCGTCAAAGGCGTGGTCGGCATCCCCGAGCGAGACGGTGACCGCGGTATGGATGGGCTGAGGTTCGCCAAGGTCCGCAAGCTTCCATGCAGGAATACCCGCCCGCTTTGCCTTAAGATCCCAAAGCGCCATGTCCAGCGCATTCCGCGCGGAACCGGGGGGCAGCAAGATTTGAAGCTGATCACAATCCTCGATGCTCGGCGTCGTCGTCTCGAGGGTGCGGATCGAGGTCTCAAGCGTATCGTCAAAGCGCGGTTGTGGAATGCCATGGCCGGTTCCAACCACGCCGTCGCATTCGGTACGGACGGCCACGAGCCGTGCCGTTTCGAACGTGGTTCGGGCAATGGTGAACGGCTTGGAGAGCGGAAGCGAGAGGTTGCGAACGCTGATTTTCATGGGAAAATATCTTTCCGAAAGAACAGGATGAAATGTCCTCAAGATATAATACATCGAAAATAAAGTAATAGAAATATTTAATATAAAATTATCTAAATATCTATATATTTTTCTGAGATATAGCTTAAAAAATTTATCTACATTTATGAATGAGGGGAACGTAGATGAGAAACGTCGGAATATTGGAATGTAATTTTTTAGAATCCGGATTCATGGGGTTCGAGATCTGCAAGAACGCCGGATACCATATTACGTTTTTCACCCGGAACCTGCCGCGCTATCGCGATGGGGCAGCGGTATATCGACAGGTATGTCGATGATATCCATGAGGTCGAAACGAACCGATATGATCAGATCCGCGACTATGTCTTTGATCTGCATAGCGAAAGTCCTTTCGACGCGTTTCTAACCCTCAGCGAGTACGATATCGTTCCAACCGCCAAGCTCGCGCGTGAGTTGGGTGTTCCTCATGTGAACCCGGAGGTGGCGCTTACGGCGCGAAACAAGCATATGACGCGAGAGGCGTGTTTGAAACACGGCGTGTCCGCCCCGGTTTTCGTCGCCGTTCGCGATCGCAAGGAGATGGCTGCCGCTGTCGAGAAGGTTGGCCTTCCGTGCATCGTGAAGCCGGCGGATGAAACCAGCAGCACCGATGTGATGAAATGCCGGAGCGTTGACGAGGCGGTCCAGCACTTCGATCTGATCCAGGTCCAAGCCGCAAAACGTACGCGGCCAGAACCGCTACGAGTTCGTTCTCGTCGAGCAATGCATCGCGGGCTTCGAGGTCAGCGTCGAGACGCTGACAGTGAACGGCAAGCATTACGTCTACGGTATCACGGACAAGATCTTCGGCGGCGATCGTCACTTCGTCAAGGTCGGGCATTCCTTTCCCTCCTCGTTGCCTCCGGAAACGTCTGACGCTTGCGCCGCCGTTGCCGTTGCGAGCCTCGATGCCGTCGGCTTCAGCATAGGAGCGGCCCATATCGAGGTGAAGATCGATGAAGAAGAGCCGAAACTCATCGAGATCAACGGGCGGCCCGGAGGGGATCGCATTCCCGATCTGGTGGCCATGGTGACGGGCCACGATCCGGTGGTGGATCACGTACACGCCTTTCTCGGCGCCGGACTGGAAGTCCCGAACAGCACGTTGAAACGGCAATCGGGGGCCGCGATTTCGTTCTTTCATGCAACGCCCGGCACCATCCGGTCGATCGTCGGCGTGGACGACATTCCCTACACCAAGGACGTCAAGGAGGTCGTGTAACCCGATCTCGTGGGCAGGACCGTCGAGCCCTTGATCAAGACCCGCCTGGGCTATGTGATCGCCTCGGGAAAGAACAGCTACCACGCCTGGGGACAGGCGGAGACGGCCCGATCGATGTTGAGCATCGGCGTCGCCTGATGGAGGGGCGGGAAGACCTCCCGCCTTTTCCGTTCCGCTTCGACCTTGATTGCCGTCGGGTTTCGTTACGGCTAGCTCTTGACCGCAGTGCGGGAGGTCATCCTTATGACAAGGATGAAAAAGGCAGCCGACCCGATCCTTACAGATGATTCCGCGACGTTCGCTTCAGGCGACGATGTCGATGCCTATCGCGCACAACACCGGCAGGTGTCGCCGGAGGTCGACACCGAGACGATGGCGGTCTTCGGCCGAATCTACCGGATTACAACGCGGATGGCCCCGCATATCGAGGCCCTGTTCGCCGAGCATGGTCTGGAACGCGGCGAGTATGACGTTCTCGCCACGCTCCTGCGCGGCGGGCCGCCCTACCGTAAGACGCCGACGGACGTCTACACCTCGCTCATGGTGTCATCCGGCGGGCTAACGCATCGCCTGAAATGGCTTGAGGCTGCGGCCCTCGTTCGCCGCGTGCCGTGCCCGCAAGACGGTCGACGCCTGATGGTGGAACTGACGGAAGAGGGATATCGGCGCACGAAACGCGCCTTCGAGGCCGATATGCGCCTTGAGGGGCAATGGTTGTCCGAGCTTTCCGAGGAAGACCGCGGCCAACTTGCGGATCTGTTGCGGCTCCTCAATGCATCCGTCCCACAGTTTGAGAAAAATTCTGCGAGCGAAACGCAGGAAGCCGTATCCGAAGGCTGAACGGTAGAGCTGCTCTGCCGAAAAGATGGAAATTGCCTTCCAGGGAGGGAAAACCGGTCGGGTAGAGGTTCGGGACGCTGTGTGCCCGCCCGAGAGGGCGTGGCCGTGGGTTCCTGGGCGAGTACTCATCGTGGTTGCGGAAAGCGGACAGTCTGCATTGTGAGTGAGTTTCATGAACGACGCGAACCGGACGAACGACGGGGGCAATCAGTCGGTGGATAGCCGGCTAATTGCTTTCCATGCAGTCTCCAGCAAAGAGGCTCTCGATGCGCTGGAGGCATCTCGCACCGGGCTCGATGCGGATGAGGTGGCGCGCAGGTTGGATGCCTATGGCGCCAACCGTTTGCCCGAGCCTCCCAAACGCGGCGCGTTGGCGCGCTTGTTAAACCAGTTCCATAACATCCTCATCTATGTCTTTCTGATTTCGGCCGCAGTGACCGCCGGTTTGCAGCACTGGGTGGATATGGGCGTCATTCTGACGGTCGTTCTGGTGAACGCGATCATCGGATTCATTCAGGAGGACCGCGCCGAACAGGTGATGGACGCAATCCGCGGAATGTTGGCGCTGCATTCGGCGGTGTTGAGGGATGGGCGGCGGCAAAGCGTCGAAGCGGCGATGCTCGCTCCCGGCGACATCGTCCTGATCGAGGCGCGCGGGCTGAAGACCCAGGAGGCGGTCCTGACGGGAGAGTCTGTGCCGGTTGACAAAGGTGTCGAACCGGTGGACCTCAAAGCCCCTTTGGGGGACCGAACCTCGATGCTGTTCAGCGGCACGCTGGTCACGGCGGGGACGGGGCAGGGGCTCGTCGTTGCGACCGCCGGGGCGATCGAGATCGGGCGGATCAGCGGCATGCTCTCCAAGGTGGAGGTGCTGACCACGCCGCTCGTGCATCAGATGAACATCTTTGCGCGGTGGCTGACGGTTTTCATCCTGCTGATTGCATCGAGCTTGCTGATCTACGGCTATTTCGTCGGGAAGCTGCCGTTTTCAGACCTCTTCATGGCCGTGGTCGGGCTCTCGGTCGCGGCTATCCCGGAAGGGTTTCCGGCTTTTCTGACCATCACGCTTGCCGTCGGGAGTGCAGGTGATGGCGGGGCGGAACGCGATCATTCGCCGGTTGCCGGCCATCGAGACACTCGGATCGGTTTCCGTCATCTGCTCCGACAAGACCGGAACGCTGACCCGCAACGAAATGATGGCGACGACGCTGGTCGCCTCGCAACATGTCTATTCGATCCGCGGAAACGGTTATGCCCCGGAATGGGCGGTGTGCTGGCGCGAAGAGGACGCCCATCTGGCCGAACATTGCGGTCCTGATGGAATTCGCGCGCGCCGCAGCACTGTGCAACGACGCGGAACTGCGCGGCGCGGAGGACGGATGGAGGGTCGAAGGCGATCCGATGGAAGGCGCGCTTCTGGCGCTTGCGGGGAAGATCACCGGTAAGGGAACGGCGCCTGTGCCTGCCTGGACCCGGACCAATGCGATTCCCTTCGATGCCGCTCACCGCTACATGGCAGTCCTCCACCACGATCACGAGGGACATACCCTCATCCATGTGAAGGGTGCGCCCGAGGCCGTGCTCGACATGTGTGCCAACCAGAGGCAAAGCGACGGCGGTAAGGCGCCGCTTGATCCCGAGACATGGCACGAAGCGGTGGAAGACCTGGCGGCCGAAGGCCAGCGGGTGATCGCCGTCGCCGTCCGCGCGGTTGATCAGGATCGCACGATCCTCAATTCTTCGGATCTGGATGGCAGTTTGACCTTGATCGGGCTCATTGGCCTAATCGATCTGAAGCGATCGAAGCTGTGGCGGAATGCCATGCGGCGGGGATCCGTGTAGATGATCACAGGCGATCATGGCGCCACCGCGCGCGCGATCGCGACACAGATCGAACTTCAGAATACGAACAGTGTTCTGACCGAATTCAGAAATTAAACTCACCGACGATGCCGCATTGTCCGATGCGGTGGTCACGATCGACATTTTCGCGCGAACCTCACCCGAACATAAGCTGCGGCTGTTAACGGCATTGCAGGCGCGCGGTCTGACCGTTGCTATGACCGGGGAAGGGGTGAATGACGCGCCGGCCATGAAACGGGCAGATGCCGGTATCGCTATGGGCAAGAAAGGGAGCGAAGCCGCCAAGGAAGCGGCGGAACTCGTTCTTGCTGAAGACAATTTCGCCTCGATCGCAGCCGCGGTGCGCGAAGAACGGACAGTCTACGACAACATCAAGAAGGTCATAAGCTGGACACTTCCGACCAATGCCGGAGAGACGATGACCATCGTCGTGGCGCTGTTTGCGGGGCTCGCCCTGCCGATCACGGCGGTTCAGATCCTCTGGGTCAATCTGATCACGGCCGTCACGCTCGGCATCGCGCTCGCTTTTGAGCCCAGCGAGCGCGGCACGATGCAACGCCCGCCGCGTGCGCGGGACGAACCGTTGCTGGCCGGCACGTTGATCTGGCACATCGTGCTGGCCTCGGGGCTGTTTCTGGCCGCGGTCTTCGGCGTTTACACCTATGTGATCGATCGAGGCTATCCCGTGGCGCTGGCGCAGACCATGGCAATGAACACGCTCGTGGTGCTGGAGATTTTCCATCTCTTCTTCATTCGCAACATCTACAACACGTCGCTGACCTGGGCGGCGGCGAAAGGCACACGGATCGTCTGGATCTGTATTGCCGTGGTGACCGCAGCGCAGTTCGCGGTCACCTATGTGGCGCCCTTGCAGGGCGTTTTAGGAACCTTGTCGGTGCCGCTCTGGGGCGGTGTCCTGATCGTCGCCATCGGCATTCTGTTCTTCGTGCTGATCGAGAGCGAGAAACAGGTGCGATTGGCGCTCAGCCGCCAGCGCCGCGTCTCCGACATTCATTGAAGATGAGACGGACGCAATAAAGCCGAAACGGCCGGGGCGAACCTCGGGAGAGCGCGAGAGGCGGGCGGTCGATCCATTATTCGTTGCGGATGCGCTGATTGCGGTGTTTTATCTCTGCACTATTGTTTTTATTCTGACGTCGTACATATATCATAAAGTAATATAAATAAATAAAATATGTAAATTATTTTTGGAAAGGTTTTTCATGAAGATATTTCTTGCCAAGCCTTTCAAGGCGCTCGTCGATCCGGAGGAAAAGCGGATGTCGGATCGCGATGTTCCTGCCGCTGATCAGTCATTTCGAGCAAATCGGCTGGGAGGTGCATTCCACACATCGGTGCGAGCAGTGGGGGCGGGAATTAATGACGCCCGACGAATGCACCCGTATCGACTGCAACGAAATCGCGAAATGCGATCGGTTCGTCGCCTACCCGGGCTTGCCGGCATCTCCCGGAACCCATGTGGAACTGGGATGGGCGTTCGCCCTGCAAAAGGATGTCACGCTTCTGCTCAAGAAGGGAGGCGAATACGCCTTTCTCGTCCAGGGGCTGAAGACGATCACGCGCGTGCGCACGCTTTTCTATGGCGCCGTCGTTGCTCCCCAGGAACTCGAGCAACTGCTGGTCGGGGCGTAGTGACCATGACAGAGCGGTATGAAACCTTCGACCAGACGTATCGATCGACGATTGCCGACGTTCTCGCAGCGCCCGAGTTTCGGAATGCGCCGCGTGGCAATGCAGAGATCGAAACTCTCGGCTTTTCGGCCGTGCTGCACAATCCGCTCGCACGGGTGTGCCTGAGCCCCGCGCGACGCCAGAACATCGTCTTCAACTATGCCGAAGCGCTCTGGTATCTATCGGGTCGCAACGACCTAGCCTTCATCGAGCACTATGCCCCGCGCATGAGGCGCTACAGCACCGACGGGGTGACACTGCCTGGCACCGGCTACGGTCGGAAGCTGCTGCTGGCTTTCGGAGCGGATCGCCTCGACCAGATCGAGCGGGTCATCGATATCCTCAAAGACGACGATCCGGACAGCAAGCGCGCCTTCCTGCAGATCTTCGGTGCCGAAGAGGATCTCTATCGGCGCAATATCGATGTCTCCTGCACGCTTGGCCTGCAGCTTCTGCTGCGCGACGAGAGCCTTGCACATGGTCGCCTTCATGCGCGCGAACGACGCCTATATCGGGTTCCTGAGCGACGTCTTCCACTTCACGTTCCTGCAGGAATACATCGCCCGCCGTCTCGCTGTGCGCGTGGACCGGTACTATCACCATGTCGGCTCCATTCACATTTACGAACCCGATCTGGACAGGGCGCGGGCCCTGGCCAATGAGCCCGTCGGCGAAGCCCCGCCGTCCTATCCGATCATGCCCTTCACCACGCCTCAGATGATTGCCGAAGTGCTTGAAGCGGAAGGCGCCATTCGCAGCAGGGCCCTCGCACTCGAAGACGTGTTGTGTCTGGCCCTGCCGGATTACTGGCTGAACGTGCTGGTGCTCTTCTGGCTTCATGCCCACAAGCCGCGTGTCCTCAGGCCAGGCGCGCGCTGGAGGCGCTTCATCCGTTGCATCGGCATCTCTTCGACCAACGACGGATGGAGGTGACCTCCTGATGGATGCTGCGACGACAACCAAGTGGAATGCTAAGGCCGTATCCGACCTGTTCGTCGCCTATGACGATCATGTGGAAGATCTTCTGGGCTATCAGCTGCTGATCGCGGACATCGTGCGGCGGCTCGGGAAGGATATTCGCGTTCTCGATTACGGTTGCGGCGGGGGCAAGGTCTCCCGTCGCATGCGACGCGCCGGAATAGCGCGTGTCGTCGGCGTCGACCTGCCGCCCGACATGGTAGATGCCGCTCGCGCACTTGCCCTGTCTGATGCCGAATTCAGGCAGGTCGAGAGCGGACGGGTGCCGCTCTCTGACGATCTGTTCGATGCGGCGGTCGTCTGCTTCGTTCTGATCAATATCGATACGAAGGCCGAGATCGGCGCGATTTTGTGGAAGATACACCGCCTGCTCAAACCAGGAGATCATCTCTTCGTGCTCGATTCCAATCCCCGCGTGACCAGGATCCGGTTCAAGACCTTCCAGAGCGGGGAATAGGGGGTCGACTATAAGGATGGAGCCCTTCGCAAGGTGGCACTTCAGGTGCCCGGAAGAACTGAGCCCTTCGTCATTCACGACCGCAACTGGGCGCAAAAGACCTACATCGATGAAATCAGGAAAGCGGGATTTCTTGGTCCTTCGATCTTTGAATTGACCACGGATGTTCTGAACCGCGAAGCCCGCGCACTTTTGACTGATGCGGAGAAGATCAATCCGCCGTTTCTGCGCCTGTCCGCACAAAAGGCGGGCGGCGACACGTGAACGTGGATCGGGTGGGGGACGCGAGTGCCGAGGGGGCGGGAACTTGTTCCTGCACCCCAGAGGGGGCAAGGTGGGACGGGGAGGGAGGTGAGGTCTGATCCGGCCCTTCCGTTTAGATTGAATTGGCAGTCCGGGCCCGTGGCGTCCGGGCAGGCCGGTAGAAGCAAGGTCAGCCCCGTGATCGCAACACGTTCCGCATCGCAAGTCGATCCCAGCTGCCGGCCCGTCGTGGCGACAATCGCGGCCGTGTTTCGCGACGGGAAAGTCCTTCTGGTGCGGCGCGCCAATCCGCCCGATGCGGGCCATTGGGGATTTTCGGGCGGAAAGATCGAGCACGGCGAGACCATACTGGGTGCCGCCGTGCGCGAGCTTTTCGAGGAAACGGAGATCACGGGCGAGGCAGTGAGAGTGTTCACCGCGGTCGATGCTCTGGACCATGACGACAACGGAAACGTGCGTCATCACTACGTTCTGGTCGTGGTGCTCTGCCGGTACGTTTCGGGAACGGCGGTCGCGGGCGACGATGCGCTAGAAACGCGATGGTTTTCGCCCGATGAGCTTGATGACACCGATCTTGCTCTCAGTCTCGATGTGGCGCGACAGGCTGCGGCCCTGACCGATGTCGAATGCCCTTAGTGCGGTATCGGAATAAAGTAGGTGCAGATCCACTGCGACAAACTGACACCGTATTTTGTCTGAACTACTTCCGATAAGCGATCTTTATTCGGTCATGATAATCACACCGATGGACAATATCTCTCGGTAACGCGATATTTCCCGTACAAAATCTGAACTTCAGATACTATTTATTGGCTAAGTGAAAGGGTTCAGTTGCGCTCGTAACCGGCGCCGGATCTGGAGTTGCTAGTATGACGAGCTGCGATTTCACCGAGCTTGATCCCGCCTGCCTTTCAACGCACAACCCCACGAGACGTATAGCCTGGCACGGATCTGCTGCACCGGAAGACACGCGCGAAGTCCCCGAGGAAGAGGCCGTCGCCCTTACCTATAACGGCGCGACGCACACCGTCATGATGGCGACGCCGAACCAGCTCGAAGACTTCGCCGTGGGGTTCAGTCTGACGGAAGGGATCATCTCCGATCCCGACCAGATCAAATCGATCGAGATTGCCGCCTTCACGACCGGGGTGGAAGCCCGTCTCTGGGTCGAAGACGAATGCGCGGAGCGTCTGGCGCAGCGTCGCCGGGCGATCGCGGGACCGACCGGTTTTGCGGACTGTGCGGGGTTGAAAGCCTGGACGAGGCTTTCAAGTAGCCCTCGAACGTCTGCGACGACGATATTCGGTTTACGCCCGAACAGATCATGGAAGCGATCAACGCGCTGTCACAGGGACAGCCGCTCTTCCGCGAGACCCATGCCGTTCACGCGGCCGGGTTCTGGCCCCCGGCGGAAGGGCTTGTTCGTGCCCGTGAAGATTTGGGACGGCACAACGCCATGGACAAGCTCGTCGGCGCTCTGAATCGCGAGCGGATCGATCCAGGTGGCTCGCCACGATCACCAGTCGGGTGTCGATAGAGATTGTTCAAAAGGCCGCGGTACTGGGCCGTCCCCGCCCTGGTTGCCGTGTCCGCTTCGACGATGCTGGCGATCCGGACGGAGGAAAACGCGGGGCTAACACTCGTTGGCGTCGCGAGCCGCGACGGCTTCGAGGCCTTTACCCATCCGGAGCGGATCGTCTTTTGAACCATCGGCAATCCGGTGCTAGCCATTGGTAGAAAACGATAGTCAATTGGAAAGGCAGCGGAAATTTATTTGGCTCATGGAGCGTTCGCGACCGATCCTGCTCCGTGAATTCAACGAGATGTCGAACTTGTTCGACCACGTCGGCGAAATGAAGATCTCTCAAGGGACCTGGATGTGAAGTCGGCGTGATCGGTATCGGAGGTAGCTACGATGTGCAGCGTATGCGGTTGCGGGCAAGCCACTGTCGAAGTCCACGATCACAACCATCATCATCACTAGCACCACGAAGGCATGAGCGAAGAAGAACACGCCGCGCTTCATGCAGCCGGGATCGCCCACGGCCATGACCATGAACATACCCATAAGCACACGCATGAAGACAGGCATATTCATTACGGGGAAGGCGAGGCCGGTATCTCCGTTCCGGGGCTTGATCAGACACGTGTGACCAAGATGGAAGAAGCCGTTCTTGGCGAGAATGATCGCAGGACGGCGGAAAACCGGGCGGTGTTCGAAAAGGACGGTATGCTCGCGCTCAATCTGCTTTCCAGTCCCGGTTCCGGCAAGACCACGCTTTTGTGCGAAACGGTCAAGGCGCTGCAGCCGGATTTGCCGGTCGCCGTGATCGAAGGCGATCAGCAGACGTCGAACGACGCCGACCACATTCGCGAAACGAGCGTTTCTGCCATTCAGGTCAATACGGGCAAGGAGTGCCATCTGGATGCGGCGATGATAGCCGACGCCTCGAAAAGCCTCAACCCGCAGGAAGGCTCGGTCCTCTTTATCGAGAATGTCGGAAACCTGGTGTTCCCGGCGACCTTTGATCTCGGTGAAGCGGCGAAGGTCGTAATCCTTTCGGTCACCGAGGGCGAAGACAAGCCGATCAAGTATCCCGACATGTTCGCTGTCGCGGACCTGATGATCATCAACAAGATCGACCTTGCCCCCTATGTGAAGTTCGATATCGCGCGCTGTATGGGCCTTGCACGGCGGGTCAACCCATCCCTGCAGATCCTGCAGCTCTCGGCGACCTCCGGCGAGGGGCTTGAGATCTGGGTCGAATGGGTGCGCGAACGCCGCGCCGGACTGATCGCCTCGAGGGCGGCCTGAGCCATGGAGAGCGCGGTTCAACGCGGCAGGTCCGCTGGCGAGCAGGCCGAGGGCGATCGCGTTCGTCTCACCTTCGATCTGCCGCGTTCCCTGCCGCCGTTGATCGGACTTGGCGCCTTCTTGAAGGATACGATCACCGTTATCGACGTAAACTGGGCCTATGTGTCCCGCGATGTCGGCCATATACGTATACGCCTGAGGCCATCCGGGACATGGAAGAAACGGCCTGGGCCATGATCGAGCGGCTGGGTGTGGTCCCGGCCGCCGTTGCCCATGATCTCCATCCCGACTTTCCCTCCATCCGCCTCGCAGCCGCACTGGCGGAGGAACTGGGAGCGGAGTTGATCCCGGTCCAGCACCATCACGCTCATGTGGCGGCGGTGGCCGCCGAACATGGTCACGACGCTCCGCTCCTTGGCCTGTCCTTCGACGGCTTCGGCCTTGGAACGGGCGATGAGGCGTGGGGCGGCGAACTTTTCTTCGTCGATGGCGCGGAGTTTTTTCGCGCTGGCCACCTGTTTCCCTTGTTGCAACCGGGCGGGATGTCGCCACACGCGAAGTGTGGCTGATGGGAGCCTCTGTGCTTCATGCGATCGGGCGTGGTGACGAGATCGCGGATCGCTGGTCACATATTCCGGCAGCTCGGAACCTCGGCGTAGTGATGTACAAGGGGCTCAATTGCCCGAAGACGACGTCCATGGGGCGTCTGTTCGATGTGGCCTCGGGCCTGCTGGGTGTATGCGACGTCGCCGAGCACGAAGGGCAGGCACTGATAGCGCTGGAAAGCTTCGTCACCGAGCCTGAGGAAATGCCGACGGGATGGCGAATTTCGCGTGACGGCGAACTCGATCTCAGACCACTCCTCGCGACGCTTGCCGATATTTCCGACCGTCAACGTGGGGCCAATCTCTTCCACGGGACACTTGCGGCCGCCGTCGCGGAATGGGTGGTCATCTCCATGCACCGTCTTCCGTTGCCCGTCACGGGCATCGCCTATTTCGGGCGGTTGCTTCTTCAACAAGGTTCTGACGAACGATCTCAGCCGCAGGCTCGGCGCTCAGGGCGTGCAGATCCTAAGACACGAGCGGTTCGGCCCGGGTGATCCGGCGGTCAGTCTTGGTCAGGCCTATGTTGCGGCATTGCGTTTGGGTGAGACTTTCTAGTTTGAGGAGAAGGAACGATGTGTCTGGCAATTCCGGCCGAGGTGATCGAACTCCAACCCAATGACATGGGCAAGGTCAGCATCGACGACGTCGCGAAATCGGTCAGTCCGACTCTCCTGGAGAATATCGCCGTCGGCAACTATGTCCTCATTCATGTGGGCTTCGCGCTCATCCGCATTTCGCCGGAAGAGGCGAAAGACACGCTGGATGCGCTCAAGGAGATGGGGGAGCTGGCCGGGGAACTGAACCTGGCGGAGATGGCGGGATGAAATACGCCTCCGAATTCAGGGACGGCAAGCTTGCGAAGAAGATCGTCGCCGAATGCGAGCCGGATCGTTCCTACACGCTCATGGAGTTCTGCGGCGGGCATACCCATACGATCGCCCGCTACAGCCTTGAGGAGATGCTGCCCGACAATATCCGCCTTGTGCACGGGCCAGGCTGTCCCGTCTGCGTTCTGCCCGTCGGGCGGGTCGACAGCGCGATCGAACTCGCACGCGATCACGGCGTCATTCTGTGCTCCTATGGCGACATGATGCGTGTGCCCGGTTCCCACCGCATGAGTCTTCTCAAGGCAAAGGCGGCGGAGGTCGATATTCGCATGGTCTGGTTGACGCTCGATGCGCTCAAGATTGCGCGTGAAAACCCGGGCCGCGAGGTCGCCTTCCTCGCCATCGGTTTCGAGACGACCACACCGTCCTCCGCCATGGCACTGAAGATCGCCAAGGCGGAAGGGCTGACAAATTTCTCCATCTTCTGCAATCACGTTCTGACGCCCGCTGCCATGCGCGCGATCCTCGATGGTGAAAGCCTGCCGTTGCAGGGGATCATCGGGCCGGGCCATGTCTCCGCTGTGATCGGGATCGAGCCTTACCAGGAATTCGCCGACCGGGGGCAAGCGATCGTCGTGGCCGGGTTCGAGCCGCTCGATCTGTTGCAGGCGATCCTGATGCTGACGCGACAGGTCAATGAGGGGCGGAGGCGCGTCGAAAATGCCTATGTGCGGGCACTTCCTGCCGTCGGCAACGAGAAGGCGCAAACCGTAATCGCGGAAACCTTCCAGCTTCGCGGCGCCTTCGAATGGCGCGGGCTTAGATGTCTGCCGGACAGCGCGATGCGCGTGGCGGACGCCTATGCCGATTTCGATGCAGAACTGAAATTCTCCTCGCGGCCCTATCGTGCCGTGCCCGATCCAAAATCGTGCGCTTGCGCGGAAATCGTGCGCGGCCTGAAACGCCCCGAACAATGCCCGCTCTTCGGACGGGCCTGCACGCCGGACGATCCCATTGGCTCGTGCATGATCTCAAGCGAAGGCGAATGCGCTGCACATTGGCTTTACGGTCAGCACCGGAACAAGACGGCGGCGTAAGGTCATAACGAAGGAGGGGAACATGAACGATCATTCCCACAGCCGAAACGCGCGCCTTTTTCCCAGGGCGCTCGATATCGCCAAAGGCCGGGTCGACATGACCCACGGCGGCGGCGGTCGCGCCATGGCGCAACTGGTGTCCGAGGTTTTCGGCAACGCGTTCGACAACGAGTTCCTTGCCCAGGGCGACGACATGGCGGTAATGCCGCCCGCTGCCGGGCGTCTTGTCATGTCGACGGATAGCTACGTGATATCGCCGCTGTTCTTTCCCGGCGGAGATATCGGCTCGCTTGCGGTTCACGGCACGATCAACGACGTGGCGATGAGCGGGGCAAAGCCGCTTTATCTGTCGGCAAGTTTTATCATCGAGGAGGGACTGCCGCTCTCCAATCTCAAGCGGATCGTGGAGAGCATAGCGGAAGCCTCGAAGGCGGCCGGAGTGCCGATCGTGACCGGCGATACCAAGGCGGTGGAACGCGGCAAGGCGGCCGGCGTGTTCATTTCCACCGCCGGGGTCGGCGTGCTGGATGATGGACTTGAGATCGACGGCGACCAGATCCGCGAGGGCGATGCCATCCTCGTCTCCAGTTCAATCGGCGATCACGGTATCGCCATCCTGTCGAAGCGCGAAAATCTTGATTTCGAAACCACCATCTAGAGCGACAGCGCGCCGCTTCACCGCATGATCGCCGCGATGGTCGAGACTGAACCGGAAACCCACTACCTGCGGGATCCGACCCGTGGCGGTCTGGCTGCGACCTTGAACGAACTCACCAATCAATCGGGCGTGGGGCTCGTTCTGGAAGAGGATGCGCTGCCCGTCAAACCGGCGGTGCGCGGAGCCTGCGAATTGCTGGGCATCGACCCGTTGGGCGTCGCCAATGAAGGCAAGCTGCTAGCCTTATGCCCTCAAGAAAAGGCAGAGGCGTTGCTGAAGGTGATGCGCGCTGCTCCCCATGGCGAGGACGCGGCGATCATCGGCCGGGCGGTCGCAGATCCGCTGAAGCTCGTGCGGCTGGAGACGAGCTTCGGCAGCGAGCGCGTGGTGGAATGGCTGAACGGCGAGCAATTGCCGCGGATCTGCTGAACCTCGTTCACTGCCTCTGTGAGTAAAACCGAAGGGTCCGCCGTGAAAGGTGGGCCCTCTCTTTATGGAGGTGCGGAATCTTTATGGAGGTGCGGAATCCGACCTCCAATACGCATGGAGCGCGGCAGGACAGTGAGATCTCTGTCCAAACCGTGCTCCACTAATCCCCCTGTCTGCCCGGCGTCTTGAGCGTGGCGAATGCGCGTCCACGTTTCGAACGACCCGGACTTATGAGGGACGGGACCCGGACCACCCTGGTCGGCAGGAGGTGATCTGGGCCGCGTTTCGTGTCCTTACTGCTGGGCGGCCACGTGGCCGGCTGCAGCATTGTCGGACGCTTCGACCTTGGCGAGCTTCACTCCGCCCATGCCCTTGCGATAGATCGTCCAGTAGAAGGCTCCGACGAACAGGCCGCCGCCGACGATGTTGCCCGCAGTCGCGACGATGATGTTGTGTGCGACCGACCCGACGGTCAGAACGTCGACGTTCATGCCGTCCGGCACGTTGCCGATTACCTTGAGAAGGTAAGCGAAGGGCAGGAAGTACATGTTGGCGACACAGTGTTCGAAGCCGGCGGCAACGAAGCCGGAGATCGGCAGGATGATCGCCACGATCTTATCCACAACGCTGTGGCACGAATAGGCGAGCCAGACCGCCAGGCACAGCACACCATCAGGTTACACATGATGGCCTTGAAGAAGATCGTCGTGGTCGAGAGCGAAACCTTCGCGATGCCGATCTTCAGCATCACGGTTTCGACGCCGTTGCCGTTAAGCGCCTGTTCGCGCGCCATGTAGGCAATGAAGACGATCACGAGCGAACCGACGAGGTTGCCGACCCAAAACTTCGAGCGGATCACGTGGGACGAGGCGATCAAGATCGCATCCACGAAGTTCTCCGAAATCAAGGAGAAGTACGGTCCCGACGCAATCATGACGACCGGTTCTTCGCGCGGTTGCGGCAACGAGACGAACTTCGTCATGCAGAAGTTCGCGTGTACCGTCATCGGCACCAACAACGTCGACAACTGCGCCCGCGTCTGCCACACCACGTTGGTTGCCGGTCTGGCCTACACGCTCGGCAACGGCGCCATGTCGAACTCCATTCAGGAGATTGCCGACACCGATTGCCTGCTGGTCTTCGGCTACAACGTCGCCGACAGCCATCCGGTCATCGCACGCCGCGTCATCGAGGCGAAGGAAAAGGGTGCCAAGATCATCATCTGCGATCCGCGCAAGATCGAGACTGCGCGTCTTGCCGACCTGTATCTGCCGCTGAAGAACGGCTCCAACATGGCGCTGGTCAACGCTTTCGCCAACGTGCTGACCAACGAAGGCCTGTACGACAAGTAATACGTCGCCAAGCACACCGAAGACTTCTACGAATACAAGAAGATATTCTCCAAATACACGCCGGAATACGTTGCCGATATCACCGGCCTCGACCTGGACGACGTGCGCGAGGCGATACGGATCTACGCAGCCGGCCCGAACTCCATGATCTTGTGGGGCATGGGCGTCACTCAATGGACGATGGGCGTCGACATGGTGAAGGGCCCGTCCGGCCTGGCGCTGCTGACCGGTAACCTCGGTCGTCCGAATGTCGGCGTCGGCCCGGTCCGCGGCCAGAACAACGTGCAGGGTTCGTGCGATCTCGGCGTTCTTCCCGACGTGTTCCCGAGCTATCAGCCGGTCACGGGCAAGAAGATTCGCGACAAGTTCGCCAAGCGCTGGGGCGTGAAGAGCTTGCCGGACAAGGTCGGCGCGATGGTCACCGACGTTCCTCGCCTGGTGGAAGAAGGCAAGATGAAAGCCTACTACATCATGAGTGAGGACCCGGCCCAGACCGATCCGGATCTTGCCTCCGTGCGCAAGTCCCTGAAAGACATGGAGTTTGTCATCTTTCAGGGCATCTTCATGGCGAAGACGGCGATGTTCGCCGATCTGGTCCTGCCGGCAACCTTCTGGGACGAGCATGAAGGCGTGTTTACCGCCGCCGACCGCACGTTCCAGCGCTTCGATGTGGCCGTGCCGCCGAAGGGCGAGTGCAAGCACGACTGGTAGATCATCTCCGAGATCGCCACGGCGATAGGCTATCCCATGAAGTACGAGAACACCAAGAAGATCTGGGACGAACTGCGCGAGCTGACCCCGATCTATTACGGTGCCACGTACGAGAAGATGGAAGGCCTCGGCTACGTTCAGTGGCCTTGCACCGATCTCGATAATCCGCATGGAACGAAGTACCTCTACACCGGCAACAAGTTCCAGCGCCCGAACGGCAAGGGCCTGCTCTATGCCTGTGAGTGGCATCCGCCGCTTGACCAGACGGATGACGACTTCCCGATGGTTCTCTGCACCGTTCGCGAAGTCGGGCACTATTCCTGCCCTTCGATGACGGGCAACTGCTCGGCCCTGCAGACGTTGGCCGACGAGCCGGGCTTCGTCACCATCAATCCGGAGGACGCCAAGCGTCTCGGGATCAAGGACAAGGAACTGGTCTACGTCTCCTCGCGTCGCGGCAAGATCATCACCCGCGCAAAGGTCACCGAGCGCACCAACAAGGGTGTGGTCTACATGACCTATCAGTGGAGGATCGGCGCCTGCAACGAGCTGACTGGCGAGAGCTTCGACCCGACTTTCAAGACGCCGGAATACAAGTACTCCTCCGTCAAGCTCGAGGCGATCGAAGATCAGTTCTGGGCGGAGAATCACGTCGAAGAGCTCTATGCGGAGCTCAAGGGCAATCTGAGCGAGGCCGTGTCGAACGCGAGCGAACTTCGCGAGCAGGAGCCCGCATGACCTCAATCCGACTGATCATCGGATAACCGAAAAGACCGACCGCCCCGTCGCTTCGTCGACGCGGGCGGCCGTTCACCAAGGGGCTTGCGCAATCGATGTTCGTGTAATGAATATTTGTATTGAGTGTTTGAGAGGACGAACCGCCGAGCGGAAGCTGTGAAGCAAGGACTTCCGAAAACGAGACACCTTCAGCCGCGACCGGATTGGCAGTCCGGAGACGAAACGGTTGCAGGGCGGAATGATTCCCCAAGACAGAAGAGCATAGGTTGGCCATGCATGAACTGACGATTTGTGACTCGCTTTTTCGCATTCTGGCGCGCGAACGTGAGGCTAGGGGCTTCGACAGAGTCCATCGATTGAAGCTTTCGGTCGAGCATTTCAGTTGTCTCGATCCTGAATCGCTGCGTTACGCCTTCACCGTCACCAGCCGGCAGACCTTCGCCGACGGTGCGCTGCTGGAGATCGAGCAGCCGCCCGGACAGGCCATATGCCAGGACTGCGGCGCTGAAGTCGAAGTCGAGTCGCACGTGTCCGCCTGCCCGAAATGCGGCGGGCACAGTCTGGCCCCTGTCGGCGGCGACGAGATGCAGCTCATCGAGTTGGAGGTCGCGTAACCGACGTCACCCGTTCGCCCCATATCTCGAAAAGGTGCAGCCGGAGACGGCGATGAGGCGGCGACATCCTCTCCCGCGATCCGATTGACCTTCATCAAGGAGCGTCTTTTCCTCAAGGCTTATACTCCGCACCAAAACAAGACCGCCGAATTGGGCCTTCCGCAATCTGAGACGGATACGCATGGAAGAGAAACTTGAATTCCTGCTAGCCCTTCCGCGGGAAAAGCATTTCGGCCGAGCCGCTCAGACGTGCGGCGTTTCTAAAAAAAATTTATCCTCTAATATCAATCACTTGGAAAAAACTCTTGGCATCCCACTTGTGGATCGCGGATCCCGCTTTTTCGGGTTTACCGCCGAGGGGCAGCGCGTTCTGGAATGGGCGCGCCGTATCGTCGGTGACATGAATGCGATGCGCTCCGACGTGGAGACGATGAAGCAGGGGGGATATCGGCCATCTGAGGATTGGGGCCATCCCCACGGCCTTGCCGGTCATGGTGACACACCTCGTCGCTGTGGGCGATCCATCCGGATATCAAACTGATGATCTCCTCCTATACCTCGACCGACATACTGGGGCGGCTCGACAATCTGCAGCTCGATGCGGGCATCACCTATCTGGACAACGAACCGCTTGGTCGGGTTTCCGAGGTGCCGCTCTATCGCGAGCGATATCATCTCGTGACGGCGGCCGACGGGCCGTTCCGCGACCGCAAGTCGTCACGTGGGAGGAGGCGGCAAGCCTGCCCCTGTGCCTGCTGTCTCGCGACATGCAGAACCGACGCATCATCGATCAGGTGTTTGCCGAGGCCGGGATCGATATCCATCCGAAACTGGAATCGAATTCGATCATCGTGATCGAAACGCATCTGACGTCGGGAGTGTGATCGACGATCATGCCCCACATCATGGTCAAGGCGCTGAACCTTCCCTCATCGGTGAAGGCAATCCCGCTTGTCGCACCGGAAGTGACGCGTTT